>NZ_FNRD01000033.1 GCF_900107635.1 Flavobacterium gillisiae
TTCCCGATAGGAGTAACAACCAATACGTTTGTTGTAACAGATGCAAGTGGCAACACAGCAACCTGCAGCTTCGACGTAACGGTAAACGATACACAGTTACCAACGATCACCTGCAATGCACCGATCACCGTGAGCAATGACAATAATGTATGTGGTGCTGCTGTAACTTATACCGTATCATCTGCTGACAACTGCGCAGGTCAAACTGTTGCACAGACAGCAGGTCTTGCCAGTGGATCAGTATTCCCGATAGGAGTAACAACCAATACGTTTGTTGTAACAGATGCAAGTGGCAACACAGCAACCTGCAGCTTCGACGTAACGGTAAACGATACACAGTTACCAACGATCACCTGCAATGCACCGATCACCGTGAGCAATGACAATAATGTATGTGGTGCTGCTGTAACTTATACCGTAACATCTGCTGACAACTGCGCAGGTCAAACTGTTGCACAGACAGCAGGTCTTGCCAGTGGATCAGTATTCCCGATAGGAGTAACAACCAATACGTTTGTTGTAACAGATGCAAGTGGCAACACAGCAGCCTGCAGCTTCACCGTAACGGTAAACGATACACAGTTACCAACGATCACCTGCAATGCACCGATCACCGTGAGCAATGACAATAATGTATGTGGTGCAACAGTAACTTATACCGTAACATCTGCTGACAACTGCGCAGGTCAAACTGTTGCACAGACAGCAGGTCTTGCCAGTGGATCAGTATTCCCGATAGGAGTAACAACCAATACGTTTGTTGTAACAGATGCAAGTGGCAACACAGCAACCTGCAGCTTCGACGTAACAGTAAACGATACACAGTTACCAACAATCACCTGCAATGCACCGATCGTTGTAAGCAATGATGTTGATGTATGTGGTGCAACAGTAACTTATACCGTAACATCTGCTGACAACTGCGCAGGTCAAACTGTTGCTCAAACAGCAGGTCTTGCCAGTGGATCAGTGTTCCCGATAGGAGTAACAACCAATACGTTTGTTGTAACAGATGCAAGTGGCAACACAGCAACCTGCAG
>NZ_FNRD01000031.1 GCF_900107635.1 Flavobacterium gillisiae
TTATTTGAGTCGGAGCAGTGTTTATCGTTGCAGTTGCAGTAGCAGTACATCCGTTAGCATCGGTTACAGTGTAGTTATACGTTCCAGCAGTTAAGCTAGCAGTTGCATCTCCGGAATAGGTTAATGTTCCTGTTCCTCCACTTGAAGCAAGAGTAACAGTACCTGTTTCTCCATTACACTTAATTTGTGTTGGAGTAGCAGTAAAAGTTATTTGAGTCGGAGCAGCGTTTATCGTTGCAGTTGCAGTTGCAGTACATCCGTTAGCATCGGTTACAGTGTAGTTATAGGTTCCAGCAGTTAAGCTAGCAGTTGCAGAACCTGAATAGGTTAATGTTCCTGTTCCTCCACTTGACGCAAGAGTAACAGTACCTGTTTCTCCATTACACTTAATTTGTGTTGGAGTAGCAGTAAAAGTTATTTGAGTCGGTGCAGTGTTTATCGTTGCAGTTGCAGTAGCAGTACATCCGTTAGCATCGGTTACAGTGTAGTTATACGTTCCAGCAGTTAAGCTAGCAGTTGCAGATCCTGAATAGGTTAATGTTCCTGTTCCTCCACTTGACGCAAGAGTAACAGTACCTGTTTCTCCATTACACTTAATTTGTGTTGGAGTAGCAGTAAAAGTTATTTGAGTCGGAGCAGCGTTTATCGTTGCGGTTGCAGTAGCAGTACATCCGTTAGCATCGGTTACAGTATAGTTATACGTTCCAGCAGTTAAGTTAGCAGTTGCATCTCCTGAATAGGTTAATGTTCCTGTTCCTCCACTTGACGCAAGAGTAACACTTCCTGTTCCTCCATTACACTTAATTTGTGTTGGAGTAGCAGTAAAAGTTATTTGAGTCGGAGCAGCGTTTATCGTTGCAGTTGCCGTTGCAGTACATCCGTTAGCATCGGTTACAGTATAGTTATACGTTCCAGCAGTTAAGTTAGCAGTAGCAGATCCTGAATAGGTTAATGTTCCTGTTCCTCCACTTGAAGCAAGAGTAACACTTCCTGTTCCTCCATTACACTTAATTTGTGTTGGAGTAGCAGTAAAAGTTATTTGAGTCGGAGCAGCGTTTATCGTTGCAGTTGCCGTTGCAGTACATCCGTTAGCATCGGTTACAGTATAGTTATACGTTCCAGCAGTTAAGTTAGCAGTAGCAGATCCTGAATAGGTTAATGTTCCTGTTCCTCCACTTGAAGCAAGAGTAACACTTCCTGTTCCTCCATTACACTTAATTTGTGTTGGAGTAGCAGTAAAAGTTATTTGAGTCGGAGCAGCGTTTATCGTTGCAGTTGCAGT
>NZ_FNRD01000030.1 GCF_900107635.1 Flavobacterium gillisiae
ACTGCAACTGCAACGATAAACGCTGCTCCGACTCAAATAACTTTTACTGCTACTCCAACACAAATTAAGTGTAATGGAGGAACAGGAAGTGTTACTCTTGCTTCAAGTGGAGGAACAGGAACATTAACCTATTCAGGATCTGCTACTGCTAACTTAACTGCTGGAACGTATAACTATACTGTAACCGATGCTAACGGATGTACTGCAACGGCAACTGCAACGATAAACGCTGCTCCGACTCAAATAACTTTTACTGCTACTCCAACACAAATTAAGTGTAATGGAGGAACAGGAAGTGTTACTCTTGCTTCAAGTGGAGGAACAGGAACATTAACCTATTCAGGATCTGCTACTGCTAACTTAACTGCTGGAACGTATAACTATACTGTAACCGATGCTAACGGATGTACTGCAACTGCAACTGCAACGATAAACGCTGCTCCGACTCAAATAACTTTTACTGCTACTCCAACACAAATTAAGTGTAATGGAGGAACAGGAAGTGTTACTCTTGCGTCAAGTGGAGGAACAGGAACATTAACCTATTCCGGAGATGCAACTGCTAGCTTAACTGCTGGAACGTATAACTACACTGTAACCGATGCTAACGGATGTACTGCTACTGCAACCGCAACGATAAACGCTGCTCCGACTCAAATAACTTTTACTGCTACTCCAACACAAATTAAGTGTAATGGAGGAACAGGAAGTGTTACTCTTGCGTCAAGTGGAGGAACAGGAACATTAACCTATTCAGGAGATG
Source organism: Flavobacterium gillisiae (assembly GCF_900107635.1). Taxonomy (GTDB): domain Bacteria; phylum Bacteroidota; class Bacteroidia; order Flavobacteriales; family Flavobacteriaceae; genus Flavobacterium; species Flavobacterium gillisiae. The sequence goes on from NZ_FNRD01000030.1 coordinate 764, forward strand.
CAACTGCTAACTTAACTGCTGGAACGTATAACTATACTGTAACCGATGCTAACGGATGTACTGCTACTGCAACCGCAACGATAAACGCTGCTCCGACTCAAATAACTTTTACTGCTACTCCAACTCAAATAACTTGTTTCGGTGGTAAAGGTTCTGTAGCATTGTCTTCAAATGGTCTAGCGCCTTTCACTTATGGTGCAACTGCTACTACTGATTTGATTGCAGGAACGTATAACTACACTGTTACAGATGCGAACGGATGTACTGCAACGGCAACGGCAACTCTGATAGATGGTGACGGTACTCCTCCAGTAATTAGTCAATTACCGATACCAACGACAATCAATTGTCCAGCGGTTCCTTCTTTTACTACACCAACAGCAACTGACAGCGTTGACCCTAATCCAAGCTTAACTTCTGCAGATGTAACTACTAATGGTACATGTGCTGGTTCGTATTCTGTTACTAGAACTTGGACTGCAACAGATGCTTGTGGAAACGCAGCTACTGCTTCACAAACGATTAACGTACAAGATATAACCGCTCCAGT
>NZ_FNRD01000025.1 GCF_900107635.1 Flavobacterium gillisiae
ATTACTCTTTATTCTTTTGCTTTAACATCTCTGTTAAAACGGCTGTCAATTCAATATGTCTAGGAACGTGTTAATCTTTGTTTGAGCTTCAATTACCATGTTAAACATGTTTCTCGAAGCGGGTGCAAAAGTACAACTTCTTTTGTTTCTCGCAAGAAAAATTTAAAGTTTTTTTTGAAGACCTAAATCCTCATTTCCTTATATTTTCTTACCAGTCTTTCAAGGAACTTTGCATGTTTTGCGGGGTGCAAAAGTAATAAGCAAAATCAAATCTCACAAGCTTTTTTTGATTTATTTTTAGAAATGATTTCTAATCCTAAACCTCTTAATCACTTGCCAATCTTTTAATGAACTTATTCGCTGTTGCGGGTGCAAAAGTAGACCCTTTATACCGGTATTCAATACTTTTAATTGACTATTTTTTGACGCTTTCTTAACCTTGCCTTTAACTCGCTGGAAATACGCTTTTTGAAGACGAAAAAAGAAATCCTCTCCCCGCCCCTCTCCATCGGAGAGGAAGCCTTTGTAGATGTAGTTTGCGTTATTCCTATGTAAATACAGTGTTTTTTTATTGAATCCATAGTAATACCTGACAACTAAACCACTCATTATTTCTATATCATTTAGTGCTTTTGGTTTAGATACTACTTTATAACTTGGTATTGCATTTTTAGAGACTTTATCGTTAATCTCGAAATCACCATGCTAAAAACAATTGCCCTAGCCCCGATAGCAGTGGAAATCCTACTGAGCCAGTCCCGAAACATCGGGATTGACTCAGTAGATTGTAACGAATAGCGGGAAATAGCTCCTAAAAAAAAAGAGGTTACTCCTTTATATATAGGTATAGCCTCTTTTTTCATAACAGGGAACGCCCAAATGATATTTATGTTTTTGGTTGCTGCGCTTTAGCTTCCCAGAAATCATTCAGTTTATCGATACCTACTGGATGTGCCGGCGGTTGGCTCTACAATCTCCCAGATTCAAATGTTCTTGTAAGTATAATTCCTATCAAAAAGCCTTCATTAGAAACGTAGGGCACATATTCTGTTTTTAAATTAACATCAAACATGCTGACTGCAGTATCAAGTCAAAAAGCTTTCCAACCGCTTTTCAGTGTTTTTACCAGTTCAAAAATTTTGAGCCAAATCAATTCTTAACTTTTGAGATTGATCCGTAATCTTTTTGCGTTCGCTTAACATAGCGTTTTTCTTCATGTTTTTCCATAAGGATACTTTTTGTGTATCGCTATTTCAGGGGATCAAGAACAAAATCTGGGGAGGAAATGTCGAAAAAAAATTAGAAATTTGTCAATCTAACAATGAGAGATGACTTCTATAGACCTTTTGAAATTTATGCTGCCTGATTTTTTAGTTGACCACTTTGAGGTAGTTTCTGCTAATAACACAGAAGAAATATTGCACCTATATTTTGAGGAGAAAATAAAGCCTCCAAAAGAGTTTGATACACTTGAATTAGTCTCAAAAGGATTTCAGGATGAAATTACCAATCAGGATTTTCCTTTAAGATGAAAATTAGTGTATTTGCATATCAAAAGACGCCGTTGGACTAACAAATCCAATGGAGGAATTATTAAAAGAGCCTGGGCTTTAGTTGCTAAAGGAACCCGCATGACTGAAGAGTTTGCGGCTTTTTTAAAAGAAATTAATAGATAACAGTGCTACCGACGGTCACACCGTCGGTAGATTTTTTGGGCTGAACGGAAAAAAACTCCAAAGACAGTATAAAAAACACCTAAGTTCCTTCAATACTTGGGTTCCAAGAGAACACGCTCATCAGTGGATTGTATACCCTGAAAACATGGGCACACATTTGTCGATTGACGAAGTGGCTTTATCTCAGGGAGAACTTT
>NZ_FNRD01000024.1 GCF_900107635.1 Flavobacterium gillisiae
TGGATATCTCGGTTCGATTTGTGCCACTGATTTCGGTTAGACCGTGCCACCCATTTCGGTCAATTTGTGCCACTATTCCGGTTCGATTTGTGCCACTTTGAAAGATCAAAATCAGCTACTATCTTGTTGTTATCTAAAACAATACGATATGGCTAATAAACTTGATCCTATGGACTTAAAACAAATCATTACTTTACATTTGGACGGTTATAGCAATCGTAAAATAGGAAGTACATTAGGTATTTCTCGCAATACTGTAAATACCTATATGCAGCTATTTGAAGGCTGTAAATACTCTTTACAACAATTACTCTCGTTCGATGTCGAACAACTATCAGAGCTCTTTTCTAGCTTTACAACTGTTGACACGCAGCGGCATAACGATTTAATGCTTTATTTCGAGACGGTTAATAAAGCTCGTAACCATCCTGGATTTACTTTTCTATATCATTATACACAATATGCTCAAACTATGGCTAATCCTTACAGCTACACACAGTTTATGGAGCATTATAACCGAAAATATAAAGAGGTAAAAGGTTCTATGAAGTTAGAGCATGAGCCAGGCAAAGAGATGTACATTGATTTTGCTGGTAAAAAACTCTCTTATGTTAATCAAAACACAGGGGAAATTATACCCGTAGAAGTCTTTGTAGCTATACTTCCCAATAGCCAATATACCTATGTGCAAGCCTGCCAGAGTCAGAAGAAAGAAGATCTTATAATATGCTGTGTTAATGCACTAAACTTTTATGGAGGTGTTCCTTTGGCAATAGTCTCAGACAACTTAAAATCAGCTGTATCTCGTGCAAGTAAGTATGAATCACAAATAAACAGAAGCTTTAAAGACTTTGCTAGCCATTATAATTGCATAGTTAATCCAACTCGTACTTATGCTCCCCAAGACAAAGCCTTAGTGGAAAACGCTGTACACCTTGTCTATCAAAGAATTTACTATCCCATTAGAGAGATAACTTTCTTTTCTTTGGAAGAACTCAATGCAGAGCTAAGACGTATGTTGACCACTTATAACCAATTGCTTTTTCAGCGTAAAGAAGCAAGTCGTGTAGAGCTCTTTCAATCTGTGGAAAGACAATACTTAAAAGCATTACCCGGCAGTACTTATCAAATAAAAGATTATAAAAGAGCGAAGGTACAGAAAATAGGATATGTATATTTTTCGCCTGACAAGAGCTATTATAGTGTTCCTTATCGCTATATAGGCCATCATACAATGATTCACTACACAAATACTTCCGTAGAAGTTTACTATAATCATTTACGTATTGCCACACATAAGCGAAATCCAAAAAAAGGGAATTACAATACAATTAAGGAGCACCTATCTAGTACGCATCAAAGCTATACCAGTTGGAGTCCTGAGTATTTTAAAAATCAAGCAGCTCCACACGGTGCTCATTTAGTGAAATGCGTAGAGAAGATTCTGTGTAATGTAGAATATCCTGAGATTGGATACAAAAGGGTTATTGGCTTAATACAACTACATAAGAGTTATGGATCACAAAGACTTGATAAAGCTTGTGAGATTGCCTTGAATGCTAATATTGCGGCCTATACCCATATCAAAAACATCCTGCGTCACAATATGGATCTCAAAGAAACTCTGCTCCAAGAACTGGACGCTAATACTAATCATATACCAGTACATCAAAACATCAGAGGAGCCTCTGCGTACCAATAAATAGTAATCTTAAATATAATAATATGGATAATAATCAAACTATCGAAAAGCTAAAAGCAATGAGGCTTAACGACATGGCACAGCTTCATCACAGTCATATTAAAAACAATACAATGATGTCATTTACCATTGACGAGTACATTGGTTTACTAACAGATCACGAGTATGAGAATAGGCAAAACCGCAAAATCGAAAGACTAATTAAGCAGGCTCAGTTTAGACAAAGTGCAAGCATGCCAGATATAAATTATACTCAAAATAGAGACCTTGATAAGAATATGTTCACTCGCCTAGGAACATTGGATTTTATTCTCAAAAAACAGAATGTAATCTTAACTGGATCTTGCGGAGTTGGAAAGAGTTATCTTGCTCAGGCTCTAGGACATCAAGCATGTTTAATGGATTATAAAGTCTTGTATTATAACACCGCTAATCTTTTTAATTTATTAAAAATAAGCAAATTAGACGGGACCTACCTAAGAGAAATTAAAAAGATACTAAAGTCAGATCTACTTATTTTAGATGACTTTGGCCTACAACCATTTGATAATCAGTCTAGGGAAGCTTTATTAGATATTGTTGATCAAAGACACAATCAAGGATCAATAATACTATCTTCTCAAATACCGGTATCTGCATACCATGACATAATTGGGAACTGTACTATTGCCGATGCTGTGCTAGATAGGATTGTAAATTCCTCTCATAGAATAGAACTAACAGGTGAGTCTATGAGAAAAGCAAATTTTTAAACTGAACAAACTTTTTGTATTATTGTAATATCTTTCAAAGTGGCACCATTTCAACCGAAATGGGTGGCACGGTCCGACCGAAATACCCA
>NZ_FNRD01000023.1 GCF_900107635.1 Flavobacterium gillisiae
AAAGAAAGGCGACGACATACTCTCCCACATAACTGCAGTACCATCTGCGCAGGCGGGCTTAACTACTCTGTTCGGGATGGGAAGAGGTGAGCCCCGCCGCAATAACCACCTTAAGAGGTTATAATTGCTTTGGGCAATTACTGTAACGCTATTTATATTATTATAAATACCAATTACATAATATCTTAACATACTGAGATAAAGAAAAATTGTATTCTATTAGAAAGTTTCTCCCTCCCCGCCGAGGCGGGGAGGAAAAGTGTACATAAGCTTACGGGTTATTAGTACTACTCGACTATGACATTACTGCCTTTACATCTATAGCCTATCAACGTAGTCATCTCCTACGACCCTTAAAAGAAATCTCATCTTGTGGTGGGTTTCGCGCTTATATGCTTTCAGCGCTTATCCCTTCCAAACGTAGCTACTCTGCGGTGCCACTGGCGTGACAACAGATACACTAGAGGTTTGTCCAATTCGGTCCTCTCGTACTAGAATCAGATCCACTCAAATTTCTTGCGCCCACAGTAGATAGAGACCGAACTGTCTCACGACGTTCTGAACCCAGCTCGCGTGCCACTTTAATGGGCGAACAGCCCAACCCTTGGGACCTTCTCCAGCCCCAGGATGTGACGAGCCGACATCGAGGTGCCAAACCCCCCCGTCGATATGAGCTCTTGGGGGAGATCAGCCTGTTATCCCCGGCGTACCTTTTATCCTTTGAGCGATGGCCCTTCCATGCGGAACCACCGGATCACTATGCTCTACTTTCGTACCTGATCGACCTGTATGTCTCTCAGTCAAGCTCCCTTATGCCATTGCACTCTACGCACGGTTACCAAGCGTACTGAGGGAACCTTTAGAAGCCTCCGTTACTCTTTTGGAGGCGACCACCCCAGTCAAACTACCCACCAAGCAATGTCCCCCGCAAAACGGGGTTAGGCCTCAGACAAACAAAGGGTTGTATTTCAACAATGACTCCACAACGCCTAGCGACGCCACTTCACAGTCTCCAACCTATCCTACACATCATTTGTCCAAGGTCAATACTAAGCTATAGTAAAGGTGCACAGGGTCTTTTCGTCCCACTGCGGGTAAGCGGCATCTTCACCGCTACTACAATTTCACCGAGCTCATGGCTGAGACAGTGTCCAGATCGTTACACCATTCGTGCAGGTCGGAACTTACCCGACAAGGAATTTCGCTACCTTAGGACCGTTATAGTTACGGCCGCCGTTTACTGGGGCTTCATTTCAATGCTTCTCCGAAGATAACATCTCCACTTAACCTTCCAGCACCGGGCAGGTGTCAGGCCCTATACTTCATCTTACGATTTTGCAGAGCCCTGTGTTTTTGATAAACAGTCGCCTGGACCTCTTCACTGCGGCCAGCATTGCTGCTGGCGACCCTTCTCCCGAAGTTACGGGTCTATTTTGCCTAATTCCTTAGCCATGAATCTCTCGAGCACCTTAGAATTCTCATCTCGACTACCTGTGTCGGTTTGCGGTACGGGTACTATTAACCTGAAGTTTAGAGGTTTTTCTTGGAAGCCCTTAGGTGCACTATCTCTTCAACCGAAGTCTCCGAGTACTATCGTATTTCCCCAAGCCGCGTGGATTTGCCTGCGCAGCTTATAGGTAGGTACTTCAACGAACTATTCCGTCAGTTCGCGGCACTTTCATCACTCCGTCACCCCATCACAGTTAACAGTAGTACGGGAATATTAACCCGTTGTCCATCGACTGTCCCTTTCGGGTTCGCCTTAGGTCCCGACTAACCCACAGCTGATTAGCATAGCTGTGGAAACCTTAGTCTTTCGGTGTGCGGGTTTCTCGCCCGCATTATCGTTACTTATGCCTACATTTTCTTTTCTAACCGGTCCAGCAGGCCTTACGACTCACCTTCTACCCTGTTAGAATGCTCCCCTACCACTTACAATAAATTGTAAATCCATAGCTTCGGTAATATACTTATGCCCGATTATTATCCATGCTCGTCCGCTCGACTAGTGAGCTGTTACGCACTCTTTAAATGAATGGCTGCTTCCAAGCCAACATCCTAGCTGTCTATGCAGACAAACCTCGTTCTTTCAACTTAGTATATATTTGGGGACCTTAGCTGATGGTCTGGGTTCTTTCCCTCTCGGACTTGGACCTTAGCACCCAAGCCCTCACTGTTAGTGAACATTATATAGCATTCGGAGTTTGTCAGGAATTGGTAGGCGGTGAAGCCCCCGCATCCAATCAGTAGCTCTACCTCTATATAACTTTATAACTAACGCTGCACCTAAATGCATTTCGGGGAGTACGAGCTATTTCCGAGTTTGATTGGCCTTTCACCCCTACCCACAGATCATCCCAAGACTTTTCAACGTCAACGGGTTCGGTCCTCCACTATGTGTTACCACAGCTTCAACCTGTCCATGGGTAGATCACACGGTTTCGCGTCTAACACTACTGACTAAAGCGCCCTATTCAGACTCGCTTTCGCTACGGATCCGTGGCTTAACCACTTATCCTTGCCAGCAACGTTAACTCGTAGGCTCATTATGCAAAAGGCACGCCGTCACCCCACGAAGGGGCTCCGACCGCTTGTAAGCGTATGGTTTCAGGATCTATTTCACTCCGTTATTCACGGTTCTTTTCACCTTTCCCTCACGGTACTGGTTCACTATCGGTCTCTCAGGAGTATTTAGCCTTAGCGGATGGTCCCGCCAAATTCAGACAGGATTTCTCGTGTCCCGCCCTACTCAGGATACCACTATCAATTATATCACTTACCTATACAGGACTATCACCCTCTTTGGTTCTACTTTCCAGTAGATTCTAGTTCGTTTTACATTGAATATCGTGGTCCTACAACCCCAACAATGCCGTAACATCATTGGTTTGGGCTAATCCGCGTTCGCTCGCCACTACTTACGGAATCACTTTTGTTTTCTTCTCCTCCGCCTACTTAGATGTTTCAGTTCAGCGGGTTTGCCCACC
>NZ_FNRD01000007.1 GCF_900107635.1 Flavobacterium gillisiae
TTTTAAACTGAACAAACTTTTTGTATTATTGTAATATCTTTCAAAGTGGCACCATTTCAACCGAAATGGGTGGCACGGTCCGACCGAAATACCCAACCGCAATTAGTTGCTAATTGTAAGAATATTGTTTTAATGTAAAATTCAATATCTGAGTCGATGTATTTAATCAATTTCGAAGCACCTGAATTTTTAATAGTAGTGTAATTTGCTGTTTTTAGTAATTCTATATCAACACTTTTTTGAGAATAACGAGTTACAAATAGCTCAATCATTTTCTCATTAATTTCATAATTGTTATTTTGATAAATGAAATCAAAAATAAATTTTGCGCCTTCATTATCAATATTTTTGAATTTTATATTAGTTTCTAAAATAAATTCAGTCATTTTTTTATCGTTATTGGTAAAGACTTTTAAACTTTCTATTTCAGAAATATAATTTGATATATTATTTCTAATATCTAAGTTTAGTATTGTTGGAATATCTAATGTAGAAAATATTAAATTCAAATAATTTACAGTCTTCTCATCTGAAAAATTTGACCATACTTCTTCCCAAATATTTTGATTAGGGTTTTTCCAATGTTTACAAAGTGCTTTGAGAAAAGGTTGTTGGTTTTGGCTGATTGTATAAATTAAATATTCATCTATAAAATTAATAGGCTTGTGTATTTTAGTACTTAATAATGTAATGATTTGAGATAATTCTTTTTCTGTATCTTTTCTTTCTAACATATAATCTAAAAGAGAAAAATTTAGTATTTCTTCTCTACTAAAATCTGATTCTACAATATCAGAAAATAAATTTCCTATCTCTTGTAATTTAAAATTATAAGGCAATGGCTTATTGTTAGTGAAGCTCTTTAAAAAATCGTTATCTTCTTTGGTAATTGATCCAGGGTAGAAGTGCGAAATATAGTGAGAATAGCTATCGTCGATATGACCATAACGTATGAGATAATTAATTAATTCAATATTTTGGATTTTGTAATCGACTTTTTTTTCTTTTGTAATTATCATTTCTTTTCCGTCAATTTCCTCTTTTACTTTTATACTTTCTTTATATTTTAAACTACCCAAACATTTTTCAAAATATTCATCGTCTACAAGATCTTTTATTTTTTGAGTCCTAATTACTTCCTTTTCATTTTCAAGTTTTTCAATTTCCTTTCTAAATATATTTGATCTTTTTTCTTTTTTGTTTTGAATAATTTCTAACCGTTCATCATACGATCCAACCTCTAATTCCAATTTTTTAAAAGAAAGATTGCTACTATTTAATAAGTAATTTGAAGAATAAGAATTATAGGTGTAATAATTGATTTTTGTAAGTTGCGTAAATAAAATAAAATTAGATTCAATTAATAATTGACTAATTGTACATCGAATGTTATTAATATCAATACCAACAGCATTGTTATTTAAAAGTTCAAATGTTTTTATTATATACAATCTTTTTAACTCGTTTACATCTCTAAATATCTCATCCTCTGTACTAGTTATCTTAGTCCTTTCTTTTATGATTTTTTTGTCAATTGTATCAATTGAACTTTTTATAAGTTTATAGTAATCACTAAAAACGGTATAAACATAACCTTTTTGACTATTTAAATTGTCAAAATCTGTCGGCTCAACATTTTTGTAAATCATCATTGCCAAAAGTTTCCTTTTCTCTAAATCATTACCGATTATTGTTTTATATATTTTATATTCATTGTTAATCGAGATTAACGTTCTTTTATCTGATAAATAACGAGCAACTTGTTTGATAAAAGATTTTGGTATTCCATCTTTATTGATGTCTATTTTATCTAATAATTCAATACTAGAATTTGAATAATTAATAACGGGAATTACTGGAATAATAAAGTCAAAAAATTTAGCTCGTTCGTCTTCTTTGAAAGTATCATCTTGAACGGCATATATAAAAGTGATTTTCCTTTTAATTTTTATAGGGTCGTAATTGTTTATCAAATAGTTGATTTCACGTAGTTTTATGAATATTTCAGTATTTTTGAATCTATCCAAATCTTCAATAAAAATAACATTGAAAGAGTTTCTTTCGAAAAAATATAAAATTTCATCAATTTCATTTTCAAAATTAATACTTTTTTTATCATCTCCATTTTCGATTTCTGTATCTTGAAAACTAAATTTGGTAAATTTAAAATTTAAAATAAATCCCATTGTTTTATACAGCAAATACATAGTTCCACCTAAAAGATATAGTGTATAAAAGAGATTACAAATTTTAGAATAAAAATTAAGAGAAAAGTTTTTTGAAAATTCAATTAATAAGTTTGGTTTTGAAAAATATGCTAGTGAAATTAACCAGAGAAAAATAAAGAAGGCTTTTGTTTTTACATTTTTTTGATTAATAATTCGTTTAAATCTTGATTCAGGAATTTTGTCTTGCTCAACTTTATAAAACAGTTGTTTAAGGATACAATACTCAATCTCTTTTAGTTGGTGCTCTTTTTCATCAAAAGTTGCTAAAGAGATATTCAAGTATTTATTTTCTATGTGTTTGCTTTCAAATGTTTTTAATATTGAACTCTTACCGGAACCATATGGGCCTGTTAAAGCCACATTTTTAGTGTTTAGATTATCAATTGCGTATTTTATAATTTCGCTGTACTTGTCATCTTTGTCGTCCAGTGTTATAGGTGTGAAATCTTCAAAATTTTGAGAATTTGTAATTTTACTTTTTTGATTTAATTTTATATACCATTTATTAAATAGTTGAATGGCAAATAGTATTATGCTGATTAATGAATTTTTTAATGTCTCTTTAAGTTTCACTATACGCTTATTTATTTGGCTAATATGCACTAACTTATTTACTTCAGAAATTAATAAAACAAATACATTCATAATTATTCAATAGATTAGATTTATTTTTTCTTGAAAAAATCGCAGTGTAGCTTATTTTGTTATTTCTTCGTGATTTCTTCAAAATTACAAAATTACAACCAAAGATTTTTCTTTCTTTTTTAAAAGTAAATTTTAGATTTCTTTCGCTACCGCACAAATTCTCTCGTATAGCACATAAGGTTAAGCAATAGGATAAAAGTCACTGCGAGGAACGAAGCTGTCCCATAAAAAATGTAACTTAAAGCTAAAGAAATCTAAGGGTTGAGTTTTGTCGCGGTTATGCTTTGAGTGATTGCTTTCCTGCAAAATCGGGACAGGCTGTTCGTCGTAATGACAATTCGTAATACCGTTATTATGAAAATTACCCGTGATTAGTAGCCCTGATGGGAGCGGCATCTCCCGATTTAATAAAACAAGGCTTTTTAGCCGTAGTTTTTATTATTCGGGAATACAGCGGACAGCAGGAGGGGAAGTTCTTGAAAATGACTGTTGTCTTGCTCCTAAAAATTAAATAAATCAGCGAAATTTTCTATAGAAAACGAATTAGTCTGAAGACGTTTATGTTGGTAATTTTCTTAAAATTATTGTAACACATTTTGATTTCTACACTCTTATTATAAAAATGGATTATTTCTTATTTAAAATATAACTATGAAAAAAATTGTTTTAAGTGGTCTTGTACTTTGTTCTAGTTTGCTGGTTCAGGCGCAATCGATCGATAAATTGATTACTGTAAAGAAGGTAACCGAGATCGAGAAAGTACTTGCGGCTGATGATATGCAAGGACGCAGAGCCTTTACACCGGGAATTGATAAGGCTTCGGGATATATTGAATCGCAGTTCAAGAAAATAGGCTTACAAACCTTTAATGGCGCAAAAGATTACCGACAAGAATTTTCTATGACGGAATCCAAAAGGAAGAGTCTGGATATTCAAATTGACGGAAAAGCGATTGATGCGGGGTCGATGATTTCGTTTTCATACCAACCTCAAGTTTCTTTTACAGAGGATAGTCCTATTGCGGTAGTGAATATTAGAGCTGGAGATACTTTTGGTCCTAAGTTTTATGAGTATTACCAAAGTGATAAAAACTTATTGGTTTTGGTAGATGAGTCTTTTAGAAAGATACTTCCTAATATTCAACACATGGGGCAAATGGCGGCGACTCCTGGAAAAAATACGGTTGTGTTTGTTTTTGGACCTACTGAGGCGACGCATTTTTCGATTGAAGCGACTAATACGATTACAACCAATAAACTAAATAACGTGGTTGGGATGTTGAAAGGGAAAAGCAAACCTAATGAATATGTTGTGTTTTCAGGACATTACGACCACCTGGGCGTGGGTTCTCCCGCAGAAGGAGAGCAACACGATGCTACTGATTCTATTTATAATGGCGCCAATGATGATGCTGCAGGAACAACTGCCGTAATATTACTAGCGGAGTATTTTAAGAAAATGAATAACAACGAACGTTCCATAATTTTCACTGCTTTTGTAGCCGAAGAATTAGGTGGCTATGGTTCTAAGTATTTTTCGAAACAACTAGATCCAGCGCAAGTTATGGCGATGTTCAATCTTGAAATGATAGGAACAGAATCGAAATGGGGTAAAAATTCGGCTTATATTACTGGTTTTGAGAAATCAAGTATGGGAGAAATTCTTCAGGAAAACTTAGAAGGATCAGTTTTTAAATTTTATGCAGACCCTTATCCAGACCAACAATTGTTTTATAGATCTGACAATGCTACTTTGGCAAAGTTAGGAGTTCCGGCACATACGATTTCGACTTCAAAAATGGATAATGAACCGAATTATCATAAAGCAAGTGATGAAATTGAGACTTTAGATATGAACAACATGACCGAAATCATTAAGGCCATCGCGATTAGTTCGTCAACTATTGTAAGTGGAAAAGATACGCCTACGAGAGTGGATACGGCTAAGTTGAGGTAATAAAGAGTAAGCGGTACAACAAGCTGTATGCACCTCATAAACCATTAAGAGATTAAGAAAATTAAGCAATAGAACTTAATAAAACTTAATTTCTTAATGGTTTTTATTTTTTTGTAAAATAGAACTTGATTATTATTTAATATGTCTGTGCATACTTAATTTTCTAATTTTAAAAGGCATGTCGATTTTACAGAGTTTTACGGAATAATGATAACTGATCTGCAGAAATCTTTAAAATCTGCGTGCCATTTTTTTTAATCCTCAAAGCGGACAATTATATTATTTTAAATCTATTGATGATCCAGTTGGTAGATTGATTGCGAGTGTTTCTCGACTCCGCTCGAACGGACAATAGATTCATGTGGGAGATAGTATTTTATTATTAAGAAGCAGTAGAATACCATTTAATCTGCTAATTTTTGATTGTTTTATGATTCGTTTTTAAAACTTAACCAAGATCTACTTGTACTTTGTATTTATTCGAACTTACAATAGATTCAATTGATCCAAAAGTAGCGATACTTCTATGTTCTTCTCTTTCTTTTCGCAAAGCGATTTGCTTCAACGCATTTTGAAAACGGTTTACTTCTTTTATGTTGGTTAAAATAAGTCCAGGAACGGCAGCGTTTTTTCCGCTACTGTCTTTGGAAACCATGGTAAAATAAGAAGAATTACAATGATTGACAGTTCCTGTTTGAATATTTTCAGACTCAACACGAATACCCACAATCATAGAACTGTTTCCCACATAATTGACACTGGCTTTCATAGTTACCAATTCGCCTACTTCAATAGGTTTTAAGAAATTCACGGTATCTACAGAAGCTGTAACGCAATAATTCCCACAAAATTTAGAACCACAAGCAAAGGCAATCTGATCCATTAGAGATAAAATATAGCCGCCATGAATTTTCCCGCTAAAGTTGGTATGTGAAGGCAACATTAGTTCAGAAATTGTGATGTGTGACGCACTTACAGGTTTAAAAGTTGTATTCATGTTGTTATTGATTTATTATAATATAAGGGATTATGAACCACCAAAAATAAATGATTATTAACCATTTAGCTATTAAGAAAATTAAGAATTTTGACAAGATGAGATTAAAATTTCCAGATGATGTTCGAGCGTAATTATAAAGCGTAATAAAATCAACTCTTTAGAAACTAATTAGAGATTAATAAAATAAGCTTCTTTACTTAATGACTTTTAATTTCTTAATGGTTTTATTTTAAATGTTACGAAAGGATTACTTCCACTCTAAATTAAACAGCATCTAATTTCTCCCCTTTTAATTCGATGAAATTCGATTTTGGAGACTCACATAGAGAACAACAATAATTTTCGGGTAGATCTTGAAAAAGTACTCCTTTTTCAATTCCCTGAACAAGGTCTCCATATTCTGAGTTATAAACCGTAAGACAGTCTTGGCATTGGTGGACCTCTTGCTGTACTTTTTCTTTTATGGTCGTTGTGGCCGAATCCTCTTGTACTGAATTCCCTAATTCCTCAAAATATTTCTTACTTAATTCAATCAAAATAGTTGGCAATTCCAGTTTGTCGACATCTTGCGCATGAACAATATATTCTCTGCTGTTTGGGTCAAAATGTTTGGCGTATAATACATTAAAAGTGTCTCTGATTTTAATGGATTCTAAATCTTTAGGCAAGCCGTTTTTTTCGACCACAATAGAGGTGAAGTAATGCCCATCGCGATTGTATTCGGATATTCCAAAAGTAAGTCCATAGGTGCTAATGTCAAATTGGTCTAAGGTACGAACCAGAAATGTTTTGAGATTCAAAGCCCATTCTACGGCTACTGGTAAATGCCAGTTTAGTTCTAAAAGAGAATGTCTGATATTGATTCCTTTTTTACCTAAGAACTTCTCCCAATCTAGTTTTCGGTCTTTTGGGATCCCCTTTACGATAAATGATTTCCAAGGCGTGATACATATTTTACCTATTTTACATTCGAAGCATAAATCGCACATTTCTTTTAAAAACTCTAAATCATACAGGTTATTTCTCCAATACAAGCCTAGCCAATATTGATCAATCCCCAATCGGTTCATGCCTTCGTAATAAGGAAAAGGGTAGAAGGGAACGTTTAACGGTTTGTCTATAGTTCTGTTATTGGTGTCTAAAGCTTCGCTGACCAAACTAAAAAGCATGTCTATTCCGTGTGATTCTTCTCGAACCAATTTTTCGATTTCGTAATATATTTTCGAAATATCCCAGCTGTAGATTAAAACGGGATACACTTCCATGCGTTCCCAATTTGGCATTCTGATATATAAAAACCAATAGTCTTCATGCTCAGAAGCTATGAAGTTGATATGCCCTGTAAATAAAGGAACTAACTGCTGTTTGGGATCTGTGATATTGACTTTTAAATCGGGTTGCTCTTTAAATTGTTCTAATACATACAGGAATTTATTTCCCGTTAGCCAAGAGGTATTTCTAAAAATATCGGTCGAAACATAAGAAGACACAATGTTATTCCCGCTTTTTTCATCTGGAAAAACAAAGTGATGTTTGCTAGTTTTCTCGGGATCAATATTTTTAAACACTTTCGGAAAAATGATATCTTGTCTGGATCCAAAGGAAATACTATCTAAACCTTGGTCCGAAGCTAAATTTACAATATCACGTAATTCCCCCGGTGAAATAACGCCTCCTTTTACTATTAATCTTGTTAGTTCCATCTTTCTTTAGTTTACAGTGTTCAGTAAATTAGTGTTCAGTTATTGCTTATAAACTGACCACCGATCGCTGACCACTATTATTTACACTTAGCTAAAATTTCTTTTACTTCGGTTTTACAGCTTCCACAGCCTAATCCCGCACCTGTTGATTTACATAATTCGGTGAAATTAGTGGTTCCGCTTTTTATGGTTTCTTCAATGTTTCCGCTTCCCACTTGGCTACAAGAACAAACTAATCTTCCCAGAACTGGTTTAGCACTTGAGGTTCCTCGAAGTAGTAAATCTCTCTTATCAGATAATTCAATTTTGCTTTCGATCAAGTTTTTGAATTCTGGAAACTCATTTTTATCTCCCATCAAAATGGCTCCAACCAATAAATCGTTTTTGACGATACATTTTTTGTAATAGCGTTTCTTTAAATCCGAGAATACTATTTCCTCATAAGAATCGTCATTTTCAGGAATCTCCACTTGGCCAATGCTACAAAGATTGATGTCTTCAAGTTTTAGAATATTCATCAAAACCGAACCTCGATAAAAACTGCTGATATCACCACCCAAATAGTTGGCTAGTACATCCGCTTGTTCCTCGGCTGCTGAGGTGATTCCGAATAATTGATTATTGTACTCGGCTATTTCTCCAATGGCATATATGTTTGGATTTGAAGATTGCAAATATTGGTTTACCTTAACACCGCGACCGCAGGAAATACCAGCTTCTTTGGCAATTTCTATATTCGGAATGGTTCCAATGGTATAAACGATGGCGTTAGCGGTTATGATTCGGCCACTTTTTAAACCAATTTCAATTTCGTTTTGATTATCAGTTTCGAATACCGTACTCACTTCATTGTCAAAATAGATTTGGATATCTCGGAGTTGTACTTCTTCGGCCAATAATTTACTCGAAATACGATCCAGTTGACGTTCCATTAAACGGGAAGCGCGCTGAATAATCGTGATTTTTACTTTTTTATGTTTTAGTGCTGCGGCTAATTCTAATCCTAATAATCCACCGCCTACAATGACCACATGTTGTTCGTCTGGAGCTAAATTGGTATTGTCTAAGTAATTTTTAAGTCGGTCCGCATCTTCTTTTTTTCGAATAGTAAAACGTCCCGGTAAATGTAATTGTGCGTTTTCAGGAACAAAAGGCCTGCTTCCAGTAGCCAATATCAAAGAGTCGAAAGTATGGACAACGCCATCACTGCCCAGAATTGTATTTTCCGTCGTATTTATAGCATCAATAGAAACTCCCGTTTTCATAGTAATATTTAACTTCTTTAACGAGTCTTCCTTTATTTTTAAAAGTTGTTCCCAGGAAAGTTCAGCCGTGACATATTCTGGCAATAAAACCCTATTGTAAAACGGGTTTTCTTCATTCGAAAATACAATAATTTCATCAGTTGTATTGATTTCTCTATAGTTTTGGATGAATCGGAACGCTGCTGCTCCGGCGCCAACGACCGCAATTTTTTGAAATGGTTTTACGTATTTTGCTACAGAAACAATGGTATATTTAAAATCGGGTTCTTTAGAGATGGGATCAACTATTGTATTAGTAACATTATTGGTTCGGTTTAAATCATTGTCGAGTTGTTTTCCCCAGTGCATTGGTAGGAAAACAACTCCTTCTTTTATCAAGTCGGTTACTTTTGCTTTTACACGCACATTTCCTTTTGTGCTGGTTACAACAACAATATCCCCATTTTTTATAGAAGATTTATAGGCATCAATAGGATTTATTTCAAGAAACGGGCTCGGGATATGCGTCATCAATCGAGACACTTTTCCAGTTTTTGTCATCGTATGCCATTGATCTCTTATTCGTCCTGTGGTAAGAATAAACGGGAATTGATCGTTCGGTTCTTCAGATGTGTTTTCTAATGCGGTTGGGATATTAAAAATTGCTTTTTGCGAAGGCGTATAAAATTTTTTGTCGGTAAATAAACGCGGCGTTCCAGGATGTCCATAATCAGGAACGGGCCATTGAAAAGTACCTTCGTTTTTTAATCGATTATAATTTAAATAAGAAATATCCATATTCGTGTTTCTTGTCATCTGACAATATTCCTTATAAACTTCTTCGGTGTTATTGAAATTGAAACCGTTGAAATTCATTTTTTTAGCAAAACGCAACAGAATTTCCACATCCGAAAGTGCTTCTCCAGGAGCGTTGATTCCTTTTGGCAAATAAGAGATCCTTCGTTCCGAATTGGTCATAGTGCCTTCCTTTTCTAACCAACCCGCTGCGGGTAATAATAAATCAGCATGTTTAGCAGTATCGGCATTATGAGATATTTCTTGAACGACAACAAATTTGGCATTTTTTAAGGCTTTTTCCACTCTTCTAGAATCAGGTAAACTGACTAAAGGATTGGTGCAAATTATCCAAATCGCTTTCATTTTTCCAGATTCAAGAGCACCAAACATTTCAGTAGCCGTAAGTCCTGGTTTTTCTGAAATTTCGTCTACGCCCCAAAAATCAGCTACTTCTCGACGATGCTCCGGATTAGCCAAATCCTTGTGAACGGCTAGTAAGTTGGCCATTCCGCCTACTTCTCGTCCGCCCATAGCGTTGGGTTGTCCTGTCAAAGAAAAAGGCCCAGATCCAGGTTTTCCTACATGACCGGTTAGTAACGACAAATTAAGTAGAGCCGTGTTTTTATCTACACCAACCGCACTTTGATTCAAACCCATTGCCCAAAGGGACATAAACCCCTCTGACTTTCCAATCATATCAACAGCCAATTCAATTTGGCTTATCGGAATACCGCACATTTTTGACGCTTTATCTAACGAAGTAGCAAGAACAAGGTCTTTGTATAAGTTATAATTTTCGGTATGTTTTTTAATAAATTCGATATCGCTATAGCCTTTTTCGATTATTCTTTTTGCCATAGCATGGTAGAGAATAATGTCGGTTCCAGGAGTAATTTGTAAATGTAAGTCGGCAGCAACAGCGGTATCCGTTTTTCGAGGATCGATAACAATTACTTTTACTTTTGGATTTTTTTCTTTGTGTTGCTCCAGTCTTCTAAATAAAATTGGGTGACACCAAGCTGGATTAGCACCAGTAATTAAAAAAGTATCTGCCAGTTCAATATCATCATAAGCAATAGGAACGGAGTCTTCTCCAAATGTTTTCTTGTATCCCACAACTGCTGAACTCATGCATAGGCGAGAGTTGGTATCGATATTGTTCGTTTTTAGAAAACCTTTTACCAGTTTGTTTACTAAGTAGTATTCTTCAGTAAGGCATTGTCCAGAAACATAAAAACCCACACTATCAGGGCCGTGTTTTTTTATAATAGATGAAAAAACGGCTGCAGCTCTATCTAAAGCGGTATCCCAACTCACGCGTTCCATAGGATGTGATTTGCTCCAACGCATTTCAGGATACAGAATTCTGTCTGAAGTATCATTGGCTACATAATGCAGGTTCATTCCTTTAGAACAGAGCATTCCTCTATTCACAGGATGGTCTTTATCTCCTTTTATGGTTACGCCATTTTTAGCATCATTGGTAACTATAATTCCGCAACCAACTCCACAATAGGAACAGGTAGTTTTGATTTCTGAATTTTGCATTATTTCATTTCTTTATTAATAATAAAGTTGGTTTTTAGTTTTATCTAAACCAAGAACCTTTGAAACAAAATTAAGTATAAATACGTAAAAATACGTATTTATGATTTTTTATTCTGCAGTTTTATTAATATGAACTGTGAGGGGTTTGTAGAAATGGAATTTATAAGGATGTGGTAATTAAAGGAGGGGAATGATGAGTTTTCCTCAAACTTGTACTATTTGTATCTAGAAATTATAATTTTCTTTTTTGCTTGATCAAAAAAGAAACAAAAAAATCAAGTCTGAGCGCATCCTCGTCGGTCAAATAAGTTTTCGAATGCTAAAAGAAAATAACTCGCTACGCTCAAACAGATTTTCTTTTTACGCATTCCTCAAACATTTGACGCTCGACTGCGAATGCTAAGGACGTTTGAATCTCGGATGAAATAAGTTTTTTTAGAAAAAACAGGAATATCGAGCTGACATTATTTAAATAAATGAGAGACAGAAAGAATACTTTTAATTCAAAACTTCAGTACTTCTAAAACAACGCTCCGTACCAAGATAAAGCGGATCACCGTGTTTTTCAGACCAAAAGCCATCTAGTAAATCTTTAGTTATACAGCGATAAACGACAACACCTTTAAATATTTCATCATTTTCTCCTTCGTAATTAAAATTAATAACGAGAATATTGTCTCTAAAAAAACCTGTGCCTTTTTGTACTTGTTCGTTATTGATAAACCACTTGGCCGTAATTCTGTCGTTGGTATCAACTGCTAAAGTAAGTGTGCCTTTATAGTTGTTTTCTTCGGCATCTTGATTGCTTCCTACAATATTGAAGGTTCCTATTAAGTCTTTGATATTCATGTCAATTTGATATTTTTTTGGTTTTATAAAAGCGGTACAAGTGTACTGATTTCTTGATTAATTTGAAACAGTAAGAAGACTTTCGTTCTTAGCTATATCTAGAATACTTAAAATCTAAAATTATTATTGTATATTTACAATGATATAAACGTAATATTACAATTATGAATATAAAAACAACATCAAAAAATATAGCTAACAAGAAGGCTACAATTCTAAAAGTATCTAAAGAAGTAGTGAAACCAGCTAGTCACGTTAAATTTTCACCGTCTTGGGTCGTTAAGTATGGTAAAGACGCACCGGGTTATAAAATGGAATTAATAATTCGTATCAGAGAGGGTGTAAAAAAAGCAGAGTGGAAGGAATTAATAGAATATACTGGTTCTACGGAAAAAGAGTTTGAGGATATATTACCAGCTTCTATTAGTAGTATGCAAAAGAAAACTGTTTATGGAAAGGAAACGTCAGAACGAATCTACGAATTGGCAAGGCTATTTGGATTGGGTTATGATGTATTTGATTCTAAAGATGATTTTAAGCAATGGTTAAAAACTCCGTCAAAGTCTCTTGGTAATAAAATTCCTTTTGAATTGCTTGACAGTAGTTTTGGTTTTGAAATGGTCGAAAATGAGATTGTAAGAATTCAATACAACGTTTATAGCTAATGGTTGTGTATAGGATTGCTAATGTTAAGTATAAAGATTTAACACTGTCAGGAATAGGAGCTGAAAAAGTTGGAGGAAGATGGAACGAAGTGGGAACGCGTGCTGTTTATTGTTCAGAAAACATCTCTTTGGCACTACTAGAATATTACGTACACTCAGAAAATATTGCGTATTTACCCAAAGATATATTAGTAGCAAAAATTCAGTTCCCAGATGAATTTGTTATAGAGGAATTGAAAGAACTTCCGGAACGATGGAACCAATATCCTTATTCTTCTAAAACAACAGAAGTTTTTACAAAATTATCAAAAGACCGAAACGTATTCGCTTTACGCGTACCATCTACTATTGTTGGATTAGAATCAAATATTATCTTAAATCCGCTATACAAAGATTTTGGAAAAGTAGAAGTGATTGAATTTATCAAATTGCCAATAGACGAAAGGCTTAAAAAAGATAAACATAAATAAACTTAGTAATTAATAAAAGCACACACTTTACTTACTATACACTCATTTATAAGTTTAGGAAAGGAACGTTTTATTTATTGCAGCCTTAAAATAAATAGTACTAATAGTTCTTAAAAATCACAATCTTCTGCCCCAGACAGTAGCGGCAGCCCCGATTGAAAAACCGCTTTTTTACGGGAGTAGCAGAGCGACCGTAGGAAGCTCCTGCGACGACCTAGTAAAAAAAAGGTTTTGAGTGAGGGCTATAGCGAATGGCTGGAATAGGCACAATAAAACCAAATTAGTGCAGCGACTAATTCGGTTCTTTGAAATGAAATTGTCTTTTGTTAAAGCTAAAATTTATTGTTTTTTGGTCGAAAATATATTTGGATTAATGTTGATCATTAGCCATGCCCAGTTGTTTGTTTTGCTTGAGTCACCGCCTTTTAGTGCTTCAAGAGTGGTTGTACCAAACATTTGAGAATAACCTCCCACTACTAGAATATCTTTTGATACTTTATAAGCAGCAGTCAAGTCAAGCTCCGTTCCTAGGTAAGAATCTTGTTCGACAGTACTTACAATTACTTTGCTATGCGCATAGAAAAAATGAGGAGTAACAGATAATTTTACTTTTTTGATTGGAAATTCCAGTTTTAAATAAGCGTCTTGTAAACCTACATTGTTGCTATGATTTCCTACGTAGAAATAGTCCATAAAACCATTGAAAGCGTGGTTTGTTCCAAATAAAGGGATGAATGATTTTAGTTTAGTGCTTGTGTCATCTTGGTCTTTTCCTGAAAGGAATTCATATCCTAAAGTCGCTTTAAAATTTTCGGTTAGGGCATACCCTATATTGGATCCTGCGTAAAAAGCAGTTATATCATTTCCGGCACTTTTTCCTGATTGTCCGTAAAGTCCGAAGTCAAAATCCAATTTTTTTCCTTTATAGGTAAGATAAGTTCCGTAGGTTTGTTTGTAATCCACTTTTAACTCAGTTGGAGTTGCTGCAAATTCATATCCTGTGTTTAAGAATAAGAAACTAGCATTTATTGTACTTATTTTAGTGTGATACCAAGCATAGTGCATGTTTTTGTAATTTGTGGTGTAAGCGGTCGTTGGAGCTAATAAGTTCTCGGCGTTTGCGTTGTGTGCGACTCCTAAATCCAATTGATTTTTAGTGTCTTTATAGGTAAGCAGTACTGCATCATGACTTTGTCCTTGTTGAATCCAGTCTATTCCACCCATGATGCGCTGGTTATCATAATTCAATACTTGGCGACCTATGCGGGAACTCCATTTGTCAGTAAAACTATATTCAGCCCAAGCTTCGAAAACAGCTACTCCATTTTTAGCCGCTGTAGAAGTTGTAGCAACATCTCCCCAAACACTGATGTTTTGAAGTGCCAATTTTAATTTTAATTTGTCTTGCGTGAAGTTTAAATTCAAGCGCGAACGTTGTGATATAAAAGAAGCAGGGATGTCACCATCTTTTAAAAGACTTTTGTATCCATTACGGTATTCGAATCTTGGTCTAAGTTGGACGTTTGCCTCAAATTCTTGTGCGTAA
This sequence comes from Flavobacterium gillisiae, assembly GCF_900107635.1. Lineage (GTDB taxonomy): Bacteria > Bacteroidota > Bacteroidia > Flavobacteriales > Flavobacteriaceae > Flavobacterium > Flavobacterium gillisiae. The sequence goes on from NZ_FNRD01000007.1 coordinate 14,653, forward strand.
GTGGTGCATCCTATTATAGCTAGGAAGGGAAAAAGGGTTTTTAGAATGTTCATAGTGATTGGTTTAGTTAATTTTTCATCGATTTTAATTTTGTAAAATAGCTTCGTAGTACTAATTCGCTGCACTGTAAATTCGTCTGTTTAGGACTAATTATCGGTTGAATTAGAGTACAGCCGAAAGGATCTATTTCGGTCAAAAATAGATTTAAAAATTGAATTAATAAGTATAAATACGTATTTAAAACACGTTAAAAACTACGTATTTGTTGCTTTTTGTGAATTTGAAAATGAAAGTGTTTATATTTAAAAAGATGATAATAGATATTGATAAAATATATCAAATTCGGATTCAATTAATGGAAGGTAAAAAGGCTAAAAAACGAGAAAACCTCTTTTAAAATGTTTTAAAAGAGGTTTTTAGAGTTATAGCAGAATAATCTTTATTGTAAGGGCTGTATCAACTTTTTCATATCATCAAATATTGGAAGGTCAAGTTTCAATTCGATGTGAGTAATTTTTCTGTTTTCGTGGTCAAATCTTCTTAATTCTGTGGCGTCAAAACCAGTTTTAATAAGTCAACTAATTTTTGAGTATTGTACACGATTAAATATGGTGTGAGGTATAATCTTTAGGTTTGTATGGCGTACTCATTTTCGATTGCTGTGTGCTTATATTATCGCTATCGTGTCGAATTAGGTTGATAATTAGAAATAGCAATTAATTATTCTTTTATAGTTCCTGCTTTTTTTTTGTCAACCATTTTCCGGTATTCTTCATAGAAATTTTTTCTATATGTTTTGTTTTTCTTAATCAAATCAGAAAAATAATCGATTAGGTTTTCTTTTTCTGATGAATCATCGGTTATTAAGTCAATATAGTTTTTATCAAATACCATAACCGACGCGTAAATGTGTTTCCATTCTTCCAATCCGGTTGTAAAAACATTATACTTTTTCCCATTCGAATACAAGTCAACATTTTCCCACAGTAGGATAGGAAGATTACTGTTGTTTGGATAAATTTCTTTATCCCATTTACCAAACTTATCAAACATAACTTTATGAGTATATAAGGCCAAAAAGACGCATTCAAATCTTATTTCGTTAAATTTTATAGTATCATTCTTTGAGATTGTCAAATACTTTTCAACAAGAATTTCAGTATAATTGGTTTTATAAATTTTGGGACACTTTTCTTGTTGAACTATCTTTTGTGCTGAAGAATACACACAAAAAATAAGGCTTACAATTATTAGAAAGTTTTGTTTCATTGTTTTAACAATTTTAGATAAAGTAATTTTAAGAAGCTTTCAGTTTACAGATCAGATAAACACATCGATTTAAAGATAATTAATAAAATGCTCCCGACTTATGGATTTTATAAAAGGATTTTTTTTTTTCGATTAGGCAAGATGGTAGGCCCAAGTAAACTTTACCCAATAGGGAGCGGTTCCATTCAATTGCAGTTCCGTTATTGGTTTTTCTCTTCCAGTGAGTCTTTAGCTTTGAGCTGTTTTTTTATTTTACAATTGGTGGGGGAGGTGGAGGAGTCACAATATTTTCGATATTCGAAAAGTGTATATATTCATCAGTTTTGACAAATTGTAATCTGCTTTGTAAATTTTCAACCCAATTTCCCAAAGCATTAATTTTTGATGGAGGAGTGCTTCCATGAATATAAATAGATTCGGTTTTTTCATTGCGGTTTATTATAAAAATTTGGGAGTTTCCATCTTCAATATATTTTTGGATATATGTAGGTTCGTATTTTTTGAAATTAAGTTTGTTAATTTTCTCTATCAGAGAGTCTTTGTCTTGTCTATTTAAAACTGCAATAAAATTTCCAACAGCTTCCTCTGGAAATCTTTTTTGCAAATACAAAGTATCACTTCCGTTAAATTTCAAGGAACTATTTTCTCTTAAATTAAAATTCACATAAATAAAATCTTTAAAATTTGGTTTCAATTTTATGTTTTCATTTTTGCACGAAATGAAGACAAGAATTGATAAGACGATTAATTTCTTCATTTTATTACGTTTGGGTTTAATTTTTCGAGCCAATAGCCGTTGGCTTGCGGTAACTTAGAGATTGTGTGGGCTTTGTAATCGCTAACTTGTCGGATGATCGAAAACACGAAAAAAACCTTAATCCCACTAATATTGTGTCTCGCCAAAGGTTGTTTGCAGAAGGCTATTTAATTATTATCTTTTTTGTTTCAATAAAGTTCTCAGTTGTTATTTTAATAAAATAAATACCACTATTTAATTTACTTAAGTCTACGAAGTCAGCGCTTTCAGGAATCACATTTAAAATATTTGCGCCTAATACATTATATATTTGAATAGTAATAAGTTGTGAATTATCAGATATAGATAAATTAATTTTTCCATTAGAAGGATTTGGAAAAATTTTCACTTTATCGGTTTGAATATTTTTAGAATTAAATTCTTCTGTTTGTAATAAATTTTGCGTGTTTGAATAATATAATTCGTTTCCTGATTCTTGACTAACCCCGTCGAACAATAAATTATCATTTAAGTTCATAATATCAGAAACTCCATAAAAGTTAGAAAAATTATTAGAATTTAGAATGTTGATTTGAAAATATTTTGAAGTTTGTGAAACGTTATCTACGTACCAAATTTTATCTGAGTAAAACTCTTTAATGAAAAATAAATTGTTTTGTATGCAAGTACAATTAGCAAAATAATTAGAGGCTCCAAGGGGTATAGCTTCAACAAGAGTAGTACCAGCTAATGTCCCATTTGTTTTCCAAAGCTCCATACCTGCGGTTTGGCCGCTTTGGCCTGTTGAGAAATAAACAAAATTCCCACATGATTTTAAGGAATTAAATGTGTTATAATTTGTAAAATTTGCAGTTGTAAGTGCTACAGTACCAGTAGGAGTACCATCAGATTTCATTAAAGTTGGCCCACTATCTGAAAAAACGGTAAAATATAAGTTGTTATTAAAAACAATATTTTTGTTGAATTGACCTAGACCAGTAATTAACCAAGAACCTAAAAAAGTTGTACCTGCTTGTGTTCCATCGGTAGACCATAAACTGTTATTGCCGTAACTCGAATTGTTTATATCAGTTTTAAAGAAAATCTTACCATTTGCTGAATTAATTATTTCAGGTCTGTAATCATAAGTTCCGCTTGATGGAATTGAGACTACTTTTATTGTTCCGTTTGTTGTTCCATCAGTTCTCCAAATTGCGTATCCTAGATTATCTTTACCAATAAAATATAAGTATCCATTTAAAATCGCATAGCAATTTTCATTCAAAGCAATGGCATGATCGTAAAATAAATTAGAACTGCTAACGCCATGTCCTCCACCTATAAATATATCTTTTAGAAGAAATGTGCCTTCTGCTGTTCCATCACTTCGCCATAATTCTTCACCATGAATTTGATCGTTTGCTTTAAAAAAAACAATGTCGTTAAGACTCATAAAAAGAGTATATTGTCCTATACTACTTGTACCTCCGGGAGCTATATCTTTTACTAGCGAAGTTCCTGATTCGGTACCATCTGTTTTAAAAAGCTCAAAACCAGAAGTACCATCGTTTGCTCTAAAAAAAACATTGTTGCCTGCTTTTGTAAATGATGGTCTATAATCATAATCATTATATAAGGAATTGTAGTTAGGGTTGATATCTTTAATCATTTTTGTGCCACTTATTGTTCCATCTGTTATGAAAGGTTCAATTCCATGAGAGCCATCTGAGCCAGCAAATATTAATTTATTATTAAAAGGAGTATAATCTCTATTCCCAACTCTACTTCCATTCTTATGGAATATATCACTAACTAATATTGTATTATTTAATGATCCGTCTGTTTTCAATAATTCTATGCCATTTAGATTATTTAATACTCCTTGAAAATAGATTGAATTATTAGATTCAATAAACGATAATTCAGTATAACTTGACTGTGCTAGATTTACTTCTTTTAATTGAGATGTTCCCTCTAATGTTCCCTCGCTTTTCCATAAAGTATTAAAACCAGTTACCCCATCTGTCGCAGAAAAGATAATAAAATTAGCTGTTGGAGTTAATTTTGAAATATTACTTGAAGCAATACCAACATTAATATCTTTAATAATTTTTGTTCCTTCGGAAGTTCCATCTGTACCCCATAATTCATTGCCATAAATAGTATTATCAGCAATGAAATACACTTTATTTTTAAATGTAATAAATTCTGAATTGTAGTTCCTGCTACTATAAGTTGTAAGTACATCCTTTAAAAAGACAGTTCCAATCGAGGTACCGTCGCTTTTCCATAGTTGATTTCCGTTTGAAGCAGTTGTTGCACCAAAAACAAAATAAGTGCTTGTTGCACTTGCAATCAGTGTATAGGATGAATTATTTGGCCCAAGATTGATGTCTTTTAAAAGTTGAGTTCCATCTGTTGTACCATCACTTTTCCATAATTCAAAACCAGTGGAGCCATTATTTGCAAAAAAGTAGAAATTATTATTAAAAACAATAAAATTATTACCAGGATTGATACTTGGATTTGTACTTGGATTTATATCTTTTAATATTTCTGTTCCAGAGTTTGTACCATCGCTTTTCCATAATTCAGTACCATTTATTCCGTTATTACATATGAAATACATATTATTATTAAAAACGAAAAAATCTGTTGGGTAGCTTGAATTGGGTCCAGAATTAATATCTTTCAAAAGCGTTGTTCCATTTGTTGTACCGTCACTAATCCATAATTCTTGACCATTAATATTGTCATTTGCACTAAAATAAATCATGCCATTTAAGACTTTTAATTTGCCAATTGAACTATCACCGGAGCTATTAATGTTTTTAATTAAAAAAGTTCCAGTTTCTGTTCCATCACTAGTCCAAAGTTCAATCCCATTTACTCCATCATTTGCAGTAAAGTACAATTGATCATTTATTGTCACAAAGTTGGAGTATTCTAAACCGCTTGCTGAGCCAACATAAATGTCTTTTGCTAAATTAGTTGTGTTAGTAATAGTATTGCTAACCCATAACTCTCTACCATGCAAACCGTCATCAGCTGAATAATATATTTTGGTAGTGCCTTTAGTTATGTTTTTCGGATTGCTATCGCCTGCAAAATTTATTTCCAATAATGTAGCGTCAATTTTTTGTGCTTCCAAATTAGTTGAAAATAGAATGAAAAATAAAATTGTTTTTAAAATTGTTTTCATTTATTATTTAGTTCGTTATTTTTAGTTTTATGTTTGGTCACTTTGAGATGACATGTGATTCGTAATCGTTAATTTTTTGGAGGAGCGAAAACATGATGCGAAGTGGTATTTTCATTAAATCACACATTATGTCAAAACTGATGTTCGTTACTGTTTTTGATTATACCTATTAATTTTTCAAGATTTTGTTTAGGCATTTTTACTGCCGATTCAATTTCTGATTTTCCATTTGAGATTACAAGAATTCCATTATCCTCTTACTCATATCCAACAGGTTTTATTGAATAAGTGACTTCATTTTTCTCAAGAGATTTTTTTCCATCTTTAAACCAACGGTAATTCGCTATATAAATTATTTCACTCTCATTGAATAATATTGTCTCTTCTCCATGACTATTCCATAAACTAATACGTAACAAATAAAATCCTATTAAATAAAATATTCCGAGTGCTAGAATTCCCCCAAAATTTATTCCGTTGCCTTGAATTATATTAAATACTATCCCAAATAATGGTAATGTAAAACATAGAAATGTAACTATGTATAGAACTAAACGAACTAAGAATGGTGCTTTTGAAACTTTAAGTTTCAATTGATTATTCTCGAATGAATATTGATTCATAATTTGCTTTTTGAAGGATTTTCCTTTGCAATAAATTCCGCAAACTTTTCATTCGCATTTTCTGGTATTATCATCTCATTTGCGTTTTTTCCGCAATAAGATAAGGTCAAAAAGATCATAAAAAGCGGATAATATTTCGTCATTTCTTAAATTGTTACTAGCAGTTGATCTCTTTATATATTATTTAGTCTACTAAAAAATCAAAACATTTGCCCATTTTAAAAGAAAAAGCATCACAATTGTAACTCCGCCACTGACTAATATGACGCCTTGCCAGTAAAAAGTTCTCGTTCCCCATAGTTTCCACATCTTTTTATTATATTCTTTCTTGAAATGGCCAATAGTAATCTTCCAAAAAAGAAAAGTGATTATTAAAAAAAGCGATATTGCTATTATCCAAATTTTTTCCATTTGTCAAATCTTTGGTTTATATGTTTTTAATTGGTACAAACGTTTGGCTCTTCATTGCTGTTAACAGTTGGACCTTATTCTTATTGTTTTGTTGTAGTTATTATAATAGCTCCGAAAACTTCATCCTTTCCATATATTACGTTGCTACTGCTTTTATTTAAAATATTAACATCAGAGATAATCTCTTTTTTTAGGGGTAGAACTATTGAGTTAAGGGTTTTATCATATTTAAAAGGAACTCCATCTATAACAATTAATGGAGAGTCAGCAATTTCATCTTTTTCAAAGGCTGTTTTGATCTTATCAACTAAATAGTACGTTGACTCATCTTCATTTTGTAATAGAAATATTTTTGTTTTTGAGGTGGTAATTATTAAAACTCCAGCTTCACCGAAATGGCCATAAATACTAGTAGCGGTCTTTTTGTCAATTGCTACAACCTTTACAATAGCAATTTTTGATAAGGGTAATTTTTGTTTTTCTAAATCTTGGAAACGAAATGGTTTCCCATTAACTACGACAATCGGTTGATTCGTAATCAATCCACTTTCAGCCATTTTTGAAATTGAATCTGAAAGGAATAATTTTTCTTTTCCATTTTCAAGTAGTTCATATCTGTTCTGTGAATATATCGAAAATGATAAAATAGAAATAATTCCGAGAAAAACTTTTTTCATAGTGAGTTTTATATTTGGTGATGGCTAGCTGCGTCTTCGCGCTGAGCGTGATTGGAATTTATAACCGTGTATTTTTGCTAAACGAATATATGAAAATAAAAGATAATTCCACTAAACTCCTCATCATGCTAAACCCCTGGTTGGGCGATTTGTTTTTTTAAAAATCTGCTTTGTTTAGATTTTCGGAATTAGTTAATTTTCTGCCGAATATTTTTTCAGCATCTACTTTCGCAGAATTTAATTGTTTTTTGGTTATTTTGCTTTCAGCAGTTTTGATTTCTTCAATTATTTGGTTCTGTTGAGTTATTGAAAAATCTTTTTTAAACTCATTATAGATTAAAAACCAAATGTAACTTTTATAATAATCTTTTTCTACATCATCAGCATCTCGATACATATATGCTAAGCTTAATCTTGTCGAAGTAATATTTCCACTTAAATTTAAATTTTCTGGATTTTCTAACAAAGATAATTTTGTTGCCCATTCGAGCATTTTATTTGTGTCTTTTGTTATTCCTAAACCTTGTTTATAGCAGTTTACAACATTCCACATACAAGTTGCATCATTATTGTTTGCGCACTTCAAAGCGTATTCAAATGCTTTTTCGCTACTAATTTCTGTTCCAATTCCGGTTCCATAAGCCATCATCATTGAGTAATGACCATCATTGAAACCATTTTGCGAAGATATTTTATACCATTCAAAAGCTTCATTTTCATTTTTTGCAATTCCAACGCCATTTTGTAGAAAATAGCCTAAATTATATTGAGCTTCGGCATTTCCTAATTCGGCAGATTTTCTCAAAATTGGAAGTGCTTTTTCATAATCTCTTTTCGTTAATAATTCTTTCGATTGAGAATTTAATTCGTCTGCATTTTGTGCGAATGCAAAATTCACATAAAACACTCCAATTATTAATAAAGTTTTATTTTTCATTTGTAAATCCCCTCTTTTTTTAGGCGGTTTTCCAATATATCCCCCAACTTTTATATAAAATCAAATATATACAACTTTTTTGATTTTTTGATAGTTATTGTAGCCGTTTTCTCTATTTCAATTTTGGTAAAACATTCGTTTTAAGTGTACTCAATCCCTAGCCCTGATGGAAGCGGCATCTCCCGCTTTAGAAAAACAAGGCGACAGCCGTAGTTTTTCAAAGCGGGAATACAGCGGACAGCAGGAAATAGCTCCTAAAGAAAAACCACCCTCTTATTTGCTAAATAAAAGGATGGCTTTCAGTATTTATGAAAGAGTTTTCGTCAGTTTTTAGTCTCTATTTGTTTGGACAGCATGGGTTGTCTGGCGTTCATCATTCTTGTGATCGTAATGTGCATCCAGATGAGACAGATTGATGAAAATAATAGTACGAAAATCCAAGAGCTTGACCAGAAACCGGTAAAGTTTAATAAATAACTAAAGATGATTGGGCCAAAGAATCCGCCTAAACCTCCTAGTAAACCTACCATTCCGCCTACAACTCCTATTTCGGTGGGAAAATATTCGGGAATGTGTTTGTACACCGCTGCTTTACCAATTCCCCAGGAAATACCAATTAGGATTACTAATGTTAAGTAGACCCACATGTTAGCGTCAAATGTTATTCTGGTCACTCCTTGAGCTATTATTTCTTTTTTGCTAACGCTTTGATTTTGAGTTACAATTACTTTTTGCCAAGAGGATTTCGTTGGGAAAATGTTCCCTGTGGTAGTCGTTTCTGGTTTAGAATCTACAGCGAAATCTTTGTCGCCAATTCTGACATTGGTTGGACTCACTTGAGTAACAATTCCCGTTTTTCCAGCCATTACTCCTGGCCCTGCTGTTTTGATTTCCATTTTTGGAATCATCAATAAAGCACTTAATATTACCGAAGAACTCAAAACCCAATACATTACTTTACGGGCACCAAATTTATCTGATAAATAGCCTCCAAAGGCACGTATTACTCCAGAAGGCAAACTGAACATGGTGGCAAACATTCCGCCCATTACAAGACTGGTTTGGTAGACATTCATAAAGTTGGGTAAAAGCCACTGTGAGTACGCTACAAAGCATCCAAAAACTAAGAAATAGTACGCTCCAAAACGCCAAACACGTGGGTTTTTTAGGGTAGAGAGCATTTGCGGAATTGTTTTGGTAGACTTTTCCATTTTTTTGTTTTTGGCAAAAACCAAGAACAGAACTCCAATAATTAATAAAGCGGCTCCGTATATAATAGGTAGAATTTTCCAACCATTTTGTGGGTCTTCAACTGAAAAGTGATTCAATAAAGAAGGTGCCATAAAAGTAGTGATGGCAGCGCCTGCATTTCCCATTCCGAAAATCCCTAATGCTCTTCCTTGCCATTCTTGAGGGTAAAAAATGGAGGTATATCCAATACCTACCGCAAAACTGGTTCCTACCATTCCGAACAGGAAACTAAGCACGGCAAACATGAAAAAACTGTTGGCTAAGGGAAGTAGAAACAAAGGTATGGAACATAGTAACAACAAAGCAGAAAATACATATTTGCCGCCAAATTTGTCTGTTAGTATACCAATAGGCAAACGCATAATAGAACCAGTTAAAATAGGGATTCCTAATAGCCATCCTATTTGTACGACACTCCAGTCAAAAATTCCTTTATCGACTAAAAAGGTTACGAGAACACCATTAAGTGTCCAACAAGCAAAACAAACAGTGAAGGCTAGCGTGTTTAAAAATAACATGCGGTGCGATTGCGATAATGAGGTTGGTTTTTCCATTGTACTTATATTTTTATGTAAATATAAGTACAATCTGATATAAATACTTAGTTTGAATACGTAAAAATACGTATAAAAATAACGATTTCAGATATCAGCGTTTAAAAGGCAATAAATTATTAATTCATTAAAAAAGGATGGTTTTTTTAATTAGAAGTGGTTTGGCGATTATTAATAACGTTTGTTTAGTTTATGTGGAACTTGTTTTCGAGAAGTATTTTTGTGAAGTTCCTTCTCGATACATCACGCAAGAAAACAAGACACTCGCAAAAAGAGGGATCAAAAGCTAATTAGATAAAATGTATTTAAAGTTATATCAAAGAATACTCTTTGGCTTTGTTCGAAAGTTCGATCAGGTTTTTAACTTGTAGTTTTTTCATTAGATTAAAACGGTGTACTTCGGCCGTTCTTTTACTGATGTCTAATGCTTCGGCGATGTCTTTGTTCCCTTTTCCAGAAAGTAGGAGCGTAAGAATTTCTTTTTCTCTTTTAGTAATCATCATGCTTTCGGCCAGGATTGCTTTTGGTGCTGCGACTGGAGAAGCATTTGTAAGTTGGTTAATCAATATAGAAGAGATATCGCCACTAAAATATTTGCTGCCGTTTGCCACCGTATGAAGTGCTTTGAGAAACTCTTCCTTACTGGATCCTTTTAATAAGTAACCATCGGCACCCGCTCTGATTGACTTTAAAACATATTCTTCCGACTCATGCATGGAAAGTACGATGATTTTAACGGAATTGTTTTGGCCTCTTAGTTTTTCAACTACTTCAATACCGGTTAAGTGCGGCATGCGGATATCTACAATTAATAAGTCTGGTTTTTTGTCGTTTACTTCTGTAAGTGCTTCTAAACCATCGGTTGCTTCGCCTACGACAAGTATGTTTTCTTCCGTTTCTAATAACGATTTTATGCCATCTCTTACAAAAACGTGATCATCTGCCAGTACAACTCGAATGGTATTGCTCATAACTTACTTAATTTTAGATCTAAATTTTACGTAGATACACTTAATAGGTTGGCTAATATACGTATTCTATTCAAAATATTTATTTGGATAGAACTTAAATGGGAATATTGAAAGTAATTCGGGTTCCTTCATTTGGAATCGAGTTAATAAAAACGCGTCCATTGATGTATTGAATTCTTTCTTTCATGAAAAGTAAGCCCATTCCAGATTCACTATTTCTCTTTTTCTCAACAGCAACGGGATCAAAGCCTTTGCCATTATCGTCAATAATTATGCTTAAAATGTTTTCGCTGTGCGAAAGCTGAACAATAATATGCGTAGAATCAGCATATTTAATGGCATTATTTATCGCTTCTTGAGTAAGACGGTAAATGTTTATTTCGATTAAAGAATCAAGTCTTTGGTCAAAATCAGTTTTGTTGTAAAATAGAATGTTTTTACCGGTTAATTTGGACAATTCTAAGGTTAGCTTCGCAAGAGAAGAAACAATTCCATGATCGCTCAGTTCTGGTGGCATCAAGTTGAATGTTGCGGTACGAACGCCTTTTATAATATCCAAAGACAATTTTTTCAGGTATTCAATTTTCTGTGCCGATTTTTCTTTGTCGTCCAGGTTTATACTTTCCAGACTAAATTTGAGCCCCGTTAGCATTTGGCCTATTCCGTCATGAATTTCCTTGGCTATTCTATTTTGTTCGTTTTCTTGATTTTCGACAATTTTACTCGAGATCGTTTTTTGCTGATTTAGTTTGTCATTTATGTGCTCTGTATTCAGGCGTTCGACTTCCTTTTCGGCTTTTTTGCGCTCGGTGATATCAAAACAAATAATCAATAATTCGGATTCATTCTTTTTGATAATTACTGGAACGATGGATAGATCTAACCACATCGTTTCGTTGTTTCTATTGGTAATATTTATTTCTCCCTGCCAGCCGGTTCTTTGTTTTTCTTTAATTATTTGGTCAATAACTATTTGTTCCTTTTCTAAAGGAGTAAGTACTTGCGAAAACTTTTTGTCAGAAACAAAAGGATTGTATTGTAGCAGTTTTGAAAATTTTTCTCCAATGTGAATCACACTTCCGTCAGGAGCAACACGGCAATAGAGTAGGGTGTTCTCCATTGCATAATTGAGCGATTTCAATTCCTTGACCGAGTTTTCTTTGATTTCGCTTAAAACTTCTGTGTCATAAGCTAGTTTTAAGGCCTTTTTTTCAGATGATAAAAGTTTAGAAATTAGTAGCTCAATTCGTTTATTAGTAGGTTTAAAGATGAATAAAAACTCTAAAAATAATACAAGGAGTGTAAATCCTAAAATGGCATATTCTGTATTGCGTTGTAGCGTTATTTTTTTTAATGCTTCAACTTCATATTGCCCTACAATCTGGTTCATTTTAGTAAGGAACTGTCCTTCGTTATTAAGAATAGTTTGTGCTAATTTACGATTTTCATTTTCCGGTTTTAGCGTTGTATCATTATCAATTATTAGGGTAGTGGCATTGACAATACTGTCAAAGTTGGGTTTGATTTCCGAAAATAATTTGCGTAAAGCAATGCTTTTTTCTTTAGGGAAATGTAGACTGTCACTTCCTTTTTCTAATGCATTATGAGTAAATTTCCAAATCGATAGCGTTTCTCTTAGAGAACTGATTTCTTCAACTTTTTTGCTTGAGTCGGTTGTTAGAATCAAAACTTCTTTCGCCAGTTTCTGGCTTAACATCCTCTGTTTTCCCGAAATGTTTATCAAACGGGAATCGTTTAGCTGACGATTGATATTGTACTGGATCAACAATTGGCTTAGCAATACCGTAATAGCAATAGTAATCAAAGCAAAAAGATACATTCGCTTTAATTTTGTAAAGTTAAGATTGTCAGGAGATACTCTAGAGCCGTTTTTCATATCGAAAGCATATTACAATCCAATAGCTTCTTTGATTAGTTGAAGATTAGCATCGCTGTATTTAATTTTTAAGGCTTCTTGATGACCTATTTCAGACATTTTATTCCAAGTTTTCAGAATGATATTCTTCAGTTTTTCAGCATCGTGTTTTTCAACAAAAGGCTCTAAATAATAGTCCAAGAAAACTAAACAAATGACATCTTCTAGCAATTGGGTTTCCTCGTCTTTTTTAAGTTGCTTTTTCTCGATTAAGAACGAAACTCTATCAATAAATTCAGAGTCATAACCTACTTTTTCTAAAATAGCAGCAGTAGTTTCGGCATGAAATTTTTTCAAATTGCCTCTCCATGTTAAATAACCCACACGATCCATCGGGTAGGAGTCGCGTGCTATTTTCCAACGACAGATGTGTTGTGCTTTTGCAGCAATTTGTACTTCCTCAGAAGCATTTGGTTCAAATTCCATTAGTTTACTATACATTCTGTTTGAATATAATAGTTCTTTTGGATGGCTTTGTGATTGGTATATTTCGCTATTTGGATCTTGTGCATTTTGAGCATCAATTAACTCACTAGCGTTAAAAAAGGGTGTTTTTGTCATTTGAAAAGTATATTATCAAAGATACATATTTAATCTACAAACCCAATCATTACTTCATCTTCAACGATTTTTACTGGGTACGTTGCAATCGAATAATCTTCTCCATTTAAATTGCTGCCATCTACAAGTGAAAAAGTTTTTTTGTGCATGGGACAGGCAATTTTAGGGACGTTATCTGCAGAACCAGTCATTCCTCTTGAAAGGACCATTTCCATTTTATGAGGGCAAGCATTTTGACAAGCGTACCATTCATTTCTTCTTTCGAAGTTAAAAACAGCAATTTGTTTGTCTTTGTATTTAATACAGCCCCCTCTATTACTTGGGAAATCTTTTATAGTTCCAGCTTTAAACCAAATTTTCACATCTGCAATAGCAACAGTTTTATATTTATCTAATACGTTTTCCATATTCTTAATTTTTTAGCTTGTGGCAAATAGCTTTTAGCTTAATTTATAACTTTTATTAGTTCTAAAAATTCCAAGATTTTGGCATTTTTTGGTCTCTTACCGGTACATATTCTATGTTGTCATCTTTGTCTTCAGAGTTCACAAAGTGACTAAAACGCTGCATCAATCTTGGTTTTTCAAGTACTTGTTTCCATTCGCATTCGTAGGTCCCAATAAGCGTTTCCATTTCTGATTCTAATGTTTCACAAATTCCAATACGGTCGTGAATGATTACTTCTTTTAAATAGTCTAACCCACCATCTAGTTTTTCTAACCAAGTAGCAGTACGTACCAATGGCCCCGCTGTGCGTATGTAATACATTAAGAAACGATCCATGTATTTGAACACCGTTTCTTTGTCTATTTGTTCTGCGAGAAGAACGGCATGTTTAGGATTTGCTCCTCCATTACCACAGATGTATAAGTTCCATCCGCCTTCTACAGCGATTAGACCAAAATCTTTTCCTCTAGCCTCGGCACACTCTCTAATACAAGCAGAAACACCACCTTTTAATTTGTGAGGAGAACGAATACCTTTGTAACGGTTCTCTAATTCGATTGCAAAAGTCGTACTGTCATCCATACCGTAACGACACCAAGCGTTACCCACACAACTTTTTACAGCTCTTAGTGATTTTCCGTAAGCGTGTCCACTTTCAAAACCGTTATCAATTAGTATTCTCCATATTTCAGGTAAATCATTTAGAGTTGCTCCAAATAAATCGATACGTTGTGCACCAGTAATTTTGGTATATAATCCAAATTGTTTGGCTACTTCACCAATAACCACCAGTTTCTCAGGAGTAATTTCTCCAGCGGCAATTCTAGGAACTACAGAATAAGTTCCGTTACGTTGAATATTGGCTAAGTACCTGTCATTCGTATCTTGAGTAGTTACGTGTTTATTAGCCGTATCGTTATAAATACTAGAGAATATAGAGGCAACAATTGGTTTACAAACCTCGCAACCATCACCGCTTCCGTGATGATCGACCACTTCATAGAAATTCGTGTATTTATTGATTTTTACAATATCAAATAATTCTTGTCTAGTATAGTGAAAGTGTTCACAGATGGTTTCTTTTATTTCTTTACCAATTGATTTTTGAGCCGCTTTTACCAAGTCAACAACCATTGGTTTACAACCACCACAACCAGAAGTTGCTTTGGTTAATTTTACAACATCGCCCAAAGTTTCGCAGGTTCCGTCTGTAATTGAACAACAAATAGCGCCTTTGGTTACATTTTCGCAAGAACAAATTACCGCTGTATCGGGTAAGTCCATTGCGTTACCCAAGGTAGAGGTTTCGCCACCTCTTGACCCTAGAATCAAGTCCTCCGGATTTGGAGGTAAGGCCATGGCATTACTATATATTTGGAATAAACCGTTGTAATCACTGGAATCTCCTACTAGAATTCCGCCTAGCAGCGTTTTTCCGTCTTTGGTAACGTTGATTCTTTTGTACGTTCCATTAAATTTATTTTCGAAAATAATAGCAGTAACCTCTTCGTTTTCGATAAAAGGATCTCCAAAACTTGCTACTTCAACACCAATCAATTTCAATTGAGTCGACATATCGATAGTGTCTCTCATAACTTTATCTGAACCTAAAATTTGCTCAGCAGCTACATCGGCCATTTCGTATCCAGGAGCTACAAGACCGTATATCATGTGGTTGTATAAAGCAACTTCTCCAATAGCAAAAATGCTTGGGTCTGAAGTTTGCATTTTGTTATTTACCACAATACCACCACGAACACCAACTTCAAGTCCAGAAACTCTTCCCAGTTCGTCACGTGGCTTGATACCTGCGGATACAACCAACATATCGACTTTTAGCAATTCTTCTTCGGCGAACATCATTCCTGTTATGCTTTCTGCACCATCAATATATTGAGTGGCTTTGTTTAAGTGAATACCTATGTTAAGTTCTTCAATTTTTGATTGCAACATATCACTTGCAGCTTTATCCAATTGTCGAGGCATCAAACGCGGAGCAAATTCCACTACATGTGGATTTAAGCCTAAATCGCGAACAGCTTTTGCAGCTTCCAGCCCTAATAATCCACCACCAAGAACGGCGGCTTCTGTGGAGCCATTTGCTTTTATTTTTTTTGCATAAGACATTATAGCATCGAGATCCTCGATAGTTCTGTAAACAAAAACACCTTCTTTTTCGACTCCTTTTATGGGCGGTACAAACGCTGACGAGCCAGTTGCTAGAACTAAGTAGTCGTATGTATGTGTTGTTTCTAAGTGAGTGTGAATTGTTTTATCTTCTCTATTAATATCTGTAATTAACTCAGATGTGTTTAGAATAATATTATTTTCAGTATACCAATTTGATGTTGACATAGATAGATCGTCAGCACTCTTCCCAGCAAAGTATTCACTTAGGTGCACACGATCATAGGCGCGTCGTGGTTCTTCTCCAAATACCGTGATTTGATATTTTTCCTGTCCAGGTTTTGAGATAAACTTTTCACAAAACTTGTAACCTACCATGCCGTTTCCGACTACTATTATTTTAATCATACTATTATAAATTAAGTATTACGTATCAAATATACGTATAAGTACTTAATTTAAATACTTAATTTATTCTTTTTGAAATTAATTGGGATATATTTAAAATGGGTGCTGTAAAATAAAGTATTGATAAAAAATAGTGTAAAATATAGGGAAAATGAAATCACGCTTTTCAATTTTCCTGAATAAATTTGCAGTCATGCTAAATGAGAATGACTACGTAATAAAACAATGTACTTTTTGGAGAAGCCTGAAAATTAGCTTGTAATAAGAAATACCGCAAATTCACAAATTAGTTATAGCAGTGATACTATATAATTTGAGAATTTGCGGTTGAATTTTCAAAACGTGATCGAATGTTGGGCCTAATTGTTTATTAAACTTTTAATAGCCAAGAGAATATTTTCTCAAAAGCATTTTCTCTTACTGGTTTTGGAGATAGAAAAATATCATGCAGCGCATTGTCAATTTTCAATAAGGTAACGTTATTGCCAAGGGTGACTCCAACTCTTTTTATATCTTCAATATTCAATACGGTGTCGTTAGTCATAGCCTCCTTAGAAAAAGTGGTAATCTTTATGGACCCTGAAGAATGCATAACTAGAATAGGCACTTTTATATTAGAGTTTACCAGTTTTTTTTGTGCAATGCTTATCGCGACTACCCATTTAAAAAAGGTAGGGAATCCTTTTATTGGTTTCCAATCGAGATTATAATCCCACTCACCTGAATAGTCTTTGTATAAACTTTGTGCATAGACAGGAGGCAGCGCACCTTCAATTTTAGCATACGGAGCTATAGTGGAAATGATTTTTGAACCCCAATAACTGAAGAACTTCTCAAAGTCAGATTGATAGAAGTCCAGAAAAGGTGAATTTAAAATAAGAGCACTTATACGGTTTCTTTCAGCCCCAGTATTCATATAACTACTTGCTGTCAATCCGCCAGTGGAGTGTCCTAACAGATAAATAGGTTCTTTACTAAGGTCATTGATCTGTTGGATTGCAATTGATATTTCCTCAAAGTATTCTTCAATATCTTTACAATAATTAGGATGCTGATTTTTTAGTAGAGATCTACCATATTTTCTAAGATCAAGAGCATAAAAATCAAAGTTGTTATCATTAAATTTTTCAGCCACATGGGCGTGAAAGAAATAATCATTATAACCATGTAAGTACAATACACTCTTTCTATTTCCTAGGTTCCGTTTTGAAGAGATTAACGTAGCAATCGCTTCTCCATCGTAATCAGGGGTTAGTTTAATGGTTTGAAAAGTAAAGTCTTTGTCTAGATTCATTTCTGCTTTATTAATATGATTAGGAATGCCTATAATGTTTTGAAATACTGCAATAAGGGATGGGAGTTAATTGTTTTTTACTGAATTTATTTAATCCATTTTCTCTTTTTAAAATAAATTAAAGCGATTACAAAACTAATTACCATTAGTCCTATTGCTGCTGGATAGCCATAATCCCATTCTAATTCTGGCATGTATTTAAAATTCATTCCATATATTCCTGCAATTAATGCCGGTAAAGAGATACATACGGTTATAATGGTCAATGTTCTAAATATTTTATTTTGCTCTAAATCAATTTTACTATTTATATTGTCTTCTAAGTCATCAAGCCTTTCAAAATTAAATTGGATATGATCTGAAATTACGGCGATATCATCCAGTTCTAAGTTGATTTTAGTTGTTATCGTCTTTAGCTCAAATTTATTTTGTATCAGTAAATGCAGTATTCTTTGAAAATTACTTATCGACTCTTTAATCAATAGATTATTGAAGTTAAGTATCATTATTAAATCCAGGTCTTTTTCATTGTACTCTTTAGAATGTAAAATATTCTCATAAAAACGCTTTATTCTTCTGGATATTATTTCGGTCAAATCCGCATAATAATCGGAGATGATTCCTATTTGAAAAACAAAATGTTCTAAATGTGAGCCAAAATGAATACTCGTGAAATCGTATCTTGTTTTGGTCAGTTTTAAAAAATCGTTATCAATATTAGAGGATAGAAAATAAAATACTAATTCGTTTTTAATGATTATAAATATTTCTTCTTCTTTAAAAAGGGTCTCTGAATTGTATTTGGGTATAGAAAAATTAAAAGATAATTGGTCGTGCGATTTAAGGTAATGGGAACTTATTTCAATATCCTCCTTTTGTTTAAAAATGGACATGTCGATTCCAAATTTTTCAGAAACCTCATTTAGTATGCTGTCTGTATAATCAATAATCCGAATATTAAACAGATCGACGGCCTCCGTGTCAATTTCGCTGATGAAATTGAACTTTTTTACTTCATTCGTCTTTAAATATAATTCTATCATGATGTTTTACAATATATTGCATGAATTTAGATACAGTCACATATTGTGAACAATGCGCTGTATCCCCAAGCATAGTACGGATTTTCGCTCCCATATAATTCCGTCTTTACGAATATAGGAATTAATATGATAAAATTACTAAAATGCCTAATCTTGACAAAGGAGAATTTCTAGGTAGTTTATTCTAGTTAGAAATTAAATTATCCATCGGGTCAGAAGCTAATGACGGTTGTAGAATAAATTGTATATCTTTAGAACTTATTAAACTGATTCCCAAATTATGAAAAGTAGAATAGTTAAACCGCTAATACTAGAGGCCTGTATACAAAAGCAGGATGAATTGATTGATAATTTTAAAAAGCGTGAAGCTGAAATGAATGACGATACCTTCAGCCAGAATGAATCACCGAGTCAGAGTGAAGATCGCCGTGCTGGAAAATATGAATTACTGAAAGCCATTGGTGATGAACTTGCTTTTGCCCAAAAAGAATTGGTGTATCTTAATTCACTTGACGTTACAACGGAAAGTACTCACGTTGGCCCTGGAGCTGTTGTTGTTACTGAGCAATTTATTTTTTTTATTGGAGTATCCAGTGAAAGAGTAGAAGTAGATGGAGCAACAGTCTTTGGTATTTCAACCAAAGCACCCATTTATGCAAACATGAGAGGTTTAGAAAAAGGAAATAAATTCCAATTTAATGAAACGAACTACGTGATTGAAGACGTTTACTAATACGTAACAATTACAGTTTTTTTACTGAATAAGGCAGGGATTATAATCTTGAAAAGACAAAACCGAATTATTCAAATAGTAACATAAAAAAAACAGCCTTTAGTCCAATCAGGATTAAAGGCTGTTTTTTGATTGTAAGATGTGCAAATCTCCCATAACTTATGAAAGAGAAAAGCGGTTGTGCTTTTTTTTATACAAACGGTCTAAAAGTAGTACCCGATATTCATATTAAAACGCACTTCCCATTTGGCATCTGCAGTTCCGTTTGCCAATGCATTTTTCCAAACTGGTCCTAGCCAAGGTTGGTCTTTACCCGCCGCAATATCAAAATAAGTATATACACTTCCGGCAGAAACTAAAACACCAGTGACATTCATCGCCGAGTCTTTAAAATCGGAGTTTATTTTTTCCAAGTATCCATAATCATTATAGAATTGTAAGCTCGATACTGGACCCCATTTTACAGGTACTGTGTATTGTACCCCTAAAGTATAGGTATTTCCTGCTGCTGCAACGAGGTACGGAGCGCCATAGGCTGTCATCGCTATAATTTCGTCGCTTTCTCCGTTAGGGTTTTTTGGACTTTTTTTGTAGGTTGAAACTTGGGCTTTCACACCAAAGCGTTTGTACTTTAATTCATAATGCAAGGCTGCTGCATAATGCGATCCCATTTCTTCGGTATCTAAGTTATAAAGTCCGCCATATTGTACAGAAGTGCCTATTTTATGGTTGATACTGTCGTTTCCTATTTTATAGCTAAGCTTTCCATTAACTTGGTTTGTTTCTTTATTTCGTAAGTCCAAAACACCATCACCATCTAAATCTATAGAAGCAACATCATAAGAATAACGACTATCTGAAACATCAGAATTGCTACCAAATTTCAACTCTTCTGCATTTTTGAAAAAGGCCAAAGCGTAATTCCATTTTTTATCTGTATGTGTGAACTTAACACCCATATCATGGTCGTCTTCTAAGCCTATGTAGTAGTTGATACTAAAAAACCAGTTGTGGGAATTGTAAGTAGTAATTCCAAAAGGAACTTGGGTAAGTCCTACTTGAATTTCATTTTTGGCATCGAAATCATATGCCAGCCAACCTTGTTTTAGCATTCCGCCACCGAAACCTTCGGAATACAAACGATATTCAGCATTTAGTTTGATTCCTTTATATTTTGCTTTAGCATTGACGCGAAAAACATCATAGCCAAAATCACCACCACGTTTTTTTTGTCCTTCTTTCCAAGAAGATAAATTATAGTTGAATCGTAAAGCACCACCTATGGTTACTTCGGGTTTGTCTTGGGCATGTATAGCTCCAGCTGATAATAGCAAAAAGCCAATTATCAAAGTAATTTTTGAAAACATAAAATGTTTATTGTAATTAAAAAATGAATAAAATAAGTGTAAAAAATGAGCTTTAAGCGGGGATTTGCTTTTTAGTCAAGAAAGAAAATAGGGAAGTACGACGTGATAAATCACTGTTTAGGTATTGTATGGTATTTTTTATTTGCATGCTGCAAAGGTACTAAATTATAGTTACTAGCCTATATTTTAGGCTCTAGTCTTGTTTCGGCCCTTTTTTAAAGGGCAATTAATGAGTTTGTGAAAATTAAGAACCCAATTTGAGAGTGTTGCTATTGTTGCTTAATGTGGATTATGTTTGTTTATCTTTTTTAAATTATTGCTTAGTAGATTGGTGATTTTAAAAAAAAAGTAATTTTTGCTGTCAGGAAAGTGATTTTGTTCCGTCATTTACAGTATGAATTGCAAAGATCCTCTTTCTTTATCTACAGCTGTACTTATTTTCGCACACGGCGATAAGGTACAAAGTGCCTTAAAACCCATTGCTTACAACAGAAAGCAAAATGTGGTACTGTGGCATAAAATGAATGAAAGAGTTTTGACACTGGTTCAAAAAACAAAACTACCTTATTTTATTTCTGATGAAAATACGCAACAAGGCGTTTCCTTTGGAGATAAGTTGAGTCACGCCATTCAATCTGTTTTGGATAGAGGGTATGATAAAGTCATTGTGATGGGAAATGACAGTCCAGGACTGCGTTTGCCTCATTTGCAAGAAGCTTTTATGGAACTGCAGGATAACAGTGTTGTACTTGGACCTAATTTTAAAGGCGGTACCTACTTGATGGGGATTTCAAGAGTTTCTTTTAATAAGGAGGCTTTCGCCAAAATTGATTGGCAAACACCAAAAGTATTTGAACAATTACAAGCGCTTTATTCGAGACAAAATGTAGCAATCATGGCTCCTTTGGCCGATTGTAATACTAAAAATGATTTTGAAAAACTGTTGCATGAACTTCCTTTTTATAGCAGTTTTAAAAGTGTTTTGGCATCGCTTCTTTTCTACGTAGTTGCTAGGTATTTGTTTTTAAATCAATACTATACGAATGCGGTTATTGGATTTAATTTTAATAAAGGCTCTCCCGTTTTGGATTAATTTCCCAGTTTTTATTTTAAAATTATTATCCAAAACTATACTTTAATGAAACAATTTTTCCTGTTTTTACTATTGAGTGTCACCACATTTGCTGTCGCTCAAGAAGACTTATCTGTCTCAATCATCGATTTTAATACTCAAAAACCTGTAGCTAATCTGGAGGTTTTATTAGTCAATAGTTCCCGTAATAGTAGTTTACAACAAATTTCTAATGCACAAGGGAAAGTAACTTTTAGAGGAATCCCTGCTTTAGATGGTTACCAAGTTGTTTTTGAAGGAACATTAATTTACGCTGCACAAAAATCAGAATTAATTAGTGTGCGTTCGAATCAAGCGCCAAATGTTACTTTGGTATTAGCACCAAAAGAATCTAACGAGTTAAATGAAGTGGTAATTACGAAAGGAGCAACTGCTAAAATTAACCGTCGGGATGCCGAAGTTTCTTTTGAAATGAAAGCATCCGAAATTCAAGAAATTCCCGTAGAAGGGCGTGATATCACAAGGGTTTTGTTTCGATTGCCCAATGTTTCGCAGGCGACAGGTTTCTATCCCGAAGCGGCAAATGTGAGTATCAATGGCGCAAGTTCTGGATATACTTCCTACTTGATTGACGGATTAGACAATAACGAGCGATTTCTAGGTGGACAAAAATTTGCAATTCCGTCAGGATTTGTAAAAGACGTTACGGTTTTAACCAGTAATTTTTCGGCTGAATACGGTTTGACAGGAAGCGGAATCATAAATATTACGCCACGTTCAGGATCTAATGAAACTACAGGAGAAGTGTTCTTTATTACAAGACCTGGACCATCAATTGATGGAAAGTCTAGTTTTGCTCAGAGAGATTTGTCAGGAAACCAAGTTAAAAACGGTTTTGCTCGCTATCAAACCGGTGCGGGAATAGGAGGCGCTTTAGTAAAAGACAAAACATTCTATTATGTCAATTTTGAACATACAACTGATATCAAAGATAACTTGTTAAATGTACCTCAATTAGGCGTTACAGAAACCGTAAGAGGAACGAATACATTCAACTATTTTTCGTCGAAAATTGATCAGATTTGGAATCCAAACTTCAACTCTTCCTTGCGGGCAAACGTAGGCGTAATCGATATTGAAAGACAAGGTGGCGGACTCGAGGGCGGTTCTACTTTTAAATCAGCAGGGAATACACAGCAACGCAATAGTATTTTATTGGCTTTAAAAAACAGCTATAAATTTGGAAATTTTTCTGGAGAAACAAATGTACAATACAGCCGTTTTAGATGGAATTATGCCAAACCTTTTAATCCAAATAGTTCGCAAGTAACAGTTTTAGGCGTGAATGATGAAACATTAGGCGTTATTGGAAATCCAGGTTATGTTTTTGATGCTATCGAAAATACAATTCAGTTGCAACAAAAAGTAAAGTATTACACAGAGAATCATACCGTTAAAGCAGGTCTTAATTTTATTAGAGGTGATCATCAATTATTTGGAGGCGGAAATCCAGTAGGTAATTACCGTGTAAAATTGAATCAAAACCAAATTGATGTTATTAAAAACAGTGGTGTAGGAGGAGATTTAAATGTAAATGATATTCCGCAAGATGTTCAGGTATTGAATTATAATATAGAATTGCGACCAACTTCTTTTGGGAAAAATCAAGATATTTATTCGGCTTATATTGAAGACTTATGGTCGGTTACTAATCGATTGAATCTTACTTTAGGCTTGCGTTATGACTACGATAATTTATCAAAAGGAGGAAGTGACAAAGGGGATTACAACAACTTAGCGCCACGATTTAATTTTAATTATAAATTAGATAATTCAAGTAGTTTGCGTGGTGGTTACGGAATCTCGTACGACAAAGTAAATTATGCTGTTTATAGTGATGCTTTGCAGCAAAATACGACTTCCCAAAGTTATAAATTAGAGCTAGAAGAATTAATACGACTGGGACTTTTACCAGCAAATACAAATATTGATCGAATTACCTATAACGGAAATTTAGCAGCTACAGTTTCTGGCGTGAATTATTTACAAGGCCCTTCAGCTGCAGATTTACAAGGACAAAGAGAGAATATATTTTCGAATGAACGAAGAATCTTAAACCCTAATGGGTATAAAAATGCCTATACTCATGAATGGGCGTTAGGATACCAATTGCAATTAACGGACGAAAGATTGTTTTTTGTAGATGTAGTTCATAATAGAGGAGAGAACCTGACTCGTTTGCGCAATCTGAATGCTGCGGCAGAATATCCTATTGATCCAAATAATGTAGTGATAAGAACTCAGGCGCAAGCTGATGCTTCAAGACCTATTCCTATTACAAATGGAGGTGCTACGATCAACGGGCAAAGGGTTACCGGAATAGCTAGAAGTGTGATTGTAAGTGAAAACGAAGGGAAATCTAAGTATTATGCCATGAGTTTTAATTATCAAAAAGCAAGAGGTACGGACGACTATTCCTACCGATTGAATTATACGTTATCATCAAGTAAAAATGATACGGACGGAATCAATTTTAGAGCCTCTGATGGGAATAATTATGCAAATGAATGGGGTCCATCTGTAAATGATAGAACACATAATATAAATGGGATTTATAGTTATTATCCTTTTAAAGGAACTACGCTTACACTGGCTGGTTTATTGCAAAGTGGCCAACCCATTAACAGAATTCCGCTTGGTTTTGGAACTACTGACCTAAATGGAGATGGTGCCAGTTTTTCTGATGCTTATCAAGGAAATAGCGACCGTTTTCCGGGAGAAAGTAGAAACAATGATCGCTTACCATGGAATACAACTTTTGATCTAGGAGTACAGCACCAAATCACGATTGCTGGAAATAATAAAATAGAATTACGTGCTGATATTTTTAACGTATTGAATGCCGAAAATTTAAGTGGATATAGTAATAATGCGACTCAAAGTAACCAGATTCAAGGGGGTTCTAGCGCCAGTGGTTTGTTTACACAAAGAAACGCTTCGCCACCAAGACAGTTCCAGTTTGGGGTGCGTTATTTATTCTAATAATAATAATCAATATCCTGCCAGTGGGTATGGCTTTGGAGGATGTTTTTAATTTGCGTTAGGGATAGAAGTGGTATCCTTTTGTGGAGTTTACGGAACAAAAGATATAGCGGATAGCCCGACCCTTGTGGTAACGCCCAAATAAAATGTAAAATATGTTTATACTAAATGCAAGTGAGCCAAAGGAATTGGCTGCTTATTTACACCAGCAAAAATGGTTAGATAGTGATGAAACAATTGTTTCTATATCAAAACCTGGGGACGGAAATATGAATTGTGTATTGCGAATAGAAACGGCGACGCGCTCAATTATCATCAAGCAATCGCGAGGTTATGTGGAGAAATATCCACAGGTTTTAGCGCCTGCAAATCGCGTGCTTACGGAAGGTGCTTTTTATAAAAAAATAGCATCTGTTCAAGGAGTACAGGAGATTATGCCTAAACTTTTAGGGGTTGATGGAGTGAATAATTTGATTGCTTTAGAAGATTTAGGGAAGTCAAATGACTATACTGTTTTGTACGATTTGAAACAAAAAATACAAGAAGGGGAGTTGCAGCAATTGGTGAATTATTTGAATGGTTTGCACCAAAGCTTTCAGAAAACGGTTGTTGATGATGAGCTGGAAAACACCGAAATGCGAAAGCTGAACTATGAGCATATTTTTGAATATCCTTTTAGAGAAGAAAATGGTTTTGATTTAGATACGGTTCAAGAAGGGTTGCAAGCTGTGGCGATGCCTTATAAAAAAGACACTGAATTGAAGCAAAAAATTGAGCGTTTGGGGTCTTTATATCTGTCAAAAGGGAAATACTTATTGCAAGGCGATTATTATCCGGGGAGTTGGTTAAAAACGGCGGATGGAATTAAGGTGATCGACCCTGAGTTTTGCTTTTATGGCTTACGCGAATTCGATCTCGGAGTTTTTTTAGCGCATATGTATTTAACGCAGCAAAAAGAATCTACTATCACTTTTATAAAAGAAAACTACTATTCTTTTGAGGAATTAAACACGACCATTTTAAATGGTTTTATAGGAACAGAAATAATGCGTAGGTTGATAGGATTAGCACAATTGCCTTTAAAAATGGAATTGAAAACTAAAGCAGCTTTATTAGCGTTTGCTAGAGATTTAATTTTAAAATAAAATGACATGAAGAATAAAATACTACTTTTTGCATTACTGCTTACCGCATCAGTGCAAGCACAAACTAAAGTGTGGTTTGATACGGATCTTATGATTGGGATGCCAGATAAAACGCCACGTGAAGTTGATGACGGAATCACCTTGATTATGGCTCTGAAGCAACCTCAAATCGAAATTGTAGGAATCAGTTCGATTACTTATGTAGATTACAGCTACGATGTGATTCATAAAATCCTAAAATGGCACAATAGAGGTGCGGAAATTCCAGTGTATAAAGGATCAGCTTTCGCCAATGATTTAGGAATAGAAAATGATGGAACCAGAGCGTTATATGAAGCTTTGAAAAAAGAGAAGTTGACTATTTTAGCATTAGGACCCATGACTAATATTGCGACATTGATTCAGAATCATCCCGATATTATTCCGCAAATTGAGAAAATTTCTATTTGCGCAGCGCGAACTCCAGGACTGCCTTTTAATCCAGGAAACGGAAAATTGAATGTGTTTGACTACAATTATGAGTTTGATTATAAATCGATGGATGTGGTATTAAATTCGTCTATTCCGCTAGTTTTTGCGGGTTATGAGCCAAGTTCTTACACGTTTATTGGTAATGTTGATTTGGCTAGTTTAGATCAAAATGAAGAAGCTGATAAATGGTTGTTTGATGTAGTTCAGCCTTGGATGGAGAAAAACGAAAAATATTTTGGTGTGAGAGGCTTTATTCCTTTTGACTGTTCGACTTTAGGAGTGATAACGCATCCAGAATATTTTACGTACTACAAGGATATTCCCATTAAAGTAAATTATAGAAAAAATGATGCGTTGCAAGTACAACCAAATGTTCCATTTAAAAACTTCCTAGAAGTATCGTATAAATACAAATCCAAAAAGAAGGTAGATTATGCAATCAGAGCGCTTCAAGGTTTTGAAGAAAAGATATTAGAGACATTAAGCGTAAAAAACTAACAAAACTTTAAGGTTTGTTTGAAAACCAAAATTATAAATCAGCCGTATATTACAATAGATTCATTTATGAAAGGAGCAAGCCTATGATCGCTAGCAAAATCAATAATGATGACGGAGTTAAATAGATTCGATAAAACAAATAAATGCGAGCAAATGAAAATTAAATTAGCAAGTTACGTAGTCGTGTTGTTTACAATTTTAAGTTGTAATGCACAAACAAAGAAGTTGTCTTTAGAACCTAAAAACGGGAAAGCAATTGCTGTTTTTGCTGAGGGTTGTTTCTGGTGCAGTGAACACGTTTTTGAAGCTGTAGTAGGTGTAGACGAAGCGGTTTCGGGATACTCTGGAGGATCAATGAAGAATCCTTCTTATGAGGAAGTAGGGTCGAATAGAACAGGTCATGCTGAGGCTGTAGCCGTGTATTATGATCCGAAGATTGTTTCATTTAAGGAATTAGTAGATGTGTTTTTTGCATCACAAGATCCTACAACACCCAATCAGCAAGGACCAGACAAGGGTTCGTCCTATCGTTCGATTGCCTTTTACAAAAATGCATCTGAGAAAAAGATAATCGAAGACAAAATTAAGGAACTTACCGCCAATAAAGTTTTTGCCAATCCGATTGTTACAGAGGTAAAGCCCGTTATGGCCTTTTATGCAGCAGAGGATTACCACCAAGACTATGTTAAAATTAATCCCAATCAGCCTTATGTGAAAGGTGTTTCAGTACCGCGATACAACAAGTTTAAAAAAACATATAAAGGAAAGTTAAAACCTAATCATTAAAATTATGAAACGATACCAACAACTCTTAGTTCTGCCCGTAATAGCCTTTGGCTTTATAGCATGTATGCAAGCAAATAAAAGTGAAAAAGTAATCGCTGCATCTACAGAAACTACAATGCAACAGCAACCCGTTTTGTCATTGACAGATACCTCGTTGAAGAAAGTGGTGAAAACGGATGCCGAATGGAAGAAGGTGCTTACAGACAATCAATATTACGTTTTGCGTAAAAAAGGAACAGAGCGCCCTTATCAAAATGAATTTAATGACAACCATAAAAAAGGAAACTATTTTTGTGCTGCTTGTAAATTGCCTTTGTTTTCATCTAAAACAAAATTTAATTCAGGTACTGGATGGCCAAGTTTTTATGATGTGATTAATCAAAATCGAGTAAAAGAAGTGGTTGATAAAAGTCTGGGAATGGTACGTGGCGAAATTGTTTGTGCACGTTGCGAAGGGCATTTAGGACATCTATTTGACGATGGTCCTAATCCTACTGGATTGAGATACTGCATGAATTCGGCAGCGATGCTATTTCAGGAATCAAAATAAATAGTGGTTAATTATTTAGTTCAAAAAAAGGGCGTTGGTTTTATTTAAAACTAACGCCCTTTTGAGTTTTTATAGGACTGGATTATTTGGTATAAGCCGCAACTAATTGTTCTGCCATCGCTAGAATATCATTAGCTACATAATTAGGCTTGCTGGATAAACTGTATAGTGACTGCCCTTCACGGGCAATAAAACCAGTTGCTAAACCCGCATGTGAGGCACCTGCCAAATCCCAACCATGTGCGGCAATCATAAGCATTTCTTCAGGTTGTACAGCTAGTTCTTTTGCCGCCCATAAATAGGTTGTTATTTCAGGTTTGTATTTTTTAAGGCTATCAATGCTCAATGTCTGTTCAAAATAATCGGTCAAATTTGAATTGATTAACTGTTGTTTTAACGCATGAGGTGGAGAATTGGTCAATGTAGCCAATCTAAAACCATTATCCTTTAAGAGCTGTAAACCTTTCTCAACATCTGGATATGCTTCTAATGTTTTAATTGTCGAAAGGGCTTCTTTTATTTCATCTTCGTCTACTTTTTTATTCATTGAGGTAGCTGCCATTCCTAATGTAGCTGCGGCAATTGTACCAAAGTCATGATACTCATTGATACTATTCGATACAGTGGAGTAGTGCAATAACATACCAAACCATATTCGGAAGCCCAACTCATTACCAAGTAATTCATTAACTGCTTTTTTTAAAGGAGTCATGTCCAGTAAAGTTTCGTTTACATCAAAAACTAATACAGGTTTACTTTTTTGTATATTCATTTTTTAATTTTAAATTATTTGTACCATTTTTTGATGGTTTCGAGGGCAGGTTTTTCCTGCGGAGTGTAATCAACATTGTTTTTTTTCTCTTTATGATAATCATCAGCATACCATTTCCAAGCAAATCCTCCTGCAAACCAGGCTTTTTTTGTTAAGGTTTGAAATAAGGATTCATAGGCATTGGCTTGCGCCAAATTATTAATGCTATTTTGACTTTCAGTCCAAGGCTCTTTGGCCGCTTTATCTGAATTGCGATAGCCAAATTCTGTAAAGAGTATTTTCTTGTTTATTTTGGCATGAAGCTTTTCCATTTTTACAATGTGTTGCTCCCAAGCTTTATTAAGGTCGGCTACTGCAGGTGTTGTAGCATCGGATAAAGGGAAATAGGCGTCAATCCCAATGTAATCCAACTCATTCCAAAAAGGGACTTTGTCAAAATCATCCCAATTTGCGGCATAGGTTAGTTTGCCCGAGTATATTTTTCTAATTTTCTGGATTAGCTGTGACCAGTATTGGGGGCGTTTTGCAACAGCGTTTCCTAATTCGGTACCAAAACAAAAGAGTGCTATGTTTTCATTTTGGGCTAGTTGAGCAAAGTCAAGTATATATTTCTCATAATCGGCTTCCCATTTTTTCCACTCAGCATCAGTTGAAAAATCCAAATCTCCAGTATAGAAATTATGGTTTACCCAAAGATGAGGTTTTAGCATTACGGTCATTTTATAATCAAGGGCAAGTTGATTACTGGCGATAATTCCTTCTGTTCTTTCGCCCCACCATTGTCTTTTGTTATTATAATGTACAGAGGCATCTTCTACATCAACAAAAGCGTACGGAATTAGAGATATCGAATTGATATTATACGATTTCAATTCCTCAAAAGTGGTGTTTTTTAATTCTTTTATGGGCGCGACTAAATTCATTCCTTTATATTCTAATTTAGCCACAGTAGGTATTTCAGTGACAGTATTGAAATGATAAAAAGAATATCCACTACCAATTATCAGCAAAAATGCGGCGAGTATAAAAAAGATTTTTTTCATAACAGTAAAGTTACTTATTAAAAAAGGGGATACTAACTTCTGTGAAAATTTTAAGATTTTTTTCAGATTTTGAAGAGATGACATGAGTTTTTCGGGTCTTAGACGGAATAACTAAAAGTCTATTACTGTGAAATAACACTCTTTGTAACTCTGTGCAGGGATTCTAATTTGTTTTGCCACATTTTTGTAATTCGTTTTAAGATACTTCGTTTCAATAAACGGCCCAAGAATGTATATTCTAGGTACAAGCTCAGACTAACTTCAGTGGTATTGAAGTCTAGGGAGTGTAATTTTACGAGGTAATAGAATTTTCGAAGCAAAATCATTCCCTCCGTTTTTTCACCATAAATCAAGCTGTCTTTTGAAGGTCGGCTAATTGTCTCAAATTTTAAAGTCCCTAGTTTTAAAACACAATTGTGCTCTGTACCCACACGGTTGACTTCGTTTTCATCAAACTCAACTCTCATTACTTCTTTATCCCAGATATGGCGGTATTTTAACTCACTTAAGTAGCGGTGAATCGTTTGTATATTGGCATTAAACGTTTTATTTATTGTAGCATCAGGAATGGTGATGTCCTCATTTTTCTCTGCTTCTATCTCTGAGTCTTTTGCTACTTTGAGTTTGATATTATCTAAAATTTTGTAGAAATAATTTAAATTTTGTAAATCATATATCTCCGTTTTTTTTGTCCAACTTTCTATCATATTGTCCTGATACAACATATACATGTTCTCAGTAAATAAAACATATTCTTGAACAGGTATTTGATTTTTTAGTAATCGATGAATCTGGATGACTTCTCGTCCATAAGGTTTAATAATATTTTTGACTTTTATCATCGTTAGTTCACCATAATGAACTAAGAATTTAAGGTCTAAATCGATGGTAGTTTTACAGGAACCGCAAGTACAAATTCGTTTTGTATCATATTCTTTTGTGTGTCTATGAAATTCCTCCAGCATTGTTTCTGTTTGTTGCATCAACTCTTTATAGCTGGGAATTTTTGTACTAAACATGAACAGCGCATCCCCTTCGATTTCTACGAGCTGGAGTTCGAGTGGATTGTTATCAAGTAAAAGCTCGAGCAATTCAGCTATTATATGAATGCTGTGTTCTATTTCTGTATCATTTACAAAATTCGAAAAGCCACTTATATCAGGCATAAAATATAGTGCTTCAGCCATATTTTTTTATTTGAAGTTTAGTACTAGTAATTTAAGATTTTATTTACTTGTATTATCCTTTTTAGCTAAATATTTTAATACCCAAATGCAATACTTATTGAAGTCTAGGAGTGATTATACATCCTCACTATTTTACATAGCGTAAAGACATACCTAACAAAATATGGTAAAGAACGCTTGTTTAGAAGTTTTTCGTAAGTAGGTTGAACTATAAGAGCAGTTTACTATTTTGAAGAAAATAGTAGAAATATAAAGCGCGACTACCTAGTCGCGCTTTATTTATTATTATAAAAAAAAAATAATTTAGCTTAATTTAATCTTGCAATGGAGTAAAAGATTTGTTGAGTAAAAGAACCAACTCGTTTTTATCGATTGGTTTAGTAATATAATCATTCGACCCAGCCGAAATTGCTTTTTCTCTATCGCCGGTAAGCCCAAATGCAGATTGTGTTATGATGATAACATCATTGTTTAATTTTCGGATTTCTTTAATCGCTTCATAACCATTCATCTCAGGCATTTGAACATCCATTAAGATTAAATCAACATCTGAGTTTTCTTTGAATTTTTGAAGTGCTTCAAGTCCATTTTTGGCTTCAATTATTTCTTTTCCGAATTCATTTACCGACTTTGACATTAATTTTCTTGAAATGGCGTCGTCATCAGCTATTAGTATTTTTAGTTTTGAAATGAGATGAGATGCATTTTCACTTCCAATTTTTCTAATATTGCTTGTTTGTAATTTTGGTTCTTGGTTTTGTGTATTCAACGGTAATGTGAAATGAAAGGTAGTACCTATTCCTTCTTGGCTCTCAAGCCAAATTTCACCGCCCAATAAGGTGACAAAAGCTTTTGCAATGGCTAGCCCTAAACCAGCACCATGACGCGCTTGGATATTGGCGATGTCAACTTGAATAAAACGCTCAAAAATGGCTGCATGCCTGTCTAACGGAATTCCAATCCCACTATCTTTTACAAAAAATTCTACCGTTTCATTTTTAATGTTGTAACCAAATTCGATCGAACCTTTATCTGTATATTTGATTGCATTTTTTACTAAGTTTGTTAAAATCGCATACAGTTTCTCAGGGTCTGTGATTAAGTAAAGATCAGGAAATTCACTGCTTTTACATGATAGTTGTATTGATTTTTCTTCGGCATCTAATTTTAAAAGATCAAAAACGAAATCTACTTTTTCATTAATATTTACTTCCTGTAGACTAATTTCCATCATTCCAGATTCGATTTTGGAGATATCTATAATTTCCGAAATAAGGTTCAGCATACGTGCTCCACTTACTTGAATAAGTTTTATGTATTCTTGCTGTTCTTCTTTTCCTAATCCAGGCTCACTCAACAACGATGAAAATCCTAGAATTCCATTCATCGGTGTTCGAATTTCATGACTCATATTAGCTAAGAATGCTGATTTTAGTCGGTCGCTTTCTACTGCTTTTTCTTTAGTTTTCACAAGTTCGTCAACTATTTTTTTCTTTTCAGTAATATCTGATTTTACAGCTAAATAATGTGTTATTTCTCCTTCGGAATTTTTTATCGAGGAAATTGAAGCTTCTACCCAGTATAAAGAACCATCCTTTCGTTTGTCAAGAAATTCACCTCGCCATTCTTTACCAGTTGCAATGGTGTTCCATAAATTTGCGTATTCCTCATCAGTGGTATGTCCTGACATTAAAAACTTAGGGTTTTTACCAATTACTTCTTCTAATGAATAGCCTGTAGTTTCAGTAAATTTGGGGTTTACATATTCAATATTTCCTTGATTATCTGTTAATTCTATAAGAGTAGGACTTTGTTCAACTGCATGAGAAAGTTTAACTAATTTCTCTGTAATCGCTTTGCGGTACGAGATGTCTCTTGTTATAGTAAGAATGTGCGGTATATTATTTATTCCCAGTATAGCAGCAGACAAAAGGCCTTCAATAATATGGCCACTTTTCATAGTAAATTGTGTTTCAAAGTTTTCAACTTTTCCATGTTCGTTTAATATAGAAAGCATACGAGCTCGATCTTCTAGATTAGTCCAAATGTTGATGTCACTAGCTGTTTTTCCTACTATCTCGTCTCGAGAATATCCTGATGTTTGTACAAAATTTTCATTAACATCGATATACGTGCCATTTTCGATTTGACTAATGGTAACAAGATCAGGACTTGTGAGGAAGATTTGTTTGAATTTTTCTTCGCTTTCAATTAATGCACTATTTGCCCTTGTTTGCTCCGTTATATTATGAGAATTATACAATATGTATTGACATTCCCCTTGGTCATTCATAATGGGAGTAATTGTTATGTCAGAAGTATAGGTTTGGTCTGCAATATTGAGGCTTTCAGTAAAATTAAGCGATTTTCCGGTACGAGCAACTTCTTTGTATTTAGCGATTGTCATATCGTAATAATCCTCATTTAGACCAATTGTTTCATTCAATTGTTTTAAAGATTTGCCTATTACTGTTTCAATATCAAGAGTTAGCCCGAAATTTTCTAAAGTTGTCACATACGGTTTATTGATCGCATCAACAGTATATTCATTATTATTAATACTTACTAATAGTTGAAGATCAGTATGGTTGTTAAAAATAGCAGAGAGTTTTTTTTCACTTTCCATCAAAGTTTTTTCAGCTTCTTTGCGTTCCGTAATGTCCCTGACAATGTTTAAAAATTGCCCTTCGGCAATTATTTTTGTACTCAGTTCAGTAGGAATGTAACTGCCGTCTTTTTTGCGCAAGCGATATTGAGAGATAATCGTTTTCCCTTGTTGGAGTTGCTCTAGTGTAGTCGCATGATCTTTGTTTGCTAAATCTTCGCTATGAATAAATTGATACCCTTTTAATAAGAGTAGCTCTTCACGACTATAGTCTAATATTTCGCAAATCTTATTGTTAAGCTCTAGAATTTCACTTTGCTCAGTCAACACTAAAATGCCATCAACTGAATTGTTAAACAGACTTTTATACTTGTTTTCACTCTTCGTGAGTGCTTCTTCTGCTGTTTTTTTCGCAGTTATATCAGTCGATATTCCTCCCACACCATGAATAACTCCATTCGTATCGAATAGAGGGAATTTTTGCGAAATATAAAAATGGTTTCCATCAGCTTCTATATTCTCTTCTTCAATGACGATTGATTTTTTTAATTGAATAACTTCTATATCATTGTTGCGGTGTTGCTCTGCGATTACTACAGGCATAATCTCTTGGCGGTACTTTCCAATTATTTCTGTTTTGTCTAATTGAAATATTTTTGCAAATTCGTTATTTGCTAACTTAATTTTACCATCAAGATCAGACACATATATTAAAGCAGGACTATTATCAATAATATCCTCAAGAAACAATTTGTTTATGGTTAATATATGATTCAACTTTACCTCCTTCATTTTATCAAAAGCCATTTCGAAAATATAATGAAGCGTTTCGATCAAAAAAGTCATTGTATTTTTAATTTCCTCCAAAGAAAGCACTGGAAGTAGGTTTACTGCATCAAGGTATTCTTTTTCATCAAATCCATATTGTTTTGCTTCTTTTTCTAAAAAAAGGGGATTAGGTTTGTCAAAAAAGAAATATCCAGAAAACAGGTTGGCAAAATGTTCTTCATTAACTAATATTGGTACAGTTACTTCAACTAATCCATTCGGCTTCTTGTGAAAATCAAATTTTTCAACCTCCGTTAATTCTAGTTTGATATTGGTATTCCAATTGGAAGTTTCTGGATTTTTAACGTAGAAATCTTCATGTAATTTTTCCCATTGAAATTGCGACAAAACAACTCCTTCAAGATCTACAATAGCAACAGCTAACCCAGTTGTGTTTTGGAACCCTTTAAGTAGAGTATCTATTTTTTTGAAATCGATAAATTCGAGTATACTATTTCCCATAAACATAATACTTAGAGTATCTGTTAAAAATAAACATAAATACTTTATATAACGTAAAAAGTATGATTAATATCTTATTTTTAAGTGTTGGTTTTTACATATTTGATTTACAGTATAGTAACAAGTAAATACTAAAGTAGTATTGCTTTGTTGAAAGAATAATAATGCTACTATATTTATAAAATAATACTATAACTATTTATGGTATCAATTACTTTGGATTGTTACTAATAAACATTGCACATTGAAGTAGGTAGTTGCTGTTTTTCTTTTATTGATAAGGATGCAATTTACTTTTGCATTTTTTTATAGTAGATTCCTTTAATTACCTTATCCTTGTATTCTAAATTTTATAGTCGGCAGCAAATCATTTTTAAAAATAAATTTCACCGTTTGTACTAAAGAAAGAAACAGGAACAGAGTCATAAAAATGGGATTAAGATAAGTGCTCATTTTTATTTGATTTGCTACAATTAAAAATTGTCCTACATGGGCAAAAACAAACATCCCTAGGCTAGTTCCTAGTAAAGCTCCTAGGACAAATTTATTTTTAGTTTTTTTCTTGGTATCTAATTTAGCTGTTCTGAAAAGATAGATATAAATCCCCGACCAATATGGCCATTGGATAAAATTTAAACCATTCAGAAATAGGGCTAATATAAAGGGATATTGTGCCAGTTTAAAATGAGATAAACTACTGTTTTCATGGTTAGCTGTATTGTTCATGAAGTATAAGCCAATCGCTAAAAGGAATAAAATGGTAAAAAGGTCAATAAGCAATAATAAATTCTCTTGATTGACGAGCCATGCTGCTATTTTATTAACTGTTGTTAATACAAAATATTGGACTGAAATAATTCCTATAATAAATGAAATTGATGCCCAGTTTCCTTGTTCTAATAAAATTTGTAAGCTGATTACGTTGATGTATCCTAAGGGTAATGCACCAATTAAACTAATTAAAAAACCCAGCACAAGCGGATTCTTTTTGGAAAGTAAAGCAGCAATCATTTTCATGTTTTTATACTCTGGTTTCTAATACAGGTGTAGACACGCTTAGCACTGATTCCTGACAAATTAAGTCAGATTAGATCTTTTTGATCTCTTCAATAATTCTATTTTTTTTCTCCTCGCCTAAGGTAGCGCTTTTTTTGTTGGAGTCAGCGGCAAACCATTTTCCTATGAGGGCATCTATTAATTTAGATTGGGTTTCATAGGCATTACAAGTTTGACACATGGCTTTATGAGCCTGTAATTGTATCTTTTCTTTTATCGTTAAAGGAGTAAACATTTGTTTGTCGATTAACTCTGTTGTCTTTTTACAGGGTCTCAACAATATTCTCATTACTGTATTCATTTTTTTCGAATATTAAAGTTTGATTAAACCCATTTTAATTCCAGACATTTTTTTAATAGAAGTTTGGATCTATGAACAATCTGCCAATAATTAGACGCAGTAATTTCTAATTCCTGACAAATGGCTTCTGTTTTTTTTTCGCTTAAGTATTTGGATGTTACGGCTAATTTCCATTTTTGTGGTAGGTCATTCATACACTCTTCCATGACCGTATTAAAATCAGGATTGTCTAGTAATTCCTGTTCTTGATCCCAAACGGCGTTGATATCATTATTTTTCCAGCATCCATAACTATTAAAAAGTCCATCAGAAAGTTCATAACCACTATTTTCGGTCAAACTGAAGTTTTTCTTAGTGGTGCGGGCACTCAGGCGGTAATAATCAATCACTTTATTGTTGAGTATTGAAAACAACCACGTTTTAGGTTGGCTTTTGCCTTGAAAACTATCTATCTTATGAAATGCTGCCAAAAAAGTGTCTTGTACCAGATCTTCGGCAACTTCTTTGGAGGAAGTTTTAAAAAATGCCCAAGAATAGAGTTCATCACTAAATTGATTGACCCATTGCTCTAAAACGGATTTTGAATTTTCTTTAATCAAGCCCATGAATTTTGCCTTTTTTATTTTAAAAATTCAAATATACTCTTTTTTCAGACCTTAAAATCTTACTTTTTTCATAAAAAAGGAAAAGGATAGCCGTTAAATATTCGATAGCAATTAACTAATAATTAACACACTAGTCTGTTTTAAAATAGGCGTTATTGCTTAGTCTGTAATACGGAGGATATGTATCGTGTAAAAATGGTAATCAAAATAAGATTAATAAGGTCCCATAGATCTACTTTACTGCATGGAAAGTCAAAGAGGTATATCAATAACAATATTTTAAAAATTAACTGCTTTTTATAACGTCATTTCAGGAGAGCGGAATGACTTACTAGCAATTGACTATTCGGGAATATGACTGAAATTTGTGGGAGTTCTAGACTTTGCATATTCATAACCGTCTTTCCACCACTGGGTCATTTGGTCTGAATCAAAGATTAAGGGATTGTCGGTTAAGTGATCAGGTGTAAAGAAGAAGTTAATATTAATTTTTTTATTTATACCAACGAGTTTTCCAATGATGATGTCTTTTGTATTATTGGTGTTTATCATAAATTGGAAGGTTCTAAACATAAGAGTAAAAGGGTTGGTAATTACCTTTTGCGTTGTTTCGTTATTTTCACTTTCTAAAATAATAACGTCAATTTCGCAAGCTCCATTTTCAATGGCATGCAAAATGGGAATAAAACTTCCAAATCCCCCATCTGCATATTGATGATTATTCTTTGAAACCAAAGACATAAAAGGCGTGTAATTTGAAGAAGCCCAAGTCCAGTCACAAAAATCATCATAAGTACAATCACTAGAATTATAATATTCAACCGTATTCAAAGTGAGATTTGAAACCGTTACAATTACTTTTTTATTATTGATTTTA
Organism: Flavobacterium gillisiae; assembly: GCF_900107635.1. Taxonomy (GTDB): domain Bacteria; phylum Bacteroidota; class Bacteroidia; order Flavobacteriales; family Flavobacteriaceae; genus Flavobacterium; species Flavobacterium gillisiae. Next base: position 52,500 of record NZ_FNRD01000007.1, read on the forward strand.
AGTAGCGCATATTCTTCTGGAGTAATACTTTTTCTAATTAGTTTTCTCAGATTATGGCTCTCTCCAAAAGTAGGGCATCCTTTTATAAAAGTTTTAAGGGAGTTGAAATGATTAATACTCGTTTCAAACCCATTGTTCGTTTTCTTGATATTGAAAGGATTTATATTGAAAATATCACGCTGTGTTACAGAAGTGTAAATTTCTTTTATTTTGTCAATTTTGCCCAAAGCGAGATGGGGGAGTAATAAACTACCTGTTGAGCTACCTACAAACAATTCATACTGTTTACCACTATCGTTAATAAGGTATTCAGCAACACCGCCTGCATAAGCTCCTTTACTACCACCGCCAGAAATTACTAGTGCTTTCATAAGTTTTTTAGAATTAGCTGTTAGGATTGAAGGCAAATCAATAATGTATTTAATTTTTAAGTGACACTTTATTAGTGATTTGCAACTTTTTTTTCTGCTGTAAATTTTTCTATTTTTCCTTAAATAAATATCCTGCTTAAGATATTAAGTAATTTTTATAGCCCCATATCTTTACGTAAATGTTCATCAATTAACCCTTTCTTTTCCCAATATGGGCTAAGAATACTCTTGACAAGAGTCCCTGTAGTAGTCATCATTTGTTTATTTTTAAAACCATCAGGATATGATTCTTCGAATTTTAGAATGCGGTACGGAAATTTATTTTCAAAATATATTTTTAATTTTCGATTCAATTTTTTGTAATCTAAGGTGTAGCAAGTGGTGTCATTTTGTTGCTTTTCTTTTGACGCTAGTACGTTTTGGAATTCCATGTTTTGATGCGTCAAGCGCAGATAGAAAAAAGAAGGTAGCATCTTTATTTCTCCAAGGGGTAATTTTTCCGGATTCATTCTGATTAGTGACCAAATTTCATCTTCAAGATGTTCTTTTGGGAGTGTTAGTTTTTGTTCCCCTTCACTTTCAAAATAAGAATGTATTTGGATGTCAAAAGCATTTCTGCTTTCTAACTGTACAAACACCTGTCCACACCATTCTTGAATGCTTGTCACTATTTTTAAGGCATGCTGATTTTCATATACAGGTAAAAAAGAACTGGTCATCATGGAGTAGGGATAAATTCCCGTTATAAAATTCTTGGTAAAGTTAAGTTTTAGAACAGAAATATCTTTTTCTGTTGGCTGATCTGCTTTGACTAATTTTGCTGTAGAAAACGGTTCGGTTACAAAAATCATAACTGCTTTTCCTTCGCGTAGTTCACCATATCTAGCTTGGGTAAGTTGGAAACTTGATAACTCAGCCTCACCGTTGAACCAATACTCTTTAAAGTCTTGTGAAATTTCCCTTTTATCAACCAGATCTCGTTTTTGAGATTTACTGCAAGCCGTAATACAGAGGGCAGCAATGGTGCATATAATTGTTATTTTGAGTTTCATCTTTTTTTAAAGTTAAAGGATTCGAAATAGATTTTCTTTTATCAATTTAGGTAGGTGTCTTGGGTTGGCTTTACAATAGTATAGGAGTTAACCTAATATCGAATATAGATTTTGCTTTTACATTCGATACTTTATTTTTATCTCTACTAAAAATTACAAGTTCAATATGTACTAAAATAAGCATTTTAAATTTAAGAAGCTATATATAAGTACTTTAGTAGACGGAGTGTTTGCGGTTTTCTGACAGAATTTCTATTTAATTCGTTTTTTTTTGTTTTATACGGCTATTTTTTTTCCTTTTGAAAAATCAAAGGGTATCGTATCCATTTTGTAAGTAGTTAATCTATTAGTGTGGATTGATTTTCAATAGTTTTAAGTATACTGTTTTCTGGAGGAAAAGTAGTTGCGTTTTTCATAAACTATAAAAGCGAACACTATAAAATATTCTAAACCGATGAGCCAGAAGTTCTCTTTGAATTCAGGATTTATATAAGCGCTATAGCTTAAAATCACTGTTAAACTCCAGATAATTGGGAATTTGTATTTTGTGAATACTCCAATAAGAATAAGATTAATTATATACCAGGGATGTACTGTAGTTGAACTTAGAAAATACAATGTTAAAACAACAAGAAAACTTTGGAACAAATCAATTGTGGTTTTATTCCTTGCAACAAAGGTTTGATATAATATGAAAATTACAATTAAGACAGGAATGATTTTACCGGTGATATGAATGATGTTGTATCCGGTAATCCAGAAACCTATTTCACGGATGATGTAATAAATACTGGCGTTGAATTCAAAATTAGTGAACCACAGGCCTATGGTTTCGCTATAATTCTGAATTAATTCATTCGAAAGAAAGGGGAGGAAGAGCAATACATTTACGCCAATCACAATAATGTAAAATAAAACAGCCTTTTTCCATCCTAATTTTTTTAAGAATAGCGGTAATAGTAATAAGGGTAATAATTTGACAGAAATAGACAATGCCAAAATTAAGGCGGCTAATTTCCATTTATTCTGTTCCAATAGATACATTGCCCAAACAAAAAAGAAGAGCATGATTCCTTCAAAATGTAAGTTCCCTGTAAGTTCTAAAATTACTAATGGATTGAGTACATACCAGAAAATACGATGCTTATCCATTCCTAAACGGACAAGTAATTGGCCACCAAAGTAGAGTGTTCCAAAATCGGCCGCAATAATAAGCAGTCGCATCCCTATTGCTGCTCCCAGTATAGATTGCGTACTAAAAAAGGCAGCAACAGCAAATAAGAATTGGTTTACAGGAGGATAGTTGGAGTAATGTCCAGCGCTCAAACTACCCATTCCGTTATACAAATCAGAAGCATTCGGAATTACAAAACTGTTTTGACTGATTAGGTCTTTTGGCAGCTGCAAATAGGGATTTATATTTTCGAGGATAAGGTTTCCGTCCCATATAAAACGAAAATAATCCTGAGATAAATTAGGTAACGCCACTATAAAAACCAATCGAAACAGTAGTGCTGCTCCAACTAAAAAAGGGATGTTATCTTTTTGCAGTTTTATAATTTTATAAAAGCAGACAAACAGAAAACTATAAGAAATCACTAAATGTAGAAAATCAGCTCGATTTAAAACGTACGCGATATAGGCATAGATAATGAGGCTTAGTATAAGAAAGCCATAGGACTTCATGTTCTTTGAAGCGTTCCAACTCATCTACTAGTTTGTATTGAATTGACAAATACGTAACTAAAACCAATGAAAAGCATTAAATGCAAGGCAATCAAGCTGTAATCATTCAATAGAAAAGCACTATACATAGCAAAAACAAAGTAAAGGATTAATAGTCCTTCAACTATGATGTTTTTTGAAATCGTATGAGAAAGATAAGTATTCTGTTTCCATTTTTCTTTAAGTCCTTCGATATTCAATTTTGGAGTGCGCACGAATTCACTTTTCTTCCCCCACAAACCTTCTAGCACTGCTATGGTGTTGTGAAATGAGAATCCCATTGCAATGGTATAAAAGGTGATAAATAAAGTAATGTATTTTAGGAAGTTCTTGAAACCTCCTCCATGAATACTCTTGTAAGTTGCCCAATAGCTAATAAAAAATAGGATGGAAGTAATAACAAAAAAGATGAGCAAGTCAAATACTTTTTCAAATTCAGGAAACTCATTCTTGATGTATAACATGGGAACACTTAAGATTGCCATTGTGAAAATTGCCAAAAACATGGTGCTATTCAATAAGTGCAGCATTCCATGCGCTTTCGTCTTGAACCCAATAGATTCTGATTGTAGTACTCGAATCGCGTTTTTGCTAAAATTTTCGGCGCCACCTTTGTTCCATCTAAATTGTTGGGAACGTGCGGCACTTATAATTGCAGGCAATTCAGCAGGGGTAACTACATTTTCGAGATATTTGAATTCCCAGTTTTTTAACTGAGCACGATAACTTAAATCCAAGTCTTCGGTAAGGGTATCACTTTCCCAGTTGCCCGCATCGAGAATGCATTGCTTTCTCCATGCTCCGGCAGTTCCATTAAAATTGATAAAATGCAATTTAGAATTCCGACCTACTTGTTCCAAAGTGAAATGGGCGTCTAAGGCAAAAGCCTGAATTTTTGTCAATATCGAATAGTTACGGTTCAGGTGTCCCCATCGGGTTTGAACCACTCCAATTTTCGGATTTTTAAAATAAGGGATCGTTTTATAGAGCCAGTCTTTTTGAGGAACAAAATCAGCATCAAAAATAACGATAAATTCTCCTTTGGCAGTAAGTAAACCTTCCTTCAGAGCACCTGCTTTAAACCCAGTTCTATTAGTGCGTTGAATGTGTTTTATGTCTAGTCCTGACTTGGCTATTTTTTGTATTAACTCTTTTGTTTCCAGCACACTATCATCAGTACTATCATCAAGAACTTGAACTTCAAGTCGGTCCTTAGGATAGTCCATTTGTGCGACGGTAGTTAATAAGCGTTCCACTACATATTTTTCATTATAGATAGGAAGCTGTATAGTTACAAAGGGTATTTCATTTGATTTTGAAAGGTCAAATTGTACAGACTTATCCGTACGTTTTTTACTTTTTAAATAATTCAGCAGTAAGTTAAAATGGGCTACGCTGTAGAAAAACAAAAGCAAAATCGAAATGCTGTATAGAATTACAATGATATATGAAAGTAGTAACATGCTATTATTTAAAGGTGTATTTGAAAATCCATCCTATTATTTTTATTCCTGCCATAACGCTTCCTTTTACAGTTCCTGATACCTTTGAAACTCCTATTCTATTTTTATAGCGAACTGGAATTTCTACGTAAGTCATTTTTTGTTTTAGAACTTTAAGTTGCATTTCGACTGTCCATCCATAGGTTTTATCTTCCATATTTAAAGCAACTAACTTTTCATATTTTATGGCTCTAAAAGGACCTAAGTCTGTAAATGTAGCATTAAAAAAGCTTTTCATTAAAGTTGTTGCCAGCCAATTTCCAAAAACTTGCTGTGGCGTCATCGAATGTTTTTCCCTTAAACGGGACACTCTGGCACCAATAACAAAATCAATATTATCATCCAGTATCGGAGCGATAAGTTGAGTCAAGTCCTGAGGATAATCAGAATAGTCTCCATCTAGAAAAACGACAATATCTGGCTTTGTTTCTAGCTGCGCAATGTATTCCAAGCCTTTCAGACAAGCATAACCATAGCCTTTTCTGTTTTCAGAAAGGACAGTTGCACCCGCATCCTTAGCTACTTGAATCGTATTGTCTGTAGAATTATTGCTGATAACAATAACTTCCGAAACGCTGGAAGGAATATCTTTAATGACATGCCCGATGGCTTTTTCTTCGTTGTAAGCAGGAATAATTACTTTTATTTTACTCATTAGAAGCTTATTTTATTGTCTTTTTTGAATTCACTTATCGAATTCCATTCTTTAATTTTGTTACCCATAGAATATTTTTCAGCTTTAACGAGTTTGTTTTTTTTGTAAAATAATGAATAACCATTTAATTGATCGTTTTTAAATTCACTTTTTTTATTGATTTCCTCATTTGATTTGTAAAAAATCCACCACTTGCATTTTTTATTAGCGGTATAGTGACCTTCTTCTTTCTTATTTCCATTTTCGAAATAATAAAACCAGTAATCTACTTTTTGATTTTGGTTTAACCAACCCTCTGATTGTAATTGTCCGTTTTTAAAGTAGCTTTTTTGATAGTTTCTTTGAGCAGAAGCTTGAAAAAAAGTAAATATAATCAATAGGTAAATTACGCTCTTCATGTTATTTTTGGTTAATTAAATCCATTAAATCAACATCGTTTCCTAATAAAATTTCGTTCGAATTGATGCGGCCAGCCGGAGTATCATTTTCTAATTTAAGTACTCCTCTAGGACATACTGCGGCACATATACCACAACCCACACAGGAAGAACGTACAATGTTTTCTCCTTTTTGAGCATAACTACGTACGTCGATTCCCATTTCGCAATAAGTAGAACAATTACCGCAAGAAATACATTGACCACCATTAGTAGTAATTCTGAATTTTGAAAACAATCTTTGTTGTAACCCTAAGATTGCGGCCATAGGACAACCAAAACGACACCATACACGATTTCCCATGATAGGATAGAAGCCCACGCCCACAACGCCACTAAAAGCGGCACCGATAGCAAAACCATACCATTCTCTTAACGAGTTACTATCAATAAAAAGAATATTTTGATTCCCTGAAAAATAATTAATAAACAAAGAGATGATAATAATCGCCACTAAGGAAAGCATAGTATAAACAGCATCGGTATCTAATTCTTTACGTTTAAATATATATAAGGTTCCTGTGAAAACGATAAGGAAAGCTACTATACCCCAAATAAATTGCTCTCTGGTTATAAAGCTTATTTCAGGATTATTAGATAGGAAAGTAAAGATAACAGCGATGGTCATTACAAATGAAAATACTAATACCGAGTGGATCATCCAACGTTCAATTTTCCACGCTGTTTCGGTTTTGTTGGATAAGTGTCTAAAGCTGTCTCCGGCAGTTTCAGCCAGACCACCACAACCACAAACCCAAGAGCAATACCAACGTTTTCCATAAAAATAAGTTAGAATAGGGGAGATAATAAATATCATCGCTATTCCAAAAAACAACATGAACATTCCTAAATTCCCTCCTTCAAACATGTTCTTTAAATGCCACTCGTTAAAGAAATAATAATTTAGCGGCCACATATTCTTCAAATCCTTTGCAAAATAGGCTTTCTCAGGATTCAATTTTTCGAGTATTTCAGGGATTAAAAAAGCAAATCCCAACTGAAAAAACATCACTGAAAGCGTACGTACTAACTGGTATTTATTATGACGGTATTTTAAAATAAACTTATAACCAAGGCCCAGAATAGCAATGGTGTATAATGTTCCATATACAAACCATTGGCTAGCCGCTTTTCCATTTAAAATATAACTTAAAGGATCAAAAAAGCCAACAATTCCAGTGCTTTTACCACCGTCTCCATTTAGTCCCAAGTATTGTGGAAACCAGTATAAAACAATATAAAAGGAAGTCAGTATAATACCCGTCATCCAAGCCCAAGTCCCTTTATTAGTAAAATCCTTATGCCACACGCCGTTGTTTTTTATTCCTTCAGGCTGGTTTAAATAGGTTCTATTAGCATAGACTACAATTCCAGTGAAAATGGAGACGATAGATCCTGCTAGCCAAATCCCTTTGTTAGGGAAGGAGACATTTAATAAGGCTAGTGTCATAATAAACAGACCTAGTAAACCAAGTGTAATGCCTAGTTTCTGGATTCCATCCATCTGCATGTTTTCATGAGAGGCGATCGATATGTTTTTAACTGATTTACTCATGTTATGTTGTTTTTACACCAACGAATTGGCTAATAAATTGCTTTTGAATTTCTTGATTATGCGATGTATATAATTCGGGATCAAAATTAGCTTCAGCTAGATGATGAATAACATAATCGACTTTTTCTTTTTTAGTTAAAACGGTATCAAAGAACTCATGGCGCATGCGTATCCCGAAAGTATTTATGCCTAAAAAAGTGCGGTCCTTTTTATCAAATGAGATTCGGATTGCTTTTTTGCCCGACTTATGTTCCCAGTAAAACTGTTCCTCATCGGCTTTGGCTGTAGCCCAAACCCATCCGTAGGTTTGATATTCAATGTCTAAAAACTTGGCCGAATTGAACCAATGTCCGGGTTTGTATGCGGTAGGCATTCCAGTTAATGTTTGTGCTAATACTTCTCCCATCATACGACCAGTATACCAAACAGCTTCTATTGGTCTTCGTAAATCAATGGCTTCATGCTGTTCAGCACAGTCTCCAATGGCATAAATATCCTTAATATTGGTTTCTAAGTAACGGTTCACCTTGATTCCTTTTCCTAGTTCTATTCCGGAGTCTTTTAAGAAATCAATATTTGGAGAAACACCAGCAGTCAAGCCAACGATTTCACATTCAATAGTCTCTCCTTTATCGGTAACGACTGCTCTGGCATGACCTTTTTCATCTGAAAGTATTTCAACCAAATTAGTGTCTAATCGCAGATCGATATGGTGTTCTTGTATGTGGCGATTGATCATTTGGCTTTCGCCGAAAGGCAAAACACCACTCCAGAAGCTTTGTTCACGAACCAGAAAAGTAACTGGGATATTACGAGAACGAAGCATTTCGGCGAGTTCGATACCAATTAAACCACCACCTACTATTACAGCACGCTTTGTTTTAGGCGCCCAATTCTCTAAAGCTTCTAAATCCTGTTTGTGATAAAGTCCGGTAACACCTTCTAAGTCTTGCCCAGGCCATCCGTATTTATTAGGTTTTGATCCTGTCGCGAGCACTAATTTGTCATAGGCTATCTTTTCATTGTTTGATAAGATAATTTCTTTTGAAGTAGGAATTACTGCTGTAACCAATCCTTGAACCAGATCAATCTTGTTTTTTTTCCAAAAGTCATTTTCATAGGGCTGCATGTGCTCAAACTTCATATGTCCCATGAACACGTACATCAAAGCGGTACGAGAAAAGAAAAATTCATTTTCAGAAGAGACAATAGTAATTTTTGAATCTGATTTTTTTCGAATGTGACGCGCTAGAGTAACTCCCGCAATTCCGTTACCTATGATGACAATATGTTCCATATAAAATGAATTTGTTCGTTATGTTTTCAATAAAAAAAGACGACATTGACCTTTAAAGTTAGACATTTAAAATCAAAAGACTCTATTTTGTTTTAAAGTCAGCTCCAGGTGTAAAATAGTCAGTATCTGCTTTAACAAATTTTATGTCAGTTAGCGTTGCATGTCCTATTTCCTCAGTAAGTCCTTTTCCATCTTCCCATCCCCAGAAAACCCATTTTGTAGCGATAGGAATACCATCAACTGTTTTGTATTCTAAATATTGAATTGCATGTGGATTCTTTTCGGCTGCTTCTTTACCTCCATTTATACTAACAATGTAAGCTGCTTTTTCAAGTAAATTTGTTTTTTTATCAGCATAAACTACGTACCAATCATCTGGTGCTTCGCCTGTTCCTGATTTAAAAGTTAACTTTTCAGTTAGGTAATTTTCATTATCTTTTTCTTTATTATCATACGCATTCCATACCGTTCCTGGATCGGATAATTTATAAGGGAAGAGGAAAAAATATTCCCAGGTGAAAGCATCAAATCGAACAGACTCCTCACTTGGAATTGTAGAAGAATAGAATACTTTATCTTTATTAAAAATAATTTTAGCCCCATTTTTATATTCAATAACTCCTTTTGTTGAGTTGGTAAGAATCGTAATTTTGGCATCTATTCTTTCTTTACCACCAAATTCTAATTTTAGATCAAACTGCACTGCTTCTTTAGCTAAAAATTCTTGTTTATGGTGTGCTTTTTCAACTTTATCCGTAAATTTTAAGTTTTCTTCATTCGATTTACATCCTACCGTTGTAAGAATGATTGCTGTTAAAGCAAGGGCAATTTTTTTCATTATGAATTGTTTAATTATTGTATTTATTGTTTGTTATGATTAGGCTATCCACTTTAGTCTCACGAGACATTATCCGTTATTAGATGTTTTGCTTCCATGTATCTTTATAAATGGTAACTACTCATAATAACTCTCTATTGATTTAAATATTTGTCCTAAGCCCTTGAGGAAATAGGGTTGTATTGTGCGAACGATCGTGAAAGTATTAAAACTGGTTGCGCTTAATTGATTTGATTATTTTAAAATATAGCTCTTAATCCTAAATTAAATGATTGCCCTAAACCGCTGTCGTTGCCTCTAATAAATTTGCTGTACAATGTCTCAACATTTAAGCTTTTTGATAGTTGATATTTTGCACCTAAACCTAAAGCAGTATAATTTTGTGAAAATTTATTGTCAATTTCGATAAGCTGAGCATGTTGTGCAAAAACTAAAGTTGTAAATTTTGAACTTGGAAAATAACTAAGAAATATACCTGGTGCTAACTCCACGCTAGAATTGGCATAACCGCCATTTGGGTTAATCGTTCCATCTGAGTTTTTATTTTTTTCGCCAAAAAATAATCGAGTTCCTAATTCTGAAAACAATTGAAATTTGGAACCAGGAAAACTATAATCATAAAAAAAACGATTTTGCCAGATATAGCTATTGTTTGCTAAATATCCATTTTGATCACTTTCTTTGCTAAATAACGGAATAAATATAGAACTTTGCATAGAAAAATTGGGTAATGAACTAAAAGGTGCAATCTTAACTGAAGGTGCAATATGTGATAGTCCTGTTCTTGATTTCCCAATTTCGTTATTAAACGATAAAGGACTTGTAGCACTTTGATTCCCGAATGTATTAGAGCGATATTCTATAATAAATCCAGCATTAAATTTTTTACTCTCTGAAACACCAGTAAAAACCTCTAATGAGGTGGTGAAAAAGTTGGAGCGAGGCACGTCTATCGTAGTACCGTTTACGTCAGCTTTAGTTTGTGTGTAGAGGTTGTTGAACCATTTAACATCCCACTTTCCATTTTCTAAAAGTTTTGAAGGTGTATAGTTTTGAATATTAGAGGTCTCGTTTTGTTCTTCACCTTGTGCATGGGTTACTGTAAAAGCAAGAATGAATAATAAGTAAAATAGAGGTTTTAACATTTTTTAAATTTATTAATGAGACGGACGGTTTCAGTATTCCTGACAAATATTTTTAATTTTTTTTAAAAAGTTTAATGCTACATTAGCATTCAAAATATTTATAGATACAATATGAGGTTTATTATTCTTTTTATACTTTTTTCGGTTACAATTTTTTCGCAAGAAAAAAAGGTGTCCGAAATCGTAATTAGTAATACTAAAAAAATGAATTCCGACTTTATTTTGAAAATTATCGAAACGAAAGTAGGAAGTTCTCTTGATAGCTTGAAGGTAGAACGAGATATTGTTATCCTAACTCGATTAAATGGTGTTTCAAAAGTTGAATATCAAATTGATCTTTTGACCAATTCAGATTACAAACTAACTCTAAATTTTACAGAAAGTTATACAATTATACCGTTGTTAAATATTTGGACGACAGATGGATTTGGCTCCTATAGACTTGGGTTGTATGAGTATAATTTTCTTGGGAGAAATACGGTCTTAGGAGGATATTATCAGTATAACGAATTCAACTCTTATGGGATAAATTTTTCTTCACCTAGTTTATTTTCTGCCAATGTTGGAGCGGAAGCCAATTTTCAAAAATGGAATAGTAAAGAGCCTATTTATTTAAACAACAACAAAGCAAATTATCAGTATACTAATACTTCGCTTGAGATTTTAGGAATATATAAGTTTGATTTTCAAAATCTTATAAAGTTTGGAACTACTTTTTTTAATGAAAAATATAATTATATTGATGGAGCAACTGCTACAGATATTCCTCAGAATTTAGATGTAAACAAGCAATTGTATAAATTGCAATATACTTTTGATAATTTGAAATATGATTATTTCAAAATCGATGGACTCAAAAGCAATTTATATCTTCAATATGTAGTTTCCCAAAACAATTTTCAAGATAAATTTGTAATTGGCTGGAATGATTTAATGTATTATAAATTAGTTGGCGCAAACGGGAATTGGGCTTCAAGACTACGACTAGGTTTAGCATCTAATAGTAAGAGCCCATTTGCTCCTTTTGCGGTTGATAATAATATAAATCTAAGAGGAGTAGGAAATATCATTGATAGGGGAACAGGAACATTAGTTTTAAATTCAGAGTACCGACATACATTATTCGAAAAAAATAAATTGGCTATTCAAAGCAATTTATTCGTAGATGCAGGAACTTGGCGAAGCCCAGGAGGAAATTTAGATGATTTATTTAGTTCAAATAACATAAAGGTGTATCCTGGTTTTGGTATTCGATTTATCCACAAAAAAATTTATAATGCTATCTTCAGAATTGATTATGGTTATGGCATTACTAAAAATGCTAACAATGGAATTGTATTTGGAATTGGCCAATATTTTTAAGAGGGTTACTGAACATGTTTTTTATAATAATTCAACATACTTTCCGCAGAATGTCCTAGTATTCGTTTTAGATGAATAATACTAAAATGGTATTGTAGACGCCAAACTCCATTCTGTTGATACCTTCTGGCGGAAGTAATTACATAATCAGGAATCACGACAAATTGTTTTTTGGCGTAAAGCCTTGAAATAATTTCATTATCCTCATAAATGATAAACTGCTCATCAAAACCGTTTATTTCTTCAAATAATTTTTTGGTTACAAATAACGATTGATCTCCACCGCGGCAGGAAATATGATTGAATCGAGTGAACCATTGCGAAACTATTAAAACGGGATGTCTGTAATCAAATTTCATTCTGAAACAGCCACCGAGACTTCCTTTTTGAGCTTGTTTTAAAACAAGTAAATCAAAATTATTAGGAGGATAACTATCACAATGCAAAAAGTACAAAATTGCTCCAGAAGCGACTCTCGCTCCAGCATTCAGTTGTATTGCCCTTCCTTTTTCTGACGAAATTAAAATGGTATTAGAATGTTTCAAAACTTCCTTTTGCGAACCGTCTATACTGCCGCCATCCACTATAATTATTTCGTAGTCTATTGTTTTGGAAATCGAATCTTCTATATGCAACAGAAGTCGAGCAATAGCATCGACTTCATTAAAAATTGGGATTATTATCGAAATTTTATTCATTCAAACTCCAATTGTAATCTTTGTAATTTACTTTTGCTTTACTACTAATTTTGACTGTGCTATATTGATTTAAAAAATCAATAACAGAACCTTTACTCTTAAAATCACCGGCAAACCAATCAAATATTTTTGAAATTTCAATTTTATTTGCTGTTATTGTATTCTTAGTTTTATCATTAATAAAACTTTTTGATACAGCGGCTAATTGCTGGTCTAATTTTGCTGCAGTATATGCCTCATTAAGTAAATTAGGACAAGAAAATGAAGCGCAATTGATGGCAAAATGGATTCTTGGTTCGTCCATTTTACGAAGTATTTCATGTTCTATTTCTTCTAAACTGTATTTTTTGTTTCCTAAGGAAAAGAATTTTTTACCCCAAGGATCATTAATGTCCTTTATGCTTTTAGTTGGATAATTGTCTAAAATTAATTTTACGGTATAGGCATTGTATGCATTGATCCAATAGGCTAGTGTGGCGTTTTTAGACCATGTTTTTGTAGGGACATTTCCGGATAACTCATTAAGATACGCCTGTAATTCTTTGCTGTCTTTTTGAAATCCCTTGTAATTTACATTTCCGTTTTTAGAAACATTTTTCTGTAGTAATGTATTCCACTTAGCATGATTCATAGTCTGCGCATCTGCTGTAGTAGTAGTTTGATATGCTGCAGTTGGAATTTCATTATTGTCTTTATTTTTTCCACAAGAAAGAAGTGGCAATAGAAGTAGTGTTAAAAAATATGTTTTCATCGTTGTTATTTTTAAATTATACAAGTATAGACAGTGATAAAAGTCGTTCCTGACAAAAAAGGTGATTATTTCTTTAAAGGATACATTTCTTGTTCAATAAAATCTTTAGGGAACTCGTTTTCATCGTCAAAACCAAGTTCGATATCTCTTCCATCACTAGGTATGTAGTTGGTTTTAAAGATATAATCCCATAAACTTAATGAAATTCCAAAGTTGACTCCATATTTATTAGGTATTTCTTTACTGTGGTGCCAAATGTGCATTTTGGGGTTATTCAAGATGTATTTTAGAAAACCGTAGTCCCAACCTATATTAGCATGGTTTAAATGGCCTATCGCAATCGAGATGAAATGTACAATAAAGACATCCTCAAGGTTTACACCTCCCACAAGAATAATAGGAATGTACAGTATGGATTTGTAAACCAATGGTTCCATCCAATTGTATCTAAAATGGGCAGCAAAACCCATTTCTTTTACGCTGTGGTGAGTTTTATGAATTTTCCATAAAAAAGGAATTGTATGCAGTAAACGATGCACGTTCCATTGCAGGAAATCGCTAATGAGGAAGAATACAAATAAAGCTAATGGTTTAGAGAGCTCAGATATAGAAAACAGCTGAATAGACATTAATTCGAGTCCAAATAAATGGAGTACGTCATTAAGGAACTGTTCCATTACATTAGATAATGCAATAAGCAGAATTAAATTGAGTAAGAAAAAATTGAAAAATAGGTAGAATAAATCCAACCAGAAATCTTTACGAAAAATGGCTTGTTGTTTTCTCCAAGGGAAAATAAGTTCAAGGATCCATACGACCAAAGAAATGGCAATTAATCCGTAAAAGTAGTTGTCCCAGTTCCAGTATAAAATTTCGTTCTTTAGGTAATTAAAATAACCGCTGTAGGAATTCAGTAGTATGTCAATGTATTTTTCCATTTTTTTGCAATGCGTATTTCAAGGTTTAACGATATTTTTTATCTCTTTTATTTATGAAGTGATGTTTAAAGTAGCTATGTCATAGGAGCTTCGTTCTAAATCTTCAAATGTGTCTATATCATTCAAAGTATCTAAAAGGCCTACTTTTTTATTCTCCAAATCTCTCATGGTCGCTTTAAAAACACTAGCTGTTCCCCAGTCTTTATTCTGGAAGATAGCGTGGTTGTCTTTTTTTAATCCTAATAAATAATAACCGCCATCTTCTGCAGGGCCAATTACTACTTCATGATTTAAAAGTTCTTTAAAAGCAGTTTCAATAATAATCGCTTTTAAGTCAAATAGGTCACTACCTACAATAATACATTTTTGGTACCCCATTTCAAAAAGGGTTTTAAATGCATCGTGCATCCGCTGCCCTAAATCACCATTAGATTGTAGCTTTTTTTGATAAAACGCACCAGACCAAATGTCAACTTCTACAATTTCGGAGTCATAAAATACAAATTTATCGCAGTCGATAGCCTGAGTTTCATTCCTCGTGTGTAGTAGTAAATCATTGTAAACGGTCAAAGCCTTTTCGTTACCAATAGTTTTTGCTAGTCTAGTTTTTACTTTTCCTAATTCAGGATTACGAGTGAAAATGAGTAGAGCATTAGTCTTCATAAACCTTAATTCCTTTGGTTAAATAAACACTCCATGCTTTATTATAAGCGTGTACGCTGTCTGTTACTTTATTTTGATTGTTCACTACTTTCCCGCCATTATTCTTATATTCAAATATTCCTCCGTACAAATTGTAGACATTTTTGTACCCTAATTTTTGTAATTTCTCACCTATTTGCTCACTTCGCACACCAATGGAGCAATAGACAATTATTGTGGCGTCTTTGTCTTTGACTTTTGAAGTAACATTGTTAGATACAAAATGATCGAAGCCTACGGGAATAGCTCCTTGAATGTGACTTACTTTGTATTCTTTTGGTTCTCTGGCATCCAAGAAAACTAGATTCGTTTTCTCTTTCAATTCATTGACTTTAATATAGGGAACAGTTTCTTTATTCAGTTTTTTCAAAACCTGCGGAATGCTATTCTGTGCAGAAAGCATTATTGAAAAAAAGAAACTAATAAAATAGATATAGAGGCGCATAGTAATTTTTTATAAAGGTATTTAATTTATTAGACGTCTAAAAACTTATTTACTGACAGTGTGAATTTAAAATGCGATAGAATATAAATAGAGCGCTAAGGTGATGCCATTTAAAATCTGCCAATTCCTTATTTTTGAGTTAGCATATCGGTTGATAAAGCTAAAATTGCCAGAGTGTATAATTTTTAAGACGATATTAAAGACTTTCACGATAGAATGCAATTGTGTTGAAATTATTATAAATATTAGGGAGTAATTTATATAATCTATTGCAGACCAATATAGAGAATAGCAAACTTGGTTATTTTAATAAGGTATTTACCTCTAAAATTTTATAGCGAATCTTTATAAATGCAATTTATTTATTCGTAAATTAGCAATGGCTATTGCCAAAATTATTAACTAATAGATACTACTATGAAAAACTTAGGCCTTTTTTGTTTGCTGTTAACTTGTATTGGACTCGAAAGTTGTAAAAATAATCAAAGTGAAAAACTCATTAAAGCTAAGGAAGCTGTAGAGATAGTAAGCGTAGAGTGCTATAAAGCGATTTATGAAGAAGATACGCTTGATTTGAAAATCAATACTTTCAAAAATGGAGAAATAACAGGTGATATGGATATGGCAATTGCTAATATGCCGAAGAAGGTTGGTGAAATCGCCGGAGAATTTCGTGGCGATACATTATTTGCCAGCTATACCTTTACCCAAGGTGGGTATACGGAGAAAACGTATAAGAATCCAATGGCATTTCTAAAGCGTGGTGACGAACTCATTTTAGGAAATGGGCAAATCCAAATCACGTTGGGAGCTTCTCATTTTGTTAAAGGTGAGCCGATCGATTTTGATAAAGTAAAATATAAATTTACCGCTGTTGACTGCGTTGATAAATAATCACTAGAAAAGGGGAGAGCAATCTTCCCTTTTTTTATTTATTATGCAGATTAACTCTAGCGGAGGTATTCGATAAAAACTCAAAAATTGACTTTACCATATAATTTCATCTGTGTTTTATAGTTAAGGACGATGTAAATGGCAAAAGAAAATGCCATCTCAATAAGGATGTACTGAGACCTATCTAAAAGCAGAGAAACTGCAGTAATCAAAAGTACGATTATGGTGTTTATTATTCTGTATTTACCGTTTTCAGGAGTATTAATGGCATATGCTGTTTGTTTTCCAATATATAGAAGCAGCATTCTTGATACTTCGCGAAAGATCAAAAACAACTTTCTTGTCGGGATTTATTTCAGTTGCTAATTCAATTTTAGGCATGATGGTAAATATTTGATTTCTAAGGCACTGTCACTTTAAGACTTTTGTTTTGGTCGATGCGAGTGATTATTACAGCAAAATGAGATCTAGTAAAAGTATGATATCTTGTTGTTAAGTTCTATAACCTACTCATTTTATACGGTATTGTAAGAGGTGTTTATTAGATTCCGTAAGGTTTTGATGGTAATTCGTCCAGCCAATCTCTTCCATATTTTTTATTTAAATATTCTGAAATCATCTGATTGTTTTTAGTCGCTCTTTTAAAGGAAAATGGGTCGATTGCACAATTCTCGATAATCAGACCAATTCCATATTTCTCTTTGAAATTTAAATATTCTAGCGGTATTTTATTATCTATTCCGTGAATAATAAAATTTAAATTTCTATCAATATCGTATAATCTAGCTGTTTCATTTACATTTTTAAAAGGGTCGATATCCATTTTGTTACCTTCTTCATCGTAATAAGAAATAATTCTAGTTAAATTACCATTATGCCATTCCTGTTCGGAATAAATAGAACCGTTAGTATGATACGATTTCCATATTCCAGCCTTCTTACCCTCTATAAAAGTCCCAATTTGTTCTCGATTACCATTCTCATAGAAAAGTTTCCATTTCCCATGTTTTATATTATTAGTAATTTTCCCTTTCGCTTTTAGGTTTCCATTTTGATAAAAGTCCTTTTGTACAGTGCAAGAAATCAATGTCAAAATTGTTATAATTACAAGGAACAGTTTTTTCATAATTTTTTATTTTATGTTAATCTTGAATGTGTACCAAGCGGTGTATTTGCATGTGAAATGTTATAGACTATTAGAATAGCTAAAGTATAAATAAAATTGTACCAACACTATCTAATTGATTTTTTATTTACTTCGTTTTTTCTCGCGTATAGAAGTCTGTTTTTCAATGGTTTTGGTACTTTAAATCCCGATAAATCATTGTTCTAATCTTAAAATATTCGCACTTTCTATTAAGAGAGTTACAGGTCATAGCCTGCGTATGTGGGTTAGTTTAGTAATCATATTTACCAAGGTATAAGATATTGTATTGAATCGAGTCGAATTCCTTTTTACAAGTTGCTTTATATTAATTTACGTCGATGCAAACGCTTTGTTCTTTGATATCTGTTGATACTTGAAGGAAGAGAACCATCACAAATATTTATAAAGACATGCCGTTAGGATAATTCTCATCTATAAAATCGTACTATACTTCTATAGATTCTAGGCAAACTTCTATTTTGATTTATAAACGATGAGATTAATTTAATCTTTGTTTTTTTAAAATTAAACATTTATAAAATGAAAGTATATATTTTAGTGATTAGCCTCTTATTTTTAGAAATTAGTTTTGCTCAAGAAAAACCAAACGAGAAAGTATGGTCATTGCAAGATTGTATAACATATGCAATAGAAAATAATATAACTGTGAAAGAGGCATCTTTAAACACCGATATCGCAGAAGTTGACTACAGCAAAACACAGTCATCGCGATTACCAAATTTATTTGGGAGTGCGGCGCAGAATTTTGCAAATGGTAACAGTATTGATCCCATCACAAGTAATTTTGTAACAGATCAAATTTACAGTACTAATGTTGGAATCAACAGTTCAATGATGTTGTTTCAAGGGAATCAGATAAACAATCGCATTAAGCAAAGCAAATTGTTATTCGAGCAAAATGTCTTTTTAGAAGAGCAAGCAAAAAATGATATTGTGATAAGTTTACTTCAAACCTATTTACAAACTCTTTATAGTAAAGAAGGAATTGCTATTGCAGAAAGTAACTTGGCATCATCTGAAAATGAAGTTATACGAGCAAAGTCACGTCTAGATGCAGGGTCAATTGCCTTGAACGATTATACTGAAGCACAAAGTCAAGCGGCAACAAACAAATACAATCTTATTACGGCCAAAAATACTTACCAACAGTATATCATTACATTAAAACAATTACTAGAGTTGCCACCTACAGAAAATTTAGAAATTTCAGATGAGAGTAATACGCTTATGCAATTTGAATTTGATAAAACGACCATCTACAATAAAGCTTTAAGCTTTTTACCAGAGATTAGCGCTAGTAATACAAATATAGCGGTGAATCAAAAGGAATTGGATATTGCAAAAGGAGGTTATTTACCGACAATAGCCCTTGCGGGAAGCATTGGTTCTGGATACACGAGTATTACTGATAGCAATTTTACAGATCAATTGAACTTAAATTTTAATCAAAAAATAGGTTTGTCTTTAACTGTTCCCATTTTTAATAGAAACCAAACAAAAGCGGCTGTACAAACTGCATCAATTAATATCGAAAAAGCAGAAATTCAAAAACAGACGGTTGTCAAAGAGGTGTATAAAAAAGTTGAAACAGCCTATCAAAATGCTATTTCTGCGCAAGAACAGGTTGTTGCCGCAACGGCTTCAAAAGAAGCTGCTACTCAATCGTATAAGCTCGCGCAAAAAAAATACGAATTAGGAGCGCTAAGTACTACAGATTTAGTAATTAGTCAAAATACATTTACTAATGCAGAACAAAACTTTCTACAAGCAAAATATTTAAAAATATTATACTACCAATTATTACAATTTTATCAAGGAAACGACATCAAACTTTAATACAAAAAAAATGAATAAAAAGAAAATAATCATAGCAAGTATCGTACTAATTGTCTTAGTTGTAATTGGGTACTTATTTTTGAAAGGTAATGATACTGTTGTCATCGAAGCCAAAACGGTTTTAGCAAAAAGCGAAAATGTGACTACCATGGTCACTGCTACAGGAACGATTGAACCCATTACACAGGTAGAAGTAGGAACGCAAGTTTCTGGAGTAGTAGAGAAAATCTACGTAGACTATAATAGTGTTGTAAAAGAAGGTCAGTTGATTGCTGAGTTAGATAAAACCAATTTAAATGCAGCTAAAACACAAGCACAAGCCGTTTATGACAATGCAGTGAGTCAACGAAATTACACAAAAACAATTTATGACAGACAAAAAACATTATATGATAACCAAGTAATAAGTAAATCTGATTTTGATGATGCTGCAATCAATTATCAAACAGCAAAAGGGACGGTTACGCAACGTTATTCAGATTTGCAACAGGCTAAAACGAATTTAGAGTATGCTAATATTTATTCACCTATAGACGGTGTGGTATTATCTAGAGCTATCGACGAAGGACAAACCGTTGCAGCAAGTTTAAGTACACCAACGTTATTTACAATTGCTCAAGATTTAAAAGAAATGCAAGTAGAGGCCGATGTAGATGAAGCTGATATAGGTCAAGTAAAAGAAGGTCAACGTGTAGAGTTTACCGTAGATGCTTATGTAGGTGAAACCTTTCAGGGAAAAGTAACGCAAGTACGTTTAGACCCAACAGTGACCTCCAATGTGGTAACATATACAGTGGTAATTAAAGCCGATAATCCAGATTTAAAATTAAAACCAGGATTAACAGCAACGATTTCAATTTTTACTTTAGAGTTAAATGATGTGTTAACAGTAGAAGCGAAAGCCATCAACTTTAAACCTGAAAGAGAAATCCTAAGCGCGTATAACCAACAACACCAGTTAGCGGAGAATACGAGTGAGCGCTCTAGAGAAGCAACCGCCCTATGGGTATTGGGATCTGATGGATCAATAACTCCAAAAATCGTGACACTAGGAGCTAGTGATGGTGTTAATGTAGAAATATTGAGTGGTATTTCGGCAGGCGATCAAATAGTATATAGCTTAAAAGGTGTTTCTAAAACAGAAGTAGCTACAGGTGAACAAAGTAAAAGTCCATTTATGCCACAACGAGGTGGTGGCGGTAAAAGATAATACGATGAAAAAAGAAATAATAAAAATACAAGACTTAAAACGTGAGTTTACCATGGGAACCGAAACGGTGCATGCACTAAGAGGTATTTCATTCTCCATAAAAGAAGGTGAATTTGTAACCATAATGGGATCTAGTGGTTCTGGTAAAAGTACGATGTTAAATATTTTAGGGTGTTTAGACCAACCTACTTCAGGAACTTATGAGATTGATGGTGTAAAAATGAAGGACTTAAGTAGAAATCAATTGGCAACGATAAGAAATGAAAAAATAGGATTTATTTTCCAATCTTATAATTTATTGGCAAGAACTTCAGCCCTAGAAAACGTAGAATTACCATTGTTATACAATAGTAAAGTTTCTACCGAAGAACGTAAAGAAAGAGCCATTAAAGCCTTAGAAATGGTTGGTTTGGCTGATAGAATGTATCATACGCCTTCTGAACTTTCTGGAGGACAACAACAACGAGTTGCAATTGCTAGGTCGCTAGTAAATAATCCTGTAATGATTTTAGCAGATGAAGCTACAGGGAATTTAGATACTAGAACCTCTTATGAAATTATGTCCTTGTTTCAAGATTTAAACAAAAAGGGCATTACGATCACTTTTGTAACGCATGAGCCAGACATTGCTACTTTTAGTAATCGAACCATCGTATTAAAAGATGGGAATATTATTAAGGACTACATTAATGAGAATATCCAGTCTGCAGCAAATGAATTAGCTAAATTACCTAAACAAGACGATTAATTATGAGACTATTAAATTTATTTAAAATCGCCACAAAAGCAATCATTCTTAATAAAACAAGAACCTTGTTAACGATGCTTGGAATTATTATTGGGGTAGCATCTGTTATCGCCATGTTGGCTATTGGAGAAGGCTCAAAAGAGAGTATTCGTACTTCAATTTCTGCAATGGGTTCTAATATGATTACCATTAAACCAGGAGCAGATGATAAAGGTGCTGTAAGAGGAAGTGGAGGCGATGTACAAACCTTAACGCTTCAAAACTACGAGGTGATTAAAGAGAAAGCAGATTTATTAAGCTATATAACACCTGTTGTAAATGGAAGTGGCCAAATTATTAACGGCTCTAACAACTGGCCAAGTAGTATTTATGGCGTAAATCCTGAGTATCTAGATATTAAGGTTGTTGGATTACAGAGTGGTAGTATGTTTACAGATGCCGAAGTTAAATCGGCTTCTAAAGTTGTTGTAATAGGGCAAACTGTGGTAGATAACATCTTTCCAAACGGTGAAGATCCTATCGGAAAAATGATTCGTTTTAATAATATTCCGTTTAAAGTAATTGGAGTTTTAGAGGAAAAAGGAGAAAATACATTTGGTCAAGATCAAGATGATGTGGTTATTGCACCATATACAACAGTACAAAAACGTATTTTGGCAATCGATCATTTAAATCAAATTATCGCATCATCAATTAGTGAAGATGAAGCGCCTGAAGCGGTTACGCAAGTGATAGAGATTTTAAGAACCGAACATAAGTTATTAGCTAATCAAGCAGATGACTTTACAGTAAAATCTATGGAAGAATTAATTTCAACGTTTAGTTCTACTTCAGAAATGCTAACTATATTATTGGTTGCAGTAGCAAGTATTTCTTTATTAATTGGTGGTATTGGCATCATGAATATTATGTATGTTTCTGTAAAAGAGAGAACTAAAGAAATTGGTTTACGTATGGCTGTAGGCGCTAAAGGAGCAGATATTTTAATGCAATTTTTAATCGAAGCCATTTTAATAAGCATTACAGGTGGTGTTTTAGGGGTATTATTAGGACTAGGATCCACGGTGTTTATCGAAAAATTCTTAAATTGGCCCACAAGTGTTGCTTTATATTCAATAATAATATCCTTTGCTGTGTGTGCTGTAACCGGAATATTCTTCGGATGGTATCCTGCAAAAAAAGCAGCAGCTTTAGATCCAATCACTGCCCTACGTTACGAATAAAAAATTATGTATAACAACAAAAAAATAACAATCTTATCGCATCTACTAGTATGGCTTGTGCTTTTTAGTATGCCTTACATTTTGTCTTCAGGACAAGAACAGAATATCAATAGGGTAATAGCCCATTTTTGGATTCCATTTTTATTTTATGCTATTATTTTTTATCTCAATTATTTCTACATTATTGATCGGTTCTTATTTACAAAAAAAAATCTCGCTTTTATCGCTATAAATGCTGTAATGATTGCCCTTTTCTTATTAGTAAAAGAGCAGAGTGTTAGTACTTTTTTCTCAGAACTACAAAGAACACCGCCTAATACTGGTGAGGGCGAAAAGGGACCGCCTTTTAAATTATTTATATACATGCAAATGTTACCTTACATCGCTTCTTTATTATTTGCTATAGCAGCAAAAACTACAAAAAGATTAACAAAAACAGAAGCTGAAAGTAAGGAAGCAACCAATTATAAATTAAAATCGGAGTTGCAGCATTTGCATTATCAATTGCAACCCCATTTCTTTTTTAATTCATTAAACAATATTTATTCGCTAGTAGATATTTCGCCAGAACAAGCCAAAAAAACGATTCATAGCCTAAGTAAATTAATGCGTTACATGCTCTATGAAACGAATTTAGAGTTGGTTTCTCTGTCTAAAGAAGTCGATTTTATGAAAAAATATATCGAATTAATGCAACTTCGAGTGTCCGATAAAATTGTTATCAATGCAAATTTTCCCACATCTGAAACAGGTGTTCAAATTGCTCCTTTATTGTTTATTTCTTTAATAGAAAATGCCTTCAAACACGGAGTTTCGGCCACCAAAGAGAGTCAGATTTCTATTACTATGACTGTAGAAAATAAGAAGGTATTGTTTCTAATCGAAAATAATAATTTCCCTAAAAAAACCGATGATAAAAGTGGTTCGGGTATTGGCTTGCAAAACTTAAAAAAACGACTTGAATTGCTGTATCCTAACAAACATTTTTTCGAAACTACGGTAAAGAATAATTACTTTTTAGTAACTTTAGAAATAGAAACAGCCTAATTATGAGTGCTACAAAAATAAGTTGCGTAATTGTTGATGATGAACCAATGGCTTTAAATTTGGTCGAAAGTTATGTCGAAAAAACACCTTTTTTGGAGTTGAAAAATAAATGCAGCAGTGCCATTGAAGCGATGGAATTTTTAAGATCGAATCCTGTCGATTTACTTTTTTTAGATATTCAAATGCCTGATTTAACCGGTATTGAATTTTCGAAAATGCTACCCAAAGAAACAAGAGTTGTTTTTACCACAGCCTTCGATCAATATGCTTTAGAAGGTTTTAAAGTTGAAGCCTTAGATTACTTATTAAAACCATTTGATTATGCTGAGTTTTTGGCTGCAGCCAATAAAGCACACACTTGGTTTGAACTCGTAAAAGGAAAACCCCAACCTCAAGTTCAAGTTGCATCAGTTGTAGCTCCTGCTGAGGAAAAAGAATTCTTATTTGTAAAATCCGAATACAAACAACTGCGTATTAAATTGGATGAGGTTTTGTATTTTGAAGGTCTTAAAGATTATATCAAAATATGGCTAAAAGAGAATCCAAAACCTATACTGACGCTTATGAGTTTAAAGTCATTAGAAGAAGAATTACCAGAAACAAAATTTATGCGGGTGCACCGTTCTTTTATCGTGGCTTTGAAAAATATAGAAGTTGTTGAGCGCAGTCAAATCATAATCAATAACCAACGCATTACGGTTTCAGAACAGTATAAAAGCAGGTTTTTAGGCTATATAAACTCTAATTCTCTCAATATATAACGCTATACGTTTTAGTTTACTTTAATCCTGCAAAGCTATTTGCAGTAGTTTACTATAGTATTGATTTAACTATGGTCTAACCTCTTTTAATAATCTCACACATGAAATTATTCCGTAAATTAAGAAGAAATTTAATCGCCTTAGGTAAGTTCAAGTCATATCTGGTTTATGCATTAGGCGAAATAGTACTTATTGTAATAGGTATATCAATTGCATGGAAAATAAATGAGTTAAATGATACTCGAAAATATAATATCGTAGAAAAAAAAATCTATACTAATTTGAACGAAGAGTTGCATACTAACTTACGTTTGTTAGATGGTTTAATTGATGAGTACCCACAAAAAATAATTTATTTAGAAAACACTTTAAATTATGTTGGTAGAGATCCAAGTGAAATTACAGAAGGAGCAAAAGACACTATTGTCAATTTATTTGATAAAGACGTGAATCTACTTGATAATTCAATAAATTCGATTGTCAGTACTACGAAATTCGAATTTATTGAAAGTAACGCTTTAAAAGATTTGATTATTTTGTATCCAATTAAAATTTTACGGTTTAGAGAACAAAATGAAAAAATAAAAGACATAGTGGCTAATAGGATAAAACCTGTTTTAGAAAACTATATCTCATTAGCAGATAAGCTCCCTGATGGAAATTTAAAGTATGAACAAATAAAAAAGTGCGGAAATAAATCGGACTATATTGCTTTACTTGCTAATAAAGACTACCAAAACGGCATCGTGGATCGCATATTACAAACTCAAATCCAGTTAAATAATATCAAAACCTTACGTGGTAAAACTAGCACATTAATTACTAAATTAAAAAAGGAATTGGATTAGTGTATTTTAAGCCTCAAAACTAAAAAGGGAACTTGAAACTAAAACGGCTGCTGACGGTTTCGTTGTTTTATAATTAATAAGATATCTGAAATTGAATAAGCCAAAGCTACAATTATTCCAAATTTACCTTTTGTAATTGCTCCTGTTGGACTAAGTATTGGTTACATAGCTGTTAAAAAAGTGGCTGATCTCCAAAGTAAGATTTCATTGTGTCTAATTTTGGCACTATATTTTGTACTATTATAAAACTGTGCATCTTTCCAATGCGTCTTAAAATGATTCTTTTTATTTTGAACGACTAATTTCTCAATGTCTTTTTTAACTACCATTTTTTAAAATCACAATCGTCCCACGCTTTCTCGTATTTGGGATTATGAAAATGATTATTTTTGCATTAACGTGATCATCGTTGCCAAACCATAACTCCACTAATGTCTTGTCTATGGCTTAGCTGTAGTTGTGAGTTCGGCTTTTTTTATCAGCAATTTCTCCTGGTTAACTAAAACCTGATGTGAAACGATAATTCCACTAAATTTCAGCTAGCTCAAAATGGCTCATGGCAGTAGTTTTTGTCTATGTAATTAGGTATTGTATTTTCAGTAAAACAGTTTATTACTACAATTAGTTATTTGGTAAAAATGTGACTTATTAACCGTAGAGGAATGTTCTTATTATTAGTACCTTCAAAAATAATTTCATTTGTTCTATCATCACATTCAATAGAGACTCTTGTTTGAGCGCTTTGTTAATTTTAACTTAAGTATTAATTACAATTCATTGTCTTTATTTAGATAATTTTATACATTCGTTTTTAAGTAAAGATTTTTTGTTTTAAGTGATGTATGATTAATTTATGAAGTATTTATTTGGCGTTACTATTATCTGGGCTTTTTCGTTTAGCTTAATTGGTGTATATCTTTCTGGGTCTGTTGATCCATGGTTTTCAGTATTGATGCGTATCGGTATCGCTACAATGATATTTTTGCCTTTTTTAAGGCTGAAGGACATTAAAGCAGAAATAATTTTCAGTCTTATCGCAGTTGGTGCGGTACAATTAGGTTTGATGTATTGTTTTTACTTTCAGTCGTTTAGATTTCTTACTGTGCCTGAAGTGTTACTTTTTAGTGTATTGACACCAATTTACATTACTTTGTTAAATGATATTTTAAGTAAGCGATTTCATAAAGGACACCTACTTACTGCTTTAATAGCTGTTTTAGGAGCTGCTTATATTCAATACTCAAGTATTAGTGAAAATGTGTTTTTAGGTTTTTTGATCACGCAAGGTGCCAATCTTTGCTTTGCTGTTGGTCAAGTTGCTTACAAGTATTTATTAAAATCTACACCTGAATTAGAAAGTACACCTAAGCATACTATTTTTGGATTGTTCTTTATTGGTGCGTTTTTAGTAGCACTAATTGCTTTTTCCATTCTTGGTTCAACAGAAAAGATGCCAACTACATCAGTTCAGTGGGGAATATTAATATACCTGGGTGCTGTGGCTTCAGGTGCAGGTTATTTTTTTTGGAACAAAGGTGTTGCTAAGGTAAATACAGGCTCATTAGCGATTATGAATAATGCGTTAGTTCCAGTAGGATTAATTGTCAACCTTGTTATATGGAATAAAGAGGCAGATATTAAGAAGATTATAATTGGTGGAAGCCTTATTTTCGCTTCCCTTGTACTTAATGAATATATAATAAAAGAAATCAAAGAATAGCTAAGTTCTTGATAAATAACTTCATAAAGGCTTATTTAGTTTGAAAATTTCATTCTTGACTAAGTTCTAGTCCGCTAGCTAAATATTAGTTGTTACTTTTTTTATACTTATGTAGTAAGTCTAAAGGAATGTGGCAATAAGAGTAGTCATTTGGGTGCAAGGTTAATCTATCTTGATGTTCTGCATCACTTGGGATAAAATTTGTTAAAGGAAGCACTTCAATAGCTATTTTTTTTGTTGTTTTATTTTTATGGTTTAGTGTCTGTTCTATTTCCTTAATACAAGTTTTTGCCTTTAACAGGTAATTTTGATTATCGCTGTAGATACCGGTGCGATATTTTTCTCCTATATCGTTTCCTTGTTGGTTGATACTATAAGGGTCAATGATTTCTTTAAAGTAATGTATTAAATCTTCAATTGACACAACCTTAGAGTCAAAGGTTGTTTTGACACATTCTGCATAACCATCATAGGCTGTTTTAGTGGATTTCGTAAAGCCATTAGCTCTGCCGGCTTGGGTCTCAAGTACGCCAGGTAGGTGTTTTAAGAACTCTTGTACGCCCCAAAGGCAGCCTCCTGCAAAATATATCGTTTCCATTGATACTATTTGTTCAATTAATTGTTCTTTTTTTGTCATTTTTAATTGGGAGTAACGTTTTTTATGTTTTTGTTTAGTGGGTTTTAAACTATTCAATTTTTTCCTTAAAACGTCACCTTAAAGTAATTATTTTTTTGGAGAAGAGAGGGATTCCTGCTAACGTTATGCCACTTTGAGATGGCTGGAAATTCGTAACCACTCAATTTTCGGCTTAACGAAACCTTGATGCGAAACGGTAATTCCACTAAACTCCCGCTAGCTGAAAATGGCTGTTAGCTATAGTTCTTTCTACCATTTTGTCCAGTCAGAGTTTGGTCTCTTAAATGGTTTTGATAAAAATCTATTGACGATTTCATTAAATAATTCTGGGTTTGAGGCAGGCGCGAAATGTGTTTCACCAGGCATTATGCATAATTGAGCTTGAGGGATGTTTTCGTATATTTCTAAACTATGTTTATTTCTAATTACATCTTCATCGCCAGCGATTATTAATACTTTTGCCTTTATTTTTGATAAATCTTCAATTGGAATATTTGGCTGGTCTCCCAAAAGTCCGAGAAGTTGCTTTTGTAAATTCCAATTTGTAGTAGTGTCTTTCTCTTGAATTTTTGAGTTAATCATTTTTTTAGTTTGCAAAACGAATTTAACAGCCCAAGGGTTGACAGCAGTTGAATCAGGTCTTAAATTTGCACCCATTGTTACAAGTTTCTTTATTTTTGATTTGCCTGAAATAGCCATTTTCAACCCAACAATGCCACCATCACTCCATCCAACAATAGTAATGGAATCTAATTTTAAGTGATTAACTAACCCTTCCCAATCTTTTGTTATTTGAGTATAGGTCAAAGAATCTGTTTTTAACTCAGATTTACCTTGTCCTCTATTATCAGCAATTATTACTCTGTATTTATTTTTGAAATAATCAATCTGATTTCCCATTGCTTTAATATCACCTCCATTTCCGTGAATTAGCAATAAAGGCTCCCCTTTTCCATATTGCTCGTAGTAGATTTTGGCACCATTTATTTCAACATATTTCCCTACAGATTCATTGCTTCCATAAGGGGTTTCAAATTCAAAGTTCATTTGAACTTGAGCATTTGTACTACTCCAAATCAAAGAGAAAAGAAGTATGACTAGTAGTTTCATTGTGTTTTTCATTGTGGTTAGTTTTAATGGTAGCTAAAGTCAGTCTGTGAAAAAACTGATGTTATGTTCTTTCAAATATAATACATATTCCTTATACAAAAGCAAGAAAAGTTGTATGCTTAAAGATGTAGAGTCGAACTCGAAAAGGTGGTTGGGCGATTGCTCAGAGTCCAATCTTGTGGACTACCATCACTTTGAAACGCTTAAAACAAAAAGGGTATCAATCATTGACAGATTTTTATCGGGATGACCCGTACGCTCGGTGGTGTGAGAGGCGCAGTCTGTTCCATTAGGGGTGGAGCCGTCTACTCGATTAACTGTAGTTTTATTGTTGAATTCGATTTTTCAAGTCCATTCTTGAGTGCAAAATTCTAGTGATTTCAACTTTAGTCTCGTTTAATTTTCTATAAAATATTATATGTTGGCCACATTTGTAACCAAAAATTTCTGAACTAATTTCATTATAATTCTTTCCATAGTTTAGGTTTTCAGCTATGTCTTGACAATTTTCAAGAATTCCTTTATAATATTTATCCGCTTGACTTTCCGACCAGACTTCATAAGTATAATCCCAAATCTTCGTTAAGTCTTCTACAGCCTTATTTGTAAAAATATATTTAGCCATTTCTTTTTTTCGCTTTTAAAGATTCAAGATGATTTTTTGGATCAAAATCTTTAGCTATTTCACTTTCAATTCCTTCACTAATAGCTTTTTTTAAAGCAATAATTTTACTTTCCTCTTCTTCCAGCAATCTTAATCCCGCACGAATGACTTCACTTGCATTTTTAAATCTACCTTCTGAAATTCTGTTATCAACAAAACTTTCAAAATAATTACCTAAAGAAACCGATGTATTTCGTCCCATAATTTTAATATTTATGTAAAGTTACCAAAATTTGGTAATATTAAAAAATTATGTTCTATTTTTTTCCGTTTTTCAATAATTACAGCTAACGTCAGTCTGTGAAAAAACTGATGTTATGTTCTTTTAAAGATAATACATATTCCTTATACAAAAGCAAGAAAAGTTGTATGCTTAAAGATGCAGAGTCGAACTCGAAAAGGTGGTTGGGCGATTGCTCAGAGTCCAATCTTGGGGACTACCATCACTTTGAAACGCTTAAAACAAAAAGGGTATCAATCATTGACAGATTTTTATCGGGATGACCCGTACGCTCGGTGGTGTGAGAGGCGCAGTCTGTTCCATTAGGGGTGGAGCCGTCTACTCGATTAGCACAAGTACATTTATTCGGCAAGTAATTCTTCTACTTCTTTTTGCAAAAGAGGTAAATTTCTAATTACAATTCCCCAAATTATATCATCAGAAACTGAGTCATATCCGTGAATAATTCTATTTCTAACATCTACAATTTTTCTTGAGTTCGAAATTACAATTTCGCTATTAAGTTTCAGAATTCGGTTCATAGCTTCTCCGATTATTTCGATATTTCTTTCAACAGCTCTTTTTGTTCTTAGATCATTTTGGTAGACCTCAAATAATTTGGGAGTATCAATATAATAGCTTTCAATTTCATTGATAGAACTTAAAATATCATAAAGCCAAGTTTTAATATTATTGTACATAAATCAACTGTTTTTTTTGATTTATAGTTTTTCTAAAAAAAGGATTTTTTATTGCTTTTTCTTCAAGTAAATCGACACTTCGTTTGAAAATATTTTCTAAAGAAAATTTTAAATCATAATAATTATCTCCGTAATCTAGAACATCTAATTGTTGGAAATCAACAATCAGATCAATATCACTTTCGGCATTAAATTTATCATTTAAAACTGAACCAAAAGCATATAGTGATTTAACTTTATGTGATTTACATAAGTTTAAAATATCTTTTATATGACTTTCAATTAAATTCATTTTTATCTGTTTTTTTATAAAAGTAATCAAAAGAAATCTAGTTGTATAATTTATTGTGAATTTCAGCAATTTTGGGCGTATTTCTGCCAACGTCAGTCTGCGAAAAAAACTGATGTTATGTTCTTTCAAATATAATACATATTCCTTATGCAAAAGCAAGAAAAGTTGTATGCTTAAAGATGCAGAGTCGAACTCGGAAAGGCGGTTGGGCGATTGCTCAGAGTCCAATCTTAGGGACTACCATAACTTTGAAACGCTTAAAACAAAAAGGGTATCAATCATTGACAGATGTTTACATCTCACTTAACCCATCTCTTTGCGAACCGCCGAGTACAGCCTGTCCCGATTTTTATCGGGATGACCCGTACGCTCGGTGGTGTGAGAGGCGCAGTCCGTTCCATTAGGGGTGGAGCCGTCTACTCGATTGTGCGTAGTGCTTATTTTTCTTTACCAACTTCTGTAAAATAAGATTATTGTTTTTTTGTCAGATAATAAAATCACAAAGTATTCGTCAAACGATGTTCTTAAGCGATATATATTTTTGATTTCACTATTTTTTATTTTCGAAAAAATAATATCAGTGTTCATTTGTTCAGTATAACTTTCAGCTTTTACAAATTTGGATTTTTCTATTTCATTTTTAAGTTTCAAATAATCAGTTTTGCTTATTTCAATTTTAGAACAATACATTCTACCACCAAAATCAAATATAGAATTCGCCGATAATTTTTCTAAATATTTAGCTGATTTCGGAAAGTTTAGTTCTGTTTTTTCTTCAAAATTTCTTTTGTAACTATTTTCTAACGGATAAAAGTCAGCGTAACTTATGTACAAAAATAAGATTATCATAAAAGCAAAAATCGATTTGGCTAGTCCAATATTCAGTTTCTTTTTGGCAAATTTATATGTAAAATATATTATCACAATTGGAATTACATAGAATATTCCAATAGCTATAATTATTGCAAAAATGTAAAAAGGATCAATCATTATATTCGGTTAGTTTCGGTTTTTTGGCGCATTACGCACAACGTTGTTGTGTATGATTAGTGGCGTGTTTAAGCACCTAATTTAGCAAATAAATACAGAATAGAAAATCCGCGAGGACTAGCCATTAATTATACACGTTGTTGTGCATAGTGCTTTTCACGTTCTGCTTGGTTTTCAAAGTTTGTTAAAGTCTTTTCTTCATTTATAAGGCTCTTTATGAATATAAATTTTGGATCATTTTAAAAGGAATAATATTCAAGTTATGAATCTACAATTTATCTGGCTTTAATTGTTAAATATTTCATAATGAATTAAACCATTCTAAATTTGAATTGTCTTAATAAATAATAAAAATAGTTCTTATGAGAAATCTTATCAAGCTTTCATTTCTATTAGTGTTCTTCATTACAGCGAATGAACATATGTATGCGCAGAATTCAAGAAATTCTAAAAAGACAGTAATCGTTAAAAAAAATAACCAACGGGTTCCTAGTAAAACAGTAATCTATAAAAAAACCAAAAGAAAAGTTGTAGCAGTAAGAACATTATCTAATAGAACCATAATAAAGCACAAAGGAATTAGCTACTACTATTCCAATAATAGATTTTACACGTACTCTGGAGGAAGTTATATTGTAATAGCCCCAAAAATTGGTTTTAGAATAAAAACCTTGCCTGTTGGATATATTAAAATAAAGCATCCAAATAGAGATTACTTTTGGTTCAACGGTATTTTTTATAACAATGTTGATGATGGCTACGAAGTAGTTGAACCAGAAATCGGCACCATAATTTATGAACTTCCCGATGAATATGAGCGGGTTGAAGTAGATAGCAAAACCTATTATGAGTTTGACAACGTACTTTATGAAAAAATCCAGATAGATGGAGCTAGGGCTTATGAAGTGATAGGCTTCATTGAACAATAAAACACTAAATTCTAACACTTAAATAATTACAAAAAATGAAACATTTATTAATCGTACTCTTAACACTTTCAAGTCTCTCTTCTTTCGCATCAAATAAAAGCAGTTTCCCAGCAGATACTACTCAAATAAGCAATAAAAACGTTTTATATAAAGTTTCACAAGACGACAATTATGTTTACCTAAATATAAGCACCACAGATAGAAAGACGGCAATGTCCATCATTAGAAATGGTCTTACCATTTATTATGACATTAAGGGAAAAGAAAAAAAGAATGTGTATGTAAAATACCCTTATAGTAATGAATCAAGACCTTTTCAGCAAGGTTCACTTGGAAATATTGATGTCAACGCTATTGACTTAAATAGTATGATTAAAAAATTACCTGCAGAAGCAGAGTATGGTTCTTTTGAAGAAAAGCAAGCGTTTAATAAAGACTTAAATACTTTAGATATTGCAATTGCAAACCACTATACAGCTTCGAGTCAATTATTTGAATTTTCAATTAAAACCCCAAAAGCTAAAATAGCTTCCCAAGAAAGCAGTGATTTTTCTAAATTATCTATAGGCGTTGTTGCCAATAAAATGGAAGGTACTGTTAATAAAGAAAGAGGGCAAGGTCAAAACCAAGGAATGAGAAGTGGTGGTGGTCGCAGAGGAAATGGTAGCGGAGGTGGACGTGGCGGAGCGAGAGGCCAAAATGAACAACAATCAAGTCCAACAACAGAAAGGGGAACTGTTGATTTTTGGTTTGATGCAGAATAAACACATACCTGTCATAAACGTCTAAATATTCAAGTACTTTTATTCGTTATTATCGTCATTTGAGCGTTGGCAAAAAACAGCTCTTTTATTTTTTTCAGCGTTGACATTTGGCGTAGGGAAAAATGAATGTGCTGTTTGGGCATTGGCATTTTTAGTTCTAATTTTGATGATTTGTACGATTTTACGCATTATGCACAACGTTCTCTTGTAGCAAGTGTTAGCGGTTCGGGCTTCTTTGTCAGTGAAGGGCTGAAGAGTCAAGTTTTCAGTTATGTTTAATATGGTCACATAGATTGTAGCTTTACAATTTTAAGTTCAACAAGTCTTTTCTGTTTCCAAGGCTGTGCAGAGCCGTATTTATTTCTTTGCCCTGATTCCCAATTAAGAACATTTACAAATGGTTTTCTTGCTTCTCCTTTTGGATTTTCAATTGGATAAAGTTTTTTCATTTCTAACCAGTCAAGAACATCAAACTCAAAATTATTTTTTTCTTTTCCAATTATTGTGTCAATTCCTAAATCTTTTAAATCCTTTGACCTTGATTTTACAAGTTCAGGTTTTGTTCCTTTTTTTGTATGGTTTCTAATAAATGTGAGATTGTCAGCGAGCCAGCCACCTAATTCCGCTACTATTGGATCAGGGTCTGTTTGTGAAGGAATCCATCTTCGTATTCCTGCTTTCAAACATTTATTTTTTAAATTTTCCAAATCAATCAAGTGTTGAATAAATCCATCTTGATTTACTACGCCACCTTCATTTTCAGATTCAGTTAAAAATTTAATTTCTTTGAGTCTTTTGATTTCATACTCAGTAATTTTTCGTTTTTTGGTTTTATAGTTTTTTTCGTTTTCCAGTTGCGCCAATCTTAACCTTTGATCCATACACCATTGTGCTAAATCATTCAAAGGATTTTGCTTATTTTTTTTATCAACTTTAATCCAAGCAAACTCTTGATTTATGGATTTGCAGTAAGTATCTAATCTTGCTAGTTTATTTTCCCATTTTTCCATCCATATAATTTCATTAGGGTTACCCCAAAAGAAATTTTCTTTATTTAATAATTCCAAGTGTTCAGGTAAAATTGCCCTTATACCATTTTCGTCTATATGACCATAAAACTCTCTTTGTCTTTTATACCAATTATGTAGTTTGTGTGATGTAGGTATTATGGTGTTTCCATTATTTTCAATTTTGAATTGTTTAAATTCTTCAAAAAATAGAGGCCAACTTTTTTTATAATCATCAGATATTGCAAATCTGTCTCTTGATGTGTCAGAATCAGAAGCCGGATTTTTTCTTTTTTCTTTTTCTTGTTCTATTTTTAGTAATCTTTCTTCTTCTCTTTTGCGTTCTGCTTCAGCAATTTTCTGTTCTTCTTTTTCAAATGCTTTATCAGCAATTTGATGCTTTTCTTTATATACTTTATATCTTTTTTCGTAATCTAAAATTGTTTCAAGTCTTTCAATTCTTTTTGATTTAGTTCTGAAATAACTTAGTTGCTCTAATATGTCATTATAAAGAATTGAATCTATTGTCGTATTGCTTTCAATTGAGGTTTCAATATTTGTTTCTAAACCACCGCTTGTCAAATTAGCAGAACCAATAAATACTTTCACTTCATTTTGAGTTCTAAATAAGAATATTTTAGGGTGAAATGTTGGTGATTTTTCTCTGTTAAGGTAAATAGTATGACCGTCATTAAAAAGTTGCTTTAAAGCACTTGGTTCGGTTTGATAAAAATTTGTCCCAACAAAGAATATAGTTTTAGTTTTTTTTTGATTTATTAATTCTAATAAACTTTTCAGTCCTGAATATTTAAGAAAAGCAGTGCAAATTGTAATTTCTTCTGCAAGTTCAATTGCATTTGAAATTTCAGTTTTGTGATTTACAATTTCGTTATTTGAAAGTAGTTTCATTATTGGTGTCGTCTTTTAGCCTGACCGCTAACGTTTCGCTGCTTTGAGATGGCTGGAAGTTCGTAACCGCTCAGTTTTCGGCTTAACGAAAACTTGATGCGAAACGATAATTCCACTAAATTCCAGCTAGCTCAAAATGGCTGTTACAAGCTGCCCTGCTTGTTATTCAATTGTCTTTACTACGTTATCCAAATTGTCAACTACTAATTTGAATATAATTTTGTTATTTGGAAAAAGTGTTTGTAATCCTGTCCTAAGGTCTAAAAATGGTTGTAAAGCCTGACTGTCAAATGCTAATCCGTCAACAACTGAAATTGATAATTCATAGTTCTTATTAACCTTTTTTGCATAAACAAATTTCGTTACTGCTTCATCAAAGAAAGTTGTCTTTATAAATCCGTCAGCAATTTTGTTTACTTCGCGTTCTGATATATTGTTTTTGTCAAAAGCTATTTCGTGTTTCATAATTCCATAAGTCTTGGTGTCTGCTCCAATGTTTGAAGTTTCGTTAGACAACAATGCAAAACCTAAAATCGGGATAATTGTGATTGCAAGTCCAATTAGGCTAACTGCTATTGTTCGCCACCAACTAAATAATTTTCCGCCCGAATCTAAGTGAGCAGAAATATTTTGTCCTTGAAAGTGTTGAACAAGATAGTATGCAATTGCAGTATAAATTAGAGGAATAATTTGATTTGGAATTTTTACGTTGTCTGGAATTAAAAATACACCACCAAATACTACGACTGTCACTATGATTGCATAAATCCAAGTTTTTTTAGCTTTGTTAAACTCGTTAAATGCTTTGAAATTTTCCGCTATTAAATAGCCAGCTGCTAAGGGTCCACCGAGAAATGTCCCGACCCAAATTGCTCTGTCTTTGTAAATTTTTCCAGTTGGTGTCTGAATGTCGATTGTTTGTTCCATTGTCGGTTTTTAGGGTTGCTTGTAACGGTTGTGGCTTTGACTTGTTGCCGAAAAAATCAAGACCAAATTTTTAAATTAATCACAAATTATGGAAGTACAAAACAATAATTCAGATAAAGACCAATGTGGCAATAAGTCAAAACCGCTGTTAGCAAATCGGCTTTTGAAATTTAGATTTTGGATTGAACATTCAAAATTTATGACACCTACAGTTGACATGAAAAATATTTTTGAATATCAAGACCAATTATTAAATAATACTATGATATTGTTTACTGGTTTTTACGATAAAAACGGAAAAGAGATATATTGTGGAGATATTTTAAAAAGCGAGGGTTTTATGATAGAATTATCTAGTGGAGATAAAAAATCAAAATATAAAGATTTTTACGAAGTTGTAGATAATGGCAATTTTTTTACAACACGAAAAATAAAAAATAATTACACGAGTTTACTTCCAAGTTGTCAAGAAATATTTTCAGAGTTTTACGAAATTGTTGGAAACATTTTTGAAAATCCTGAACTATTGGCAGACTCAAACTAAGTTGTTTGCTAACTTGTATATACCCGAAACAAACCTTCGCAAAGCCACCCAAAATTGGGTGTATATACGAAGGTTTGTTTCGCTTTTGTTTTCTATTTCAAATATATCAAATTAAACTTATAAATCATCAAATGGACTCTTGATTTGTTGGATATTTTTCGTACTAACATGAGTATATATTTCGGTGGTTTTACTGCTGTTATGTCCCAGTAACTCTTGAATGTATCGCAAATCTGTACCGCTTTCTAATAGATGCGTAGCATAGCTATGACGCAACCAATGTAAGGTGGCAGGTTTTTTAATACCGGTTTTTGTTAATGCTTGTTTTAGAATGAGTTGTAAACTTCTTGCATCATAGGCTTTCCCCTCTACCTGTCCTTCAAATAGATAAGTTTTAGGTTTATAAGCTGTATAATAATCACGAAGCATTGCTAATATCTTTGGACTCAAGGGAACAATTCTGTCTTTCTTGCCTTTGGAGTTTTTGAGTAATATGATATTTCGTTTCGAATCTATATCTAGCGGTTTTAGCGCTAATAATTCCCCACATCGCATGCCACAACTGTAAATTAAGCTTAACATCATTTTGTGTTTTATATTAGAATGTACATTTAGTATTAGTTTTACTTCTTCCTTGCTTAGGACATTTGGTAATACTTTCGCTCGTTTTGGACGGTGAATTTTTTCTAATTCTATTTTGGTTTCTCGAACGGTTTTAAAATATAATTTGATAGCGTTAGTTATTTGATTTTGGTAGGAAGCGGATAAATTGTTCTTTAAAATATATTCGTTATTGTATATTATTACATCCTCGTTGGTTATATCGACAATGTTTTTTTGACGATAAAAGATGAAAAACGATTTTAATGCTTCAGAATACGTTTTTATAGTGCTGGGGCTGTATCGCTTTGAAGATAACCATTGAATAAATTTAGTTATTTGTAGTATTCCTTCGGGAGACGGTATGGTATTTTTATATTGTATAATCTGAAAATGGTCTCTATTTTCGATAGTATCAGGTAGATGCCACACTTTTTTTTGCTGGCTCCACCGGGCATCTTCAAATTGTTTGATCCTAGTGATTAAGGCTACGTTTTTTTCAAATTGTACCGCGATTCTATTTTCGTCTCGATGTTTTATCAATTTTGCAGTCCAGCTCATAATGTATTGATTTACTGATTTAAAGATAGTAATATTTTGTTTTGAACGTCTTTTTTAATCAGAAAATACTATTATTTGCAGCTTGTTTTTCGCGTAAGGGATAGCAGTGGAAATCCTTTTTACTTTATACAGCGATAGCGGAATAAAGTAAAAAGATTGTAACGAATAGCCCGACCGCGCTGCAATGGAATGGAAGCGGGGATACGCCCTGATAATCAAGCCATAAAAAAATCCGATCAGTGTTGACCAATCGGATTTTTTGTACTGTAGCATTGATTCTTTTTTTATACGTCGTAATGGCTAGCAATGACAATCTACAAATGTATCGCTTTGCGATTAGCGTCAGCAACTGTTTTAAGACTTTAGTTGCTCATAGTAGGCTGGGAGTGAATCGTTTATTAGTATAGGCAGTTGTGTGTTTACATAAGTTTTCCTTCGGCAAATAGTCTTCTAATCTCTTTTTTGTCAAATTTACCAACGCTTGTTTTAGGCACTTCAGTTATATAAACATAGTCTTTAGGAATCTGATATTTTACAAAGTCCCTCGATAAGAATTCAATTAATTCTTCATCTGAAATTGTATCTTCAGTATTCACTAGGACTATCGAAGCCAAAGGTTTCTCTACCCATTTTTCGTCAGCTATTGCAATTACAGCAGCTTCTCTAATTTTAGGGTGCGCCATTAATGCTGATTCTAAGGCAACGCTTGAAATCCATTCGCCACCACTTTTTATAAGGTCTTTTGTGCGGTCTTTAATTTCCATATAACCATCGGTATCGATGGTGCTAACATCACCGGTTTTAAACCAACCATCGTCAGTAAAATTTTCTTGATTATTCGTTTTAAAATAGGAATTGATAACCCAAGCACCTTTTATTTGTAATTCGCCCATGGTCTTGCCATCTGCGGGTGCCAGAGTGCCCTCATCGGTCATAATTCGTATTTCTACACCTGGAAAAGCAGTTCCTTGTTTGGCACGAATGTTTAGTTTTTCGTTTTCTGATAAATTGGCATGCATTGGTTGTAGTCTGGAAACGGTACCCAAAGGTGATGTTTCTGTCATTCCCCAAGCTTGAACTCCTTTTATCCCAAAATCTTTTTCGAAACCTTCAATAAGGCTTTTAGGTAGGGCAGAACCGCCTACAATGTATTCTTGAAGTGCTAGTTTTTCTTTGGGTGGGTTTTCCTTCATGGCGTGATAAACTCCTAGCCAAATCGTGGGAACCCCATTTGCTTTAGTTATTTTCTCTTCTTGTAGCATTTTAATAATAGCTTCTGGCTGCAAGTTAGAAGACGGCAGCACCATGTTTGACCCTGACAAGAGACATAAATACGGAAATCCCCATGCCATTACATGAAATTGAGGTACAATCAATAAAAGGGTATCTAGATTGCTGTAATTCCCTGCATTTGGCGATATAATGTTAGAAGCATGCAAATAGGTTGATCTGTGAGAATATAGAACCCCTTTTGGCAAACCGGTTGTTCCGCTGGTGTAACACATTCCGCAAGCATCATTTTCGTTTAACGTGGGCCATTCATAGTCTTCATTTTGGTCTGCCAGTAAATCTTCATAGTGTATTGTGTTTAGCAACGAGGTTTTAAAATCCTTAGGCGCGTTTAGTAAGACATAACATTCTACAGTTTCAAGTAGGGGAGCGATTTTTTCTAGAAGTGGCACTAAGGTAGCGTCTACAAAAATCACTCTGTCTTCAGAATTGTTGATTATATATTCCGTTTGATGGCTTGTTAGTCTAATATTTATAGGATGACAAATGGCTCCAATACCTGAAATACCATAATACAACTCTACATGTGGTGCATGATTCCATGCAAAAGTACCCACCATGTCTCCGTTATTAATTCCTAATTTTTTAGTTAATGCATTTGCTAACTTTTTACATCGTTTATACATATCACCAAAGCGATATTCTTCTCGCGTTCCATCTGGTAAATAGGTTATTATTTTTTTATTATGATAGACGCTGTTTCCATATTCAAGAATAGTAGTTGTTGTGAGTGGATAATCCATTATTAAGCCTTTCATACTAAAAATTTTAAATTGTTATTTAATTCTATTATGCTACTTGTTGCGGAATATTCGATGCGGTTTTTTTTTAGTAGGTCGTGAAATACCACACTTTTATTTTACATGAATACCAATGGTGCACCAACCTTAAAGCCACTTTTTCAAGCCTTAGCTAATATAGCCTTATTTTATTGCAAATCATGATAAATGAAACATTTCGTCCGTTGTCTTTTTTGAATAACGGTCTCGAATAAGAGTAGTTAGTAGAGGCAGGACTTAGCTTTAAAAGTAGAGGTAAAATTGAAAATTTAGGAGGGTTTTAAAAAGGAAGTTAGCGCTTTAATTATTTGTGAACATGATAGCATTGGTAGTGTAAATAAAAAGTAATCCAATGGAATAGCGGTCCTAATTATTCAACTTTTCTAAGTATCGATGTTTGCTAAGAGCAAGTCTTATTCTATTTCAATTTCATTATAAACAATCCATCGCTTTAAATTGGCTACAAACCTTTTTAAGTGGTCTTCATTCAAGAAAATATTGGTCCAATAATCATATCTGTCGCATTGCATACTGATATAATAGGTCATAATTGCTAAACAGGCGAGCGGTAGAAGTCGTTTTTCCTCTTTAGTAATTTCAGTTATCGTTTCGTAACCTTCAAGAAAACTTGCTGCTTTCACTTTGTAGTCCTTCTCGTTTAGATTTGTATAGAATAGCTGAAATAGAAAATAGGAAATATCTAAACACAACCAGCCGTTACCACAGAAATCAAAATCAAAAAGGGTTACTTTATTGTCTTCATTAAAGTGCATATTGTCAAACCATACGTCGAGATGAACGGCTCCAAAACGTATTTGTTCGTTAGCTACAGTACTAAATTCCTTTTGTAGAAAACGAGCCATTTTTTCTAAAAATAGCGTCTCTTCCGTTTCTTTTGTAAAGAATTCGCGTGTTCGTTTAACAGAATCGATTAGCAAAACTTCGTTGTTGTATGTGATTCTGTCTAATGCAAAATCTTCTGTCTCTTTGTGAACTTTGGCCAAAGCTAGCCCGATACAAAAACTGGTTTCAGCAGTAAATTTTGCGGATTTTGTGCCTTCTGCAAACGAAAATAATACAGCATACCGTAATCCTTCGGGAGCGTTTAATTCTTGAATGTATTCGTTTAAATGATCAGCAATGGGGAAGGAAACAGGAGTTTTGTTTTTGTTCAAATGGATAAGCAGTCGTACTTCTTCGGCAACTTCTTTTTTTGTTCTCCAATTAAAAGTATAGACGCGAAGAACATATTTGGTATTATTATCAGTAACGATGTAAACGTGGTTCATACCGGCTCTGAAAAGTTTGCATTCTGTATTCTCACTTAAATTATATTTCTCTTGTAATAATTCTCCAAGTTTAGTTGCAGAAAGGGTTGAATTTGTAACTGGAAATTCTTTTGTCATCTATTCTTTTATTTTTGGAATGGCTTAATCTTTTTTTTGCTTTGCGAAAAATGGGTAATCGAATATCGGTCACTATTTTTAAAGTAAATGCGGATGGACCATTACTTATTGCCAGTGCTGGGCGTTTGTTTTTTTATTAATTCCATTATTTCAGTATGCACTTTAAATGT
Source organism: Flavobacterium gillisiae (assembly GCF_900107635.1). GTDB lineage: Bacteria > Bacteroidota > Bacteroidia > Flavobacteriales > Flavobacteriaceae > Flavobacterium > Flavobacterium gillisiae. Next base: position 93,928 of record NZ_FNRD01000007.1, read on the forward strand.
CTTTTTGAAATCATCTAAATTATTGCCTGTGTTTTCCAAAATGATTAAGTTCCTGTTTGTTTGTGGATAAAAATAACAAGCAGAAACAAAACCAGGAGCATAACCGAAAGCACCAATTTGTAAATTTTGTTCACCGTCTTTAAATAGTAATCCATATCCATAGTCGATTGTTTCAAAAACAGGATGGATACGCGTAGCATATTTTGTTTTCATTAGTTCCAATGTCTCTTTTTTGACAAGTTTTCCAGAGTAGAGTAGGCGGTTCCATTTATTTAAATCGGCAACGTTAGAGATAAATGCACCTGCTGCGGCATAATTAGATAAACTGTTGGGCGTGAATTCTAAAACCCCATTTTCATTTTCCTCATATCCTTTTACCAGATGTTTATACCTTTTGTTTTTAGGGTGGAAGGTGCTTTTTAATTCATATTCGTTAAAGAGCTCTGTTGCTAGCTTTTCGAATGTTTTACCCGTTACTTTTTCAAGAATCTGCGCAAGTAGTTCATAGCCTAATTGCGAATAATGAAATTGAGAACCTTGCTTAAATTCTAAAGGCGCATCTAAAGCTACAATTCCGTGAGTGTGCGTAAGCAGTTGATGAATAGTGACTTCTTTTGACCAAGTTTGTTTACTATCAATCAAATAGTCATTTATTTTATTTTCAAGTCTAATTTTGCCTTTTTCATATTCTCGCAGTACTAATACGGCTGTTATTTGTTTGCTTATTGAACCAATAACAAATTGATCGTTTATAGTAAGTGGCGTTTTCTTTTTTAAATCAGAATAACCAATGGCTTTAGAGTATAGTGTTGTCGAATCCTCCGTTAAAAAAACAACTCCATTAAAGCTATTATTAGCAATAATGGAATTGATATTTGCAGTTAAATCTGCGTAGTTTTCGGTTTTTTGCTGTCCAAATGTTTGACAAGAGGTTAATAAAGCAAATGCTAAAATTAGAATACTAAATTTCATTAATTGTATCTGGTTTTGAATGAAGGCTCACAGTTTTGGACAGGACAGCCGCGTTTTTAAAAGCGCAACGTTCTACTATTTAAATTGAGGTCTTAAAAATATTCTTTTTTATACAATTAAGCAATCTTTTTTACTAGCTGTTGTTTGAGCTATTTTTAAATATCCATCTTAACCACGGTTCTTCCTTTTAATTTTCCTTTAAGCATTAAATCAATTTTTTCATCTAATTGATCTAAAGTTATTTCAGTACAAGTTTCAGTTAATGTGGCTGTTTTCCAATCGTTGGATAATTTTTCCCATACTTTCTCTCTATAATTCATTGGATAATTTTGAGAGTCTATGCCTATCAATGATATTCCTCTTAAAATGAAAGGAAACACGGTTAAATCAAGTTTTGGAGAGGCTACATTACCACAGCAAGTTACCACGCCCATAGGACTTATGGATTTTATAATATTTTCAAGAATAACTCCACCCACGGTATCAATAGCTCCGGCAAAAGCAGGTTTTAACAATGGTCTTTTCTCTGGTTCTTCAAAATCTGGTCGCAAAATAACTTCATCTGCTCCAATTTTTATTAAAAAGTCACGCTCTGTTTCTTTGCCTGTGATTGCCGCTATTTTATAGCCTATTTTTTTTAAAATAGCAATACTCAAAGATCCCACACCACCAGTAGCACCAGAAACAACTATTGGTCCATCGTCAGGTTTTACGGTTTCGCTCAGTCGTAATACAGAAATACCTGCTGTTAATCCCGCTGTTCCAATAATCATTGCTTCTTTCATGCTTAGGTTTTCAGGTAGCTTCACAGCCCAGTCTTCTGGGACTTGGATGTATTGCCCAAAACCTCCATCAGTATTCATTCCTAAATCATAGCTTGTCACAATAACTTTGTCTTGCACTTTAAATTTATTTGATTCAGACGAAACGATTGTTCCAACGGCATCAATACCGGGTGTATGTGGATAATTTCTAGTTACTCCTTTATTTCCACTTGCAGATAACGCATCTTTGTAGTTCAATGAGCTGTAATGTACTTTGATAAGTATTTGGCCTTGAGCTAAAGTATTAAATGGCATTTCCTTAATTGTAGAACTATAATTGCCATCTTTTTCTTCTACTCGAAAAGCCTTAAATGTTGATTGATTATTCATTGTATATGTTTTATATGATTTGATTACTTTTGTAACAAATTTCGATTAAAATATATTGATATACAATAACTTACAAATAATTCACATACGAACATTTTGTGCTGTTTTGTATATTCAGTACGGATTTAAATAAAAAAAGATGAAAAAAAGTTACTGTCCGATTGATACTTTTATAAATGCCATTAAAGGAAAACGAAAAGGTACCATTATTTTACATCTTTTTCAAGGCAATAAAAGATATAGTGAATTAGTAAGGCTAATGCCTGATATCAGCGAGCGCATGATTACTAAACAACTTAAAGAGTTAGAGAAAGATAGTTTGATTAACCGGGAAGTATTCCCTGAAGTTCCGCCTAGGGTAGAGTACAGCTTAACTGAATTAGGGAAATTAATACACCCTTTTTTAAAAGGAATGTACAAGGGAGGATTGCTTTTTGAAAATGTTATTGATGGTTTAGAAAGCTGATTATTCAGGGTTTTTTTATTTTATTCGAAGATACAACCAACAGAATACTTAAGGCCGCGGACGGCATGCTCGCAGCAGTGACGAAGCTTTCCATTGTTGCGTGACGAAGTGTTATTTTAACTCTATTTTGTCTATCAAGAGTTTGAATTTTTCCGCTTTTTTGTTCCCGATCAAAAAAGCAATTTCTTCAATATGTTCTTTGTTGAAATTAGGTTGCTCAAGTCTTCTTCCTCTGAACGAAGGATACATGTCTTGTATAGGAATTTCTATTTCTTGCCATTCTCCTGAGGTAGAAAAGGGCGCTATGTAGGAGTAGTAATCTCCGGAAGTAGCTTTCATTCTGAATTGATATTTTTTACCATCACCTTTAAGTTTAATAAGTACGGTGCTGTATTCCTTTACTATTATTTTTGGGAATCGATACCGCAAAGAAGAGAATCCTCCATTGTTGTCCAGTGATATATTTCCTTCGAAAACACCAAAACCCTCAGCATTTAATTTAAAAGTCCCAGCTGATTCGCCGCCCATTACCACATCATCAACAATCATCCAACTTTGAATGTCTGAATTTTTGTTGAAATCAAAAATTACTTTTGGAGTCAGTAGAGAAAATAATAGTATCATATAAATTAAGTGTTTCATAGTAACTCGGCTTTTAATTTTTTCAAGGTCTAGTCGCGAAACCTAAGTTGCAGAAGTCGGAGTTTGGTTCTACTAAGATAATTGTTTTTACTAAGAAAAAGCTCGAATTTATATAATTATCAGCAGTTTTAATTGTAAAGAGTTATTGCTAAGAGCTCACCAAATAGAGGTAAGGGTTAGACTCCAAGAATGAATTTGTAATCCTTTATTTTATTGAAAGTAAATAAATATTTAGCGCATTGTGGATAAACAAATGTAGTTGGGCAAAAAAATAAAAATGGCGGTTAATAAATTGTTTTTCATATCTTTAAAATCAAATCAAACCATTATGAAAAAACTATTACTTCTGTTTCTAGTACTTTATTCCACTATTTCAGTTGCTCAGGACAGCTATATCCATTGTGGTAAAATTATAGATACCAAAACCGGAAAAGTACTTACCAATAAAACCATTATAGTTTCCAATAAAATCATAAAAGCCATTCAGGATGGTTTTATAAAACCTACTAACCCCGCGGATAAAATAATCGATCTAAAAACCAAAACCGTGATGCCTGGCTGGATAGACATGCACGTGCACTTAGAAGGAGAAACCAGTCCAACGCAATATATAGCTGAATTCACCCAAAACGATGCTGATATTGCATTCAACTCAATAGGTTTTGCTAATAGTACGCTTATGGCAGGCTTCACCACTGTACGCGATCTTGGTGGTTCGGGGATAAACGTCTCGCTTAGAAATGCCATTAATCAGGGTAAAGTAGTAGGGCCAAGAGTACTAACAGCTGAAAAAGCATTAGCTTCCACAGGAGGACATGCCGACCCAACAAATGGCTACCGGAAAGACTTAATGGGAAATCCAGGGCCAAAAGAGGGTGTTGTTAATAGCATAGAAGATGCCCGACAAGCTGTAAGGCAACGTTATAAAAATGGAGCCGACTGGATTAAAATAACCGCCACAGGAGGTGTTTTATCAGTAGCCAAAAGCGGAAGCAATCCACAGTTTACCCAGGAAGAAATAGAAGCTATCGTAAGTACTGCCAAAGACTACGGAATGCAAGTAGCAGCCCACGCTCATGGCGACGAAGGGATGCAACGCGCGATTAAAGCCGGTGTAAAAACCATTGAGCACGGAACTGAAATGAGCGAAGCCACTATGGATTTAATGATAAAATACAATGCCTACTATATTCCAACACTTTCTGCTGGAAGTTTTGTGGCAGAGAAAGCGCTTATCCCTAATTATTATCCTGCTATAGTAGTACCTAAAGCCTTAGCCATAGGGCCAAAAATTAAAGCAACCTTTGCAAAAGCATACAAAAAAGGAGTGCCTATTGGTTTTGGAACTGATGCAGCGGTATTTCCTCATGGTGATAATGCCAAAGAGTTTATCTATATGAAAGAAGCAGGCATGCCAATAATGAAAGCTATCCAAGCGGCCACCATAGTTAACGCTAAGATTTTAGAAATGGATCAACAAATAGGCAGTTTAGAACCGGGCTATTTAGCAGATATCGTGGCAACAAATGATGATCCAACCGAGAATATCAATACGGTAACCAATGTTGTATTTGTAATGAAAGAAGGAGTCGTTTATAAGCAATAACTAGAAATGTGCTTCAAGTTCTAATAGCTATTCTGACTTAATTCAGCATAAACATTTTTATATGAGAGGAAGCTAAAATTAAGTCATTTTCAAAACTATGCTAAGTCACTAGTTATTGCAAGTGTTCAAAAAGAATATCGAGAATTAGTTTGTCTAATTATTGATTAGAAGGCGCTGTGTTTAAATTATTGTCAATGGTTTTAATACAGCACGTTTTAAAGTACAATACACATAATTGTTATTTAACTTATTTATCATTTTTTAAAAAATCAAGTACTGGTTTTAGGCTTTCCATTGGGCTTTCTTCCATTGGAGTATGACCATTATTGTCCAGAATAACTAAAGTATTAATTGGTAAATCTTTATGAAATTTATTGGCGTTTTCTACTGGGATTAATAAATCTTTCGCTCCCCATAGTATAAGTGTCGGTTGTTGAATGTGTTTTATATTTTTATAAGCACTAGTATCCTTTGCCATCTTGAATCGATCTACAAAGGCTTGACGATTACCTTCTCTAAGCGTGAGTTCAAAGTAGCGATCAACTAGTGATTCAGTTACTTTGGACTTATCGAAATATACATTTTCAACACTAGCTTTCACAATAAAACGTGGAGTTATAAAGGTAAGGACCTTATTTAGCACCGGAGTTCTGCCTATTTTAAAGGCAACTGGTACACTCTTCGAACTTAGGGGATATCCTGCGGCATCTATTAAAATCAATTTTTTTACCATTTCAGGTTGCTCTAGTGTAAAGTTCCATGCTATCTGTCCACCTAAGGAATTGCCTGCCAGCACACATTGTTTAATTTTTAAAGCCGTTAAGAATTTTTTTAAGAATTCTGTGTAATGCGCCATTGAATAATTGCGATCGGGAAAAGGACCCGTTAAACCATAGGCAGGAAGATCCATTCTGATTACTCGATTTGATTTTTTCAAGCTATCGGTCCAGGTGTCAAAAGTATGTAAACTGGATGCTGTGCCATGAATTAGTACGATGGGAATAGTGTCGGTTTGATCTCCTTCATCACGAAAATGAACCTCCATTCCGTCCACTGAAATGAAAGAAGAAGCCGCATTGGTGTACTTTGCTTTTAATTCATTCAATGGAATATCTCGATGTCCAAAGAAAATTATAATACCTATTGTAATTAGTGCAGCGCAGCTTAAAATAATTTTTAAACTTTTAGATAAATATTTCATTGACGTATATTATTTGTTTTAATCTTCGAAAGTTGTTTTGGCAGGAATTTGATTCATAGCTCGCTCTGCAATGGCAGTTATTGATAAGGATAGATTCACTCCTGGATTTGCTAAAATCATCGAGCCATCAATAATGTAAAGATTCTCGTATCCAAAAACTTTGTTGTTTACCACAAAACAATAAATACCTTATAACTGTTATTAAAATGCGTTTTTTACTTCAGCTCTCCCTTTTCATTTAGAAAAGAGAATATTTTTTTATCAACTTCAGAAATAATATCAAGGTCGTTATAATTCAGCCATTTTATTTCTTCAATTTCGCTATTTGCTTTTAAAGTCCCAGAATATTTTGCTTTGTAACACGTCATAATCACATTTATTCCTTCTTTTTCTCCGTCAGATTGTGCTGAAAAGGTTCCTATATATTCAGCCGTATTTGGAATTATAGCAACGCTTAATTCCTCTGCTATTTCTCTTATCAGCGTTTGCTCGTCACTTTCTCCATTTTCACGCTTTCCTCCAGGGATGTAATATTTAGTTTTCCCTTTGGATTTTGTACTTAATATTTTCCCTTTTTGGATTTCAATAAATGCTATTTTGTCGATTTCTTTCATACTTATGATTGTGTTTGCTCAAATACATTGCTGTTGTCCGCTGTGCCTAACCATTATCTTTTAATTTAGATAGTCTTAAAAAGACTACTATAAAGAAGATAAAAAACACCCAATCATTGATTCCGTAAATTGAGTAAAATACTCCGGCCATTAGGTCTTTTTCATAAACCTCAGAAATATTATTATTTAGGATCCAATGTATCCAAACACATCCATAAATTAATTTTTCAATAGCAAATATTCCAACAAGCCATTTTACTTTATCATAACTTTTTGCAACAGATATATACGCTAATCCCCAAATAAGAATCATTAATAAGCCAAAATTTGACATTACGTTTGGGTCAAATTCGGCAATTGTTGAATTAGTAAATAACCTTGAGAAAATTAAAACGGATGCGTTCATTAATCCAGAAATAATAAACCCTTTTGTAATTGTCGTATTTTTTATTGTCATATTTTGATTCCTTTATGATTTAGTTTTTGTCAGTATCTATAAATCCTGAGTTATAGAGTATGCACAACGTTCTAGCATTTTCCAGTGTTATGAAACCATGAGTTTTCCGTTGTAGAAAAAACGAAGTTATGAAAATTACTATTTATAGCCACTGCAAAATTACAAATGACTTGAAACGACTGTCTGAGTGCCTATTAATATTTACTAAAAAACTTTTCCACTAAATTATTCTCTTTTCTTGAAGTGTATTTTTCTTTACTAAAAAAAAGCATCCTTGATTATGACTTTCTTTCTCCTCAAGACAGTAATACCATTACATTTTTATTAGTATATACCGGCTGTCTTTACTTTTTTTATAGTAGAGAATTCGTGCGAGATCTTGGATTAGATTGCTTCACAGATCTATATTTCTTTAGCTATTATTTTTAATAATGCATTAATTTCAAAGGGTTTTGTTACGAAATCATTCATTCCAACATTTAAGCATTCAGATAGTTCTTTTTCGCCAACATTAGCAGTTAAAGCAATAATTGGAATGTTCTTTTTGTTTTCGTCAGTTAGATTTCTAATGTGATTTGTCGCAGTAATACCGTCCATTATGGGCATAACTACATCCATTAGTACAATGTCGTATTGATTATTTTTTATTAAGTTTAATGCTTCTAATCCATTATAAGCAACCGTAATTAGGCTATTCTTTAATTTGTTTTTTAATTGCTTTTCTAAAACTAATAAATTGATTTTGTTGTCATCAACTAATAGCATTTTTATTATTGTGTTTTGAAAAGTATTTTCGATATCATTTAAATTTGTTCCATTACTCTCCACGATAGGTAATGGAATACTGATGTAAAATGTGGTACCCTGATTGAGTTTTGATTCATACGAAATGGTTCCACTCATTAAATCAATTAGCCCTTTTGAAATGGTTAACCCAAGACCAACGCTGTTTTTTGAGGTGTTTGAAGTAGCGTATTTTTGAAAAAGTTTGTCACCTAAATCTTTATCTATTCCTTTACCAGTATCAGAAATTGTGATTTGAAGTTGAAATTCCTCTTTATTATCTGGACTATGATTTCCATTTACATGCATTGTTACTGTTCCAACTGTGGTATATTCAATCGCATTGTTTAGAAGATTTATAACGATTTGATTGATTCTGTTTTTATCGCCATAAACAGTACTAGGTATGTTTTTATCGATTTGGATTTTAAATTCTAATCCCTTTTCTAATGCTAATCTTTCATTCATTTTAAATAATGAATTAAGAGCACTATTTAAGTTGAATTCAGTGTATTGTAGAGAAAAAACTCCGTCATTTAGTTTAGTGAAATCTAGTATATTGTTCACCAATGCTAATAGATGATTAGAGGAATAGTCCATTAGTTCTAATAGATTTTTGTCGTCCTCATTTTCAATATTGTTTTTTAAAATATCTGAAATTCCTTTTATGGCATTTAAAGGAGTTCTAATTTCATGACTCATTATCGCAAAAAAAGATTCTTTATTGATTTGTAGTTTTTTCAACTCAGCCCGAGACTCTTCTAATTCAATATTTTTAACTTTTAGGTCTTTAATTATATCAGCAACTAACTTTGTTCTAGCTGTTAGTAATACAATCAAATAGAGTGTTATCATTAATACAATAAAATTAAACAAGCTATCATAAATGTCTTTTTCATAATATATTTTATTACCGTAATCATATCCAAAAAAATCAAAATATATAGTGGTTGTAACGATTGCTAGAATAAATAAGCTTAAAAAAAGCATTAACTTATTATATCGGAGTAGTATTAGTAAAACAATTGGTGTTAAGTAAGTAATAAGTATGAAATCACAAGATTTTCCATATAGTATAAAAGCGAAAGTGTAATATGCTGTTATAGCTGAAATAGCAATTATTGATTTTCGTGAGAAAGTAAGTCTATTTGAAATTGAAAAATACAAAAACAAGACAATAATAGGAATAGCTCCCCAAGCGATATAATTCAATTTTAAATAAAAAAGAAACAGCATTATAAGAATGTACTGTACGGTAAAAAAATTGAAGCTAAAATTGTCAATTTTCTTAAAGTTATAGATGCTTTTAAGACTAGTCGAGGGCTTAATGTTATCCATTTGAAATAGTTAAAATAATGTATTAAGTAGTTTTCTTTACTACTTTCCGAGTAAATTCAACGTGTACTGAGTAAAATTAAGGAACAATGTGTGCACAGCTATAATAAAATTATAGCTTATTCAAAATAAATGTAGTAAAAAAAATAGTACAAATTAGCGAAGAGGCTTTTTATTTGTTGATTACTTTTTATACTAACATTTTTGTAAATTTTAGTTATTTTACTGCTGCTGCGAGCTGGGTAGTTCTTGTAAAATAGTTTTACTTGCTACTATTTGCCTAGTTGTGTCGGGTTCAAGCTGGTTTCTTTTCAACGTATATTTTAAATCAAAAAAGAGTATTGATTGGAAGTTAATTTTCGCGTAAGGGATAGAAGTGGAAATCCTTTATTTTTATGGAGCGGAGCGAAATTTAAAAAAAGATTGTAACAAATAGCCCGACCCCGCTGAATTGTCACGATAGTTATCGTCACATTTTAGCGGGGATACGCACTTATGATTTAAGAATTTAGAGTAACGGTTGTTGATTTAAGATTGAGGATCAACTGAACAACTACAATATTAACAATCAGACATGTTCACTGCCACGGCAAGTCCGCCCTCAGAAGTTTCTTTATATTTGTTGTTCATGTCCTTCGCCGTTTGCCACATTGTATCTACTACTTTGTCCAAAGGTACTTTTGCGTTCTTAGGATCAGTCTCCAGCGCCAGTTCAGCAGCATGGATGGCTTTTATTGCGCCCATCGTATTGCGTTCAATACAAGGAATCTGCACCAGACCACCAATAGGGTCACAGGTCAATCCCAGATGATGTTCCATAGCAATTTCAGCGGCCATTAAAACCTGTTCTGGAGTTCCGCCCATCAACTCACACAGCGCTGCTGCAGCCATCGAAGACGAAACGCCTATCTCTGCTTGACAGCCACCCATTGCGGCTGATATCGTTGATCCTTTTTTGAATATACTTCCTATTTCGCCAGCAACTAAGAGGAATTGCTTGATTTCTTTTTCTCCTGCTTGATGGTTTTCAATCACCAAATAGTACATTAACACGGACGGAATTACTCCGGCGCTTCCGTTTGTAGGCGCGGTTACAATTCGTCCCAAAGCGGCATTAACTTCATTTACTGCCAAGGCAAAACAGCTTACCCATTTCAGGATTTGGCGAAATTTTACTTCGGTCAGTCTTATTTGCTCGAGCCACGTTTGTGGGTTGCTGTAATTTGATAGTCCAATTAAATTTTGATGCATGTCAAAAGCCCTACGACGGACATTCAGCCCACCAGGAAGAATTCCTTCTGTATGACAGCCAATGTACATACATTCTAACATGGTATTCCAGATGCGCATCAGCTCATGGTCAATCACCTCTGGCGTACGCATGGATTTCTCGTTTTCGTAAACGATTTCAGAGATCTTGTTGTTTTCCGATTTACAGTAGGCTAAAATGTCGACTGCTTTATCTATAGCAAATGGGAAAGCGCATTTTATTTCGATTTTCTTTTTGGCATTCAATCGTTCTTCTTTAACCACAAATCCACCACCGATAGAGTAGAAGGTAGCAATATGTTTTTTTCCGTTTGCTAGAAAAGCGGTAAAACGCATTCCGTTAGAATGAAAAGGAAGGAACTTTTTATTGAAAACGATATCTTCTGAAAAGGAGAATGGAACTAGGAACTCATTTCCTAAATTGATTTGGTTTTCCTCTTTGATAGTCTTGATAATACCATCTATATTTTCTACGGGAATGTATTCTGGATCCTGACCGCTTAAGCCTAGCATAACTGCTAAATCAGTGGCATGGCCTATTCCGGTTAAGGAAAGGGAACCGTATAAATCTGTTTTTACTCTGACAACAGACTGAAGCAGGTTTTTCTTTCTCAGTTCTTCTAGAAAGCGTTCTCCTGCACGCCATGGTCCAAGGGTATGGGAACTAGATGGGCCAACGCCAATTTTTAGCATGTCAAAGACAGAGATACATTCTTCCATAAATAGAGTAGTTTATGCCACAAATATAACCGAAATTAGCAATGATTTAGTCCAAAAGGCAACTAATGTTAGTTATATGATAGCATTTAGCGATATAATTTAATTATTCTGCAATGAAAAGTAGGATTGTAATTGTTATATAAATTATAATTCCCTTATACACAGTGCCTCTCTAGTTCGAATGCAAAATAGAAGTAGGGATTTAGATTGAATTACATTTATAAATTTCTAAAAAGGATATCCAATAGCTAGATTAAAAACCAGATTTTCATTTCGCCACGAACTGTTTCCAAAACTTACTTGATCCAATACCCAACGGTTGCCTTCCGGCAAATACGGTTTGCGGATAGGGAATGCGAGATCTGTTCTCAGTACCAGAAAAGAGAAGTCAAATCGCAATCCGGCACCCACGCCCACTGCAAACTCTTTTAAGAAATCTTTAGAGAATTTCGCTCCAGGTTTATCAGGATTGTCTTTTAGCAACCAGATGTTTCCGGCATCTACAAACAAGGCACCTTTTACAATATCATAAATTTTAGCTCGGTATTCTGTACTGAATTCTAGTTTTAAATCTCCGGATTGATCGGCAAGAAACGTATTGGTTGTTGTACTACCATCAAAACTTCCTGGTCCTATGGATCGTGCACGAAAAGCCCTGATACTATTAGTTCCGCCGTTAAAAAACTGTTTTATAAATGGCATTTCATTCGAATTTCCGTAGGCAAATCCAGCACCAGCAATAACTCTACTGGCTAATTGTCTTTCGCCACCCAATTTTAAGTAGTGCCTAAACTCATTTTCTACTTTTACAAATTGGCTAAAAGGCACACTAAAAACTTTTATAGTATCTCCTTTTTCCAAATTAGCTCCGGTCGCTAATCCGGCAATATTTCCTGCTAAGTCTAATCCTGCCTTATAATAGAAAGAGTTTATCCTTCTTTTTTCCATGGTGTTCGTATACGTATAGGAATAGGTAGGGCCAAAAATCAATTGCTTTTCGATTACTTTTCCAAGTGAGGGATTAGCATTTATTTGTTCTTGGTATAAAGGCGTCACATTTTGCGGACTGGCGTACGTAATTTCAGTAATATTGAACTGATGTTCTTTGCGTTCGTTTTCTTTCCATAAATAGCCAAATGATCCTTTGAATGTTTGTAGCGAATACAGTTTTGTTCTGTTCTGGAACTCATATCCTAATGTCGCTTTGGTCTTTGGAACAAATCCACCAGAGGACTCAAAATGAAATGGTGTTATAAGTCGGGGCCAAACTAAATTAGCTTCTGTACCAAAACGGTACACATTGAAACCGTTATTTACACCGGAGACTTGTACTTCCAGCCCACCAAAGGCAGAGATGGTAAGTAATTCAGCGCCTTTGAATACATTTCTATTGCTCCAGTTTACATTGAGTTCTGTACCCGTATAATTAGCCGAATTGGTTTTGGCCAATACTTCTACACGAATCGATTTTTTAGGTAGCGGGGTGAGGTAATAATACGCATCGAGATAATTGCCGATGGTGTCAGCCACTTTAAATTCATTTTTTACAAACTTAAATGTTCCTAAATTGACTAATCGGTTTAGGGATAGATTATGATGGGTACGGTTGTATAAATCATCTTTTTTGAAATATAAAGTACGATCAAAAATTCTAGGTTTAAACAAGTTTTCATTATCGATAATCGTCATGTCGTTGTGCTTTACGAACGAAGCCGAAGCGGCGACAAGGCTATTCGCATTTATGGAGTAGTTAGGATATACGATGATATCGTTTATTCGGTATTGCGTTTGTGACAGTGCAGGAGTTTCCTCTTTTACTTTTACAATTAAATCAACTTGATGGTCTGCAACGGTGCTGTCTACCTGAACTTTTAGGTAGTCAGGGTTGAAGTAATAGAATCCTTTTTCCTTAAGCCGTGCATCAATGCGCAAGCGTTCTTCTTTAATGGTGGTGAGGCTGTAGCCTTCCTCTTTTTTCAACAACGTTCTGTTTTTAGTGTCGCGTACGGCGGTAGAAAGAATAGTCGAATCCTGTGGAAATTTAATTTCTCTAATACGGTATTGTCTTTTCGGGATTACGGTATAGTTAGCTTCTGCTTTTTTACCGTGACGAGTGGAATCAGCCGCGGTTCTGGTATTGAAGTAGCCGTTGTTTTCTGAATGGTTTTGTAAAACTAATTTGTTGTATTCCAAATCTACTTTACTGTAATAGACTGGTGCTTCTCCGACTTTAGTTTTTAGCCAATACCGAAATCCTTTTTGCTTTTTTGGTGTACCAGCAATTTTATAAACAAATAATTTGGGTCTAAAGCCCAAAAAAGAAGAGTTTGGTTTTGGTCTGACAATCGCTTCAAATTCAGCTTTTAATGCTTTGCGTTCCTTCTTTGGCGTTGCATCGCCTTCCACTTTTACTGTGGCACCCGTATACAAGAGCTCGTCTTCGGGTAGATTTTTTGTACCACTACAAGCTCCCGCAAACAATAGTATAAAAAGAAGATAGAGTATGGAATTCTTATTCATCAGACTGCTGTTTGGAATGTTCTTTATTTGACTTTATTTTTCTTTTTTTCCGATTTGACTTTTTGAAATAACTCTTTAAATTCATTGTAATCTAAAGTAATGACAAAAGCGACTCCGGTTTCAACCACCTGACCTTGAAGTGCCACTTGGTATTTGTTGATGCGATACGCTTTTAATTTATATCTTCCGTCCTTAGAGAGTTGATATTCTATGGTAACGTCACCAGCTATAGTGTTAGTGTCTTGATTTTGTTGTTGCGGTCCTTCTAGTCCAAAACTACTTCCTACAGTCACCTTCAAGCGGTCATTCAGTAGTTTTTTAGAAATCCCAATATTTAAATCAGTTTTATTTTCCAGTTGACCCGTGGTATAATCCTGCGAGGAAGCTAAATCAAAATTGAGTTCGACGCCACTTATTAAATCTCCTGCCAAATTATTCAATTGTTGCGACAGAATTTTACTGGCACTTTCTCTGGCAAGAGACGAAACCGTGGTTCCTCCAGATTCACTAGCAAATGGATTTTCGCCAATAAAGCGATTCAGTAGGAGTAGAGCAAACACTTGTTTGTTCAACTCATCTGGCTGCTGACGTAATTGGGTCAGTTTAGCTTGGGTGGTGTTGATAATTTCTGTAGAAACACTATTGTTTCCTTCCGGTAAGATGATATCAAAAGAAATACTAGGCTTCATCAGTTCGCCTTTCATTTTCAATTCGGTTTCAAAAGGAATTTTTTGTTTATAGGTGTTTCTCACATAAGCCGATACATTGGCTAACTGGTCACCCACGAGATCAATTGGTGCGGCCTCGTTTTTATATATTGCCGTTATATTGATGTCAGCTGCCGTAGGTTCACCCGTCCATAGAATATAACTACCGCTTTTGATGTCAAATTTACGTTTGATCAAATTGAAATTCATTTCATAAGCTCCTTCTTTCAGTTCATACCTCCCGGTTAAAGTTGTTTTTCCCGATGCATCAATACCACCGGTTAATTGGGCCTCGCCTTTTAACTTTAAAAAATCACCATTGGCTTTATCAATAACAATTGATAATTCAGCGTCTTTATCCACTTCGATATTTACAGATGCATTGATACCTGTAATTTCTAGATTACTTAAGGCTTCATCTGCTCGTAGCTTCGTCTGAATCATCGGTGGATTATCTTGGTCGATAAATTCAACAATACCTTCTCTGTCTGCAATCGAAGGATCAGATTGTGGCATTACAATCGTGAATTTAGTGTCTTTGTTTACTTTGATATTTCCATCCACGACAGGGTTATTGAAAGTACCGCCAATCCTTAAATGATTGTCCAGATACATTTCGCCATAATATAAATCATTGTCTTTTTCCTGCGAATTAATGGCTTTAAAATTTACTGCATCCAGCGTTAAATCATAACCAATATTGCTGATGTTTTGAGTATTGATTTTTCCGTTGATGTCTAAATCATTGTCCTTTTCATCTTTTATGATAAAATGATTGAAAGTGATAGTATTACCGGTGAATACAATTTTATCATTTAGGGATTTAAAGGTAGAATTGAGCGGGGTTACTTTGAATCCAATGTCATTGAAAAGCAAATCACCAACAACTTTTGGCTGGTCTACATTACCTGAGATTTTAAAATTCCCGCTAAAAAAACCAGTACTTTCTTTTAGGTTATCCAATGTGAAACCCTGGATGCTTTTTAGATTTAATCTCGAAATATCCAAGTTCATATTTAAATTTCCGTCAGCTATTTTGTAGGTTCCATTTAAATCGACTAAATTGTCTTGTCCGGTAAGGGAAACGCTGGTGTTGTAGGTGTTAGCTACTTTGTTGTCAATATGAATGGTAACAGTGCCAACGGTGTCTTTCTTGAATGAAAAATTATCTACAATCAAATCAGAAGTAAAAACAGGGCTTTGATTCAAGTTCTTAACGATTGCATTACCATTGATGTTTCCACTTATTTCGATATCTCCTTTTACAGCAATATTGGTAATGGTCTCTATTTTAAAATCTTTGAAGTCAATTGCTAATGGGGAGTTTGCCTGTTCAGACTGCGATTGCAACCTTATACTACTTTGCGCTTTTCTTAATTCAAAGTTATTAGCATAGATTCCTTTTTCTCCAAAACGTACTACGTTATTCGAATCCATTTTCCAAGACTCATAATTGAGTAGTAGATTTTTCGGGTCAAGCCAAAGTTCGTTATTTCCCGCCGATGCTTTTAGTGTTCCTGAGATTAGGTATCTTTCAATGTCTTTTAAATCTTTTAATTGCACGGTATAGTTGGCGGTATTGTCTTGTACTTTTCCAGTTATGGAAGTGTAAGGCAATTGGAATTGGCTGTTTTGAATGTCATCTACCACAAGATTGTACACTAAAGCATTGTCTTTTGTGTCTATTTTTAAAACTCCATTTGTTATTGTATTGCCGCCATAGACTAATTTAGGAATTGCCGCATTCAAGATTATAGAATCATTTACCGTATTGTATCTTCCGGTTATGGAAATAGGCTCAAGACTCTTTAGTTCGGGGATGAACTTCACAAAAATAGGACTGTCTGAAATTCCAACTTTAAATTTTAGTTGTTGCTTTTCGTTACTACTTGCTTTTCGAGACTGACTCGGATTGTAATAATTTGCTATTGAATTTGATAGCGCATCTGCTATAGTTGACAATTTGTATTTTCCTTCTACTTCGGCATTTAAAAATTGGGATTTAAACAACAGCTCGTTTTTGTCTGCTGCGGAAGTCACAATCATAGTAATGGAATCCATCACAAACTGCTCTTTTTCATCGGCAATAGTTAAATTAACGATATTAAATTTACCGTTAAGATAATCGAGGTCAACAGACTGAATATCTGCGTCTAATACACCTCGTATCTTCATAGGTCCGGCATGTAGATTAAGTTTCTCCAGGTCGGCAACATCCACATTTAATTTTATTTTTCCGGTAGGGTATTTATCTTTAAAGCTACCGCTGCTCACTAAGTCAAACCTTAAATTAGGATCGTTACTATCAGCAATGGCTTGAAACAGACCGTTGTTAATCGTTCCCTTGAGATCGAGATTAGTATAGTTGTATTTATTATAATTGATTTTTCCTATGGTTCCTTTTATAGAAGCATCAGCTGTTTTTGGATCTAATCCAGTTCCTTTTACAGTTGCATTTAAACTTAATTTTCCAATCGAATTATTCTTAATCAGCTTTCCTAAATCAAAATTTTCGAGTTCTGTTTTGACATCGTATTTTTCTTTGTTTTTTATTCTTTGATCAAATAAGGCGTTGATTTTGGCTGGACCATAACTACTTTCCAATACCAAATCAGTAACAAAGTTATTGAGTGTTCCTTTAAAAGTTCCAATGGCATTAAATGCTGCTGGTAAACTAATTGAATTCGGAATAGTTTCTTTTGGCAGGAAGGCATTAAAATCGGTTGCGGTAGATGCAAATTCTTTTATGTCTAAATCAAAATAAGCTTTTTGAGTATCCGGTAATCCAGTTATGGTTCCGCTACCTACAATTTTTGTATTACCGATGCCGCTAATTTCTAAACTCGGAATTTCAATTGCTCCTAACTTACCAAACACCTTGCTGTTTACCTGAAGTATTGCATTTGGATTGTCCTTAAAAGGTACCGTATTGGCTAAACTAGGAACGAAAAGCAAAATATCTTTAAAGCCTAGACTGCTTTTTTTCAAAGTGGCATTAATGCTTAATTCTTCTAAATTATCACTAATAGCAGCAATAGATGGATAACCAATAAGGATTTCGTCTTTTACTAAAGTCTGAGGTGTTTTTAAATATAAATTTTTAAGAAAAGAGTTCGTTTTTCCATAGAAAAAATCCGCGTTAAAAGACTGAACGTCAAGACCACTTTGTTCTTTTGCTTTAAAAGCGCTTATTTTCCCAGAGGTGCTAACAGAACTGTAGTGGATGTCTTGGGCATCTATGCTGAGTGACTGTAATTTTAAATGGTTGTAATCAAATCCTTTTGGTATCGCAACAATATTGTTATTGTCATAGTTGAAATCAACCCTTTTGATATTGGATTCTCTGACTTTAAAATCCCAATCCCTGCTCGCCGTGGCGGTCGATTCTTTTTTTATCGGTGTTTTTTCTGATTTACCAAAGGCAACTTTTCCATTTGCGTCTGATAAATTGAGGACATCAATAAGGAAAAAATGGTTGTAAAAATCGGTTTTGTCAAATTTAACTAGTCCCTTTTTTAATGAAATAGTAGCGTTTAATTTATTGGTATCGTCCTGATAATCGACCGTAATTTTAGAAAGATCAATTTCGCCTAATAGTAGTTTATAGGTGCTTTGAGGAGTATTGTCCTCCTGCGTTGTAGTTAACGCGATACCCTGTTTATATTTAAGATTTAAACCTTTAATCTTGATTTTTGGCACTTCAAAGTCCATTGCCTCCAGGTCAAAAGTTTTGATGCGAGTTTCTAAATGCTGTAGTTCGATGTACAGATCATTTTTTGAAAAGGCATCTGTATATTTTAGGTTGATTGTATCCAGATTAATTTTTTCCAGAGAAAAAGTCATCGGAGTTGTGTTAGGATCTTGCTTATCTGGGGATGAGAACGCGTTTATGATGTAATCAAAGTTAAATACAGAGGTAGAATCCCTATTTATATTTGCCGTTATTCCCTGAAAATCGATTGAGTTGATTTCAATTTTATTATTGATCAATTGAAACATGCTAATGTCCACGGCGAGGGTATGAGCACTCAATAGTGTGTCCTTTTTTTGACCTTCAAAATAGACACCCTGTAGTATTACTTTTTTGGGAAAGCCAATGTCTATTTTAGCTATAGTAACCTTAGTTTTGATTTTATTTTGAATGTAAACTACTGCTTTATCCTTTGCGAAATTTTGCACGTATGGGATTTGGATAAGCACTAGCAGCAACAGGAATAATACGATGATTGTTCCTACTGTCCACTGGAAAATTTTTAAACCTTTTTTTAAATATTCTTTCAAATGGTACTATTTTTTATCAAAAAACTCAATATCTGCTATAATTCAAAATTGAACTAACTACAAAGATGAAAATTTATATCCGCACTCTTTTATAAAAAAGTAAGTTTATATTATAAAATTATTGGATTTGAATCATAGCAAATGGATTTTTCCTTTTGTAGGTTTTTTTCGATAGTTCAAAACGATTGAAAAGGATGACCGTAAGCATCTGTTTTCCTATGTTTTATAGACAGGAACTTCATTGAATTCCTGAGCTTGTTTTTCTTTTAATAAAAAATCTTTTACGGCCATTAGCATCGCTTTGTTAGCGGTAAATAGTTCTCTGTTAAAATTGATGACCGTGGTAATGTCAATTTTTTCTAAAGGTGCATTTTGTGCTTCGGTATAGAAATTGTTGAGTGCTGAAGTATAATTGCTCTCTATGATATTAAAAATATCTTGTAGGTTTTCAAAACTGGCGGGTATTTCTTGAGTGATCAGGGCATTAAACTGGCGGTACAACGCTTCTGTTTCTTGTTTGTGGTGGATGAAAAAATTGTACTTGATGTCTTTTGATGAATGTCGGAGATTAGTAATATTAGTGCCAATATCCTTGACACTTTTTACCGAGTGTAAAGAACTGCGCGCCGCAGAGATTAATTGGTTAACATTTGAATATTCCTCCGGTTGCAATTTGGGCCTTAATTCGATATAAAACACCTGTAGTTCACCTTGTAACTGCTTCAGAAAATCATATTTTTCTTCTATCGTTTTAATAAAAAACTTATTCTTTTCGTTAATACTTTTATAGTCTGAATCTTTACTGATGTAGTATTTGTCAATTTTAAAAAGTTCTAAATTGAACAGCATAGAATTGTGTATGAAATAGTTGGTTTCCCTTTTAAATAGGTCTAAGGCGGTCATAGGTTCTGCTGTTGAAGCATGCCCGATAAAAGCAGTTACAGATCCATCAGAGTCTTTGAAGAAACGTTCTAAAAAATGAGTAAATTTATCTAATAAGGGTGAGAAGATGATAATGGAACCTAGATTAATTATACTAGAGAAAATAACCAAACCGATGAGAGGGTCTTTGATATTAAAAATATCAGTAATTAGTAATAGAATAGGGGATAATAGTAGGTAAGCAAAAAGCGTGACAAAGACATTGAAAAGGAAATTTCCTAAGACGATTCGCTTTTTTGAAGCGCTACCATTAATAGCACCAAGCATTATTTTAATGGTGGTTCCCGTTTGCGAACCTAATATTATGGCAGCAGCAATTGGCAGACTGATAGCGCCAACATGAAGTGCACTGAGTGTAAGTGCCATTGTTACCGAACTGGATTGAACCAATACGGTGATGATAAAACCAATGAGTAAAAAAACGGCCAATGACATCGAAGCATATTGCGAAAAATCAAAAACTTTTACCTGAGCTTCCATGGATGTTTTCATAAAGGAAAGCCCAATAAATAACAAACCAAATCCGAAGAGAAAATAGGAAATATATCTATAGGTTTTTTGGCTTCCAAACAAGATAAGAAGAACACCTCCAGCACAAACTGCGGGATAGGAAACTACTTCTATATCCATTTTAAATCCAAGTGTAGCGACTACCCAGCTGTCAAGTGTCGTTCCTAGATTTGCTCCGAGAATAATAGCCATCGCATTTCTCATGGTAAATACACCAGCACCCACAAAAGCCAACACCATAAAAGAAACCATAGAACTGCTCTGAAGAACTCCCGTCACGATTGCTCCACCCGTTACTGCACCAATTTTGTTCTTGGTAATGCGTTGTAAAAAGAGCTTGAAGCTCCTTCCAGAAAGATTTTTTAAGGACTCCTCCAGTAAATACATGGCAAATAGAAATAGGCCAATACCTGCACTGAGTTTAAGTATGTGATAGAATGTATCCATAGTAGAAAATGTACTTAAAGGTAAGTGAAAATTCTTCGATATGAAAACAAGAAAGCAATATGTAAGTATAACTACTGCAAGAGGTAGGTGATTTTATAATGCGGTACCTTGGGGTAAAGACATATTTTCTTAACCTACAACATTTATAAAGTCAAATAGTCTTACTCAACTAACAATGTTATTGTGAAATCACCATGCTTTTTAAGGACCAGAGAATTGCTAGGACATCTTTTTTAGATTCTTCATCGATGTTATTATTTTCTAAAACTTGTAATACATCATCAATGACATGGGTAAATTCTCCTCGGCTTATATTCATTCCAGTATGTGCAGTAACCATATCTTTTCCGGAATAGGTTTCCGGGCCTCCACTTCCTGCACTAAAAAATTCAATAGTGTGTTTTGTGATTGATGCTAAATGTTCTGGTTGTTCTTTTAGAGGAAGAAACCGTGCATTTATGGCAGGATTATTCATATGCGCTTGTACAACCTCATTTACAATTTGAGTAATTCCTGCGGAGCTTCCTAAACGATCATAAAGTAACTTATCCATGATATTTGATTTATAAGATTAAACAAATAAAAAGCATTAGTCTATAAATGAAAAACTAATACAGCGGTAGGAAGTAGAAAAACAGATTGGAGGTAATTTTTTATAGATAACTAATTTACGACTTTTTTTTGAATGAAGCGTGATGGTGTTGGCTTTTTATAATTTTAAATTTATATATAAAGTACTGGTGTGTAATTTTTTACAATTTTGCTTTTGAAGTAATTAACAAGAATTAATGTTATAAATTTTTTAAAAGGAATCATTTTTTAAGTAACTTTATCCCTACGTTGAATTAGAATAATTGTTTAATACTTTAAATCATTTAATTATGTCAGGAGAAAGTTTTTTAGTGTGGTTGCTATTGGGTGTAGTGGCTGGATGGTTAGCGGGTCAGCTTATTAGAGGTGGTGGTTTTGGTATAATTGGTAACATAATTATAGGTATTATAGGTAGTTTTTTAGGGGGCTGGCTTGGTGGAAAACTTGGAATCTCTGGCGCTGTAGTGGGAGGCTTTAGTTTAGCAAGTATTGTAACTGCAGTATTGGGAGCAGTAGTCTTGCTATTTGTGGTCAGTTTAATAAGAAAAGTATAGACGAACAAGAATGAATTTAAAATCCCAAAAGTCAATAGTTTATCTATTGACTTTTTTGTTTTATTGATTCCAATACATCACAATGATAAATAAGATTATTGCAAAAATTCCAACTAGGGAACTAATGAAAAAATTATCAGCCAATTTTTCAAGTCGGATTTCTTTTTCCAAATTTTGCGTTCGTATCGAAAAAAAAGACAAAAGTGACGAAATGGTTAATGCTAAGGCAACGATAGAGGTGAACTCATCGATAAGGCTGTCTTTTGAGGAATCAGTCATGTGTAGTGAGGTGATTACAAACAGACAAAAACCGAGTAGGTTAGCCGATGTGCTTAATATATGCTGGGAGGTTTTGTTAGCCAAAATTATATTGGTTTAAAGAAGTGATTACTATGATTTGAGTGTAATGAATTTAGTCTTAAACTCAACAAAGTAAAGCTTAGGTTATTTCAGCTGGGTACTTCACTTTTTTTGTGAAATATTTGGGTATTGATTACAATCGATTATAAAAGTATAAAAAAACTACAACCATTGATGATTGTAGTTCTTTATTTTAAACTTGGTGAAAATCACAAAGCAACATGCCAAAACAAGTTACCGGATTTCGTAATTTATTTTAATGCTCTTGCATCTCACTTTTACGTTTTTTTAACTGTACTTCTAGATCTCTAACAGTTTCCGCAACTGCAGCTTCAAAGCTATCTTCGTTAGATGAGGCAAATATTCGCGGACCAGGGCAGCTCAACATCACTTCGCATATCTTGCCTTTCCCATACGTGACTTTTTCTTCTTTAAATTTAACATCAGCTCGAATAATCCAATCATAGTGTCTACCTAATTGTTCTAATTTTTCGGACACTAAAGCATCTGCTGTATTTTTTGTTTCTGCTTGTACAAATTGAGTGTTTATTTCCATGGTTATTATTTTTTAAGGTTAGCATTATTGAAATTGAATTTTTAAAATAAAAAAGCACTGCTATAAAAGGCATTGTAATTGCGCAAAATGTGCAATACTAAATTCGAGAAGTACTCAAATTTACACATTAAATTTATAAAAGTAAAATTTTGAGTGTTAAACAAATTAAAAAAATAAACAGTATTAATTAACCTTAAAATAATTGTACTTGAGGTCTAAAAAGTAATAATTGGTCACTGAATAATTTTATGACATCTACATATCAAGATCTAGTTCTTTTATTTGTTTTTCGAAAGTAAGTGCATATTGATAGCCATAATCAAAAATCTCATCGGATTTTTTTAGGTTGAAAAGGCTAAATTGGCTCATGTTTGGTGGTTCGATGTATAGAGTACAATTGTCTATTTTACTTTGAACAGAACCTTTCATGGCCAAATGAAAACAGCGGTCAACGATGTTATTCATATGTACTTGATCCAATTCTTTCTTAACTGAATTAACATAACTACCTATGATAATGTCACATTGACCAGTTAAAGGTTCAGTGGGAAAATTATTAAGTACTCCACCATCTACAAATACACTGTCGTTGTAACTTACAGGTTGGAAAATTAAAGGAATACAAGAAGATGCCATCAACGCTTGGGATAAGTTTCCTGAAGAGAAGTAAACGAGTTCTCCTTTCAATATATCAGTAGCAGTAACATACAAGGGTATGTTTAGGTCCTCAAAAGAATTATTTGGGAAGCATTCCTGATAGATGTCATTAAACCCTTTCATGGCAAAGAACCCTTGACGCTTTATTAGGATATTAGAAAAATTAAAGATTTGTCCCTTTTTTAATATCGCTACTATCTCAGGGATAGAATAGCCGGCAGCATAAAATGCACCTGCAATTGCACCTGCGCTAGTTCCTGAAATATGAGTGGGTGTAATTCCAAATTCTTCTAACGCTTTTAGAATACCTAAATGGGCAATACCTCTGGCGCCGCCTCCTGATAATGCAATACCAATTTTACGTTTCATTTACCAATCTTAAAATTTGTAATAATTTGTTTTATTGCTCTAATCAGTATTGGAGATGAGTGATTAAGGTCATTTTTATACTATTGAACTAATATAAATAAAAAAGACTAATTATCAGTGCAAAACATTGATAATTAGTCTTTTTGTTGTTGTTTTTCACCGTTTAACTGCATTCTTAAATTAAGAATGCAATTTGCAGGCTTTGGAATGTCAATAATTTAAAGTGCAATAAAGTCTTCTGTTTTAGGAATACTATTCATGGCTTCCATTGCTATTTCAGGAGTTGGATTGGCTATTTTTCGAAGCTTTGTGTCCATCCAAGCACCGTCAACAGTGATTGTTGCACACAATTTATCTTCTTCATTCTTAAACTCGTGCACAATAGACCAACGGGAAGCATCGGGTCTCATTTTAGAAATTTTAGTATGCATAAATATGGTGTCCGAAAGTCCGATTTCTTTTCTGAAAACGCATTCTTCTCTAAAGAGTATTGGACCAAAATGATTGGTTTGTAAAACTTTCATGGTCAAGCCAAGACTTTCCAGAATCTCGATACGATGCTGCGCACCAAAATCGTAATACGCGCTGTGACGTACATGAAAATTAGGATCTAAATCTGACCAACGAAAGGATAATTGTTTACTAAAAGATGTCATTGTAATTTTAAATTAAAAGTTTAACTCGTTTTTTATTAGTTGAGGTGCTTTCGCCGTGATGTAATGCAAGTGTAGATTTTTAACCGTTTTTAGTAGAAAATAGTTATAGAAAGTCACTTTATAGCCATTAAAGGTTTTCATTACCTATAAAGCTACGACTTGATCACACGAATGTTCCGTAAGCGTAAATATAGGAAAAAACAGGAGTTTTTATAAAATAGTATAGTTGTTTTTAAACAGTATTACTTAATTTTTAAATAAGAGGAAATTGTCCTTGTAGGAGGAAGATAATTTTGAAAAATAGTACAATTTATATACTATTTTGGCACTGCTGGTACTATCATAAAAAAAGCGAGTACGGAAAAGATATTAAAACTATATTTGCGGCCTTGGTATTTTAGCCAAGATTGACCCCGTTTTTTATGATGACGAAAGAGGAAATAATGCCTAAGACCGCAATAACTTCAGATGAAATTGATAGATGCATCGCCATATTGGCACAATTAAATTCGAATACCGACGAGATATTCGATATTGAGAAAGACCAAAGGACGGCCTTAATCAAAGCGGCAGGAATGTTTTCGAGACCAGATCGAGACGAACTTTCCCGACGTAAAAAAGACGGGAGGTTAGTCGCTAAACGCAAAAAAGAAAAGCAAGACAAAACCGCCCGTAAAGAAACTGGAATTCGTCATGCTCGCGAAGCAAGTATATTCGTTGCGCCAAAACTTTTAGCTTTTAATGATCTCGCTAACAAAGAACAGTTAGAACTAGAAACGCCAAGAAATTGTTATGTTTGTAAAACTCCATTTACTAAAATGCACCACTTTTATGATACCATGTGTTCGGACTGTGGAGATTTTAATTATGCTAAACGTTTTCAAACTGCGGATGTAAAGGGGCAAATAGCAATTATAACGGGTTCTAGATTAAAAATAGGGTATCACATCACCTTAATGCTTTTGCGTGGTGGAGCAACCGTTATCGCAACAACCCGTTTCCCGGTAGATTCGGCATTGCGTTTTTCTAAAGAGCCAGATTTCATGGATTGGGGACACAACTTGAAAATTCATGGATTAGATTTACGACATATTCCTAGTGTAGAGATTTTTTGCAATTTTATAGAGCAAAAATACGAGCGTCTTGATATTCTTATTAATAATGCAGCACAAACCGTGAGACGACCTGCGGGATTCTATACCCATTTAATGGCAAACGAAGAACGTCTAATAAGTGAATTACCAAAACAAGCACAGCATTTATTACTGGATCACACTGATTGTTTGCAGGAATTAAAAGTATTGACTTCAGGAGCTTCTTCTAATCAAAATATGCCGGTTACTTGGCATGGGCCGGAACCAGGAATAGGTTTACGGGCTTCCGCCAAATTATCTCAGATTCCGTATAGTTTTGACAATACATTAGTAGCAAATGAAGTGTTTCCAGAAGGAGAGTTAGATGCTGATTTACAGCAAGTAGATTTAAGAAAAACGAATAGCTGGCGACTGAAGTTAGGACAGATTGAAACCACTGAAATGATAGAGGTGCAATTGGTAAATTCAGTAGCGCCATTTGTTTTGTGCAACCGTCTTTCGGAAATAATGAAGAAAGACAATACCGGACAAAAACACATCATAAATGTTTCGGCAATGGAAGGAAAGTTTCATCGCTTTTTTAAAGAAGCTCGCCATCCCCATACTAATATGGCCAAAGCGGCTTTGAATATGCTTACGCACACCGCCGCAGGAGAATTGGCAAAAGACGGAATTTTCATGAATGCAGTTGATACTGGTTGGGTAACCGACGAGGATCCTGCAGAATTAGCAAAGAAGAAACAAGAGCTAGAAGATTTTCAACCACCTCTCGATATTGTTGATGGTGCAGCACGTGTAATGGATCCTTTGTTTGATGGTATTAATACAGGAAAGCATTGGTGTGGAAAATTCTTGAAAGATTACAACCCTATTCCATGGTAACATACATTGCTTTCTCTTTTTTAGCGAAATGCTCTATGTCTCAAATACAGAAAATAGTTTTTATAATAAGGGAAGTTTAGCCGGCTACTTCATCCGGATTGATTTGAACTATCCTACTTACTATCGCATAAAAAAGTGTTTTTTTATGCGATTTTTTTTGCCGTAAACGAAACCTAAGATTATGAGGATGAATTATTTGGAATCCTTCAATTAGGAATATAAAAAGAGAGGAGAATGGAGGAGCTAAACTTAATTACCTTTTTAATTCAATAACGTGATATATACGGAGCATTCTGCAAGATCACAACGGCTATTTAATTTGAAATACAGTAACGTTTGTAAGGGTTTTATATAAAAAAAAGCTGAATTGTGATATTTTTAATTTTTTAAATAAAAACATCATTTCCTTAGGGTTTCTTTAACAAAAAAGGATAGCTTTGTTCTCTAGATTATAAAAAAAAAACAAAAAAAACTATTTATGAAATTTAACCATTTTTTATTAGGCATATTATTTATGATAATAGGCCCCGCAGTTATGAATGCCCAAACAATCAAAGGGGTTGTGATGGATGAGAATGGGCAAGCCTTGCCTTATGCTAATGTTGTCGATAAAGTAACTTCTGCTGGAGTTACCACAGACGGGAACGGTAATTTTGAAATTAAGGTAAAAGGTTTTCCGGTTACTTTAATCGCTAAATATGTGGGATTTCAAAATAAAAATATCGAGGTAACAAGTGCTAGTGAAGCTATTGTTTTCAAATTAGATCCTAGTAATAGCCTTGATGAGGTGGTAGTAACTGGAAACAGAGCTAAAACACGTACGGTTTTAAGTTCTGCTGTTCCTATTGATAAGTTGTACGCTGAAGATCTTAAATCAAGCGGGCAAGTTACATTTGACAAGATGCTAGCCTATAAAATCCCTTCATTTAATTCAAGTACTCAAGCTATTTCTGATGCAACAGCGCATTTTGACCCAGCAGATTTACGTGGATTAGGGCCAAGCCGTACCTTAGTTTTGGTAAACGGAAAAAGAAAAAATCAAAGTGCATTAGTGTACATAAACGATACTCCAGGTAAAGGAGAGGTAGGAACAGATATGAAAAGTATTCCGTTCTCTGCTATCGAAAGAGTGGAAGTACTGCGTGATGGAGCTTCATCTCAATACGGTTCAGATGCTATTGCAGGAGTTGTGAATATTATCCTTAAAAAACAAACTAACTTTACGGAAGTAAGTCTTACTTCGGGAGTAACTTCAGAAGGAGACGGTTTCAATTTTGGAGCTGATTTAAATTCAGGATTTAAAATTGCTGATAAAGGTTTTGTGAATTTTAATCTTTCTTATTTAAATCAAAATAAAACGAACAGAGCAGCAAAACCAGGTAAAGATGATTTGTTTGGTGTAGCTGCAAACGACCCACAATGGGGAGACTGGTTGAGTAGAAATCCTGATTTAGGGATGACTATTGGCCAACCTGATTCTAAAATGGGAGCTTTAGTAGTGAATGCTGAATATCCACTTTCTGATAATACAACATTGTATGCGTTTGGAGATGTAAATATTAGAAAAGGAACTAGTTTTGCTTTGTACAGAGCACCTTACTGGGTTTCAGACCCAAATAATTTATTACACGATGCAGGGACTACTTATAATGGATTCCAGCCTACATTTAATACAGATGTGTTCGATAATTTAGGATCTATTGGGATAAAATCTACTGTGTTTGGTTTTAATGCAGATTTCAGTTTAACAGCTGGTTCTAATAAGGTAGATTACACAGTGGGTAATACATTGAATGTATCTTTGGGAGCTAATAGTCCTACTGAATTTAATGTTGGTGGTTATACTTTCAGTCAGTTAGTAGGTAATGCTGATTTTAGCAGAACTTTTGATAAAGTAACTTTTGGTTTTGGAACAGAATTAAGAAAAGAACAGTTTGAAGCTAGAGCGGGTCAGGAAGAATCTTATGTAGGAGGTGGTGCACAGTCATTCCCTGGGTTACAACCTGCTAATGCATTAAAAAAAGATCGTAACAACTTTGGTGTTTACACTACTTTAGATTATGATGTATCAGAGGCTTTCTTAATAGGAGGATCTATAAGATATGAGAACTATTCAGATTTTGGAGATAATGTTTCTTGGAAAGTAAACTCTCGTTACAAGCTTAATAATGATGTTGCTATACGTGCTTCATATAGTACAGGATTTAGAGCTCCAGCATTGCACCAAATTTACTTGAGTAATATTCAAACTCTTGTTTCTGGAGGTACAATTTCTAACCAAGGAACTTTTAACAATGTTGATCCAGCGGTTATCGGATTGGGAGTTCCTCAATTACATGCTGAGAAATCACAAAATATTTCGACAGGAATTACTTTTAGATCAGGTCCTAATTTTTCTGCTTCGCTTGACTTCTACCATATAAAGGTAAAAGACCGTGTGTTGTTTTCTGGAGAGGTTGGCTTTGACGGAGATGATACAACAACAAACCCGGTTGAACAGGTTTTAATTGCTAATGATATTACTAGTATGAAGTTTTTTATCAATGCAGTTAATACAATAACTAAAGGTGTTGATGTTGTTTTGAATTACAAAAACTTAGAAATAGGAACTGGTAAACTTGGACTTAGTTTAGCATCTAATATTGCTAATACTAAAATTGACGGACAAATTGCTACACCAGCTATTTTGGAAGCTAACGGATATGATAT
This sequence comes from Flavobacterium gillisiae, assembly GCF_900107635.1. GTDB lineage: Bacteria > Bacteroidota > Bacteroidia > Flavobacteriales > Flavobacteriaceae > Flavobacterium > Flavobacterium gillisiae. The sequence goes on from NZ_FNRD01000007.1 coordinate 122,982, forward strand.
TTTTAACCGTAAGGAGCAAGGTAGAATTCTAAGTGCAAGACCTAATACAAAAGTATTGTTAGGAGCTAACTATGATTTGAAAAAAACAACTTTTATGTTTAACAACACTTACTTTGGTGAAGTTACTTGGCAACATGCTGATGATATTTCTAAAGATCAAACTTTCGCAGGAAAGGTTATTACAGATTTAGGAGTTGCTTATAAATTTACAAGTACTATATCTGCTAATGTGATGGTAAATAATTTATTCAATGTGTATCCAGATAAATTGGATCCAAAAGGAGATGTTGTTACTGATTTAGGAGGTCGTTTTAAATATGCATGGGAAGTAAACCAATTTGGATTTAGCGGAACTACATTTACAGCGGGATTAAACTTTAAGTTTTAAAAGTTGATTACTAAAGACAATAAAAAAACGGGATTTATTCCCGTTTTTTTTATGCCTTTATTTTTCTTTTATTATCACACAGTTAAGAATGTGTGTCATGGTATGAATGACTCGGTGTATAAAAAGAGAAAATTAACTTGGGATTTTTTCGATTACAATGGCATCTCCTGCTGTATCAAAATAAGTGCAGGTCATTTCGATGATATCCACACGCCATTTAGCAATTCCAGATTGGGCTGCCTGTTGGCAAAAAGTAAAATAGTCAGTTTGTCCGTCTTGATGCATTACCAAAAACTCTATAAAACGTTCTTTATTCGCAGTTGAAGCAATCTTAATTACGTCATATTTTTTATCAGTACTTATACTGAGTAGTCATCGCTGCCATAATAGGCAACGCGACCGTCGTTGACAATGGTATCATATCCTTTTACACCCAAATTGATTAAGTCTTGGATATAATTTGAAAAATCAGCACCCGATTGGACTTTATCATGTGCTTGTTTAATTTGTTCTAGGGTAAACATATTTTATAATTTTATTTTTTGAGAGTTCAAATATAGTTTAATATACTTTTAATTGGGAATTTGTTATCGATTGTTCTAAAGCCAGGATATAGTTTAAATAATGTAATCGTTTATTTAATTCTTCAAAAGAATGTTGAGGTACTTGGAGACTGTTTTAAATTATAGTTTCTCCATTTAAATCTGTTGTAAGAACCGTACTCATGTAGTCAAAAAAGGGACGAACAGATTGAAATAACTCATTTACCCTGTAAACAAACTGGGGATCAATTACCTCTTTATCTGTAAAATTATGTCGCAAGATAAATTGTTTATGCCGAATTAAATCGATGGCTTCATGGTCTTTAGAAAAACCTCTTGGCGACGTGAGAACTTTATTCCCTGCTAATTCCACAAAATTATCCTTTATCGATTTTGAGTTTAAAATTTTGCGCCACACTGCTGAATTAAGTTCTATGTCTTTTCTTATTCTTTTCAGATCATCTGAATTAGGGGAGAAAAAACCACAAGCTAGAAAATTATTACCAGGTTGTATATGCAAATAGTAGCCACCTCTTTTTGAAGTTGTTGCTCTTTGTAAACCTAACGCAAATCGAGGTTTATAAGGTGCTTTGTCTTTACTGAAGCGGACGTCATTATAAATACGATATAGGCTTTTCTTTCCGGATGTGTTTTCAATAGCATCATGCGCGTTCATTAACGTTATTAGTTGGTCTGCAAACGCAATAATGTTGCTTTGTGCTGCTGTGTATTGTGTTTTATTTTCGGCAAACCAATCTCTATTGTTGTTCTTTTCTAGGTTTTTTATAAATGTAATGCTGCTTGATGCTATAGTGTTTTTTTCCATTTGTTTAATGTTTTGGGTTATTATAGTTTGATTTGAAAAGGTAAATCCCAAAATTAGGCAACTTTTTTATTGTGTAGAAATGGATAAAGTTAAACTTTTCTTGTTGTTTTTGAACGTAATGTTTAGTGCTTATTTTTACCAAGAATTTGAATATCAAATTAAAAGATATATAAACAATTTTGTTTACATTTGTAGTATGAAAACGATTGACATTATAAAAGGAATTCATCCCGGGAAAATGGTCGAGCGGGAATTGAAGAAAAGGAACATTAATAAAAGACAATTTGCGCTTTCTATTGATGAATATCCTCAAACTCTTGGTGCGATTATAAAAGGCAGTAGGAGAATGAATATCGAATTGTCACTTAAAATAGAGGAGAAGCTAGAATTTGATGAAGGATTCTTGATGACGCTTCAAGTTTTTTATGATATAAAGGAAGCCAAGAAAGACAGTAGTTATAAACCAGATCTTTCTAAATTAAGGAAGGTAACTTTTTGGGATACTACTTTTGATAGAATCGATTGGAAACAAAATAAAATAGCAGTTGTCAAACGTGTTTTTTCTAGAGGTACTGAAATAGAGCAGGAAGAAATTATTCGTTTTTATGGAAAAGAAGTAGTTGATCGTATTAAATTATTAAAACACGAATTGTAATATAAATTGAAAAATCTACATTGGAAGACCGTTTCGCCTTTACTCAAAGACATTCTTGTTGATTTGATGCATGAGCCTTTGCTTTCTCCTTTTAGATTAGTTGGAGGAACTTCTTTGAGTTTACAAATCGGTCACAGAATGTCGGTTGATATTGATTTGTTTACCGCTGCAGACTATGGTTCAATTGATTTTAAGAAATTAGGAGCTTTCTTGAAAATAAATATCCTATTTGTATTTCGAGAAACCTTGATAACGTAGCGTTTGGGACTTATTTTGAGGTAGGGTTTTCTGCAGCTGTTTTAATTAAAGTAGATATGTATTATACAGATGAATTTATTTTTGAGAGCGTTGATAAAGAGGGTATTCGAATGGCTTCTGAAAACGAAATTATCGCTATGAAACTAGATGTTGTTTTGAGAGGAGGGAGAAAAAAAGATTTTTGGGATTTACATTACTACCTTGATAAAGTGACTATTGATGAAATGATTTTGTTTTATGAACAGCGCTATCCTTATAATGATTGCTCTACTATTAAATCTCAGTTTGTAAATTTTGATTCGGCTGATGATGATTTTGATCCAATATGTTTATTAGATAAATCTTGGGAACTTATTAAATTGGATTTTTTTGAAAGAGTTAATAATAATTCATAACTCTGTTAAAGCAAATTGAATCCACAAATCCCTTAGCCCTGATCGCAGCGGCATCTCCCGATTTAGAAAAACAAGGCTTTTTTCGAGCCGTAGTTTTTATTTGTCGGGAATACAGTGAAGAGCGGGAATAGCTTCAAAATACTAATATTAAAACTGCCAACCAATTTTTATTGTTTTATCAATGACAGTCAGCCTAAAATGTCATCTTGGCAGAGTATTTTCCGCCATTTTAACAAAAACTGACAATTTAATAGCCCCTGTTGTATTGGCATAATGATTGACTTATGCACCATGAGTTATTAAAATAAGTATACATTATAATTAAATATAAATAAAAATGGGTAAAATAATCGGAATTGATTTAGGTACGACAAACTCTTGTGTTTCTGTAATGGAAGGTAATGAAGCAGTTGTTATTCCTAACGCAGAAGGAAAAAGAACAACACCATCTATCATCGCTTTTGTTGAAGGTGGAGAGATTAAAGTGGGAGATCCTGCAAAAAGACAAGCGGTAACAAATCCTACTAAAACAATTGCTTCTATTAAACGTTTTATGGGTCATTCTTTTAGCGAAGTTTCGGCTGAGACAAAAAGAGTTTCTTACAAAGTAGTAAAAGGGGACAACAATACACCACGTGTGGATATTGATGGTCGTTTATATACTGCACAAGAATTGTCAGCAATGACTCTTCAAAAAATGAAAAAAACTGCTGAAGACTATTTAGGTCAAACAGTTACTGAGGCAGTTATTACTGTTCCTGCTTACTTTAATGATGCACAACGTCAAGCTACGAAAGAAGCTGGAGAGATTGCTGGTCTTAAAGTTATGCGTATAATCAATGAGCCAACTGCTGCGGCACTTGCTTACGGATTAGACAAAAAAGGAACTGATCAAAAAATTGCTGTTTACGATTTAGGTGGAGGTACATTTGATATCTCTGTTCTTGAATTAGGAGACGGAGTTTTTGAAGTATTGTCTACAAATGGTGATACTCACCTTGGTGGAGATGATTTTGACCACGAAATTATTGACTGGTTAGCTGACGAATTTAAAACGGAAGAAGGAATTGACTTGCGTTTAGACCCAATGTCATTACAACGTTTGAAAGAAGCTGCTGAAAAAGCAAAAATTGAATTGTCTTCTTCTACTGAAACTGAAATCAACTTACCTTACGTAACTGCTACAGCTTCAGGACCAAAACACTTAGTGAAAAAATTATCTAGAGCTAAATTTGAGCAATTAACTGATTCATTAGTAAAACGTTCTATGGCACCAGTTGCTAAAGCGTTGAAAGATGCAGGTTTATCTGTTTCTGATATTGACGAAGTTATCCTTGTAGGAGGTTCTACTCGTATGCCAAGAATTGCTGACGAAGTGGAGAAATTCTTTGGTAAAAAAGCGTCTAAAGGAGTTAACCCTGATGAAGTTGTTGCAATTGGAGCAGCTATTCAAGGTGGAGTTCTTTCTGGAGATGTAAAAGATGTATTGTTACTTGACGTTACACCTTTATCTTTAGGTATCGAAACTATGGGTGGTGTTATGACAACTCTTATTGAGTCTAATACTACTATTCCAACTAAAAAATCACAAGTATTCTCTACAGCTGCAGATTCTCAACCAACAGTTGAAATCCACGTATTGCAAGGAGCTAGAGCAATGGCTGCTGATAACAAAACTATTGGTCGTTTCCATTTAGATGGTTTACCACCAGCACCAAGAGGGGTTCCACAAATTGAAGTAACTTTTGATATTGATGCTAATGGTATCATCAAAGTTTCTGCAACTGATAAAGGAACTGGAAAATCTCATGATATTCGTATCGAAGCTTCTTCTGGATTAACATCTGAAGAAATCGAAAAAATGAAACAAGACGCTGAAGCTAACGCTGAGTCTGACAAAGTTGCAAGATCTAGAGCTGAAAAATTGAACGAAGCAGATGGAATGATCTTCCAAACTGAAACTCAATTGAAAGAACTAGGAGCTAAGTTATCTGATGAAAACAAAGTTGCTGTAGAATATGCATTAACTGAATTGAGAATGGCTCACCAATCTCAAGACATTCCTGCAATTCAAACTGCACTTGATAACATCAATGCTGCTTGGAAAACTGCTACTGAAGCAATGTACGCTCAAGGAGAACAAGGTCAAGCTGATGCACAGCCACAAGCTGAAGCACAAGGAGACGATGTTCAAGATGTAGATTACGAAGAAGTAAAATAATAATTTCCTGTAGAGATACATTACGATGTATCTCTACTATATTATAAAAGAAACCGAGCTAGAAATAGCTCGGTTTTTTTTATGCGCTTTTTGTATTTTTTTTATGCATCACTTTCAGAATTACTAATACGTGTGGAAATGTGATAGCTGCAAGAAAAGAGAAAAACAGAGCATTAAATATTTCTTTATCTCTAAATAGGAAATAGAGAAGTCCGATTCCTAATAATGAAGCCAGCCAATACGCAAAGGCGTTCCTGCAATAGGCTATAAAGTTGCTAAAAGTAAATGAGCCATAAATAAATTTTATTTGATCTAAAATAGAAGGAATACTATGCCAAATAATAAAGTAGATTGCAAATCCCCATATTAAACTGGAAGTTTTGAATATGACCGCAAAAACCACAAGAAAAAATAATTCTGCCTGTAATTTTTTTCGAAAGGATTCAAAATTCCAATAAAAATAAGCACTTATACTTAGAAAGATCAATCCGCTAGTCAAGAGGATTTCATTTATATATAACGTAGGGACTTTAAATCGTATAATCTCAGTTATGATCACTTCAACTTCATTAGAATGAAAGTAAAATAACAAATACAATATAATGATTCCGTAAATAAAAGGATAAACAATCAAGAGAAATTTTGAGACTTTAAAATCAAAATACAAGCCTTGCTGATCGCCAAAGTGAAAGGCACTAACAAAAATAAAAAGAACCAAGGCTAGCATAGGTATTAAATAGAATAGCAGTACCCCAAATAGGACCACAAGAACATAATAGGTTAATATTTTTTTAAATGAAATTCTGTTGTGAGAATCGTTTGTACTCTGAATTAGAAGTAAATCATTAGCACCATGTAAAATTCCAAAGCTAAAGATGAGGGAAAAAGCAATGATTATTTGGGTTGTTTCTGTAAAAAAAGAATTGAGCCACAAACAGAAAAAGCTTGCCACGATTGCGTAATTGGTATATTTAAGCATGGTTTTTTTTATTTTGTTTAAAATTACGTAAAAATATTTAAACAAAATTAATTTAATTCGTTCAACTTTTACTACATTTACTTAAACAAATAACCTTAACCTTTAATTTTAAATTATGACAAATTTTATGTTTATTGCAGGTTCGATTTCAAAGTTATCACCTACCGATTATGTAGGGTTCACTTTCTTTGTTGGTTGCATGGCTATGATGGCCGCATCAGCATTTTTCTTTTTATCACTGAGTCAATTTGACAAAAAGTGGCGCACTTCAGTTCTGGTTTCGGGTTTAATTACTTTTATTGCAGCTGTACATTATTTCTACATGAGAGATTATTGGGCCGCATTTGGTGAGTCGCCCACTTTTTTCCGTTATGTTGACTGGGTTTTAACCGTTCCATTAATGTGTGTTGAGTTCTATTTAATATTAAAAATAGCAGGAGCAAAGCAGTCACTTTTATGGAAAATGATTATCTATTCTTTAGTTATGTTAGTTACAGGTTACTTTGGTGAGGTCGTAGATCCATCTAATGCGGCAATTTGGGGAGCAGTTTCGGGAATTGCTTATTTTGCAATTGTTTATGAAATATGGTTAGGAGAGGCTTCTAAACTAGCGGCAGCTGCGGGTGGCAATGTTCTTGCGGCGCATAAAATATTATGTTGGTTCGTTCTTGTCGGATGGTCAATTTATCCATTAGGATATATGATGGGTACAACAGGATGGTACAACGGATTAATTCCCTCAGGTAATATTGATGTTGTTTATAACATTGCTGATGCCATCAATAAAATTGGGTTTGGCTTAGTAATTTATAGTTTAGCTATTAATTCACAAAAAGATTAATTTTATTTTTAATTTAAAAACCGAGCTAGAAATAGCTCGGTTTTTTTTGTTTTATAGTAAAACATGATTTATCTCATAAAACAAAAGTCGCTGTGTTAGTACCTTTGTTTACTATCATGATGAATTAATAGTAATCTTAGTTAATACTTATTTCAAAAACGTTAAGGGACTATTCATTGAAGAAACTTTTTTGTAATATTACTGTAGATATTATATTGTATGAGAAAAATTAAATTTAAGAAAGGTCGAAAAGCACAACCAAATCAGCTGGAATACACTGGAAGGCATAAGAAGATGGAATCGGAGATGCAATTGTTTGTGTATGACACTGCGGGCTTTCTTGAATATGAGGATGTTGATATTATCGACTTAAAGAGTTGTATCAATGATCAAAAAACAAACTGGCTCAATTTGCATGGCTTAAATGAGCTTGAAATAATTGAAGCAATAGGAGCTTTTTTCAAGATTGATAATTTTATGCTTTCTGATATTTTAAATACTACTAGGAGAACAAAGTTGGAAGAATCGCCAGACACTTTGTTTTTTAATATAAAATCCATGTTACCTACTGAGAATTCTGATAACATCAGTGTGGAGCAGATTAGTTTTTTAATAAAAAATAATGTGCTAATTTCTTTCCAAGAAAAGCGAAGTGATTTTTTCTCTCATATAAGGGAAAGAATTAGAAATCAATCGGGGAGTGTACGCACCAAAAAAGCTGATTTTTTACTTTATTTGCTATTAGATGCTGTTATGGAGAATTTCTATGTCACTATCGAAAATGAAGAAGACAAGGTTGAAGAATTAATAAATCTTTCTAAGGCGAGTGCAGACCCACAAATTCTGATACGAATTGAAAAGCACCGTGATAACTTTAATTTTTTGAAACGAGCGATAATTCCACTTCGAGACTCTTTGTATGCAATTAAAAGTTTGAAAGAAGATGAAGATTTCAGTGTTATAGAATCGGAAATCTTTGGTTATTTTTCTCGTTTACACCAAAAAAGCTTGGAACTTTTAGAACAAATTGATTCAGATATGGGGATGTTAGAAAGTGCTTCTAATTTCTTTTTTTCATCGCAGTCTCATAAGATGAATGAGATCATGAAAACCTTAACTATTGTTTCGGCCATATTCATACCCTTAACATTTATTGCAGGTGTTTATGGAATGAATTTTCAACATATGCCGGAGCTTCAGTATCAAAATGGCTATTATACGGTCATTGGAGTTATGGTTATAATCGGAATTATTATGGTATTTTATTTTAGAAAGAGAAAGTGGTTTTAGAAATAGTAATCAGAAAAAATAAGTAGTTTGTAAAACACAAAAATCCTTTTAAAAGAATATAAAAGCAATGGATTTACGTTTTAAAAAAATCGTAAAGGCGATTAAATATAAGCAATTAAAAAATCAACAAAATGAACAAAGCCGTATATATAGCAACATCTGAGCATAATAGTGGTAAATCGATTATTACTCTAGGTCTAATGAGTATGCTTATTGGTAAGACAGCTAAAGTGGGCTATTTTCGACCAATAATAGAGGATTTTGAAGATGGTAAATTGGATAATCACATCGAAACCGTAATCTCTCATTTTGGTTTGGATATTGCATTTGAAGATGCTTTTGCAATTACTAAAAGCAAGCTGATTAAAAAGAAAAACAAAGGTAAAATAGGAGAGGTCCTTGATTTGATCATTGATAAATACAAACGACTGGAGGAACAATTTGATTTTGTTTTAGTGGAGGGAACCAGCTTTAGCGGTGAAGGGACAGTTATCGAACTCGATATGAATGTGCTTATCGCTAAAAATCTAGGGATACCAACAATAATTGTGGGTTCAGGTGTAGGCAAAACATTGGAGGAGTTAGTAGACAGTTTATATTTGGCTTATGATTCCTTTAAAGTAAAGGATGTTGAAGTACTTGCAATTATTGCCAATAAAGTGCAACCTGAAAACATTAAATTAGTAACAGATGGTTTGAGAGCGAGTTTACCGAAAGAAATTTTGGTAAATGCTATTCCTATAATTTCCAGTTTGAATAATCCAACAATTAAAGAAATTGTCGATGAACTGGACGCCAAAGTATTATTTGGAGGCGAATTCTTAAATAATGAAATAGGGAATTTTAGTGTTGGCGCCATGCAATTACGCAACTACTTGTTACACCTGAAAGATAAGGCACTAGTGATAACTCCTGGTGACCGTGCTGATATTATCTTGGGTGCATTACAAGCGAATGAATCTGCTAATTACCCAGCTATTTCAGGTATCGTTTTGACTGGTAATATAGTTCCAGATGACAGTATTTTGCTGTTAATCGAAGGATTAACCAGTATTGTTCCTATTATTTCTGTTGAAGGAGGTACCTATAGTATTACCAATAGAATTGGAGATATAAAGGCTAAAATTTATGCTGACAACAAACAAAAAATAGAGACTTCAATAAATACTTTTGAGAAGTATGTAGACTTGGACAGCCTAGCTAAAAAATTAAGTTCTTTTGAAGCAGAAGGGATGACACCTAAAATGTTTCAATACAACCTGGTAAAAAGAGCTAAAAAGCATAGAAAGCATATCGTTTTACCCGAAGGGAATGATGAGCGAATTCTGATTGCTGCCTCGCGATTGTTAACAATGAATGTCGTTGATATTTCTATTCTTGGAAATAAAAAACAAATTGAAAGTAAGGTCGCAGAATTAGGCATTGCTTTTGACTTTTCGAAAGTGAAAATCATCAATCCGATTGAGTCTGAGAATTATGAAGATTATGTAAATACCTATTATGAGCTTCGAAAGAATAAAAATGTGACATTGGGTATGGCCAAAGATTTAATGGAAGACGGTTCTTATTTTGGAACGATGATGGTTTACAAAGGCGATGCAGACGGAATGGTTTCGGGAGCCGCACATACAACGCAACATACGATTTTACCGGCTTTACAATTCATTAAAACCAAGCCAAATACCTGTATCGTTTCTTCCATATTTTTTATGTGTCTGGAAGATCGAGTTTCTGTTTTTGGGGATTGTGCTATTAATCCGAATCCTACCGCAGAACAATTGGCAGAAATCGCTATTTCTTCAGCCGATTCTAGTTTGGCCTTTGGTATAGAGCCAAAAGTAGCTATGTTATCTTATTCTTCTGGAGCATCTGGAAAAGGGGATGAAGTAGACAAAGTGAGAAAAGCGACCGAAATAGTTAGATTGAAACGTCCTGATTTAAAAATTGAAGGACCTATACAATACGATGCTGCTGTGGATATGGAAATAGGACAAAGTAAAATGCCGAATTCAGAGGTGGCGGGACAAGCAAGTGTTCTTATTTTCCCTGATTTAAATACCGGAAATAATACCTATAAAGCAGTTCAAAGAGAAACAGGAGCGTTAGCCATTGGGCCTATGTTACAAGGGTTAAACAAACCTGTAAATGATTTAAGTCGAGGCTGTACTGTAGACGATATTATTAATACGGTAGTAATCACAGCAATTCAAGCACAAGGATTGTAAAATTGTTTCAGGTTTTAAGTTTCAAGTTAAAAAATTAAACACAAACAACCTCCACTCAGTCACCCTCTCCTTCGGAGAGGGCTGGGGAGAGGAAATTTAAATATAAATGAAAATAGTAATTATAAACTCAGGGAGTTCATCAATAAAGTATCAATTAATTGAAATGCCTGCAAGAAATGTGATTTGTAGTGGTATGATTGATAGGATTGGATTAGATTCTTCAAATATCACCTATAAAACAAATACAGATTCTTTAGAAGAAAAGAGGCCTATTCCAAACCATAAGGTTGGATTAGAACGGATTGCGGAATTATTGATGGATAACAATATTGGTGTAATAAAAAGTACCCAAGAGATTGATGTGGTGGGACATCGTGTAGTTCATGGCGGAGCCAGTTTCTCTAATCCGGTACATATTGATTCAGTAGTAAAAGAAAAAATAAAACAGCTTTTTCAATTGGCACCACTCCACAATCCAGCAAATTTAGAAGGAATATATGTAGCAGAAGAGATATTTAAAGGAGCGAAACAAATGGCTGTTTTTGACACCGCGTTTCATCAAACAATTCCGGTTATAGCCCATAAATACGCCATTCCTAATAAATTTATAACTGATAATAATATCAGAGTTTATGGTTTTCACGGAACAAGTCATAAATACGTTTCAGAGAGAGCGGCAGAATACCTAAATAAAAGCGATAAAATTATCACAATTCACTTAGGTAACGGATGTAGTATGACCGCAATAAAAAATGGTGTAAGTATCGACCATAGCTTAGGTTTCGCACCTTCTAACGGACTTATTATGGGTACAAGAAGCGGTGATATAGATCAGTCAATTGTGTTCTATATGGTCAATACACTAGGATATTCGTTAGATGCGGTGAATAATTTGCTATTAAAAGAAAGCGGAATGCTCGGACTTACCGGCTTTAGTGATTTAAGAGATATAGAATCGCAAGCAGAACAAGGAAATAAGGAATGTCAATTAGCATTGGATATGAATGCGTACCGAATTAAGAAATTCATTGGCTCTTACACGGCAGTAATGAATGGTTTAGATGCTATTATTTTTACGGCAGGAATAGGAGAGAATTCATCATACATTAGAAGATTGGTATGTACTGATATGAACTATTATGGACTGGAATTAGATGATGCCAAGAATGAGGTTCGATCAAAGGAAATAAGGGAAATAAACACTCCAAATTCTAAAACTAAAATTATGGTGATTCCAACGAATGAAGAAATTGAGATTGCTAATCAGGTTTACGATCTACTTATGAATTAATAAAATACTTATATTAGAAAAGGCTTCTCTGTTGAGAGGCCTTTTTTATGTCCGATATCGAATAAATGTGATTATATTTGAAATTAATTATACTTCCGTTAAAAATTCTTTGTCTTGAAAAACATTATCATAATAATTATCCTTTTCTTTTTTAAAGCATTACCTATTTATGCCCAGGAGTTACTTCCCTTTGTGGAAAATTATAACAAAGCTAACTATCAGGGTGACAATCAAACCTGGAATGTGGCTCAAGGTAGTGATGATGTAATGTATTTTGCTAACAATCATTATTTGCTGCGTTATGATGGTGTGAAATGGGAAAAAAACATGCTTCCTAATAAAACTATAATTCGTTCAATTTTTGTGGAAGAAGATAAGATTTATTCAGGGTCTTATAAAGAATTCGGGTATTGGATTCGTGAAAATGGGAAAATGAATTATGTGTCAATTTCTAAGGGGAAATCTGTTTTTGACGATAAGGAGAATGAAGAAATATGGAAGATTTTTAAATTTAATAACGAAATTTATTTTCAATCTTTTAATACGATTTACAAATACGATGGACGTAATGTAAAAAAAATAAAATTATCTTTTCTTATTTCGTATTGTTATGTAATTGACAATCAAATTCTAATTGCGTCCGTTAGTAGTGGTATTTATAAGATGGTCAATTCACGTATTGAAAAAGTGAAAGGATGGGATGTTTTAGAAAACAACGTTATTCATGACATCGAAAAATTTCAAAATAAAACGTACTTTTTTACTAAGAAAAATGGTGTTTATGTTGAAGAAAACGGAATCTTAGCACCTTGGAAAAACCCTTTAAATGAAACTTTAAAAACGGCTAACATTAATGTTGCTCATTTCCTGAAAAACAACAAATTAGCTGTAGGAACAGCCAGTAGAGGGATTTTTGTTTTTGATTTTGACAAGAATTCTTATATTAATATTGATCGAAATAATGTGTTGATGAATAATTCTATTTTAAGCATAGGGTTAGACAAAGAAAATGATTTGTGGTTAGGATTAGATAATGGAATCGCCCATATAGAGATTAATTCGCCTAATGCGATTTTTTATGATAATAGTGGTGCTTTAGGGTCCGTGTATTCTGTTGTTAAAACCGACAAAGGTTTTTTGATGGCATCAAATCATGGAGTTTTTAAATATGTTAGTAAAAATTTGTCGTTAATACCAAATTCAGAAGGTCAAGCTTGGATTATCAATAAAATAGGCAATAAGTATATCATAGGGCATAATGAAGGAACTTATATTTATGAGGATGCGATTTTTTCGAAATTAAACAATATCAATGGAGGTTGGAATTTAGTAAAAAGTAATGTGGATAATTCCTATTTGCAAGCTACCTATAGTGGTATTTATGTCTATAAAGACATCAGAAATTCATCGGATCTAATTCAGCTGAAAGGTCTCTTCAAGCCAATAAAGTATGTTGCTCAAAATAAAAAAAATGAAATATGGGCCGCGGATAATTATAGGGGTTTATATAGAATAAGGTACAATGATGCTTTTGAAACCACGAGCGTGGAGAATATTACACAGAAGGGTAAAAAAAATGCTAATGACTTTGGAGTAAAAATATTTGAATTTAGAAATGAAATTCTTTTTTTGATTCACAAAAAATGGTATACGTATAATTCAATTTCGAATCAATTAGTAAAAAATGAATTGTTTAACTCTAATTTTGAAAATACATCTGATATTGTTAAAATAGACGAAGACCATTTTATAGTGTTGCAAGAGGGGTTGTTATATCAGGTTGATGCCAAAGGAAATAATTTTGTTCGAAATTTAATCCAGGAGAAGTATTACAAGGGTAAAATCATCAATGATAATTTAAAAATTTTTAAAGATGGCGATACCTATTTATTGAATCTCGATGACGGGTTTATATCACTTCAATTAAAGAATTCGAAGCCAGTGAGTCCTGAAATAAAGATTGAAGCTTTTAATGAGGAAAATTTGGTTCTCGGTAATTCTAAAATTAATTATAATTCAGAGTTAAAAGTAAATGTAATTTCAGGAATATATGGATCAAACAAACCAACTCTATTTTACAAGATAAATGCGGCAGAAAACTATTCACCGGTAAATGGAGGATTGATTATTTTAAATAATCTAGACAGTGGCAGTCATACCCTTACGATTTACAATCACGATGGCGTACATTTTAATGAAGTTTCAATTTTTAATTTTTATGTTGCACAGCCATGGTTTTTTTCTTTTTGGATGATACTTATGTATGTGGTCTTAATTGCAAGCGTATCATTTGTGTATTACAGATGGAATAAAATGCGTTACATTCAAAAACTCGAACTACGAGAAGAAGAATTGAAACACCAGAAGAAAATTTTAGAAATTGAATTAAAGGCGGAAAATGAATTGAACAGTCAAGAATATGAAAAACACATTTTAGAACTGGAGTTGCAATCTAAATCGTCTGAGGTAACTGGTAAATCGCTGTCCATCGCTAAGCAAAGTGAAATGATAGAAAGTATCCAAGGAATTTTAGATTCGGAAACTGATCTAAACAAACTAAAGAGTGAAATAAATAAGACTATAAAAATCAATGCGATCAATAAGCATGAGTGGGAGACTTTTGAAACCAATTTGAATCAAATCCACAACGAATTTATAATTACACTTTCCAAGAAGTTTCCAAATCTTACTCCCAAGGATATTAAGTTGTGTATCTATTTAAAGATGAACCTTACTTCAAAAGAAATTGCACCAATGATGAATATTTCTTTCCGCGGTGTTGAATTACATCGCTATAGGTTAAGAAAGAAATTACAGCTTGTACAGGATGATAATCTTTCTAAGTTTTTGTTATCAATATAAAAACTAATCAATTTTTACATAAAATATATTTTTTAGGGTAATTTTTAACAGAATTGCAATACATCATTACTACATCATAGTGATGTAATGTAACGCCTTGTTACCACTCTTAATGCCTTTAAAAGATTGATTTATATAAGAACTCTGCTGCTGTGATGTATCTATGTAGTAATTCAGATATTGTTACTATAACGTTGTAATTAGCTAATTTGGCACCACTAACTTTAACAAATTATTAATACATGAGAAATTTTATATTTGGCTTTTTAGCACTCATTCTACTTCCGGCATATATGTCTGGTCAAGTAATTAAAGGAAAAGTATTGGATAAAGAGGGTTTGGGAATACCGGGAGCAATAATTATTGCTGTTGATTCAAATACCAATACTGATACTGATTTTGACGGGAATTTTAGTATCAACGCTAAAAGCGGGGAGTTACTAAAAATTTCAATGATTGGTTTTGAAACTTTAAGCGTAGGGGCTAAAACTACTCCTATGGTAATAACGATGCAAGTTTCAAAGAGTATGCAATTAGATGAAATTGTTGTTATCGGTTACGGTAGCGCAAAAAAGAGAGATTTAACAGGTTCTATTGTTAAAATAGAAGGTAAAACAGTAGCTGACAAACCTAATGCAAATCCAGTTGCCTCTTTACAAGGTAAGGTTGCAGGGTTATCTGTGGTTAACTCTGGTAGACCAGGGCAGGAACCAGATATTCGTATACGTGGTACTGTAAGTCGTAACCAGACTAAACCGTTGTATGTAGTTGATGGAATTTTTAGTACTGATATTAGCTATATCAATTCTAATGACATCGAGTCTATAGAAATTCTAAAAGACCCTTCTTCATTAGCGATTTTTGGAGTTAGAGGTGCTAATGGTGTTATTCTTGTTTCAACAAAGCAAGGTAAAGCAGGCAAAATGAGCATCAACTTCAACACTTCTACAGGAGTTAAAAGTATTGTAGGTAAACCAAAAGTTGCTAATGCAGCACTATTTAAAGAATTGTATGATGAGCAAAGAGTAAACGATGGTGCTGCTCCTTATGCTTATTACAATTTATTTAATGGTGATACAGATTGGATTAACCAATTAGAGAATAAAGGTGCTATAGTACAAAATACTAACCTAAGTATTCAAAGCGCTACTGACAATAATAAGTTAAGTTTAGGCTTCGGGTATTTAAAAGAAGAAGGTGTTATTCGTAATGAAAATTTACAAAAAATCACCTTTAATGTAAATGACGAGATTAAGGTTTCGGATAAATTAAAATTTGGAATAGGATTAAATGGAATAAAATCTAAACTACCTGTTGGTAATAGCTTTGGTTCGGCATTAAATGCAACTCCTATTGTTAATCCTTACAACGCAGATGGTGTTTATAATCAACTTCCAGTTCAAATTGGAGGGGCGCAAATTGGAAATCCTTTGATTCCAATTAACGAAGAGTCTGATACAAAGATTAATAATCAATTTAGATTTGTAGGTAATGTATATGGAGAATTAAAATTATTAAAAGACTTTACTTTTAGAATTGGATATTCAGGGGATATGGATATTAGAAAAGGAAGAAGTTATGTACCATTAATTGATGTATTTGCTGCTGAAAGCGATCAAGTTACACCGTATTCTGGTAGAACTTTGACAAGCGTGTCACAATACAATACAACTGTTCAAAATTTCCAACAAGATTATTTATTAACGTATAATAAAAAATTTGGAGATCATAGTTTAACACTTTTAGCTGGTTACAATTCTTTTCAAGAATATTTAGAAAGTATCAGTGGTTCTGTGAATCAAAATATAGGAGGAGAGCCGATACCAAATGATTCTAGATGGTGGTATTTAAATGTATTTCCTTACGGAGATCAAGCTACAAGGGTGTCAAATTCTGAGCAATGGGAAAGAGCAACAACTTCTACTTTATTTCGTGCTTTATATAATTACAAAGGAAAATATATCGTAAATGGATCTTTTAGAAGAGATTCTTCTTCGGAATTGCCTAAAGACACTAGAGATCAAAACTTCTGGTCTATAGGTGCTGCATGGGAATTAGGTAAAGAAAAATTCATGGAGAATAGCGGGATTAACTCTTTGAAAATTAAAGGTTCTTATGGAGAACTTGGAAATCAATATAATGCGGTTCATTATCCGTATTTACCCAATTATACTACCGGTGCATCAGCAGTATTTGGCTCTACTTTAGTACCTGCTTTTGTCTTGGCATATAGAAATACAGACAATTTAAAATGGGAAACGGTAACGTCTTATGAAGGTGGTTTTGAATTAACTACTTTTAAGGATCGTTTAAGGTTTGATGCTACTTATTACAATAAAACCACTAAAGATTTATTGGTTTTTGTTACGCAAGGAAACGAAAATTTTTATACAAATGCGGGTGAAATTGAAAATAAAGGTTTTGAATTTTCTACATCTTGGGATGAAAAAATTTCAGATAAATTCTCTTATTCTATTAGCGGAAACTTAACTACGCTTAACAACAAAGTTAATTCAGTTTTCGAACCTGGATATGAAATCTTTTCAGGTCCAACTCGTACAAGTGCAGGTAATCCTATAGGTTCATTCTACGGATATGAAGTGGAGGGAATATACCAATCTTATGCTGATGTTTTATCTTCACCTGTTAGTACCTTAGGAAGTTATGGTCCTGGTGATTTTAAATATAAAGATGTTAACGGTGATGGAACTATTACTACTGATGATAGAAAGGTAATTGGAAATCCTACACCAGACTTTACTTATGGTTTTAGCACTAGCGTAAACTATGCTAAATTTTCATTAGCTATTGATTTGCAAGGAGTGTATGGAAATGAAGTATGGAGAAACTGGGGTAACGGAAGTACTTTTGCTCAATTCAACTATAGAGAAGCGAGAGAAGACAGATGGACTGGTGCTGGAACTTCAAATTGGGAGCCAAGATTATCTGAAGCTTCTGGATATAACAAATTAAATTCTACTTATAATGTAGAAGACGGTAGTTATATTAGAATTAGAAATGTACAATTGGCCTACAACTTTAAACCGTTTAGTGCACAAAACATTACTTTTCAAAGTATGAAACTGTTCTTAAATGCTCAAAATTTACATACTTGGAAACACAATTCGGGTTTCACTCCTGAAGCAGGTGGATCTCCTATTGAGTTTAGTATTGATAACGGAGGATATCCTTTACCTGTAATAACAAGCATAGGTTTTAGTGCAACATTTTAATAAAATTAAAAATTTAAGATATGAAATATATTTCATTACGAATTAAGTATTCATTATTTGCAATACTTATTTTAATATCCTTTTCTTCATGTACGGATTTAGACACTAAGCCTTTAGGGACAGCAGTTGATGGAGATTTAAGTGCTGGAGGATTCGAAGCTCAAGCATTTGGATTATATGGACAACTTCGAACTTCGGCAGTTTCAGACTGGACGAGATATTGGTTTCAATGTATTCGTTCCGACGATGCAGCCAAAGGAAGTTCTCCTACTGATCAAGCCGAACAAGCCAACTCGTTTGACAATTTTAATTATTCAAAAACATCTTTTCTAAACGGAAACAACTGGAATGACCACTACAAAGTGATTTATGCCTGTAATGATTTGATTGATGCAATTGAAAAATCAGGTTTGACTGATAATGGTACAATGGTTAATAAAGCAGAAGCTAAAGTACTAAGAGCGTTTTTGTATTTTGATTTAAGAAGAGATTATGGCGAAGTGCCTTTGATTGAAAGTAAAGTTATAGTTCCTTCTGATGCGGTTAAAGCAAAATCTACTGTTGCGCAAGTTGATGCATTCATCAAAGCGGATTTAGAATTTGCTAGCCAAACGCTACCAGCGAGCTGGTTGTCTTTTCCAGGTAGAGCGACAAAAGGTTTTGCAAATGCTATGCTAGCAAAACTGTATTTATATCAAGGGAATTATGCAGCTTCTTTGGCAAAAAGTCAAGAAATTATAACTTCAGGAGTATATAATTTAGAACCATCATACAAGACATTATTCTCCATTGATGGTAATAACTCAAAAGAATCTGTTTTTGAAGTTCAGCAATTGGTTATTTCAACTGGACAAAGTTTTTCAAATAACTATTTTGTTTCGCAAGGAGTTAGAGGTTCAGGAGTTTGGGATTTAGGTTGGGGCTTTAATGTTCCTACTCCCGCATTAGTTAGTGCTTTTGAAACTGGTGATCCTAGAAAAGGGGAAACTATTTTGACTTCAGGTCAAGATGATGGTGGTTATGGAAGTGGAACTTTACCAGCTGCTCCACCATTAGATCAAATGTATTGGAATAAAAAAGCATATACCGAGGCTAGTGTAAGAGCTAAGTTAGGACTAAAACAAAACACTTGGGAAAACATCAAAATAATTAGATATGCTGATGTCCTTTTAATGGCTGCTGAAGCGGCTGTTCAAACAGGTAATGCTTCGGCAACTGGTTATTTGAATCAAGTGAGAGCAAGAGCAAGAGGCGGTGCAAATGTGCTTCCAAATGTGGTTGCAACTTTAGCAACTATCAAGCAAGAAAGAAGAGTTGAATTTGGGATGGAAAACGAACGTTTTTATGATTTAGTTCGTTGGGGTGACGCTCCAGCAGTTTTAGGAGGTTTAGGTTACCAACCTAAAAATGCTTTGTATCCAATTCCACAAACTGCTATTGATCAAGCACAAGGTGTTTTAATTCAAAACCCAAACTATTAATTTCAATTATTAAAAAAATAGTAATTATGAAAATACATATTCATTTTATTAAAAAAATCACTTTTGCAGTTGCGGCTGCAACGGTGCTGTTCAGTTGTCAAGAAATGGACAGGCCTGAATTAGGAAATTATCCTCAGGATGTTAATGCTGTAGGAGGACCTTTAAAATTTTATGTTCCTTTTGACGATACAGCTACTGATCCGTTAAAATTTGCCGTTGATAATATTAGAGCAAAATTTCCAACTGATAATCCATTAACAGCTACAGAGGGTATTTCTGGTAAGGGTGTAAAAGGAGGAATTCCAAAAAAGTTCATTGCTTATCCTTCTGCTAATGATTTTGCAGTAACGGCATCAAGTATGACTGTTGCATTCTGGTCTAAACATGGAGTGCCAACTCAAACTGAATTTGCTTTTGCTTTAACCAGTGATAACTGGGCTAAAGCATCTATGTTTGGATTATTTGAGGGAAGCGCAACTAATGCGGTTATTAAATTATTTGTAGACGAACAAGGTACCGGTGATCATTGGTTCGAATGGGTAGGTGTTCCAGGTACTGCAGTAATATTTGATAATCAATGGCATCATTTAGCTTTTGTGTACGACCAAGCCTCTTCGGTAATGACTTTTTATATTGATGGTGTTGCAAAGGGAACAAATACGTGGGCTAATCATGGGCCGATAAAATTTAATACCAGCAAAATTAATGGTTTTAGGTTAGGTGGTTCTGGAAACCCAGAAGAAGGCTGGATGAACTCTTGGAGTGGATCTATAGATAATTTTAGATTATACAATATTCCACTTACCAATGCAGAGGTAACTACTTTGTTTACTGAAAAAAAATAATGCACATAAGCTTGTTATAGTTCAAGCTATAACAAGCTTTTTTCATAGGATTAATAGACTGGCTTATAATTTTAAATAAAGTTTATTTCTAAATAATATATGTCCAATACGAACCTAGAATTGCAATATTTATATTGTGATATAGATGGATTTGGCTTAATTTTTAAATTACAAAAATGAAAAACATTGCAGTATTACTTCTAATTATATTGGCTGTAAGTTGTGATTCATCATCAAAAACACAACAAGCAACATCCGAGGATGTACCTACTAATCCAGTTCCTGTTACGGAAAAAATCTCTAATGAAGAGCTTATAGAACTGGTACAAAAACAGACTTTTAGCTATTTTTGGACTTATGCGCAATCCGATTCTGGAATGGCAAGAGAGCGTTATATTCCAGCCAATCCTTTTTTTGAACAAAATATAGTTACTACTGGTGGATCCGGTTTTGGTTTAATGAGTTTAGTATCAGGAATGTCTCGTGGATATATCACAAGAGAAGAAGGAGTGCAAAGACTGAGTAAGATTGCTGATTTTTTAGAAAAGGCTGATCGATTTCATGGCGCTTGGCCACATTGGATCGATGGAACTACAGGAAAAGTAATTCCTTTTGGTACGAAGGATAATGGAGGTGATCTAGTGGAAACTTCTTTTTTAGTGGCAGGGATGATAACAGTTAGAGAATACCTTAAAGAAGGAACTGCTGAGGAGAAGGCAGTTGGTCAAAAATTTGATCAATTATGGAAAGGCGTGGACTGGCAATGGTATACTAATAATCAAAATAAATTATACTGGCATTGGTCGCCTACTTATGACTGGCAAATGAATTTTCCATTAGAAGGTTATAATGAATGCTTAATTACTTATGTATTGGCAGCAGCCTCACCTACACATACTATAGATGCAAAAGCCTACCACGAAGGATGGGCAAGAAATGGCGCGATAGTATCTTCTAATAAAAAGTATGATTTACCGCTAATTTTAAAACATAATGGTGCTCAAGAATATGGTGGACCTTTATTCTGGGCTCATTATTCCTATCTAGGTTTAGATCCGAATCAGTTAACTGATCAGTATGCTAATTATTGGGATTTAAATTTAAATCAAACAAAAATTAATTATTTGCATTGTGTAGAAAATCCGTTTGCTTACAAAGGATATGGTGCTAATTACTGGGGATTGACAGCTTCTTATTCTAGAAATAACGACGGAAGTGTAGGGTATGATGCACATATGCCAAGTAATGATAAAGGAGTTATTTCTCCAACAGCTGCAGTTAGCTCAATAGTATATACTCCGACAGAATCAATAGCGCTTATGCGAAATCTATATGAGAATTATAAGTCGGATGTTTGGGGTGTTGCAGGTTTTTACGATGCACATAGTATACATAATAATTGGACAGCTCAACGGTATTTAGCTATCGATCAAGGTCCGGAAGTGGTTATGTTAGAAAACTATCGTACAGGATTACTATGGAAATTATTTATGAATGCTCCAGAAGTTAAACAAGGACTAATAAAACTTGGATTTCATTCGGGGAAATATGGATTTTAAGAAAGCCTACACATTAAATATAAAAACTTTAGATATGAAAAAAACTATTCTTTTTCTGTTTTTAATAATAACAGTATGCTCCAATGCTCAAACAGATGTCACAGGAAAAATAAAAACGGAAAGCGTAGTAAAGCACGAATTGAATTATGCTTTGCACCGTCCTGCAAATACGAAAGAAAAGAAACCACTGATTATTTTTTTACATGGTTCTGGTGAAAAAGGAACTGATATTGAATTAGTGAAAGTGCATGGTCCTTTCAAATATTTAAAGACAAATGAACTAGATGCTTTTGTTTTGGCTCCACAATGTCCAGATAATGAATATTGGGATTCTGAAGTATTGTACCAATTGATTTTAAAAATTCAAAAAGAGAACAATGTTGATCCCAACAGAATTTACTTGACAGGATTAAGTATGGGAGGCTGGGGAGCATGGAATTTAGCATTTGCACATCCGGAGATGTTTGCAGCTTTAGTACCTATTGCTGGATTTGTAGATCGTGTTCCAATGATTGAAAACTGCAAAATTGGAGCTATTCCTACGAAGATCTTCCACGGTTTAGTAGATGATGTGGTTAATGTAGACTATTCTATTACCATTTATAAACGATTAAAGAAATGCAATCCTAATATCTCACTAACCATTTTTGATGATGCAGGTCACGATAGCTGGACTCGAGTGTATGATAACAAAGAAATTTACGATTGGATGTTCCAACAAACAAAAAAACAACAAAATGAATAACAAATTAATTATAGTGCTTTTTTGTTTTTCTCTATTTGGCTACAGCCAAAAAAAGGCAACAAAAAAAGCAGTTACGATCAAACCTAAAACCGAGTTTGTTGCTGATTTAATGGCAAAAATGACCTTGGATGAAAAGATTGGACAGTTAAACTTACCTACTTCGGGAGATATAACTACTGGGGCTGGTAATAGTTCTAACGTAGCCAAAAATATAGAAGAAGGGAAAGTAGGCGGACTTTTTAATATTAAGTCGGCTGAGAAGATTAGAGAAGTACAGAAGATTGCCGTTGAAAAAAGCCGATTGAAAATTCCATTGCTTTTTGGTATGGATGTAATTCACGGTTATGAAACTACATTTCCTATTCCGCTTGGATTATCTTGTACTTGGGATATGAAATTAATTGAGCGCAGTGCACAAATTGCAGCTCAAGAAGCTAGTGCCGATGGAATCAATTGGACATTTTCGCCAATGGTTGATATTTCTCGTGATCCACGTTGGGGAAGAGTTTCTGAAGGATCTGGTGAAGATGCTTATTTAGGGAGCCAAATTGCAAAAGCAATGGTCAACGGCTACCAACAAGATGATCTTTCAAAAAACAATTCTATTTTATCCTGTGTAAAACATTTTGCATTGTATGGTGCGTCAGAAGCAGGTCGCGATTACAATACCGTGGATATGAGTAGAATAAAAATGTACAATGATTATTTTCCTCCCTATAAAGCCGCTGTTGATGCTGGTGCAGGTTCTGTAATGGCTTCTTTCAATGAAGTTGATGGAATTCCAGCAACTGGAAATAAATGGTTAATGACAGAGGTATTAAGAAACCAATGGGGTTTTAAAGGTTTTGTGGTAACAGATTATACAGGAATTCCTGAAATGATAGCACATGGAATGGGAGATCTACAGGCGGTATCTGCTTTAGCATTAAACGCCGGAATCGAAATGGATATGGTAGGTGAAGGCTATCTAACGACTTTGAAAAAATCTTTAGAAGAAAATAAAGTAAGTATGACACAGATAGATAATGCTGTTAAACTTATTTTAAACGCTAAATATGACTTAGGTTTATTCCAAGATCCTTATAAATATTGTGATGTAAAAAGAGCCAAAAATGAAGTTTTTACAACGTCAAATAGATTAGAAGCGAGAGAAATCGCATCACAATCTTTAGTGTTACTTAAAAACGAAAAGCAATTATTGCCTTTAAAAAAATCAGGAACAATTGCAGTTATCGGACCATTGGCTGATGCTAAAGAAAATATGGCGGGAACTTGGAGTGTAGCTACAAACATGGATAAATCCATTTCGCTTATTGCAGGAATTAAAGAAGTTGCGGCAACTGCAAATGTGCTTTACGCCAAAGGTAGTAATCTAGATTATGATGCTGCTTTTGAAGAAAAAGCGACTATGTTCGGGAAAACATTGCATCGTGATGCTAGGACTTCTGCGGACTTATTAGCTGAAGCCTTAAAAATTGCGAATCAATCAGATGTAATTGTAGCAGCACTTGGTGAATCTGCAGAGATGAGTGGGGAAAGCAGCAGCAGAACTAATCTGGAAATACCGCAAGCACAAAAAGATTTATTGCAAGCATTATTAAAAACGGGAAAACCGGTTGTATTGGTTTTATTTACTGGGCGTCCTTTAGTTTTAGTACAAGAAAATGAAACGGTACCCGCAATTTTGAATACTTGGTTTGCAGGTAGCGAAGCAGGTAGTGCAATAGCGGATGTTTTATTTGGTATTGAAAACCCTTCCGGAAAATTGACGACTACTTTTCCTCGAAGTGTAGGACAAGTACCTATTTATTATAGCCATAAAAATACAGGAAGACCATTAGGTAATAAAGAAGGAAACTTTGAAAAATTCAAGTCTAACTATATAGATGAGAGAAATGAACCTTTATATCCTTTTGGTTTTGGATTGAGTTACACCACATTTGAGTATTCAAATTTGAAAACTTCTTCTGAGAAGATGAATTCTAATGAAAAAATAAATGTTAGTGTTGATATTACAAATACTGGAAATTTTGACGGAAAAGAAGTCGTTCAACTGTATCTAAGAGACGTAGTAGGATCTATAACTAGACCTTTAAAAGAGTTAAAAGGATTTCAGAAAATTGCGCTAAAAAAAGGAGAGAAAAAGACAGTGACTTTTGAGATTTCTATTGAAGAATTGAAGTTTTATAATTCTGATTTGGAATTTGTCGCTGAGGATGGACAATTTGAAGTTTACATAGGCGGAAGTTCTAATACAGATAATAAAGTTGGTTTTGAGTTGAATAAATAGTTTGGTTTTTATTTTAACTTGGTTTGCCTTTCGGTAGAGTTCCTATCGAAGGGTTTTTTAAATGTAACACCTAATTACGGGAAGGCTTAAAAGGATATTAAATATGGTTTTAGTATTTTAGCTGTACTAAAAACAAAAAACAATAAAAATATGAAACATTTTTTATCAGCTATACTGTTTTTTGCCTTGAGCATGCTTCAAGCGCAAAGTGTAGCCTCTCCTTCAAAAAATATTATTTTAGACTTTAAACTTACAGCAAACGGCCAGCCAACGTATACAGTAACTTATAAAAACAAAACCGTTGTTCAAGAAAGTACAATGGGGATTAAACTGAAAGAGAAACCCGCTCTTGATGCAAATTTCAGTATTCAAGGTTCAAAAAACAGCATATTTAATGAATCGTGGAAACCAGTCTTAGGAGAGCAATCTTCTATTGTTAATCATTATAACGAATTAAAGGTTTCACTTATTCAAAATGAAACAAACGTAAAAATGAACATCATTTTTAGAATTTTTGATGAAGGTGTTGCTTTTAGATATGATTTTCCAAAACAATCAGAACTTAATTACTTTATTATTTCTGATGAAGTAACGCAGTTTAACTTAACTGATAATTATAAAACATTCTGGATTCCTGGTGATTTTGACAGTAATGAATATGAGTATAATGAGACAAAGCTGTCAGAAATAGACAATTCTAAAATAGACATGAATAATGGGATTGGAGTGAAATCTATTCCAGGTAAATACATTGTTCAATCACCATTAATGATGAAATCTGCTGCAGGATTATATGTTAATATTTTTGAAGCAGCTGTGGTAAATTACCCAGTAATGCATTTAAATGTTGATGTAAAAAACTATAAATTAAATGCACAGTTAGTTCCCAATGCAATTGGCGATAAAGCCTATTTACAAACTCCTTGTGTATCACCTTGGAGAACAATTATGATTAGTGATGACGCTAGGGATATTGTAAGTTCTAAAATGATTCTGAACCTAAACGAGCCTTCTAAAATTGAAGATACTTCATGGATTAAACCAATGAAATATGTTGGAATCTGGTGGGAAATGCACGTTGGAAAATCAACTTGGGATTTTGCAGGTTCGCAAAACGCACAAAATTCATTAACACAAGAGTTACTACCTTCAGGAAAACATGGAGCGACTACCGAAAACACGAAGAGATACATTGATTTTGCTGCCAAAAACGGTTTTGACGGAGTCTTAGTTGAAGGTTGGAACGTAGGTTGGGAAGACTGGTTCGGAAACTGGAAAGAAGAAGTATTTGACTTCACAACTCCTTATCCTGATTTTGATATCGCAGCTATTTCGGCTTACGCCAAATCAAAAAACGTCAAAATGATCATGCATCATGAAACTTCAGGTTCTGTTGCTAATTATGAAAGACATTTAGATCGAGCAATGGAGGTAATGAAAAAGTATGATTATCCAGCTGTAAAAACGGGTTATGTGGGTAAAATAATTCCACGTGGCGAGTTTCATGACGGACAAACTATGGTGAACCATTTTAACTTTGTTGCTAGACGAATGGCTGATAATAAATTGATGTTGAATTCTCACGAATCTTCAAGACCAACAGGGTACGGAAGAACATATCCTAATTACATTGCTGCAGAAGCTGCTCGTGGAAATGAATTCAACGCTTGGAGTAAAGGTAATCCTCCGATGCACGAAATTATTTTACCTTTTACAAGACAACTGGGAGGTCCAATGGATTACACACCAGGAATCTTTGAGATCAAAATGAGCTATTATGATAAAAGCAAAACGGCGCAAGTTCATACAACCTTAGCCAAACAATTAGCTTTGTACGTTACGATGTACTCTCCATTACAAATGGCAGCTGATTTACCGGAAAATTATGAAAAATACATGGATGCTTTTCAATTTATCAAAGATGTGGCTGTAGACTGGGATGAAAGCGTATACCTTGAAGCAGAGCCAGGCGATTATCTAACCGTAGCAAGAAAAACTAAAGGTGGAGAATCTTGGTTCTTAGGAACTATTACTGATGAAAATGCCAGAAAATCTGAAATTAAATTGGACTTCTTGTCTAAAGGACAAAAATACAAAGCAATAATCTACGAAGACGCTAAAAATGCCGATTGGCAAAAAAATCCTATCGCTTATAAAATCAAAACTATAATAGTAACAAACAAATCAAAAATTAGTTTGAATTTGGCACCAGGAGGAGGAACAGCAATAAGTTTTGAACCAGTTAAGTAGTATAATAATGCTTTTAAAACAAATTGAAACCAGTTTGTAAATTCATTTAGAAAGCGATGCTAACTAATATAATCCTGCAAGTAATGTACTTCTTGCAGGGTTTTTTTTGAACTTTTGTAACGATTTTTGGTCGGAAATTCAAATTTACACAAGCAATTTAATTATGAGAAAAAAGATAAACACCATTTTGAAAATAATAATTGTAAGCTTCTTTTTCTTTTTTGCGAAAGCAGAAGCTCAACAAAAAACGTATTGTAACCCTATCAATATTGACTATGGTTATTGTCCTATACCTAACTTTGTAACCCAAGGGAAACATCGTACGACGGCAGACCCAGTAATTACTTATTTTAAAGGAGAATACTACCTTTTCTCGACTAACCAATGGGGATATTGGCACAGCAAAGATATGCTGGACTGGAAATTTATATCGAGAAAATTTTTAAGACCGGAGCATCAGGTTTATGATGAGCTGTGTGCTCCTTCATTGTCTTTTGTTAATGATACGCTTTTGGTTGTAGGCTCAACACATGGCAAGGAATTCCCAATTTGGATGAGCACAAATCCTTCTAAAGATGACTGGAAAGAATTAGTTCATAAATCAGAAGCAGCAGCTTGGGATCCATCAATATTTTGGGATAAAGAAAAAGACGAGCTTTACGAATATTATGGCTCGAGTAATTTGTACCCATTGTATGGTGTGAAATTAAATAGAAAAACCTTTCAGCCAGAGGGGGAAGTAATTCCTTTAATTGCGCTAAATGATGATGAACATGGTTGGGAACGCTTTGGTGAAAACAATGACAATACATTTATGCAGCCCTTTATGGAAGGAGCATTTATGACCAAGCACAATAATAAATATTATTTGCAATATGGCGGTCCAGGAACAGAGTTTAGTGGTTACGGCGATGGCGTTTATGTCAGTGATAAACCGCTAGGGCCGTTTGAATACCAGTCTCACAATCCTTTTTCGTACAAGCCTGGTGGATTTGCAAGAGGTGCAGGTCATGGAGCCACTTATCAAGATGTTAATGATGCGTATTGGCATGTTTCTACAATAGTTATTGGTACTAAAAATAATTTTGAACGCCGGTTAGGGATTTGGCCAGCTGGTTTTGACAAAGACGGAATTTTATATTCGAATACTGCTTATGGAGATTATCCTACCTTTTTGCCTTCGCAAAATCGAGAGCACCTCGATCAAAATTTTGCGGGATGGATGTTACTGAATTATAATAAACCAGTTCAGGTTTCTTCAACCTTGGGAGGATATCAGGCTAATTATGCCGTAAATGAAGATTTAAAAACCTATTGGTCAGCAAAATCAAGAACAAAAGGAGAGTGGCTTTCTACTGATTTAGGAGAACAGAGTACGATTCAGGCTATCCAAATTAATTATGCTGATCAAGATGTTACTTTAATGGGAAAACCAGAAAGCACGACAGGCCATCAATACGTTATCTATTATTCGGATAATAATATAGATTGGAAGATTCTAGTGGATAAGAGCCATAATAGCAAAGATGTTCCACATGACTATATTGAGCTTGAAAAAGCCGTGTCAGCACGTTACGTGAAAATTGAAAATAGAGGAATGCCAACAGGTAAATTTGCGCTTTCTGGTTTCAGAATTTTTGGAAAAGGAGGTGGGAAAACTCCAAATAGTGTCAATAATTTTGTTCCTTTACGTGCAGAACCAAGAAAAAAAGGAGAAAGACGTAATGTTTGGTTTAAATGGGAACAAGAGCCTTTAGCTGATGGATATGTTATTTATTTTGGTAAATCTCCTGACAAAATGTATGGTTCTATAATGGTTTACGGAAAAAATGAATATTATTTTAATGGTTTAGATCGATCAGATGCTTATTATTTTCAGATTGAAGCCTTTAATAATAACGGAATAGGACCGCGTACAGAAATTAAAAAATCAGAATAAAACTAACCTCAATAAACAATGAAAAAAACAACCGTTTTAGCGCTAGTCCTTTTTAATGGATTTGCACTTTTTGCCCAAACTAAGGAAGAACAAACAATCAAGGAAATCTATAAATCATCGCTAACAAATTCTAAATGTTATGCTTGGCTGGATGATTTGTCAAATAAAATCGGTTCTCGTTTATCGGGATCCGTCGGAGCGGAAAAAGCAGTTGTATACACAAAAGCTGAGATGGAAAAGTTAGGTTTTGATCGCGTATTCCTCCAAGAAGTAATGGTGCCAAAATGGGTGCGTGGCGAAAAAGAAACCGCCTATATTCTTGATAAAAAAAATAAAGTTTCAGTTCCTATTTGTGCTTTAGGTGGATCAATTGCTACAGCCAAAAATGGTTTGACAGCTGAAGTAGTTGAAGTAAAAAGTTTTGAAGAACTTACTGCTTTAGGGAAAGATAAAATTAAAGGCAAAATTGTTTTTTATAACCGCCCGATGGAGAACGAACAAATAGAATCGTTTCATGCTTACTCAGGTGCAGTTGATCAACGATATGCTGGTGCTCAAAAAGCTGCAGAACTTGGAGCTGTTGGAACGATTGTACGTTCGATGAACCTAAGATTGGATGATTTTCCTCATACAGGAGCACAAAGCTATGGTGACCTTCCTAAATCACAATACATTCCTACAGCAGCTATTAGTACTAATGGTGCCGAGTTATTGAGGAAGAGTTTAAAAAATAATCCTAAATTGACTTTTTATTTCAAGCAATCTTGTCAGCAATTTGACGATGTGTTATCGTATAATGTGGTTGGGGAATTAAAAGGATCTGAAAATCCAGAGAACATTATGGTTGTAGGCGGACATTTAGATTCATGGGATCTTGCTGATGGTTCTCATGACGATGGGGCAGGAGTGGTGCAAAGTATGGAAGTGGTGAATATTTTTAAAAACATAGGCTATAAACCCAAAAACTCAATTAGAGTTGTTCTTTTTATGAATGAAGAGAATGGATTAAGAGGCGGTAATAAATATGAGGAATTGGCTCAAGCCAATAAAGAAAACCACATATTTGCTTTAGAGAGTGATTCGGGTGGATTTAGTCCAAGAGGATTTTCATTAGAATGCAACGAAGCTAATTTTCAAAAAATAAGCAGTTTTTCAAAATTATTTGAACCGTATTTAATACACAGTTTTGTAGAAGGGCATAGTGGTTCTGATATTGGACCATTGACCTCTAAAAATATTGTAAAAGCGGGTTTAAAACCAGATTCACAACGCTATTTTGACTATCACCATGCCGCAAACGATAAATTTGATGCTGTTGATAAAAGGGAGCTAGAACTGGGAGCTGCGACAATGGCTTCATTGATGTACTTAATTGACCAAAATGGAATTTTGAAATAATTATTTTCTTTTATTGATACCAAAAGCCACAAGAGTAATTCTTGTGGCTTTATTATTTTAATGAAGTTGTAAATTTTGTAGAAAGATTCGCTAAACCTAAAGTAGTTTAAATAGATCTACAGGAAAGGGGATAGAATTAAGGCTCCGTTTTAGTTTCGTCTTCGTCTCCGTTTTCCCCTAATAATAGAGATAAAGTCTTTAAACTTTCTGTACGATCAGCAATTAGTTTCGCGATACTTGCGAATGGAATGAATAGAATCATTCCAGCAGCGCCCCATAAAATTCCTCCAGCAGTAATCATTAAGATAATAACCAGTGTATTAATTTTTAATCTGCGCCCAACTGCTAAGGGAAATATTACATATGCTTCCAAAGCTTGGACAATTGAAAAAACCACAATAACACCTACTGGATACCAAATTGAATTGAATGTTATCCAGGAAACAGCAATTGGTAAAAGAGAAGATATCATGATTCCTATATAAGGAATAAAGGTAAGTATGGAAGCGATAAAACCAAACATAAAAGGATGCGGCACGCCAACAATTAGAAGACCAATACTATTTAAAAGTCCAACGATTATATAGACTACTAACATTCCTTTTATAAAGTTATAATAGGCACGTATGGTTTCAATCAGAACTTCATGAACTGTTTCCTTTTTGTCAGCTGGAAAAAGTTGATACAATACTTTTGCTAATATTCGACGATAATAAAGAATTAGAGCTGAAAAAACAGGGATGATTAATAGAAAAAACAGGGATTCTGAGAGCGAATATAATGAGCTTCGAAGCAGTGAAAATGCCTGTGTACCTGAGTTATTAATAGCATTTTTTAAAAAAGCAACTTGTTCTGCTGTACTTATTTCAAAGCGTTCAGTAATAAAAACACTGATTTGATTCACTGCTTCCACAAGTTTTTTACTAAAAAGACCCCATTCATGAGAGAACTCATTAATTTGAAGAATAAGTAAATACACTATGATACCAATGAATGAGATAACGATTAAAAGAGAGCTAATAATAGCACCCATTTTGTTGATTCCTTTACTTTCCATCCATTTACAAACTGGAAAAAGAATAAAACTAATCAGTACTGCAAAACTAAGAGGAATAAAAAGTGTTCTTCCGTAATAAAGTATAAAACAAATCAGTACGATGTATTGTAGTATTTCAAGTACTGAAAATTTACCGTTCTTTGTGAGTTGTTTTGGTATTTTCGGAATTTCTATCATAAGAGTTTTAAAATTAAACAAATATTAGTTTCTATAGCATCACTATTCCACTTCTGATAATTCAAGGCTAACACTTAATCCCGTATTTTTATTTTAATTCTTAAATGAGATAATAAATTTAGCGCCTTCATTTTTTTTACTTTCGACTACTATATGACCGCCAAGACTAGTAATATGGTTGTAAACTAAATAGAGACCAATACCTTGGCTGTCAAGATTATTATTAAATTTTTGATGTAACCCAAAAATTTTATCTTTTACCTTGTCCATATCAAACCCAATTCCATTATCAGAAATAATTAATTGCTTGTTTCCATCGACAATTTTTGAATAAATGGAAATTATTGGTACGCAATCAGTCTTAGAATATTTTATCGCATTTGTAAGTAAATTAAGAAAGATACTTTTCAAATAGCCTTTGTTGAAAAGAATAGTTTCAAGTTCTGAAAAATCCACATTAATTATCGCATTTGAATTATTGATAATTGAATTTATGGAAATTAGTATTTCATTTAAAGTAGTATTTAAATTCAGTTCTTCGAGATGGGAATTGATTTTATTATTTTGATCTAAAATTGCGATGTATTCATTTAGTGTTTGCCTTAAACCTTCTGTTGAAGATTTTAAAATCGAAATAAATTCAAGTGTTTCTGAATCTTTAATTGTAGAAAGATCTAAAAGTTCAAACACGGCAAGCATATTATTAACAGGAGACTTTATATCATGGGCCGTTGAATAAGTTAGTTGTTTGAATTCGTGATTTATTTTTGTTAGTTCAGCTAAATGTATATTTCGTTCCTCTTCAAGTTCTTTCTTATAGGTGATGTTTTTTGCAATAGCATATACTACTTTATCACTTTCTATTGGTAAGGAAGTCCATAACAGCCATACAACGGTACCGTTTTTAGTCACGTAACGATTTTCGAAATTAAATAAAGAAATCTGATTTCTAAGCTCATTTCTAGCGGTCGATGTATTGTTACGATCATCATGATAAACAAATTCATTTATTGGTTTAGACAATAATTCTTCATTCGAATAACCAAGTAATTTTGATACTGCTGGGTTTACTTTTTTCAAATAGCCATCATAGCCTGCTACACAAAGTAAGTCGGGTGACAAATCAAAAAATTTCTCGAAGTTCTCGAAACTGTCATAATGATCAGTAATAATATTTTCTTTTGCTCGGTTCATTTTCTCCATTCTCATAGTAATAACGCCTAGTCGATAGCAAAGGCCAGTTTTAGAATCGAATTACTAAAGTAACCATAAATTATTAGATAACATACTGACGGAGCTAAAACTATGATAATGAATTTTAAATGACTGTACCATTTATTTTTAAAATAGAAAAAGGAGATTGTCTGTCAAAGACGATCTCCTTTTTTACTATTTATAACTCCAGAATTTTTAAAATCCAGTAGTACTATTTTTTATTTGAATAAAGTACTGCTATGTACTTTACTTACTTTTAGGTAATTTGAAAAATTAAAAGGCATTAACCGTTTGTCTAATAGCGACAAGTTTAGTCATTAAGGCCTCAAAATAATCCAAATGCAACATATTTGCTCCATCACTTTTGGCATTAGCCGGATCAAAGTGAGTTTCTATGAAAATTCCATCAACACCTACTGCAATTCCAGCTTTGGCAATGGTTTCAATCATATCAGGTCGTCCTCCTGTTACACCGGCCGTTTGATTAGGCTGTTGTAATGAATGTGTTACATCTAGTACGGTAGTTGCATACTGTTGCATCGTAGGAATTCCTCTGAAATCAACAATCATATCTTGGTACCCAAACATAGTTCCACGATCAGTTACCATTACGTTATTATTGTTACAATCCAATACCTTTTGTACAGCATGTTTCATACTTTCAGGACTCATAAACTGTCCCTTTTTCAGGTTTACCACTCTTCCAGTATTGGCTGCAGCCACAACTAAATCAGTTTGACGAACTAGAAAAGCAGGAATTTGAAGTATATCTACATACTGTGCCGCCATATCTGCATCTTCATTCGTGTGAATGTCAGTTACGGTAGGGACTCCAAAAGTTTCCGATACTTTTCTAAGAATTTTTAACGCTTTTTCATCACCAATTCCTGAAAAACTGTCAATTCTTGAACGATTCGCTTTTTTAAACGAACCCTTAAAAACGTAAGGAATTTGTAATTTGTCAGTGATACCAATTAATTTTTCAGCAATACGCATCGCCATTTCTTCACCTTCTATCGCGCAAGGCCCAGCAAGTAAAAAAAAGTTACCGCTATCTGTATGTTTAATTTGAGGAATATCTTGTATGTTCATAATAGTTTTTTTGAAAGTGCAAAGATAGTTATGATTTGCAACTTAATTTTAGATTTTATTTCTTTTTTAAGAAGCTATTTCCTGCTATTCGCTTGTATCTTACTGTTTTTAAAGAAAAACCAGTAAGGATATCGCTTCTATCAGGGCTAGGGCAATAGCTGTTATATTTAAAACTTTTTTAAACTAAGACCCATAGGTACCATTAAGGCTCCCTTTTCATAAATGTTTACATAGAGAACAATCGGTTTCTTTTGACCCTCCCATGTTATTTCATAGACATCCAGAAACCCAGCACCCATTTCGCTTCTTTTCGTAGGAAACGGACAACAGCTTTCTACTTTTTGGAAAGTGATTTTTTCGCCTTTGGGTCCGGCTAATGCATTTAGAAAACGTTCTTGATTTATAGAATCGTCTTTAGTACTTCTAAAAAATATATTAATAGGATAGTCCTTATTGTAACCATATTTTGCATCCTTGCTATATTCAGTAATTACAAATGTATTATTCCTTGAGACTTGAGGAATAGGAGCATTGTCATCTACGTTTTGCAAAGTAGATTTCGTGCTTACGCAAGAAACGGAGGTGATGAGTAAAAAAATAAAAAATACTGTTTTTTTCATGTTTTATAAATGTTGTAGGTTCCATTTGAGGTTTAAATATAAGGTATTGATTATTTTTTCTATCATTACCGTATGAGATACAAATATAGAGGAAACAGAACTCTTAAAATAATTGTGTCGCAAATTGTGATTACTTTAAAAGTTAGAATCCCTACTTTTGCAAAAAATTAAATTAAAAAGATGAATATTATTTTTCAAACATGGCCGTGGTATGTATCCGGTTTTTTGATTGGCATGATCATGCTTTCCTTAATATATTTCGGAAAAACATTTGGTATGTCTTCTAATCTTCGTTCGTTATGTTCGATGGCGGGCTTAGGAAAACGTGTTGCTTTTTTTGACTTCGACTGGAAAGCACAACGTTGGAATTTAGTTGTGGTTTTAGGAGCGATGCTGGGAGGTTTTGTAGCGGTGCAGTTTATGAGTGATCCTTCTAATGTTGCTATAAATCCAAAAACTATTGCGCAGTTGGCACAATTGGGAATCGATGCTCCAAACGGAAAATTAATGCCGGACGCCCTTTTTGGACCTGATATTTTCAGTTCTCCAAAAACTATTTTGATCTTGCTAATAGGAGGCGTTTTAATCGGTTTTGGAACCCGTTACGCAGGTGGTTGTACTTCGGGTCATGCTATTACTGGCTTGAGCAACTTGCAAATTCCATCATTAAAGGCCGTTATAGGATTCTTTATCGGAGGATTGATTATGGCTTATTTATTATTCCCCTTAATTTTCTAAAATATGAAAGTAATAAAATATTTATTGGTTGGTTTTGTATTCGGAATTGTACTCACAAAATCTGAGGCAGTTTCTTGGTATCGAATCTATGAAATGTTTCAGTTTCAATCGTTTCATATGTATGGAATCATCATGACTGCAGTTGGTACTGGAATCATTGGAATTCAGTTGATAAAAAGAAAAAATTTAAAAGACATCAAAGGATTAGCAATTGAAATCCAAGATAAAGAGCAAGGATCTACACGATATTGGGTTGGTGGATTATTTTTTGGATTTGGTTGGGCGCTTGTGGGATCTTGCCCAGGTCCGATATTCATATTGCTAGGAGCTGGTTTCTGGAGCGTTGGTATTGTTCTTTTCGGAGCCTTGCTTGGGACTTATTTATACGGAGTTCTGAAAGATAAATTACCTCATTAATTGCAATAGCTTTAAGAAGTAAAAAAATAGCATTTTCTAAAAATTGAGAATGCTATTTTTTTTATTTAATTTTAAAATTCCTGATACAATCAAATACTGCGCTACTAGATAAGTTATCATAATAAGAAAGGAAGACAATACCACAGGTTTGTAAAACTTATTGAACGCTAGAATACTGTCTGAACTTACAAATACAATGGCACCTATTAAAATATACCAATTTGCTGGCTCTTTCCATATCAGGAAACCCTTAAAAGCAAACAATAGCATTGTTGAGATAACCAGCGCATATACAAAAACTGGAATAGTTAAATCACCTAGACTTGGTAGTAGCACCGCAATCATAATGATGAGATACGCCATAATTGCAGTGGCTCCCATCCAGAAAATAGCTTTGTTTTTAGTGTTCTTAGGTTTTATTTGTTTATTAAACAATAGAATATAAGCAATATGGGAAAGTAGGAAAGCGATTAAACCTATGATGAAATACATCTCGTCTCTATCCGCAAATAAAAGGATGATGTCACCCAACCAAGAAAAGCATAAAGCCGTTAACAAGTATTTTTTCGAAGGAAAATCACTGTAAAAATAGACCGCCAATATTAAAAATAGAAGCAGAAAAGGTTTAATATACCAGGCAATATCTTCGTGACCCAAAAGGATAATGAGAAGATAAATGATGCTTATGGCTAAGTAGCTTTTTAATAATGATGTGTTTTTCATTGTCGATTTTTAAGCATTGAAAAGTGTTGCGCGTTTTGGTTTAAATTCTAAAGCTACAAAATAAATTGACATTGCTAATGAAAGTAGGAGGTAGCCAATAATTATGTAATTTCCCCATGGAAATAGAGAATTAAGTCCAAACCAATCTCCAAAATAATAAAGAATCCCCAAACCAAATAGAAAACGAATTGTTTCCCAATAAACAGAGAAACGGCTTTCATCCATTAATTCAGTATAACTGTATACCGTCATAAATATAAACAATCCGTAAATAAAAATAACTGGCAAACCTATCATGGCAATGTTACCGAAAAAGTAACTAACAAGCAGCAAGGTTACTAATGCCTGTATAATGGACCAATAAATAAGTTTTGAAGAAGCCTCAGTTCCATATTTATCAAAAGAATATACGTTTGTAATCTTGTTTACTGGATATTTTTCTTCGAAGTTTTCTGGACGCCAGCCGGTGGGTTTAAACCAAATTGTAAATTTATCTTGCCAGTTCTCGGAACGCCATGCATCCGAAATCAATAGGCTTAAATGTTGAAAGTTAATCCGTATTGGGTTCCAGGTTTGTGCTGGTCTTGTAATACCAAAAACAGGATGCACAGCTTCCAATTCCTCTTGGAAAGTATTGAATAATTTATCCCAAATAATAAAAATTTGAGAATGATTCTTGTCTATATATTCTGGATTGATAGCGTGATGTACTCTATGGTGTGAAGGCGTAACAAGAATGTGCTCTAAAAAACCCATTTTTTTAATATGTTTGGTATGATACCAAAATTGTAAAAATAATTGAATGGGAAGCGTTATAACGATCACAGTGGTGGGAACTCCTATAATAGCTGCAGGAATAAGTAGAAAGGTGAACAGATTTACAAAGCTGGAAACGGTTTGCCTTAAAGCACAAGCCAGATTAAACTCCTCGCTGCTATGATGAATGGCGTGTTTGTTCCAGAAAAAATTGACCTGATGCGCTATACGATGCGTCCAATATCCGTAAAAGTCAATTATGATAAAAGCTATGAGATAAGTGAAAATGTTGGCTTCCAAATGAAAAATAGCGATTTTATCAACCATCCATCCATAGGAAATAAAAGTAATACTAAGACCCAAGACATCTTTTACGGCATTTGTAATTCCAGAACTGATACTGGAAACACTGTCCATCAAAGGAACGTTATCTTCTCCTTTGTAAGTACCGTAAATTTTTTCTAGGACTATCAATACAAAGAAAAGAGGCATTGCAATCAGTAATATTTTACCATATTCTTCCATAAAAACATTCTATTTTATTCAAATATATGATAAAATAGAATGTTTTCAGATTATTTGTAAAAAAAGGAATTATGATTTTATTATTTTTCCTAACGCGGTCTAGATGATTTCTGCACTTAATCCAGCCTCCAGTAAGCTACTGCATTGTGGTTTCAACTTATTAAGCGGGCCCGTTTTTACAGTGCATTTCCCGTTGTAATGTACAATTAAGGAACATTGTTCCGCTTGTTCTGGAGTATGCTCACAAACACGCATTAATGTGTCGATTACATGGTCAAAAGTGTTAACGTCATCATTATAAACGATGATTTCATTATTTTTAGAAGTAACTTCTTTAACACTAACTTTTTCTCTTATTTTTTCTTTTGTACTCATTTTTAAATAATTTAAGGGTTAGATAAAAATATAGTTTGACTTATCGTTTTTTAAAAATACAAAATATAAAATTTTGTATCGTTTCAAAGGGAGTTTTATGATCTTCATTAATGCATTTTAGTTTTTCAAAAGCGACCTGAAATTCTTGTTCTAGTGCCGTTTCTGTATATTGTTTAATATCAAGGCCACTACATTTTGCAGGGCCTTTATCTGAAAAAGTACCGATAATTAAAAAACCACCAATCCATTTTTGAGTAATTTTAAAATAATTTTTTATCTGATCATCACTAGTTAAAAAATGAAATGTAGCTCGGTCGTGCCAAATGTCATACGTGGTATCAGGTTTGAAATCATTGATGTCCGAAACAATCCAATGTACTTTATCTGCTTTTTCTCCTAAGCGAATTTTTGCTCTTTCTAACGCTTTTGCCGAAATATCTAAAACAGTTATGTTCTCATATCCCTCGTCTAATAAGTAATCGACCAGTTTACTATCACCACCACCTACGTCAATTATTTTGGCAGATTTTCCTAACTGGGTTTCTCGTATAAAATCTAGAGAAGTTTTAGGGTTATCCTGAGTCCAGCTCACCTCATTAGGCGTTTTAGTTTCGTAAACGGTCTCCCAATGATTTTTTCGGTTGGTTTCCATCGTTCTAAATTTAGCTACTAATTTACGTATTTTAGTGAAACCCAATTGTTTCTTTCCAGTTTTTTAACATAAGTCAAGCCTTTTTCTGTGCATGAAGCATCAATAAAAGGGATATCTTGTTCATAAAAACCGCTTAATAGAAGAGTTCCTTTTGGGCTTAAACAGTCTACGTAGCTTTGCATATCGTTCAACAAAATGTTTCTGTTGATGTTGGCAATAATTAAATCATATTTTTTACCTTTCAATAAAGAGGCATCTCCTTCATAAACTGTGATGTGTTCACAATTATTGCGTTCTGCATTTTCTATTGAATTTAAATAACACCAATTGTCAATATCGATAGCATCAATTGGTTGAGCGCCTTTCATTTCAGCAAGAATAGCTAAAATGGCTGTACCGCAACCCATATCTAATGTTTTCATTCCTGCAACTTCTGTATCTAACAAGTGCTGAATCATCATATGTGTTGTCTCGTGATGACCCGTTCCAAAACTCATTTTAGGCTCAATTAGAATATCAAATTCAGCATCTGTTTTTGGGTGAAAAGGAGCACGTACATGACAATTTCCTTCTACATCAATAGCCTCAAAGTTTTTCTCCCATTCTTCATTCCAGTTTACCTGATCAATTTCTTCGAATGTATATTCGATTTTAAATTCTTCAGATTGTAATATTTGGATGTTCTCCAAGATCGTTTCGTCCCATAAGTCCTTTTGAACAAAAGCAGAAATTCCAGTCTCTGTTTCAGTAAAACTTTCAAAAGCAGTTTCTCCTAGTTCAGCGATTAGTATTTCTGAACCTAATTCTTTTGGTTCAACTGTAAAATGGTAACCGATATATATGTTTGACATGTTTATTTTTTTTGCAAAGGTACTATTTCCTTTTTATCGAATATTATAAAAATAAAAAAAGCGGTAAAATCAATTACCGCTTTTCGTGTATTTTAAATAATGAGCTTAAATTGCATTCACAATCGCCATGAAATCATCTGCTTTTAAAGCAGCACCACCTATAAGACCCCCGTCTACATCTGGTTTAGAGAAAATTTCTTTTGCATTTTCTGGTTTTACACTTCCACCATAAAGAATAGAAACATCTTCGGCGATATCGCTTCCGTATGCTTTACGTACTGTTTCTCTAATAAATTCGTGCATTTCCTGTGCTTGTTCCGGAGAAGCAGTTTCGCCTGTTCCGATAGCCCATACTGGCTCGTATGCTAAAACAACATTTGACCAATCTGAAGCTTGAATACTGAACAATCCATCTCTCAATTGATTTTCTACTACATTGAAATGATTTTTAGATTGACGGTCTTTTAATTCTTCACCAAAACAAAAAATCACCGTCATGTCATGCTCTAAAGCAGTATTTACTTTGCTTGCAATTAAGGCATCCGTTTCATTAAAAATGGCTCTGCGTTCTGAGTGTCCAAGAATTACAATATTAACACCAACGTTTTGCAACATATCAGCAGATATTTCTCCTGTAAAGGCACCACTTTCTGCTTGATGCATATTTTGTGCAGCAACATCTATGGCAATGAACTCTAAATGATCAACCGCTGTAGCTAGATTAATGAAAGTAGGAGCTACAATTACTTGTACTTCAGTTTCAAGAGGCATTTTATCAATCAATTCATTCAACAAATCTTCAGTTTGCTCAGCATTCTTATGCATTTTCCAGTTTCCTGCTACTATCTTTTTTCTCATTTCAATTTGTTTTATTTAGTTCTTTGTTTTTAGTTTTTTTTGAAATTCTATTATTTTAACGACGCTAATGTTTCATTAATTTTATCAAAATCAGTTTCTATTGCGCGATATAAAACAATTTTACCAGTTTTATCTATGATGATGTATCTTGGAATCCAATCCAAATCAATCGCTTTTGCAAAAACACCTTCCATTTGGTCATTAGCCATAAAATGATTCCCTTTGAGTTCATGTTTATCGATACCTATTTTCCATTTATCCGCAGTTTTATCCATTGAGATAAATACGTAGGCTACGTCAGGATTATTTGCTTGAAGTTCTTTTATTTTTGGCATTGCTTTTACACAGTCTCCACACCAAGAAGCCCACATTTCTATAACCACCGTTTTTCCTTCGTATTTCTTTAAAATATCCTGAAAAGCAACTTGACTTCCATCAGTTGCTAATAGTGTTTCTGATAAAGCTTCTTTAGAAAACTCAGTTTTACCCGTATTTGATTTAGCACAAGAAAGTGCAAGGAATGCAATTAATAAAGCAACTATTTTTTTCATTTTTATATTTTTAACAAAGTTAAACAAACAATCTAATTTGGGTATAAAGATTAAGAAAAATTGAATAAGCACATTTAAAATAACAAAACGATACACTTTAGTTATGAAATGAGAAATGAAATCGTAATAGTTGGAGTTAAAATAAATTCTACCCGTATTTGATGACTAATTTAAGCTGAAAATCCATCTAAAATTCCAAGATTAAGTACTATGATAGTCTAATTTTAGGGTCAAGATAGGCATAAATGATATCAACAAGGATGTTGATAACGACAAATGTGGTCGAAATCACCAATACTGAGCCCATGATTACAGGCAAGTCTAAATTGTTCAAAGCTTCCACTATTTCTTTACCTAAACCATTCCATCCAAAAATAAATTCAACAAAAACGGCACCGGCAAGCATCGAGGCAAACCATCCCGAAATTGCCGTAACGACAGGATTTAAGGAGTTTTTTAAAGCGTGTTTTCTGATAATTTGATGTTCAGAGAGTCCTTTTGCTCTTGCTGTACGGATATAATCTTGACCAAAGGTTTCCAATAAGGAGTTACGCATCAGTTGAATTACCACCGCCAAGGGACGAATTCCTAAAACCACAGCAGGTAAAATAATGTTTTTCCATTGGATATAGCTTCCTTCGCCAAAATCGTCTACTTCATACAAGCTTCCCGTCATGTTCAGGTTGGTATATTTTTGCAACACAAAACCAAATAACCAGGCAAACAAAATAGCACTAAAAAACGAGGGGATACTCATTCCCAATGTGCTTACCAGCGCAATTAAACGATCGATCCAGGTGTCTTTGTGCAATGCCGAAATGATTCCAAATAGAATCCCAAATACAATAGCGATTACAATGGCAAAAAAGGCCAATATCGCTGTGCTGGGTAGGGTGTTTCCAATAATTTCTGATACTTTCTTTCCGCTTTTCTGAAAACTTTCTCTCAAATATGGCGTCTTAATTACAAGATTTGAATTGGTAAAACTGAATAATTGTGCTGCATTGTATTTACCTTCACTCAAATAAGTGTAATCTGATTCGTTTTTGCTGTGTAAGGAAATAGGTGAGAGGTCATTAAGGTAATATAGATACTGGGTAGCAATGGGTTTGTCAAAACCATACTTCTTTTTAATCAATGCCAGTTGCTCTGAGTTTTCATTTTGATCTAGCATCATTCTTGCAGGATCTCCTGGCAAAACATTAAATAAAAAGAAAATGACCGTAATCACTCCATAAAGTGTGAGCAGTGCATATCCGAATTTATTTAAAAAGTATTTAAGCATTGGTATTTTGTCTACAGTCAAATGCCTAAAGTACTAGCGTAAAACATTTTTTTGCGCTAGTACTTTAGGTTTTTGGTCTATTTATAATTTCAAATCTTTGATGTCGTTGTAATGAACTTTTTGTTTAATAGTTCCTTTTTCTAAAACTACAATACTTGGATTAGCTCTTTCAATTGTTTTTAAAGCTATGGCGTCACATGTGTAGAAGTCAAAAGTAAGACCATATTTCTTCTTAGCTTTTTCAATTTCTTCTACTGCAGAGTTTGTCATTCCAATTACTTTGTATCCTTTGGTTT
This sequence comes from Flavobacterium gillisiae, assembly GCF_900107635.1. Taxonomy (GTDB): domain Bacteria; phylum Bacteroidota; class Bacteroidia; order Flavobacteriales; family Flavobacteriaceae; genus Flavobacterium; species Flavobacterium gillisiae. The sequence continues at coordinate 165,683 of NZ_FNRD01000007.1, forward strand.
TAGCTTCATGATTTAATTTTTCCAGTTTTTCCATACCGCCCTCTTCAGCGATGGTTAAGTCATAAGTGACAAACATTAGCAATTTAGGTTCTACTAACAACTCTTCTTTATAATCTGAATCGTCTTTCATCATCGTAAAATCATGAATAGGGGGAACATAACCTTCGGTGATCACTTTGTCTTTTCGATCTACAAATGTGGCTCCTTCTGGAAGATTCATCAAATCATCTGTCAAAAATTCTTTATCTACTCCATTTACTTTATAAATAAAAATCATCTCTACAACAGATTGTGGCGCACCTTCGGGAATTTCCATTCCTTTTTGGATATTGGTTCCTACTTTGTAAGGGCGAAAGTCAATTAAAGGTAAATGATTAAGTACCCATACAGCCATAAACATACACAAGATGATACTGGCATAGGCTATGATATTCTGTGCGCTATTTGCAAAAAGAGGTTTTACTAATTTTTGATTAATAAATAAAACAAGGATGAAGAATAATAAAACAATATCCTTAGTGAAAGACTCCCAAGGTGTTAAATGCAAGGCATCACCAAAACAACCACAATCTTTTACAACGTCATAATAAGCAGAATAGAACGTTAAGAATGTGAAAAACACAATCATAAGTAACAGGCTTCCAATCGTGAATTTAGATTTGTATCCTATAAGCAGCATTACACCAAGAACCACTTCGACAATGACTAAAAATAAAGCCAAGCCCAGTGCAAACGGAACTAAAAATGGAATGTTAAAAACAGGTTCGCCAAAATATTCAGCCAATTTATAAGAGAAACCTACTGGGTCGTTGAGTTTTATTAATCCTGAAATGATGAAAAGTAAGCCTACGAATATTCTAGAAAATTGAGTAATTATGTTTTTCATTTTTATCTTCTTTTTATTTACCGAAACCCATTAATATTAAAGCGAAAATGGAATAGTTGATCATGTCTTGATAATTAGCATCTATGCCTTCTGATACAATTGTTTTTCCTTTGTTGTCTTCGATTTGTTTTACACGAAGTAATTTTTGCAAAATCAGATCGGTAAGCGAACTCACGCGCATCTCACGCCACGCTTCACCATAATCATGATTTTTATTTTCCATCAACTCTTTGGTCAGTTTGACTTTAGCATCATATAATTCAGTTGCTTTTTTAACATCTAAATCAGGTTGATCTGCTACTCCAAGTTCCAATTGGATTAAAGCCATTATTGAATAATTGATAATCCCGATGAATTCACCAGTTTCGTCTTCGTTTACTTTTCGAACCTCATTTTCCTGTAAACTGCGTATTCTTTGTGCTTTTATGAAGATTTGATCTGTTAATGAAGGCAATCGTAAGATGCGCCAGGCACTACCGTAATCAGTCATTTTATTGATAAATAGCGAACGACAATTCGCAATTACGTTATCGTATTCTTGAGAAGTATTCTTCATTATTGATGTATATTTGTCTAAAATTTCCTCAAAAATAGGGATTAATTTTAAAAGGTTTAAAGTTTCAGGTTTAAAGTTAGTAGAATAGTTAGGTTTTACTTTTGAACAACATTAATCTTTAGAAATAGAAAACTTTAAACAAGGAAAACTTTAAACAAAAAATTAATGACAATCAACTGTAAAGGACAACTTATCGACTTATCAACTCCTAAAGTAATGGGGATTTTGAATGTGACTCCCAATTCGTTTTTTGATGGAGGAAAGTACAATGATGAAAGCGAACTATTGACTCAAGTCGGCAAAATGATAAATGATGGTGCTACTTTCATTGATATTGGAGCTTATTCCAGTAAACCTAGTGCAGAATTCGTTTCAGAAGAAGAAGAACTCGCCAGAATCATTCCTACAGTTCAATTAATATTGAAACATTTTCCGGAAGCCTTACTTTCCATCGATACTTTTAGAAGTGAAGTAGCGAAAGCTTGCATCGAAAACGGCGCGGCTATTATTAATGACATTTCGTCGGGAAACCTAGACGATGCGATGTTTGAAGTTATAGCCCAATATAAAGTTCCATATATTATGATGCATATGCGCGGTACACCGCAAACGATGCAGAGTATGACGCACTATGATGATATCGTTAAAGAAATGCTTTTCTATTTTTCTGAAAAAATAAGTAAGGCGAGGAGTTTAGGTATCAACGATTTGATTATTGATCCCGGTTTTGGCTTTGCTAAAACAATAGATCAGAACTATGAAGTAATGCGTAAAACAGAATTATTTCAACTTTTAGAATTACCTTTATTAGTTGGCATTTCCAGAAAATCAATGATATATAAACCATTGAATATTAGTGCAGAAGAAGCCTTGAACGGAACCACAGTTTTAAACACGATTGCCTTAGCTAAAGGAGCGAATATTCTCCGAGTTCACGATGTAAAAGAAGCGATGGAATGTGTGCAGCTTTGGAATAAAATGAATCTATAAGTCGGAGACGAACATGGCTGCAATTCTATGAAAACAGGAATAAAGAAATGCTAATTCCATATTCCTTTATAAAAAATAAATAATACATACCTATGAAATATTTAAGTTTAGTTATTCTTTTTCTAGTACTGTCCTGTGGAAATAAGGAAGATATCTTACTGCCCAAATCTAATGTAACAGTGGTGGCAGATGTTAAAGATCATTCGCCTATTTATATATTTTTTAGAACAAATGGCAAAGATACTTTGGCAGAAGTCAACCGAAAAAACAGCATCATTACAACCAATTGGATTTTTAATATTGACAAGCGTCTGCCTTTGAGACTTGTTATCCCGGAAGTGATGAAACTACAAGATAAAAAGCGAAATGAAAAAGCCCATGTAAACGAAAAGGCGGAGAATTATTATGCTTATGCCGATAGTATCGGGAAGAATATGGCTTTTATTCCTTTCACGAAGGTGTATTATAAAATCGAGAAGCCAATTGGAACTATTATCTATTTCGATAAAAATGATGAAATTTTAATTGAAAATAATGTTATTAAAAGAGAAAAAATTAAAGAGATGTGTACCACGATATTGCCAAAAAAATTAGCTGATAATTTTATTTTTATGTTTGATAAAAACATGAGCTACGGAATGTACATTCAAAATAAAATTTTTATTGAAAGTTTGAGATTGGATAGTAGGAATAGAGAGGAGTTTGTGTATTAAAAGACACGATACTGACTACTAAAGACTGAACATTGATCACTTTTTATTGATGATGATACGGTTCATTCTTCAAAATAGTAAACCCACGATATAGTTGTTCTATAAAAAACAAACGCACCATTTGATGAGAGAATGTCATTAACGAAAGCGAAATCTTTCCTTGTGCTTTGGCGTAGACCATATCTGAAAAACCATAAGGGCCACCAATAACAAATACTAAAGTTTTTACCCCAGAATTCATTTTCTTTTGCAATTCTTCAGAGAAACCTACACTAGAAAAATTTTTTCCATTTTCGTCCAATAAAATCAATTGGTCGGTAGGGGTTATTTTTGCCAAAATTAATTCGCCTTCTTTCTCTTTTTGTTGGCTTTCAGATAAGTTTTTTACATTCTTAATATCTGGAATAACCTCTAATTCAAACTTGATATAAAAAGACAATCGCTTGGTATAATCGTCAATCAAGGATTGTAATGCTTTATTATCGGTTTTGCCAATGGCAATCAATTTGATATTCATTAGAATCTATTTTAAGGGGAAATTGGCTTCAAAATTTTTAAATCTCAAGTCAAGATCTTTTAATAATTGTTTTTTCACCTTTTCGTCCTGTATAAAGCTGTAATTAATACTATTGTACACATACTGCTTAATATCAGCATAGGATACGTCTTTGTATCTCTTCGTCAATAAAACATATTGTTCGGTCATATTAGTCCTTAATATTCCGGCATCGTCAGTACTAATTACGATAGGCACATTGAATGCTCTATATAAAGAGATAGGATGGCGATTTTCTTTGACTTTCAAAATGAATTCGTTACTCACTAGATTGATTTCGATGGCAACCTTGTTTTTTGCCATATAGCGTAACAAATCGTATGACTTTGCTTCGTACGCCATGTCAACTCCATGTCCAATACGATTGGCTCCAGCAGTATAAACCGCATCGTTTATATGCGAAGTTAGATCTTCAGGTTGAACCAGTCCTAAGGTAAGTTCGCCTGCATGCATCGAGTATTTTACGTCAGGAAATTTAGTATGGCAATAGTTGAACATTACCATGTGTAACCAATAATCCTTCATCGAGGTTTCACCATCTTCCGGAGAAACAATATTAACACCAGCCATTAACGGACTGCTGTCTGCAGAGATAAATGCAACCACTAAATTTTTGAATAAATCAACAGGTTCCATAAAACGCAATACAAAATTTTGATAACGCATAGTAAAACGTTCATCATCAATTTTTAAATCCGTATGTAATTTAGCTACAAAGTTCGTATTGAAATCATTAGCATCCGCTGCCGCATCCCTTTTTAACATTGTGCTGTACAGCGTATCAAGAAGTGATTTAACCCCTTTTTCGTTTCTGTTGTTTGCCAATTGTCTTAATTGGGTATTAAAACCAAATAAATCAGCAGTATTGATTTTAGAAGGGATAGTCGAGAACTCGGTTTCGATGTAACTGACGTTTTCCTTAATTGCTCTGTTTTTTAGTTCCAATAAACCTTCGCCAAAATGCCCCACAATTGCCGGACTGAACTTTCCAAAAGACTCAAAAAACAATTTGTCTGACGGATAGCTTACGTGATTATAGTCTTTTACAGACCATTTTTCCATTATTTTTTGTTTGTAAACTCCTAGTTCACCACGATTAGCTATGGCAGAGAATTTTTCCCATGTTCCAGTCGCGGGTTTTTCCTTAAGGACCTCCATAGTGGTAGTATTCAAGTAAAAGTCTTCGGTTATTGCGTCTTCTAACATTGGTTCGGCATAAATGGAACCACTAAAATGGTGGTGTAGATCTCCTCCTTTTGGCATTTGAGAAAAGAAAGCTGTAAGTTCAGCTTCATTATTTCTGATTTTCTCTAAGTAAAGGCTAGGGGACTGTGAGTAGCTTAGATTCAGCATTGCCGAAAAAAGAAGCGTATAAATTAATTTCATAATATCTGTTTTTGTGGTTCCGATAATTATCGGTAAAATATAAGCAAAGGAATTCATTTTGAGTACCTGAATTATAGTTTGCATATCATTATATCTATTCTAAATGTGCTATTCAGAATAAATTGGAGGCAAATATAAGCGATTAAACGTTTAAAAAAAATAGCCGATATGAATTACTCTTTTTTCAATGTAACATTAAATGGAGGAGCTTGATATTCTTTGCCCAAATAATTCTCAGGAATAGTGGTTCTATTTCCATCTCTTGCTGCGCGATAATGTGGCGACATAATTTCAATTCCTCTTTCATTACACACATCTTGAATGTTTTGATGTAGATCAGAATAGATTACCGCCTGCTTGTTAGGCTCTTTGATATACGCATTGATCTCATAAGATACATAGAAATCATCTAGACTGGTTTGTAATACAAAAGGTTTTGGTTCTTGTAAAATTAATGCTGTTTTTAAAGCAGCATCAATCAATGCTTGATGCATGTCTTTCCAGGGCACATCGTAACCAATAGTTACTGTGGAGTGAATAATCAGCCCTTTCTCAGGAGCATCGCTACTGTAATTAATCGTGTGGCTACTCATCACGGTCGAGTTAGGAATAGAGATGATTTCGTTTTTAATTGTTCTTATTCGGGTGACTAATAATGACTTTTCGATTACGTCACCTACCACTTCGCCAATTTTTACTCGGTCGCCAATTTTAAACAAGCGCATATACGTCAGTATTAAACCAGCAATAATATTCGAAAGTGATCCTGCTGAACCAAACGTAAACAGGAAACCCAGAAAAACAGAAACGCCTTGAAATACAGGGGAATCACTTCCAGGAAGATAGGGGAAAATTACGACAACCATAAAAGCAAATACAATTACTCTTATAATTTGATAGGTGGGATTAGCCCAATCTGGAAAAAAACCAGGTAGTTCTAAATTCCCTTTTTCAATTTCATTTTTAAGGAACTTAATTCCTTTTAATACATAACGGAACACAAAAATAATGACTAAGATCGTAATCAAATTTGGTAGATAATTCCAAAAACCAAGACCTATCTTTTTAAGCGGATTTAGGATATATCCAAAAAGGGTAGAAGCAAATCCTTTAGTCCATGGGAAAATCCCAAAGAGAATGGGTAAGGCAATATAAACGAGTAATGCGATTAGCAACCACTTAAGCACCGTGTTGATATTAAGCAATGCATTCACCTGTTGTTTAGCGTCAAATAAAATGAAGTTCCTGATTCTTATTCCTTGGATTCGTTTGTCTTCCTGAAATTTAATTTTAAATGCTGTCCAGTTAAAAAACTTCTTCAAATAAGAAATTAATACAAACATAATAATCAAGACAAGTAATGCTAATCCGATTTCTTTGGCTAATGTGGCCAAGCTGGTTTCACTTTTGTATTTGATTATAGCGGCACTAATCAATGCTTTGTATTTCTTTGCCAATGCCTGTTTTGTGGTATTGTTCCAAAGAGCATCATTTTCAGTAATACTCATAATAATGCTTTCGCCATTCACTAAATCCAAGCTTGTTTCTGTTTCAACTGTTTTGATGGAATCTGCATTGAAACTGAATAAATCAGCTAGATTTTTTATTCGAACACTAATAGCATCAGCTCTGTCCTTGGCTGAAAAACTACCTAACTTACTGTAGATGTGAAATAAAGTGTCATTAAAAAATCCGTTAACTGGATATCCTTTAGCGGTAAGCCGCATTGAATTAATTTGCGCTTTCTTTTCAGTAAGGCGTAGCGAGTCTTTTTCATGTAACGCTAGTAGTTGTTTTTCTAGGTCTTCTTTTTTAAGATTATCGGTTGTTTTTAAGGAAAGGAGTTGCTTTTCTAATGCCACTTTTTTGATGGAATCGGTAAGGCGTTGCGCTTCAATAATAGACAGTTTTTTGTTGAATGCCTGAATTAGGGAAGTGTTTATGGAATCATTTTGCTTATTGATGCTATCGTTTTGTGATAAGGCCGCCGCCGAAGTCAACAGTAAAAAAACACTTAATAATATGGTTTTTATTTTTCTAATAATAAAACCCGAAACAGTTTTATTTGATAGAGAAAGGAAAATGTTTTTATGATATTTAGTAGGTAGGTGCTGCATAAATTAGTTCCGTTAAAGGTATTGAAAACTGTATTTTTTTATGTTTTTTTGGTAAATAAACTCTCGCTTTTTAATAGGCTAAGATCTCCATTAAATTTCATTTCTATTTCTGCCCTTTCATAAGCTTGATGGGAATGATGCATTGCGGCTATTTTTATAGCAGAATTATCGATGGCATAAACGCTGTTAAAGGCTTTTTGAAGGCGGATCATCACTTCAATATTTCCTGCACCATCTCGAGCTAAGGGTCTAAATGCATCTTCAAATAAATCTTCAATTGTAAGTTCTGGAACTGCAACTCGGTCATATGGTTTTTTCTCTGCTTTTTTCGAGTGAAGTGGTTCCGCCCACAAAGAAAATAAACGGACATAACTGCTGATTATTTGTATTGCTGTACCAGGGTCATTGATGGCAGGAGATAAAGCACGGCTGGCAATTTCACTTAAAGTAATAAGTCCAAAACGAGGATCTTCATCAAAATACCTCATATCACCTATTACAAAAGCTTTTCTTAGATCATTGTAATCATTCTCGGTGGTTGTATTTTTTTGTAGCGAGATATAAAACAAAGGCCTGTCTATAGAAGAAAAACTTCCAGGAATAGCATTTATAGTAATCAGCGCATCTAATTTTTCTGCAGTTTCCTGTAGTTTAGACAGGTAGATTTGCTGGACATAGCCGGTAAATTCACCATAAACGGCTGTGCCTTTTTCTTGATTTGGATTAATAACTATTCCGTTTAGCGTAGGTGACGCTAATCTGTTTTTTATCGCTTTTGCAGTAGCATCTTCTACTAATTTAATGGTGTGGCCCATGCGTCCCAATCGCGAAATACGCTCCACCCATCGTAAAAAAGTAAGAATAACTAATGCGAAAAATAGTAGTGTAAAAACAAATAAAGTAAAGTTACCTGCGACACCATAATAGCCGTTTTTTAGCGCTACTGTGGCCACAATACTATAAATAAACGAACCTATAAAAACAGACAGTGCGTTTCGAGAAACGTCATCGGCAATGATTAGTTTAAAAGAGCGAGGAGTGGCTGTGTTACTAGCTGCTGAAAAAGCAGAAATCATTGAGCCCACGGCGAAAATAGCAATTACTAACATGCTCGATGAAATAGTATGTAGTAATGTTTCTAAGGATTCTGTATTTATTTCAGGAACTAATTCATGAAGACGTGTACTGTCAGCCACTTGTGCAATTAGTGCTCCCAAGATGGAAAGCATGCAAAAAATCAATGGTCTAAACCATAGTTTTTCTCTTAGGCGATTCATTGCAAAAAGCACATTTTCTCTCATAAATGGAAGGTTTGGGACTAAATTAATATTTATTTCTTTAATTAACTAAAATCCTTCGTCGTTACGGTTTTCTAACAATAGGTACGAAAAGGTTTTTTTTTAGCCTCTTCAATGCTTTTTCACGAAATGATAAACGTTTTTAAAATTTTAATAAAAGCGAATGATATTGGTTTTGAATACATTAGTATACCGAAATCAGATTTTAAACTAGAGAGATTATTTACAGTAGAAATATATGGATAATAATAAGGGAAGGGTTTGAAATGGAATCACGTGAATAGTAATTTTATGCAAGATGAATAGGAAGTAGATAAAGGTAATTTTATAAAAAACGCTACTATGGACTAAGATGAACTGCTATTGATATTATGAAAAAAAGGACGAATACTTTATTTGTAAGAGTATTGCAACAAACTATGACGCCTAGTTTGTTTTCCTGTACTCCAAACGTGGGCCGTCGCAGTTTTGCCAGGTACTGACTAAGACATCAGTAGTGTCGTAATAAAGTTCTTCTTTTAAATTGCCGTAACAGCTGCCAATGATATCACTTTGAGATGAATAAGTAAGTTCAAAATAAGTTTCGGTACTGGTTATTGTGGTTTTGTATGTCCCTGCACTTTTAGAAGTATTGCCATCTCGTGTTCTAGACTTGGTAAAAGTACCATTATCATTAAGTAAATAGAATTCCTGCCACTCCATAGCAGCGCCGGAAGCTTCAGAATTTAAGGTTCTGCCGCTCATTTTTACCAACTCCCATTTGCCTTGAGAACTAGTCTCTGAAACATCAACATCTGTACCTGAACAGGAAGTAAGAAGGGTAAATGCGATAAATATTATGATAGCTGATTTCATTTTGTTCTTATTGTTTTAATAGTCCTTCTTTTGTCAAAATAAATTTTAAAAAACAGTAAAGCAACCGCTAATCTAAATAGCCGGTAAATCCAAATATTGGCATTCCAAAATAATAATTCGTGTGATGAACCCTTATCGAATAAGGAGTCTACAAAGATAAGAAAAGAAATAATTGCTAATATAAGGTAGACAGTATTGGGTATTTTCATTTTGAGTTCTTTTGTTTATTCTAGATTTTATCTGCTTGTCTTCTTTTCGCTGTTTATAACTTTTTTTTGAACCGTCGGCTGCGGTATTTATACTCTTTCCAAATATAAGAATTATTTTACTAAGGGTCTAAAGATCAAATTGTGTCTTTTTTATTAGGACAAGCTGATTGTTGGGGGATTGATTTTTTTTATTAAAATAAGTGTTCAGCTGATCTGCAGTTAATTAGTCATGTGACGGCTGCTTTTTTATATGTAGCAGTTTTATTTCTTCAAGTTAGCTAATTATTGGGAACTCCATATCAATAGGGAAACTAATTTTCAATTTGACAAAAATTACCTACTTTAGCATTATATAAATTTCAGAGAAAGATGATTAGCGAAGCACAATTTCAAAACGAGTTACAGATACTAATTGCAAATGCCACTCGAGAAGATGTAGGCGATGGAGACCATAGTTCGCTTGCTTGTATTCCTGATTCGGCAGAAGGTAAAGCAAAACTATTAGTCAAAGATGACGGGATTATCGCTGGTGTTGAATTTGCCAAAATGATATTCCATTACGTAGATCCAAAATTGACAATAGAGACTTTTATAGTTGACGGTACGCCTGTGAAATACGGTGATATAGTGTTTCATGTTTCAGGAAGTTCACAATCTATCCTGAAAGCAGAAAGGATGGTATTGAATTCAATGCAACGTATGTCAGCCATTGCTACTAAAACCAATAAATATGTCAAATTACTAGAAGGAACGAATACTAAAATCCTGGATACCCGCAAAACTACACCTGGTTTTCGCGTTGCCGAAAAATGGGCCGTAAAATTGGGTGGAGGAGAGAACCACCGTTTTGCTTTATATGACATGATTATGCTCAAAGACAACCATATTGATTTTGCAGGCGGAATAGCTTTGGCTATAGCTAAAACTAAGGCGTATCTAAAAGAAAAGCAACTGGATTTGAAGATCATTGTCGAGGCTAGAGACTTGAATGAAGTCAAAGAAATAATTGCCTGTGGAGGTATTTATAGGATTTTGTTGGATAATTTTGATTATGAAATGACGAGAAAGGCAGTAGTCTTTATTGGGAATCAAAGCTTAACAGAATCTTCGGGAAATATTAATGAAGAAACCTTAAGAGCATATGCTGAATGTGGAGTGAATTATATATCTTCGGGTGCTTTAACGCATTCTGTTTATAATATGGATTTAAGTTTAAAAGCGATTTAAAGTAATTGTTTTGTAACCTAATACACATAGATACCCGAAACTTGCAACCTGAATACAATGAGTCACGAAATTGAAGAAAGAATTGATAGAATCCCGGTGCTGCGTAATTTTGCTCGTTATATAAAAGGGGTAAAGTTAAGTTGGCTAGGAGGTTTGTCTCTTTATGAATTAATGGAATTGTACGTTATAGGTATAGCTGAAGGTGCCTTATCTAACAGAGCTGGCTCTATTGCATTCAGTTTTTTTATGGCTTTGTTTCCTTTTGCACTATTTATTCTTAACCTTATCCCATATATTCCGATTGAAGGATTTCAAGAGGATTTTTTAAAATTTGTATCAGAAGGCGTTCCTCCTAATACGTATTATGCGATTGAAAACATAGTGAATGACATACTTCATAATAGTCATTCTGGTTTGCTGTCAACGGGTTTTATATTGTCTATTTTCTTGATGGCTAATGGATTAAATGCTATTTTAGGGGGCTTTGAAACTTCAAAGCATGTACTGGTTAAAAGAGGATTTTTCAGGCAATACTTGATTGCTGTAGGAATGTCAGTTTTTTTATCAATGTTGTTATTGGTTACTGTAGGTATTATTGTTGTTTTTGAGGTGTTTATTCATAAACTAACGGCTCATCAAGTATTAAATGAGCAAATTCCATTAATTGTTATGGGACGTTACGGTTTTTTAATTACAATGATTTTAATTACGACCTCAATACTTTTCAAGTTTGGAACAAAGCACGATAAAACAAGGGCTTTCATATCAGTTGGTTCTGTATTTACTACAGTTTTGACTATCATTATTTCTTACTTTTTTGGAATTTGGGTTATCCAATTTTCGCAGTACAATCAACTTTATGGTTCTATAGGTACTTTGTTAATTGTCATGTTCTACATTTGGATTAACTGTATGATTTTACTTCTTGGCTTTGAATTAAACGCCGCGATAAATAACCTAAAAAGAAAAAAGAATATTGAATTAATCTAAATGGTTTTTGGTAAATTTATAGTAAGTTTGATAAAAATTGTTCGGTTTTACACTAAATAAAAGGATTAGTTATATGTATAACGGTCCTGTAATTTTAAAATAAAAATAAGTTTTCTCTTTATGAGAATTATAAAAAAAAAGTAAATTAATTATGAAAAAGAGTATCACATTAGTATTGTTATTTGTTTCCACATTGTTTTATGCTCAAGGTCAAGGGGTCATTGGCAAATGGAAGACGATCGATGATCAATCCGGTGAGGAGAAATCGGTTGTGGAGATTTATGAAAAATCAGGAAAAATTTATGGGAGAGTGCTTGAAATCTTTGACGCAAGCCATAGAAAAGACCGTTGTATTGACTGTGAAGGGGAAGATGCAAATAAACCAGTGCTAGGTTTGACAGTGATAAAAGGACTTAAAAAAGATGGAGACGAATATAATTCAGGAAAAATATTAGATCCTAAAAACGGAAAAATATATAAATGTTTCATTACATTAGAATCAAAAGACAAGCTTAAAGTACGCGGTTATATTGGCTTTGCTTTATTGGGAAGAACCCAATACTGGTATAGAGTTAAATAAATTGTTTGTTATTTTCAACTAAACTAATTAATACCCAACATCTAACGAATGCTTTTTTTTGCCGAAGTAATTTTACCGCTTTCTCTTGCCAAAACTTTCACGTATAGTATATCTGAAGCCGAGTATCATTATATAAAGAAAGGAATGCGAGTAGCGGTTCCTTTTGGAAAAAGCAGAATTTATACTGCGCTGGTAGTAGAGACACATCAGAATCAACCCACATTATACGACGCTAAAGAAATTCATCAAATCCTTGATGAAAATCCTATCGTAACCGAAATTCAGATTGCTCATTGGCAATGGATTGCATCTTATTATATGTGTGCCATCGGCGATGTGTATCGCGGTGCGATGCCAAGCGCTTTAATATTAGAAAGCGAAACAATAATTTCTCAAAAAACAGATGTTTTCGTTGATGAAAGTGAGCTTTCTGATGATGAGTTTTTAGTTTATCAGGCATTGCAACAGCAATCATCGCTTAAGGTTCAGGATATCGCTTCAATTTTAAATAAAAAAAATATTTTTCCTGTCATTCAAAAACTAATTGACAAAAACATATTAGTGCTTCAGGAAGAAATGCTTGAAAGTTATAAACCTAAATTAGTGCGATACATTCGTTTGCATTCTAAATATGAGTCCAATCAGGGGCTGGGGGAATTACTGGAAACGCTAAAAAATGCCAACAAGCAAAAAGAAATCGTTTTAACGTATTTTCAATTAATCGCTTCCGAAAAGACCCGAGGTGAAACCGAACGGAGTCTAGCTAAACCTCTTACTGTAAAAAAACTAGTGGAGTCTGCTAATTCTACCTCGGCAATTGTAAAAGCATTAATTGAGAAAGAAATATTTGAAGACTACTATATACAAGAGGATCGTGTTAATTTTACAGGAGAAACCAATGAAAGGGAATTGCAACTTAGTGTTGCGCAACAAAAGGCTTTTGATGGGATAAAAGATAGTTTTATCCAAAAAGAAGTTTGTCTTTTACATGGTGTGACTTCAAGTGGAAAAACAGAGATCTATATCAAACTGATAGAGGAATATCTCCTTACCGGAAAGCAGGTGTTGTATTTGTTGCCAGAGATTGCACTTACCACTCAGTTAGTAGGAAGGTTAAGAGCTTATTTTGGAAATAAAGTAGCTGTTTTTCATTCAAAATATAACAATAATGAACGGGTAGAAGTGTGGAGTCAAGTTTTACAAAATTCTGAAAAAGCACAAATAGTAATAGGGGCGAGGTCGGCCTTGTTTTTGCCATTTGCCGACTTGGGATTTGTAATTGTAGATGAAGAACACGAGCAAACCTTTAAACAAATAGATCCTGCCCCCAGATACCACGCCAGGGATGCTGCGGTGGTGTTGGCAAATTTCCATAAAGCTAAAGTTTTACTAGGTTCGGCAACCCCAAGTATTGAAACATATTTTAATGCTAGTTCAGATAAATACGGTTTGGTCGAAATCAAAGAAAGGTATGGCAACGTAATGATGCCGGACATCAAGCTGGTTGATTTAAAAGATAAGTATTTTCGAAAAAGGATGAAAGGTCACTTTAGTGATACCCTAATCGAAGGAATTACAAATGCAATTGCATTAGGAGAACAAGTGATTTTGTTTCAAAACAGAAGAGGGTATTCTCCTATCGTGGAATGCATGACCTGTGGACACGTTCCGCATTGTCAGCAATGTGATGTGAGTTTGACCTATCATAAGCACAAGAATCAATTGCGATGTCATTATTGTGGCTATTCGATAGCTAAACCAACTCATTGCCACAGCTGTTCTAGTGTTGATTTAACCACCAAGGGTTTTGGAACGGAGCAAATACAACAAGAATTAGTAAGCCTTTTTCCTGATAATAAAATAGGAAGAATGGATCAGGATACCACTCGCGGTAAATTTGGATTCGAAAAAATCATTGATAGTTTTAAAAACAGGGAAGTTGATATTCTGGTGGGAACACAGATGTTAGCTAAAGGGCTTGATTTTGATAATGTAAGTTTGGTAGGGATAATGAATGCTGATAATATGCTTTATCATCCCGATTTTAGGGCTTTTGAAAGAAGTTTTCAAATGATGACACAAGTGTCTGGACGTTCAGGACGATCAGAGAAGCAGGGAAAGGTAATTATTCAAACCTACAATCCAGAACACAATACAATCCAGCAGGTTACTAATAATGATTATTCAGGAATGTATAAGGAACAATTATATGACAGGCAAATTTATAAATACCCACCGTATTTCAGGATTATCAAAATCACTTTAAAGCATCGTGATTTTGATAAACTTAAGGAAGGCGCTATGTGGCTGTATCAGGTGATAAGCCAAAATCTAAATATACCAGTCTTAGGTCCGGAAGAACCTGCTATAAACAGGATACGAAATGAGTATATCAGAACAATAATCATCAAGATTCCAACTAATACTTCAGTGGTAAGCACCAAGAATATTATTCAGAAAATGTTGAACAGTTTTGATTCAGTTGCTCAATATAGAGCAATTAAGGTAGCGATAAACATTGATTTCTATTAAAGTAGTTTTTTATGCAAATGAAAGTGCTTTTACTAGATCTTCTTTTTTATTTCTACTTAAAGGTATTTTAGTAATACCGATTTCTGCAAATTTACTATTGAAACGTTCTACTTTGTCAATATTAATGATGTACGATTTATGTACTCTTACGAATTTCTTTTTCGACAAATCATTTTCAAAAGACTTCATGGTAGAAAGAACCAAGTTACTATCGTCCTCAGTAACTACTCTTACATAATCACCAAAAGCTTCAATCCATTTTATTTTTGAAGTAAAAATCTTCAATTTTTTCAAGTTGCTTTTTATGAAGATATGCTCTCCTTCTTCTTCCTTAGTATCATTTCTAAGTAAATGTAAATCCATTGCCCTAGTAACAGATGCGTTAAATCGGTCTAATGCAATCGGTTTTTGAAGGTAATCCGTCGCGTCATAATCAAATGCTTTCATCGCATACTCTGCTTTGGAAGTAATAAAAATAATTTGAGGCTTAGTTTTTAATCCATCCAAAAAATCAAAGCCACTAATTACTGGCATCTCTATATCAAGAAATATTAAGTCTACATTGTGAATAGACATACAACTTCTTGCTTCAATAGCATTTGAAAAATCACCTATCAAATGTAAACTTGGATGATTATTTACTAATTTGGAAATGATCATTCGTTGAATTGAGCTATCATCTACAACAACACAGTTTAATTTCATAATATTTAGTGTTTAAGATTTGGAATAGTAAATATATTCTTTTTTTTAATGTAATTAAGTTTAAGTATCATTTTTTTTGCTGTTCGTCGATTAAATTGAAATTAATGTTGAATATTGAAAAATAAAAGCTATTTTTGCACCCAAATTAACAAATAAATAAATATTTATGAATCATTATGAAACTGTTTTCATTTTAAATCCCGTTTTATCTGATGTTCAGGTAAAGGAAACAGTAAGCAAATTTGAAGATTTTCTTACTACTAGAGGAGCCGAAATGGTATCGAAAGAAGACTGGGGCCTTAAAAAAATGGCTTACGAAATTCAAAACAAAAAAAGTGGTTTTTATCACTTATTCGAATTCAAAGTATCAGGAGAAGTTCTAATTGCTTTTGAAACAGAATTTAGACGTGACGAAAGAGTTATGCGTTTCTTAACTGTAAGTTTAGACAAACACGCTATTTCTTGGGCTGAAAGAAGAAGAACAAAATTAAAATCTACAAAAGCTTAATCATGGCAACATTACAACAATCTGCTTCAGGAAAAAAAGACGGGGATATCAGATATCTTACGCCTTTAAACATAGAAACTAACAAACAAAAGAAATACTGTCGTTTCAAAAAATCTGGTATCAAGTATATCGATTATAAAGATGCTGATTTCTTATTGAAATTCGTAAATGAACAAGGGAAAATTCTTCCTCGTCGTTTAACTGGAACTTCATTGAAATACCAAAGAAAAGTGTCTGTAGCTGTAAAGCGTGCACGTCACTTAGCTTTAATGCCATATGTGGCTGATTTACTAAAATAATATTTAAACTCAGTTGTTGGTTTTCTGAAACATGAAACCTAACTTCTATAATAAAGGACAACAACATGGAACTTATTTTAAAACAAGATGTTCAAAATGTAGGATTTAAAGATGATGTAGTAACTGTGAAAAATGGTTACGGTCGTAACTTTTTAATTCCACAAGGATTTGCAGATTTAGCAACTTCTTCTGCAAAGAAGGTATTAGCTGAAAACCTAAAACAAAGAGCACATAAAGAAGCTAAAGTTGTAAGCGACGCGCAAGCAATTGCTGAAGCTTTAAAAGCTATCGAAATTAAAATTACTGCAAAAGCAGGTGGAGAAAAATTATTCGGTTCAATCACGAATATTGACATCGCTGATGTTTTAGCAAAAGGTGGTCAAGTAATTGATAGAAAATTCATCACTAGCGGTATCGTTAAACGTACTGGTAAATATACGGCAAGCGTTCGTTTACATAGAGATGTAATTATTGAATTACCTTATGAAATTATAGCAGAATAATTTTATTTTGTTAACGTTTTGTTAAAGAAATATAAAAATCACTCCTCGGAGTGATTTTTTTTTGTCTACTTTTGCCAAATATAAACACATACTTAACAAGATGAAAAAAATTATTACTTTATTGTTCTTTGTTTTTGGACTACATGCAATGATAGCCCAAAGTACAACTTCCAGTATAAAAGGAACAGTAAAAAGTTCAGACACGGAGCTACTTCCAGGTGCCTCCATTTTAGCAATTCATACCACAACAGGAACTAAGTATTCTGCCTTGTCAAATGCAGAAGGTAGGTTTAGTATGTTGAATATGAGAGTTGGAGGACCATACAAAGTTGTGGTTACCTTTATTGGATTTCAAACTCAAGAAATCAACGATGTATTCCTTGAATTAGGTAAGCCTTTTAGTTTAGACGTTATGTTGAAAGACGAAAGTCAACAATTAAACGAAGTTAAAATTACAAGTACTAAAAACAAGGTTTTTGCAGGTGGTAGAACCGGTGCAGAAACTACCATTGGTAGAAAAGAATTAACTTCTTTACCATCAATTTCAAGATCTGCTGAAGATTTTACACGTTTAGAGCCTTCTGCAAGTGGAGGATCTTTTGGAGGTAGAAATGATCAATATAACAATTACTCTTTGAATGGTGCCGTTTTTAATAATCCTTTCGGATTAGATGCTGCTACTCCAGGAGGACAAACAGGTTCTCAACCAATTTCTCTTGATGCAATTGAGCAAATTCAAGTTGCGACTGCACCATATGACGTAACATTGTCTGGATTTACAGGAGCTTCTGTAAATGCAGTTACAAAATCAGGTACTAATGAATTTCATGGTACAGCCTATGCTTTTTTTAGAAATCAAGATCTAACGGGTAGTAAGGTTAGAGGTGAGAAAATATTTGTACCAGCATTAGAGCAAACTCAAGCAGGTGTTAGTATTGGAGGTCCAATTGTGAAAAACAAATTATTCTTTTTTGCTAATTATGAAATTGATAAAAGAAGTGATTCAGGTTCAAATTTTGTTGCAAACGACGGGAATGGAACAACAGACGTAAATGAATCTAGAGTTTTAGCTACTGACTTAATGCATGTTTCGACTGAATTAGGTAAGTTAGGTTACAATACAGGTGCTTACCAAGGGTTTACACACAATTCTGATTCTAATAAAGGAATTGTTAAATTTGACTGGAATATAAATGACAATCATAAATTGGCTGTTATTTATAACTTTCTTGACGCTTCCAAAGATAAGCCTGCGCACCCTACAGCAATTCTTCGTAGAGGGCCAGATGCTACTACTTTACAATTCGCAAATTCAGGATACCAAATCAACAATAAAATTAGTTCGTTCTTAGTTGAATTGAACTCAAAATTTAGTGAAGTAGTAACTAATAAATTACAAGCAGGTTATACTCATTTTGATGATTATAGAAAACCATTTTCTTCACCAGCTCCGGTAATAAATATTACAAAAGATGGTTCTCCTTATATTATTGCAGGACATGAGCCGTTCTCTATTAATAATAAACTGGATCAAAAAGTAATTCAAATTACTGATAATTTGAATATTGTAAAAGGAAATCACACATATACTGCAGGTTTTTCATTCGAAAAATTCATGTTTAAAAACTCATTTAATCTTAAAGGTTATGGTTTTGACGTGTTTGGTAGTACTGACTTAGCAGGATTTGATGCTAATATTGCAAGTGGTTATTATGCTCAAGCGATTGCCGATGCACAAAACACATTCAATACTAAAAACGCTTTAGCTGATGGTGTAAACGGAGGTTGGAACCTATCAGAATTAAATGTTGGTCAAGTAGCATTATATGTTCAGGATGAATGGAATATCAATGATAACTTTAAATTAATCTATGGATTAAGAGCTGATAAACCATTGTATTTTAATACTTCAGACTTAGCACAAAAGTTTATCGATACTGAAAATTCAGAAGGATATTTGCCAAATATTGATTATTACAATCCTAAAGATGGTAGTGTAGTTCATTTTGACTCTACAAAAATGCCAAACAACGACATACTTTGGTCACCTAGAGCCGGTTTTAACTGGGATATTACAGGAGACAAAACTAAACAACTTCGTGGAGGAACTGGTATTTTCACAGGAAGACTTCCTTTTGTTTGGATTGGAAATCAAGTAGGTGGTTCAGATCCTTTTTTCTACCAAGTAGTTAATCCGGATTTTAAATTTCCACAGGTTTGGAGAACAAGCTTAGGATACGACCATAAATTCGAGAACAACTATATTGTGACTGTTGATGCGTCCTATAATAAAGATATAAATGGAGTTCAAGTTCAAAATTGGGGTTTAAAAAAACCAACAAGCCAATTAGTTGGTGCTGATAATAGAGCAATTTATGGTGCTAACGACCAAGGTACTTGGACTGATTATGGTTTTCCAGCTCCTACAAATGGGTATGTATTAACTAATACAAATAAAGGAAGCGCATTTAATACTTCGATTAAAATACAAAAGAATTTTGATAATGGTTTGTTTGCAAGTTTAGGGTATAACTATTTAAAATCATTAGATGTAAATTCTATTGAAGCTGAAATTGCTGGTGACGCTTTTGCTTTTAATCCTGCTTTAGGAAATGTAAATGATGCTACTTTATCTAATTCTAAATATGGTGATAAAAACCGTTTCATTGGTGTAGCTTCAAAAAAATGGAGATATGGTAATGATAAATGGTCTACTACTATTTCTACTTTCTTCGAGTATGCACAAGGAGGTCGTTTCAATTATACTTATGGTGGAGATATTAATAATGATGGAGCAAGTGGAAATGATTTAATTTATATACCTACAACTGCTGAGATTAGTACTATGATTTTTTCTGGTGCTGGACAAGGTGCTGCATTTGATAAATTCATTAGTCAAGATGATTACATGAGCGGAAGAAGAGGTCAGTATGCTGAACGTTATGGTGCTTTAGCTCCATGGAGAGGAAAATGGGATGTTAAATTTATACAAGATTATAACTTTAAAGTTTCAGGAGATAAAACGAATACAATTCAATTTAGTGTTGATGTATTAAACATAGGAAATCTTCTTAATTCAGATTGGGGATTAGTTCAAAACCCTACAAGTGTACAGCCTATTGGCGTTTCTGTTGATCAAACAACTAAAATACCAACCTATACTTTTAGTGGTACTCAAACTAAAACGTTTAATTATGATGCGAGTTTATTGTCAAGATGGCAAGCGCAGTTTGGACTTAGATACATATTCTAAGCTCATTTTATAAATAAATTTAGAAAAGCCTTCTTGAAAAAGAAGGCTTTTCTGTTTTTAAATTTTAAATTTGCAGCAGAATTAAAATAGCAAAAGCTTTGCACCTTAGTGCCTTTATAGCAAAAACAAATTTCATGAAATATACAAGATTAACTAAAGAACAATTTGAAGAATTAAATCAAGAATTCAGCACTTTTTTAGCAACTCAAACAATTGATAAAGCGGAGTGGGATACAATCAAAGCGGAGAAACCAGAAGTTGCTGAACAGGAACTGGACGTTTTTTCTGACTTAGTTTGGGAAGGAGTTTTGACACGAGCTGAATATTTAGAGCATTTTTCAAAAAACCATATTTTCCTTTTTCAGAGTTTCGACACGCATGTACAGTCTATTGTTTTAAAATCATTAGTTCCTGACGTAGATTTTTTAACTAAAGAAGGATTACAATGGCTTAGTGATAATATGTTTACCGATACAATCGAAATGAAAGTAGGTAAAAAGGAGTTTACTGAAGAGCGTAATACTTCTATTTTTGCATTGATACAGCAGGGCGCTTTTTTAAGTGACGGGCAGTTATATAAGCAAATAAATTCAATTATAGAATCATAATTATTCTTGGTATTTCCTTTAAATTGGCTATTTTAGTACACGATTTTCAAATACTAAAATAGCCAATATTTTTTCTATGAATGTTCAAAATACGATTCAAAAATTAAGGGACGAATTAGACCAATACAATTATAATTATTATGTGTTGGACTCGCCAACCATTTCTGATTATGATTTTGATATACAACTAAAACAACTTCAAGATTTAGAGAATAAACATCCTGAATATTTTGATGAAAATTCACCTAGCCAACGGGTAGGAGGAGCAATTACCAAAAATTTTAAAACGGTCCCTCATGAATACAGAATGTACTCTTTGGATAATTCTTATTCTAAAGAGGATTTAATCGAGTGGGAAAAGCGCGTGCAAAAAGTATTAGGCGAAGTTCCACTAGAATATACCTGCGAATTAAAATATGACGGTGCATCAATCAGCATTACTTATGAGAACGGAAAGCTAACCAGAGCCGTTACAAGAGGAGATGGGTTTCAAGGCGATGATGTTACTAATAATATCAAAACTATAAAATCAATTCCGCTACAGCTAAAAGGTGATTTTCCCGATAAATTTGATGTACGAGGAGAGATTATATTGCCTTTTGCCGGATTCGAAAAAATGAATCAGGATTTAATAGAAATTGGAGAAACTCCTTATTCTAACCCAAGGAATACCGCCTCTGGAAGTTTAAAACTACAAGACAGTGCTGAAGTTGCCAAAAGACCACTAGATTGCCTTTTGTATTTTTTAATTGGAAATAACCTTCCTTTTGCAACACAGTATGATGGATTAGAAGCAGCTAGAAAATGGGGGTTTAAAGTTCCCAAAGAAGCGAAGCTCGCTCTTAGTTTAGAAGAAGTTTTTAAGTACATTGATTTTTGGGATATACATAGACACGAGTTGCCTTATGAAACAGATGGGGTAGTGGTAAAAGTAAATCGCTTTCAATATCAGGATGAATTAGGCTATACTGCTAAATCTCCGCGTTGGGCAATGGCTTACAAGTTCAAATCTGAACAGGTTTCAACCGTATTAAATTCCATTTCTTATCAAGTAGGAAGAACGGGTGCGATTACACCTGTTGCAAATTTAGAACCGGTACAGTTAGCCGGTACAATTGTTAAACGTGCTTCCCTTTACAATGCAGACCAAATCGAAAAACTAGATATTCGATTGGGAGATACTGTATTTGTTGAAAAAGGAGGAGAGATTATCCCTAAAATTATAGCGGTAGATTTAAGCAAACGTTCTGAAAACTCAGAACCAACAAAATACATTACACATTGTCCAGAATGCCACACGGAGTTAATTAAAAATGAAGGAGAAGTAAATCACTACTGCCCTAATTTTTATGGTTGTCCACCGCAAATTATTGGAAGGATCCAACATTATATTTCGAGAAAGGCAATGGATATTGAAGGTCTTGGTGGTGAAACTGTAGCATTGTTATTCAATAATGGTTTAGTGCACAATTATGCTGATTTGTATCAATTGACAGTAGATCAAATTCTTCCATTGGAACGTATGGCACAAAAGTCCGCCGACAATCTGGTTAAGGGAGTGGAAAATTCAAAAAGCATCCCATTTGAACGTGTTTTATATGCGCTCGGAATTCGATATGTAGGAGAGACGGTAGCTAAAAAATTAGCGAAGCATTATAAAAACATTGATGCATTGAGTCAGGCAACGTTAATGGATTTGGTTTTAGTTGATGAAATTGGTGAGAAAATTGCTAAAAGTGTCCTGGAATTTTTTGAAAATGAAGAAAATAGAATTATCATTGACAGATTGAAGAATTGCGGAATCCAATTTGAAATTATCGAAAACATAAACCCTAATGCAACTGACAAGCTTGCTGGGAAAGTATTTGTGGTATCTGGTGTTTTCCAACAGTTCTCTAGAGACGAATTGAAAAAAGCAATTGAAGAAAATGGAGGGAAAGTAGGTAGTTCTATTTCTGCCAAAACAAATTATGTAGTAGCTGGTGATAATATGGGGCCAGCCAAATTGGAAAAAGCCAATAAGCTAAATATTCCAATTCTATCTGAAGGGGACTTTATGATTCTGATAAATGAAAATTAATATACGAAAAATGAAGTTTCGAGGTATCGATAATGATATTGAAAAAGTGTTAATTACGCTCTATTTCTTTACTGGAATAATTGAGATCGCTTTCCAGATGTACATGAATATTTATTTTCAATATATTATAAAACCACTAGAGTTTTTACTATTGTTAGCATTGTATAGTTATACTTCTCCTATAAAAAACCCGCTTTATTTTATTAATCTTTTATTCGTACTAATTGGAAGAATGTTTTTTATATCAAATGAAATTGGAGTAGTGCGTTTTGCCTTAATCTTTGTTTTTTTTCACCGTATTATCGAAATATATTACGTTGCTAAGTTAACCCGAATTAATGATTATATTCCACCCATATTAGCTTCAATACCTTTCCTATTTTATTTTTTGTATTTGGTGTCAATTCCTGATAATGTAATGGTGCAAAGCTATATCAGTTTAATTATTCAGATTGTCTTAATTGCAGCACTCAGCGGAATTGTATTATCAAACTACTTGTCAGCTAATAATAAAAAAGACATCTGGTTAATTATTTTTGGAATTATGTCGCTAACCCAGACTTTCGTCGTCTTTATTGAGAAATTTTATTTATCAGATTTAAAATTAATTAGTTTTAGACCATTGGCTTTATTTCTAAATACTATAGTTTGTTTTTCTTTTTATAAGTTTGTTATAAACAATGAGCGGTTAAACAACGATTGATTTTCCTTCAGATGCTTTTCTTTTATTGGAATCGAAGTAAAAGTCAATTCGGCCTAGGTTTATTCCATAACAACCTACTTGATTGACTAAAACGTCATTTCCTGATATGTTTTTCACAATTGTTGGCTTATCTAGAAAAGTATGTGTGTGCCCTCCTATTATCAAATCGATATCTTCTGTAAGCGCAGCAAGTTTTAAATCACATATTTTATTAGGCTCATTTTTATAATTATAACCAAGATGTGAAAGACAAACAACCAAGTCGCATTTTTGTTCTTTTTTTAAAATCCGAACCATTTCTTGAGCTGTTTCAACAGGATTGTTATAAACGGTTTCTTTATACATTTTTTTGTCAACTAAACCGTCAAGTTCAATCCCAATTCCAAAAACGCCAACCTTAATTCCATTTTTATTGAAAACTTTATATGGTTTAACTAAACCGTCCATCATGGTGTTTTTGAAATCATAATTCGCAGATAAGAATTCAAATTTAGCATGAGGCATTTGTGCATATAAACCTTCGATACCATTATCAAAATCATGATTTCCTATGGTAGAGGCGTCATATTGCATCATACTCATCAACTTAAATTCGAGTTCGCCACCATAATAATTAAAATAAGGCGTTCCTTGAAAAATATCTCCCGCATCGAGCAACAATACATTAGTATCCTCTTTACGTATTTTTTCGATCAATGAAGCCCTTCTAGCAACACCACCCATATTAGCATTTCTAGGGTCATCAGCAGGAAAAGGATCAATATGACTGTGCACATCATTAGTATGAAGAATAGTTATTTTTGTTACCTCGACCGTTTTGAAACTACTTAATGATAAACCCAAACCCAACATTGCTGTACTTGCGGCAGTTTTTTCTATAAAATCTCTTCTTTTCATCTGTTTATTTTTGGAGCTATTTCCCGCTTTCCGTTACAATCTTTTTATTTTTAAAGAAAAAATAAAAAGGATTTCCACTTCAATCGGGGCTAAAGTCTATTGGAATTAATAATTTTGAAATTACTCAACCGTAATTCGATTGTCTTGAGTTGATCTAATCGTATCTGTTTCTTTAAAATAATCAATCAAGATGTTTCTCAATTTGTAATTGAGATCATAAGTAGCCGTTCCTTTTTTGAAGAAATTCATGCTATCTCCGCCGTTAGCAAGATAATCATTGGTCCCTACATAATATACTTCGTCTTTTTCAACCGTTTTACCTTGTACTAAAATATTTTTAGGGAGTTTGTTTTTATCAATAGTAAAGGTCAATCCAGCAAGAGGATGTGGTTGTTTTTCACGGATAAAATAATCTACCATTTCTAATATTTGTTCTCCTTTTAGAGCAATAACGACCATGGTGTTTTCAAAAGGCATTATTTCAAATGCTGTTCTTGTAGTAACATTCCCTTTTGGTAGTATCGCTCGTATGCCTCCATGATTTAGCAAACAAATATCAATTGTTTTGTTTTCACGAGTTTTAAAAACTATATTTCCTCGTTTTAAAGTAACATCGGCCATTAAGTTGCCAATTGTGGTTTGGCTGTTTTTGGCCATTTTATCTAGAGTAATGGGACAATATGATAAAACGCTATCTAAGTCTTTATTGATATGTTCTCTGAACGGTTTAATAAAGTTTTCTATTTCAGCTACTTGATTTTCTTTTTCGGTAATAGGAATTTGTTTCCCTTCAATTTTGGTCAGATGGACGACTTTGTTGCTACAAGAAAGAAAGAAAAAAAATGTTAAGAATATAACAAAAAGTTTGAAAACATCGTTATACTTTTTTAGATTTACCATTTGTTATGGGACTTAATTAATTAATTTTGTAAAACAGTAAAAATAGAATGTTTTTAAATTATATAAAAGAATTTTCTGTAAAAAAAATATTAAAAAACAGTTTGCAAAATGTTAAAGGCAATTCGGTTTCTGGAATAATCAAAACAGTGGGCGTAGTTATAGATCAGCGTCATTTTTCAGAAACAAAAGCTTTTATAAGTGAGTTAATTGCTAATGGTATTTTAGAAGAAAATATAGAGGTTATTGTTTATCGAGAGGCATCAAAAAAAAGCACCAACAATGTACGAGCTACGTTTAGTTCAAAGCATTTAAAGTGGAATGCAGAAATAGATAATCCCGCTGTTAATGATTTTATAAACAAGGAATTTGATTTGTTAATTAGTTATTATGATGTTGAAAAGACAATTTTACTAATTGTAACTCATAATTCTAAGGCACATTTTAAAGTTGGTTTTTCAGCTATTGACAAAAGATTAAACAATTTGATGATCAATACCAATGGCGAGAATTACAAGGTTTTTACTCATGAATTATTTAGGTATTTAAAAATATTAAACAAAATATAATTTAACATGCAAGCATTAATAGGAACTGGCGTTGCTCTTGTGACTCCATTTAAAGCAGATTTCTCAGTTGATACGGAAGCATTATGCAGAATCGTAAACTTTTCAATAGACGGAGGGATTGAATATCTTGTAATTCTGGGAACAACAGCAGAGAACGCTACACTATCTCAAGATGAAAAGGAGTTGGTTATAAAAACAGTGGTTGACTGTAATAAAGGACGATTGCCTTTAGTG
Source organism: Flavobacterium gillisiae (assembly GCF_900107635.1). GTDB lineage: Bacteria > Bacteroidota > Bacteroidia > Flavobacteriales > Flavobacteriaceae > Flavobacterium > Flavobacterium gillisiae. The sequence continues at coordinate 191,834 of NZ_FNRD01000007.1, forward strand.
TTGGGAGTAGGAGGAAACGATACTAGAAGGATTGTTGAAGAATTAAAGACCAGAGATTTTTCTGATTTTATTGCTATACTTTCAGTTTCTCCATTTTACAATAAACCAACTCAAGAAGGAATATACCAACATTTTAAAGCTATTTCTGAAGCGTCGCCAATACCTGTGATTATTTATAACGTTCCGGGAAGAACATCAAGTAATATGTTACCAAAAACAGTATTGCGTTTAGCAAATGATTTTGAAAATATCGTTGCTGTAAAAGAAGCGGCTGGCGATATCGTTCAGGCGATGCAAATATTGAAAGATAAACCGAAAGATTTTTTAGTTATTTCTGGGGATGATATGATCGCTTTACCGATGGTTTTAGCGGGTGGTGCAGGTGTTATTTCTGTAATTGGGCAAGGTTTTCCGAAAGAATTTTCTGAAATGATTCGCTTAGGGTTGAATCGTAAGGTAGATGACGCATTTAAATTACAGTACATCCTGTCTGATTGTATTGATATGATTTTTGAGCAGGGGAATCCCGCTGGAATCAAACAAGTGTTTGAGGCACTGGGAATAGCAGATAGTTTTGTGCGTTTGCCACTAGTTCAGGTTGATGAATCTTTATCGCAAAGAATAGCTCAATTTGTTAAAAACACGGTTAAATAAGTACGAAAAGTGCTGCTTATTTTTAAGCAAAGAAATATTTTGTAGTAGCTAAATTAATAACTAAATTTGCCACCGAAACTTCGGTATGATTTTTTGTGGGTTATGCGTAACCCATAAGTCAAATAAAATAAATAAAAATGAAAAAAATTATATCTCTATTGCTTCTTGTTGTTGTTTTTACTTCATGTAATGAATATCAAAAAGCATTGAAAAACGATGATGTAGCCGCAAAATTTGAAATGGGTACTAAATTATATGAAGCTGGGAAATACACAAAAGCGATACGCCTTTTTGAACAAATTGCGCCAGCTTACAGAGGAAAACCACAGGCTGAAAAGTTGTTTTATATGTTTGCACAGTCATATTATAAAACAAAACAGTATTATTTAGCGGGTTATCAGTTTGAAAGTTTTGTTTCAGGGTACCCTAAAAGTGAAAAAGTACAGGAAGCTGCTTATTTAGGACCAAAAAGCTACTCGATGTTATCTCCGGTGTACAGCTTAGATCAAACAGACACTTTTAAAGCGATAGATAAATTACAGAACTTCATTGATACCTATCCTAATTCAGAATATTTAGGTGAGGCAAATGAAACAGTAAGGGTTTTACGTGAAAAAATAGAGAAAAAGGTATATGAAAATGCCAAAGGATACAATACAATTTCAGATTTTAAATCAGCAATTGTAGCTTTAGATAATTTTATCGTTGATTATCCTGGGACACCATATAAAGAAGATGCATTGTTTTATAAGTTTGATTCTGCGTACCAACTTGGAATCAATAGTGTTGAATTTAAAATGGAAGAACGTTTGAATGTTGCGAAAACAGCATATTCAAGTTTGATCAAATTTGATGCAGAAACAAAATATAAAGAAAAGGCGAACGTAATGTTAGCTCGAATTGAACAAGATTTACAAAAATTTACTAAATAAATAAAGTCATGGATTTAAAAAAGACGAATGCTCCAGTAAATACAATAACATACAATAAAACTGTTATTGAAGAACCTACTGGAAACGTGTATGAAGCGATAACCATTATGGCTAAAAGAGCAAATCAAATCAATTCTGAAATTAAAAAAGAATTGACTGAGAAATTAGAAGAGTTTGCTACATATAATGATAGTCTTGAAGAAGTTTTTGAAAACAAAGAACAAATTGAGGTTTCAAAATTCTATGAAAAATTGCCAAAGCCACACGCTTTAGCTGTTCAAGAATGGTTAGACGGTAAAATTTACCACAGAGATTCAAATAAATAAAAGTACAATGTCAGTTTTAAGCGGAAAGAAAGTTTTACTAGGAATTTCTGGTGGAATTGCCGCCTATAAAACAGCGTCTTTAGTACGACTATTCATAAAAGCAGGTGCACATGTCCAAGTGATAATGACACCTGCTTCTAAGGATTTTGTAACTCCTCTTACATTATCAACCCTGTCTAAAAATCCCGTACATTCCACTTTCTTCAATCAAGACGATGAGAACGAAAAATGGAGTAATCATGTTGAGTTAGGGCTGTGGGCAGATATAATGGTTGTCGCTCCGGCGACTGCAAATACCTTGTCAAAGATGGCAAATGGTACTTGCGACAACCTTCTTATTGCTACATATCTATCTGCAAAATGTCCAGTTTTTTTTGCACCTGCAATGGATTTAGACATGTACAAGCACCCATCTACAATAGCTAGTTTTAAATCATTACACGAATTTGGAAATACTATAATTCCTGCTGAAAGTGGTGAATTAGCAAGTGGTCTTTCTGGTGAAGGAAGAATGGCAGAACCCGAGAATATTATTCGGTTTCTGGAAGCTGATTTAGAAAGTAAATTACCTCTCAAAGGAAAAAAAATACTGATAACTGCTGGGCCAACATATGAGGCAATAGATCCAGTACGTTTTATAGGGAATCATTCTTCAGGTAAAATGGGATTTGATATTGCTAAAAGTGCTGCTAATTTAGGCGCATCAGTGATTTTAGTAGCAGGACCTACACATTTTACAGTGAGTCATGCGCTAATTCAAGTGGTTAACGTCGTTTCTGCTCAGGAAATGTATGAAGCATGTCATCAATATTTTGACGAAGTAGACGTTGCTATAGCTGCTGCTGCAGTAGCGGATTATAAGCCCAAAAATGTGGCTACCCAAAAAATTAAAAAAGCCGCTGATAATTTTGTGATTGAACTCGAAAAAACAAAAGACATATTAGCTTCATTGGGAAATATAAAGAAAAATCAGTTTTTAATTGGGTTTGCTTTAGAAACAGAAAATGAAATTGAAAATGCAAAGGGTAAAATCCAGAAAAAAAACTTAGATTTGATTGTTTTAAATTCTTTACAAGATCAAGGAGCAGGTTTTGGAAAACCAACCAATAAAGTTACCTTTATCGATAAGAATTTTAATATTGAACCGATGGAACTGAAATCGAAAGAAGCCGTTGCCGACGATATATTAAATAAAGTAATAGCAAATTTTTATGAATAAGATATTTACCTTTTTCTTACTACTATCAGTTGGGCTGCTTCAAGCTCAGCAGTTAAATTGTACTGTAACGGTAAATTCAGATAAATTAGGGAATGCTAATCTGCAGGTTTTTAAAACCTTAGAAACATCACTGAATGAATTTGTGAATAAAACAGATTGGACTGGACAGACGTTAAAGCAAAACGAAAAAATTAATTGCTCTATGTTTGTTACTATTTTGTCAAACAATTCCGATCAGTTTACCGCAACGCTACAAGTACAATCATCAAGACCAATATTTAACTCTTCTTATTCGTCACCAGTTCTAAACTATAACGATAAGGATTTTAGTTTTAGATATATTGAATTTGAAAATTTAATCTTTAGCCCGACAGCATTCGAATCTAATTTGGTTTCTGTAATTTCTTTTTATAGCTATATTATATTAGGCATGGATCAGGATACTTTTTTGTTGGAGTCCGGAAATCCTAATTTTGAAATAGCACAAAATATTGCAAACGTTGCGCAACAAAGTAGTTACAAAGGATGGAGTCAGATTGATGGGAATCAAAACCGATATTTCCTTATCAATGATATGTTGTCTGGTTCATTTTCAGCAGTGCGAAAAACAGCATTGGATTATCATTCCGGTTTAGATCTAATGTCAAAAGATTTGAAAGGCGCAAAAGAGAAGATAAAAGTATCGTTAATCGATTTAGGCAAACTAAATAGCTCTAAACCCAATGCATTTTTGACACGTATATTCTTCGATGCAAAATCAGATGAAGTTCTTTCCATTTTTTCAGGAGGACCCAGTATTAGCATATCGGATTTAATTGAGAGTTTAAATAAAACCTCTCCTTTAAATTCCAGTAAATGGGAAATGATCAACTACTAAATTTATTAGTTATTTTTCACAATAAATTTAAATCTTCATAATAAAACACACCATAAATGATAACCACTCTATCGATAAAAAACTATGCTTTAATAGAAAAATTAAGTATTGATTTTTCAAAAGGATTTTCAATTATTACGGGAGAAACTGGTGCTGGTAAATCAATTATATTAGGAGCTTTAGGACTGGTTTTGGGAAAAAGAGCCGATTTGACTTCCTTAAAGAATAAGGAAGAAAAATGTATTATTGAAGCCCATTTTGAAATATCAAAATACAATTTGTCTCCTTTTTTCGAAAGTAATGAATTGGATTATGAAGATGATACAATTGTAAGACGTGAAATTCTTCCTTCTGGAAAATCTAGGGCTTTTATCAATGATAGTCCAGTAAATTTGCAAGTATTGCAAGAGTTGAGTTTGTTTTTGATAGACATTCATTCGCAACAGCAAACAAGAGAATTGTCTGATGAGAATGTTCAGTTTGATATTATTGATGCTATTGCTGACAATTCAGAGAATATCCAACAGTATCAGTCTCTTCTTAAAAGTTATAAAGCCGATAAAACCAAGTTAAATGCACTTATAAAAAAACAAGGAGAATCGCTAAAAGAGCAGGAGTACCATACTTTTTTATTAAATGAATTAGTTGAAGGAAATTTAAAATCTGGAGAACAAGAGGTTCTTGAAGATGAGTTTGAAAAGTTAAATAATGTAGAGATTATAAAAGAATCACTTGATAAATCTTTGGCTGTTGCCAATGAAGAGCAAATTGGAGTGTTGTATAATTTAAAAGAGATTAAAGTTTCTTTGCAAAAAATAGCTTCTTTCTCTACAGATTATAATTTACTCTTAGAAAGAATTTCAAGCGTAGCAATTGAGTTTGATGATATTTCAGATGAACTGAGTCGGTGTTCAGATAAATTAGTGAACGATCCAGTGCAGTTGGATTTTATTGGGCAGAAGTTACAGCTTATTTATAATTTACAAAAGAAGCATCAGGTTTCTACTATTGATGAGTTGTTGGAAATTCAAACTGAATTGGAAAATTCAGTTTTTGAATTGGGGAATTTAGAAGCAGAAATAGAAAAACTTACGACAGCCATTCAAGAAAAAGCAGAGTTGTTAAATAGTCAGGCAACAACTATTCATGATAAGCGACTAGAAGCAATTCCTGTTTTATCTCAAAAATTGATTGTTATTTTGGATACTTTAGGAATGCCTAACGTTCGGTTTGATATTCAAGTAAAACAATCAGAAACCTATTATAGTAACGGAAAAGATGAAATTCAATTTTTATTTTCGGCCAATAAAGGAACTGATTTTGGGATATTGAAAAAAGTGGCTTCTGGTGGTGAAATGTCCAGAATAATGCTTGCTGTAAAAGCGATATTGGCGCAATATTCTAAACTACCTACATTGATTTTTGATGAAATTGATACCGGTGTTTCTGGAGAAATTGCTATTAAAATGGGTGAGATAATGAAAGAAATGAGTAAGACCATGCAAATTTTTGCCATTACTCATTTACCGCAAATTGCAGCTAAAGGGAATGCACATTTCAAGGTTTCAAAATCAACGGTCGGAGAGGACACGCAGTCTGAATTGAAACTGTTGACTGTGGAGGAACGCATCATTGAAATTGCTCAAATGTTATCTGGAGCAGTAGTTTCAGATTCGGCTCTAAATCACGCGAAAGCCTTGCTGAACTAGTTTTTTGGGTTATATTTGTTCTGTTTAGTAAAGAAAATAATAATTTTAGAAATAAATTGAAATAGTAAATCAACGATTAAACGATATAAAAATGATTATAGAACCAAGAATGAGAGGATTTATTTGTTTGACAGCCCACCCAGATGGATGCGAACAAAACATAAAAAATCAAATTGAATATGTGAAATCAAAAGGTGCTATCAATGGTGCTAAAAAAGTATTAGTAATTGGTGCTTCGACAGGTTTTGGATTAGCTTCAAGAATTTCTAGTGCTTTTGGATCAGATGCAGCAACTATTGGTGTGTTTTTTGAAAAACCACCTACAGCCGGGAGAACAGCTTCTCCAGGTTGGTATAACTCTGCAGCTTTCGAAAAAGAAGCGCATAAAGCAGGTTTGTATGCAAAAAGTATTAACGGAGATGCTTTTTCGAATGAAGTTAAAAAACAAACATTAGACCTTATAAAAGCTGATTTAGGACAAGTAGATTTAATTATCTATAGCTTGGCTTCTCCAGTTCGTATGCATCCTACTACAGGTGTTTTACATCGTTCTGTATTGAAACCGATAGGTGGTACTTTTACCAATAAAACAGTAGATTTTCACTCAGGAAAAGTTTCAGAGATTTCAATTGAACCATCTAGTGGTGATGATATTGAAAATACGGTTGCTGTAATGGGAGGTGAAGATTGGAAAATGTGGATTGATGCCTTAAAAGCTGAAAATTTATTAGCTCCAGGAGCAACAACTGTTGCTTATTCTTACATAGGGCCATCATTAACTGAAGCGGTTTATAGAAAAGGAACAATTGGTCGTGCTAAAGATGATTTAGAAGCGACTGCATTTACTATTACTGATAGCTTGTCTGACATTGATGGAAAAGCTTATGTTTCTGTAAACAAAGCCTTAGTAACACAAGCAAGCTCAGCGATACCGGTTATTCCTTTGTATATTTCTTTATTGTATAAAATAATGAAAGAAGAAGGTATTCATGAAGGTTGTATTGAACAAATTCAACGTTTGTATGCTGATAGATTGTTCTCAGGAAAAGAAATACCTACAGATGAAAAAGGAAGAATTCGTGTGGACGATTGGGAAATGCGTCCTGATGTTCAAGCAAAAATAGCCAAATTATGGCAAGAAGCTACTACTGAAAATTTAGCTGAACTAGGGGATTTAGAAGGATACAGAAGTGACTTTCATAACCTTTTCGGATTTGGATTCGATGGTGTAGATTATAAGGCAGAAGCAAACGAAATGGTTGGTGTTGAGAGTATTGCATAATACGATTTAACAACAGTTAATTTTTATAAAACACTTTAATTTCATATTGGTTTATCCTTTAGAAATTAAGGTGTTTTTTCATTTTTAACCAAACACTTTAAATAGTAATTAGCATGTATAACTTATTAAAAGGAAAAAGAGGAATCATTTTCGGTGCTTTGGATGAAAATTCTATAGCTTGGAAAACAGCGGAAAGAGTTCATGAAGAAGGAGGTGTTTTTGTTCTTTCGAATTCTCCTGCTTCAATACGTATGGGTTCTATTATGCAACTTGCTCAAAAAACTGATTCGAAAGTCATAGCTGCAGATGCTACATCGGTGGCTGATTTAGAGAATTTAGTGGATCAGGCAATGGAAATTATTGGAGGTAAAATAGATTTTGTTTTACACTCTATTGGAATGTCTGTCAATGTTAGAAAAGGAAATCATTATACGAATCAAAATTACGAGTATACAGAAAAAGCGTGGAATGTATCTGCTGTTTCTTTTCACAAAGTAATGCAAGTATTGTATAAAAAAGACGCTATGAATGAATGGGGAAGCATTGTCGCCTTGTCTTATATGGCAGCGCAACGTGTTTTTCCGGATTACAATGATATGGCCGACAATAAAGCGTACTTGGAATCGATTGCACGTAGTTTTGGGTATTTCTTCGGAAGGGATAAAAAAGTGCGAGTAAATACTATTTCCCAATCACCAACTGCAACGAAGGCAGGTCAAGGAGTGAAAGGATTTGATGGTTTTATTGCGTTTGCTGATAAAATGGCGCCTCTAGGAAATGCAAGTGCTTTAGATTGTGCTAATTATACAGTTTCTATGTTTTCAGATTTAACAAAAATGGTCACGCTTCAAAACCTTTTGCACGATGGAGGATTCTCTAATATGGGAGTGAGTCAGCAAGTAATGGAAATGTTTGAATAACGTGAAAAGGTCTACTTAAATTTTATACAAAACCATCAATTAGTAGTTGATGGTTTTTTTATTGAGATAGTATATCTTTGTTAAAAATTCGCCTTAATTGTATAATTAATTCCCCTTCAAGAATATGTTTTTTTCTTTAATTATTCCCGTTTACAATAGACCAGAAGAAGTTGATGAACTATTAGAAAGTTTATCAAAATCAAATTATAATAAAGATTTTGAAGTTGTAATTATAGAGGATGGTTCTTCTGTAAAATGCGAAGATATAGTTCGGAAATACGAGAGTAAATTAACTATTTCCTATTATTACAAAGATAATTCTGGTCCTGGAGATTCTAGAAATTATGGAATGAAAAAAGCTAAAGGTGATTATTTTATCATTTTTGATTCTGATTGTATTATTCCGGCGGAATATCTTACTGAGGTAGATAAAGCTTTAAAACAAAATTACGTGGATTGCTTTGGTGGTCCTGATCGCGCTCTTGATAGCTTTTCAGATATACAAAAGGCAATCAATTTTGCAATGACTTCTTTTCTGACTACCGGTGGAATAAGAGGAGGGTCGGAAAAAATAGATAAATTTCAACCAAGAAGTTTTAATATGGGATTATCCAGAAAAGGGTTTGAAGCCTCTAATGGCTTTGGAAACATCCATCCTGGTGAAGATCCGGACTTGTCAATCCGATTATGGAATTTAGGTTTTGAAACCAAACTCTTTCTAAATGCGTATGTATATCATAAGAGGAGGATTGATTGGGATAAGTTTTCTATTCAAGTAAATAAATTTGGTAAAGCAAGACCAATACTTAACAGTTGGTATCCTAAATACAATAAACTTACGTTCTTTTTTCCCTCTGTTTTTATTGTTGGATTTGCGGTTGCAGTAGTATCGTTGATTTTCAATTTTGACTTATTACTTAAGTTGTATTTTGTTTATTTTTTGGTATTGTTTTTGGTCTCAACGTATCAAAATAAAAGTATTAAAATTGGGTACTTATCGGTGGTAGCTGTTTGGAAGCAGTTTTATGGTTACGGAATTGGTTTTATAGAATCATTTATAAAAATCATTATTCTGAAAAAGAAGCCGCAAAATGCTTTTCCTGAATTATTTTTTAAAGTATAATTATGACCAAAATTATAGGATTAACGGGTGGTATAGGTAGCGGGAAAACTACGATTGCAAATCATTTTCAATCTTCAGGGATTCCTGTTTATATAGCAGATGACGAAGCAAGGAAAATAATGCAAACGGCCGAAGTTATAAATGCGATTAAAGAAGCATTTGGAGAGACACTTTTTGAAGGAGTAGTTCTTAAAAGAGATAAGCTAGCTGAAATAGTGTTTAACGATCCAGAAAAACTGCAGCAACTCAATGAAATTGTTCACCCTGCGGTTAAGCGACATTTTAAACAATGGCTTGTGGACCATAAAGGGTTTCCAATTGTAATTTACGAAGCTGCTATTTTATTCGAAAGTGGCAATTATAAAAATTTCGATTTAATAATAACGGTCACTGCTCCACTAGAATCAAGAATTCAAAGGGTAATTGAACGAGATAACACAACACGAGAACAGGTTTTGGGAAGAATAAATTCACAATGGACTGATGAACAGCGTGTTTCGAAAAGTGATTTTGTCATTGAAAACATCGATATCGAAATTGCTAGAAGAAAAACAGATGAAATTCTTAAAATTTTGAAGATTAAACAAAACGAGTGTTAGATGTTAATGTTTGGTTAATATATTATCATTCATACTGTTAAAATGTTAATTTTGTTCCGATGAATAAACTATTTTTTAGATTACTGGTTTTGTTGATGAGCTTATCCTTAATAGGAATTATTTTAGTTCAGGTATATTGGTTTAATAGCTCATTTAAAAACAATGACGAGCAATTTAAATTTCATGTAAAACAGGTTATCGGTAATGTTGCTGATAAACTTCAAAAACAAGAAGCATATAGTTTTTATGATAAATACAATCGTATAAAAGATAGTACTGGTAAAACGCCAAAAAAAGAAGATTTAACGGAGTTTTATTACGTACAGAGAAATACAAAGACAAATAAAACTATTGTGTATTCTAATAGTATTATTTCTGAAGATTACGATATTTCATCATCATTATTTAATAAGAAATTCAATAATGATAAATTTAAGAATTTCAGCTCAAAACGAGTTACCGAGGTATATAATAGCAAGGGAGTTGATAAATCAGATTTGCAACAGAATTTACTTCCTGATGTTACCATTGAAAAATCGGGTAATCTTGATGTATTAGACAAAGTGCAATTTGAGATCTCTTATAAAGATATTGCGGCAGCAATGCCTTTAGAAGAAAGAGTTTCAAAAGAAACACTGAAAAAATTAATAAAAAAGGAATTAGAAGAATACGGTGTAATTACAAAATTTGAATTCGGAATTTACAGTAATGGTATTGCCACAAACGTAAAGTCACCTGATTTTAAATATGATAAAGAACTGACTTATTCTATACCAGTTTATACTGATAATGAGGGAAATGAAAAATACAAGTTATTAGTTAGTTTTCCGCACAAGAAGAAGTTCTTGTTGTCTGAGTTGATTAGTATAACGGTATTGTCGATTATTTTTACGTTAATTATTATTGTGGCCTATACAAGTGCATTAAACCAATTGATACGCCAACGTCAAATTTCTGAAATTAAAACAGATTTCATAAATAATATGACACATGAGTTTAAAACACCTATTGCCACTATAAATCTGGCTTTGGATGCAATTAAAAACCCAAAGATAATTGATGACAAGGAAAAAGTTTTCAAGTATTTGCAAATGATTCGGGATGAGAATAAACGAATGCATGCCCAAGTCGAAAACGTGTTACGAATTTCTAAGCTTGAGAAAAAAGAGCTTGATATAGAGAAAGAATCGAGTAATGTTGAAGAAGTAATTGTTGACGCAATCGAACATGTTAACTTAATTCTAGAAGATAGAGAAGGACAAATCACTACTCATTTTGAAGCTTCGAGAACTACAGTTTTGATGAATGATGTACATTTTACAAATGTGATTGTAAATGTTCTTGAAAATGCGATTAAATATTCTCCTGATGTACCAGATATTGATGTGTATACAGAAAATATTAAAGATATGATCCTTATTAAAGTACAGGATAAAGGTTTAGGAATGAGTAAAGTGGCTCAAAAAAGAGTTTTTGAAAAGTTCTATAGAGAACACACTGGAAATATACATAATGTAAAAGGTCATGGTTTAGGTTTAGCCTACGTTAAAAGGATTGTAGAAGATCACAACGGTCAGGTATATGTTGAAAGTGAGAAGGGTAAAGGGAGTACCTTCATAATAAAATTACCCCTAATAAATTAAAATACCTCAAATAATATATAATATGGAAAATATTAATAAAAAAATACTTTTAGTAGAAGACGACCTTAATTTTGGTGCGGTACTTAAAGATTATTTAATGTTAAACGACTTTGATGTCACTCTTGCCAAAAATGGTATGGAAGGATTTGAAAAGTTCAAGAAAGATACTTATGATTTATGTATTCTGGATGTGATGATGCCTTATAAAGATGGGTATACATTAGCGAAAGAAATAAGAGAGAAAAATAGTGAAGTGCCTATTATTTTCCTTACTGCAAAATCGATGAAAGAAGATGTTTTAAAAGGATACAAAGCGGGAGCTGATGATTATTTGAACAAGCCTTTTGATTCAGAAGTGTTATTGATGAAAATCAAAGCGATCATTCAAAGAAAATCGTCTGATACAAAAACAGAACAAGTTCAACATGAATTCAATATTGGAAAATTCCACCTTAATTCTAAATTGAGATTCTTAACGTTTAACAACGAAGAACCTATTAAATTATCTCCAAAAGAAAATGAATTATTAAAAATGTTGATTCTTCATGAAAATGATTTGATGCCAAGAGAATTGGCCTTGACAAAAATATGGAGAGATGATAACTATTTTACCTCTCGTAGTATGGATGTGTACATCGCTAAACTAAGAAAGTATCTTAAGTTAGATGAAGATGTTGAAATCCTGAACATTCACGGTGAAGGTTTTAGATTAGTTGTCAAAAACAAAGTAGAAAAATAAAATAGAGAAGGCTTCGAGAAATCGGAGCCTTTTTTTTTGGAGCTTTTTCCAGCTATCCGCTACAATCTTTTTGCTATCCCGAAGTGTCGGGATGAGCATAAAAGGATTTCCACTTCTATCTGGGCTAAGGATTTGTAGAAATAACATGTTTTTATTTCCAATTCAATTGTAATGCAAAGCAGGTTTTATCTTCTTTTGTTATACTAAATGTAGTAGATTCTTCAGAGAGGTTTTCATGAATTATAACGGTATCATTTAAGGATAGTTCTTTCATGAAATTCATTTCAAAACTATTCAGTTTTTGATTTAGAATCAATTTTTCGTCCACATGATCTAAGCACCATTCTAGGTATTTTACGTTGTTTACGTGATTGACAATATCCAAATCAGACAAGTAGACCACTTTTTCAAAAACAACTTCCTTCTCTGGGTTAACCGCTATTTTAGAAAAACCTTCTTGTGTAGGTTTTCTCTCCGGATACAGTTCGAAATGCTCATAAGGTAATGCCAATCCTTCCGGACGTCGTTTTTTAGTATTAAATACAGCCCAAAAGGTTTCTGAACCAACGATTTTAATGCCGTTTACATGCATTTCTAACGCACGTACTGAACGGGAATTTTCAAGGGTGTTGATCCATGTTTTTACTGTTACGACATCTCTCCATTTGGGTAATGCGCTAATTTCAACACGCATTCTGCTTAACACCCAAGCTTGATCGAATTCCTGCATGTCTGAAAAACTAATGCCGCCCATATCTGAATGTGCCGCAGCGGTTAATTGCAGTATATTACATAAGTCGGTGTATTTTAAATAGCCATTAGGCATACATTGCGTGAAATTGATTTCCCAATCCTTACTTAAAACAGAGGTAAAGTCTTTTGATATAGGCATTTTGAATTTATTATTTAATAATTATTATGCTGTTAATTTATTTTTAACCCAATGTGTATTTGCAACATTTTTGAATGATCATAAAATGAGACAAATTCTGGAGCTGTTTTGATATTATATTTTGTTTGAACATATCCCAGTCCAATAAAAGCTGTGATTGTTTCATCTATTTTATAATCGGTATTAAATCCAATTCGGAAATCTGTTCCAGTTTGACTTCCAAAACTTCTTTCTGCTGATTTGAAGTTGATTTTTGCAGTTCCTAGACCGATATAAGGTTCTATAATAAAATGTTTTGAAACTTTATATTCGTAAGCTGTTGCTCCATAAAAAGAGCTGTATCTAGAGCTATTGATGTTTCCTGCTCTACTGATATCTGTTATTGAATAATAAATATAATTATATCCTGCACCGAGTTTAAATTTATCAAATTTTAAGAAATTAAAGTGCAATCCCATTCCTAAATCAGATTTATTTGCTTTTGATAAGTAGTTGTCTCCAAAGTTATTTGGAACTATTACGCTGAGTCTAAGCTGGGGGTCAAATTGTATTGTTTTTTTGCTTTTTTTATCTTGGCAAAAGGACAATTGAATACATAATAAAATTAAAAGAATACTATATCTCATGTCTAATAGGCTAATGTATAGATTACTGGATCATTCCCGATTAAGATGTTTAATACAAAATCATTAGTAGTCACATTTACGGGACTCGAATAGTCTGTAATTGTATATTTTATAACTACGGTTTGGTTTTTCACTACGTTAAATGAAGTTTCTAAAAAATAACTAGCATCATTAATAGCGTTCAAATTAATGTAATTATTAGGTTGCAAACCTTCAATTAAAATTTTTGTTAATTGCTTATTATTGGAAGTACTGTTTGTGATTAATCGAAGAGATGTTATATCTTCATTTTTATACAATGTGATTCTATTTAAATCTAACTTATAATTGTTGAAATTTTCCTTCCTGGCTAATATTTGTTTATTTTGAAATTCGTTTCCATCGTTATTAATAGAAATTGAAATAGTATTATCAGATTTTGGAGAAGGAAATACGAAAGTAAAGTCCCCGTTTTTATCAGATTTTCCAAAACTTATCAAGTCGCTTGAACTGTAAGTTCCATCTCCGTTTACTTCAATTTCAATATTTTTATTGGATATTGGTTTTCCGGTTTTGTCAATTAATTTTCCTGTCAAAATAATTTTGGTTTCTCCATCATATTGAATTTCACAAGCACTAATGATGAGTATCAAAATAATTAAAAGTAGCTTTTTCATGCTATATATATAAAGAGTTTATTTTTTTAGTGATGAACTAATATACGAAATCACTTTTTCATATGGTGTCTCAAAATCAAACCATTTTGTGTTTTCATCTCTTTTAAACCAGGTTAGTTGGCGCTTAGCAAATCGTCGAGTGTTTTTCTTGATTTCTTCGATAGCAAATTCCAAGCTGAAATCTCCATCAAAGTAGTTAAACAATTCTCTGTAACCTACGGTTTGTAGTGCATTCAACTCTTTGTTTTTATATAGGCTTTTGGCTTCTACCAATAAACCTTCTGCCATCATAATATCGACGCGTTGGTTAATTCGCTTGTACATTACGTTTCTTTCTGCTTCAAGACCGATGAGAATAGGAGTGAAGCTGCGTTCATTCTTTTTCTGATTTAGAAAGGAGGAATAAGGTTGTCCTGCTCCAATGCATACTTCTACAAAACGCATCATGCGTTGCGGATTTTGCAGGGTTTGCGGATTCTCTTTTGTTATTGTTTCAAAATATTCCAAATCAAGCGCTTTTAATTGCTCTTGTAAATAGACAATACCTAGTTTTTCATATTGTTTATTAACGGCTTCACGTACTAAAGGATCTATTTCTGGGAAGCTATCAAATCCTTTTAAAACAGCATTTACATATAAACCAGAACCACCTACGAGTATCGCGTAATCGTTTGTCAAAAATAATTCATCGATTTTTTTAATCGCATCTTTCTCAAAATCACCAACGGTATAGTTCTCAAATATGGATTTATTCTGGATAAAATGATGCGGAGCGGAGGCTAATTCAGTTGTTGAAGGAACAGCTGTGCCAATTGTCATTTCCTTGAAAAATTGACGGCTGTCACAGGAAATAATTTCGCATTGAAAATGATTAGCCAAAATAATACTTAAGGCTGTTTTTCCTATGGCTGTTGGCCCGACAATGGTGATGAGATGTTTCATATTTATTTTTAGCCCAGATAGCAACGTAAACCCCGGATGACTGCAAGTTAGTATTTCTTGACGTAAAAGAGCGCCTTTAGAAGCTCCTTTTATGTCTTAGAAATACAACTTGCAGGAGGAGGAGTTGTAGTGCATAGCTGGAAATAGCTTTATAGATTATTTAGTGTTAAAGGTATGCCCGCAATTAGGGCAATAATTAGCATTCTCCGGATAATTTTCGGTAGCACATCCTATACATGGATTCTTTGGAATTGAAACTTTATCGTGCATTGTTTTTGCCATTTCGGCAGTTACAATACCAGTAGGTACTGCAATGATTCCGTATCCCAAAATCATAACAAAAGACGCGATAAACTGTCCTAGTGGTGTCTCAGGTGAAATGTCTCCATAACCAACGGTAGTCAATGTTACAATTGTCCAATAAATACTAGCCGGAATGCTGGTGAAACCACTTTCTTCACCTTCTACGAGATACATAATGGAGCCAATAATTATGGTGCTGATAAGGACAAAGTAAATAAAAACTATGATTTTCCCCTTACTCGCTTTAATGGCTTGGTTTAACTGTAGGGATTGCTTTGTGAACTGTGGATGGTTCAATATTTTGAATAATCGTAATAACCGCAGGGAACGAACAACTGCCAGAATACTGGTTCCCATAAAGAAAATCGACAAATACATGGGCAAAATAGCAAGTAAATCAATAATGCCGTAGAAACTAGTCATGTATTTCCAAGGCTTGTTAATGGAAATAATTCTAAATATATATTCGATGGTAAATAAACCAGTGATAATCCACTCGAGAAACACAAGATAAGAATGGTATTTCAAGTTAAATTCAGTAACAGTTTCCATCATTACTAAAAAAACACTCAATAAAATAAGACCAAGAAGAATTAAATCGAATAGTCGACCCGCTTTTGTGCTAGTTCCATGGATTACGATATTTGCTTTTTGTCTAAAACGCTCGTATTTTGATTTTAATTCAGGCATAAGCAGTAATGATATTTATGAAGTTATCTTAGAAATTTATGATTTTGAATCCTTTATTTTTTCTAATATGTCCCTGAATTATATTACGGGTGTCACGGTTATTTTGCATCGGAATAATGATGTTTTTAAGGATTTCGATCTTCGTGATTTGATAATTCAAATCATAAAAAGTATAGCCTTTGTAAACCCCATTTTCAACTAACACGGCACTACGTTCATTGATCGTTCTTCCTTTTTCAACGATTACCATGCTCTTGTTTTCAAAGGAGCTTTGCGCGATAAAATCAGCTACTCTTTCGTTATACTCGACGGCAGGAATACTGCCTATGCAAGCGCCATCGCATTCATTAATAGTTTGTTGGTAACAACATGTTTTAGAAGTATATAAACCAGTTAATTTCTGACATAACTTGAAGTCGGATGTTATTAAGGATAAGGCATGTTTACCTTCTTGTATATTGACATAAGAAAGGATTTCTTTCTTTCTACCATCGGCTTTTTCAAGCTTTAAGTTTAAGTATCCGTTAGTATCTTTCTCAGAATAGATAGACCACGAATAATTGCTCTTTCTTGACATCCTGTTGTAAATAGGTCTGTTAATTTTTATTTCTTCTGTTTCCTTTAGAAGAGCTATTAATTCACTGCCGGTTTCTTCAAAAGTTACCGTGAATACTTCTGCTTGAATTTTTTTGGCACTTCTTGTTATTCCGGTAAAATGCTGGTTTACTCTTTTTTTAATGTTTTTACTTCTTCCAATAAATATGATCTTACCCTCCTTGTTGTGAATGTAATAGACACCTGTTCTTGAAGGTACACTTTCAACGATTTCAAGTAAGTTAGGAGCAATTCCTTTTTGAACTGCTGCTTTAATTAGATCTGTGATAATAGTTTTTTCTAAATCCTTATCCAATAACATTTTGAATAACTTCACGGTTGCCATTGCATCCCCACTTGCACGATGTCTGTCGGCCATTGGAATTCCTAACGCTCTAACAAGCTTTCCTAAACTGTGTGAAAGTTGTTCTGGCATTAATTTTTTAGACAACTCAACTGTACAAAGTGTCTTTGTATTAAAATCGTAGCCAAGACGTCGAAATTCTGTTTGTAGAATTCGGTAGTCAAAATCAGCATTGTGGGCTACAAGTACGCAATCATTTGTCATTTCGATAATGCGCTTTGCTACTTCAAAAAACTTAGGAGCCGTTTGTAACATGGCATTATTGATACCAGTTAGTTTTACTACAAAAGGTTGAATTGGAATTTCAGGATTGACTAAACTAATGAATTGGTCAACGATTTCATGACCATCAAATTTGTAAATGGCGATTTCGGTAATTCCTTCTTCATTGAATTGTCCTCCTGTGGTTTCTATGTCTAGTATTGCGTACAAAATAAGTATTCAGTGTTCAGTTTTTAGTAATCAGTTTTTTAGTAGCTGTTTTGAAATGTGAAATTAAAAATCAATTTCTTCCTCCAAAGATACTACTTCCTATTCGAACCATTGTGCTTCCACATTCGATGGCCAGTTTATAGTCTCCTGACATTCCCATTGACAGCGTAGTCAGTTGGAAGCTGTCAGTTTGCTGTATTTGCAATTTATCAAAAATAGATTTCAAATGCATGAATTCTTTTTTAATTTGCTCCTTATTATCAGTAAAAGTTGCCATTCCCATTAATCCGGTAATTCGTATGTTTTTCATTTCTTGAAACTCGCTTGAAGCTAGGAGGGAATTTAGTTCTTCGTCGTCAAGGCCAAATTTCGTTTCCTCCTCAGCAATATGCATTTGTAATAAACAATCAATAACGCGGTTGTTTTTTAAAGCTTGCTTATTAATTTCTTTCAGTAACTTAAAACTGTCTACACCATGAATCAAGCTCACAAATGGCGTCATAAATTTGACCTTATTTGTCTGAACGTGACCAATCATATGCCACTGAATATCTTTTGGCATTTGCTCCCATTTAGACTCCATTTCCTGAATTTTGTTTTCACCAAAAATGCGTTGACCTGCATCATAAGCTTCCATCAAATCCGGAATAGGTTTAGTCTTGGAAACTGCAACTAGAGTTACTTGTTCTGGTAATGTATTTTTTATAGAAAGTAAATTTTCAGCTATTGACATTGTGTGTTTTTTAATTTATAGATTTTTTAATCGAACTTAAAGTTCATAGATGACTATTCCACTTCTAAACTTTGGTTCGATATAGGTACTTTTCGGAGGCATGATTAAATCAGCATCTGCCAAAGCTTTTATCTCATCAATGTTGGAAGGGAAAAGAATAAATCCAACTTCGAATTCTCCTTCATCTATGATTTTTTTTAATTCCAGAATAGATTGCTTTCCAGATACATATTCGATACGTTCATCATCGCGTAAATCCTTTATCGCCAAAAGCGGTAAAAGTACTGTTTCGTATAATATCTGTGTATCCAGACTTTCTAAAGCTGTTTTGAAAACATTTTTTTCCTTTTTTAATAGTAAACTATAGAATTCATTGTCAAGATACATCCCAAGTTGATGCTTCTCAGTAGGTTGAAAAGGTTGTTGCTTTAGATTTTCAATGATGAAATTTTTATCTAGTTCTTTGATAAAAGCTTCTTTTTCTAAGCCATTTAAATCTTTTACTAATCGGTTGAATTCGTAAACTTTAACGTTGTTTTCGGAAATTAAATAACTGAGTAAATAATCTTTAGCGGTATTCTCCGGGTTCTCATTTTCTTCCGACAATAATGCTGCAGCGGCTGAACGGTGGTGGCCATCAGCTATATAAAGCTTGTCTATTTTTTCAAAAATATTCTGAATCCAATTGATCTCTAATGCATCATCAATTTTCCACAAATAATTAACTTCTTTTTTAGTGCTGGAAAATTCAAAATCAGCTAATTTTTGGGTTCTGTTAAAGATCCAATTTTCTAACGTTTTATTATCGGGATAGGTCATTAAAACAGGTTCTGAATTGAACTCTGAAAATTTCATGTAATCTTTAAGTAGCTGTACTCTAAAAGCAATAGTTTCCTCGTGTTTTTTTATCCTATTGTTGTGATAGTCATCTATGCTTGTTCCAACAATAATCCCTGTAAACGAATGTTTATTAGTTATTATTTTATGAATGTAAATCGCTGGCTTTTTGTCTTTGACTAAAATTTTTTCTGTCTTGAAATCTTGGTATTTTTGATTTACTTGGCGGTATCTTTTTTCAAAGGATACTGTCTCCTGATTCGTATAAGCCGGTTTTAAAACATGCAAAAATGAAAGGGGATTGAAATCTAATTGTGCGGCTAATTCAGCAGTGACGTATTCTTCGTAAGAACGACAGCTTACAAGGCAAACTTTATCACGTGTAGGGCGTACCGCTTTAAAAGGAATTATTTTGGCCATTATTTATAGTGTTAAGTTGCAGTCGCAATATTCAGTAGAAACTGCGACCGCCATCTTTAACTTTATACGAATTGTTTAGAAATTCTCTCAGCTTTTTTGCTCTCTGAGTAATCATAGAATCCTTCTCCAGATTTTACTCCTAATTTTCCTGCGCGAACCATGTTCACTAATAGTGGGCAAGGAGCATATTTTGGGTTTTTAAAACCGTCATACATCACGTTTAGAATTGCTAAACATACATCAAGTCCAATAAAATCCGCTAATTGCAATGGTCCCATAGGATGCCCCATTCCAAGTTTCATAACAGTATCGATCTCATATACGCCAGCGACTTTATTGTATAGCGTTTCGATAGCCTCGTTAATCATTGGCATCAAAATTCTATTAGCGACAAAGCCAGGATAGTCGTTTACTTCAACTGGTGTTTTTCCTAATTTTTCTGATAAAGTCATTATCGTTTTAGTTACTTCATCACTGGTATTGTACCCACGAATGATTTCGACTAATTTCATGATAGGCACCGGATTCATAAAGTGCATCCCAATAACTCGTTCTGGATGTGAAACTACTGCCCCAATATGAGTAATAGAAATAGAAGATGTATTTGTGGCTAAAATGGTATCAGGAGAACAAGCCTCGTTTAATTGCTTGAAAATATTAAGTTTCAAATCTACATTTTCGGTTGCGGCTTCTACCACTAAATCAACGCCTACAACTCCATCTTTGATATCAGTATAGGTAATTATATTTGTGATTGTTTTTGCTTTATCTTCAGCGGTAATGACTCCTTTTGAAATCATTCTATCTAAATTGGCTGCAATTGTAGCCATTCCTTTATCTAAAGATTTTTCAGAAACATCTATTAATTTTACTGTAAAACCACTTTGCGCAAAGGTATGGGCTATTCCATTACCCATTGTTCCTGCTCCGATTACTGCTATTATTTTCATTTATTGTATATTTAATTCTAAAGTTTTCTCGTTTAACTTTTAAATTTTTATAATTGTTCTATTTCTTAAAACAATCGATAATTTGGTAGGCAACTCGTAATGCTTCCGTCGCTTGTTCCAAGGTCACAACAGGAGTCGAATTGGTATTTATCGCATCTGCAAATGTTTCCAATTCCTCAAGAATGGCATTGTTTTGTTCCACCTCAGGGTTTGAGAAATAAATTTGCTTTTTTACGCCTTCTGCATTTTGCAAAATCATATCAAAGTCACCAGGAGTTTCCGGTGCATCTTTCATTTTCACGACTTCGCATTTTTTCTCCAGAAAATCAACAGATATATAAGCGTCCTTTTGAAAGAAACGGGTTTTTCGCATGTTTTTCATCGAAATTCTGCTAGCAGTTAAGTTAGCAACACAGCCATTTTCAAATTCGATTCTGGCATTTGCAATATCTGGGGTATCACTGATTACAGAGACTCCACTGGCACTAATATTTTTAACTTTAGATTTTACTACACTTAAAATAACATCAATGTCATGTATCATCAAATCTAAAACTACAGGAACATCTGTACCGCGAGGATTGAATTCAGCCAATCGATGAGTTTCTATAAACATGGGCTTATCAATCATGTTTTTAGTTGCGATAAATGCAGGATTGAATCGTTCCACATGTCCCACTTGTCCCTTAACATTATATTCATTGGCCAAAGCAATAATTTCTTCCGCTTCTTCAATGGTATTCGAAATGGGTTTTTCTATAAAAACGTGTTTGCCTGATTTGATAGCAACCTTTGCACATTTATAATGAGAAAGGGTGGGGGTTACAATGTCTATTACATCTACCGCGTGAATAAGAGTAGCAATTGTACTAAAATGTTTGTATCCAAATTCCTTAGAAATTTTCTCTGCATTTTCTTGATTTGGATCATAGAATCCAACTAATTCATATTTTTCAGACTGTTGTAATAAACGTAAATGTATTTTTCCTAGGTGACCTGCGCCTAATACTCCAATTTTCAGCATAATGATGTTGTTTCCACAAAAATAGGAATTAAATGATTAATCCGTTAAGTATAAACGACAATTATTTGTGGATTTAAAAAATATAATTTGATAATTATAATTAGAATTTGTTTTCTATTTTTACCAAAATAAAATAATAAACTTTGAAAGATACAGCCAAACATCAAGGACTTCGGAATCAATTAGTAAGCGTTTTGCAGCAAAAAGGGATTACCGATGTAAATGTATTGGACGCGATAAAAAAGATACCACGACACCTATTTTTGAATTCTAGCTTTGAAAATTACGCCTACCAAGACAAGGCTTTCCCTATTGGCGCCGGTCAAACTATTTCACAACCTTATACTGTAGCTTTTCAGTCTCAATTGTTAGAATTAAAAAAAGAGCATAAAGTTTTAGAGATAGGAACGGGATCAGGTTATCAAACTGCTGTTTTATGTCTGATGGGCGCGAAGGTGTATAGTGTAGAACGACAAAATGAATTGTTCAAACAAACCTCCAGCTTGTTACCGAAACTAGGAATACGTCCAAAACATCTCTCTTTTGGCGATGGTTATAAAGGTTTGCCAAGTTATGCTCCGTTTGACAGTATTATTGTTACTGCGGGTGCACCATTTATTCCACAACCGCTAATGGCGCAATTAAAAATAGGAGGTAGGCTTGTAATTCCGTTAGGGGATAAAGTGCAAATTATGACTTTGTTGATTCGAGTAAATGAAACACAATTTGAGAAACATGAACTGGGAGAATGTAAATTTGTCCCTTTATTAGAAGATAAAAATTAAATAAATAACGATGGGCTTTAAGTCCATCGTTTTGGTTTAGCAGCCTTAAAGTTTGAGTCTAGTCCAATAAATTCTTAACAGAAATTCGCACAGATTAAACCTTGGTAATTATTTTAATCTGGTGGAAAAGTCTTTTTAAACCTCAAGGATCAAACTAAAAGACACAGTTTGAACTATTTTTATTGCTTAACAGTTCGTGTTAAATTTTCTAAGTTTTTCTTTTCAATTTGAGCAATAAACAGTACAAAACTATCTTTGTTTTCTTTTGTTATCGCTGTTTTAAGAGTTCGGTAGTATAAATTTCGATTGTCGCTGTTAGCCTTAATATTTGCTATAGGGTAACCATGTTGCAACAGAATATAATTCATAATCAGTCGAGAGACTTTTCCATTTCCATTAATAAAAGGATGGGTCGCGACCAGACGCTCTTTTACAGTGGCAGCCAATATTATGGGATGTACGCTATTTTTATTCTGTTCATACCAATTAAAAAGCGCTTCTATTTCTTGTGGAATAGCCGCTGGTTCACAAGGGCTAAAGCTTTTATCTTTTATTGTAATAGCTACAGAGCGATAGTGGCCGGCTTCTTTCGGTAGAATTCCCCTTAGAATGATCGTGTGTAAGGAAATAACGTCTGGTTCACCAAGAGGTGCATTGTTTTTAATCCTGTTTTGGATAAATTCAATTGCTTCCTGATGATTAATTGCCTCTAGATGTTCTCGCATACTTTTACCGGAAATTGTTTGACCTTCATTAATAACCAAATCGGTTTCTGCCAGCGTAAGTGTATTTCCTTCTATCCAATTGCTGCAAAAGGTATATTCTACCTCTAAAGCTTCTGTGATGGAATTAGCTTCAATTAGAGGGAAAGTTTTTAGTTTTGCTTTACAAAGATCTATTTCATCTAAAAGCTGCTGAAGGATTGTGGAAACTTTTTTAACGGACGGGCTACTATTAAATTTAATTTCTTGCTCTGCTGCTCGTAACGCTTTTAAAGCAAATTCATTTTGTCCAATTTCATGGATGATCTTCTCTTTCAGCCAAGAAACCATTATAGTTTCGAAATCAATTTCAAGAAGTGTAGCCAATTTTATGACTTGATCTTTGGTTGGTTTCCTGCTTCCGCTTTCGAATTTACTTATTAAGGCTTGATCGATTCCTAAAAGTTGAGCTACTTCTCTTGTTTTTAAGTTTTTTAATTCGCGGGCTTCTTTGAGTAGTGTTTTCATTTTCAAGTCAGGATTTAAGTAGTCTTGACAAATTTAGTCATCGTTTCATGTAATAAAAAAGGGAAATTGAATTCCCTTTTTTTATTAAAATTCTTTCTTGATTCGGGCTAAATCGCGTTTTGTATCTTGTTCTTTTAGAGATTCCCGTTTGTCATAGGTTTTTTTACCTCGACAAAGTCCGATCTCCAATTTGGCCAATCCTTTTTCGTTCGTAAATAACTTTAACGGTACTATGGTTAATCCTTTTGCCTGGACACTTCGTGCTAAACTTTTTAATTCTCTTTTGTTCAACAACAATTTTCGCTCGCTACGTGCCTTGTGATTGAATTGATTTCCAAAAGTATATTCTTCAATATAGGTGTTTATGGCAAAAAGCTCGGTACCGCTGAACTCGCAAAAGCTTTCAGTTATATTAGCTTTTCCTAAGCGGATTGATTTGATTTCAGTTCCCGCCAAAACAATACCCGCAGTAAATTTTTCGATTATTTCATAATCGTATCGGGCTCTTTTGTTTAGTATGTTGATTGATTTTAGCATAGAAGTACAAATGTAGGAACAAATCAATGAATCGTCACTATTTTTTATAAAATTGATTTAAATTTGCGATATGGAAAAGCAAAATTCAAAAGATCCGCTTCACGGAATAACACTAAAATCAATATTGGAAAAACTCGTGGATCATTACGGATTTGACACCTTGGGCGAATTGGTAAAAATTAAATGTTTCAATGATAATCCAAGCGTGAAATCAAGTCTTACTTTCTTAAGAAAGACAGATTGGGCAAGAAAACAAGTAGAAGAACTGTATATTCAATCGTTATCTAAATTGGATAAATAGAGCGTAGTTTAATCGATGCGATACGAGACCATAACTCCACCTCGATATGGTAACCATTCTCCGCTTTTATTCCAATTCTTAGCTGTTTCATAACGTTCACCCGTACTTAGATAATATCCATGGTAAAATCCTTGTTGATTTCCTCCACCTAAAAAGCAGTCCAACATAAAACGATCATTTATTTTTTTCTGATAGCCAATTGTTGCTCCTATAACATAGCCAAACCCCTTTTCATATTTATCAGTATTTAAATAGTTCCATTTTTGGAAATTAAATACAGTACCTCCTATATGAGCTCCTGCATAAAAGCCATTGTATTTTTCTTTAAAATGATAGCGGTATTCTGGAATAACGATATAGAATTGCTGAGGCTTACCATCGATTGATTTCCATGGAGAACCTAGGATATCCAATTGAAAAGTTGATTTTTTGCCAATACTGGTTTCTATCCCTACATTAGGAATAGTTAATAAAGTGGTTAATGCATTTACTTTTACGTAGGTTTGACTATGTAATTGTAATGAAAGCAAAACAACAAGTAAAAAAAGAAGTTTTTTCATGATATAAAGTTTACTGATCAACATAAAAGCGAAATTATTGTCAGTTTTAAATGCAAATATAAAATAATATGGTAAATATTTGTAATCCAAATAGGATAAAAAATTAAAATAGATTAGTGCTGTACTTTGTTTAATCTTGAATAAATAACAGTATCTAAAAAGCTTCCTTCATAAAATTCATTCTCTTTTAAATGCGCCTCTTTTATAAAGTTATTTTTCTCTAAAACTTTCGCTGAACCATGATTTTCTGGGGCTATAATAGCTTCAATCGAATGTAATTTCATTACCTCAAAACCATATTTAACAGCCTCTTTAATGGCTTCTGTAATAATACCTTGTCCACTGTGTTCTGGAAGCAGCATATATCCAATTTCGGCACGAAAATGTTCTGGTTTTATTCTGTAATGTCCAATAATTCCAATTAGTTTTGGATCATTTTTATAGGTAATCGCCCAATTAATACCTTCGCTACTTTCAATTTTAGCGTCAATCATTGCAATGTGTTCCAGAGCATCTTCAGTAGTTTTTAGCAATGGTCTTGGGATGTATTTCATCGTTTCGACATTAGAGCGTAATTCGAGAATGGACTCGACATCATTTTTATCTACGCGGCGTAAATACAATCGTTCGGTTTCTAGATTTGGAAAAGGAGTAAAGTTTATAGACAACATATTTTTATTCTGTTTAATGAATTAGAGGATTTCAATACTAAATTCTGCCTCAAAAATTTGATCTGCTTCTATTATTTGAATACCTTCTTTTTCCATAAGATTCCCAGTACTTTCAACTGAATCGGAATAACCAAACCAAGGTTCGATACAAAGAAACGGCGCATTCATTTTTGTCCATATTCCCAAATGAGGGAAACTTGGATAACGCACTCTGATTAATGGCGTTTTATTTTTTAAAATTGTTAAATATTTCGATTGTAATGATTTAAAGATTAAAGCATCGTTTTCGAATAATTCATACTTTAAAGGAACCAAACTATTAGGAGAGCTAAGCACTTTAGTCTCATTAGAAATTAAATCATTTTGCAATAAGTTATATTCTAAGGGTTCGTCTTTTTCGAATTGTAAACTATAATCCTCAAAATTTCCAGGCAAAGCGAAAGCAGGATGTGCTCCTATAGAAAAGGGCATTGGATTCTTACTTTTGTTTATGACTTTGTATCCAATAGATAGGCTGTTGTCGCTTAATGTATAATTGATTTGAAGTTCAAAATCAAATGGATATTTATTTTTGGTATCATCTGATGCTTGAATCGAAAAAGTAGCGGTATTTTCTGATTTATCAATCAGTTCAAAGAGCATATCTCTGGCAAAACCATGTCTTGATAAATGATATGTTGCGTCTTTATAATTAAATGTATTATTTTTTAATGTACCTACAATCGGAAATAAAACAGGGGAGTGCTTACCCCAAAAATCGGCGTTGCCTTCCCAAATATATTCGATGGAGCGATTGTTTTTCAGTGAACATAATTCTGCACCAAGGTGATTAATTTGTGCAGTTAAATTGGAGTTTGTTATTGTTGTTATCAAAATGAAAGTCTTATTTCGGATTAAATTTCTACTGGATGTAAATATATTTCTTAATTTTTATTTTAGATAATGAAAATCGACTTATTACATTTATTGTAAAATTTTCTTAATTTTTGATTAAAGCATTGAATTTAATATAGTGGTATGATTATTTTTTATTAATTTGCTTACAAATAGTGAAAAACATGAAAAACATTCGGTTCAAGGTCATTCTCCAAATGGCTCTGTTGTTAGGGATTTCATCCCTATCGGCACAAGAGGTTCCTGCAACTACAGCAAATGCCTCAAAATCTAATTACAACTACCATGATGCTTTTGCACCATTTTTTTATACAAAAAACGGTACATCAACACGTTCCGCTAGTGGTCAACCAGGCGCAGAATATTGGCAGAACAGAGCTGATTACGTTCTTACAGCAAAATTAAATGCACAAAATAATGAGATTATTGGTACAGATGTAATTACCTATACTAACAATAGTCCTGATGCGATGTCTTTTATATGGATGAATGTAGATCAAAATTTATTCAAAGCAGATTCTCGTGGAAATGCAGTTGTCCCTTTAACGGGTAGCCGCAATGGATCACAAGGGGAAGTTTTTGACGGAGGTCATAAAATCAAATCCGTGAAGATTGTTAGCACTACGAATGGAAAATCTACTGAAGTAGAAGCTAAATATGTAATTACCGATACTAGAATGCAAGTTTTCCTTCCGCAAGAGCTAAAAGCAAAAGGCGGTTCTATAAAAGTTAAAATCGATTTCTCTTATATTTCTCCAATGGAAGGTTCAGACCGTACTGGAGTTTTGGAAACTAAAAACGGAAAAATTTTTACAATCGCGCAGTGGTATCCACGTATGTGTGT
This sequence comes from Flavobacterium gillisiae, assembly GCF_900107635.1. GTDB lineage: Bacteria > Bacteroidota > Bacteroidia > Flavobacteriales > Flavobacteriaceae > Flavobacterium > Flavobacterium gillisiae. The sequence goes on from NZ_FNRD01000007.1 coordinate 219,141, forward strand.
GTATGATGACGTAAGAGGTTGGAACACAAATCCATATTTAGGAGCGTCGGAATTTTATTTGGAATATGGAGACTTTGATATTAATATTACTGCTCCTGCTAATCATATTGTTGTTTCTTCAGGGGAGTTAGTAAATCCTACTGCCGTTTATAGCGCTGTCGAGCAAAGTAGATTGGCTCAAGCCAAACAAAGCGATAAAACTGTTTTCATTCGTACAGAAGAAGAAGTGGCTGCTTTAGCAAATAGTACCTCTACGGCTACTAAAACATGGCATTATAAATTGAAAAATGCCAGAGATTTATCTTGGGCTTCTTCAGCGGCATTTATTTTAGATGGTGCTAAAATCAATTTACCAAGCGGTAAAAAATCTTTGGCCTTATCAGCTTATCCAGTTGAAAGTGCAGGAAATGATGCTTGGGGACGTTCAACAGAATTTACGAAGGCTTCGATCGAAAATTATTCTAAAAGATGGTTTGAGTATTCTTATCCAGCAGCGACAAATGTTGCGGGTAATGAAGGCGGAATGGAATATCCAGGAATTGTGTTTTGTGGATGGGAATCTAAAGGAGAAGATTTATGGGGAGTTACGGATCATGAGTTTGGTCATAACTGGTTTCCAATGATTGTAGGTTCAAACGAACGTCTATTCGCTTGGATGGATGAAGGATTCAATACTTTCATTAATTCATTAGCTTCAGTAGATTTCAATAATGGAGAATATAAATCAGAACCAATGGATTTACACCGCAGAGCAGAAGTTCTAACAGGTGTAGATTTAGAAACGATTATGAGTTCGCCTGATAATATGAAAGAAGCTAATATCGGTATTTTAGCTTATTATAAGCCAAGTTCAGGATTAGTTATTTTACGTGAACAAGTTTTAGGAGCAGAACGTTTTGATTTGGCTTTTAGAACATATGTAGAACGTTGGGCTTTTAAACACCCTACGCCGGATGATTTCTTCAGAACAATGGAGAATGTTGCAGGTGAAGACTTAAGTTGGTTCTGGAGAGGTTGGTTTCAATACAACTGGCGTTTTGACCAAGGTATAAATGCAATAAAATATGTAAAAAATGATCCAAAGCAAGGGGTTGTAATTACTGTTGAGAATTTCGAAAAAATGCCAATGCCTATTATTTTGGACATAAAAGCAAAAAGTGGAAAAGTAGAAAGAGTAAAATTGCCAGTTGAAATTTGGCAAAGAAATACATCATGGTCATTCAAGCATGATTCTACAGAGGAAATTGAAAGTATCACTTTAGATCCAGATCATGTTTTTCCAGATAGTAATGAAGCGAATAATGTTTGGACTGCAGGAAAAGGGGTTCTCGAAAAAGATGTGATTTTAGATGGGTATTTAGGAACTTATTCGAATACAAAATCACCAATGAAAATTACTTTTTCAGAAAAGAACAGTGTTCTTAATGCTGAGATTACGGACTACCCTAAGTTTTCAGTGGAACCAATAGGGAAGGACTTATTTGAATCTAAAAGAGCGGGACTAAAATTCCAATTTAATGAGAGTCAAACTGGTTTTGATATGATTATTGGTGAAACTCAAAAAATACCGTTTACAAAAGATAAATAATCTATTTTACAAAGTATAGTAAACCAAAACACCAGCAATCTTGCTGGTGTTTTTTATATATAAATATTTAATTTGTTAGGCTGGTATTTGCTGACTTAAGCAATGTAATGTTCCAAATCCCCAAATCAAGTCAATAGCGCTAATTCCGATAACTTCTCTATCAGGGAAACATTCTGCTAAGATGTTTAGTGCTACGCGATCATTAGCATCGTTAAAAGTTGGAACCAACACGCATTTATTTAGTATTAGAAAGTTAGCATAACTTGCCGGTAATCTTAAATCTTCAAAATCAATTCGTTTAGGCATTGGTAAAGCAACAACAATAGGAGCTTTTCCATTTTCTAATGTAGCATTTTGTAAACGTTTCAGGTTGTCTTGTAATGGCTCATAATTAGCGTCGTTTCGATCTGTTTCAATAATTGTTACAATCGTATCTTCATTGATAAAACGACATAAATCGTCGATATGTCCGTGGGTATCATCACCTTCGACTCCGTTGCCTAACCAAATCACATTAGTAATTCCAAGGTATTCTTTAAAAACAGCTTCGTAATCTGCTTTTGTAAAACCTACGTTTCTTACTTGAATATCAGGATGCATCAAGCATTCTTCAGATGTCAATAAAGTCCCACGTCCATTACTATCAATCGCTCCACCTTCTACAATTACTGGTTTTCCTTTGTACGTTACTTGTGTCAGCGGTATATCGAGAAAATTAGCTACTGTAGCAGGGATATGTTTATCTAATTGAAAGTTTTTATACTTTGCCCAACCGTTAAAATTGAAATTTAAGGCTTCTCTTAGGTCTCCATTTTTGATTACAATAGGACCAGAGTCTCGCATCCAACTCCTATTTGTTTTTTGAATAATAAACGAAACATTAGCTAGGTTAACTCTTGCCATTTCTAGCATTTCAGTTACTTTTTCTTTCTGTTTGTCGTCAATCACTACTAAAAATACCGTTTCGTATGTAGCTACTTTTTTGATAAATTCAACAAATGCCCATTGAATGGCTTCATATTTTCCAGGCCAGTCTTTTCCGTTATGAGGAAAGCAAAGTAATATACCTTGTTGGTTTTCCCATTCTGCGGGGAATCTTCTATTGTTTGTCGTCATAATTAGTCGATTGCTCTTTTAGTAATATCTCCAAAAGCATCAATTCGTCTGTCTCTAAAAAATGGCCAGTTCTGACGTACATTTTCTTGTAAGTCGAGGTCAACTTCGGCAATAAGAATTTCTTCTTTATCGTGTGAGGCTTGCGCCAAAATTTCGCCTTGTGGTCCCGCAATGAACGAAGCCCCCCAAAATTCGATTCCAGCTGTATCGGGTAAATATTGTTCTAAACCAATTCTGTTTGCCGCGGCAACGTAGACTCCATTTGCAACTGCATGGCCTTTCATAACATTCATCCAAGCGCCGTATTGGTTTTCACCGTATTGCTCTTTTTCTCCTGGGTGCCATCCTATTGCCGTTGGGTAAAACAAAACTTCTGAGCCACTTAAAGCGGTCAATCGTGCTGCTTCTGGATACCATTGATCCCAACAAATAAGCGTTCCAATTTTCCCTTTTTGTGTAGGTATGGTTTTGAAACCTAAATCCCCAGGGGTGAAATAGAATTTTTCATAAAAATGAGGGTCATCTGGAATGTGCATTTTGCGGTATAAACCTGCTTCTGAGCCATCAGTGTCAATAATGTAAGCACTATTGTGGTAGATTCCAGCCATTCTTTTTTCGAAAAACGGAACAATGATTACCACGCCTAATTCTTTTGCCAAAGCGCTAAAAGCAATAAAGGAAGTACTATAAAGCGGTTCTGCCAATGCAAAATTATCAACATCTTCACTCTGACAGAAATAATGACTGCTGTATAATTCTGGTAGTGATATTACCTCAGCACCTTGACTAGCTGCATCGCGCACCCAACTCAAACACTTTTTAAGATTGTTTTCGGCAACATCGTTAAGGTTTAATTGAATAACCGCTATTTTATATTTTTTATTTGGCATCGTATAAATTTTAGACTGCAAAAATAGTGAATTTTATAAAGAGTAGAAAATGGGGTGAATGGAAAATTTCGGATAATTTATTCGCGTTTAGCTATAGCTACAATTGAAAAAAAAATGTATTCAGAACTAATGACATCAAAGGGGCCAGTTTATTTTATGCCGTAATCGTTGAGGATTATTTTAATTCCCTCTGAGTATGTCGTTACTACGAAATCTGGAAATCTAGTTTTGAATTTTATGGATTCAAAGATATTATCAATCGCATAACGTGGAAGGAGTTCCTGCGTTTCTTTAAGATTATGGTTAAAAAAAGAGCCTATTTTTAGTATGATCCAGGGTAGTACTTTATACTTTACTTCTCGTCCTAATTGGCTTCCAATTTCTGCAATAAATTGCTTGTACGTTAGTCTATTGTCGTCACAGGGTAAGTGCCAGGTTTGTCCATAAGCATCAGTCGTATTGCCGATTAACGCCATGGCTTTGCTTGCATCAGGAGTAAAGATTAACGTTCGTAGCACTGTGTCTTTTAAAAACACCTTAGGTTCTTTGCCATTTTTAAGATTTTCGAAAATAAGACTATTAGTCAATCCTTTGGTTTTACCGGGACCATAGAACTCTGGTGCTCTACAGATAACGGCTTCAATTTCTTTATTAGCAATGGCTTTTAATAAAAATTCAGCAGCCAGTTTTTTTCCAATTCCTTTTTTTCCGTCAGAACTTAAAGGTGTTTCTTCGGTTTGGATTTTGCTGTCTTGCGGATAGGCGTAGGTATTGTCAAAATAAACGAGTTTGCAGTGGTTATTTTTGCAAGCGGCAATTACATTTTCCATTACAATTTCCCAATCTCTAAGCCATATTTCAGAATCGTAAGGAAGTCCAACTGTTAGGTATGAAATCTCCGTGTTTTCAAGTGCTTTTAAAACACTTTCTGGATCGAGTAAATCTGCCTTAAAAAGGAAATCGTCTGGATGCACTTTTTGTGGATTACGTCCTACTAATCTAATTTGGGCTTTATAGTTTTTACGTAATTCACGGGCTAACTCTTCACCTATTATTCCGTTTGCTCCTAATATTGTTTGCATCTTATGTTTTTTTCTTATCTCGTATTTGTACGAATGCTAAGGTAGGAATAATTACTAGGTTAAATTTCGGTGCATGAAGTTGCAATAGGAAATAATAATGAAGATATAAGATTATATAATCAGAGTAGAATTCAAAACAGAAGAAAAAGCGACTATTTTTGTTTCTTAGAATTAATCAAATAAATGTCTATGAAAACTATTTTTAAGGGAGCTCTAATTGCCGTTACACTAATTTTTACTAGCACTTCTGTATTGGCGCAGTCCAAGGATAAAAAAGCCGATGCAATCGTAAAAGAAATGCTGACTGCGATGGGCGGAGCAAATAATTATAATAATACTCATTTTATCCAATGGGATTTTGTGAATAGAAAACTCTCATGGGATAAATGGACTGGAAATGTTCGTGTAGAGAATCCAACAGCAAAACAAGTGATTTTAGTAAATATCAATACGCTAAAAGGGAAGGTATATGAAAATGGAGATTTAGTAACTGACGAAACCAAAGCAAATCCATTACTTGAAAAAGCAAAGAACTGGTGGATAAATGATTCGTATTGGTTAGTAATGCCGTGGAAATTACAAGACCCCGGAGTAACCCTTGCTTATGTAAAAACAGACAAATTACCAAACGGTAAAACGGCAGATATTTTACAACTCACCTTTAGTGCTGTAGGTGTAACTCCTGAAAATAAATACTGGTTGTATGTCGATAAGGAAAATCACTTAATACAGCAATGGGCGTACTATAAAAACTTTAATGATGTCGAACCAAAGTTCTTGAAGCCTTGGAATAACTATCAAAAAGTGGGTGATATCTTGCTTTCTTTTGATAGGCCTAATGAAGATGTTGGACCCAAAAATGTAGTAGTAAAAAGTACTTTTGATTCTACTATTTTTACAGAGCTATAAAAGCAAGTAATTAATTTGCTTTTTCGATTATAAGAAAACCAGTCTTTAAGACTGGTTTTTTATTGGTAAATAATATAGTCTTTGACTATTTTTAGGACTAGGCAGCGTTTATTTTATTAGATCCAAAATCTTAGTATATAACAGTTTTTCATCCAGCGGTTTTGAAATATAATCGTTCATACCTACGGATTTACATTTTTCTACATCAACGGTGGTTACATCGGCAGTTAGTGCAATGATTGGGGTTTGCAAATTCATTTTATTACGGATATATTCTGTGGTTTCAAATCCATTCATTATCGGCATTTGCAGGTCCATTAGAATAATATCATAGTCATTGGTTTGTATTTTTTCAATGGCTATTTTCCCGTTATCAGCCATATCCCATGCAAATTTGAAATCATCCAATATTGTTCTTAGCAATAACTGATTGAGTTTTACATCTTCAACCACCAATACTTTTATATTTTTAATTTCATTGTCTAATTCTAACTCTCTATCTTCTTCCACATTGCTATCAGAATCGGGTTGTTTTTTTTGATAACTTAAAGTGAAACTAAAAGTAGAACCTTCATCAACTTTACTTTTTACTGAAATAGTTCCTCCTTGTTTTTCTACCAATTGTTTAACAATAGCTAGTCCTAAACCGGTACCGCCATATAAACTTGAAGTGATAGTATGTGCTTGTTCAAAGTTTTCAAAAATGGATGCAATTTTATTTTCCGGAATCCCAATTCCTGAATCTGTAACCTTTATTTCAACTGTAACATTTTCATCTTCTTCACTCACTAAATTAATGCTTACATTTATTATACCTTTTGCAGTAAATTTTATTGCATTGCCCAAAAGGTTGATCATAATTTGATGCAAACGAACCGAGTCACCCAGCAGTATTTCTGGAATTCTGGAGTCATATTCCTTAACTAATTCCAAGTTTTTTTCTTGAATTTTTGTTTCAAACAAATGAAGAATTGTAGTTATTGACTGTGACATTTTAAAAGGCGCGTTTATAAATATCATTTTTCCCGCATCTACTTTTGCTAAATCAAGTATATCGTCAATAAGAACGATTAACGTATCTCCACTTGATTTTATGGCTTGTAAATATTCTTTTTGCTTTTCATTCAAATCGGTTTTCATCAACACTTTTGTAAAACCGATAATGGCATTCATTGGTGTCCGGATTTCATGACTCATGTTTGATAAAAATTGTTGTTTTGCCATAACAGCATGATCAGCTATTTTTTTGTCAGCTTCGGCTTTCTGCTTTGCTTCTGTCAATTCTGCATCAATCCTTTTTTGTTCTGAAATATCAATGCTTATTCCGGTAAACGTATGCGCTATACCAAATTTATCATAATGATAGAGCCCGGTTGATTTTATCCAAACAATAACCCCGTCATTTGCTCGGCTAATGCGGTAATCTACCTCATACATACCAGGAAAAACCTTTGCTCCCTCTACTTTTCGTAAAGCCATTTCTTTGTCTTCTGGTACTATTACTTTATGCCAGTGCTCGTATGTTAAGTCTTCACGATTTTCATCATATCCCCACATTACTTTATGCATGTTAGACCACTCCAATTTTGACGAAATAAGGTCTAAGGACCAAATGCCAACTTTGGCTGAATCAGTTGCCAATTTTAAATGACGTGCAATTTTATTTATTTCGACATTGTTTTTTTCAATTTGTTTTTTGGCCAACACCTGTTCGGTTACTACGGTTGCGAGGACAGTAATGCCCATTATGCTATCATCTACATCGCGGTAGGGCTGATACATAAAATTAAAATAGGCATCTACTGGAATTCCGTCGCGAATAAGAATTGCTTTGGTTTCAAATCCTTCGTGCACCACTCCAGTTGTGTATACATCTGCTAGTAATTGAGGGAAATCTTGATCTTTTAATTCCGGTACTCCCTCGAGTAGGGGTTTATTAAGCACCGAAATTCCCTTTCCAAGCACATTAAGCATTTGCTCATTTGCAAAAGTTACTACCAAGTCAGGTCCTTCAAAGATGGCGATTGCCATAAGTGATTGGGAAAGAATATTGCTGAAACGCTTTTCGTTTTCTTCAATTAGTTTGCGGGCATTGACAGTTTCTGTTACTTCAGTTCCTATTACTATAATTCCGTAAATTAGATTGTCTAAATCACGCAAGGGCTGATATACCATATTGAAATAAGCCGTGTCTGGTTTTCCTGTTCGTTTAATTTCAACGGGGATTTCATAGGAAATATAAGGTTCGCCTGAAGTATAAATATCGGTGAGTATCGTTGTTAAGCTATTTTCTAATTCAGGAGCTACTTCAAAAAGAGGCTTGTTGATTATTTCATCATATGACTTTCGCCAAATATTGAGGGCTGTTTTATTAACTGTTTGTATAATAAAAGTAGGACCGTGATAGGTAACAATAAGAACAGGCGCCTGCGATATGAGGTTTTGAAATTTGGCTTCAGCTAAATCCATTAAAATCGGATCGAGGGGAGCTGATTTGCTTTTTTCATTTTTTGAATTTTCCATTTGTTTGACGGTTTATTTTTTCCTCAATGGTGTAAGGTTGGCTGTTTTGCTTTTGTTTGTGGATTTGAAGCTACAAAGTTCAACATTATCACTTTGCTCATAGAATACAAACAACTTGCATATATGCGCTAAGCGGTAAAGCATATCGCCTTTGTCTGGGGGGACTTGGAGTACGTTATAGGTTTATTTCACGATTCAAATATATACTATTTTTTTATAAGTAATAGGTGTTAGGAGTAGATGGGAAATATGTTCCAAAAGGTTGCTCAGAGAAAAGCCAGAGATTCGCTAAGATTAATAAATAATTTCTGCAAACCACTTGATTTCATCGTTTCGATAGCTATCGCAATAACTTATAAAATACCATTGGAACCAAGTCAAGAGATATCTCTCCAGTTTATTAAATGTTTACTTTATAATTGACAATAGCCTTTGAGTATGCGGGAATTTAATTTACACAAGCCAAGTGGACAAGCATAGAATCATTGATCGAATAAACTTTACATTGATGCGTAAAAAATATATAGATTTAAACCAAAATAAAATAAGGCAGGTGACGAAGCTAACAGACCGTCTTTAATTTTTAGCCTGACTATTACTCCAAAAAACATTAATAAGGCTAAGCCTCCAGAGGATATTAGTAAAATAGAGTTGTATAGTAAGCCAACTAGTAAACCTATAGCTCCCACAATTTCTAAAATTGCCGTAAGTGTTCCAAACTTAGCCAACCCAAAGCGGATAAATTCACTTTTCATATTTGGAGTTGTAAAGTAAGCTACACCATAACCTAAAAAAGAGAGACTCGAAAAAAGAATTAAAACTTCTAGTAAACGCATTAGGCAATTAGATTAAGGGTTGCGGCAGCAATATAAAGACTTAGTAGCAAAAGAAACAAGGAAGGTATACGCTTTTGCCAAGGGTTATTCACTTTGAAGTGAAAATACTGTGCACTTAACATCAGGAAAGCCATCAAAAGTGACGGAATTAAAACCAGAGAAGGATACCAGATTCCAGTTACAAGCAATGTTGCTAATACTATTTTAGTGGCTCCAACAATCGTACGCGTCAAATCGCTCAGACCATATTGTTTAAATTCTTTCACGATATTATCGAAACGAAATACCCATACAATAACAACAGAAATAGCAACAATTAGTTGCGCAATCACTGATAAATTTATCATTTTAGTTCCTTTAAATTTCCTTACTAATTTGGCTTTTCAGGTTCTGCCCCGTTATTTTGAGTGATTTCTGGTCTTCACTTTTTAATTTCTAATATGATTAACTTTTATACTCAATTAAGTATTAAATATTCTCTCGTTTATTCCTATCGGCGCGTCGTCTATGAGTTGTGGTCACATTTGAGGGTACCATGACTACAATTATTCTACTAAGATAAAACTTCTTGCGAAAAATGATTGTTAATTTCATTAATTCTTCTTGATTTCACAAAATCTACTCGTCAAATTTACACACAATGGTACTGCAAGTGAGTAGAGTATGCAAAGTGGACTATTTCTGTTTTTCTAAATGTAACACTTAATAGAGCGAAATAGAAAAAATGTTTCTAAAGGATACACAGAGAAAAAGCAGAGATTAATGAAGATTTTAAATGATTTCTACAAACCATGTCTTTGTGAGGAATAAAGCAATCATAGTATCGATGTCTACAGCAGCAGTATCTATCTGTATCAGTAAATTAGAAGCAAGGATAATCTTTTGTTAGTGATAATACTTGCGCCAGTATTGGGAAGTTAGTTTAGTGGTATAGGTAATTCATGATTTCGGCTACCGTCTTTTGCGCTCTCTTCAAACAGAATAAGAGTTAAAGTTAAAGACTCCTCTTTTTTCTCAATATCAATTGTGAAATCAAAGTTGCCCCATTCTGGTGCTCCGGCATCGGTCGTTGTAAAACCACTTTTCAATTCGTTATGTCCATCCTCAATCACCCAGTTGATGTTTGCTTCCCACACTTGAGCTTGTCCTTTTACACGGAATTTATTTCCATCTACTTTTTCTACCGTTACTTGTCGAAAATGTTCATTTGAAAATGCTATCGCTACTTGTTTTTGGGGTTCGATGGGCTTTGTTACTTGGACTGTATCAATCGAAGTCGAGCTCTCATTCCTGTTAGTATCGTCGCTATTTTTTTTGTTGCATGCAAATACAAGCACGGCTAATAACAAGATTGTTGATTTTATTTTCATTGTTTTCTTTTTTTAAGGTGTTTCTCTTTTTTCTAATCAATTTACCCTACCACCAAACTATAAAAAATTCTAAATACGAATCTTTGTGTTTTTGCCAAATTAATGGAGCTTGTTTTTCATTAATACAAGTGGTAATGTGTTTTTCTATTCCATTAAAGTCGGTCCAATTTTCGTTTTCTGATGGATCCATTCCCCATTCCTTTTTTGAAGGTATATAATAGTTTTTTGCGGAGTTATCTAGGCTAACAAATGTTTCCATGTTTAAATAATAGCCTTTTATGGCTTTTTGATAAATAGGGCTAAAACTACCTTTGTATTGATAAGGAATAAACAAGGAAACTAATAAACAGAGCGCTTGCGAAACTTCGTCGATTGCTATTGTATCAAACGTTGATCTAGTGCAATTAGCGTATAGTAAAGGAAATTGTTTTGTTTTTAATTTTTCTAACTTCTCTTTCAAAGAATCATTCCTATTTGGGCCAATCCAGTTATTTATTGGTTTATGAGAGATACTTGGGTCAAACAGATAAAACTTATAAGCTAACTCCATATGGATTAACTGCTTTGTGTTTTCATCTTCAATAATAAAATCAATTTCACCTATGGTTTTCGTGTCTTCAATAATCTGAATATTTTCATAAAGCACTTTGTAGTTGGTAGAGGACTTAATTAATTCAGAAACAATTTTTTCTACTAAATGGCCTAATCTTACATTAGTTGGTAATTGAAATTCGAGATCAGTTGCTAGGTTTAATACTGATAAATCAAAAGTCTGTAAACCAGTAATAGAAAAGTCAAGACTGTTGGCTTTTACTATTGATGCTATCCTTGACTTCGTTTTCATTTTATAGTAGGTGTTAGTGTAGTTTGTTTCACAAAGATACGCAGAGGTATCACAGAGATTTGCTAAGAATTAAAAAGAATTTCTAAAGAGTTTGTCATTTATTCGGAGGAGAAATCTATTCATTATACTCACAGCAATTATTGTATCGCAAAAAAATACAAAGGATACTCAGAGATTCTAAAAGGTTAATCAAGGATTTATACAAACTGCGTCATTGCGAGGGACGAAGCAATCACACTAAGTATATTTTTACGTAACTTTTGGAATTATAATTTAAAAGAGTAGCAGTACTAATCTTGGTTAGCATAGAAAGTAATTCTTTGCTAATGACTGTGGTTAAATTAGTACGGTCGGGTAAATTATTTTGGTAATTGCATTAAGATGCAACATTATTATTTCTGTTACACCTTTCCGATGTTTACCACATGGGAAGAACCAAAATAATCATCTGGTTTTGGTTGCCAAATAATGTGTTATTAAAATTACTTTTCAGCGTCTGCTAACTTCTTAGTATCTACATATTGCTGAAAGGACATAATTTTACCGGCGTCATTGAGAATCCATAAATGTGCTGCTTGAGCATTGTAGGTCTTTCCTGTAGTAATTACTTTAGCATCATAACGTAAGGTTGCTAAAACCTTATTATCACTCATGTTGTGAAGTTGGATACCTTTCAAATTAAAATACTCGTGGTTAGCGCCAAGACGTACAAAAATACCATTTAAGATAGCATCTGGACCAATGTATGGATTGCCATCCGCTAGAGCATTGCTTTCGGCTTCGTTCCATACGATATCAGGATGCATAGCCCCGAGAACCGTTGGCATATCTCCCGCCGCGAAAGCTTTGTACACATTGTCAATAACCTCAACGTTTTGTTTATTTTCCATGATTTTTGATTTTAATTCATTTAGGTATTTCTAATTCATATTTAAGTCACTCGAAAATCGATATAATTTGTTATAAAGACTCCATAAGTTCAAGCGAAATGATTTTACTTTTTTTCCATTCTATAATTAAACACAATCTCATTCTGTCAAATAATTGCTGCTATATTTTATTCAAATATAACACATATTTTTAAGATAAAATCAAGATAATGAGCTGGTTACTAAAGATTTGTTAAATTACTAATAACAAAAGTTAACGAGATGCAAAATGTAATTATATTTGTTAAACTATCGTCAATTATAGGTTGACAGTGTATCAAAGCAATGGGACTATTTATTAACTCAAATTAAATAATTATGACTATAGATTTTGAAATTATCGAGAAAGAAAAGATAGAAACTTTAAAATTTCCACATTCTGAAGTATTAGAAGAAGATAGTGCTATTAAAGAAAGAAAAAACGCATTAGAGAGAGCACTTTCTCTAGGAAATTTAGAACATTCAAAAATTCAAATTTACTTTGAAGATGGAGTGTCAAAAAAAATGGTAGAAACTACAGTTTGGGCAGTAACAGATGAAAGTGTAGTTTTAAAGAAAGGTGTTGGAATCCCAATTAATAGAATTTTAAAGATAGAGCTTCTACAAATCGGTCTCTAATAAGAATTTTAGTTTTCAGTTCTGACGATGGAGAAATTTATATATCATCTACACGATAATTCTTGTTTCGCAAAGAAATACAAAGGATATCCAGAGATTCGCAAAGATTTATAAAGAATTTCCGCAAACCGCGTCATTGCGATGGAAATTCTTATTTCGCAAAGAAACACTGAGCAGGCGCAGAGATTCGCAAAGATTTATAAAGAATTTCCGCAAACCACGTCTTTGCGAGGAACAGCCTGTCCCGATTTTTCGGGAAAGCAATCACACTAAGAGGTTTTCAACTTAAACCTTTTGAATTATAATCAAAATAATACCAGAACTAATCTTTGTGGGCACAGAATACAATTCTGAGCTAACGATTATAGATAAATCCGAGGAATCTTGTTTCACAAAAAATTCGCAATCAAACGCAACTCCGTTTGTCATTCTGAAAGAATCTCTACGAACTCTACTTCCTCAATTTAGAGCAGTAAGTTATTATTACTATGTGAACCGCATTAGAAATGCTACGATTTCGTTTATAATGAAAGTAGGTACTCGTTGCAAACGAGCACCAGATGGGCTTATAAATAATTTCTACAAACCTCGTCATTGCGACGGAAATTCTTATTTCGCAAAGAAACACTGAGCATGCGCAGAGATTCGCAAAGATTTATAAATAATTTATACAAACCACGTCATTGCGAGGAACAGCCTGTCCCGATTTTTCGGGAAAGCAATCACACTAAGTATTTTCAACTTAAACTTTTTGAATTATAATCAAAATAATACCAGAACTAATCTTTGTGGGCACAGAATAAAATTCTGCGCTAACGATAGATGATAAATCCGAGCGATCGGGGTGTGCCCTGCATGAGCAGGAAGCAGATTGTAAATCGTTTGTTCTCGATTCGAAATTACACATTTTGAATTAGAAAACAAATCCTACAGTCTGATATTTTTCCAGAGGGTGTAAGTCCCTTCCCGAGAAATCGGGACAAGTCATGAGCGGATTGAAAACCCGAATCATTAGCACGTAAGGGGTTGGGCGATTGCTCAACTGCGAAGCACATCACGAAGACCAAAATTTTAATAAATATTGAGTAGAGTCCAATCTTGGGGTCTACCATCACTTTGAAACGCTTAAAACAAAAAGGGTATCAATCATTGACTGATGTTTACATCTCACTTAGTCCATCTCTTTGCGAACCGCCGAGTACAGCCTGTCCCGATTTTTATCGGGATGACCCGTACGCTCGGTGGTGTGAGAGGCGCACTCCGTTCCATTAGGGGCGGAGCCGTCTACTCGATTGGCAAATCGTTATTTTTTATATTTACCATCTTTAAAGTTTTGAACTTCTAATAAATTCCCTTCTAAATCATAAACATTTAGTATTCCATTTCCATCTTTTAGAGTGCCTTTATCTAATTTCTTTCCATTACCATCAAAACAATTAATTATATTCATTAGTTTTCCATCAGTGTATAATCTTTCAGTATAAATTTTTCCATTAGTGTGATACCAATTCCATTGCCCAATCAATTTTCCATTATCTAATTTTCCAATTCCTTCTTTATTTCCGTTTTCGTAGAAAAATTTCCACTCTCCGTCTTGTTTTCCATTATTAAATTTACCGATCTGATGCAATTTGCCATTTTCGTGAAAAATTTCCCAAACACCTATTTCTGCTCCATTTAGATATTTCCCTTTTTGAAATATCGTTCCGTTTTTATGGTAAAATTTCCATTTTCCATTTTTTAAATCACTTGATGTTCTCCCTATTTTTTTTAATTCGCCACTGTCATAAGTTTCTTTTGTCATTTTACAAGAAACTAGTAATAAAGGCGTAAGAATTACGATAATAATTTTTTTCATTAATTAATTAATTAATTTTTAATTTTTCCACGTTTAATTTTATAATGCTTGCCAACTTGTATTAACATCAAATATACACCTCTTTTTTGATGTTTTTTCTAGTGTTGCCATTTTTTTCTTGTTAATTAACCTTATTACTATTGAAATGTAATATGCGCTCTCTTTAGCCCTGATCGAGGCGGTATCCTCGAAGTGCAACGTAGAGATATAGCCGAGAGCGGGAGGGAACGTCCTTATAAAAACAACTCCTCCCGCTCCTAAAAATCAGCGTAAAAAAAAACACCAGCCTTGCGGCTGGTGTTTTAATACTACAAAAAAATATAACAAATAATAAATTATTCTACTAGCTCTGTTTGGTTTCTAAAAACCAATTCCCCGTTGAACGCATCGAGCAGTATGATACTGTCCGTAGCGATTTTTCCGGCTAGAATTTCTTTAGAGAGGCTGTTCAATACGTCTCTTTGTATCACACGTTTCACCGGTCGGGCTCCAAATTGTGGATCATATCCTTTTTCGGCCAGATACGCGATAGCTTCAGGTGTGGCATCCATGGTAATTCCTTGCAATGCAAGCATTTTAGTCACACTTTTCAGTTGTAAACTAACAATCTTGGTGATGTTAGCACTACTCAAAGGCGTAAACATTACGATTTCATCGATACGATTGATAAATTCTGGACGAACGGTTTGTTTCAATAAACTCAGTACTTCTGTTTTGGCTGCCTCTGTAGCTTCTTCCATGCTGCCTTTTAGATTTTCAAATTTCTCCTGAATAATCTGGCTTCCCATATTAGAAGTCATGATGATAATGGTGTTTTTAAAATCAGCTAGACGTCCTTTATTGTCGGTTAATCGACCTTCGTCTAATACTTGCAACAAGATGTTAAATGTATCGGGATGCGCTTTTTCGATCTCATCTAATAATATCACAGAATACGGTTTTCTACGCACCGCCTCAGTCAATTGACCGCCTTCGTCATAGCCTACATATCCTGGAGGCGCACCCACTAAACGGCTCACGCTATGGCGTTCCTGGTATTCGCTCATGTCGATACGGGTCATGGCATTTTCATCGTCAAAGAGGTATTCTGCCAATGCTTTTGCCAACTCGGTTTTACCCACACCAGTAGTTCCAAGGAAAAGAAAGGTTCCCACGGGTTTTTTCATGTCTTGTAATCCGGCGCGGCTTCTGCGTACGGCATCACTTACGGCTTCAATCGCTTCTTCCTGACCTACGACGCGCTGGTGCAATTCGGCTTCGAGATGCAATAATTTTTCGCGTTCTCCTTGTAGCATTTTCATAACTGGAATTCCAGTCCATTTAGCTACTACTTCGGCAATATCCTCGCGAGTCACTTCTTCTTTTATTAGAGAGCTTCCGCCAGCTTGATTTTCGACTAGCTCCTTATGTAAAACTTCGAGACGCTCTTGGGCTTCTTTGATTTTTCCGTAACGAATTTCGGCTACTTTACCATAATCTCCTTCACGTTCTGCTCTTTCAGCTTCGTATTTATAATCTTCAATTTCTGTTTTTATTGCTTGTACATTATCGACAACATCTTTCTCCGATTTCCATTTGGCATAAATTTCATTTCGCTCTTCTTTAAGATTGGCTAAATCCATTCCTAAAATTTTAAGTTTGCTTTCGTCTTTCTCTCTTTTAATGGCTTCAATTTCGATTTCGAGTTGCATTACTTTTCGATCCAAAACATCGAGTTCTTCGGGTTTTGAATTGATTTCCATACGTATTTTTGAAGCGGCTTCGTCCATTAAATCAATGGCTTTGTCCGGAAGAAATCGGTTGGTAATATAACGTTGAGATAATTCGACTGCAGCAATAATCGCCTCATCTTTTATCTGTACTTTGTGGTGTGTTTCATATTTTTCCTTGATACCACGCAAGATTGAAATCGCACTTTCCGTATCTGGTTCTTCGATAATTATTTTCTGGAAACGTCTTTCGAGCGCTTTGTCTTTTTCGAAATATTTTTGGTATTCGTCTAATGTGGTTGCACCAATAGCGCGCAGTTCTCCACGAGCCAAAGCTGGTTTCAGAATGTTTGCGGCATCCATTGCACCTTCGCCACCTCCAGCGCCTACAAGTGTATGAATCTCATCAATGAATAAAACAATATCTCCTTCGGCAGCGGTAACTTCCTTCACCACGGCTTTAAGTCGTTCTTCAAATTCTCCTTTGTATTTGGCTCCTGCAATTAAGGCACCCATATCTAGCGAGAATACGATTTTGTCTTTCAAGTTATCTGGAACATCACCGTCCACAATTCGATGTGCTAAACCTTCGGCAATGGCAGTTTTACCCACGCCAGGTTCTCCCACAAGCATTGGGTTATTTTTTGTACGACGGGTTAATATTTGGAGTACTCTTCTAATCTCTTCGTCGCGACCAATAACAGGATCTAATTTGCCTGCCTTGGCTAGTTCGTTAAGATTTTTGGCATATTTATTTAAAGAATTATAGGTTTCTTCGGCAGAAGCGGAAGTCACTCTTTCTCCTTTTCGCAATTCGTCGATAGCTGCTTTCAAGCCCTTTTCGGTTACGCCTTGGTCTTTTAATATTTGGGCGGCTTTACTTTTCGAATTAAAAATAGCCAAAACTAAATGTTCGATTGAAACGAATTCATCGTTCATTTTTTTAGCAATGATTTCTGCTTCGTTCAAGGTAGAGTTTGCCGTTCTAGAAAGCATTACTTCGCCTCCGGTTACCTTGGGGAAACTTTGTATGGTGCTATCTAAAATTTGGATAAATAAAGGCACATTTACATTTAGCTTTTTCAAAATAAAAGGAGTCACATTTTCGTCCACTTCAAGCATGGATTTGAATAAATGTTCGTTTTCTATTTGTTGTTGACCAAAGCCTTGAGCAAGTTGTTGTGAATGCTGAATAGCTTCTTGTGATTTTATGGTAAATTTATTTATGTTCATGGTTTTTTAATTTTGGAGTTATTATGGTAACTTTGCAACTTGATAATCAATTTATATTCCATTACAATAGTACAGACAATATGGCATTTAAAACATGATTTTTATCATATAACCAAGTCAAAATGACTTAATTACAGACAAAATATGAGTTTTTTTAAAAATATCTTTGGTGGGTCTTCTGAGGACCAAAATGAATCGACACCTAAAATGAATTGGAATGCTTTAACTGATTTGGAGCAGCTAAATGAGATTGTTTCACTTTCTAATGAAAAACCAGTGGTTATTTTCAAACACAGCACACGCTGTAGTATTAGTAGAATGGCTTTGAAACAATTTGAAAATGAGTTTGATCTCTCAGATAAAGTTACACCTTATTTTTTAGATTTGATAGCGCATCGTGATATTTCTAACGACATAGCTTCACGTTTTGGTGTGATGCATCAATCGCCTCAATTGTTGCTGATTAAGGGTGGAAAAGCAGTTTATGATGTTTCCCACAGCGATATCGATGCTGAAGCGTTGAAGGGGAAAGTATAGTTCTAAAAAAAGATAAAAAGCAGGCCACGAATTCACTAATTAATAATTTGATTAGTGAATTCGTGGCTTTTTATTTTAAAATTCTCCGCTTGAACCACCACCACTAAATTCACCTCCGCCAAATTCTAAATTTGACTTGGTTGTAATTTCTGGTTTTAATCCTAGTTGAGAAGAAATCAGTATTTCGGCATTCGAAAAAGCATTTGTTTTTGTTAAACGATCAGGCATAAAAGTCACTCCAGTTTCTTTGTCTTTTAGTTTTTTTATTATGAAGTAAGTAATTCCAAAGAGTACTACTCCGCCAAGGGTTAATGCAATTTCAATAGGTAAAATAGCATAATAAAATCGGATGGTATAAATAGAAAAACCAAGTGCTAAGAACCCAATCCAAAGCATTATTCTATCTTTTTTTAATATCGAATAAATTAAATAAAATAAGGGCACTACAAAGGTAAAACCGTAAAAGAAGAATGCAAACCGAATATCAGTATTTGGAGCAATGGCCGCACCAAGCAGAAGAACTGAAAGTTCACGCACCACTAGATAATTTCCGGAAAGATAAAAGAGAATAAGGCTGAAATTATTCGCTAAAGAAATTCCTTTGTAGTAAAATGGGTTTGTTATCTTTGGTAGTGTTGTTTTACTAATAAAATAGATTGCTACCGCAAAAATCATCATTACAAAAGGCAAAACGGTTTTTCCGATGCTACCCAATTCAAACATCGCGTAGGTTAGTGTAGCTGTTAGGGCTAAACAAAATAATAATGCCATGGCAAGATGTAAATAACGGAGATAGCTGCAGCATGCGGTTAGCGTGATAATAGAAGCAATTATGATTTCGTTTCCATCTGTTAAAAGTCCTATGGCTACAGCCAAAGTAAATTGACTGCCCCATATAAAGGCATCATCTAATCCGTGTCCATAAAATTTTAGACGGGTTAAGACTTCTGCTCCTGCAAAACCAATGGTCGCATATAGAAATACAATAACTTTAAAATTTTCACCTATTGCATTTTCGCTAATTAAAGTTAAGAAACCACAAATAGAGGAATACAAAAAACTTCCCAATATGAAAAAAGCCAGTCTGATTAATAGGTTGTTACTACTTTTAGGAATTGTTAGTTGTCTAGAAATCCCTTTATATTGTTCACTATCTATGAAGCTAGCTTCTTTTAAAGAATGTGCTTCTTCGACTAGAGTTAAATTCTCTAACTCCACTTTATCGTATACTATCATCGTTGCTATTTTTATTGAATTTTTTAATAAGGCCGATAAATAGGATTATAGAAACGATCAAATAAAAGGGGATAAAAAAGGAGAAAGCAATTAAAAAATCATCAATATTTAGAAATTGAATGGCTTTGAATAATAAGATATTAACTCCAATATAGGCATAAATGATAGTGAAAATAAAAAGAGAAACAGATTTGATTTTGTAACTGGATATATAAAAATAATATAAGGCAGCAGCTAAAATAACTGCGAATACTGACCAGTATGGTTCAAATAAATTATTGACACAGGAAATACTTATAAGGTGTAAGCCAAAAGTCAAATACACTAAAGTGAAATGTTTTTTTAATGCAATCTGGTTACTATAAATAGACCAAAGAACGAGTACAACTCCTAAGCCAATTGCGGAATAACTTAAGGTGTTTGTTTCGTAGAAATTATTATTAAGTAGCGACTGCGGACTAACTGTTAAACCAATGTATGCGGCTAGACCAGTGATTGCAATGGATAAAATACTTTTGTTATCAAAATAGTAGGCACAAAAGAGTCCGATTACTGTGGGAACTAAAGTAGCTAATCCATAGTGGGTTCCAAAAGTGGTGTATTGAAATTGCAAATAGCCTATAAAAATACAAGTCAAAAGAACAGCCGCAAGAATAAGGTAGTCAAATATGGGATTCTCAAAACTAGTTTCTCCTTTCTGAAATCCAGTGCTACTTTTAAAACTGAAATAATAACAAACAATAGTTACAATTAATAATATAGATAAGATAGCAATATGACCAATCGTATCAATATTTTGATAAATTAAAATCCCAATCCCTGTCGTAAAAGACAAAACAGAAAGGTATAGAAACAGTTTCAACTCGGTGTTTAGTGAGAAAATTTCCAAACTTCGATACGCTTTAACTTGTTTGAATTGGGTATCTGTTATTAGTTTTTTATCAAAAAGAGCTTGAGTTGCTTGTTCTTCCATATGTATCATAGTGTTATTTTAAAATAGCTACTATTCAAATATATGTATTCTTTGTTGATTATTTGTAGGACTTTTTATCGTTTGACAGAATTCAAAAAAAATCCATTCGTTTTAAGGAATGGATTAATAAAATAGTTAGCAATTAAATAGTTTTTAGAAAGCTAATTTCATCTTTTCTTTTATCTCCGCCAAACACAAATTATTGATACTTCCTTCGTGCGTATGTTTAGTCTCTTTTGGGGATTCGTAAGTACCATTCTCTAATTGTTCCGCTACAGCTTTGTATGCGTCTCTAAAAGGCATTCCAGCAACAACCATTTCGTTTAAAGTATCTACAGTAAACAAGTAGTTGTATTTTTTATCGGCTAGGATATTGTCTTTTACTTTGATGTCTTTTATCGAGAAGATAGCAATATCCAGACAGGCTTGTAAATTTTGAATGGCCGGAAACAATCCTTCTTTTAATAGCTGTAAATCTCTGTGGTATCCACTTGGAAGATTATTAGTAATTAAAGTGATTTCGTATGGTAAAGCTTGAATCTTGTTGCATTTTCCACGGATCAATTCGAAAACATCAGGGTTTTTCTTGTGAGGCATAATGCTAGAACCTGTTGTCAAGTGCGCAGGTAAGCCAATAAAATCAAAATTCTGACTCATATACACACAAACATCCATGGAGAACTTTGCCAAAGTTGCAGCTACGCTACTCATTGCAAAAGCTAATGTTTTTTCTGATTTTCCACGACTCATTTGTGCGGCAACCGAATTGTATTTTAAGGTTTCGAAACCCAATTCTTTTGTAGTGAATGTTCTGTTGATAGGGAAGGAGGATCCATATCCTGCAGCAGAACCTAACGGATTTTGATCTACCACTTTCAAAGCAGCATTTAACATCGTGATATCATCAATCAAAGTTTCAGCGTAAGCAGAAAACCACATTCCGAAAGACGATGGCATTGCAATTTGCAAATGCGTATAGCCAGGTAAAAGTACATTTTGATACTTCTCTGCGGATTCCATTAGTAAATCAAAAAGTGATTTTACTTGCTCTTTTAAATCAATCACAACATCTTTTAAATACAAGTTGACATCGACTAGAACTTGATCGTTACGAGAACGAGCGGTATGTATTTTTTTACCAGCGTCGCCCAGTTTGATGGTCAGTAAATATTCAATTTTAGAGTGAACATCTTCAAATGAATCTTCGATTATAAAGTTTCCTTCAGCAACATCAGTAATAATTTCGTTTAAAGCAACTACTAAAGAATCAGTTTCAGTAGTAGTTAATAAACCGATGCTTCCTAACATTTTAGCGTGAGCAATAGAGCCCAAAGCATCATATTTAGCTAGAACCAAATCCAATTCTCGATCGTTACCAACAGTGAATTGTTCGATTTGTTTATCAGTAGGTATTCCTTTTTCCCAAAGTTTCATAGTGGTATGTTTTGTTTCGCAAAGTTTCTCAGAGGAGGCTCAGAGACTCGCAAAGTTTAATTTTTTAATATTTGTTTCGCAAAATTCCTCAGAGGTTTCTCAAAGACTCGCAAAGTTTAATTTTTAATATTTGTTTCGCAAAATTCCTCAGAGGTTTCTCAGAGCTTCGCAAAGTATTTTTTTATATTTATTACGAAAAGCATCCCGCCTCCCATCAGTTGAGCAGATTCTATTGCTTTAAAAAATCTCCTAGTATTTTAATATACAATTGGATTCCTTCTTCGATTTCGTTTACATATATAAATTCATCTGCTGAGTGTGACCGCAGCGTATCTCCAGGTCCTAATTTCAATGATTTACAGCTCAAAACCGATTGGTCAGAAAGGGTAGGAGAGCCGTAAGTGGTGCGTCCTAAAGCGATTCCGGCTTGCACTAATCCGTGCGATTCGGGAATAGACGAGGAACTTAAATTCATAGAGCGTGGCGTAACCTCTGCATTCACATTGTCTTTTACGATTTGTAAAATTTCATGATTTGTATAGCAGTCGTTGACACGGATATCGATAACCAAATCACATTCTGATGGAACCACGTTGTGTTGTTTTCCAGCATTAATTTGGGTAACAGTCATTTTTACGGGACCTAACTGCTCTGATACTTTATCAAATGTATAATTTTTAAACCATTCCATTACGGGAATTGTTTTGTACAAAGCATTGTCTTCATTTTGATGCGCTGCATGACTTGGCGTTCCTTTTACTTTAACATCCAAGACCAATAACCCTTTTTCGGCTATTGCCAATTGCATTAGGGTAGGTTCGCCTACAATAGCACATTCTAGTTCTGGTAAATGTTGAAGAACACTATTTAAGCCTTTTTTACCGCTGCTTTCTTCTTCGGCAGAGCCAACGATTACAATATTATAAGGTAAATTTTCTTTCGCGTAAAAATGAACAAAAGCAGCCAACAAAGAAACCAAACAACCTCCTGCATCATTACTCCCCAATCCGAACAACTTCCCATCTTTTACAATCGCCTTAAACGGATCGTTTGTGTAGGCTTGGTTTGGTCTTACGGTATCGTGGTGTGAATTTAAAAGTAGGGTAGGTTTAGTAGCATCAAAATGCCTGTTGTATGCCCAAACATTATTGTTTTCTCTTTTGAAAGGGATATCGTTTGAATTGAACCAATTCTCAATTAGTAAAGCGGTCTTATCTTCTTCGCTTGAAAAAGAAGGAGTCTCAATTAGTGCTTCTAAAAGTGAAATAGCTTCTTGTGTAAGGATTTCGATGTTTTTCATTTATTCTAATTTTTTAACACAGATTACTCAAATTAGCTCAGATTAATTTGTGCAAATCTGTGTAATTTGTGTTTAACTTTTAAAGTTGTATTGTTGTGTAAATAGCATCGTTATTTTTTAACATGCTATGGTGGCCAATTCGTATTTTTTGAACTCCTTTAGACAAGCTATTGAAGCAATTGTCTAATTTTGGAATCATCCCTGAATGAATGGCTTTTTCTTCTTTTAATTTCGAATATAAGTCGGCATTCATATTTAAAATTACAGACGAATCATCTTCTGAATCGAATAAAACGCCTGGTTTCTCGAAACAATAATTTAAAGTCACCTCAAAGACTTCTGATAAGGCAATGGCTAATTCGCTAGCTATAGTATCGGCATTTGTATTTAGTAACTGACCGTTTTTATCATGGGTAATGGCACAAAAAACAGGAATGATTCCGCTAGAAAGTAAAGTTTCTAATAGTGGTGTGTTCACTGATTTTACATCACCTACAAAACCGTAATCGATTGTGGGGTGGTTTCTTTTGTCAGACTGAATTAAATTTCCATCTGCTCCAGAAAATCCCATCGCATTTGTATTATGCCCTTGTAATTGAGCCACAATATTTTTATTGATTTGCCCCGCATATATCATGACTACAACATCAAGCATAGGCGCATCGGTAATACGGCGTCCGTCAATCATTTGTGGAACTAAACCAATGCTTTGAGCCATTTTAGTCGCTGACTTTCCGCCACCATGAACAAGTACTTTATAGCCTTCAATCTTGGAGAAATCCGTTAGAAACTGTTGTAGCTCTTTGGGATCATCAATAATGTTTCCACCAATTTTTATTATCGTCACCCCAGCCCTCTGCGAAGTAGAGGGAGCCGATATTGATATACTGGAGTTTTCTAACGGTATAGCCATTATTTATTTTTTTTAGACTTTTTTGTTTTATTTGCTTCTTTAGGAGCCAGGGTCATTAATATTTTTTGCAAAACTAATTGTGCTGCATAGGTTCTATTGTTAGCCTGTTCAATTACAATTGAATTCTCGCTGTCAATCACTTCATCGGTAACAATCACATTACGTCTAACCGGTAAGCAGTGCATGAACTTGGCATTGTTAGTCAGTTTCATTTTATCAGCCGTTACCGTCCAGTTAGGGTCACTGTTAGTGATTTTTCCGTAGTCACTATAACTACTCCAGTTTTTAGTATAGATAAAATCGGCATTTTCAAATGCTTTATTCTGATCGTATTCAATCTTGGAATCTTTGGTGATTTCTGGATTTAATTCGTAGCCTTTAGGATGCGTAATTACAAAGTCAGCATCTTGCAACTGCATCATTTCCACAAAGGAAGTGGCAACAGCCTGAGGTAAAGCTTTAGGATGTGGTGCCCAAGATAAAACGACCTTTGGTCTGTGTTCAGTTTTAAACTCTTCCATAGTAATCGCATCAGCAAGGGATTGCAAAGGATGTCCTGTTGCGCCTTCCATATTAACGATAGGCACAGTGGCATATTTTAAAAATCCGGCCATTACGGTTTCGGCATTGTCTTTTTCCTTGTCTACCAATCCAGCAAAAGCTCTAATAGCGATGATATCACAATATTGAGACACTACTTCTGCAGCTTCTTTTATATGTTCAGAAGCGCCCTGATTCATGATCGCTCCATCTTCAAATTCCAGTGTCCAACCTTCATTTGTGAAATTCATCACCATAACATTCATTCCTAAATTTAGAGCCGCTTTTTGCGTGCTTAAACGGGTTCTTAAACTTGGGTTAAAAAACAACATCCCTAAAGTTTTGTTCTTCCCTAGTTTTTTATTTTTAAGCGGTTTGCTCTTAATTTTAATTGCCGACTTTACCCATTTAGAGAGTGAGTCGATATCTTTTATTGAAGTGTAATTCATCTTTATGTAATTTTAGTAAAAGGTATTTTGTTTTGTAAAGCATTCAAAATGAAATTATCATTTAAACCATTGACAACCCATGTCTCGATATTGGCTGCTTTAGCAATTGCTGCGGCTTCGATTTTAGACTGCATTCCACCTGTTCCTTGAGATGATTTAGCGTCACCAACTTCTTTGTTAAGAACTTGTAGGTCTGTAACTAAAGTAATGGTTTCAGGTATGGCATCATGGATAGACGATTTTGTGTATATTCCATTTGTGTTGGTTGCGATGATTAATATATCAACTTTTAACAAAACTGCCGCTAATGCCGCTAATTTATCATTGTCACCAAATCGAATCTCATCGGTTGCAACGGTATCATTTTCATTAATAATCGGAATGTAATTGTTCTCCACTAATACATTGATTGTATTGACAATATTTACTTTTGATTGGTCTTTTTCAAAGTCGGAATAGGAGAGTAGGCACTGTGAAGTTAGTAACCCTAAATCGCTGAAGTTCTCATGAAAAATCCGCATTAAATGAGGTTGCCCAATAGAAGCCAAAGCTTGTTTAACTACTATTTCTTTTCCTTTACTTTCCAGTTTTACAAACTGTTTTGCAGCAGCGATTGCACCTGAGCTTACAATAATAAACTCGTATTCTTCGTTTAGAGCAGCTATTTGCATTCCAATATCCTCAATCTTTCCTCTCGAAATATGATTGGTTTCTCTGGTTAATGTATTTGTACCTATTTTTAGTAATATTCTTTTTTTAGCCATTTTTTTAACCGCAAAGGTTTTTTTATGTGTTTTCTTTTAACCGCAAAGAGTTCAAAGATTTTTCCTTTTTTATTTGTTTAACCGCAAAGGGCACAAAGTTTTTTTTCCTTTTTTATCTACAAAAACGCAAAGTTCGCAAAGTGTGTCTTATGTATTTATTTTTAAAATCTGAAATCAAAAATCGTTAATCTTCAATCAAAAATCATTACCTAATCTGTCCTTCTCCGTAAATATACCATTTATTAGTAACTAGGTGTTGCAATCCTATTGGTCCTCGTTGATGTAATTTATCAGTACTGATGGCAAGTTCACCACCAAGTCCCAATTGACCACCATCAGTAAACCGAGTGGATGCATTATGATAAACGGCTGCCGTATCCACGTTTTCCATGAATTCTTGTGCAACAGCATCGTTTTTTGTAATAATAGAAGCCGAATGTCCTCCACAATATTTGTTTATTTTTTCAATTGCTTCTTGATCAGAATTAGTAGTTCCAATGACGATCTTGTAATCTAAGAACTCTTCATACCAAATCAAATCAGATTCAATTTGTTGTACTCCAGTCGCTTTTGCAACAGAATCATCTCCTAGTACCGTAACATTAAATAGTTGTAGTTCTCTGATAATTTGCTTGGCAAAAATTTCCCAATTTGGTAAATTTGTATCAATAAGTACTTTGTCCAAAGCATTACAAACAGAGATGTTAGATGTTTTTCCGTTGATGATAATGGCAATAGCTTTTTCAATATCCGCTTCAGCATTTACATATACAAAATTATTTCCTCTACCGCTTACAATTACTGGGCAAGTAGCGTGTTTCTTAACAAAATTGATTAGGTTTTCACCACCACGCGGAACAATTAAGTCCACTTTTTGTGTTGGATTTTCTAAGAAAGCTTGTGTTTCTGTTCGGTCATAATTCAGATATTCAACCCAAGAAGTAGCTACATCATTATCTTTTAATGCTTGATGCCAAAGACCAACAATCTTTAAATTAGATAGCAAAGACTCTTTCCCGCCTTTCAGCAAAATCTTATTTCCTGATTTGAATGCAATTCCGCCTGCTTCAACAGTAACATCCGGTCTTGATTCATAAATAATTAAAATTGTACCAAAAGCAGCCGTTTTATTGCTAATCTTTAATCCATTATCATGTGTAAAATTGAAACGAACTTGCCCAACAGGATCTTCTTGACTGGCTAGTTGCTGTAAGGAAAGAATCATTCCGTCAATCTTCGTGTCATCAACAAGCAGACGCTTCTCCATAGCCAAATCATCACCAGAATAATTGGTAAGATCTTGCTGGTTTATGGCTTTTATAGCTGTTCTTTCTTGTTCGAGAAGCGCCGCCATTCGACTTAAAACAGCATTTCTCTTTTCGATTGGTAAAATTTGACTCATGATTATTATTTTAGTTCGGCTAATGATTCTTTTAAAGCAACTATAAAAGTATCAATTGCAGCTGTAGTAATTGTTAAAGGAGGAAGAATTCTCAATAAGTTCTTATTATTGGCTCCACCGGTGAAAATGTGTTTTTCAATAATCATTTTCTTTCTCAAAGCACTTACGTCAAAATCAAATTCGACTCCTAACATCAATCCTCTTCCTTTTACTTTGATGATTTCGGGAATCACTTTTATGGCTTGCATGAAATATTCCTCTACTTTTTTTGCGTTTTCCATCAAATTCTGGCTTTCGATTACCTCTAAAACGGCAATACTTGCGGCACAAGCCAAATGACTTCCTCCAAAAGTAGTTCCTAGTAAACCGTAACTCGCTTGAAAATGAGGAGCAATTAGAATTCCACCGATTGGAAAGCCGTTACCCATTCCTTTTGCCATACATATAATATCAGGTTTGATGTCATGAAATTGATGTGCAAAGAATTTCCCGCTTCTTCCAAAACCAGATTGTACTTCATCCAAAATTAAAACAACATCATTCGCCTTACATACTTTTTCTAATGCTTGAAAAAACTCGGTCGTTCCTTGGTCTAAACCACCTACACCTTGAATAGGTTCAATTATTACACAAGCAACATCTCCTTTAACCAATTCGGCTTCCACCAAATCAATTTCGTTCAAAGGCAAAAATGTAACTATTTGTTGTGCGTTAATAGGTGCTACAATCTTTTTATTATCGGTTGTTGCTACCGCAGCAGAAGTACGCCCATGAAAAGCATTGTGAAAAGAGACTACTCTCGATTTATTGGTATGAAAAGAAGCCATTTTTAATGCATTTTCATTGGCCTCAGCCCCAGAACTGCATAAAAACAAGCTGTAATCTGTATAACCCGAAAGTTTTCCTAGTTTATCTGCCAGCTCCACTTGCAACGGATTCTGAATTGCATTTGAGTAAAAACTCAATTTATCCAACTGCTCTTTTACTTTGGCTACATAATAGGGTTGTGTGTGACCTATAGAAATTACTCCGTGACCAGAGTACAAATCTAAATATTCTATTCCTTTATCATCTGTAATAATACAATCTAATGCTTTTACAGGAGTGATAGGGTATAATGGGTAAACGTCAAATAAGTTCATTTAAAAAATATTTATCCCCACCCCGGCCCTCCCCGAAGGGGAGGGAGACTGGATGGATATGGGTTGTCAAATTTGTTTTTCTTTAATTATATTGGTCTTTTTACACAATTTTGCCATCTCTTCTACCTCTTTAAATGCAAGGGGTTTGTATGGATGTTGATTGTGTAATTTATTACTCTTTTTTGCTCAACAAAGACATTTCAGTGATATTTTTTTTTAAAACACAATGCATTCGTCTCGTCTCCCTCCCCTTCGGGGAGGGTCGGGGTGGGGATTTAAAATCCGCTTGGCTTCAAGTGCAATCCTGTAGATTCCTCTAATCCAAACATTAAATTCATGTTTTGGACGGCTTGTCCTGATGCGCCTTTTACTAAATTATCAATAATCGAAGTAATTAGTATCCGGTTTCCCTTTTTCATTAAACTGATGATGCACTTATTTGTTTGCACTACTTGTTTCATATTGATATTCGTAGTGGTAATGGTTACGAAAGGTTGGTCTTTATAAAATGCTTGATATTTAGCAACTAAATCTTCTAAACTTTCTTCTACCGTAGTATAAAGCGTTGCAAAAATTCCTCTTGCAAAATCTCCTCTGTTAGGCACGAAGATCAATTCGTTTGTATATTCAGCTTGTAATTGATTCACACTTTGGTTAATCTCACCTAAATGTTGATGATCGAATGCTTTGTAATGCGACATATTATTTGATCTCCAACTGAAGTGTGTAGTTTCTGAGGGGCTAACTCCTGCGCCAGTACTTCCCGTTGTAGCATTGATATGTACATCGTTATTTAATAGTCCGTCAGCTGCAAGCGGTAGTAAAGCTAACTGGATTGCAGTAGCAAAACAACCTGGATTTGCAATGTATTGTGCATTTTTAATATTGGACTTATTCAGTTCAGGCAAACCGTAAACAAATGATTTTCCTTCAAACTCTTTGTCTTTTGTCAATCTGAAATCATTTCCTAAATCGATGATTTTAGTATGGCTGGCAAACTGATTTTGTTCTAAAAACTGAATCGATTTTCCATGACCCAGACACAAGAAAACTACATTGACATTCGGGTTTACCGTATCAGTAAAATTCATTTCAATATCACCCATCAAATCATGGTGCGCCACTGATAAGGGTTTACCGGCATTTGTAGTACTGTAAACAAAATCAAGTTTTGCGTTAGGGTGAAACATCAAAATTCTGATTAATTCTCCTGCCGTATATCCTGAACCTCCTATTATTCCAACATTAATCATAATATCTATTTTTTAAAACATTTTTTGTTTAAACCATTAAGGAATTAAGGAAAATTAAGTTGAATGAAACTTAATTGCGTAATGGTTTAAACAGATTGTAAAAAGTTTCTGTGTAAAACGAAACTTCCTTATTAGCCCCGATTGAAGTGAAAATCCTTTTACTTTTTTTCAAAAAGGAAAAGATTGCAACGGAAAGCGGGACGGAATTTCCTAAAGAGCAAAATGTTTCTGCTCCTTATAAAAAGCCTTAATTTACTCGTAAGTTTCATTGTTTACAGACGAAAAAATGTTTTGGGCATTTCCTAGTATCTTTATAAATCCTTTCGCATCATCAGATGTCCAAGCATTATTCATTTCGCCATATTGACCAAAACCTGTATTCATCAAATCATTATCTGATTCAATTCCGTCAAGCGTAAAGTGATATGGTTTTAATGAAACGATCACTTTCCCGTTTACTGTTTTTTGAGTGTCTTCAAGGAAAGCTTCGATGTTTCTCATCACAGGATCAAGAAATTGTCCTTCATGAAATAACATTCCGTACCAGTTTCCTAGTTGCTCTTTCCAGTATTGTTGCCATTTACCAAGAGTATGTTTCTCTAGTAAATGATGTGCTTTTATAATAATTAATGGAGCAGCAGCTTCAAAACCAACTCTTCCTTTAATTCCAATAATAGTGTCTCCCACATGTGTATCTCTACCAATAGCAAAAGCGTTTGCTAATTTTTCAAGAATGACAATATTATCGATCGGTGATTTTTTTATATTGTTGATTTCCACCAATTCCCCTTTTTCAAAGGTTAAAGTCACTTTTTCTTCTCCTTCTTTTTGTAATTGTGAAGGGTAAGCATCGCTAGGAAGCGGTTGATTTGACGTTAAAGTTTCTTTTCCTCCAACACTTGTTCCCCAAAGTCCTTTGTTGATAGAATATTGTGCTTTTTCCCAAGAATAATGCACTCCGTTTTTAGATAGATAATCTACTTCTTCTTGTCTTGATAATTTCAAGTCTCTAATAGGAGTAATGATTTCAATTTCGGGAGCGATGGTTTGGAAAATTAAATCAAAACGAATTTGATCATTTCCTGCACCCGTACTTCCGTGAGCAATTGCATTTGCACCAACTGATTTTGCATATTTTATCGCTTCAATAGCTTGAAAAACACGTTCAGCACTTACGGATAAAGGATAGGTATTGTTTTTCAATACATTGCCGTAAATTAAATACCTGATTGCTTTGTCGTAATATTGATCTACAATGGTTAGGTTTGCGTGTTTTGCACTTCCTAATTCATAGGCTCTTTCTTCAATTGCTTTCAATTCGGCATCATCAAAACCTCCAGTATTGATTAATACGGTGTGAACTTCATATCCTTTTTCGTTTTTTAAATACTTAAGGCAATATGAGGTATCTAAACCTCCACTATATGCTAATACAACTTTTTTCATTTTTTTGAGCTATTATGTGCCTTTGGCCTCAAGCCAAAAGCGATTATATTTTAATTTTTCTAATCTTCTAAGAATAAGGCTTGCTTAATTTTTTTCAATCGGTTCCAAATCCGGACATTAAAGGGGTGTTTTGGTGGAATTTTAGCTTTTTCCTTAGGGTCATAAAGCATTCCTGTGCATAAACACATTTTGTTCTCTTTACTTTTTAGGATTTCATAATTAGTACAAGTTTGGCATCCTTTCCAAAAACTTGGGTCAGTCGTCAATTCAGAAAAAGGAACAGGCTTGTATCCTAGTTCAGAATTGATTTTCATGACGGCAAGACCCGTAGTGATTCCGAATACTTTAGCATTTGGATATTTTTGCAAAGAGTAATCAAATACCTTTGACTTAATTTTCTTTGCTAAACCTAAATTTCTGTAATCTGGATGTACGATTAACCCTGAATGTGCGACATAGTTGCTGTCTTGCCAACTTTCGATATAACAAAAGCCTGCAAAAGTACCATTGTCTAAAGCAATAACGGCATCCTTATTTTCCATTTTTTTCAGGATATATTCAGGAGTTCTTTTTGCAATTCCGGTTCCTCTCAATAAGGCAGATGATTCTATAGTATCGCAAATAACTTGTGCGTACTTGAAATGCTCTTCTTGGGCTATAACAATAGAAATATTCATTACAAGAGTTGAATTTTTGAGTTAAAAAATGATTCGTAAGTTGGTTTTGAAATACATTCTTTGCTTCCTTGAATAAAAAAACTAAAATACGAATTTATAGTCCAATAAGTTGAATAACAATAGAATAATATAAAGTGTATACTGATTTTGGAAAATACTATCCCAATGGAAAATAAATGTGATTTCAAAACGGCAAAATGATAAATGAATAAAAATATTTACAAAACAACTTTGGAAACTATACTAATAGTGTCCGTACTTCGGGTGAAGTAGTAGGTTTGATTGTCCGTGAGATTGGATTAATATTTAAAATTGTATTATTCATTGGTGCAAAAGTACACTATTTTTCATAACAGAATACTTATTTTACATTTTCTAACAAAATTTTAATTCTTTGTTGCATTTCAAAAAAAACTCCCTGAGAAATATAGTTCTCAAGGAGTTTTGTTAGTCGTTTAATTTCTAAATGGATTCCTGCTTATAATATCTTTTATTTTTAATTTTAGATCTTCGGCAGTATCATAAACCATTTGCTCATTGGTTGGAAAAAGCAACCTACTGTTATCAAAATAAGTGTAGTAATTATCGTCTGATGCTCGTCTGTCGCCTTTATATTTAGAGTAAATATTTTCAAAAATATTTTCGGCAGTTAAAGGAAATGATTGCAAAAGACGGTTGTTTTGGTAATTTACATAATCCACAATAGCTGTAATTTGGCACGATTTGAACTGTCTGAATTCATAAATTCGTACTGTCACATTTCTAAAATTATCCACCATGATCACTTTGCCATCCTTATCTAAGACCTCTTTTCCTTTATCGTCTAACAGTTTTTTTGAGCCATCTTTAATTTTACGTTCTTTTACGAATTCTGTCTGATTGATTTGCTCTGGTGAAATATATATTTGTTTGAAATGAATAAGCATACCGTAATCGTAATTAATGCCTTTTTGTTTGTAGGTGTGGTACACCGTCCATTTGTCATTTAATCCATAAGTACTAAAGTCCAACAGGTCATTTTGCAAACGTCCTGGGATAATCATATTGGTTTGGTTTATTGTTTCCACCATAACATAATCTGAACCCTTGAATAATGCATTGTCCATAAGACTCAAAACATCTTTGTAATTAGGATTTATCTGATTCAAATATTCTAAATCATCATACGCTTTTCTAAAATTTATTTTATTGTCTGTTAGTAACAACTTTTTTGAATTAGCATATAAATAAGAGGAAAGAGCATTTTTACTGTCTATGATTTGATCGTTATACTTGTCAAAGGGAAATATCGCATTTCTACGTTCTCTAATCAATCGTAAAGGGAGTATAGGTTTTATTTTTTCCTGACGCTCGTTGAGTTGGAGGTAGGTATTGTACATTTTTTCTAATTGGGCAGGATTTGCGTCTTTCGCCAATAAATTTATAGCATTCAAATCGCGCTCCTTCGCTTTTGCAAATGCTTCTTCGAGTAAATAGATGTAATCCTGTTTTCCTTTTTTGTCTTTATTGGTACGTAAGTTAGAAACTGCTTTATTTATAGCCGCGTCATAGTTGCCGGAACTTAATAAGTTTTGCGTGCTCTTCACACCACAGGAAGCAAGAACGATTATAAGAGAAAGTAGGAGTAAAGCTTTTTTCATATTTAATAATTTTAAACAAATATATTTTATATAAGTTATGATTTCAAAATTGATGTCATAAAAAAACCATCAAAGTTGATTTGATGGTTTAATTAATTTGAATTAAAAGCCTTTTATATTAAGGTAATTTGTGGGTGAAAAATGAGATTAATGACCTCCTCCTTCGCTTTCAATGTGAGTGATTCCTTGTCTTTTTAAGATTTTAGGACAGTAGTAACCATAAAATCCTAAATAAGCAAAACCAAGTAGTGGCACAATGTAAGAGAAGTGTGTCCATGAAATACCAAATATTCCATTAGGACTAGTAAGATCTATATCGCAAATACTTCCTTGAACCAAAGGGATAACCCCTCCTCCAAGAATCATCATGATTAAGAAAGAAGATGCTTTCCCAGTGTTTTTTCCCAATCCAGCTATAGCTAAATCAAAAATAGATGGCCACATGATTGATAAGAATAAACCTCCTGAGATAAAGAAAAATTTAGCAATTTCAGTATCTGTGCAAACTAATCCTGCAAGCATCATTAGTAAACCTGACATTCCAAAAAGCATTAGTGTTTTACCAGCATTTTTTCCACCTACAAAACTTACTGCAATAAATAGTAAGATCCAGATTGGGTAAATGTAAAATGAAGAAACGTCATGTTGAGCAAAAACATTAGCGCCAATAATAACTCCAAATGCTAATGCGGGTACGATGAACTTAAGTGCTGTATTTACAAGGTTTGAAGTGTTAAAAACATTTACACCACCGTTCCAGCGACCAATCATTAAACTTCCCCAATACAAAGCGATAAACGGAGATATAGCATCCTCTAAGATTCGGCCAAATTCTGCTGTATGCAATAAAGCGGGCAAGTTACTGATTATAGTTACCTCTGTTCCAACGTAAATAAAAATGGCTAACATTCCTAAATATAACTGTGGGTAGTCTAGAATTCTAAATGAATCAGTACTGTCTGTAATAACTGTTTTTTCTACTTTGGCTGGATTTTCAATTTTAGAAAAATTCATAAAAATGGCAACCACAATAAAAGCAATTCCTAAAATTATAAATGGAAGCTTTATGTCTTCTAAAGAAAGTGATGTTTTTTTATCTTGTCCCATACCGAATAATGCAATACCTAATAAAATTGCACCAATAGTAGTTCCAAACGAATTTACTCCACCGGCTAATGTCAAACGGTGCGCTCCAGTTGCCGGGCTTCCCATTTTAATAGCTAAAGGATTAGCTACAATTTGCTGAATTGAAAAACCTAGTCCTACTGTAAACAAAGCGGTAAGAAAGAAAGGAAAACTTTCCATTGTTGCTGCAGGAACGAATAAAAATGAGCCAAAAGCGGAGAGTAGTAAACCCGCAGAAAGTGTTTTTTTGTATCCAAATTTCTGTAAAACATCAACTTTTAATGATATTAAGAAGAAAATAATTGATCCCACAAAGTACGCTACATAGAACGCCCAAGCTACTAGTTGAGATTGAACTTGTGATAAGGTAAACACTTTTTTAAATACAGGAATCAATATGTCATTGGCAGACCCAACAAAACCCCAAAAGAAGAAGACGATTACTAATGAAATAAATTGTCCCCATTTAGTTTGTAAATTTTCTGAACTCATAATTT
Organism: Flavobacterium gillisiae; assembly: GCF_900107635.1. Classification (GTDB taxonomy): domain Bacteria; phylum Bacteroidota; class Bacteroidia; order Flavobacteriales; family Flavobacteriaceae; genus Flavobacterium; species Flavobacterium gillisiae. The sequence continues at coordinate 253,974 of NZ_FNRD01000007.1, forward strand.
TAAGGTTGTTTTTTTAAGATTAGATTGTATAGAACGGCAGTAAATATATTTGTTACTCAATCTAAAAAAAAACAATTATGAATAAATCTTATTAAAATTATAGAATAATCACTTTTTGTTATAAAAGCATGATTTTTTTTTAAAATTTTGTCGTTTTTACATCCTATTAAATTGGATTGCTTTCTCAAAAAAGTTTAAAACTCAACTTTTTTTAACTTTAAATTAAAAAGCTATTGTTGAAACTATAAATTTAGAAGGAGTAGAAAATTGTATATCTTTATAAATCTTGAATAAATAGGAGGAAAATAACTGTAGCAAAGAATTGATAATATTCTATAACGGTTTAGGCGTTTAAATGGTAGGACGATATTGAGGTGTTTAAGGGAATCGACTATTAAAAATTTAAGTTTTAAACAGATAAAAATAATCTATGAAATACAGTATAATACTATTGTTTGTGTTTTTTGTTTCGAGTGCTCAAATTAAGAAGAAGCAACTAAACCTAATGCCATGGCCGCAAAATATTAATTTGACTGACGGTACTTTTACTTTAAACCAAAAGTTCAAAGTCAATATTACTGGAAACCCAAACGATAGACTTTTTAAAGGAGTATCAAAGTTTTTGCGCCGATTAGATGGTAGAACAGGATTGTTTTTAGAACAACCTTTTGTAACGAAAACAAATGAATATTCGGAAGCTGAATTACAAATTAACTGTGCACGCCCGGGGAAAGTAGGTTTAAATGAGGACGAAAGTTATACACTAATAATTGAAACCAATAAAATTAATATTACTGCGACCACTGATTTAGGAGCTTTACATGGTCTAGAGACCTTGTTGCAATTAATGCAAAATAATGGCCGCTCTTTTTATTTTCCGGCAGTAGAAGTTACGGATTCACCAAGGTTTACTTGGAGAGGGTTGATGATTGATGCTGCAAGACACTTTCAACCTGTTGATGTTATCAAGAGAAATCTTGATGCGATGGCTTCGATGAAAATGAATGTCTTTCATTGGCATTTAGTCGATGATCAAGGGTGGAGAATTGAAATAAAAAAACATCCAAAGTTGACTGAATTGGCTTCAGATGGAGATTATTATACACAAGAAGAAATTAAAAACATTGTCAAATATGCTGATGAACTTGGTATCATGGTGGTGCCTGAAATAGATATTCCTGGCCATGCTTCTGCTTTACTTTCAGTTTATCCTGAAATAGGAAGTAAAAAAAGTGAAAGCATGCTTTACTCTGTTGGACGTAGATCTGGAATTTATGATTCGGCACTTGATCCTACGAATCCGAAAACATATAAATTACTAAGTGAAATTTTTGATGAAGTGTGCCCTTTGTTTCCAAGTGATTACTTTCACATTGGCGGAGATGAAAATAACGGTAAAGAGTGGAATGCAAATCCTGTAATCCAGGAATTTAAGAGTAAAAATAAAATAGCAAGCAATCATGATTTGCAGACTTATTTCAATATGAAATTAGTGCCAATGCTAAAAAAGCACAACAAACAACTGATGGGCTGGGAGGAAATATTGACAAATGATATGTCCAAAGAAGCAATAATTCATGCTTGGCGCGGTGTAAACGAAGGACTTTCGCCGGGAGGAGCTCTTGTAAAAGCAGCAAAAGGTGGCTATAAAACCGTATTGTCTAATGGGTATTATATCGATCTATTGCTTAGTGTAGACGGTCATTATTTGAATGATCCAATGCCAAAAAACATTGTTTTATCTAAGGAAGAAAAAGATAGAATATTGGGAGGTGAAGCTGCTATGTGGAGCGAACTTGTAACTCCTTTGAATATCGACTCTAGAATCTGGCCAAGAACTGCTGCAATAGCGGAGAGATTATGGTCAAATGATACTATTATAGACTTAAATAGCATGCATAGAAGATTAAAAGTCATTTCGTCCAGACTGGAAGAAGTAGGAGTAATGCATATTAGAAATAAAGAAGTGATTTTGAGAAATATTACTAATTATCAAGACACGAGGGCGTTGAATGATTTTACGAATATTTGTGAACCATTAAAAAATTACAAACGTAATGGTGGTGGGAAAAAGTATTTTATGTATTCTCCACTAACGCTATTTGCTGATGCTTGTACAGCCGATGCTTCTGACGCTTATGATTTTGATAAGGCAGTAAATCAATATTTAGAAAATAAAAGTCCTGAAAATCAAATTGTGGTAACGAGTTTTTTTAGAAAATGGATAGCCATGAATAATGATTTAATTGCATTAAGTGCTAACGCTCCATTGATTCAGCCTGTTTTACCTATGTCTAATAATTTAAGCGTGATTTCAAAGCAGCTTTTGTTAGCGATTGAAGAAAAACAAAATGTTGATAAAAAAGCATTGAATGAATTATTAGAACAATTAACTATTCGGAATTCGGCCGATGTAGAATTAGCCATATATTCGAGTTTAAAAAAGCTACTTTAATTTGTATTATTTATTCGTTATTTCAGCTTATTGAGGTTCTGTTTAATCCAAGTGTCAACGGGTATTTTTCGTTCTACATACTCCGAATACTCCTTGTAATTTACTAAATCAATGTATAATACATAATAATTTTTTCCGTCGGCAGATACTTTAAAATTTTTAAAAGCATCATAATTTTCATCTGCACCATTTAGATAAGAATCACACAATTCAAATGTTTTGATTCTGTAGAAATTATCATATTCTGTTGGCTTATGAAAAATTTCAAAATACAGTGTTTTCTCCTTACAACTGAATCCATTAATTTGTGTGATTTTGTCTTTTCTTTTTTCGAAAAAATCAAGAATTTGTTTTTCCTTATCATTATATTGAAATTGATAAGGAATAAAGCGATGGTCTTTTGTTTCAAAATCTTTAGGATGATTTCTTTTATCAGTCGGTAATATTTCAAGTCCATCTTTACTCACAAATCCCCACGTTCCACCTTCTAGTGGTGCATGTTCTTCGTTTTTAGTGGTATCAAAATAGCAGCCATTACAAAATGTCGCAAAGCCAAAGTTTATAGGAGATATCCAATCGTATTTAGCTAGTGTTATCTTCTTACCTTTATCGCTATATAATCCACTTTTATCGTTTTCACGATAACGTATATAACCTTCTTGAAAACCATCAGGTCCTTCAGAAGTCATGAAAGTTTGAAATATAAATTCACCTTTTCGATCATAGTATGCGAAAAGATTGTCTTTAAAATCTATGTTAAAGATTTCCGATTTTATTTCGCGATTATTATAGTAGGCTCCTGAATTCCATGACGGTTTTGGACTAATTATTATTTTTCCGTTTTGATTTTTAACTCCTAGTAAGCTATCGTTTTCAATATAGAAAAATAGTTTTTCTGTTTGTGCAGAGGCCAGATGAAAGCTTAAAATTAATAAGAAAACAAAAAAATTCTTCATAATTGATCGATTTAAGAATTTAGGATGATAGGTTCACCTTTTACTATTTATTACTAGTACAATAATTCATTGTATTCAAAGCTAATGATTTCATTTTGAGATTTTAAATTAAATTTTCTAGTTTTCGAATTAGAAATAACAAAGCAAAATTGACTTTTTAAAAGTTTAAGTATAATATAAAATAAACCAAGTATCAACTACATTGGTATTTAGCATATATCTTAGTATTTTTTTGTACTTTTGCACAAAATTTTATAAAAAAATATACATGCTAACAATTAATAATTTATCAGTTCAGTTTGGCAAACGAATTTTGTTTGACGAAGTAAATACCACCTTTACACATGGTAATATTTATGGAGTTATCGGAGCTAATGGAGCTGGGAAATCTACATTTCTTAAAATAATTTCAGGTGAAATGGATCCTACATCAGGACATGTCCATTTAGAGCCAGGGAAACGTATGTCGGTTTTAAGTCAAAACCACAATATGTTTGATGAACATACCGTATTGGAAACCGTAATTATGGGGAACAAAACATTATATGCCATCAAAAAAGAAATGGACGAGCTCTATTTAGATTATAATGATAAAAATGCAGATAGAATAGGAGAATTGCAAGTGCAGTTTGAAGAAATGAGTGGTTGGAATGCTGATTCTGACGCTGCTTCAATGCTATCAAACTTAGGTATTGGCGAAGAGCACCATTTTACTTTGATGGGAGATCTAGAGGGAAAAATTAAAGTTCGTGTCCTTTTGGCGCAAGCCTTATTTGGAAACCCGGATTTACTGATTATGGATGAGCCTACCAATGATCTGGATTTTGAAACTATTGCCTGGTTAGAAAATTTCTTAGCAAATTATGAGAATACAGTAATTGTCGTGTCGCATGACCGTCACTTTTTGGATTCTGTTTGTACGCATATTTCTGATATTGATTATAGTAAAATAAATCATTACTCAGGGAATTATACTTTTTGGTATGAATCAAGCCAGTTAGCTGCAAAACAACGTGCACAACAAAACAAAAAAGCAGAGGAAAAGAAACAAGAATTAGAAGAATTTATTCGTCGCTTTTCTGCGAATGTAGCCAAGTCTAAGCAAGCTACTTCCCGTAAAAAAATGATCAGTAAATTAAATATATCTGAAATAAAACCGTCAAGTCGTCGCTATCCTGCGATTATTTTTGACCAAGAACGCGAAGCTGGAGATCAAATTTTGAATATTCAGAATCTAAGCGCCTCGATTGACGGTGAAGTTTTGTTCAAGGGGGTTGATTTGAACATGGCCAAAGGAGATAAAATTGTATTATTCTCTAAAGATTCTCGTGCAACAACTGCTTTCTACGAAATATTAAACGGAAACCAAAAGGCTGATTCAGGTAACTTTGATTGGGGAGTAACTACAAACCAAGCATATTTACCGGTTGAAAATCATTCTTTTTTCGAAAGTGACTTGACACTTGTAGACTGGTTGCGTCAATGGGTAAAAACAGAAGAGGAACGTGATGAAGTTAATATTCGTAGCTTTCTAGGTAAAATGATTTTCTCAGGAGAAGAAGCATTAAAAACCTGTAGAGTTCTATCAGGTGGGGAAAAAGTGCGTTGCATGTTGTCTCGAATGATGATGGAAAGAGCAAATGTCTTAATGATTGATGAACCTACAAATCACTTGGATTTAGAGTCAATTCAAGCATTTAACAATTCATTAAAAAACTTTAAAGGATCTGTAATCTTTACTACTCATGATCATGAGTTTGCTCAGACTGTGGGTAACAGAGTGGTAGAATTAACTCCGAATGGAGCTATTGACAGCTATATGACATTCGATGAATATTTAGATGATGAAAAAGTTCAGGAATTGAGAACTAAGATGTACACTAAATAAGAGATATAAAATTATTTTAAAAAACTCCTGTAGCAAACGTTACAGGAGTTTTTTTATACTATAATTTGATTATTTTTTACCAAATAATTTACTCACAATAAAGAGGATTACAGCTAGGATTGCGATTACTATAAAAATACCTACGCCCATTCCGGCTTTAAAGATTCCTTCAACTACTGAACATCCTGTTAGGGACAATACTACCGTCAACAACAGCAATACTCTAATTATTTTATTTTTCATAATTTCTACTATTTAGTTCTAAACTTGGTTTGTCATGTTTGATAAAATTAAGGAGATAAGTCAAGCCAACTTTTATATAATTCTATATATTTGTTATACTATTTTTATAATTGTTCATTTGTGTAAATGATTTTTTAATCTCGAATTATAAATATTAAATCCTAAATTGGAATTCGTATATTTGCGAAACCAAACACAACACTTTACTATGACTCAAAAAGTATTGCTCAATTCCAAAGAAGTCAATATCATCCTGCACCGTTTGGCTTGTCAGCTAATTGAAAAACACCTCGACTTTAAAGATACTATTCTGATCGGGATTCAACCTAGAGGAACTTTTCTCGCTGAGCGACTTAAAAATATTTTGGAAAATGAATATAATACGCCCGAAATAAAATTAGGGCTCTTAGATATTACGTTCTTTAGAGATGATTTTCGAAGAACGGATAAACCTTTGGAGGCAAATGAAACTAAAATTAATTTTATTGTCGAAAACAAGAAAGTAATCTTTATTGATGATGTTTTGTTTACAGGCCGAAGTATTCGATCTGCCCTGACTGCTATTCAATCTTTTGGAAGGCCGTCAGAAATAGAATTACTTGTTTTGATTGACAGACGTTTCAGTCGTAATTTACCAATACAGCCTGATTATAGAGGCCGACAGGTAGATGCTATTAACAATGAAAAAGTGAAGGTAGAATGGAGCGAAAATAACGGTGAAGACGCAGTGTATTTAGTGACTAATTAGAGGATTTAGTTGAAATAGTAAAGAATCTAATTTTATAAAAACAATAATAATCGTAAAAGAATGAAAGAATTAAGCGTAGATCATTTATTAGGTATAAAATATATTAACAAGAGTGATATTGACCTTATTTTTGAAACAGCCGATCATTTTAAAGAAGTCATTAATCGTCCTATTAAGAAAGTACCTTCTTTACGAGATATTACCATTGCCAATATATTTTTTGAAAATAGTACCCGAACAAAACTCTCCTTTGAACTGGCACAAAAAAGGTTATCCGCCGATGTTATTAGTTTTTCAGCAGCGCAATCTTCTGTAAAAAAGGGAGAAACATTAATTGATACCGTTAATAATATTCTTTCGATGAAAGTAGATATGGTGGTGATGCGCCATTCTAATCCCGGAGCAGCTTACTTTTTGTCTAAAAACGTAAAAGCAAGTATTATAAATGCCGGTGACGGTGCACATGAACATCCTACGCAAGGTTTATTAGACAGTTATTCAATTAGAGAAAAATTAGGGGAAGTAGGAGGTAAGAAAGTGGTTATAGTAGGTGATGTATTGCATTCGAGAGTGGCATTATCCAATATATACGCTTTGCAAATGCAAGGAGCCGAAGTTAAAGTTTGCGGACCCAAAACGCTAATTCCAAAATATATTGAATCACTTGGAGTAACAGTAGAACCTAATTTGCGTAAAGCGCTAGAATGGTGTGATGTTGCTAATATGTTGCGGGTGCAAAACGAACGTATGGATGTGAATTATTTTCCATCAACAAGAGAGTATGCACAACAATATGGAGTTGATAAAACATTATTAGATTCTTTAAATAAGGAAATTGTAATTATGCATCCGGGACCTATAAACAGAGGAGTAGAGATTACTTCTGAAGTGGCAGATTCCCATCAATCCGTTATTTTAAATCAAGTTGAAAATGGTGTAGCAATAAGGATGGCGGTAATCTATCTTTTGGCTTCAAAAATTCAGTAATATTAAAAAAAGATAGTAACTTAGCTATATAGTAATTCTGAAAAAGCAGTACAATGAAAGTAGATCAAAAAGGCCACACAATTACAATTAAAGATACTCAAGATGATTTTACTTCGTTTTTAATGAAAGTAACACATCAATATAAAACCTACGAAAAACATAATATTATAATCGATCTTTTGCATGATAAAGGCTTAACTGTAAATGATGTTAAATTATTTTTGCCGTTGTCTAAGCAACATAAAAAAGCAAAAAAATCTTTTATAGTTGTTGTTTCTGATTTGGATTATAATGCTGTTCCTGATAAATTAACAGTAGTTCCATCTTTGCTGGAAGCACATGATATTATCGAAATGGAAGAGATCGAAAGAGATTTGGGGTTTTAAAAATATTTATTTCTTAATGGATAATTTATCCTAATGTCTCTAATCGAAACGCATAATTTTGAAACTAACAATCCTAGGCTGTTATGCAGCAACTCCCCGCACGTTTACGAATCCCACTTCACAAATTTTAGAAATTAAGAACAGACTATTTTTAATTGATTGTGGAGAAGGCACACAAGTACAATTGCGTAAAAACAAGATCCGATTTTCTAAAATCAATCATATTTTTATCTCGCATTTACATGGAGATCACTTTTTTGGATTGATAGGTTTAGTATCAACGTTTACATTGCTAAACCGAAATACAGATTTACATATCTATGGCCCAAAAGGAATAAAAGAGATTATAAAGCTGCAATTACGATTAGCCAATTCATGGACTAATTATGGTTTATATTTTCATGAATTAGAATCAAATGAAAGCGAAATTATTTTCGAAGATGAGAAAGTGATTGTGAAAACAATACCGCTACAGCATCGTATTTATACCAATGGTTTTTTATTCGAAGAAAAAATTGATGCAAGAAAACTGAATACGGATGCTGTTCAGAATTATGAAATTGACAAATGCTATTTTCAAAATATTAAAAATGGCAAAGACATTACCTTAGACGATGGAAGGATAATTGGAAATGAGGAATTAACCTTCGATCCAGCACCGCCAAAGAGATATGCTTTTTGTTCTGATACAGCTTATAACGAGGCTATTATTCCAATAATAAATGGGGTAGACGTATTGTATCACGAATCAACCTTTTTAGAATCAGAAGAAACACTGGCAGGAAAAACAATGCATTCCACAGCAAAAGAAGCAGCTACAATTGCATTGAAAGCAAATGTGAAGCAATTAGTTTTAGGACATTATTCTACCCGTTATGAGAATATTAGTCTTTTTAAAGAAGAAGCAGAGACTATTTTTCCTGAAGTACTATTGGCTGACGATGGACGAAGTTTTGATTTTTAAATACAATTTTTACTTTTTGTTTTTAGAAATGGACAATGTAATAATAGAATAATCTTAAAATATAAAAAAATGCAAGATTTAAGTAATTATAGGAAGTCATATGAAAAGAGCGAGTTATTAGAATCATCCATTCCGGAAGATCCAATTAACCTTTTCAATCGATGGTTTCACGAGACAGAGGATTTTGGAGGAAACGAAGAAGTAAATGCAATGACAGTGGCTACAATTGGTTTGGATGGATTTCCAAAATCGAGAGTTGTGCTATTAAAGAAATTCACAGAAGAAGGATTTATATTTTATACCAATTATAATTCAGAGAAAGGTAAGGCTATTGAAGCCAACCCTAAAATTTGCCTTTCTTTTTTTTGGCATAGTATGGAACGTCAAGTAATAATAAAAGGGATTGCCCAAAGGACATCAGAAGTTATTTCGGATAATTATTTTGAATCAAGACCAGAAGGAAGTAAGTTAGGTGCCATAGTTTCTAATCAAAGTGAGGTTGTTCCTTCGCGTACTTATCTTGAGGAAAATTTAAAACAATTAGAAGTAGATTTTGAGAGCATGGTAATTCCAAGACCAAAGCATTGGGGTGGTTTTTTAGTTGTTCCAGTTGAAGTTGAATTCTGGCAAGGCAGACCAAATCGCCTACACGACCGAATTCGATACACCAGTCAAGAAGATTTATCTTGGAAAATAGAGCGCCTCTCTCCTTAATGTAAGAAAAAGAGTTGGCCAATTGTTAATTTAGTGTAGATTGTCGATTTTATTTGGGATTTTGTCGATTAAAAAAGTAGTTTTGGAACCTAATAAAATACAATAAATTAACAAATCTATACATCAGTTTGCCTTAGTAACTGATTTGTAATTAACCTACTACAAAGATTAATGAAATTAAAATCCCTGTTCGCATTATTACTAGTATTAGTAATATGTACTATGAATTCGTGCTCTGCTGATCCTTATGAAACCCTTACAACATCAGATGCTTCTACGGATTTAGAAAAAAAAGCAGTTAAAGAAAACCCCACAACTGATTTATATAACTATTCGTATACTAGTTCGGAAATCCAACTTATGGATTTAATAAATGCGTATAGAGTGAGTATCGGCTTGAGCTCTTTAACAAAGAATAATTACATTTCCTTAAAGGCAGAAGAACACAATAATTATATGATTAGTACTAACACGCTTAGTCATGATAATTTTAATACGCGATTTGATAATATCATGAAAACGGTTGGAGCTATATCAGTGGGCGAGAATGTAGCGGATGTTTATAGTACACCGCAAGCCGCTCTAAATGCTTGGTTGAATAGCCCAGCTCACAAAAAAAATATAATTGGCAATTTCACTCACTTTGGAATTTCAATAAGAGAAAACTCTGTGACTGGCAAAAAATACTATACTAACATATTTGCAAAAATATAATTCGGTTATATTTTTAAAAAGAGGCTGCAATTTAGAAAATTGTAGCCTCTTTTTTTTGTTTAAGCTAATTAGTGATTATACTTTTTTATTCAGATTCGTTATTTTTTTCAGGTGTTGCTATATGCTAAAGGGCATTTACGTAAATAGGAATCGTTTCTGCACTCTATTTGTATTGCAAGGAAACTTGCTTTAATACGAGATTGTAAAAGCGATTCATCATATTTAATTTAAATATGAATAATTTGCATTTTCTTTTAATATTAATAGAAAGTTTAATGCTGTTCGATAGCTTTTAAAGCTTTCTGTTTTTAACTTAAATCACCATAAAAGTAAGTTAAATATTATATTTTAAATTAAAACGTGTAGTTCATCGATTATTTTAGTCTGTTTAACGGAATTGTATGTATGTTTGAGA
>NZ_FNRD01000006.1 GCF_900107635.1 Flavobacterium gillisiae
ATAGTAGTGGAAAGCCCACAGTCTCGATGCAACGAAGTGGAATCGAGACGAGGACTTGTAGCGGATAGCCCGACCCATTATAAAAAAAGAGGCTACTCCTTTATATATATAGGTATAGCCTCTTTTTTTATAATGGGGAACGCCCAAATAATATATTAGTCGAAACGGATTGCTTTAACCGGTGAAATTTTGGTTATTATATAAGAAGGAATTAGCAACACCAAAAAACAAACACTTATCGTAAGTCCGTTTAATAATAAAATATATCCCCAATTAAGATATACCGGCGCTTGATCGACATAGTAATTTTCAGGATTCAGTTTGACTATCCCGAAATATTTCTGAAGCAATAGAATCGCTATTCCAATCAAGTTCCCCCAGAATAATCCTCGAACAATTAAATAGGACGCATTGTACAGAAATATTTTACGGATGCTCCAATTGTTAGCCCCTAACGCTTTCAATATTCCAATCATCTGTGTTCGTTCTAGAATAAGCACCAATAAAGCCACCACCATGTTGATTGTAGCCACTAAAATCATGACTATTAATATGACGATGATATTGAAATCAAACAACTGAAGCCACTCGAATATATAATTGTATTTTTCGATGATGGTTTTAGTATCAAGCGTCGATCCCGTTTGCTGATACACTTCTTCACCTACCGATTTTATATTATCAAAATCATCTACAAAAACTTCAAATGCCCCTACCTGATCCGCTTTCCATTTATTAATGCGTTGCATATGTCGTATATCACCTAATACATAAGTAGCGTCGAATTCCTGAAAACCAGAATTAAAGATTCCAACAATTTTAAATCTCCTAATATTCGGTAATTTATTCTGACCTTCTTTCATAAAAAAGGTATTAAACGCATCTCCTACTTTAAGTTTTAACCTATTAGCAAGGAATTGCGATAGTACCACGTCTTCATTTAACTTTTTAGAAAAATCAGGCAGTTTTCCTTCAACAAGATACTCTTTTATATTATCCCACTTGTAATCGCTACCTACCCCTTTGAATACGATTCCTTCAAAAGCATTTTCGGTTCGAATAATGCCGGCTTTACTAGCGATAGCTTGAATATGCTTTATCCCTTCTACAGTATTAAATTTGGGATAAAAATTTTGTTTTTTCGAAATGGGAACTAAGGTGACTTCAGATTGATTGCTATCATAATTAGAAATACTAATATGCCCATTGAAAGCGGAAATTTTTTCTCTGATTTTTTGTTGTAGACCAATTCCTGTCGCCACTGAAACAATCATCATCACCATTCCGATAGCAATGGCTGAAATTGCAATTTTTATAATAGGCGCAGATATACTACTTTTATAATCTTTAGCAGTTATAAGTCTTTTGGCAATAAAGTATTCTAAATTCAATTTGATTAAGTATCTGATTTGGATTCAAAAATACACCTAAAACACGAATAACGCTAATTGCCACTAATTTTATTCTACTCTACTATATGATTTCAATTTTCAAAAATACTCCATTAGCCTTTATTCTAACAGTAATTTTGCTTTCTTGCTCCAGCTCAATCAACAGAACAAAAGAATTACAACAGGACAAACCGAAAGATAGCGTCACAGCCACCTCTATCTACCCCAAAGAAGCAACATTACCAGATAAAGTTATCGAAATACATTCGATTAAAACCGGCGCAGATAATTACGAACTATATCTGCCTCTTTTAAAAGATAAAAAAATAGGTATCGTTACCAATCAATCCGGTATCGTTTTAATAAAAGAATCCCCTGTAAGACTCGCTACTAATAAAAAGCAAATCCATTTAGTTGATTTCTTATTAGACCAAAAAACCAATGTCCAAAAAATATTTGCCCCAGAACATGGCTTTCGTGGCACTGCCGATGCAGGTGAACACGTAGTTGACGGCACGGACACTAAAACCGGACTACCTATTATTTCACTTTACGGCAATAACAAACAACCTAACTCACAACAATTAGCCGGAATTGACATTATGATTTTTGATTTGCAAGACGTGGGAGCTCGATTTTACACTTACATCTCTTCACTACATTATATAATGCAAGCTTGTGCAGAAAACAATATTCAATTAATAATTTTAGACAGACCCAACCCTAACGGTAATATTGTTGACGGTCCAATTCTCGAAAAGGAATATAGCAGTTTCGTAGGAATGCATCCCATTCCTGTTTTACACGGTATGACCATTGGCGAATATGCGCAAATGATTAATGGAGAGCAATGGCTTAAAAACGGGATAAGTTGCAAACTAACTGTAATACCATGTTCGTACAATAACAGAAAAATGAAATACAGTCTCCCTGTAAAACCTTCTCCCAATTTACCAAACGATCAATCGATTAATCTATATGCTAGCTTGTGCTTTTTTGAAGGAACAAATGTTAGTGTAGGAAGAGGAACTGAAAAACAATTTCAAATTTACGGTTCACCTTACTTACCAAAAAGCAATTTTAGCTTTATTCCAAAACCAAATATGGGAGCACAAAATCCAGTTTACAATGGAGTAGTATGTTTTGGTGAAGATTTGTCAACACAAACTGAAGTACGCCAACTAGAATTGAAATGGCTTATCAAAGCGTACGCTACCACAACCGACAAATCAAAATTCTTTAATCCGTTTTTTACAAAACTAGCTGGAACAAGAAAATTGCAACAGCAAATCGAAGCCGGAGAATCAGAATCTGAGATCAGACAGAGTTGGAAAACTGCATTAGACCAATTTAAAAAAATGAGAGAGAAATATTTGATCTATTAGAAATGACATAGCAAATTATCCGCATTAGCTACAGCGGCAATTTTTTCTTCATTTCTTCTACAATATTAAAGGCAGCAGGGCAAATCGCAACATTCTTCAAAGTAAGATCTGTTATTTGCTGAAACTTCTTTCTATCAGTGTGTGGAAATTCTCTACATGCTTTTGGTCGCACATCATAAATCATACAGGCATTTTCATGATCTAGGAAAGTACAAGGCACACTCTGCAACACATAATCTTGATCTTCATCAACGCGAAGGTATTGCGCTATAAACTGCTGTGGTTTTTGCTTAAGGTATTTTGACACTCGTTCAATATCGGCTAATGTAAACAAAGGCCCAGTAGTTTTACAACAATTCGCGCATTTCAAACAATCGGTTTTTTTAAATTCCGCATCATGCAGATCTTGCATCACATAATCTAAATTTTTGGGCGTCTTCTTTTTAAGCTTATCGAAATACTTTTTGTTTTCTATATGCTTATCTTTGGCAAGTTTTCCAAGTTCGTTTAAAGTAGGTTTCAAATTTAGAGTTTAAAAATTCTTTGCAAAACTACACTTTTTGAACGATGAACTATGATTAATGAATGTTGAATTTTGAAATACAAACAATGAAAGACCTTTTTGGCAAAGCCATCCTCGATTATCAAACGAATAATTCCCCTGAGGACTTAATTACAGAAACGACTATATCTGAAGAAGATGAAATGAGTGTTGCTTATTTATTTCGCTCCTACAAAGAGATGCCATCTATGGAGCAAAAAGCCCTACAACTTGCCAAAGGAAAAATCCTGGATGTAGGTTGCGGCGCAGGAAGCCATAGTTTGTACTTACAGAACGAATTGAATTTAGAAGTGACTGCAATAGACATTTCGTCAAATGCAATACAAGCTTGTTCACTTCGAGGAATCAAAGATGCCCGCGTACAGGATGTCATGACATTAGAAAATGAAACATACGACACGATTTTATTACTGATGAATGGCGCAGGAATGTGTGGGAAACTAAAAAATATTCCAAATTTCCTTATAAAATTAAAATCACTATTGAATCCGGGCGGCCAAATTTTATTAGACAGTTCTGATATTATATACATGTTTGATGATGATGAAGACGGAGGAAAATGGATTCCATCTGACAATGAATATTATGGGGAAGTAGTTTTTAACATTGGCTACAAGGGTGAAAAAGAAAAACCTTTCAATTGGATGTATATTGACTACAATACTTTGCAAAATGCAGCTTTCGCCAATGACTTACAAGCTGAATTAATTCTTGAAGGACAACATTATGATTATTTAGCAAAGCTTTCCATATAGAATTAGAATACTAGGAGGACAATATTAGGCTGATAAAAGAGGCTATTCAACTAAATTAATACTAAATGGAAAATTCAGCATTAGAGAAACTACGTTATCCGATTGGAAAGTTTATAGCTCCTGTTCTTTATACCAAAGACTACCTTTCTGAAAAAATATTTGAAATAGAATCCTTTCCTGCAAACCTAAAAGAGGAAACACTTCATTTGATAGATAAGCAGCTCGACACGCCCTATCGTGAAGACGGCTGGACCATTAGACAAGTCATTCATCACTGTACTGACAGTCATATGAATTGTTATATCCGAATAAAATGGGCATTAACAGAAGACAATCCTATAATAAAATCGTATTTAGAAGAACGTTGGTCGGATTTGAATGACAATCTTACAATGCCCATCGCTCCAACAATAGCAACACTAGAGGGCTTACACTTTAGATTAGCATACATTATGAAAGGTTTGACTGAAATCGAATTAAATAAAACCTTTATACATCCAGAGCATAATACCATTGTATCGATAAAAGAACAAATAGGAACGTATGCATGGCACGGAAATCACCACCTAGCACATATCACTGAATTAAAAAAGAAAAGAAACTGGAATTAATTAAATGAAAAAAAGCCAAATAACTATTGTTATTTGGCTTTTTCTATTTATCCTAAATTCCTTAAGGGATATTAAGATATTTGTGAGTTTGTAGCGACACTCTCCATTTCGGGTTATTCATAACATATTCTACTATCAGAGGAGTCATTTCCTCCTTCTTACTCCATTCTGGCTGAAGAAACAAAATCGCATTGTCATTTACTAACTCCGCTTGTTCTTCTGCAAAAATAAAATCATGTTTATTATGAATGATTACTTTTAGCTCGTGGGCATTATCATATACGGTTTCCGTAGGTAATTTATTCTTCTTTGGCGAAAGACAAATCCAATCCCAAGCTCCTGATAAAGGATACGCACCTGACGTTTCAATATGAACCTTTCGTCCATTATCTTTTAACGCTTGTGTTAGTAAAGTCATATCCCACATTAAAGGCTCACCTCCTGTTACTACAACAGTTTCTGCATGTTTTTTTGCATTATCAACAATTTGAGTAATGCTTGACGGCGGATGCAATTCAGCATTCCAACTTTCTTTAACGTCACACCAATGGCAACCTACATCGCAACCTCCGATTCTCACAAAATAAGCGGCAGTTCCCGTGTGAAAACCCTCTCCTTGAATTGTATAAAACTCTTCCATCAAAGGAAGCATTGCGCCTTTATTAACTTCTAATTGTATTTCTTTTGATAACATTATTGTAATTTAAAACGCAAAGATAGGTCATTTGAAAAGGACTTAAATTAATATTATCAAATTGATTGCTCGAAATTATAAACTCGAGGTACTAAAACACAAAAATAAGCAGTGTAACTTTCACACTTAACAACTCACAATCCACCATAAATATAACTAGTCCTGCGCAAGCAACTAAACCACCATCGTAAGAAAAAGTAATTGCAAAAAAAACCGATAGTTTTTCAACTATCGGTTTATATTATAAAAAAATACTATTTATTATTTCTTAAGCATCTCAACTGATTGAAGTGCATATCCATTAGCAGGATCTATAGCAAGTGTTTTATTAAAGAATTCAATAGCCTTAACTTTATCAGTGTTTGCATAACCCGCAGCCATTGTATTGTAAGCCTCAATTAATTTACCCTTCACTGCAGCCTTAGCCATTTCTTCAGGGCCTTTCTTAGTTACAATATCAATATACTGTTGGTAATAGTTAATCATTTGCGCATCGTCTCCAAGCAACGTATTCGTTCTTGCGCGATAAACATAAGCATCTTGAGTTGCTGGTGATGCTTCAATTACATTTCCAAAAGCAATATCTGCTTTTCGTAAAGCAATAGTATCTTTTACTGCACCCGCTTTTGTATTGTCAAAATAAAGTGAGTTACCTAAGTAGAAATTGTCAAGTAAGAAATTTTTAGATTCTTTATTTGAAGTTGAAATCTCAAAAACTGCAGCAGCCTCTTTATATAATTTTTGCTCATAAAGCCCTTTACCTGCCTCGCTTAAATCATTCACAACAGCACTTTCCATAGCAACCGCTTTCTTGATAAGTTCAATTCCTTTATTAAACAATACCGGCTCTGCAGCAGTTACATCTGCACCCATAGTAGCTTTTTTAATATTAGCTAAACCTAGGTATAAATAATCTAGAGAAATCACACTATTCGTAGTATTTGCAGTATAGTCTTGTAACGACTTGATAGCTACATCAACATTATCATTATAGTAAGCAGAATAACCTAAATAACGTAAAATTCTAGGATTGACTTTATCAATCTGTTTCATTTTTTCAGCTTCAATCTCTAAAGCTTTATAGTCGTGCGCAACAATCAAGAAGTCAGCGTGACGCATACGCGAAGCCAAAGAATAATCAGTAAGACTCATGTATTTTTCATAATACGACAATGCTTCTTTCATATATTCATCATTTCTAGAAGGAACATTAAGTGCCCAATAGTAATATGTTTCAGCTAACTCACGATATAGTGGTCCGTAATTAGGGTTAGTAGCAATAACATCATTGAAAGCTTTTACAGCCTCTGTGTATGCTTTAGCACCTTTAAGCAAAACACCTAATTGCATTTTTGCTCTAATCAACGAATTGTCAGCTTGAAAAGCATTACGATACGCAGAATAGGCAGCATTTTGGTTCTTATCACCATAATGTGCATCTCCAAAAGCTAAAAGTACTTGAGGCTCCGCTGCATTTCTCTCATTTGCCAAGTTTAAAGTTTGAATAGCAGCTTTAAAATCAGGTTTATCAGCATTCATGTAAGCACGAGCTATATACACATACTCTCCAAAATCTCTTCTACCCATTTCTTTTCTAGCCAATTCAAATTTAGCTTTTGCCGCAACAACATCACCTTTATTAAGGTCCATTTGCCCTAGCCCAATATAATTAAAATGCTCATCATTTTTAGCAGTTAAACCATTTTGATAAGTTATTTTAGCTGAATCCGATACCTTTTGAGAAAGATATATGTTTCCTAAAAGAAAATACGCTTTCCCTTCAGATGGGTCAGATTTAATTATCGATTTTAAAGTCGATTTAGCATTTTCAAATTGTTCGGCGTCAATTGCTTTTTTAGCTTGATCTATATCCTGAGCGTTCATTACGGATACTGTGGCCAGAAAGGCAACACTTAAAATTTTAAATTTGTTCATTTTAACTTTATTTGATTTATTCTTATTCATTTTCATTTTCTTTATTTGATTTGTTTTTAAATATAACTTTTCTTGGAGGCACCCTTACTGGCAACAGTCCCGCTTTCAAAATTATCCTTTGTCCTATGTCCCCAGCAACAAATGAAGCGAACCCCATCCCTAAACCAAAAGATCCTTGACAATTAATTATATACAAATCACGTGCCAAAGGATACTTTCCTTCAGCTAAATTGTTTTGCGTAGGCGCTACAAACTCCACACTACCCTCACCTTTAACGCTTAATACGTTAATTTTCTCTATAAGACTCTTCATGTCAGGTGATGGCTGATACAACCAGTTTAATCCAACAACACCAATCATACCATCATTTTCCGATACAAATTTCACAACATCATTATTATACTTAAACGAGTACACTCCCTCACTAGGCGTTTCCTTTATTCCTGCTAACTCATTCATATAACGAACCGTACTAGAGTTTGGATTATCAAACACCAAACCTTTAACTCTTGTTTGCGGTTTCCCTTGCATGAAAAGAATAATATCCTTCAAAGCAATCAAAGTATCATTATTGGACTTATTAGAAATAAAAGCAACTGCGTCAGTACCTATCATAGTTGTTTTAGGCTTTATTTTAAGTTGTTCAAAATACTTCGCCTCTTCTTCATTTAATTTCCTGGACAAAATAACAATTCGAGAGGTATCTTTAAGAAATGCTTGCATCAGTTCCTTTTCAGACCTTACCTCCATAAGTATTTTGGCATTATATCCATTTTGAAAAATAGCAATCTCATCTTCCAATACAGGTTTTAGAGTTTCATCAACTAATATAGTGGCTGTACCTTTAAGTATAGTCTCTTTTTCGCCTACTGATTTTTTACAACCAAAAAATAATACTGAAATAAAAAGCACTAATACATAAGGACGTCTTCCGAAATTTTTCATACCCTAATCTTAATTATCATTTATAATTCGCACACCTCTTACAATAGAATACACAATGAGAAGAATTCCAAATGCAATCCTATAACCCATAGCCATATCTAAAGGAAATTCTTTCATAAAGATAATAAATAATCCTAAGACCAAATAAAACATGAAAAACAAAATCGCCAAAACGAGAAGAAATCGCTCTTTGAGCGATTTCTCCTGAATATTTTTAAATATTTTTTTCAACATTAATCCGCTGTTTGAATAGTAATCGGAAGAGAGTATAGTACTCTAACCGGTTTTCCATTTTGAATTCCTGGATTCCATCTCGGGCATTTAGTCAAAACTCTGATAGCTTCTTTTCCAGTTCCATAACCAATATCTCTTAATACTTTGATATCTGTTAATGAACCATCTTTTTCAACTACAAAAGTAACATAAACTTTACCCTTAAGACCTTCTTCTTCTGGCGCACGATAGTTTTTCCCTACATAGCTGTAGAACTTATCCATACCACCTGGAAATTCAGGTTTTACTTCGATACCTGCTGTGTTGTAAATTTGATTGTCTTCTTCAACAATTTTTGTTGGACCTGGACCTACTGGAGCAACAGATAAAACTGCATCTGGATCTCCTTTTATAGTTTCGGCACCAATCTTTTTTTCTTTAATCTCGACAATTTTCGGTGGGTCTTCAGTCACTTCTTCAGCCTTTGCAACTACTGGTTTCACAAACTTAACCACATCCACTTTAGGTGGTGGCGGTGGTGGTGGTGGAACGTTTAATTTAGGCTCTTCTTTCTTAGGCGGCAATTTAATCGCAGTGATCTTTATATCTCTGTCAATCTCTTGCTCATCACCTTTAGGGATTAAGTCTAGAATAAGAGGAGCTGCCACAGCAACACTAAATACTATAGCTCCAAGAATAAGAGCTTTAATAGTAGTTTTTCTGTTTGACTTCCTCAATTCATAAGCTCCGTAAGTTTTATTACGTCCCTCGAATACGATATCAAGCCATTGGTTTTTTAATATATCTAATTTCATTTTTCTTAATTATTAGGTTATTGGGGAATAAGAATGAACTTATTTTCCTTCTAACAATTTTTGTTCTTCAGGAGAAAACTCAGGAACGATAGCGTAATTACCAAAATCTCCTATCCCAACAATTGCCATTTCATCAAGTATATCAATTAAATTTTTGTAATTTGATTTCTTACTTGGTTTGATAATAACAATCAATCCGTTTTTAGGTTTACCTTTAGCTGCAGAATACGCCAAAACTGATTGTTGTCTAGTCAACAATTCTTTACGTATACCATCTTTTCCAAAAGCCAAATCTTTAGGACCTCCAATAGGAGTAGCCAACAAACCAACATAGTAAACCAACTTATTATCAGCACCTAACAAAATTGTCATAGTACGATTTTCGTCAACTTTCATATCCACATTGTCTTTGTTAGGATCTTTATCTGGCAACCCCAAGCTCATCGATTGAGGTTTAGACAACGTCGTGGTAAGCATAAAGAATGTGATTAATAAGAAAGCCAAATCCACCATAGCAGTTAAATCTACTTTTGCGTTTGATTTTTTACTTCTTACTTTACCACCTTTTCCGCCTCCACCGTCGCCGGTATTTAATTCAGCCATTTTAGTGTCTTTTTTTTATTAAAAATCTTTTCCTCTTAAACCAGTAACTAAACTAAAGCTATTGATTTTTTGCTCTTGTAAAATATCCATTACTTTTTTAATAGCTGGATATTCTTCTTTTGCATCACCTTTAATAGCGACCTGCAATTCTTTATCGTTTACCTCTATATTCGCAATACGCGCATTATAGATCCACTCCTTCAATTGATTATCTAATGAATCTGTAGGAATACCAGGCTGCCCCGCTTTACTTCTATCAGCTGCTTTCATTTCAATAATTTGTTGAAGATTAAGAATTGGCACACCAAAATCATCCATCCTTGAGAATGTACTTTTGTCAGCGTCAGTGAAAGTAACACCGTACTTCTCTGCCATCAACTCTAACGTTCTCACTCGAACTTCTTTTCCTTTTAAATCAAAGAATACTTTTCCTTTACCTACAGTTAATGTAGCTAAATCAGTTTCAGGCAATTTAGTCTGAACCGTTGAAGATGGAGTATCCACTGGCAAAGCTTCAGGTATTTTGGCTGTCGAAGTCATTACAAAGAAGGTAAGCAAAAGGAATGCAACGTCACACATTGCAGTCATATCCGTAGACCCCGGATTTTTTTTAATTATTATTTTAGCCATTCTTTTTGTTTTTTAATTGATATAAATATCAACATATTATTGCTTCAAACTTCCTCTGAATCTTCTGTAAGTATTTACAATTGAAACAGCAGCCTCATCAATTGAATAAGTTAAATCATCAATTTTAGAAGTAAAGAAATTGTAAGAGATAATTGCTACCGCTGAAGTTCCAATACCAGTTGCAGTATTAATAAGTGCTTCAGAAATACCTGCTGCAAGAGCCGCTTGATCAGGAGTACCTGCTGCTGCTAACGCACCAAACGCTTTAATCATACCTGATACAGTTCCTAATAATCCAATAAGAGTTCCTAAAGAAACTAAAGACGAAATAATCGTCATGTTCTTTTGCAACATTGGCATTTCAAGAGATGTAGCTTCTTCGATTTCTTTGTGAATAGTCTCTGACGCTTCTTCACTATTAAATCCTTCTTTTTTCACTGCTTGGTATTTTACTAGCGCAGATTTAATTGCATTTGCAACAGAACCTTGTTGTTTATCACAAGCTGCAATAGCTTCATCAATTTCACCTTGTTTGATACTAGCTTGTACCTTAGTCATAAAAGTATCTAGTTTAGTTTTACCAGCTGCCTTAGATATAACAACATATCTTTCGATAGAAAAAACAAGAACCATCAATAACATTCCTAATAATACTGGCACAACCGCACCTCCATGATAAACTTGCCCCAAAGTATTCAATGGGTGTCCAGTTTCGATATTCCCTCCTTCAAAATTCGAAGGATTACCCATGATAAATTTCCAGATCAATACACCAACACCAATACATGCAAGAATAATCATTCCTGAAACCATTCCACCACCGTTTGAAGTGCTTTCTTTTTTAACGTTTGCCATTTTTTTTAATTTTAATAGTTTTAAATAATTTATTTTAGTTGTAATAAACTTGTAGTCCCGCAAATTTATATGTTTAGTTCAAATAAAAAAACTTTTTTTAATTTTATTCGAATTTAATTTATTCAAAAAAAAACTAATATTTTTCAATATATGAATTTTAATCAATATCATTAAACAAATTTAATGTTTTTTGATATATAAACTATCTTTTTGTGAAAAATTAAGCTAATATAATAACAAACAGAATTTAATACATTAAAATAAGTTTTTCCACTATTAGCAACAAAAGAGCAATAAAACTGCAGTAAAATCCAAAATTACCTCATTTCAAAAAATAATAATATCTTGCAAGTAAATCCAACACAATCAATGTTATGAACAGAAAAGAAGATTTCATAAAGCATATCACCGCGGGATACACTTCCAAAGGGGAAAGTATTATTCTAGGAGGAGCCATACTCGATGGTGAGGCCATAGCAGACGCCTATGTAAAAATCCCATTAAAAACACTTAACAGACATGGTTTAATTGCCGGCGCCACCGGAACTGGAAAAACCAAAACTATTCAAGTTTTATCAGAACAGCTATCATCATTTGGAATTCCAGTATTAATGATGGACATAAAAGGAGATTTTAGCGGTATCGCCAAAGAAGGCGAGGAAAAATCATTTATTACCGAAAGACATGCCAAAATCAACTTACCATATAGTATAGCTAAATTTCCAGTTGAGTTATTAACGCTATCCGAACAAAACGGAGTACGCCTGCGCGCCACTGTTTCCGAGTTTGGACCGGTATTATTTTCGCGGATTTTAGACTTGAACGATACTCAAGCTGGTGTCATGTCAGTAATATTTAAATATTGTGATGATAACAAAATGCCTTTATTAGACCTTAAAGACATTAAAAAAGTAATCAATTTCATAACAGAAGAAGGAAAAGATGAAATAACGAAAAACTACGGAAGAATTTCCACTTCGACGACGGGAATCATTCTTAGAAAAATAATCGAATTAGAACAACAGGGAGCAGAACTGTTTTTTGGAGAGATGTCCTTTGACATCGATGATTTAATGCGAATAGATGAAAATGGAAAAGGATATATTAACATAATCCGACTAACGGATATTCAAGACAAACCAAAATTATTTTCTACTTTCATGTTGAGCCTCCTTGCAGAGATATACCAGCAAATGCCAGAGAAAGGTGATTCAGAACAACCTGAATTAGTGATTTTTATTGACGAAGCACATTTAATATTTAACGAAGCCAGTAAAGCATTACTGGATCAAATAGAGATGATTGTAAAGCTGATTCGCTCAAAAGGAATTGGAATTTACTTTGTAACCCAAAATCCAATGGATGTTCCAAGTGGTGTTCTGGCACAATTAGGTCTGAAAATACAACACGCATTGAGAGCTTTTACTGCTAAAGACAGACAGTCTATAAAATTGACAGCAGACAATTATCCTACATCTGATTATTACAACACAAGCGAAGTATTAACCAGTTTAGGAATTGGTGAAGCATTGGTTACGGCTTTAAGCGAAAAAGGAATTCCAACTCCCCTTGTGGCTACTATGATGCGCGCTCCAATGAGCCGAATGGATGTTTTATCTGAAAGTGAAATTCAAAACATCAATAACAACTCTAGATTAGTCAAGAAATATAGCGAGCTTATTGATCGTGAGAGTGCTTATGAAATGCTAAATAAGAAAATCACCGTCATCGAAAACGCGACTGCTGCGGAAGCTCAAAAAGAAGCGGATGAAAAAGCAGAACAAAAGGCAACAAAAACCAGAGCCACTAAATCAAGTAACACAACCAGTGCTGTAAGCAAGTCGGTTATTAAAGTACTTACTAGCGCTACCTTTATTAGAGGAGTGTTTGGTGTACTGACAAAAATATTCAAAAAATAAAACTATTTAAAACCTCTCTTAACTAATAGGAGAGGTTCCTTAATTTTCAGGATCATGAAAAAATACTTCATACAAGACACACCTTTTATAGTTCCGACAACTGACGGAAAGCTAATCGAAGAACACCACGGACTTGCAACAACAAACAATCCCGAAATATCAATTGCTCATATGATCGCACCTCCTAAATGGAGTGAACCATTTCAAACTCCAGAGTTTGAAGAGTACACGTACATCATAAAAGGTAAAAAACAGTTTATTATTGACGAGGAAATTATTGTTCTTGAAGCAGGACAATCCATAAAAATAGAGAAAAATACACGAGTTCAATACTCTAATCCATTTGACGAACCATGTGAGTATATCGCGATATGCAAGCCTGCATTTGATTTCACCAAAGTGCATCGAGAATAATAAATATATCAAAGACCTTTTATGTTATTAATAATATTAACTTCAAACTCTTAAAGAATTTTAATTAATTGAATACAACATTATGATAACATTTATTACTGCCATAGTTTTATTAGTATTAGGATATGTTTTTTACGGTAAATTTGTCGAAAGCATATTTAAGCCGGATGCTAACAGAGCTACCCCTGCCTATACTCACGCGGATGGAGTAGATTTCGTTCCCATGGACAGCAATAAAAACTCCTTGATTCAGGTTTTAAATATCGCAGGAGTAGGACCAATTTTCGGTCCAATATTAGGAGCCCTATATGGGCCAGTAGCTTTTCTTTGGATAGTAGTTGGTGCCATTTTTGCGGGCGCAGTTCACGATTATTTAACGGGAATGATCTCCATGAGATATGGTGGCGCTCATTTGCCTGCACTAGCTTCATTATTTTTAGGTAAATATTTTAGTCACGTCGTTAATTTCTTCACCGTCCTTCTACTTCTTTTAGTAGGAACTGTTTTTATTTCTGCACCGGCAAGTATGATAGATGACCTTATAGGTAAAGATTTAAATATGTTCACCCTAATTGTAATAGCTATTTTTGCATATTATATCATCGCTACAATATTACCTATCGATAAAATTATTGGAAAAATATACCCTGTCCTTGGTCTTCTACTATTATTGAGTGCCGTAGGTGTTGCAATAGGAATGTTTATGTATGGCAATCCAATTCCGGAATTAACACTGACCAACATGCATCCTAAAGACATTCCGTATTACCCTGTAATATTTTTAACGATATCTTGTGGTGCTTTATCTGGATTTCACGCAACCCAATCTCCAATAATTGCTAGAACCATTAGAAATGAGAAAGACGGGCGAAAAATATTTTACGGAATGATGATCGTTGAAGGAGTTATTGCAATGGTTTGGGCCGCAGCCGCTATGAGTCTTATGAGTGGTGAAGGTCTTAGTGCTTTACTAGCAAATGAAGGACTTCCTGGAGTAGTACATAAAATCGCAACAGTATTTTTAGGAACAATTGGCGGAACAATTGCTATTTTAGGTGTAATTGTTTTACCAATAACATCTGGAGACACTTCCTTTAGAGCAGCGAGAATGATTATTGCAGATTACCTAAAAATTGATCAGAAGGCTCTTAAAAACCGCTTTATGATTGCAATACCACTTTTTGTTATTGCATTTGTTCTAACTAAAATAGATTTTCAACTTCTATGGAGATATTTTTCCTGGGCAAATCAAAGTATCGCGGCAATTGCCCT
The DNA here is from genome assembly GCF_900107635.1 of Flavobacterium gillisiae. Lineage (GTDB taxonomy): Bacteria > Bacteroidota > Bacteroidia > Flavobacteriales > Flavobacteriaceae > Flavobacterium > Flavobacterium gillisiae. The sequence goes on from NZ_FNRD01000006.1 coordinate 15,001, forward strand.
ATGGATTGGAACCGTTTATTTATACCAAAGGAAAACCCTTTATATTATTGCGTTAGTACCTGCGTTTTTCATAACATCTGTTCTCGGGTCTTTCCTTTTTTATGATCCTACCATCGGTTTTGGATTGGACATAGTAACCTCAGATATTATTGGAATTGTGATTGCTGTTTTAATAACGATTTTGTTCTTTGTTGTAATGAAGAATAATAAGGAATTACCTAAATCCGAATAATTGGAGAAGCTAATGACTAGCACCACGGTATGATTAAAATTATCAATCCCGAACAGGAATTACCAGTACAATTATAGCTCATATAAATTGTTACAGTGCCTTCACATGGGACTGTCGCAAAGCACATCTCAAATAGTAAATACAGCAGTCAAGATTTAAACTTTAATTCTTGACTGCTTCTTTTTCATGTAAAAGGGTTAAGATCTTATTTTCAATCTCTTTGCTTTCCCAAACAGCCTCTATGTTTTCCGTTTTTAAAACTTCTTCCATAATTGCATTTTGATCATCTCCTATCGCCAAAGCTTCAGTATAAGGACGATCACTAAATGTAACCCTACTATAAAGTGGAATCCACTTATCAGGGTGTTTATCTGAAAACCATTTTTCAATCTTCTTCTGCAGTAGGAATTTATCATCCGCTGTTTTAGAACTCATTTCCATAAAATTACGGTACGAAAGTTCTGCAATAGCATCAGCGTTGGGCTTACGTGATTTCTCGTATTCTGAAAAAATCATTTCCCAATCATCCCCGTATTCCTCCATCATTTCACTTAGAATCGAAATGTCTTCAAATCCGGCGTTCATACCTTGTCCATAAAAAGGCACAATAGCATGACAAGCATCCCCTATCAAGGCAATTTTATCTTTATAAGTCCAAGGGTAACATTTCATAGTTACTAATGTACTTGTTGGATTTTTGAAAAAATCTTCGGCTAATTTTGGAATTACATCAATCGAATCAGGAAAGTTTTTTTCAAAAAACAACTCTACATCTTTTCTGTTTTCGAGCAATGCAAAAGAATTCTCTCCCTCAAAAGGCATAAACAAAGTACAGGTAAAACTACCGTCCAAATTGGATAGTGCAATCAACATATATTCCCCTCGCGGCCATATGTGAAATGAATTTTTATCCAACTTATGAGAACCATCAGGATTTGCAGGAATATTTAATTCTTTGTATCCAATATTTAAAAACTCCTGCGAATAGTTAAACATACTCTGGCGTTGCATACGGTGTCGAATTCTCGAAAAAGCACCATCTGCACCAAAAACAATATCGTATTTCTTTTCTTCCCAAGCTCCTCTTTCCGTTTCTCCAATGTGTAGAGTAGCTTCAGATAAGGTAACGTCCCAAATTTTCTGTTCGAAGAAAAATTCCGCACCAGCTTGTTCTGCCAAATCAATCATTCTTCTGTTCAAATCTCCTCTGGAAATGGAGTAAATACTCTCTCCTTCTTGACCGTAATTTTGAAAATTAAGTTTGTCAACCAAGTGAATGGCGCGTTTGTCCATGGGTATTGCGATTTCACGAACCGAATCCCCTACTCCAACGCCATCTAGTGCTTTCCAGCCCCTAGTTGACATTGCTAAATTAATAGAACGTCCTGAGAACTGAATTTGTCTAATGTCAGGACTTCTATCGTATATATGAACGGTATGTCCTGCTCTGCGTAAGTAAATAGCTAATAAAGATCCGACTAAACCGGAACCTACGACTGCTATCTTTTTTGGAGTTTGCATTATTTTCTATAAAAGTTAAGCAAAATTACTGATTTATTATTTTAAGGGCTTTAAAAACCTTTAGTTTTTACCAGGGATAAAAACCAATTTTGTTGAAGTTTTAACAATCTCTTCCTTATTGAGCATCATTTTTCTAAAATTACCTGCGTTGTATATTTCTGCCTGATCATTATAATGCGGACTTAACGGATTTCCAGATTGTCCAGTAGGCAGTACATTCCAACTATTTTCAATATCAGAAAAATCAATCACTCTTCGCGAAGACGGGCCTCCCTTTACAACGTATTCCGATTCATTTGTATAATCAAACATTTGGTTGTTGATTACTTCATTAGACCCCGATACCTCAAATGGCCCAACATTAAATATTTTTCTTAGCATAGCAATTTTCCCTAACGGATGCTGATATTCTACAACATGTACTTTATCCCAAGTCCAGGCAGGAACCGATTTTCCTAATTGTATTTCTAATGCAGTAATTGCTTCTTTAAAAGATTTCGAAAGAATCTCACTTCTGGATTCTTTTCTGTTTTTAGTTTCTACATTGTCCCACCACAGCGATTTTTCATTTGTGATTTGTTTGGCAATTAGCTGCTTCATTATATGCGTAGCTAAAAACTGCTTGAATCCGTCCTCTCCTAACTCGTCTTTAAAAGTATTTTTTAGATACATATAAATCAACTTATTGTAAATTGTAGGCGCCACATCCTCTGTATTATTTGTTCCTTTCCAAGATTTTAAAATAGCAACTGCTTCTTTTTCATTCTTCGAAAGTGAATTCACATCTAAATTGGAAATTAAATTCTTAACCACATCAGGAGCTACTGACGAAGTATTATCCGTAATCATCTTACCTACAGATTTTTTATCCCAGTTTGACTTTGGCTCTAATAACTGGGTAATTCTTTTCGCTCTGTCTTCTGGGAGATAATAACCAGGATATACAAAACCATCAATTGCTTCAGGCTGATTGTTTGCTGAATACACATAGTTCCATTCTGGATTTACTGCCGAAGGATTCTTGGAGAAATCCAAATATTCCGTAATATCATCTTTTCCAGAGGGACCATCCAAGATAAAATTCGTGTCTACTCCTTCATTGTGTTTGTATAATTTACCTGTTGCCCACCAGGCTACATTTCCTTTAGCATCTCCATACATCACATTTAACCCTGGAGCCGAAATAAGAGCTACCCCTCTTTGAAAATCAGCTTTACTTTCAGCATGAGAAAGAGCATAAACCGCATCCAGAATATGAATGGGTTGCTGTGTGTAAATCCAAGACATAGCCACCGGTTTCTTATTATCTAAACCAACAATTAAATTATTCATGATAGGACCGTGTCGACTCACTTTTACGTTGAGCACTACATCAGCACTATCCTTTACTTTTATAACATTCTTTCTAATTATATAATTACTAAAACCTGTTGGCGTTTTATATTTATTGGCATTACCAGGACTATTCTCTTCTTGGTATAAATCAATATCATCATTTTCAAACATAGTCAAACCATAAGCGTAATCCCTATTGTGTCCTAACAAGGGAAAAGGCGTTCCTGCCAGATAACAACCATACAATTCGAATTCAGGAGTTACGATATGGGCTTCGTACCATGTTCCCGGTTGTGAAAATCCAATATGCGGGTCATTTGCAAAAATTACTTTTCCATTTTTAGTTTTCTTTGGTGCAATAACCCAACTGTTACTTCCCACAAAAGGAGGAATAGGTGAATTATCCAATAATGCCGCTACTGATTTTGAAATGGCTAAAAACTCTTGCGGCTTTTCTTTTGCGTTTTTAATTATAGTAGTATTAAATTCGCCGTCAAGACCAAAATCCTTTAGGTAATCCATTCCGTATTTATTACGAATATCAGTCAACAACGGATCTGTTTTTTGTGCCATGGCAAAGCTAAAGGACATATAACCAAAAATATTATACACATCTTTTATAGTGAATTTATCTTTCTTTACGCCAACCAACTGAAACTCGATTGGGGTCACCCCTTCATCCATATATTGATTGATTCCATCCAGATAAGCTTCTGTCAATTTATAACTTTCACTATTTATATCTAAACCTGCAATCGCCTTTTCTGAGGCTTCTTCGATACCAAGACCAGCAAAAAACATATCATTCTTTAAAGCCACCCTTCCGAAGATTTCAGACAATCGTCCCGGTGCAATACGTCGCATTAATTCCATTTGCCACAAACGATCTTGCGCGTGAACATAACCCAAAGCAGTCATTGCATCTATAGCATTATTGGCATAGATATGCGGCACCCCAAAGCCATCAAAATACACTGTTGTTTCGTCGTGAATACTTTTCAGTTCCACTTTGCCTTCATATTTTGGCTTTAGATAAAAACCGTACAACACCAACCCAACAATTAGAATCGCAATTATTGAAACTAAGACTAAGAGGCTTTTTTTGATTATTTTCATTTTTATAATTTGTGATTAACAAATATAAATAATTTCACACGCATTTGAACGAATTGCTTTTCATTCTTCTGCGATAAACCCGAAATCTGAAATTGTTTAAAATCAAAAAGAGTGTTTAAATTCCAAATTGGAATCCAAACACTCTTTCTTCAATCAACTACTTATTTATTATTTTTTGCTTCCGTCAATAATAGCACCAGTTCCTGCTCCAACTCCTGCTCCAGCAACTCCACCTATTATCGCTCCCTGTACTTTTTTCTTACTTATAATCGCACCAGTAGCCGCACCAACTCCTGCACCAATTACAGCTCCTTTTGCTGTACTGCTCCAACCTTTCTTTTCTGTAGTGGTTGTCGTAGTAGTCGTTGTGTTATTTCCTGGTTGATTAACTATAATAGTTTCTTTTTGCATTTCAACTTTTGTCATTTCCACCTGCATAGAGTCAATCACTCTTTGTTTTTCAATTGCAACTTCCATAGAGTCAACAGTTGCTTCCTTGGCAGCCTCTAAATCCATTTTTCCTTGATTTTTACAAGAAACAATTAACAGAGACAGTGCTATAAAATATAATGCTTTCATAATTTTATGATTTCAGAATTAATAATTCACAAAGAAACAACGAAAAGACCTAATCTAACTTATATAATTTCAAGTATTTATTATATAATTTACGTTAAAGACTTGACAATCTATACTACTTAAGGGATTCAAACTTACACCTCAATATTACCCTTACTTATTTAAAAACAACTCTTTTTCGAATCTAGTCACCTTCAAAACAACTGGAGCTAACCAAATCAGATTAAGTTCACACGAACATGAGATTCTAACGCTTTTCATTAATTAGTCAAATAAACTAAACCCTTCGAACTGAAGTAAAACAGATCGTTGCCATCCTATCATAAATCAAATTGTATTCAGGATTATAATGTTGTTTATTAATATTGTATTTTTGTTAAACAAAACATTTAAATAAACCATTATGACTGCAATTTCTCAAGATGATCTTTCTAAACTCGAAAAAGTGGAACGATTAAATTTAATTAATTCTTGCACGGGTTACAAATCAGCAAATTTAATTGCGACAAAATCATTAGTTGGAGAAAGTAACGTTGCTATTTTTAGTAGCATAACCCATTTAGGAAGCAATCCTGCATTGATAGGTTTTATGGTGCGTCCCACAACGGTTCCGCGCGACACCTACAAAAACATAAAAGACACAGGACATTTTACCGTAAATCACGTTACAGAGACTATGATTGTTGATGCACATCATACATCAGCTAATTATGAAAGTGGAGTGTCTGAATTTAACAAAACAAATCTTGAAGAAGAGTGGAAAGAAGGTATTAGTGTTCCTTTTACAAAAGGCAGCCCAGTGCAATTGTATTGTAAATATGTAAATGAATATTACATTAAAGAAAATGACACCATTCATATTATTGCTTCTATCGAACAGCTGTTTTTTGACGAAAACCTAAGACATGAAGATGGTTGGCTACAAATAGAAAAAGGAAACGTAGTCGCTTTAAATGGTCTTGATGGTTATTGCTTACCCAAGTTAATTGACCGTTTTGAATATGCTAGAATAGACACTCCAACAAAATCCATTTTTAAATAAAAACTCATGTTGCTTAGTCCCTTTGAATTTATTATTAGATGTTAGAGAATTAAAGAAGAACAAAACCCATTGACAAATAAAACATTTAACTTGTCAATGGGTTTCTAATTCTATTAGTGTACTTCTTGAATTCCTTTTTTTAATATTTGTCCAAAATCATACATATCTTCAAAAGAACAATACAATGGAACTGGTGCAAACCGAATCACATTAGGTTCACGCCAATCTGTAATCACTCCATTTTTCATTAAATAGTCAAACAAACTGCGTCCTTCTCCGTGAAGTAAAACGGATAATTGACATCCTCTTTCAGCGGGATTCGTTGGCGTAATTATTTCAAAACTACTGTCAACTTCTTTGTCGATCTCCTGAAGAACAAATTCTAAATAGGAAGTTATTTTATCTCTTTTTTCAATTAGGGCGTCCATGCCTATTTCATCAAACATTTCTACGGAAGCCAAATAAGGCGCCAAAGAAAGTACTGGCAAATTACTTATTTGCCAACCATCTGCCCCATGAACGGGATCAAAAGTAGGTTCCATCTTGAAACGGCGTTCCTTGTTATGTCCCCACCAACCAGCAAATCGAGGTAAATCAGGATTATTGTGGTGTTTTTCATGTACAAAACATCCAGAAGCATTTCCTGGTCCAGAATTCATGTATTTATAACTGCACCAAGCCGCAAAATCTATATCCCAATCGTGTAATTCTAATTTTATGTTTCCAGCAGCATGAGCAAGATCCCAACCCACTACTGCGCCCGCTTTATGTCCTGCAGCAGTTATCGTTTTCATGTCAAAAACCTGACCCGTGTAGTAATTCACTCCGCCAATTAAAACTAAAGCCAGTTCATCACCAACTTCTTTAATTTTAGCCAAAACATCTTCTAAACGGATGTTATGCTCTCCATCGCGTCGTTTAATTTCTACAATAGCATCCTCTGTTTTGTATCCGTGGAAATCCACCTGACTTTGAAACATATATTGATCTGAAGGAAATGCTTTTTCCTCACAAATGATTTTATATCTCGTTTTTGTAGGTCGGTAAAAGGACACCATCAATAAATGAAGGTTTACCGTTAAGGTATTCATTACGGTAACTTCTGACGGAAGCGCACCTACAATTATAGCTAATGGCTCAGCAAAACGTTCGTGATAATCCCACCACGGTTTTTCGGCATAAAAATGTCCTTCGACCGCTAGATTTGCCCAATCATCCATTACATCATCAACATAGGCTTTTGTTCTTTTGGGCTGTAAGCCCAATGAATTTCCAGTGAAATAAATTACTTTTTTATCATTCACTTTTGGAAAAATGAATTCGTCTCTGTATTTATTTAATTTGTCTTGTGAATCAAGTTGTTTTGCAAATTCCTTAGTGTTTTCGAAAGTCATGGATATAATTTAGTTTTGTAAAAATAACTAATATTTATTGCTGCGCAAAGTGCCCTTGCTTTATTTAACAAGTTAAATGAAGTTAAATACCAATTGGAAGATTCCGCTAAGGCAAATCACTTAACCGCTGAATTTTAAGTATATTTACTTGTATTTAAACTCTAGTCACATGCTTAAAAATAGCCTTAACGTAATTATTCTTTCTATAGCGGTGGTCATCTCTGCTTTTTTGTTTTCTAACGCTTTCCAGAACAGAAATAAAAGCAGTGACACCATAAGTGTTACCGGATTAGGAAAAACAGATTTTGTATCGGATCTAATTGTTTGGAAAGGATCCTTTTCTAAAAAAAGCAATACCTTAAAAGAGGCCTACGCATCTTTAGACGCTGACCGAGAAAAAATTAAAAATTATCTATTAAGCAAAGGAATCCCTACTGCTGATATTATTTTCTCAGCTATTAGTTTCAACAAAGATTACGAGACCAGTTATAATGCAAACGGAACCGTTAGACAAACTTTATTCACTGGTTTTACCTTAAACCAAAATGTCAGCATTCAGTCTAAGGACGTAAATAAAATTGAAGATATCTCGAGACAATCCAGCGAATTAATTAACACAGGAGTTGAATTTTACTCGAATGCTCCTGAATATTACTACACAAAACTAGCCGAATTAAAAATAAAAATGATTGCCGAAGCCACAAAAGATGCCAGTTCAAGAGCCAAAAGTATTGCTGAGAATGCTGATGCAGCTTTAGGCAATTTAAAGAAATCGGATATGGGGGTTTTCCAAATTATAGCTCAAAACTCCTCTGAAGATTATTCTTATGGCGGTTCATTTAATACCAATTCTAAAAACAAAACAGCCACCATTACAATAAAATTAGTGTATCAGGTAGATTAGATTTTTAAAAAATATTATTTTACACTGAGAGTCGCGTGAGGGATTACTTCGCTAGTTCGCTATCGTTCGTGTGAAGTGGAAATCCTTTTTTATAATGTAGCGCTAGCAGAATTATAAAAACGATTGCAACAAATAGCCAGACCCTTTTGGGGCACGCCCAAAAAAAAAATCTCGCCATTACTGACGAGATTTGTGAATTAACCTTTTATGTTGATTAGATGATTAACATGGCATCACCATAAGAATAGAATTTGTATTCTTCTTTGATTGCTTCTTCATAAGCTCTTTTCATTAAATCATGTCCGCAAAATGCTGAAACCATCATTAATAAAGTAGATTTTGGCGTATGAAAGTTGGTAATCATACAAGTAGGAATTGTAAATTCATGAGGAGGGAAAACAAATTTGTTTGTCCAACCATCAAAAGGATTTAATGTTCCATGTGAAGAAACCGAACTTTCTACAGCACGCATAGAAGTAGTACCTACAGTACAAATACGTTTTTTATGCACTTTAGCGTCATTTACAATATCACAGGCTGCTTGAGTAATTTTTAATTCCTCAGAGTCCATTTTATGTTTTGACAAATCTTCAACCTCAACAGGATTGAATGTTCCCAAACCAACGTGTAGTGTAACTTCGGCAAATTTGATTCCTTTGATTTCTAGTTTTTTCAATAAATGTTTAGAGAAGTGCAATCCTGCAGTAGGTGCTGCTACAGCTCCTTCTTCTTTAGCATAAATCGTTTGGTAACGCTCCGCATCTTCTGGAGTAACATCTCTGCTTATGTATTTTGGGATTGGAGTTTCTCCAAGTTCTGTCAATTTTTTTCTGAATTCTTCATACGAACCATCGTAAAGGAAACGCAATGTTCTTCCACGAGAAGTTGTATTATCGATAACCTCAGCTACTAATGAATCATCGTCACCGAAATACAATTTATTTCCGATTCTGATTTTACGTGCTGGATCTACTAAAACATCCCAAAGGCGTTGTTCAGCATTTAGTTCTCTAAGTAAGAAAACTTCGATTCTAGCACCCGTTTTTTCTTTGTTTCCGTATAAACGTGCCGGAAAAACTTTAGTATTATTCAAAATTAAAACATCGCCATCATCAAAATAATCGATAACGTCTTTGAACGTTTTATGTTCGATAGTTTGTTTCTTACGATCAATAACCATTAAGCGAGCTTCATCTCTGTGTTCAGACGGAAATTCTGCCAACAATTCCTTAGGTAAATCAAATTGAAAATGTGATAATTTCATCTTTATATTTTTGTTTAAAAGTTTCTAGTATAAGACCTACTTATTTAGCCCTATAGTAAAACTTATTTAAGAATGCAAATATACGACTGTGAGATAGGCGTTGTCAAGTGTTTTGCTATTTAATTTAGATACAAAATTGCAAAGTAACAAAGCGACAAGTGTTTACCCCCGTAAACATTGATAATTACACCGTTAATTCAGTACTATTAAAACCTAAACTTTTCAAATCTTCCCAGAAATCAGGGTATGATTTAGAAACAACTTCAGCATTTTCGATTATTATTGGCACTTTTAGCGCCAAAGGAGCAAATGCCATTGCCATTCTATGGTCGTTATAGGTTGCAATTTTAATATTAGGATTGATTGTATTTGAAGCCACAAGCGTTAAACTATCGTTTGTTACCGAAATATTTGCACCCAATTTTGTAAGCTCAATTCTAAGTGCCTCTAGTCTATCTGTTTCTTTAATTTTTAAAGTATGAAGTCCTGTAAGATGGCAACCAACTCCTAAACCAAGACATGTGACAACAATAGTTTGTGCGATATCTGGAGTGTTGTTTAACTCAAGGTTTAAAGTTTCAGGTTTAAAGTTAATATCCTTTGTAAGTGTTAACGCGTTATTTTCAAATCGAGAATCAACACCCATTTGCTTATAGATTTCCACCAAAGCGGAATCTCCTTGCAAACTTGTTTCTTTATAACTACTTATAGTAACCGAAGCTGTATCGGAAAGGGCTACCAAACTAAAAAAGTAAGAAGCAGAACTCCAATCGGATTCTACTGTCATTTCTTTGGGTTCAACAGTTGCCTTTGGATATACTTTGATCACATTTCCTTCAAAGCTCGTTTTAACATCTAGATCATTGAGCAAAGCCAAAGTCATCTTGATGTAAGGCACAGAAGTAATTTCGCCAACCAAATTTATTTCGATTCCGTTTTCTAATTTTGGTGCTACTAACATTAAAGCCGAAATGTATTGACTGCTTACATTTGCAGGAATATTTACCTTAGAAGCGGTTATCTTTTGTCCTTTGATTCGAATAGGCGGATATCCCACTTCATTTTCATACGTGATTTTCGCACCTAGTTGTTCTAATGCTTCTACTAAAACTTTTATAGGGCGCTCCGTCATACGTTGCGAACCAGTCAAAACCACTTCACGACCTTCGTTTACTGCAAAAAAAGCTGTAAGAAAGCGCATTGCCGTTCCCGCATGATGAATATCTACAATTTCTTCCTTTCCTATCAGTGCTTTTTCCATCACCTCGCTATCGTCAGAGTTAGATGTGTTTGCTAATGTTATAGCAGGAAAAAGTGCTTTTAACAATAAAAGTCTATTGGTTTCACTTTTTGATCCAGTAACTGCAATTTGCGCTTGTAAATTGGAATGGGTAGTTTGTAATAATAAATTCATGTTGTACTTATGAGTGGTGAGTTATGAATAATGATCCGTATAATTCAAGCACGCAATTTACCACTCCACGGTTATAATTCATAATTTATAATCCACAAATTATTTCAGCTTTTCATTGTTTTTGTGACGATCCTTATCTCGTACCGATTTAAAATCCATTTTCTTATCGAAAGCGGCTTGTAAATCGATTCCAGTTTGATTTGCGAGACATAAAACCACAAAAACAACATCGGCTAATTCCTCACCAAGATCTTTGTTCTTATCACTTTCTTTCTCTGATTGTTCACCGTAACGACGGGCAATGATGCGTGCTACTTCACCTACTTCTTCGGTAAGTTGTGCCATATTGGTCAATTCGTTGAAGTACCGAACGCCGTGCTCTTTAATCCAATTGTCTACGTCTAGTTGGGAATCTTTTAAGTTCATGTTGTTATGTTTATTAATCCCGATAGGGCTATTATACTTTTATTAAAACTATTTTTTCATTTTGTTTATCAATCATTTGTTGAAAGAAGTCTTTTAATACCTCATAAAAATCTGAAGAAACAAGTGACGCATTTATTTCTTCTGTAAAAGAAATCTGTATTATCTTTCCCTCTGGAAGAATATTAAAAATAAATAGACCTACATTTTCTCCAGTTGCAATTTTAATCGGTTTAGGAACAGATTCGACCAAATAACCTTCTGGAATATTTATAGTAATCTGATATTTTTTCTGTTTGGGATAACCAAAATAAATAGGCATTTGTCTTTCTTCCTTCACAAAGGGATTTCTACTGTTTGTAAAAAATAATTTGGGATTAATAAACATTTTTCCGCCTATTATCTCACAATGATTTCCTGTTACAAATGTGAAAGATTCAATAATGGGTTTATCTAAATTAGCTACATTTTCGATTTTATAATCACTAATCTGTATTCCGTTTAAACTGTTTTCTAATTTTTCGAGATAACTTTCCTTATTAAATCCCTTGTTATTTTCTCTAAAACTAAATGCGGGATAATCGCTTTTTTGAATGCGACATTTCCCAGCTATTTTCCCATGCTCATCAACCGATACATATAAAACAGTATTTTCATTTAAGGTTGTTTTTGGCATAAGATTGACTTCCTCTGAAGTACCGTCTTTTCTTATTAATCTCCCAAACCTATTTAAAGTATTAAGAGGCATCACATTAGGTGTCGTCTGTTTATTTGTAGCATCCAAAAGTATTTGTTTGCCATCAATTTCCACTCCAGCAATTACATAATTAAAAATTGTTCGATTAGGAAAAACAGGAACCCCATGTTCAATAGTGCTTAACAAAACTGGATTAACACTAATTCCCGCTAATTTAAGCATCCTGATTAAGATAAAATTAATCTCGGCTGTATTTCCTGTTTTTTCAACATATGCTTTTTTAATTCCTTTATCAACGTAATAACCATAGTGATTATTCCAATTCATTTTTTGTTGCACAAATTTAAAAATGACATCCAGTTTCTCTAACTGTGACAAATCCGTTTTATGTTGTGCTTCCAGTATAAATCTCAAATCGGTAACAAGATCTATATCGGCATCTAATGCTTGACCAAAATCTTTATTGTCAAAAATTGTCTTAGCAACTCCTTCCCAGGTGATCGAATAGTCTTTTACTTTTTGATCTGGAAAACGGGTTCTCTCAAGTTCATACTTAATTGAAGAAGTATAATTCCTTACATTGTCAATGTAATTCTCTTCTTTAAGAGCAGGTATGCTTTCAGCAGTATGTATTGAACTTATTTGTTTATATTTTAAGGTACTACTATTGCGATACTGGTTATCATAACCCTGAAAAGCATCCTCATATTTTTGTTCTGTATTCACTTTCACAAATCCAGTAGCTACAGGCTTATAGATATAAAATTCTGGGATTTCAGTTTTATACTCGCAGTAATTAACTGGAATACTATATTGCATATTAAAAGCTGGAAAAGTAACTACGTTCTCTGATTTCAAAATGTATTTGAATTCAATAACGGATCCTACTTTTACATTTGGCATCGTTATCGAAGCCTCATTCCAATACTCATTTACATTTTTTTTAAAGCTGCCTTCGCTATTTAATTTAGTTTTAACAATCTCAGTTCCCTCCAGGTTATAAGTAACTGCGTTTGAAAACTTGACAACATCATCACTCATGCTCTCATAACCTACATAATAAGGCACTTCAAAATTTGCCCAACTCAACCCTTCTTTTTTATATATTTTAATTCTGATTTGACATTCATGAAGTGCATAAAATCCTTTTTCATAGTCATATTTAAAGATTGTTTTTCCTGCTTTATATACTATGGCAGCCGCCGCACTAGAATCAATAGGATGTAATTTTTCCTGAAGTTCTTCTAGCGAAACTTTTCCCAGTTCGAATTTCTGGGCACTTATCTCCGACATAAAAAGTAAAAGAAACAAAACAATTCCTATCCTAACATCTTTCATCTATCTATACTTTTATTAAAATTATTTTTTCATTTTGCTTATCAAGCACCTGCTGAAAGAAGTCTTTTAATACATCATAATAATCAGCTGAAACAATTGCCTTGCTGATCTCCTTTGTTACTGCAATTTGTATTTTATTCCCAACAGACATAATATTAATTGAAAAAGAGGCGATTCCGTCGACAGTAGAAACCTTAACTGATTCCGGTAGCGATTCTACTTTATATCCAGGAGGGATTTCTATATTAATATTATATTTCTCTTGTTTTGGAAAACCAAAATAAATTGGCATTTGTCTTTTATTCTCTACAAAAGGATTTTTTGTGTCATTATAAAATAACAGTGGAGTTATGTAAATTTTGCCTCCTATTACATCACTATGTTTATTAGACACAAAACTAAAACTTTCGATTATAGAAGACGATAAATTAATATCGTCATTTAACTTATAATCATCAATAAGAATTCCTCCTAAACTACTTTCTAATTTCTCAAGATATCTTTCACTTTGCAATGATGATTTTTGCTCTCTAAAATTAAGTGCCTCGTAATCTGTTTTTTGAATCCTGGCATTCCCAACCATTTTTCCCTGACCATTAATCGAAAGTAAAAGATTGATATTTACATTCGAAACCTTATCTGGCACCAAATTAATTTCTTTTGAGCTCCCGTCTTTATTAATTAGACGGCCTGTCCAATTTAAATCGGGCAAAGGCAAAATATTTAACGACGCATATTTATTAGTTGCATCGAGCAAAATTTGTTTTCCATCAATCTCTACGGCAGCAATAACTGAATTAAAAACTGTTCTATTAGGATAAACTGGAACCCCATTTTCTCTTGTACTTATTAAAACTGGATCTGCCTTTATACCTGCCTTATTTAGCATTGCGATAAGGATAAAATTTATTTCTGCTACATTTCCAGTTTCATCCTTGTATGCTTTTTTAACCCCTTTATCTGTTAGAATACCTTTATATTCATTCCAATTCATTTTATTTTTAACAAATTTAAAAATAACATCTAGTCTCTCGAATTCACTGTTGACATTCAATCCTATTCTTTTTAAATCTTCTTCATAATAACCATCTTTATTAAGCTCTCGTCCGAAGCTATTAAAATCAAATATATTCTTGGCTACACCATCCCATGTAATGGAATAATCCTCTACCTTTTCAAATGGGAATCGGGTTCTCTCAAGTTCATGTTGAATAGATGATCTGTAATTTTGTAAATTATCTACATATGCTTCTTCTTTTAAAGCGGGTATGTTTTCTGCTTTGTAATTTGACAGTTGATATTTAAAAGGGAAGTCAGATGTTTGATAAAATTTATAAGAAAACGATTCTTTTTCATCGACTATTTTGCTTCCTGCATTCACTTTTAGATAGCCCGTAAGTATTGGTTTATAAATAAATACTTCTGGGATGTCGGTATCATATTCCGCATAATTTACCGGGATTTCATATTGAAAATCAAAAACTGGAAACTGTACTACATTTTTAGATTTCAACGTATAGTGTATTTCAATTATTGAACCCACTTTTACATTTGGCATTGTAATTAACGCTTCGTTCCAATATTTATTAATATCTGTCTTAAGATTACCTTCCGTTCTAAGTTTGGTTGCCTGTATTGTTTTATTCTCTAGGTTGTATGTCACACAATCAGAAAAACTGACGGCCTCAGGTACTAAATTTTCATCACCTCCACGATAATGCACTTTAAAATCGGCCCATTTCAGGCCCTCTTTTTTATAGATTTTAATTCTCAATTCGTAATCATGGTAAACAAAAAATCCTGTCCCTATTTCATGGATAAAATAAGTTTTTGCTTTTTTATATAAGATAGCAGCTGCGGCAGAGGTATCGACAGGATGTGCTTTTTCTTGAAGTTCCTCTAGGGAAACTTTTCCCAGTTCGAATTTCTGCGCATTTGCATTCAAATAAAATAGCGATACAAATAAAAAAAGGATCAATTGGTTAAATTTCATCGAGGCTAGACTTTAATTAAAATAATTTTTTCGTTTTGTTTCTCTATCATCCCCTGATAATAGTTTTTCAACATCGAATAATATTCTGACGGGATAATTGCTGTATTTATTTGGTTTATAATCGAGATTTGAATCTGATTTCCTAATACATTTGTAATGAAAGTAAAACTACCCAGATCATCCTGCATTGTAATAACCGCGGGAGCCGGAACTTTTTCTATCGCATATCCATCTGGAATTTGAATGTTCATAGTGTTTTTTTCTGTGAAGGGAAATCCATAATCCACGGGATATTCACGTACTTCTTGCTGAAACGGGTTTTTTTCTCCTACTAGAAATAGCATTGGACTTACATACATTTTACCATCTATCACCTCACAAAAACTAGAACCTGTAAAGGAGTATGTTTCCATAACTGGTAATTTGAGCTCCTTTTCATTTTGTCTTGAATAGCCTCTCACTTCTATTTTTCTATTATCATTCTCTAACTTTTCAAGGTAGCTGTCTTCTGTAACATTATCGACTTTTTCCCTAAAAGTCATTGCATTATAATCCGTTTGTTGTTTTCTGAGTTTCCCCGCAATACCACCCTTCTTATCAATCGTGTAATTCATCATAACTGTGGTGCTAGAATTCACTTTAGGCATTAAATCGACCACATCTGATGTACCATTTTTTCTAATCAAGCATCCTACCCAGTTTAAAGTTCTAAAAGGTAAAACGTTTGGAGTTGAAAATTTATCGGATGCATCTAATAACACTCTTCCGCTTGGAGTTTCAACTGCAGCAATCACATAATTATAAGCCATACTATTAGGAAACGCCGCAATTCCATTGGATCGTGTACTCACCAAAACTGGATTTGCCTCTAATCCACCATAACGCAACATCGCCGTTAGCATTAGATTAATTTCTGCTATGTTTCCAGTCTTGTCCTTATAAGCTCTTTTTACTCCATCACCACAAGAATAGCCATAACTATCATTCCATTTTATGTTTGTCTTTACATAATCATAAATTGCATCTATTTTTTCATTTGGGGTATTCAAACCGATAAGTAAACTTTTTATATCACCCTCAAAATATCCAGTCTTATTAAGCTCCTCTTTAAAATCGTCAGATTCATAGATCGTTTTTACTACAGATTCCCAAGTGGGTATATATTGTTTAAAGGAATCACTTGGATAATTAATGACGGATAATTTTTGCTCCAAAACTGACGCGTAATTACTGACGTTATTTGTAAAAGCATCATCTGCGATAGCAGGTACATTTTCCAAAGTATAATTCGTTTTCACTTCAATATAGTCCGTATTCCCATTTGAGTAAGTTTCCCTTTCAACAGTTCTTCCACTATGTGAATTTCGCTGTAAGGTTATTGGCTGGTACGTTTTTCTACCATTGGTTACAGTTACTTTTTCCACCATCCATTTAATTGAATTTGTTTTTTTACTTACTGAAATTTTCGGACTCAAAAATCCCTTTTGACGGGTTTCATATGAGCAAAATTCAGGCAGATGAGTAGTGTATTCTACAAAGTTTACTGGAATATTTTCTTGAAAATGAAAATCTCTCAGCGAACTCAAATCATCTGTTTTTACTAAATATTTAAACTCTATAATCGACCCCTCCTTTACATCGGGCATGTTTATACTTTCAATTTCCAAGTGTTTATTTATGCTTTCTTTATTCTTCCCTTCACTTCTTAATTTTGTTGTTTCTATTTTTCCATCTACAAGGTTGTAAGTAACCGCATCTGAAAAAACCACACTCTCTTCTATAGACATTCCTTTTTTTAAATCAACAGTTTGGATAGCCCACTTGAAGCCCTCTTTTGTATAAATCTTAATTCGCATCTCGACTTCAGTATAAGAAAACCCCTTGTGATTACCAAAATACCCAACGCCTGTAACCCCTTTTTTATATAAAATCGCTGCCACTGCCGCAGGATCTTTAGGATGAGATTTTTCTTGAAGTTCGGCAACAGAAACTTTCCCTAATTTAAAATCTTGCGCATTTGTTTTTGAAAACAAAAAAAGAAGTAAAAAAAGAAGTAGTAATTTTTTAAAAAGCATTATTATTAGACTTTGGTTAAAATAATTTTTTCGTTTTGCTTGTCTAGCATCCCCTGATAATAGTTTTTCAACATCGAATAATATTCTGATGGGATAATTGCTGTATTTATTTGGTTTATTATCGAGATTTGAATCTGGTTTCCTAATACATTTGTAATGAATGTAAAGCTACCCAGATCATCCTGCATTGTAATAACTGCGGGATCCGGAATTTTCTCTATAGTGTACCCATCTGGAATTTGAATGTTCACAGTATTTTTTTCCGTGAAGGGAAATCCATAATCTACCGGATATTCACGTACTTCTTGCTGAAACGGGTTTTTTGTCCCTGCTAAAAACAGCATTGGACTTATATATATTTTGTCTCCAATTATTTCACAAAGATTTGAACCTGTAAAGGAGTAAGTTTCCATAACTGGTAATTTGAGGTCCTTTTCATTTTGCCTTGAATAGCTTGTCACCTCTATTTTTCTATTTTCATTCTCTAACTTTTCAAGGTAGCTGTCTTCTATAATATTATCAACTTTTCTCCTGAAAGTCATTGCATTATAATCTGTTTGCTGTTGCCTAAGTTTTCCTGTAACTGCACCCCTCTCATCAATACTGTAATTCATCATAACTGTACTATTAGAATTCACTTTAGGCATTAAATCAACCACATCTGATGTACCATCCTTTCTAATCAATCTTCCCATCCAGTTTAGAGCTCTAAAAGGCAATACGTTTGGAGTTGAAAATTTATCCGATGCATCTAATAGCATCATTCCTTTTGGAGTTTCAACTGCAGCAATTACATAATTAAAAGCCGTCCTATTAGGAAACAATGCAATTCCATTGGATCGTGTACTCACCAAAACTGGATTTGCAGTCAATCCAGAATAACGTAACATCGCAGTAAGCATAAGGTTAATTTCAGCTATGTTACCAGTCTTGTCCTTATAGGCTTTTTTTACTCCATCATTACAGGAATAGCCGTAATAATCGTTCCATTTAAGATTAGTCTTTACATAATTATAAATCGCATCAATTTTTTCATATGGGGTTTTCAAACCCGTAAGCAATCTATTTATATCATCCTCAAAATAGCCAGTTTTGTTAAGCTCTGCTCCAAAGTCATCATTCTCATAAATTTTTTTTGTAACCGATGGCCAATCTGTGGAATACAACTCAATGGATGATTTAGGAAATCTAGTCATACTCAACTCATGCGAAATACTTGATGTATAATTATCAATATTATTGACATAAGCTTCCTCTTTCATTGCTGGCAAGTTCTCCGCTAAATAAGTTGTCATCGTTTCTTGATAATCAGTCTTATCTTGAGAAAAAGTAGTATTACCAACATAACCACTTGCTCTTTCTTTGCTGTTTCTGACAATAGTTCTCTTATTCTTTTCAGAAGCAACCTTGGGAAAAACATACCCTTTTTGATTCGGGGTATAAACAAAATACTCTGGGATATAAGTTCTGAATTCTGAATAATTTACTGGAACGCTACTTTGAAAGCTCCAATCGATTAGTTCGCTAAACCGTGGTGACTTAATGGTATATTCGAACTCTATAACCGAACCTTCTTTTACATTAGGCATTGTTATCTTCTTACGCCCCCAATATTTATTAATTTGCTCATCAAATTCGCCGTCGTTCTTTAACTTGGTTTTTTCTATTTTATCTCCTACTAAATTATAGGTTACCGCATCTTTAAAATAAATTTTTTCTTCGCCATTATTTGCTAAATAATAACGTACCGATTGGTTTGCCCAATCATAACCTTCTTTTTTATAAATTTTGATACGGGTTTGCACTACAGTAATAATTTCAAACCCTTTATCTTCCACATATTCAAATCGAACCTCGCCTTTTTTGAATAATATGGCCGCTACTGCCGCAGGATCTTTTGCATGGGATTTTTCTTGAAGTTCGGCAACAGAAACTTTACCCAGTTTAAAGTCTTGTGCATTTACATTCAGACAAAATGTTGCGACAAATAGAAAAAGGATTAATTGATTTAATTTCATGAGGTTTAGATTTTGGTTAATATGGTTTTAGCATTATCGTTTCTTGAAACTTGTTCTATAAAAACTCGGTACTCGTCATATTCTGTATTTGAATACATTCCTTTATTTATAAACAAGCTGCGTTTGTATAGTATAGAACCATTGTCTTTTTTTATAAACTCAGTTTTATATGCTCCAAACTTACTTTTTAACTCATAATTATTAGGTAGAAATTCGATCGCAAATTCATGAGGCAATACAATCGTAATTTCATCGACATCAGTAAAACCTCTTTGAATTTCAAATGGATTCTTTCGATTTCTAATCCTTTTTACAGTTCCAGTATACTGGTTGTAGGCATTTAAGGCAAACATCATTTTACCTCCTGAAATATTCCCATAATTCACAGCGCTAATTTCAGTTCTTTCAGTTAATCTAACGTTCTCCTTGTCATTAGAGAAGGCTGTTTTATTAATTTTCAAATTACTTATGTTAGACCAATACTTTTTATAATGTGCTTCTTTTTCTGTGGGCTGAAGATTTTCCAGCATTGCTTTTTGATTGTATTGTGATCCTTCGGAGATGATTGTTATTTCCCCCAATAAATCGCCTTCTTTCGACAAAGAATAGGTGCCTGAACTTAATTGAGTATTATCCCTGTCTTCATATAATTTAGTTCGGACGATTTCCCCTCCCTCCGGTTTTATTACCAGAACATTTCTATCATCAGTAAAAGTCCCCTGATAACCAAAAGGATCATCTTGACTTGTACATTCTAACCAGGTGTATTTATTCCCATTAGGAATTGCTAAAATCATATGATTCCCTTGCATGGATACGAATTCCGATTCAATATCTTTCTTATAACTGTCCCCGTATAAAATTGTATTATAGGAAGGAACACCTACTGCCTCCAAAAGTGCTTTTGTATAGTTCGTCAAAGCTTTACAGTCCCCATAGCCCAATCTATCAACATCATTAGCATACATAGGTTTCCATCCGCCTATTCCTACCTGAATACTAACATATCTTGATTTTTGCTGAACATAGTTATAAATTAATTTTGCTTTTATAATAGGGTCCTTTTCCTCCCCAACAAGGGTTCTCATTTTAGCTTTGGTTTCTTCGGATAACACAGTGGTTCCCGATAATATCTCATCAGAGTACCATTGACCAAACTCCTTCCAAGTTTTGGCAGATCCATCGACATCTTCCAAATGAAATAGTTCTAATGCCATCATTACTTTAGGCAACACAAAACTAAATACGGGACTGTAGTCTTCTTGTTTTTGAGCTAATATATTACTTGCAGTATAGGACAATTGCGTTGGCGTATCATTTATTTTCTGGATATTGAAATTTTCAAAATTAAATTCCATTTTTTTAAACCCAAGATTTACAGGACAATCTACATTTAAAACACTTTTTTCTACACTAACAAAAAAGTTAGATACTGGATACCATTGAGGTATAAAAGCAGTGTTAGAAGTTTCAAGTTTACTTTCATAAACTACCGTAAAAGGATATTGTGTAGGCGTATAATCTAAATAAACATACCGACTGTCAGAAAAAAGGGTACTGGAACCCACTGCACTTTGATCCTTAAAATCTTTTCTTTTAATTTTTCTTACTTCGTTTCCAAGGCCATCATAAACATATGCTTCGATGTCTTTGACAGTAGTTTTCTTATTGTAATTCTCTACGGCGTCAATAGCCGAAAGCCCTTTTTCATTTAAGACTGTAATAACCCTTTTGGTACTGATAGTCATATTTCGTTGAGAGGAAATAACGATATCAATTTGGTTCAACCTTACGACGGCGTTGGCATTTACTTTTAAGCTGTCAGAAATGAGCAAAATGGAATATTCATTCTTCTGCGCTTTTAACGAGAAAGTGATACCAACAAAAACAGTTAATAGTAGGATTCTGATTTTCATGGGGATTTTGGGAGTATAAAAAATTACCAAATAGGCGCATTGATAAAGTGAAGTCCGTCAAAGACAGACACTTTATTTTCATTTTTGGATTTTTTTTATTATTCGTGGTTTTCAAAAATAGAGTAAATCTTACAATAAACAAGTGATTACTCTCTGTTTTTGCTATCTATAATTATAGTCACTGGTCCGTCATTTAAAAGACTTACTTTCATATCAGCCCCAAAAACACCCGTTTGTATTTTTTTTCCAAGCTCAATGTCAAGCTTTTTTACAAAATTCTCATAAAGCGGAATTGAAACATCTGGTTTTGCGGCTTTAATGTAGGAAGGACGATTGCCTTTTTTAGTATTGGCATGAAGTGTAAATTGACTCACTACAATTATATCACCGTCGATATCCTGAACAGATAGATTCATCACGTGATTCTCATCATCAAAAACACGAATTTTGGTAATTTTCCCCACTAGCCAGTCAATATCTTCTTGACCGTCCGTATCTTCAATACCAACTAAAATTAGCAGCCCTTTTTGAATATCGGCTACTACTTTATCTTCAATGGTTACAGATGCGGAAGAAACTCTTTGGAGAACAATTTTCATTTTATTATTTTAAACAGACCTGATTCATCAGGTCTTTACTATTTTCTATTTTCGTCACTTATTGCTCGATCTTCATTGTGAATGTCAGTACGATAATTTTCATCATCTCCTTCTAACAGTTTAAGATAACTATTGTAACGTGACCAGGCTATTTCATCTTTTTCTAATGCATCTTTTACAGCACACTTTGGTTCGTCTTTATGCACGCAGTTATTGAATTTACACTGATCTTTCAATTTGAAAAATTCAGGAAAATACCCGCTAATTTCTGCCGGTTCCATATCTACAACTCCAAAACCTTTAATTCCGGGTGTGTCTATAATTCTGGCATCAAAAGACAAATCATACATTTCGGCAAAAGTCGTTGTGTGTTGCCCTTGCTTACTAGCTTCAGATATGGTCTTTGTTTTTAGATGCAACGAAGGTTCCATAGCATTAACCAAAGTTGATTTCCCTACACCAGAATGTCCTGAAAACATACTCACTTTACCAATCATCATTTCTTTCAACTTTTCTATCCCTTTCATTTCTGTAGAGGAAACTCGAAGGCATTTGTATCCAATTTCCTGATACACATGCTGCATGTACAATTGTTCATCCAAGGTAGCTTCGTCAAAAGTATCTATTTTATTAAATACTAAAATAGTTTCGATTCCGTATGCCTCAGCGGTTACTAAAAACCGATCGATAAAATTGAAAGTCGTAGGTGGATTGTTTATGGTAACTAAAAGGAAAACGCGATCAATATTAGACGCAATAATATGCATCTGATGGGATAAGTTTACTGATTTTCGAACGATATAATTCTTTCTTTCATGAATATTATGAATAGTTCCAGTTACTGTATCCGAAGATTCTTCCAGTTCATAATCCACAATATCCCCTACAGCTATTGGATTGGTACTTTTAATTCCTTTGATTCGGAATTTCCCTTTCATACGGCATTCTATAAAATCACCTTGTTCTGATTTTACGGTGTACCAACTTCCTGTAGATTTATATACGAGTCCTGTCATTTTTATTATTTACGATATTCGGCGTCCAATATGCCTTTAAGCACCTATTAAATACTTTGCAAAGATAATTCTTTGTTTCACGTTTAAAGTATGAAGTGTAATGTTTTTGATCACCACACAATCATAGATAAAAAAATCCCCACAATTTTTTAAAAAGTGGGGATTCATTCGATTACAATTAAATACTAATTATGCATTAAGTACTTTATCTTGATGACTAATACTCTCCTGGTGGATCGCTTTAAACATTCTAAGTACAAACTCTTCAGTAAGTCCTTTTTTCTCTCCTTCAAGAATCATTTTTCCAAGAATTTCATTCCAACGTTTGTTTTGCAATACCGCCACGTTAGCGTCTTTTTTCACTTGACCTATTTCGTCAGCAATTTTCATTCTTTTTCCTAATAACTCTAATAAGTTAGCATCAAGAACATCAATGTTTGCTCTTAATTTTGTCATTTTATTGGTAAACTCATCCGAAGCATCATTTACTTTTCTAACTTTTAAATCTTTGAAAATTTGTTTCAAAGCGTCTGGAGTTACTTGTTGCGCAGCATCACTCCAAGCGTTATCTGGATCTATATGAGTTTCGATAATCATACCGTCATAATTTAAATCTAAAGCTTCTTGTGTTACTTCAAGAATCATTTCACGATTTCCTGTGATATGAGATGGATCAATAATTAATGGCAAATCAGGGAATTTATTTTGTAATTCAATAGCAATTTGCCATTCTGGAATATTTCTGTATTTTGTTTTTTCGTAAGTAGAAAAACCTCTATGAATTACTCCTAAGTTTTTAATTCCTGCATTATACAAACGCTCTACTCCACCTAACCATAAAGCCATATCTGGGTTTACTGGGTTTTTGATTAAAACGATTTTATCAGTTCCTTTCAATGTATCTGCAATTTCTTGAACTGCAAATGGATTTGCCGTTGTACGAGCTCCAACCCATAATACATCAATATCATGCTCCAAAGCTAATTTACAGTGTGCAGAAGTTGCTACCTCAGTTCCCATCAATAAACCAGTTTCAGCTTTAGCTTTTTGTAACCATTTTAATCCAATTTCTCCAACACCTTCAAATCCTCCTGGACGTGTTCTTGGTTTCCATATACCTGCTCTAAAAACACTAACGTCTGAATCTTTCAATTCATGAGCAATTTTCAATACTTGATCTTCTGTTTCAGCACTACAAGGTCCTGCAATCACAAATGGATGAGTTAAATTAAATTCATTCAACCAATTTCTCATTTCTTTCTTGTTTTCCATCTTTTCTAATTATTTATTTTATTATTTTTTTTAATGTGTTGTTCTTTTGTTCTTAACTTTAATTTGAATAGGAATTACTTTTTTACATTCATACCATTCAAAATTTCTTTTATTCTATTCACGCTTTCCATTTCTTCAAAAATGGCATTATAATCTTCCTTTATCAACAAATCTTTGAATTGAGTAAGATTTGAAATATACTCCTCTAAAGTCTCTATTACCTGTACCTTATTTTGTTTAAAAATAGGCGTCCACATCGCTGGTGAACTTTTGGCCAGACGAACGGTACTTTCAAAACCTGAACCTGCCATGTCAAATATATCCTGTTCGTGCTTCTCTTTATTTATTACCGTTTTACCTAACATAAAAGCACTTATATGAGACAAATGAGAGACATAAGCAATATGTTTGTCGTGCGCTTTTGGATCCATATAACGTATTCTCATCCCGATTGCTTTAAAAAGTTCCAATGCCTTTTCCTGTAATTTAAAAGCAGTACGCTCTACTTCACAGATGATATTGGTTTTTCCTTCAAATAATCCTTTTATTGCTGCCGATGGTCCTGAAAACTCAGTTCCTGCAATAGGATGTGTCGCGATGAAATTTCTCCTTTTAGGATGATTTGCTACCGCATTACAAATAGGCGCTTTTGTCGAACCTACTTCAAAAACAATGCTATTATCTCCAATTACATCCAAAACTTTTGGCAGCACAGTCAATGCAACATCTACCGGAACCGATAGAATTACAAAATCTGCATCTGACAGATTATCCATTGAAGCCGCTGCGTCTACAACTCCCAAAACTAGTGCTTCCTGTAAATGTTTTTCATTACTATCAATTCCGTAAACGGTAGCATCTGGGTATAACATCTTGATGTCTAATGCCATTGAACCGCCTATTAATCCTATTCCTATTATGTAAATTTTCATTTTATATTTTTAATCATTTATCCTGATTTTATTCAGGAGCTATTTCCTGCTATCCGTTTCAATCTTTAATGCCGAACCCCAGCATTAAAGGATTTCCACTACTATCAGGGCTAGGGCAACTTTTCTAATCACACCTTTCTCATTTACCACGATAATTCAGACACGATAAATCCCAATATTTCACAAGCACATCCACATCGTCTCCCCCTCCTTCGGAGGGGGCTGGGGGGAGGATCAAAATCTATCAATTGCTTCCTGTACTTTTTCTTCTTTCACACATAATGCAAATCGAATATATCCTTCTCCATTGCTTCCAAAAATAGTTCCCGGTGTAATAAAAATATATTTTTCCTGTAAAATCTGATCAATAAACTTTTCTGCCGATGCTATTCCTTCCGGTAATTTAGCCCAAACAAATAAGCCAACTCCCTCTTTGTATACTTTACAACCTAACTTTTCGGCTAACTGCTCTGTCAAAATACGGCGTTTCTTATAGATTACATTCATCGAGTCAAACCAAGACTTATCGCTATTCAACGCAGCAATCGCTCCTTTTTGAATTCCGAAAAACATACCGCTGTCCATATTGCTTTTCACTTTCAGTATTGCATCAATCGCTTCTGCATTTCCTAAAACCATTCCAACTCTCCAACCTGCCATGTTAAAGGTTTTACTCAAAGAGTTGAGTTCTAACGCCACCTCTTTAGCTCCTTCCACTTGCAACAAACTCATCGGTTTGTCATTCAAAACAAAACTATACGGATTGTCATTAATCAACAATATTTCATGTTTTTTGGCGAAAGCCACTAACTTTTCAAACAAACCTAGACTTCCTCTTGCTCCTGTTGGCATATGAGGATAACCGATCCACATGATTTTTACTTTCGATAAATCTAATTTTTCTAAAGCTTCAAAATCAGGTTCCCAATTCGTATTCTCTTTTAAATCATAATAAACAGGAACCGCTCCTACTAAATTTGTTACTGAAGTGTACGTTGGATATCCCGGATTCGGAATCAAAACTTCGTCTCCTTCATTTAAAAAAGCAAGTGAAATGTGCATGATTCCCTCTTTAGAACCCATCAAAGGCAAAATTTCAGTATTCGGATTCAAAGCCACATTATAATTATTCACATAGAAATCAGCCATGCTTTTTCGCAATTCTGGCAATCCCTGATAACTCTGGTATTGATGTGCGTTTTCATCGTCCATCGCCAACTTTACAGCATCAATAACAGATTGTGACGGATGTAAATCCGGACTTCCAATTCCCATATTAATAATCGGTTTTCCTTCTGAAGCTAATTGTCGTACTTCTCTCAATTTAGAAGAGAAATAGTATTCTTCAATTATGTCTAAACGTTTCGCTGCTTGAATCATGTTATTTGTATTTTCTTTTCCCAAGCCATTTCTGGAAAATGGGAACTTTATCTTTTTCTTATCGTTTACCTTTTATTCCTTAAGAATTTATGGTTTCGTATTTTTATACTCCCCTAACACTTTAAAGTATTCTGCCATAATTTCTAATAGTGATTTTGCTTTTGCATAGTCAGTATATTTTTCGAATGTAACATCCACAAAAAAAGAATATTTCCAAGGCGTTTCAATTTTTGGCAAGGATTGAATCTTTGTTAAATTCATCTTGCAATCACTCATCACGTTTAGCACTGCTGCCAGACTACCTCGTTTATGATCCAATTCAAATTTCAAAGAAGCTCTATTAATATCTTCTTCAGCCAGAAATGAATTTTCTTTTTTAATAATTACAAAACGGGTCATGTTGTTTTTTATCGTCTGAATTTCTGGAGCTAAAATTTCCAAATCATACATTTCAGAAGCAGCTACACTAGCAATTGCAGCTATCCCTTTCAATTGTTTTTCCTGAATTCTGCGGGCAGTTTCGGCAGTATCTTTATCCTCAACTAATTTTATGTTTGGATACTTTTTAAGAAAATCCATGCATTGTAACAAAGCCATTGGATGTGAATGCACCTCCACAATATCTTCTATTTTTTGCCCTTTAAGTGCCATCAAATTTTGATGAATCCTAAGATAATGTTCTCCTATTATATGTAAATTATATTTATCTATTAATGCGTAATTTGGAATAATAGGTCCCGCAATTGAATTTTCTATTGCCATAACCGCCTGTTCTGATCTGCCTGACAGCAAGCTATCTACTAATTCTTCAAAAGACAAACACTCGTCTACTACTACATTATTCTCGTAATATTCCTGTGCCACCTGATGATGAAAAGAACCTTTTATACCCTGTATTGCAATTTTAGCATTCATATAACAAACTTTTAAGCAAAAAAAAATCCCGATTTTCATCGGGATTGTATATTTATAATTATCAATTTAATTTTCTAATTAAATAACCATACGACAATCCCTACCCTCTTTCCAGAAGAAATAATAAGTATTGCTAAAATAAAATCGGTTGTTTAACATGGTATGCTTTGTGTTGTGTGTGTATTAATTCTATGCGAATGTATAAATTATTTCGAGCCCACCAAAAAAAAATACAGATTTTACCAAACAAAAAAGGAATTCTCTCTAAAACTACTTTTAAATTACACAATAGTCAATAAACCTAGTGTAAAATAATTTTTAAGCAACTGCGTACAAACACGTTCCGTAACAAAAACAGCTGCTTTTGTTTGAATAAAATATTCAAAAACAGATTATGTAGTTAATGTATTCGAAAGCCATTTTTTTCCTTCCGAAATTCGGGTGATTAACATCGCCGAAACTACGTCGCCATTAGCATTCAATAGCGTCGCCATCGGATCTACTAATGTTCCTACAATCATGGCTGCCGGTAAAGCCTGCTCCATTGGAAAACCATAAATAGTAATAGCAAGAATTTCGCCTATGTATCCGCCATTTGGAATTCCACCCTCCACTACTGAAACAATTATTGTAATCCCTAATGCAATTAGCAAATTATGTGGATCGGTAAAATCTTTTCCGAACATAGCAAAAATCACGGCAATCTTTATAATTGATGACATACTTGAACCGTCTTTGTGTAAAGGAGCTCCCAGTGGAACTGCGATGTTCCTAATATGTGTTGGTATGTGCATTTTTTCTGTCGCTTCCAGGTTGGCTGGAATTGTAGCAATACTACTGCAAGTTCCTAAAGCGGTTAAAGCAGGCGTAATATTATTACTCCAAAACACTTTCAATCCATTTGTACCTCCTGCAATAAACGCGTAAAGACTAAAGAAAACTACAAAGTAAAAAGCACAAACTGCATAATAAAGACCCAATGGCTTTGCATACGCGCCAAATAATTGTGGCCCAAAAATACCAACTTGATAAGCGAAGTATGCACCCAGTCCTATTGGAGCCGTTTTCATTATCAGATGCAGCAATTGTTTCATCACCTCATCTCCTGAACTTAGAAAACTTCTAAAGCTGGCTCCTTTTTCTCCAGAACGCAAACTGGCAAATCCTATTAAGAACGAAAAAATAATTAATGCCAACATGCTTTTTCGAGAAAGTAATTCGTAAAAATCATTGGCGGTGAGCAATTGCGTAATTTGAGAACCTCCGCTCGCACTCTGCATACTTTCTAATGGAATTTTAGAAATAATAATATCCTGATGAATCGGAAAAAGTAGTACCCCAATCATCATCAATATTGCAGAAATAACTACAGTGCTTAAAAACACCCCAATGACAATTACAAATAACTTCCCTAGTTTTTCTGATTTCTCAAGACTCGCGATGGAGGACGCAATCGTAAAGAAAATCAACGGAATAATTGCGGTAAACAATAAATTCAAAAATATATCTCCTAATGGCTTTATAATTTCTACATCTTTACCAAAAACCAAGCCCAGTATACTCCCTGCTGTAATCCCGCAAAGGAGCCATATGATACTACTATAAGTTTTAAATAAACTACCCGAATCACTAGTTACTTTGCTCATATCCTATACAATTTTTAAATTTTTATAAATATATCAATCTAATTGGGAAAATGATATTGTTTATTATCTTTTTCTTGTAATCACGATATAAATATTTATTTCAAATACTAACCTTAATACTTTAGAACTTTCGTCCAGTAGAAATAAAATATATTACCAATAAGAACATGTTTTTGCCATAATTTGTTAAGTCCCTACGGGACAAAATTGCCATAATTAAAAATTATTCTACCAATAGATAGTCCCTAACGGGACAGTAAACAAAACTCTAAATCATCAATAATTTTCAATCTTAAATTGTTCTATTAGTTCTACCAATAGAAAGACCCTAACAGGACACTAAACAAAACTCTAAATAATCGATGATTCTCAACCTTATATTGTTCCATTGTTTTTACCAATAGATAGTCTCTAACAGGACAGTAAACAGAACTATTTATCATCAATAATTTTCAACCTTAAATTGTTCCATTAGTCTTACCAATAGATAGTCCCTAAAGGGACATTTAACAAAACTCTAAATCATCAATAATTTTCAACCTTTAATTGTTCCGTTAGGAACTTTCTATCGGTAGAAACAAAATCAATTCCCTCTTTTTTGTCCCGTTAGGGACTATACCAATTTACACCAATTCTTTAAAAACAAATTTCTCATTATATTCTACTTCAAATTTCTCAAGAATATCAAAATACTCTTCTCTAAAAGATTTAATTTTATGGTGCTGTTCTTGATTTTTAATATAGCCTATGACATTTAGCAATTGAGATTTACTGTACGAAAATGCTCCAAACCCCTCTTGCCATTCAAAATGACATTTCGCAAGTTTATTTTCATTAATCCATAAAGAAGAACCTTGCTTAACATCTTTCATTAAATCCGAAATAGATTGCGATGGTCTAAGTCCAACCAAAATATGAATATGATCAGGCATGCCATTTATACTTAAAAGCTTGTGATTATTGTTTTGTATAATTCCAGTTATGTATTTATACAAGGAATCTTTCCATTGTGATTCGATAATTCCCTTTCTGTATTTTACTGCAAAAACAAAATGAATATGTATTTGGGTATATGTATTTGCCATAATTTGTTAAGTCCCTACGGGACAAAATTGCCATGATTAAAAATTATTCTACCAATAGATAGTCCCTAATGGGACAAAAAACAACAGTAAATTCATTATCAAATGTATTCAAAAAACAACAAATCAATCCTTTTTCTGTTTACTTTTGCAACAAATACATAGTCATGTCTATAGAAGTAAATAATATCTCTAAAAGTTATGGTGCCCAAAAGGCATTAGACAACATATCCTTTTCTGTTAAAAAAGGAGAAATAGTTGGTTTCTTGGGTCCGAATGGAGCAGGAAAATCTACTTTAATGAAAATACTGACTACTTATATCGCTGCCGATGAAGGCACTGCTTTAGTGAATGGTCACGATGTAACCTCATCTGAAAAAGCGGTACAACTTTCTATCGGTTATTTGCCGGAACACAATCCGTTGTATTTGGATTTGTATGTGCGAGAATATTTAGCATTTAATGCCGATATCTATAAAGTTGCCAAACCTCGTGTCGAAGAAGTATTACAAATGACTGGCCTAACTACCGAAAGTCATAAAAAAATAGGAGAACTGTCTAAAGGATATCGCCAACGTGTAGGACTTGCCAACGCTTTACTACACAATCCAGATGTTTTGATTCTCGACGAACCAACCACTGGTTTAGATCCAAATCAATTGATCGAAATACGTAACGTTATCAAAAATGCGGGTAAAGACAAAACTGTATTTCTTTCCACGCATATCATGCAGGAAGTGGAAGCGATTTGCGACCGTGTCATCATCATAAATAACGGAAAAATCGTAGCTGATAAAAAATTAGATCATTTAATCTCTGCCGATAAGGAACAAGTAATCGAAGTAGAATTTGATTATAAAATAGAGGAACAGGCTATTGCCAAAATAGAAAACCTTACTTCCTATAAAAATACGCATGATATGATTTGGGAATTGACTTTCTTAGCAGATAAAGACATGCGTCCTGCGGTGTTTGATTTCGCTACTGCAAATGGCTTAAAAACTCTGCAGCTTAATCAAAAGAATAAAAACCTGGAGGCGGTGTTTAGGGAAATCACTAAGAAGTAGTATTTAGTTCAAAGTTCCTACAACACATTTAAAAACAGAAAAAGCTCGTTTAAAGTCCCGAAATGGGAGACTTTTACGAGCTTTATTATTTATGTTATACAAAGTTACAACTACTTACTATCCAAAGGCGCACCCACTGCAATATCACATCTGTGATTTGTTTGTCCATGTGGCGGATTCATTCCTTCAGCTGTAGGTGTTACTGGCGTCGAAGCTGCTGCATTATTTACTGTATAAGTAGTCGCAGGAGCATTCTGAGGCTGATTATTTTGTGGTGCAGTTGTGCTATTTGATGCGGCTGCAACCGGAGAATTTAATGGAGCGCCTACCGCGATATCACAACGGTGCCCTGCCTGACCGTGTTGTGGATTCATTCCTGAGGTAGCTGTTGAAGCTGTCTGTTGACTCACAGCTGGCGCAACTGCCGGATCAGTAACCGGTGTAACATTTTGATAAAAAGGCACAACATTCGTTGCTCTACTATCGACCTGTTTTATACTTTCATCTTTACAAGATGTCAGTGTAATTAAAAAAATAAAGAGGAAGTAAATATATGGTTTCATATCAGCGTTTTTATATTTGTTTATAACCAAATATAAGCCTTTAAAAATCTTCTACCAAAATAAAATTAAATCCAACCCACTTAACTCTTGCGTGGCAACGCAATCAATTCATCTTCAATTAAAAAACCTTACTGGCGATTTGTCTAATATTCTCTGATTTTCCCATGGAATAATAATGCAACACAGGAACTCCAGCCGCTTTAAGTTCTAGTGATTGTTGAATTGCCCATTCGATTCCAACTAGTTTTACGTCAGCATTTGTTTTGCATTTATCAACGGCATCAATCAAATCTTCTGGTAAATCGATACGAAAAATTTGCGGCAAAATTTGTAAGTGTCTTTGTACGGCTAGCGGTTTAATCCCGGGGATAATAGGAACTGTAATTCCCATCTCACGTGCTTTGGCAACAAACTCAAAATATTTAGCATTGTCAAAAAACATCTGTGTTACCACGTAATCAGCTCCTGCATCCACTTTTTCTTTCAACCTTTTTAAGTCGGAAATCAACGATGGCGATTCTAAATGTTTCTCAGGATAACCAGCGACACCTATGCAAAAATCAGCTTTGTTATCTACATGCATCACATCATGCAAATATTTCCCTTCATTTAATAATTTGATTTGCTGTACTAAGTCTACTGCAAAGTTATTACCTCCATCTTTAGCAACAAAAGACTGTTCATCTTTCATAGCATCACCACGCAAAGCCATCACATTATTAATCCCTAGGTAGTGACAATCTACTAATAAATATTCTGTTTCTTCTTTTGTAAAACCACCACAAAGTACGTGAGGAACTGTGTCAACCGTATATTTATGTTTAATAGAAGCACAAATCCCCAATGTTCCTGGACGCATTCTAGTCAACTTTTTATCTAATAAACCGTTTCCCTTATCCACATAAATAAACTCCTCACGAGAAGTAGTTACGTCAATAAATGGGGGTTTAAACTCCATCAACGGATCAATATTATCGTACAATTCTTGAATTCCCTTCCCTTTTTGAGGTGGTATAATTTCAAAAGAAAATAATGTTTTCCCTTTTGCTGCTGCTATATGTTCTGTTACTTTCATCTTTCCTCCCCCAACCCCTCCGAAGGAGGGGAGACTGGGTGTTATTTAATTAAACATTTTTATTTTTCCACATCGGCTCCTCCCCTTCGGGGAGGCTGGGTGGGGATTAATCTGCTATATTTGGATTCAACCATTTCGTCGCTTTTTCCGTTGAGATACTTCTTCGCTTGGCGTAATCTATTACTTGGTCCTCTTTTATTTTTCCGAGTCCAAAATATTTACTTTCCGGATTCCCAAAATAATATCCAGAAACTGATGATGCTGGCCACATTGCCATACTCTCAGTCAAGGTTACTCCTATTTCTTTTTCGACATTTAGTAATTTCCAGATTGTAGGTTTTTCTAAATGGTCAGGACAAGCAGGATACCCTGGCGCAGGACGAATTCCTTTATAGGTTTCTGCAATCATATCTTCGGTGCTCAATGCTTCATCAGCCGAGTAACCCCAGACTTCTTTACGTACTTTTTCATGTAAGTATTCCGCAAAAGCTTCTGCAAAACGGTCCGCTAATGCTTTTACCATAATCGAATTATAATCGTCTAAATCTCTTTCAAATTCAGCCGCCCATTCATCAACTCCAAAACCAGTAGTCACACAAAAAGCACCCATGTAATCTGTTTTTCCAGAATCCTTTGGCGCGATAAAATCTGACAGCGCAATATTTGGAGCTCCTTTAGTTTTTTGTGATTGTTGCCTTAAAGTCAAAAACGTTTGTAATGGTTTTCCGTTTTCGTCCGTTAATTCAATATCATCATCATTGATTTGATTCGCAGGAAAGATTCCGTAGATTCCTTTGGCAGTCAGTTTCTTTTCTTTCAAAATCACGGCTAACATCTCTTGTGCATCCGCAAAAACCGAAGTTGCTTGCTCACCCACTATTTCATCCGTCAAAATCGCTGGATATTTACCAAACAATTCCCATGTTCTAAAAAAGGGTGTCCAGTCAATATAAGGAACCAATACATCCAATTCTACTTCGATAACTTGTTCGCCAATAATATTTGGCTTCACAGGCGTAAAATTGTCCCAGTCCAATTGCAATTTATTTTTTCGAGCTTGTTCAATAGTCAAGAAGTTTTTGTCACGAGAACGGTTTAAAAACGTTTCTCTAAACGCATCATATTCGGCTCTTATATCACTTGCATATATTTTTTTATCCTTGTTCAATAAACTTCCAGCAACCGTTACGGCTCTCGAAGCATCATTAACATGAATTACAGTTTCTCTATATTGAGGTGCAATTTTCACAGCTGTATGTGCTCGCGAAGTGGTTGCTCCACCAATCATCACCGGAATTTTCATTCCGCGTTTGTCTAATTCTTTAGCCAAATATACCATTTCGTCTAGCGAAGGCGTAATCAAACCACTAAGTCCAATAATGTCTACTTCGTGTTCTATGGCAGCAGCAATAATTTTTTCGGGAGCGACCATAACACCAAGATCTACAATCTCGTAATTATTACAAGCCAACACCACCGAAACAATATTTTTACCAATATCATGCACATCTCCTTTTACGGTTGCCATCAATATTTTTCCGTTCCCTTGTTTGTCTCCCGCTTGTTTACTCGCTTCGATATACGGCAATAAATAAGCCACCGCTTTTTTCATTACACGGGCCGATTTTACCACTTGCGGCAAAAACATTTTCCCTGAACCAAATAAATCTCCCACCACGTTCATTCCCGTCATCAAGTTGATTTCGATCACTTCAATAGGCTTGGTTGCAGCTTGTCGCGCCTCTTCAACATCCAATTCTATAAACGCATCCACCCCTTTTACCAGTGAGTGCGTAATTCTTTCTTGAACAGTACCTGAGCGCCATTCTTGAATTGCCTTTTCATTGCTCTTAACATCTCCTTTTACATTTTCGGCAAAATCTAGTAAACGTTCCGTAGCATCATCTCGTCTGTTTAAGATCACGTCTTCAACATGCTCCAATAAATCTTTCGGAATATCATCATAAATCGTCAACATCTCTGGGTTTACAATCCCCATCGTCATTCCGTTTTGAATCGCATGATACAAGAAAACCGAGTGCATCGCTTCCCTCACCGTATCATTCCCTCTAAACGAAAACGACACATTACTTACCCCACCACTAATGTGTGCATGCGGTAAATTTTCACGAACCCATTTGGTTCCCCTAAAGAAATCCAAAGCATTCAATCGGTGTTCTTCCATCCCCGTTGCAACCGGAAATATATTCAAATCGAAAATAATATCCTGAGGTGGGAAACCCACTTTATCAACTAAAATATCATACGAACGTTGGCATATTTCTACTCTACGACCGTAATTATCAGCCTGACCCGTTTCGTCAAAAGCCATAATAATTGCCGCAGCACCGTAACGCTTAATCAATTTAGCATGGTGAATAAAAGCTTCTTCGCCTTCTTTTAGCGAAATCGAATTCACTACACTTTTTCCTTGTACGACTTTCAATCCCGCTTCAATTATATCCCATTTTGAGCTATCAATCATAATGGGCACACGCGAAATATCAGGCTCGGCAGCAATTAAGTTCAAGAATTTGGTCATGGCATATTCACCATCCAGCATCCCTTCATCCATATTAATATCGATGATTTGCGCACCACCTTCCACTTGCTCCTTGGCAATACTCAGTGCTTCTTCGTATTTTTCTTCCTTTATTAATCGAAGGAATTTTCTAGAACCCGTCACGTTGGTACGTTCCCCAATATTCACAAATACGCTATCCGGCGTAATGATCAAAGGCTCTAATCCCGCCAATACAAGGTTTCTTCTAGTTTCTTTTTCTGCCATTTTTTTTACTTTTAATCCTTCAAGGTTTAAAAACCAAGGAGGTTCAGCTTTATTATCTTATTACTTTGGGCGTGACCCAAAAGGGTCGGGCTATTTGTTACAAGTCCTCGCTACGTTTCGCTATCGCTACACTTCACTGTGGGCTTTTCACTGCTATCCCTCACGCAGTGTTGTACTCTGTCATTGCGAAGAGTTGCGAGGCACGAAGCAAAACAATCTCATCTAGCATTTAATACAATCCATTTCCTCACTTTTGTCTTTCCGACGAAGGAGGAATCTCCGTTACAAGAGCAACTTGATTAGATTCTTCGTTCCTCAGAATGACAAAATAGTATAGTTCTACTCCGTCTTACATCACCGCCGTAGAAACTCTTGGTTTATAATCCTTTGCAATGTCAGCAATTAGCCTGATGTGTTCTGGGGTTGTCCCGCAACAACCACCAATGATGTTTACTAAATTATCGTCGAGATATGTTTTTATTTGGGCTTGCATTTCTGCTGGTGTTTCGTCGTATTCTCCAAAAGCGTTTGGCAATCCTGCATTAGGATGCGCTGATACATTGAATGAAGTATTTTGTGACAAAGTTTGTAAATACGGTTTCAATAAATCGGCACCAAGGGCGCAATTGAAACCTACACTCAATAACGGAATATGCGAAACCGAAACTAAAAATGCTTCTACCGTTTGTCCAGAAAGTGTTCTTCCAGATGCATCCGTAATTGTTCCTGAAACCATGATTGGAATATCAATATTGCGTTCGTCTTTGACTTCTTCGATGGCAAAAAGTGCTGCTTTGGCATTTAAAGTATCGAAAATAGTTTCTACCAATAATAAATCACTTCCTCCGTCTATCAACGCTTCCACTTGTTGCTTGTATGCTATGCGCAAATCATCAAAAGTTACGGCTCTGTATCCTGGATCGTTTACGTCTGGTGACATACTCGCTGTTCTATTTGTTGGCCCAATTGAACCGGCTACAAAACGAGGTTTATCTGGATTTTTGGCGGTGAATTCATCGGCTACTTCACGGGCAATTTTTGCCGATTCATAGTTTAATTCATAAACAATGTCTTCAAGGTGGTAATCGGCCATACCGATTGTGGTACTTGAAAAAGTATTGGTTTCTACAATATCTGCTCCCGCTTCAAAATATTTAGCGTGAACATCTCGAATGGCTTCTGGTTGGGTTATAGACAACAAATCGTTGTTTCCCTTTAGAGAATGTGGAAAATCTTTGAAACGTTCTCCTCTAAAATCTTCTTCGGAGAAATTGTAGCGTTGCAACATGGTTCCCATAGCTCCATCGAGGATGAGTATGTTTTTTTTAATGGCTTCGTGAATGTTGGACATAACTTTTTATTTCTTGTAAATCACAATCGGAATTGGGATTTTTACTTTTGATTACTAATTACAAAAGTTCACTATTGTCTCTCTTTAGCCCTGATGGAAGCGGCATCCTTTTATTCTGGGGTTCAGAATAAAAGATATAGCGTACAGCAGGAAGGATGATGGCAAAAAAACACCAATCATTCGCTCTAAAAAAATAATATAAAAGTTGTCAAGAAAAGGTTTGAGAAATACTATGGAAGTATTCTTGTGTTATCTATCTTAGATACTGAAATAAGTTCAGCATAAAGTAGAATGTAGCACCTTCTTTATAAGATAAAGGGTTGCTAAGGTTTCATCGGGTCTTTCCCTCCGCCTTTCGTGATAACGATCAATAAATATAGGAACACTGCAAAGAAAAGATATAGCGCTAACACTTGCAAGTATTAACGCTATATTTTTTTATTGGTTTTTATGCGAATTGTTATACAATGGCTTTAACCACTGCTTTTGGAGCTTCTTTACGAGTTCCATCAAATCCGTCAACTCCTGAAACCGTTGTGTATTTTAGTACATAACGTTTACCTGGATTGATAATTTGGTATGCTGCCTGACACATTAATGTCGCTTCATGGAAACCACAAAGAATCAACTTTAATTTTCCTGGGTATGTATTTACATCTCCAATGGCGAAAATTCCCGGAATATTGGTTTGATAATCTAAGGCATTATTTACTTTGATGGCATTTTTTTCGATTTCTAACCCCCAGTTTCCTATTGGACCTAATTTTGGTGTAAGACCAAAAAGTGGAATAAAGTAATCACAAGGAATAGTACGGTGTGCTCCATTTTCATCAAGATCGACTGATTCAATATGTTCTGCTCCGTTTAAACCTACTACCTCTGCCGGAGTAATCAATCTGATTTTCCCTGCATCTTTTAGCTCTTGTACTTTTTCTACAGAATCTAATGCTCCTCTAAATTCATTTCTTCTGTGAATTAAAGTTACTTCGGAAGCGATATTTGACAGGAAGATACTCCAGTCTAAAGCAGAATCTCCACCGCCCGAAATAACAACTCTTTTATCTCTGAATTTTTCTGGATTTTTGATAAAATACTTTACCCCTTTGTCTTCGTAAAAATTGATCCCGTCAATTAGTGGTTTTCTAGGCTCAAAACTTCCCAAACCTCCTGCAATAGCAACAACTGCAGCATGAATTCGCGTCCCTTTATTAGAGGTAACAATGAAACTTCCGTCTTCTTGTTTGTCTATTGTTTCAGCACGTTCTCCAAGTGTAAATCCTGGTTCGAATTGCTTGATTTGTTCCATTAAATTATCTACTAAATCCCCAGCTAAAACCTCTGGAAATCCTGGGATATCGTAGATGGGTTTTTTAGGATATAACTCTGAAAGCTGTCCCCCTACTTGTGGCAATGCATCTAATATATGGCATTTTAATTTTAATAATCCTGCTTCAAAAACGGCAAATAAACCAGTTGGCCCGGCTCCTATTATAAGGATATCTGTTTTAATCATGTTCAATAATTTTATTCCTCCCCCCAACCCCCCCTCCGAAGGAGGGGGAGACTGTGTAGAGTTTCTTTTGTTATACTAGTTCTTACTTATTATTCTTTTTGCAAAGGAACGACTGAATGTTTCAAATATAAATGATAAATATCATCCGAACACTTTACTCTTAATTCTTAAATCTTGCTTCTAACCTCAATTCTCTTTATTCTTGGCTCTTTCCTCTTTCCTCTTGGCTCTTGATTCTTAAATCTAACCTCAATTCTCTTTATTCTTCAAACTTTGGGTAATCTCATTCATTTTCTGAACTTTCTCTTCAAAATCTCCTTTTAAGGTTTTGCGATATTCATTTAGGTTTTCGACCATTTTATTGATGTCTTCTGGAATTACTTCTTCAAAAAACTCTCTTAATCTTTTGGCCGTTGTTGGTGATTTTCCATTTGTTGATATGGCGATTTTCACATTCCCTTTGGTTACGATTCCGCCTAAATAATAATCACAAAGTGGCGGCGTATCGGCAATATTACAAATTAAATATCTTTCTCTACATAAATCATAAATCCTTTTATTGACTTCAAGATCATCGGTACAAGCAATAATCATATGCCTTTTCTTGAGCATCTTTTTCTTGAATTTCTTCATGGTCAACTTTACCGAATCATGCTTATTGACCAACTCAACTAATTCTGGTAAAAAACGTGGAGCAACCACCTCAACATTAGCGTTAGGACTGGATTTCAGCATGAATGTCAATTTTTCTAAACCTACATTTCCGCCTCCAACAATCAATACATTAAGATTGTTGAGTTTTAGAAATACGGGGTATAATTCATTCCTTTCCATATATTAGTTGTTTGTTGCTAATGGATTTTAATTCTTTATAAAACCCACTGCTTTTCTTACTATCAGCTACTACTTCTCCAATTACGATAATGGCTGGAGAACTTAAATTCTTGTCGGCAACTACTTGCTGAATCGAATTTATTGTTCCTATTCCTATCTTCTCTTCTGGAGTGGTTCCGTTTTGAATAATCGCTACAGGCGTTTCTCCTTTAGATTCACTTTGAAAAATCGACACAATCTGGTCTAACTTACTCATTCCCATCAAAACAACAACTGTTGCTGATGATTGAGCCGCCAAAGCCACATCTGTTGATAGTTTTCGTGCAGAAGTTGTCCCTGTTATTACCCAAAAACTCTCTGAAACGCCCCTTTTTGTCAAGGAAATTCCTTGAGAAGCAGGTACGGCAATCGAGGAAGAAATTCCAGGAACTACAAATGTAGGAATTCCAAAGCTTTCTACGAATTCTATTTCTTCACTTCCTCTACCAAAAATAAAAGGATCACCACCTTTAAGACGAACGACATGACCATAAGTCAAGGCATTATCTACAATTAGTTGGTTGATTTGGTCTTGTGTGTACGCGTGGCATCCTTTTCTTTTTCCAACAAATATTTTCAAAGCTTTCTTAGGCGCATAGCTTAACAACTCCTCATTAGCCAAAGCATCGTATAAAACCACATTGGCTTCGGCAAGTGCTTTTGCTCCTTTTATTGTTAGCAAATCTGGATCTCCAGGCCCTGCTCCTACTAAAGTTACTATGGGTTTTACTGTTTTATGCATTAGCTAAATCTTTTGCTCTGTAGGTTTCTATATTTTGAAAGAAAGCAATCGCTTCCTGTATGTATTTTTTGGCGAAAGCCTCAGATGGTTCATTTTGATTAATTTGGTATACTAAATCTTTAAAGTTACTATCTAAAGTGATTTTGTTAGTTTCAACAAAAACAGTATCAAACAAATTGATGATTCCCGCGTGGTGGTTTGTTTTTTGGTTTTCAGCCAATAACAATGCTTTAGCTCCATTTACAAAACCTGCATATGCCAAATAAATAGCATCAGCCCAATTTTTATCTTCGAAAGCTTCTTGAGCGAAAGTTAATTTGTCTTTTGCTTCCAAAATTAAAGTAGCCACTAAGTCAATTACAACTCCAGCACATTCTCCTACTCCTACTGCTTTTACATAGTTATCGGCATTTCCCCAGTCGATGAAATCTTCGTCAGTTAGATTAGTAACATCAGCCAAAGGTTTTAAGAATTCGTAGAAGTACTTTTCACCTTGAGCGTCATAATAATCTAAGAAGGATTTTCCGTTAGCATTCGCTTCAAAATCGTTTAAGATATAACGCAATGCATCTGGTCCTCTACGACTTGGAATCTTAATAACTTTATCAGAAAAACGACCTTTTCCATCTCCTAAAATTCCACCTCCAAGCAATACTTGCAAGGCTGGAGCTACTAATTTACCGGAGTTAATGGACATTCCTTGAAAACCAATTGCCGACATGTTGTGTTGTCCACAAGCATTCATACAACCACTGATTTTTATCGTGATTTCACGGTTCTCTTTGTATTGTGGGAATTCTAATTTTAAAACTCGTTCTAATTCTTCGGCAATTCCAGTACTACTCGCAATTCCAAGATTACAAGTATCTGTTCCTGGACAAGCGGTAATATCGCCAATCGTATCGTAACCTAGAGTTACAAAATCTAGTTTGCTTAGCTCTTGGTAGAAGAAAGGTAAATTCTCTTCTTTTATATTTCGAAGAACAATGTTTTGCTTTAGTGAAAAACGCAATTCATTTGCTCCGTAATTTTTGATTAAAGCAGCTAAAGTTCTCGCTTTATCCGTATAAAAATCTCCTAAAAGTACTTTGATACCAATTGCATAATAACCCGCTTGTTTTTGAGCAATCACATTAGATTTCTTCCAAGCTTCGTAAGCAGCAGTATCTTCAATAGTTACTGCAGGTACTTCTAACAAAGTAGCTGGAATTGCACCGTCAAAAGCAGTAGTCTCAATTTCGTATGATTGATAGGATAATGCTTTTTTCTCTTCGTCAACTAAACGTAAAAATTCATCACGACCAATATCTTTAATTAAGAATTTCATACGTGCTTTTAAACGTTTGGCTCTTTCGCCATAGCGATCAAAAACTCTTAAAACACCTTCTGTAGTTGGGATGATTTGGTTTACAGGAATAAATTCTGATAATAACTCAGCGTGATGTGGCTGCGAACCTAATCCTCCACCTAGCATTACTTTAAAACCGCGCTCACCATTTACAATCTTTGGAATAAATCCTAAATCATGCAAGTAACTCAAGGCAGTATCTTTATCTGAAGATGAAAATGACATTTTGAATTTACGTCCCATTTCTTGACAAATAGGATTTCTCAAGAAGAACTGAAACATAGCGTGTGCATATGGCGACACATCAAAAGGTTCGTCTACATCTACACCCGCTAATTCACTTGCAGTAATATTTCTAACTGTATTCCCACAAGCCTCACGAAGTGTGATATCATCGATTGCTAATTGTGCCCAAAGTTCTGGAGTTCTATCTAAACTCACATAGTGAATCTGGATATCCTGACGCGTTGTAATATGCAAACGCCCCGTAGAATATTCATCAGAAACTTTAGTAATACGCACCAATTGCTCGCTAGTAACTTTACCATAAGGCAATTTGATACGAATCATTTGTACGCCTTCTTGACGCTGACCGTAAACACCACGTGCTAAACGCAACGAACGAAAACGCTCATCATCAATTTTACCGTCTTTGAATAATGCTATTTTTCTTTCTAAATCGATGATCTCTTTTTGGACAATCGGGTTTTCTATTTCGGTTCTAAAACTTTCCATACCTATTTTTACTATTATCCTCCCCCCGGCCCGCTCCGAAGGAGGGGGAGCCATTGAGGAGCTTTATTATGTTATATTCTGGTTCTGAATTTTCAATTCATCTTTACTATTCAATTTCAAAAAGACAAAAGCCATTGAGGAGCTTGATTCTTGTTATTTAATCGTAATTACCTGTTCGGTAAAAATTATTATCGCCATTTTAACATTTAAACAATAAATTTTATAACCACAAAGTTTATCGACAATCTCTCCCTCCCCTTCGGGGAGGGCCGGGGTGGGGATTCCTACCTAATAAACCCTACTCCTGCTGTTGTATTTGTTGCTGCATCGATTAAGATAAAAGCACCATTTGATTTATTATCATTGTAAGCATCAAAATAAATTGCTTTGCTTAACTTGATGTTTACTTCACCTATTTCATTAATTGCTAATTGAGACGCTTCTGTTGTTCCTGAAAAATCAGTTGCAATCACATTTTTCACGCTATCAATTTTAGCCAAAACTCTGTTGGTGTTGTGTTGTACAAAATATTTTGCGCCTGGAACTAGTTTTTTACTGTCCATCCAACAAACTGTAGTATTGATATCTTTTTCTACTTTTGGCAATTCCGATGATTTTACAATCATATCTCCTCTGGTCACATTAATATCATTTTCTAATTCGATAGTAATCGAAGAACCTACTGAAGCTTCATCAAATTGCTTATCGAAAAAATGGATGTTGGATACTTTCGATTCTGTTAAAGAAGGCAATACTGTTACGGCATCTCCTACCTTAATATTGTTTCCGTATAATTTACCAGCATATCCTCTAAAATCGTGGTACTCTTCTGTTTTTGGTCGGATAACTGTTTGTACTGGAAAACGTGCTTTTCCTTTTTCATAAACATCTGCTGGCTCTAAAGCTTCCAAATGTTCAAGAATCGTTTGCCCTTCGTACCATGGCATTCCACCTAAAGATTCTACTACATTATCACCAGTCA
The DNA here is from genome assembly GCF_900107635.1 of Flavobacterium gillisiae. GTDB lineage: Bacteria > Bacteroidota > Bacteroidia > Flavobacteriales > Flavobacteriaceae > Flavobacterium > Flavobacterium gillisiae. Next base: position 58,141 of record NZ_FNRD01000006.1, read on the forward strand.
AAGCACTCAATGGAATGTAACTCACGTTTTGTTCTTTGAAAGTGCTTTTGGCGTTTAACGCTTCAAAGTCGGCTTTAATTTTATTATACACTTCTTCAGAATAATCAACTAAATCCATTTTGTTAACCGCAACAATTACCTCTTTTACACGCAATAAATTATTGATAAAAAAGTGACGGTACGTTTGCTCAATTACACCTTTACGAGCGTCAATCAAAATGATAGAAACTTGTGAAGTCGAAGCTCCAGTAACCATGTTACGTGTGTATTCAACATGTCCCGGAGTATCTGCAATGATGTAACTTTTCTTAGCTGTAGAAAAATAAATATGCGCCACATCAATAGTGATTCCTTGTTCTCTCTCTGCAACTAAACCATCTGTAGCTAAAGAGAAATCTAAATAATCATACCCTTTTTGCTTGCTGCTTTTTTCAATTGCTTCTAATTTATCTGTAGTCAAAGATTGCGTATCGTATAATAATCTTCCGATTAAGGTACTTTTTCCATCATCTACACTTCCTGCTGTTGCTATTTTTAAAACTTCCATATGAATTCTTATATTTTTTCCTCCCCCCAACCCCCTCCGAAGGAGTGGGAATCGAAATGGTAATTTATTATCTTATCTTTTTTTATCCTCCTAAGAGAATCAATCCTTAACCTGAATTATATTTTAACCTTATGAATGAAACTAAACCTAATTATATCTCTATTAAAATAATCAACTCCATTTGCTCTTTCTTGAAAACTATTTAAATATCCCAACTCTAATGCAATTGCTGGACTAACTCCTACTTGAACGGCGGCATAAACTCGATTTTGATCGAATGTGTTTTTGATAATTTTGTTTCCGCCATTAATCATTATTTCATCATACAAAATCCCTTTTAGATATTGCTTTTCCTTCTTCCAGAAAGTGTAATCTCCTTGAAGTCGATATCTAAATCTCAAGTAAAATGCCGTTCCATCTACTAATCCTGTAGTCGTTGACTTGTGAATGTAACGCTCTTCAATCATATAACGGTGTGTAAGATTGACTTTACCTAAGACTTGTTTTACTGTTGCGTCTTGCTGCATTCGGTATTCTGGAATATGAAATCCATTTTTAACTTCCGGATCTTGTGTTGCCACCGAGAAATAAGCAAAACCGGCTCCCAACTCTACCTTATCCGTTACTTTATCTCGTACCTGAACCCGACTTACAAAAGTATTTTGAGTTACTGGATTTGTAAAAATCCTATTATCAACCTCAGTATGAACAGACCATTTACTATTTAATTCCAGCTGATTGTAATATCGCGTCCAGAGTAAACTTTGTTTGTCAACGTTTTTCTCTGTTTGCGCTTTTACTCCAATACTAAAAAGAAATACACCTAAAACTATTTTCAGGAACTTCATCCTAAAAGTATCCTTGTTGTTTTCTTTTCTCCATCGCTGCCTCTGAGCGTTTATCATCAATTCTGGCACCTCTTTCAGATATAGTTGACAATCTAATTTCGCCTACCACTTCAGATATTGTTGCTGCGTAGGAATCAACTGCGGCAGTACAACTCATGTCTCCAACGGTTCTAAAACGAACTATTCGTTCTTGAATTTCTTCGTTTTCTTCTTGGTAAACAAAAGGTGAGTGTGACCAAATCATTCCGTCTCTCAAGAATACTTTACGTTTATGAGAAAAATAAATGGAAGGAATCTCGATTTGTTCTTGTTCGATATAACTCCATACATCTAATTCAGTCCAATTTGAAATAGGAAAAACACGTACGTTTTGACCGTTTTCGATTTTACCGTTTAATAAATCAAACAACTCTGGACGTTGATTTTTCTCATCCCATTGACCAAAGTCATCACGAACAGAAAAAATACGTTCTTTTGCTCTCGCTTTTTCTTCATCACGGCGCGCACCACCAATACAAGCATCAAACTTAAATTCGTCGATTGCATCTAATAAAGTAGTTGTTTGCAAACTGTTTCTACTCGAATATTTCCCAGTTTCTTCTACTACTTTTCCTTCGTCAATGGCATCTTGCACATTACGAACGATCAATTCTAAACCTAATTCTTTAACTAATCGGTCTCTGAATTCGATTGTTTCAGGAAAATTATGCCCTGTATCAACATGCAATAATGGAAACGGAATTTTAGCTGGAAAGAATGCTTTTTGCGCTAAGCGAACTAAAGTTATTGAATCTTTTCCTCCAGAAAAAAGCAATACTGGCTTATCAAATTGAGAGATCACCTCTCTGAAAATGTATATTGCTTCGCTTTCTAATGCGTTTGTTTTTAATATCGTACTCATATCTTTTGTTTTATCCTCCCCCCAACCCCCTCCGAAGGAGGGGGAGAGCAAACGGAGTTATATTCGTTTATAAATCTTAATTAGAACCTCTATCTACTTATTTTTGAACTTTATTTCCCGTGCAAACCACATTCTTTGTGACTCGATTCCCACCACCATCTTCCGGCTCTTATATCTTCACCTTCGGCAATTGCTCTAGTACAAGGCGCACATCCGATGCTTACAAATCCTTTTTTGTGTAAGGCATTTTGTGGTACGTTGTTTTGTTCTAAATAATCTTCTACTTCTTTCAATGACCATTTTAACAATGGGTTGAATTTGATTATTTCAAACTTGGCGTCGTATTCAAAAAGATGCAAGTCATTTCGATTTTCTGATTGCTCTGCTCTTAATCCTGTAATCCAAACTGAATTCCCTTTTAAAGCTTTGGTAAGTGGCGCTACTTTTCGAATAAAACAACACTCTTTTCTATTTTCAACCGACTCATAAAAACTATTCGGTCCTTTTGCATTCAATAGGTTTTGAACATCAGCAGCTTCAGGAAAATATACTTCAATGTGTTTTTTATACTTTTTTAATGTTTTATGAAAAACATCATACGTTTCTTGAAATAAACGTCCTGTATCTAAGGTGAAAATATTGATTAAAGCGTTGCTATTGGCAATTAAAGCCGTAATCACCTGATCTTCTTGTCCAAAAGAAGTTGAAAAAACCACTTTGTCTTTATATTCATCTGCTAAAAAAGTAAAAGCCTCTTCTATTGAAAAGTCTTTTGTTTTTTCTATTAATGTTTGTACAATCGTTGTGCTCATTTTATTTTAATTTATACAAAATCTATTACCCTATCGGTTTAGTAGATTATGAGGCAAAAGTAACACTTATTTCCACACTACAAAACAAAATTTTGATTTTTTATTCCAAAACATACAATACGTTACTGACTCAAAAAAAGCACATTAGACCTTTATCCGTTACTAATTATTGAATTAATCATTAATCGCAATTACTTTACTATTATTCCTAAATAACGTAATGCTATTCTAATAAATCTTTAATTTTTCAAATATATTCCAATTAGCCTACTTCCCCTATAGGATAATTATAAAATAGTTATTAATTTTGGCGAAAAATTAATTGTATGGATTTTCAAATAGGATTAGTCATTGCAGGTTTAACTGTTGGTTTTATCGTAGGGTTAACAGGTGTAGGAGGCGGTTCTTTGATGACGCCCATTTTATTATGGTTCGGGATTCCTCCATCAACGGCTGTTGGAACTGACTTATTGTATGCAGCATTTACCAAAATGGGTGGTATATATGTGCATCACAAGAAAAAGAATATTAACTGGACTATCACAGCTTGGCTTTCATTAGGTAGTGTTCCAGCTGCGCTAGTAACATTGTGGATTTTACATAGTATAAAAACAGATATTACCGCATTAAACGCAGTCATTAAATACAGTTTGGGCTGGGCATTACTGATGACTTCAATAGCTGTTTTATTCAAAAAGAAGCTTTTAAACTTCTCTCAAAAACATGCTGGCGATAAGTTTCATAGCGAGAGTAAAACACAAAACTTATTGACTGTTGCCATAGGGGTTTTATTAGGTGCTACTGTAACCTTAACATCAATTGGAGCCGGAGCATTAGGAACCGTTACATTATTTTTCTTGTATCCAATATTAGCAACACCAAAACTTGTTGGAACCGAGATTGCTCATGCTGTTCCATTAACTTTAGTTGCCGGTTTAGGACATGCAACCATGGGGAATTTAGACTTAGGATTATTAGGTCAATTATTAATAGGATCGCTTCCCGGAATTTTTATAGGAAGTATGCTAAGTGGTAAAGTACCCGATTTATTACTTAGAAATGCTATTGCAGGAATGTTATTCTTTGTAGGCTACAAACTTGTTTTTTTAGCTTAAAAATAATTAATTGACACAAAAAGACCCTTTCATTGTTTATCCAATGAAAGGGTCTTTTCTATATTACCTAAAAATTAAAAAGCTATATCTGCAAGCGAATTATTCTCTAGTATTTTTAATGTATTGTCTCTTACTTCGGTCATTAACTTGCGTACTGCACAAGCAACCTCATCTTTACAGTCATCACATTTTTCATAAAAGTTATGACTGGCACAAGGCAATAAGGCAATCGGTCCTTCAAGGATTCGGTACACTTTGGCCATATTGATGTCCTTTGGGTCTTTAATCAAATAATAACCGCCACCTTTGCCTTTTTTAGCACCCAAAAAACCAGAATGACGCAAAAGCAATAAAATACTTTCCAGAAATTTAACCGAAATATTTTCACTTTTTGCAATATCAGCAATAGCAACGGGTGTTTGATCTTCTTGGCGAGCCAAAAAAGTCAAAGCTTTGATACCGTATTTAGTTTTCTTTGAAAGCATTGGTAAAATTTATGATTGTTGAATGCGAATTAACGATTTATAGATTTGCTTCATGACGAATTTATAGCTTTTTTTCGTTATCGTCTAAAAATGTTTTAGCATTTAAACCCGTTATGATTTTTTTGCCTGTTTTAGCTTCTAATTCTTTCCTCGCATTTCCTGCAATTGCACCGCCTTGTTTGGCAATGATTTTACTTTCATTAAAATTTTTTGGATCCACCGCTTCTGATATTTCTTTCGTACTAGCTTCAGCCAACATATTCAAAATTAATTCGGTGTTGGTCATATTATCTCGCAAGTTTTCTTTTTTCAACCCTTTCAGTGTTTTGTATTCTTTGGTCGTTTGACCTGACCAGGTTTTGGTAATTATATCGGTCAAACTCGCAAACTGATGCCCTTCTTTTAGACCTAATCTCTTCCATTCATCAGTTAATTCTTTGCGAATTTCAATACTTTTTAACCGCTGATTAATCCAACTTTCGCTATAGCCAAGATTCAAATATTGTTCTAATGCTCTATCAATGGTGAGTTCAGGATCTTGCATTTCATCTAATCGTTCATTAGCAATTTGAGCCAACCACAATTTGAACGGCTCCGCTTTGGGCGAAGGAATAGATTGTATTAAACGGAAGAGCTGTTCAGTGTCAACAACATCAGTCATTCGCATTTTGCCATCAGCTGCTTGCATTTTCAACCCGTGACAATTCGTCACGGTTTCATTTCCCTCAGCTTTAAGCCGTTGCTTTAGCTTACGCCAATATCCATTCGCATCAATACTTTCGGTTAAAACAGCAATCACATCTACAATTGAAAAATACCACTTTTCTTCTTTATCACTCCATGAAGTTCGTACTTGTTTAGCTTCAAATAATTTTATATCATCCATAAATAAACTGTCTTTTTTAAACTAATTTTTAAGGCTAATATAAATGTACTAAATTCTATTACCGAAATACACAACAGCTGTTTAATCTTACTAACAAGCATCGAAAACAATCTTAAATTTTAAATCTCTCATTTTAAGATTTCATCACAGATGTCTTTTACTAAATTAGCTTCTACATACATTTCATGCTTCATATCTTTGTAAATTTCAAACGACACATCCTGCTTTTTTAACCAATCCAGACTGGGTTTATTTACATCATTTTCACCAAATAGTAATCTAATTCGACAATTTGGCGTTTCTATTTCATTTCGCAATCTAGTTGAAGATACTGCAACCAAGTCACTAACTTTTAATCCTTTTAAAGCTGCTTTCCAAGCAATAGTCCCACCAACACTAAAGGCAAGAATTTTAATTTCTCCTTTTTCTTTATTTAATAAATTTTCTACTGCAATTTCGATTCCACCATTCACAAACTGATTGTGGAGATTTTGTTCCGTAAAAATAGATTTATCAATCCCTCCCAATTCACAACAATCGTAATATTGAATATCAAACTTATCTTTTATTATTTCAACATAACCCAAAATCCAGTTCGATTTTTCTTTTCCCCACACGTCTGACAGGATGATTAGTTTTGGTTTCATTTTTTAAAGAAAGCTTAATAATTAAATAAAAAAAGCTTCTCAAAATTTCTTTTAAAAAGCTTTAAATTAAATAATACTTTAAATTTTAATTAAAACGCATACCAAAAGTTAAAGATAATTTTGATATTGCATCTTCATTCGTATCACTTTGAAAAGAACCTGATGTACCAACAAATATCTTTTCATTAATGCTATAGTTGTAGCATAATTGTGCTATCCCTCCTAAAGAAAGAGATCTTTGGGGTTCGTTATTAACAATTATAACAATTGGTACATTATAACCATTGTAAGGTGGATAATCTGTTTCATAACTATCCGTAGAATTGGATTGATATCTAATCAATACGCCTAGTTTTACACCTAAATCATGTTTGTTTGTTTTTACAAAACTATATCCTATCTTTCCAAGCACTTCAAGCCCTGCAATCGTAATGTACAATGATCTTTCATCTATTGAATTATTAGATATGGAGGAATTATCATGAAAAGTAGCTCCCAATCCTACAGAATAGGAAAAGTGTTTTTTAAAATATTTATTGTACTCGCTATAAACAACAAAACCTCCCAAATCACCTGACCCATTAAAGGAGGTTCCAATATCAAATTGAAATGATTTATTATATGTGCTTATTTTCTTTTGAGAAACACCTTTATAACTTACAATTAAAAAAACAAAAAAGAATAAATATTTCATAAAATTAAATTATATTATTTATTGATGTTTTCTTTTGATATTTATATGAGTAAGATTATAAACTTGATCCATGGGCTCAGTAAACTGAATCATTGATAACCCTAAATCATCATCTTTTTCTTTACTTGGAATAGTTACATCAAAAGGTATTCCCCCAGGTCCAGATGCTGGAACTTTAAAAGTAACAGAAGACGATTTACCTCCATCCATTTCCATCCATTTTTCAGTTGTCCAATTACCAATAGCAGGCAGGTTCCAATTACCAACAAAATAACCATAATCATACCATTTTTTATTTCTAAAATGACTTCTTTTACGTTTATCAAATTCTTTTTCTTTAATTACAACACCTTTTGAATCTAAAATAACAATTCTAAATTCTAATTTTCCTAGAACCCATGGCTCAACAGCACCCAAATCTGTTACTTGAATTATCCCCCCGTATTCTGGTTGTCCATCAAATCTTGATTGCGGTGTACTTGTGAAAACTTGAGAAGATATTATCTCATCTCCTACTGAAGACATTATTACTCCTTCTTCTTCTTGTCCAATTACCCAAACATCATTTTCCCATGAAAAATCTTCAGTAATATTGTCATAAAAAATTAATTCACCATCAAAAGTTAAGACATAACCAGGACTTGAGTTGGTACCTATATCATAATCATCTTGATTTACAAGTACCATTTCTTCAGCTAATCTTGCTGTTGCAGAAGACTTTTGATTTAATCTACTTTCTTCAATAGTTTCTGCCCTAGGATAAAAAAGCAATGGCTCAATACCACCGTTTAAAAATTTTATTTTAGTAGCCAATGCTGCTAATTCCAAAATAGACTCACTAAAACTAGGATTGTCCTTATATTCTGTAATAATTTTAGATAAATAAACATTATACTCACCATGTTCCTGTTTTAAACATTCATTCAAAACAAACTGTTTAAATTGTTTATTTTTGGACATAACCAAAATTGGAACAATCGCTTTTTGTTTTAATTCAAAGATTTCTTTTGTATTGTCATTTGTTAATTGAGAACTCAAAACATCCCGAGATGAATTATCTTCACAACCAAACAATCCTAATGTAACCACAAATAAAATAATAAGTTTTTTCATTTTCTTGATTTAAAATTAATAATTTTTTTCTGATATATCATAACAAAATTGAAAAGAAAAAAAACTCTTTAACAAATTATTAATAAAATATTAACAAAAAATAAAATATCATACAATACTCATTATCACATTTTAAAAATTTTAATCCAACGCCTGCTCTAAATCGGCAATGACATCTTTCACGGTTTCTAGTCCTACAGAAACACGTACCAATCCATCAGTAATACTTACCGCTAATCTTTCATCAACTGATAATTTACTATGCGTTGTAGAGGCAGGATGTGTCACAATGGTTCTCGTGTCACCTAAATTTGGCGAAAGCGAACACAGTTTTATCTTATCTAAAAAATTTCGTCCTGCTTCTAGTCCACCTTTTATTTCGAAAGCGACAATATTACCACCCGCTTTCATCTGCTTTTGAGCAATTTCATATTGTGGATGTGATTTTAAGAACGGATATTTTACACGATTCACATTTGGATGCTGTTCTAAAAACTCAGCCACTTTCATTGCATTTTCGCAATGTCTATCTAAACGAATCGCTAACGTCTCTAAACTCTTTGATAAAACCCACGCATTAAATGGAGATAATGAAGGCCCCGTTAATCTACTAAACAAATAAATTTTATGAATCAATTCGGGTTCACCGACAGTTACACCACCTAAAACTCTTCCTTGACCATCCATTAACTTTGTAGCCGAATGAACCACTAAATGCGCTCCCCATTTTATAGGTTGCTGCAAATAAGGCGTTGCAAAACAGTTATCGATTACTAAAATCAAATTGTGCTTCTTGGCAATTTTCCCTAGCAATTCCAAATCAATAATATCAACTGCAGGATTTGTAGGTGATTCAGCAAAAAGAATCTTTGTATCAGGCGTGATGAAACTTTCAATAGTTTCTGGCTCGTTTATATCAAAATACGATGTTTGAATATTCCACTTTGGAAAATAATTGATAAACAACGAATGTGTCGCTCCGAAAACACTACTGGAAGAGACAATATGATCACCTGATTTCAATAATGCAGCCAAGGTTGAATACACTGCGGCCATTCCTGAAGCAAAGGCAAAACCAGCAGTTGCCCCTTCCATCTTGCACACTTTTTCCACAAACTCGTTCGTGTTCGGGTTACTGTAACGGCTATAAATGTTTCTGTCTTTCTCTTCGGCAAATGAGGCACGCATATCTTCGGCATCTTCAAATACAAAACTAGAAGTTAAGTATAATGGAACGGAGTGCTCTAAATATTGGGTGCGTTCTAATTGGGTACGGATGGCTTCGGTTTCAAAACCAAATTTTTCTTCGTTCATGCTATTGGTTGTTAAAAGTGTACCACAGAGATTCACGAAGGAAACTCAGAGGCACACAAAAAAATAGTGAATTTTATTTAATTATAAAAGTGGATAAACTAGACTTTTGCTAATTCGACCCCATTTAAAACTACTTTATAATGTATTGTTGCTGTTGGCTCTAATGTTTTAGAAACCGAGCAATATTTGTCAAAAGATAATTGGGCTGCTTTTGCCGCTTTGTCTTCTTTAATATCTCCTTCTAAGTAAAAAACCAAGTGGATATCTTTAAACGGTTTTGCTTCTCCTACTTGCACGCGCTCACCTTCTACCTCAGCTTTGAATGAAGTGATCACTTGGCGTTGTTTTTTTAGAATCGAAATCATATCAATAGCGCTACATCCAGCAACTCCCATTAAAACTAATTCCATTGGACTTGGTCCTTGATCATCACCTCCAAATTCTGGACGGCTGTCTACGTTTACTATATGTCCTCTTTCGTTTTTTAATTCGAAATGGAAATTGTCGTTTACTCTATTTAATGTAATTTTCATTGTTACGTTTTTTATTTGAACGCGGATAAAACGGATTCTAAACGCGGATTTTTATTTTTTTTAATCTGAAATCCAAAATCGTTATTCTACAATCTTAAATCATTAGCCTCTATCAGACAACCTCAAAATATCTCCAAATACTCCTCTTGCAGTTACAGCAGAACCTGCTCCTGCGCCTTGAATTACAATTGGTCTATCTCCATAAGATTCGGTATATATTTCGAAGAAAGAATCAGAACCTTTCAATCCACCTAAAGCAGTATCCGAAGGTACGGAAACTAATTTTACTTCCAAAATTCCTTTGTCATGCTGCAAATCTCCAGACAACTCCCCTATGTATCTCAAAACGTGATTCGGTTTTTGTTCGCTTTTTATTTTATCGTAAATAGGATCAAACTCTTCCAATTTAGTTAAGAAATCAGCGGCACTTCCTTCACGTAAGTGTTCCGGAATTAAATTCTGAATAGCAACCTCATCAAATTCGTTTTGTAAATCCAATTCTCTTGCTAAGATCAATAATTTTCTTCCCACGTCATTCCCGCATAAATCTTCTCTTGGGTCTGGCTCTGTGAATCCACTATCAATTGCTTCTTTTAATATTTCGCTAAACGGAACATCTTTGGCAGAGAAATGATTGAACAAATAACTCAGAGTTCCTGAGAATACCCCTTTAATTTTTGTAATGTTTTCACCCGAAAGATGTAGTAATTTAATAGTATCAATCAATGGTAATCCTGCTCCTACATTAGTTTCGTACAAATAATTCTTTTGATTTTTTTCTAAAACACCTCTTAGTTCTTTATAAAAACCATAACTCAATGTATTAGCCACTTTATTTGATGAAATTAAATCAAAGCTACTGTCTACTAGCGGAATATAATTTTCTACAAAAGTTGCCGATGCTGTATTATCAATAGCGATCAAATTCTCTAAATGATGTTCAGTTGCATACCCGATAATATCATTTAAAGTGTAACCAATTCCATCAGTATCCAGCTCTTTTTTCCAGTTTGCGTTAATTCCGTTTTTATTAAGTAATACTTTTTTAGAATTGGCAATAGCAAAAACATTGAGTTTAATATCTTTTCGTTTTTCGATAGCTGCAGCTGACTCTAAGATTTGATTTATCAAAGTCCCTCCCACTAATCCATGTCCGAAAATAGCAATATTTATTTTCTTGGCTACGCCAAAAATCTCTCCATGAATAACATTCAACGCTTTGTTTAGTTCTGATTTTTTAACCACCAAACTAACGTTCTTACCCGTTACTGTATTGTTGAAAAGAATAGGGACAATTTTGTTTTTTATCAATGCCGTGTAAGGCTTATGAAACGTGCTCAAATCCTGACCTATTATTGAAATCACAGAAACATTGTCTACCACTGTAATCTTATTGACATCCTTAGAATAGAAATCATTTTCGAATTCCTTTTCTAATTCGATCATTGCTTTTGTTGCTTTATCAGCAGCAACCACTAGTCCAATTCCTCTTTCTGAAGAACCTTGCGAAATAATACTTACACTTATATCGTTATCCCCCATCACTCTAAAAATTCGAGCATCAACTCCCGTTTTTCCAAGTAATCCTCTTCCTTCTAAGTTCACCAAAGAAACATTTTCTAAAACAGATAATGTTTTAATTCCGCTCGCATTAGAATTTGACGTAATTAAAGTTCCATTATTTTCGTGATTGAACGTATTCAGAATTCGAAGTGGAATATTTTTTTCTAATAACGGAATGATGGTTTTGGCGTGCAAAATATTCGCTCCAAAATTAGCAATTTCATTTGCTTCATTATAGGACAAAGATTCAATCTTTTTAGCATCTAAAACTAATTCAGGATTGGCAGTGTAAATTCCGTCAACATGAGTGAAGTTTTGCAATTCTTCGGCATTGATATAATTAGCAACCAATGATGCCGTATAATTACTTCCGTTTCTACCTAAAGTAGTGGTTTCATATTTAACATTCGAACCAATAAAACCAGTAATCACCAAAACAACATCTTTGTTTTCTTTAAAAATTTGGATGAAATTCTTTTTAGAAACGGCGTCTAAAGGTTGTGCATCGCCAAAATTAGAATCGGTAATAATTAACTCTCTGGTGTCTGCTAGTTTAGCAGGAATACCTCTTTCATTCAATAAAAATACCAATAATTTAGCTGCAAGTACTTCGCCATGTGCTAAAACTTGATCCTGAATCTTCACGCTAAAATCGCCAATCAAGCTAACACCTTCAAAAAGCTTATCTAATTTTTCAAATTCAGTCGAAAAATCAACTTTATCAAAACCATCTTTTTGGTAGGTTTTAAAACTTTCTAAAAGCGGTTTGTAATTTCCATTTTTAACTGCAATAGTAAGAATATCGTCCAGCTCATCCGTTGCCTTTCCTCTTGCTGAAACAACAACAGCAATTTTCTCTTGTTGCTTTATCTTACCTTCAATAATATCCAAAACGGTGTCGATACCTTTGCCGTTTGCTAAAGATTTACCGCCAAATTTAACTATTTTCATCTGCTTTTTATTTTTGAAAACAACTTCTAATAAATTGTCTAATTGTTCATATTCCATCAAAAAGGCATCGTGCCCATGTTGTGAGTCAATCTCACTATAGAATACATTATTTTTAAATTTTTTAATCTCGTTATAGGTTTCTCTATTCTCCTTTGCTGTAAAAAACAAATCCGAATTGATTCCTACAATGTATATATTGGCGTCCACTTTAGATATAATTGATTCTAATGTCTCGTGATTCCGAGTGATATCAATCGTTTTTAAAAGTTGGTTCATCATCTTATATGCCGAAAGCTGAAACCTTTTTTCTAATTTTTCGCCATGGTAATTCAACCAACTTTCCACTTGAAAAGTTTCTAGTTGTATATTGATGTCTCTATTAAATTTTTCTTTGAAAGATTCTGGCGTGCGGTAGCATAACATAGCGTGAATACGCGCATCTTCGATAGGTTTTTTAGAATTATTTAGAATTTGCTCTTGCAAATAGCAATTAGCAATCAACCAGTCAGTCGCTTTCCAATCTGTAGCAATAGGAATAAAGTTTTGAGCTAATTTTGGCTCTAAGGCCAAAATTTCCCAAGCAATTCCACCACCCACAGAACCTCCGATGAGAGCGAATAAATTACCAATCTTTAAAACGCGAAGTCCTTCGATGAAAATTCTAGCAATATCTCTTGCGATAAAATCTCTGTAATTTTCGATAGTAGCCGAATTGAAACCATTACCTGGCACGTCAAATGAGACAATGGTATATTTTCTAGTGTCAATGGTTTTATCTACTCCCACGATATCATTCCACCAGCCAGATTCACCAATTACTTGTGAATTTCCAGTCAAGGCATGATTAATTAAAATAATGGGGGCTGTATGCAATGGAGCGCCAAAAACCTGAAAACTTAAGTTTAGCGCAGCATAAAAAGCACCATTATACGTGGTGAAATTTTGTATGGTAATATGTGTTGGTTTATTTTCCAATTTCAAATCTTTTATTGATTTTGATTTGTATTTGGAAATATTAGAAAGAAAAAACTAGGCAAATACTAGAGAAATTCTTGTTGTTATCTTTCCACTTTTAGGAGTGGTAGAATGCAGCACCTTCTTCGATTTCTCGAAGGGTTGCTAAGGCTTCATCGGGTCTAATCCCTCGTCCTTTCTTTATAACATTTCAATACGTGTGTGAACTTATTACTGCAAATTAACTACATATTTTTATAACAACCAAACTTTAACCATTCTGATTATTAGCAAAAAATATATTTAACAAAAAAACGCAAGACCTCGCTGAATCAAACAATTCAGAAATTCCTCACGTGTAAAAAGCTATGTTGAATAACTTTCAATTAAATAAAAAGTGTGTCATTTTCTTTTGAATACATCAAAAGTTGTAATGAGTTGACTACATTTTTAGCATTTTTCCCTTTTGATATATTTATACCCAATCTTGGATTAATTAGTTCATCAATTGTAATTACATTGTTGCTGTTTTTTTTACCTCTTAAGTTTCTAAGAAGTTCCAATGCCCTTGAAAATCTGTTTGGTGCGCTCATGATATATATATTTAAGTTGTTTGTTTTCTATTATTATATTCTTATTGTTATTTTCTATTATAAAAAAAATCCTTTTGGAAAAATTACCAAAAGGATTTAAGCTATAAAAACTTGTACTTTTGGAATCAACAGAACTTTGCGCAAAACATTGCGACAAGGATCTGAATCTTATTATTTAAAAATATCTTCATTTAATTTATTTAACTTGAAAGTTACTATTTCTTTAAAAATAAGAGCCTCCCAATTATCTTGGGAGGCTCTTGCTATATTATATTTTTATATAATTTAATGCAATTACAAGCTCCCGAATTTCTTCGATACGACTACAAATTGTTTACAAATATTTAAATTCATTTTTGGTATTTTTCTTGAACAAATATCTCACTTAATTCCACAAATTCCAAATGATTCACAATGATTTAACGATAATTTCATGTAACTAATTAAAAAAATGGTCAATATTAACATTTGATACCATTTACAACCAAAAACCATCTTTAGAATTAAAAAAACTTTAAAAGTGATCTAATTACAATAAATCAAAAACAGCTTTTAGATCCGCTTTTAAATCTTCAATATCCTCTAATCCGACAGAAAGACGAATCAAATCTTTAGAAACTCCAGAAGTTAATTGTTGCTCTTCTGACAATTGTTGATGCGTTGTACTTGATGGATGAATAATTAAGGATTTTGTATCACCAATATTTGCTAAAAGCGAAAACAATTTTGTGTCATCCGCTACTTTTTTAGCAGCATCAAAACCACCTTTTAAACCAAAGGTCACTAATCCGTTTTGTCCTTTTGGTAAATACTCTTGTGCTAAATCATAATATTTGCTTGATTTCAATCCTGGATAATTTACCCAAGCTACTTGCTCTTGCAACTCTAACCATTGTGCTAAAGCTAATCCGTTTTCACTGTGTTTTTTCACACGAATGGATAATGTCTCTAATCCTTGAATAATTTGAAAAGCATTGAAAGGACTCAAAGCCGCTCCATAATCACGCAGTCCTTCAATTCTAACTTTTGCTATATAAGCAGCAGCTCCTAATGCATCATGATAAACTAAACCATGATAACCCGGATTAGGTTCTGTAAATTCAGGAAAACGACCACTACTCCAATCGAAAGTTCCAGCATCAATAATAGCACCACCTAATGAAGTTCCATTACCACAGATGTATTTAGTTAAAGAATGAATTACAATATTCGCTCCATGTGCAATAGGGTTTAACAAAGCAGGTGAAGCGACCGTATTATCAACTACAAACGGCACTTTTAAAGCCTTAGCTACTGCTGCTATCGCTTTTAAGTCCAATACATCTAATTTAGGATTCCCTAAACTTTCTACAAAAATTACTTTGGTATTGTCATTGGCAGCTTTCGCAAAATTTTGTGCATCCGAAGGATCTACGAAAGTAGTTGTTATTCCTAATCTTGGTAAAGTAGCATTTAGTAAATTAAATGTTCCACCGTACAAACTACTTGAAGCTACAATATGATCTCCCGTTTTTAACATGGTCAATAAACCTGTTGCAATTGCTGCTGTTCCAGATGCGGTAACGACTGCCGCAATTCCTCCTTCAAGCGCTGCTAAGCGTTGTTCTAAAATATCGTTTGTTGGATTATTTAATCTTGTATAAATATAACCTGCTTCGGTTAATCCAAATAAATTAGCCGCATGCTCTGAATTATCAAACACATAAGATGATGTTTGGTAAATAGGCACTGCTCTTGTCCCTGCGTGTTTTGTTACATCATGTCCGGCATGTAAGGCATTTGTTTCAAATTTTAATGTGCTCATAATTTTAGTTTTTTGATTTTATTCTTTTTTATTAAATGAAAAACCCTTTCAGATAGGTATCCAAAAGGGTTTTAAGTTGTATTATAAACTTATACTTTGGATCACCTGAAACAAACACACATCATGGCTTTTGCACAAATCATAGACTTGACAATTGATGAGTTGATTTGTTTAAAATTTAGATTAACCATTTTGAATTGTTATTTATTATTTTAAAAATATCTTTGTTTAGTTTTCAAAAAAAAAGCTTCCCTTTTTGAGGAAAGCTTATGCTATATTTAAGATTTTAAATTGAAGCAATAGACTACCCTCAGGAATTTTCCTGCATGGCTTTTGACTTATTACAAACATTTAAATTCATGATATCCTCCTTTTGTTGCAACAAATTTGCTCACAATAATTTATATATCCTAATATATTTTAAAAAATAACAAATAAAAGCCTTTCTGTTAAAACACAACTAATCAATTATTTAAAAAAAAATCATAAAACTTAATGCTATTTTTAATAATAGATTTATTTTAAATGATACAAAGTATTTTTGCTCATATTACATTTCTTTAATTTAGAATCGACTTTCAATTATATGAACAACACTTCATTTTCTTGAGAATACATTTGTACCATTAATGAATTTGAAGTCTTTTTTAACCCAAAAGAGTTGGTTCTTCTAACTTGAATCCTTGGGTGAACTAAATCAATAATAGGCTCTCCCCTTTTTCCTTTTTGTAACTTGCTTTCAAAATTTAATGTTAACGAAGTTGTTTTTGATGTTTTCATGATAATTATTTTTAGCAGTTTGTTTTTCCTCTCTCCTATTTAAGCTACTTAAATCCTTTAGCCTAAATCCTTCCATCCATTATAATCTACACTATTGCTAACACTACATAACCGCTAAAGACAATGATAAAACACGTCTCTAGAAACGCTATAACAAATCTTTCATTAAGGTTACCTGATAAGTAATTTTACTTAAAGTAAGCTTTAACAATTTTCGTGTTAATTTTAACCACTCTTCGAATTTGTCGATCGCTCAATCGCTTATTGTTGTATGCTTTAACGAGTCGTTTCTTCAAAGCTTCCCATTTCTCTTTCATATAGGGATACAATGAAATGGATCGTTCATCTCCTTTTAATGCATTCAAATAATGCTTATTGTATTCTTTAACGTAATTATTATAATCATCCAGATATCTATCCCACTTTTCATTTCCGGTATTTTCTTTTCCTATAGCTCTTTTTTCAAGTACTAAAACCTTTTCAATTGCTCTCATAATAAAGTGTTTTTTGATTAATAAATTATTCCTAACTCCTAGCTTACGTTTAGTATAGTTTGAGGTACCCCCCTCTTTTCCTGTTTTAAAAACCGGATAAAACATTTAATTTAAAAAAATATAAAGTCTTTCTATCTATAGCTTTAACAAATTTACCAACTAACATTAATGAACTAAAATATACTCGTTTAAAAACCACAATATCAGATACGTTACGTTTTTAACGAATGATAACTCAGAAAAAAGTCATAAAAATTCCTCTTTTCACATCAGTACTAAAACGATACTAAAATAGTTTTATGATTTCAATCATAAGTAAACAGTGTGTCATTAAATTATTAAGTAAAAAACAACTAACCAATAGCGCTTCATTAATAATTATACAAAGGAGCTTTTCATACGGCTCGACATTCTGTGAAAAATTCATTACTATTGATGCGAAGAAAGTAAAAACACATATCATCCGGTTATTTGCCACACGCAAGGATTCGCGTAGTACGTAATGCGTATAAACTTTTATTTTTTTCTACAAAGCTTACACCTTTATAATTAAGGCTTTAGGCCAAGACTCTTTTTAGCATTAATCCAAGTTTTCTATTTCACAAAAAACATCTTTAAATTACCAAAACCAGCATGACTAGTAGCGGTTATAAATCTCTACCCACAGAGAAAACAGCCCCTTTTGGGAATACTGACACGACCAAAAAATTACTTTAATGTAGATACTACTATTATCATTTTTAATATAATTATCGAAAATCAAACGGCTTGAACCAATTACAACTGCAGTTATTCTGCGTTTTTTTACTGTACTCCAAATAAATAGTCCTTCACAACACAATAGCAACAATTTGAATTTAGTTTTAAAAAAAAAAAGGCACCGCATTACTACACTACAAATAATTAAACAGAAGAAGTTCCTACTAATTAAAAAACACTTATTTTTGAAATACGCAATTGATTTTTCAATGCACCACAAATCTCAAAACCTACACATAAAATGTTTCAAAACAATGCAATCGATTTTGACTTACTCAAAAAACGCGCCTATAATTTAAGATGGGCAACAGTTCCTGAAGGTGTTATTCCACTTACTGCTGCGGATCCCGATTTTAAAAGTGCCCCTGAAATTGCTGAAGCCGTCGCCAAGTTTGCAAAAGACCGCTATTTTTGCTACACGCCTCCCGAAGGACTTCCGGAGTTTAAAGAGAGTATAGCTACTTATTTTCAGCAACGACGAAATGTACCTGTGCAACCTGAATTTGCTTTTCCCGTGGATAGTGCTGCTTTTGGCATCTTTTTGACTTGCAAAGCTTTTTTAAACATTGGCGACGAAGCCATTATTTTTGACCCCGTCGATTTTTTATTCCGATATTCTATTGAAAATGTGGGAGGAAAAGCGGTTTCGTTTGCAATTCCAGCAGGAACTTCAAATGTTGATTTTGAGGAAATGGAAAAACTCATTACTAAACGCACCAAAATGATTTGCTTGTGTAATCCGCTAAATCCAACGGGGAAAGTATTTTCTAAAAGTGAACTTACAACTCTGGGAAAAATTGCCTGTAAACACAATTTGATTATTTTGTCTGACGAAATATGGAGTGATATTGTGTTTTTACCAGCTGTATTTACCAGTATCGCTTCTATCAATGAAGAAATACGAAATCAAACCATTACCATTACTGGGTTTAGTAAATCCTATGGCCTTGCCGGTTTACGAATTGGTGCTGTAATTGCACACAATCAAAACCATTTCAAACTTTTAATGGACACTTCTTTGCATAATTCTACCGTACATGGCGCTACTGTTTTATCACAAGTGGCTGCCAGTGCTGCTTTGAACGAATGCGGGTATTATCTAGATAATTTTGTCACGCATCTCACAAAGGTTAGAAGCATAATAGTAGACGAATTGAATACTATCCCTGGTTTTAATTGCATTGCTCCTGATGGCTGCTATGTTGCTTTTACCAACATTACTGAAACCAAGAAAACAAGTCAAGAAATCTACGAACTCTTACTACAAGATGCAAAAGTAGCTGTTGTACCAGGATTAAAACAATGGTTTGGAGAAGGTGCCGAAGGTCATATTCGAATGAGTTTTGCCACCTCTGAAGAAGTGATTTATGAAGCAATGAATAGAATTAAAACCGTTTTAATATGAAAGCAGTTATATTAGGCGGCGGTATAGCTGGTCTTACAATGGGACTACTGCTGCGAAAAGAAAACTGGGATGTTGTTATCAGCGAGAGATCAGCAAGTATGGTCAATCAAGGACATGCATTTTTGATGAGTGCCGATGGACTTTCCATATTATCTGAATTTGCGAAAGAACAAAGTTCTACTTTGCACAAACAAAACGTCAATTTATTCAGTTTAAAAAGACCCAACGGCGATGAAGAAATCCGAATCAAATTAGACGGATGGCATTGTATGAAACGTGTTGATCTTATTTCACACTTATATTCTTTTTTTTCAAATAAAAATTTAAAAATGGGACGCGTGTTTTCTCATTTTTTATACGAAAATAATGTTGCGATTGCCGCGGTTTTTGAAAATGGAGAAATCGAATATGGTGACATTTTCATCGGTGCCGATGGAAGTAATTCTAAAGTAAGAGAGTCGCTATTTGGAAAAGTCAATTTTACTCCAGTAGCAGTACATGAGATTGTAGGGATTTCGAAAAAACGAGCCATAGACGATCCCGAAAAAGTTGTTTTTCAGAAATACCAAAGCAAAATCAAAGGTTTGGCGTTTGGCTTTATTCCAGCTTCCTGCAAAGAATCAGTATGGTTTATGCAATATGATGTCAAACTAGCCTCTGGAGACGAAGGAAAAAGCCCTGAAGCGCTTCAAAAGTTTTGTTATGACATGCTTACCGATTTCCCCGACGAAGTCAGAGCCGTTCTCGACGCCAATGATTTCAGCACTTCTTACATCTGGAAAACTAGAGATTTTGATACTTTGCCTACTTTTCATAAAGAAAATGTGGTTTTGATTGGTGATGCGGCGCATCTTGCGGTGCCGTTTACGAGTGCAGGAACAACCAACGCTCTTCTTGACGCCAAAACTTTGACAAAAACCTTGATAAATTCTTCCTCGATTGAACAAGCTTTTGACACCTATTATCAAGAACGCTACAGTGATCTTACCAATCATTTAGAACAAGGCCGATTGCTGAAAACAATCTTTTTGGAACCTAAGAAACACAGCGAAAGAGGTTATATCTTGCCTTTGGTAACTGACAAAGACAAAAAAGAGCCCGTTAATAAACCTCTTAAAATCACTTAT
This sequence comes from Flavobacterium gillisiae, assembly GCF_900107635.1. Lineage (GTDB taxonomy): Bacteria > Bacteroidota > Bacteroidia > Flavobacteriales > Flavobacteriaceae > Flavobacterium > Flavobacterium gillisiae. Next base: position 78,466 of record NZ_FNRD01000006.1, read on the forward strand.
TTTACAGATCCTATTTGCTCTACTTGCTGGGTGATTCAGCCCGTTTTAAGGAAGCTAAAATTAGAATATGGTGACTATATTGACATTCAATATCATATGGGTGGCTTATTGCCATCATGGAAAAATTATGATCGTGGCATCATCAAAAACCCATTGGACGCTGCCAAACATTGGGAAGAGGTAAGTAAAGAACACAAAACTCCGCTGGATGGTGACATCTGGATTGAAGACCCACTTCATTCCTCCTACCCACCGTCGATTGCGTTTAAAGCTGCTCAGATTCAAAGTAATGACAAAGCAGTTTCGTTTTTAAGACGTTTACAGGAAATGATTTTTATCGAAAAAAGGAATATTAGCAAATGGCCCGAAATTGAAAAAGCCGCTTTGACTTGTGGATTAGATTCGGCATTACTTTTAAAAGATATAAATGGTAAAGGGCTAGCTTTGTTTAATGAAGATTTAGATTATGCTAAAAAACTAAAAGTCACTACTTTTCCAACAATATTGTTTTCTATAGACAACGAAATAAAAACCTCCATAACAGGTTTACAACCGTATGAAAAATTTGAAGAAATCATTCGGAAATTCATACCTAATGTTACCAAAAACAACATCCAACTAAGTCCAGAATCGTTATTCCAACGATTTAATAACATGACCGTTACAGAATATGCTTTTATAAGTGATTGTAGTGTTGAGGAGAGCAATCTAATTTTAAATGATTTGTATCATCAAGGAAAGATTGAAAAACATGACAGCAAAAACGGCATGATGTGGACGTATTCTATAAAATCAAAAAAGAAGATAAGTAGTGTTTGGTAATGTTCTAAATGGCAATGAGAATTCCCAAACCCGCGTGAGTGATAGCAGTGAAAAGCCCGCAAACAAGTGTAGCGCTAGCGGAACTTGTTGAGGACTTGCAACGAATAGCACGACAGCATTAATAAAATGAGCCACTACGCACAAACTAGATGGCTCATTTTACTAATGGAGGCACGCCCAAATAACACTAACTTATAGCCTTATGGCTTGCAACCCTTTTAACTTAAAAAAAATACTTAAGTTTAATTTACAATTCAAAATGGTTTCATACCTTTGCACTCAATTACAAGAGGAAAAATTTGAACTGATTGCAACCTCTTCATAATGAAACGAATTCATTATGGATGCTGAAAAATTTTCAGTAGAAAAAATGCTAAAGCAGAAACTCTACTTTAGTATTTCCAGCAATTATTTTTCCTCCCTTAATTTTAAATTTATATTTATTATGGCATATTTATTTACGTCAGAATCTGTAAGTGAGGGACACCCAGACAAAATTGCAGATCAAATTTCAGACGCATTAATTGATAATTTTTTAGCATTTGATGCTGATTCAAAAGTAGCTTGCGAAACTTTAGTGACTACAGGTCAAGTAATTTTAGCAGGTGAAGTAAAATCAAATACTTACTTAGACGTGCAACATATTGCTCGTGAAGTAATCAGAAAGATTGGTTACACAAAAAGCGAATACATGTTTGAAGCCAATTCTTGTGGTATTCTTTCTGCTATTCACGAACAATCAGCAGATATAAACCAAGGTGTTGACAGAGCTAATCCTGAAGATCAAGGAGCTGGTGACCAAGGAATGATGTTTGGTTACGCTACTAATGAAACAGAGAACTTCATGCCATTGGCTTTGGATTTATCTCATAAATTATTACAGGAATTAGCTATTCTTAGACGTGAAAATAATGAAATTACTTATTTACGCCCAGATGCTAAATCACAGGTAACATTAGAATATAGTGATGACAATAAGCCTACACGTATTGATGCTATTGTAATTTCTACTCAACATGATGATTTTGATGAAGAATCAGTTATGCTTGCTAAAATTAAAAAAGATCTAGTGTCGATTTTGATTCCAAGAATCATTGCTAAAAATCCTGCTCACGCTCATTTATTTAATGATACTATTCAATATCATATCAACCCAACGGGTAAATTTGTAATTGGAGGACCTCACGGAGATACTGGACTTACAGGAAGAAAAATTATTGTAGATACTTACGGAGGAAAAGGAGCTCACGGTGGTGGTGCTTTCTCTGGAAAAGATCCAAGTAAAGTGGATAGAAGTGCCGCTTATGCTACACGTCATATCGCTAAAAACTTAGTTGCTGCTGGTGTAGCTGACGAAATTCTAGTTCAGGTTTCTTATGCTATTGGTGTAGCGAAGCCAATGGGAATCTTCATTGATACTTACGGAACGTCAAAACTAAGCTTAAGAGACGGAGAAATTGCTAAGAGAGTAGAAGAAATCTTTGATATGCGTCCTTACTTTATTGAGCAACGTCTAAAACTAAGAAATCCTATCTATAGCGAAACTGCCGCTTACGGACACATGGGACGTACGCCAGAAACGGTTACTAAAACTTTCTCTGCTCCAGGAGGATTAACAAAAACTGTTGAAGTTGAGTTATTTACTTGGGAGAAATTAGATTTTGTTGACCAAGTGAAAGAAGCTTTTGGATTGTAATTAGATTTTCAATTAAAAGACATAAAAAAACCAGCTCAATTGAGCTGGTTTTTTGCTTAAACACGGTTTATTTATAAATTATATTTTAACGAAAATATAATATATCTAGGCTGAACTATATACTGTGATGAACTATATCCCGTTTGACTAAAGCTATCATCATTTAGAGTTTTAGTATTTAATAAATTTGTCGCAGCGACTGTATATTCCATTTTAGCATCTTTTTTACGGTAACTAAAGCTAGAATTTAAAAACTCATACTTATTATTTATTGTCCCTTCAGAATTTGAATAGGTATAGTTATTATAATCCGCAGTTAATGAAAATGCTTTTAAGAAGAAATAATCTAATTTTACAAATGGTTGTTTTGTTTTGAAAGTAGTATTTTGATAATCGTTTAATGTCAATGAATACCCTAGTTCTAAATTAGGCCAAATTTTAAATTGAGTTCCCAGTGAACCTTTATACGTTTGAGAAAAAGACTCTGTTGTTTGTACAAAATCAATTAAAGGATCTGAAGGATCTACTGGATTTGCTCTTAAGCTATTGAATTTAGACCAATTTAAATTTAAATTAACAGAGGCTTTATAATACTTAAGGAATGAACGTTGATACCCAACGACGCCATTAATACTCTCGTTTTCAAAATTAGCATTTACTTTTTCACTCACTTGATTTATCCCATTAAAATAGGCTCTATTTACTACTGGATCAGTTGTCTTACTATAATTTAGGTTTCCAAAGACAGTCGTGAAATTGAATAAATTATACTTAAAATATCTTAAAGAGTGCGTTTCTTGTAATGCGTTTTCTAAGAATCTATTCCCTCTATTGAAGGAGTTAAAATTTGAAAAGATATACCCTTGAACAAATGAATTAATATCATTGAATACATTCGTTTTTCTAAAATTATAGGTTAATGATTCCGACTTCTTGATTTGATATTGAGCAAATAAATCAGGTAAAACTCGAGAAAAATTATCTTCAACCTTAGCACTTAACTGCTCATTAAAGGTACTATATCTGTGTACAGTTAGACCGGGATTAAATGTGAATTTACCTGTAATAAATTTGTAATGTGCCCCTAAATAAACATCATTAAAACCATAGGTAACATCATTTTTATATTCATCATTGTTCAAAACCGACTGATCTCCATTATCTAAAATCTGAAAAATTGACGAATTGTAAGCCTGATGAGAATTAGTATTTCCCAAAGTAAAATTCAGATTGCTTTTAGCTGTTAACGAGTAATAATAATCTGCTTTTACATCTAATTTATTTGTTTTTACAAATCGATCTTGATTTATATTAAAACTACTCTGGTTTGAATCAAAACCTAAAAACGGAAAAGGATCATTTTGTAAATCAGGATTATAAAACGGATCTTCATCCTGATATAAATGTTGCATCTCAAATGCCCAAGTACTTTTTTTATTCTGAGTCCAAAACATATTCACACTCTGATTTACTGCTATAGGATCTTGCTTTTTAAAAGACTTTATCGCATTGTTCTGAACTATATCTCCCGAAGAACCAAAAGTAACTGAATTCGTCAACAAATCATTATCTTCAGTTTGATTTGATTTACGAACAGATATATCATAATCAAATTGAAAATTTACATTAGGCTTAAACTTTGATCCAAATTTAAAAATAGCCAAATTATTTCTCAAATCAGACAAATCAGACCTGTTTTCATTTGTTTTTATAGCAGTTGAATTAGGCTGAAATATCCCTATTTTTGTCTGTGTATTTGTAAGTGTTTTATTCGAAGAAAGGACCCCAAAACCACTAACATTCCAACTTTTTGACATCTGTTGCGTTATATTAATCGCCCCAAATCTATTTTCAATGTTTTGAGCCTTATCATTCCTTTGAGTAGAAATTCCTAAATCATTGCTTGAAACATTGAAATTTGTTCCGCTTCTTCCAATGGTATTTCTCGATCCTCCTGTCAATCTAAAATAATCCCTATTAGATAACGGCACATCTCCTATATTATTAAAATTAGTAATTACATTAACACTCGTCTTGGGACTGTAATAAAATAATTTTGGATTAATAATAAATCGATCTACAAAATCTGTTCCAGCAGAAACATCCCCAAACCAGAACCTCTTTTTACCTGATTTCAACTTGATATTAATAGCAACATCATCATTATTATTTTCTAATCCTTTCAATTGACTTACATCAGAGAAATTTCTAAGCACTTGAATTTTATCAACTGCACCAGCAGGTATATTCCTTGATCCCAACTTCGTGTCTCCTTCAAAAAACTTCTTGCCATCAACCATCATCTGAGTAACTTTTTTTCCTTCGACTTCAATTTCCCCATCAGCATTTACTTCTACACCAGGCAGTCTTTTAAGAATGTCTTCTAACTTCCTTTCTGTCCCTGTTTTAAAAGAGTCTGCATTATAAACAATGGTATCTCCTTTTATAGAAACTGGCATTTCTCGAACAATCTCTACACCATCTAACTCAATTCCTCCTTCTTGAAGAACAATAGTTTTAATTATATCTTCTGTAGAAGTAACAATTTCGACTTCTTTATTTTGCATCCCTAAAAAGCTAATTTTGATACTGTATGTAGTATTAGGTTTCAAATTTAGAGAAAACTTCCCTTTATCATTTGTGATTGCATAGGCATCCATCGCTTTTGTAGTACTATTTACGGCCATGACATTTGCCATTTCAAGTCCAACCGATTTAGAATCATTAATAAATCCCTCCAACTTTATAGATTGGGAATAAAAAATAGAAGTAATAAAAAGAAAAGCAATTTGTATTGTTGTTTTCATGTAGTGCAAGTAGATTGTAAATAATTTAATTATATAATTTTCAAATTCCGCGAAGTTCTAACGACCCATTCTCATTTGCGCACCCCCACGACCTTGGTTCATCTCACGCATTTCTTGCATTTTTTTTACAACCGTTTCATCATATTCTTTTTGAGAAATCACTTTCCCTTTAACCGGTGCCTTTATCACCGTTTTTTCTTTAGGATTTAGTACTATTTTAGAACATAAAATAACAGTTTTACCGTCGTTAACCTCTAAAATCAAACCTGGCAATCCCCAATAATTTTCAGGACCTTGATTTACTGGAATCTCAGGTGTGTACCAAGCTGTTATAGTCAAATCCTTAGGCATTTCTAAATTATCCATGAAATTTGTTTTCTTCTCACCATCAGCAGGTTTAGCAGCTGCAGGATCTTCTTTTTTAGGTCTGAAATTTCTAAAATCAGTTTTACTAGCTGGCCTCACAGCTGTCGCCTTAAAACAATTATACCCACCAATAACTCTAGTTTCGCCTTCCATTTTCCACTGATAATTTACTAACGAATCTTTTACAAGAAACTCTTTCCCCATAAATTCTTTATCAACAGCGTACAGTTTCTCTTTAACATTTTTATATAAGGTACCGCCACCTCCAGTCATTGAAACCATCATTCTCATTCCGCCTCCTTGACCTGGAGCGTCTAGTTTTTCTTCCTCTTTATAAACTGAAGCCGACTTGTCAAAATTCAGAATAAAGGTTTTTTCAAACATACTCTTCATACGTTCTTCCATGGATTTCTGCATTTCGGGAGTCATCTCCCTATTCCCTGCAAAATTCGATTTAAAATCAGCCGTGCTCGTTTTTGATTCATACACAGCCATACCTTGGAACTCCTGTGCTCGCAAACCTAAACAGCCAAACGCACTAAATGCTAAAACTAAAATTACTTTCTTCATGACTTTTAATTTTTAAAAAATTATTATGGTAAGACCTCTAGTTTATCTTTTTGTTACAATCTTATTATAAATAAATTAAGACTTCAATAATTATAAAAGGTTTAATCGTAATTTAGCTATATATGAAAAAAATAATTCTCTTTATTACTTTAGTATCGACTTGGACCGCGATTAGTCAAAACATTAAGCTTGAAACCATTACAACAGACACCATCAATGTGGTTGCTGATGATTTTATTGATTACGATCAGTTTGAATTCTATTATTACATAAAGGATAACGTTCTACATAAAACGAATGACACTGAATCATTAGAATATAAAAACGCTTCTCTTGGAAAAATAGCAAAAGTCGACATTAGAAACCCACTAAAAATCGTGCTTTTCTATGAGAATTTCAATACCGTTATCTTACTGGACAATCAATTAAATGAAACACACAAAGTAAATTTTTCAGAAAACACAAGTCCCATAGCGGTATCAGCGATTGGAATTGCAGCACAAAATAGGCTTTGGATTTATAATAGTTTGAACCAGCAGATTGGTCTTTTTGATTATATAAAAAATGACTATAAAACAATATCAACACCTTTTCCAGAAAGCATCAAATACTATCAAACTGATTTCAATACCTTCTATTGGATAGACAACAAAAACAACTGGTATTCTTGCGATGCCTTCGGGAAAATAAAAACTAAAGGCAAAACACCAGATTTCGATGCTATTGAAATCATTAATGACTCTCAATTTATCTACTCTAAAAATAACACCCTGTTTTTTGAAGACTTGGAGAAAAAACAAAAACATGAAATTGATATTTCAGAAAAAACGTTTAAAAAATTCTGTTACAAAGACCAAATTTTATCTATTTTTACATCGAAGGGAATTATAAATTATAAAATCATAACACCGTAATGCACATAGCAGTAGCAGGAAACATCGGATCGGGAAAAACGACACTAACGCGTTTATTGGCAAAACATTTTAAATGGGAGCCTCATTATGAAGATGTCGTTGACAATCCGTACCTCGATGATTTCTATCACCAAATGGAACGCTGGTCATTTAATTTACAGATTTACTTCTTAAACAGTCGTTTCCGCCAAGTGATCCAAATACGCGAGAGCGGAAAGAAAATCATTCAAGATAGAACGATTTATGAAGACGCCCATATTTTTGCGCCAAACCTCTACTCAATGGGTTTGATGACCAATCGTGATTTTCAGAATTACTCCTCTCTTTTTGAATTAATGGAATCTACAGTGAAAGCTCCTGATTTATTAATTTATTTGAGAAGTTCAATTCCTAATCTAGTGGGACAAATACATAAAAGAGGACGTGAGTATGAAAACTCTATCTCTATTGATTATTTAAGCCGATTAAACGAACGTTATGAGGCCTGGGTTCATACCTACGATCGCGGAAAATTATTAATTATTGACGTAGACAACATTAACTTTGTCGACAATCCTGAGGATTTAGGAATGATTTTAAACAAGATTAATGCTGAGTTGAACGGATTATTTTAGCCCTATTCTTCCCGTCTTAAAATAAAAAAAAACAAACTTACTATAAAAAAATGCCTCACTTTCGCGAGGCATTTTTCATTTATAACAAATCATATAATTATTTCAAAGCATCAATTTTTGCTTGAACTTCTGCGTCAGTACCTTTAAAAACTTGTGTTTCCACTTGACCGTTTACAGTAGTTGTAACTGTACCGACAACTGCACCATTAACATTTGTTTTCTCAATAGTCACTTGTTTAGAAACTTCCTGCATCATATGCGCACCTTTCATATGCTCGCAAGCTGCATTCGTACAGCCTTTAGCAATACATTCTTCTTTAGACATTGAAGTACATGCACCAGTCGTAATGCAACAACTCGCTTTATCTGTAATAGTATGACTTCCACTTCCTAAAATTGGCGCCATTACTAGACCTATCAAACAAGTCAATTTAATTAATATGTTCATCGATGGTCCAGAAGTATCTTTGAAAGGATCTCCAACAGTATCTCCCGTTACGGCCGCTTTATGTGCCTCAGACCCTTTGTAAGTCATCTCACCGTTAATCATTACCCCTGCTTCAAAAGATTTCTTAGCATTATCCCAAGCACCTCCGGCATTGTTTTGAAAAACTGCCCAAAGAACACCAGAAACAGTAACTCCAGCCATATATCCTCCAAGCATTTCTGCGATTAATTGATTGTTATCTCCGTAAACTAGTTTCCCAAGAAGTACAATGGCTATAGGAAAACCAATCGTCAAAATTCCAGGTAACATCATTTCGCGTAAAGCGGCTTTAGTAGAAATATCAACACATTTTGCATATTCTGGCTTACCAGTACCTTCCATAATTCCAGGAATTTCTTTGAACTGTCGGCGCACTTCATACACCATATCCATCGCGGCTTTACCAACAGAGTTCATCGCTAATGCAGAGAACACTACCGGAATCATTCCCCCTACGAATAACATCGCTAAAACAGGAGCTTTAAAAATATTAATCCCGTCAATTCCTGTAAAAGTTACATATGCTGCAAATAATGCTAAGGAAGTCAATGCTGCCGAAGCAATTGCAAACCCTTTTCCAGTCGCTGCAGTCGTATTCCCTACCGAATCTAAGATATCAGTACGTGTACGTACTTCTTTTGGCAATTCACTCATTTCGGCAATTCCACCTGCATTGTCAGATATAGGTCCGAAGGCGTCAATCGCTAACTGCATCGCTGTAGTTGCCATCATTGCTGAAGCGGCTAATGCTACTCCGTAAAATCCAGCAAGAGCGTAAGAAGTCCAAATGGCAGCTGCAAATAATAAGACAGTTGGAAATGTCGAAATCATTCCTGTAGCTAAACCTGCAATTACATTCGTTCCTGCTCCCGTACTCGATTTTTGAACAATAGCCATCACTGGTTTAGTTCCTAATCCCGTGTAATATTCTGTAACAGATGAAATAACAGCACCCACTACTAGTCCAACGATCGTAGCATAGAAAACTCTCATCGACGAAATGTCTTGCATTCCTTCACCAAAAAATTCCATTTTCATATTGGCAGGCAACATATATTGTACTAAGAAATAACAAGCTACTGCTGTTAAACCTATAGAAACCCAGTTCCCAATGTTTAACGCTTTTTGTACTTGTGCTTCTTTAGCATTCTCATCAGTAATTTTAACTAACATGGTTCCTATAATCGAAAATAAGATTCCGAAACCGGCAATTGCCATTGGCAATAAAATAGGTCCGATACCACCAAAGGCATCATCTATACTTCCTCCCATGTCTTTGATAACATAGTTCCCAAGAACCATAGCTGCCAAAACAGTTGCTACATAAGAACCGAATAAATCAGCTCCCATTCCGGCAACATCTCCTACGTTATCCCCTACGTTATCAGCAATTGTAGCTGGGTTGCGCGGGTCATCCTCCGGAATTCCAGCTTCTACCTTACCCACTAAATCAGCTCCAACATCGGCAGCTTTTGTATAAATACCACCTCCCACACGGGCAAACAAGGCAATTGATTCAGCTCCAAGAGAAAAACCAGCTAATGTTTCTAAGACGATAGTCATGTCCTCTGTTGAAGTCCACGTTCCATTCATAAAGAAATGGAAGAAAAAGATAAAGAAAGAAGTCAAACCTAGAACAGCTAAACCAGCCACACCAAGTCCCATTACGGTTCCACCGCTAAAAGAAACTTTTAATGCTTGCGGCAAACTTGTTCGTGCTGCCTGTGTAGTTCTAACATTTGTTTTTGTTGCAATCTTCATTCCCATATTCCCTGCAAGAGCTGAGAAAACTGCACCGAAAACAAAGGCAACAACTATTAAAATATGTGTAGTAGGAACAAAATAAGACAATCCTGCTAAAACGATGCTTGCTCCAACAACGAAGAAAGCGAGTAACCTATATTCTGCTTTTAAGAACGCTAATGCACCTTCGTAAATATAATCTGAAATTTCTTTCATCTTACCGTCGCCGGCATCCTGTTTTAATACCCAAGATCTTTTAATCCACATGAACAGAAGTCCTACAATTGCCATGACAATTGGCAAATAAATCATAATTGTATTCATAAATTTGGTTTTTTTTGGTTATTGGTTAATAATCAATATAGTACAAAAACGAATTTAAACAAAAAAGCAACACTCTTAACAGAATGTTGCTTTTTTTATAAAATACAAGGGTATTTATTACTTAATACTGAATAATCCCTCTGGTTTATTTTCAATTTGATCAAAACGATCGGTACATTTTTTAATAATGGCATATGCTTCATTAACATCTCCCCATCCACCTACGTCAACTGTTTTGTTTTCAAGATCTTTATACACTTGGAAGAAATGCTCTATTTCTTTTAATAAGTGTGGATTCATATCTGACAAATCATTCAATGAATTCCAAATTGGATCCGATACTGGTACACAAATTACTTTTTCGTCCGGCCCTTTATCATCTGCCATGTGGAAAACACCAATAGGTTTTACTTCCATAACACATCCAGGAAAAGTAGGCTCGTTTACTAAAACCAATACATCTAGTGGATCACCATCTAGTGCAAGAGTTTCAGGAATAAATCCGTAATCAGCTGGGTACATCATTGATGAAAACAACATTCTGTCGAAACGCATTCTTTTTATTTCGAAATCGTATTCATATTTGTTTCTACTTCCTCTTGGAATTTCGATAAGTACATCGAAAGTTTTTATTTTGTCTGCAGTCATTTTAATTTTTTCTTTTCTATAATAATCGCAACAAAAATAAGCAAACCATCTGTTTTTACAATATAAAATTGCTCTTATCTACACATTAAATAGCAAAAAAACTAATATTGATACACTATTGTCCTATTTCTTTTTTTGAGATAATAATGCCACAACAAAAAGGTAGCGTAAGAACGATACGGACTCCATTTAGCGGCATGGGTTTCCATGGCTTCTTTCTCGTGAATATCGAGTAATTCTTTGATCGTATTTACTACCGCAACATCTCCCATTGGAAGCAAATCTGGAGCTTCAAGGCAAAACATTAAATAGACATCAATAGTCCAGTTTCCTATTCCCTTGATTTTAATAAGCTCTTCCCGTACCTGCTCTGGCGTTTTGCTTGCCAAAGATTCTAAGTCTATGTTCTTACTAAGCACTGCCACAGACAATGCTTTGATATAAGATGTTTTTTGCCGGCTTACGCCAAGAAGTCTAAACTCTTCATCCGCTAAATCTATCAAAACAGTCGGCTCAAAGATCTTTATCCTTTCCCTTAATTTCAAAAAAGTAGCTTTGGCTGAGTCAATAGATACTTGTTGTTCTAAAATCAGCAACACTAGCGTCTCCAATCCTTGTGGTCGTTAGGGAATAATTGGCATTCCGTATTTTTCAATAATGACATTGAAAATTGGGTCTACTGCCGAAAGATATTCAATAGCTGCTTTCATGCGCTGATTTTTTTAGCCCAGATAGAAGTGGAAATCCTTTTCCTTTTTTCTTTAAAAAGGAAAAGATTGCAACGAATAGCTGGACACGAGCGCAGCGAACTCACGAAGTAAATAGCTCCTAAAAATAAAACCCAAAAGATCCTTTTACTGAAAATCGCTGCGTATCTGGTGTGTTTAAATAATTTCCTCTCCAAGCAAAATCGATACGGAACACTTTGAAGATATTCCCAATTCCAGCATTGTACTCCCAATACACGTTTTCAGGAGCATTGTACTGCAGACCCGAAGCATTTATAGCTCTGTTAGCATCTGAAATCGTTCCGTAAACGCCTTTCACTCCAATAATTTCTCTCCAATTCAGTTTTCGCATAAAAGGAATTCTAGAGAAAATACGTCCTCCAAAATTATGATCCCATTGTACCGTTGCATATTGATCAGACACAAATTCGTAGAAATTAAGGTTACTAAAGGTGTTTTCAATAGTAAAATAAGTTTGATTCCCAGGAATAACACTCATAAGACCTAAAGGAATTGTACCAAAAGTTTTTCCCATCTCGACAGTCACATTTGATCGTCCTAACGGACCAATAATGATAGGCTGCTTATAGTACAATTGCAATTTTTCATATTTAAAATCACTATCTAACAATCCTTTGAATCCATGGCTGTAGTTCACAAAAAACCTACTGAAAGGACTATCTACATTGTCTCTCTCTACTGCATACCCAATCGTTTTTCGTTTTGGCGTATATTCGATCTGAAAACTCACTTCTGACTGTTTCACATCACTTTTTGTAGCAGTTTGTCCTGCATCTGTATAGTAATCCAAACTAAATGTTGGCGAAGCCGATTCTAATGTTCGATAAGAAAAACCGGTTTGAAAGGTCAGGTTTTTGATTGGTTCGATTTCGACAGCAACATTACTCAGATTGATGTTAGTCAATTTCCCATTACTACCGGATGAAAATAAAGAAGACGAGGCAAAACTTCGACCCAAAACATCATTTGTAGTAGTTAAACTCGCACCAATTTGTTCTACGTCTCGCCTATTTCCCCCTGACAGGATAATTCTATTTCGTTTGTCAACCATCCACTTTCCTGATAGTCCGTATTTGAATTTATCATCTTTAAATCCATAGGCTGTATAACCTTGTAATCTCCAAGTATCACTAGTACCGAAATAAGTTCTACCTCCGGCTCTCAAACGCACTCCCTCTACTTCATTGAAACCAAATGTGGAAAAAATAGGGCCATAATCAAAATTTCCATAATTGACATAGCCGCTGGCAAGCACAGTAACTAAACTTGTTATCTGCTTGAATTTATTAACCGTTTGTAAAGTATCAAGCATTCTATAAACTCCCAATTCATCTTTACTTAAGTTCTCATAACGGTTTTTATGCCAGTACTGATCTGACTTATTATAGATCGAATCGTTAGCATAAGCGACTTCTTCTTTATAAAAAGACGAAGTCTTTTCTTTATTGAACTCATGATTTCCATAGAAAGAGGTACGCTTTCCATAAAGTCCTTTTGAATCTTCTTTTTTATTTACTGCAAAATCAGACATTAAGTAATCACGTGTCAATAGAAATACGGAATCATTTACAACATCAAATTCCTGTTCTAAATAAATATCCTTCACCCAGTTAATATTAGCACTTTTAGTAACTGCCATATTAATTTTCTTAATGGCGTAGGTTGTATCATTTACCCAAAAATCACCTTTAAAAGTCAATTCGTTCTTACGTCTTGGATAGAATACGATATTATAACACCATTTATTATTGATATAGGCACTATCTCTCAGTACATAGTTATAGACATCAATTCCTGTTGTAGAAATGGGACTGGTAAAGCTTTTGTCAAAAAAGGTAAGGTGATTATCATAAACATTATAATCTGAATATAAATCTTTTACAAAAGATAGTAATTGCTGATTACCTTTAAAACCAGAGCTTTTATTGGCTTTTATTTTTTCCTTTACTTTCTTCAGTTTATTATCCCCGTAAATATCTGACAAGGTCTCATTTATGAAAATCGGCAAATACGTCTTTCCGGTAACTCTGGAAGTATCGACATGATCAAAAATAAATTCCATTCCTCTAAACAGTTTATTTTTCATAAAAGCACTGTCAATTGTGTTCATATCAAACTCAATCTTCTCATACCTTTCCATTTGGTATTGATCAAAAAGATACAACCCATTTTTACGCTTTCTTTCCCATATTTTCCTAAGAATATCCAGCGCAGGATTGTCCTTTTTTGATGTTTTACCAGTAAAAATAACAACTTCATTTAAGCTTTCGGCTTCTTTCAACAACACCTTAAAATTATAACTAACCGCTTTATCCAAGGCAATCTCCCGATCTGAAAAACCAACAGAAGTAATTACTAAAGTCGTATATGTTTTAGCAGATTCTATATAAAAACGCCCATCTTCATTAGCAACAGTTCCTTCCCTAGAATCTTTGAACGCTATATTCGCAAAAGGGACAGGCTGATCTAATTTATCTACGATGATACCACTCACTTTTGTTTGGGCAAAAACAGCATTGGAGATCATCAATAAAAGAAAGACAATAAATAAAAAATTCTTTTTCATAATTCTATTTAAAACAAAAAGCTTCATCAAACGAACGATTGATGAAGCTTTCATAACATGTTTAGTATATTATTTATACATTACTTTTTTAACCGCTTTTATAACGTCATCCGCATTAGGCAACCATTCTTTCAACAAGACTGGAGAGTAAGGCGCTGGCGTATCAGCAGTTGTAATTCTTTGAATTGGCGCATCAAGAAAGTCAAAAGCACGTTCTTGAACGATATAAGTAATTTCAGAAGCAACACTTGCAAAAGGCCAAGCCTCTTCAAGAACCACTAATCTATTTGTTTTTTTAACAGATGTTAAAATAGTATCATAATCCATAGGACGTACTGTTCTCAAATCGATAATTTCGCAAGAAATTCCTTCTTTGGCTAATTCTTGAGCAGCGATATGAGCTTCTTTGATAATTTTACCAAAAGAAACGATAGTAACATCTGTTCCTTCACGTTTGATATCAGCAACTCCAATAGGAATAGTGTACTCCCCATCTGGAACTTCACCTTTATCACCATACATTTGTTCTGATTCCATGAAAATCACAGGATCATTATCACGAATAGCTGATTTCAACAATCCTTTAGCATCATAAACAGTAGATGGAACTACTACTTTAAGACCAGGTGTGTTAGCAAACCAGTTTTCTAATGCTTGTGAGTGTGTCGCTCCTAATTGTCCTGCCGAAGCTGTTGGGCCACGAAAAACAATAGGCACGTTAAACTGACCACCGGTCATCTGACGCATCTTAGCTGCATTATTTATAATTTGATCAATACCAACAAGACAGAAATTAAAAGTCATGTATTCTACAATAGGTCTACAACCATTCATCGCTGAACCTACTGCAATCCCTGTAAAACCAAGCTCTGCAATTGGAGTGTCAATTACTCTTTTTTCTCCAAATTCGGCAAGCATACCTTTAGACGCTTTGTAAGCACCGTTGTATTCCGCAACTTCTTCACCCATTAAATATATGGACTCATCATTACGCATTTCTTCACTCATCGCTTCGCAAATAGCCTCTCTAAATTGTATCGTTCTCATATTTATATTGTATATGTCTAATTTTCGATAGCAAAAATAAATATTTTAAATCACTTTTTTGCATAAATTACTCTAAAATAATCAGGAGCTATTTCCGGCTATACGCTATATCTTCCTGTGGCTAAAGGAGCCACACGAAGGATGTCGCTACTATCCGGGCTACGAAAACGTAATAGTTCATTAAAAAAAACTATGCACGCATAGTATATTATTCGAATTAATATCCTAATTTTGTAAAAGACTATTAGAAAAATAAAAAACAATCCTATGAAAATATTAGTTTGCATCAGTCACGTTCCTGATACTACTTCAAAAATTAATTTTACCAATGGTGATTCTGAATTCGATACCAATGGGGTACAATATGTAATTAATCCAAATGACGAATTCGGATTAACACGAGCAATATGGTTTCAAGAACAACAAGGAGCAACAGTTACTGTTGTGAATGTTGGAGGACCAGAAACTGAACCTACTTTAAGAAAAGCATTAGCTATTGGAGCAAACGAAGCAATTCGTGTAAATGCAGCTCCTACTGATGGTTTCTTTGTAGCAAAACAACTTGCCGATGTTATAAAAAATGGTGGTTACGATCTTGTTATTGCAGGAAAAGAATCATTAGACTATAATGGAGGAATGGTTCCTGGAATGATTGCAGGTATCTTGGGTAATAATTTCATTAATTCTTGTACTGGCCTTACCGTTGAAGGAACTGCTGTAACAGCGATTCGTGAAATTGATGGTGGAAAAGAAACTGTTTCTACTACGCTTCCATTAATTATTGGAGGTCAAAAAGGATTAGTAGAAGAAAAAGATTTACGTATTCCGAACATGAGAGGAATCATGACTGCTAGAAGTAAAGCATTAACGATAGTAGAACCTATTGATGCTCCTGTAAATACTAAAGCAGTAAAATTCGAAAAACCAGCACCTAGATCAGCTGTTAAATTAATTTCTCCAGACAATCTAGACGAATTAATCGACTTATTACATAACGAAGCAAAAGTGATTTAAGAATTGGATTTAAGAATGAAGATTAACGATTTTTGATTGCTGATGGCAAAAAAAATCTAAACTCTTGATTCAAACTTCTAAAATCTAAAATCATAAATCGCTAATCTAAAAACACAAATCTTATGTCAATATTAATATATGCAGAATCTGCGGAAGGAAAGTTCAAAAAAGTAGCTTTTGAATTAGCTTCTTATGCAAAAAAAGTAGCCGAATCTCTAGGAACAACTGTAACAGCAGTAACAGTTAACGCTGGCGATGTTTCGGAATTATCAAAATACGGAGTAGACAAGGTATTAAAAGTAAACAATGACAAATTAGCAGGTTTTACCGCTAAGGCGTATGCTGATGTTATCAAACAAGCAGCACAAAAAGAAAGCGCTAAAGTAATTTTACTTTCATCAACAACTGACAGTATCTACCTTTCATCACTTGTTGCAGTAGCTCTAGAAGCTGGTTTTGCTTCAAATGTTGTGGGATTACCATTAAGTACTTCTCCTTTTCAAGTAAAAAGAAATGCATTTTCAAACAAAGCATTCAACATCACTGAAATCAGTACTGATGTAAAAGTTCTTGGTCTTGCCAAAAATTCTTACGGTATTTCTGAAAACCCATCTACACTAACTGAAGAAGACTTTAATCCAACTATTGGAGAAAATGATTTTGGAGTAAAAGTAGAATCGGTAGAAAAAGTATCTGGAAAAGTATCTATCGCTGATGCTGACATCGTAGTTTCTGCAGGTCGTGGATTAAAAGGACCAGAAAACTGGGGAATGATCGAAGAATTAGCAACTGTACTTGGTGCAGCAACTGCTTGTTCTAAACCCGTTTCTGACTTAGGTTGGAGACCTCACGGAGAACATGTTGGTCAAACTGGAAAACCGGTAGCAACTAACTTATATATTGCAATAGGAATCTCTGGAGCAATCCAGCATATTGCAGGAATAAGTTCTTCAAAAGTAAAAGTGGTTATCAATAGTGATCCAGAAGCTCCATTTTTTAAAGTGGCTGACTACGGAATCGTTGGAGATGCATTCGATATCGTTCCTAGACTAATCGAGAAATTTAAAACATTCAAGGCGCAACAGTCATAATGTAATATTCTTCAATAAATATAGCTGCCTGAAAACAAGATAATCGTACCTTTGTTTTCAGGCAGTTTTTTTGTCTATCATTTTTTTATTAAAATTGCACCCAAATTTAATAACGAAATTAAATCTTTAAATTAGGTACTCTGTACTTTTCATTTCAGCAAATATGAGTTTAGTTAAATTGTCGATAAAAGGAATTTCATACAGCCAAACACAAAACGGAGCTTACGCACTGATTTTGAATGAAGTTGATGGCGAAAGAAAACTACCAATTGTCATCGGTGCTTTTGAAGCACAATCTATAGCAATAGCCTTAGAGAAAGAAATTAAACCACCTCGTCCGTTGACACATGATTTATTCAAAAACTTTGCAGAACGATTTGACATCACTGTAAAACAAGTCATCATTCATAAATTAGTTGACGGTGTATTTTACTCCAGCATCATTTGCGAAAGAGATAAAATTGAAGAAATAATAGATGCACGTACCTCAGATGCAATCGCACTTGCATTGCGATTTAACGCACCTATTTTTACCTACAAAAACATTCTAGACAAAGCTGGTATTTATTTAAAAGCAAATTCACAAGAAACAGATAAAGACTCTCAAGAAATCGATGATATTCTTTCAAACCCAGAAACTTTTGGAAATGAAGAAGAAAGCAACGAAAGCGGTCGTATTTATATTAAGCATAGCCTCCAGGAATTAAGTGAATTACTTGATCAGGCAGTTCAGCACGAGGACTATGAAAAAGCAGCTAAAATAAGAGACGAAATTTCTAAAAGAGAATCGTAGTTGCACAAGCGTTAATTTGGTTACTTTTGAACTCAATACCAGATTATCAAATCACCAAATAAACATTTCAATGAAGCAATATTTAGACTTAGTGCAACACGTTATGGACAACGGTTGTCAAAAAGGAGACAGAACGGGAACAGGAACTAAAAGCGTTTTCGGTCATCAGATGCGTTTTGACTTAAGCGAAGGCTTCCCAATGGTAACTACTAAGAAATTGCATTTCAAATCAATTGTTTACGAACTACTTTGGTTCTTAAAAGGAGATACAAATATCAAGTACCTTCAAGAAAACGGAGTGAAAATCTGGGATGCTTGGGCTGACTCCAATGGCGATTTGGGACCGGTTTATGGTCATCAATGGCGCAACTGGAACAGTGAAGAAATAGATCAAATAGCCGATTTAATCACCGAATTAAAAACAAATCCTAACAGTCGTAGAATGCTTGTTTCCGCATGGAATCCATCTGTACTTCCCGATACTACAAAATCATTTGAGGAAAATGTAGCTAACAATAAAGCGGCTTTACCGCCTTGCCACGCTTTCTTTCAATTTTATGTAGCCGATGGTAAGCTATCCTGCCAGCTATACCAACGCAGTGCCGATATCTTTTTAGGAGTCCCTTTTAATATTGCATCTTATGCCCTACTTACCATGATGATTGCACAGGTTTGCGATCTAGAAGCAGGTGAGTTTATCCATACTTTTGGAGACGCACACATTTACAATAACCATATCGAGCAACTGCAATTGCAATTATCCAGAGAACCAAAATCTTTACCAAAAATGATTTTAAACCCAGCGATAAAAGACATATTTAAATTTGAATTTGATGATTTCACACTGGAAGGATACGAACCTCACGCCCTAATTAAAGGGAATGTGGCCGTATAATAGACAAAAAAAATGTTTTAGCTTAAACAACTAAAACACTATTTTCTGCTCCTGCAAACTCGTTCCATTTAAAAGAATCTGCTTCAGTTTCATTTACAAATGCACCGTCAATTACGTACTTAAATTCGTAAGCAGCGTCCTTGTCTATGGTAAAGACACCTTTGAAAGTACCATTTTTTAATTTACTTAAAACCCCTTCTTTAGGATTCCAATTGTTAAAATCTCCAATAACCGCAGCTTCATCAGCTTCTTTTGCCTCAACTGAAAAGGTAACTTTACACACCGGTTTTGTTTTTATAAATTGCTTTTTAATAGCCATAACAGTTTCATTTTTAATATTATAAAGCAAAGAAAACAAATTTTATTGAGTTTAAGTCATACCCCATGCAGATTTAGTAGTATGAGGCAAACAGTGTTAAATTTTAGCTAATTTAACAATTAACACAAGCTTAAATTTTCTAAAATAAAAAAGAAAACGTTTTCTCAATAAATATTAGATAGTCTAAATGTCGACTTTCCAAATTAAATTTTATCTTTATAACCAAAATTCAACTTATGGAAAGAGAACAACATGAACTATATGAATATGCCCGAAGAAGAATAAAACAAAAAAAAGGGTTATATTTTCATTTTGTACTTCTATTTTTAGCCAGTTTATTTTTGTTTGTCTCAACCAAACTTTTTAATTTTGGAATAGATTCAAATTGGCATATCTACCTAATTACAGCATGGTTTTTTATTTTCCTTTTGCATTTCATCAAAGTCTACATAACGGATCGTTTTATGAATAAAAACTGGGAAAGAGAGCAGATAGACAGACTGGTTGCATTACAAAAAAACAAAATAGCTGAAATACAATCACAAATAACTGAAGACACTTCAATATAAGCACTAGAAACATGATTATAATGATTGCGGCAGCATCAGAAAACAATGCACTTGGAAAAAACAATGAATTGGTTTGGCATTTACCTAACGATTTCAAGAGATTCAAAAGCCTCACTTCAGGCCACCATATCATTATGGGGCGAAAAACATTTGAAAGTTTTCCAAAACCGCTGCCTAACAGAACACACATAGTCATAAGTCGTCAAGAAAACTATAAACCAGAAGGCTGTACTGTGGTTAGCAGCATGGAGAAAGCAATAGAAATCTGTCCTTCAAATGAAGCTATATATATTATAGGTGGAGGTGAAATTTATAATTTAGGAATTCCTTTTTCAAATAAAATTGAATTAACACGTGTTCATCACAGCTTTGAAGCAGATGCTTTTTTTCCGGAAATTAATCTTAAGGACTGGGAAATGATTCATTCTGAATTCCAAAATAAGGACGAGAAACATCAATTTGATTACACTTATCAAACGTACATTAGAAAATAAAAAAACACCCTAATTAGGGTGTTTTTCTTTTAAAACAATGATTAGGAAAATGACCTACTCTTGAAACAGAATTTGATAACACAATCCAAAAATAACGAATGTTAATAAAACTCCAGAAATGAAGATAATAACATTTGATGTTTTTTGAGAGTACATCTCAAAAAAGCCCTTAATACCAAATACCACGAAGGTACTAAAGACAAAAAAAATTAAAATTTCCAAAAACAAATTTAATCCTAAGAACGTGTGCTGCGCAATAAATACACTACCACCTTTTACAATGGTACCGTCAAACCCGCCTACAAGAACAAGTGACATAACTAGCGCAAAAATCAACCACTTGATTTGGGTCATTAATTCCCTTTTAATCATTGAAAAACTATTATAATTTTATAATGTAAAAATCGTTATAAAAACACTCACACACAATACCCACTTTTAGTGATATTTCAATTTATTTGTAACACTCGCTTTTCCACCTCATATCTAGACAAGTATAAACCAAACATAGGCCCCATTTTTTTCTTACTATTTTCAAAACTCGATTACGGTTCAAAATAGAATGTATTATATTTGTGAAAATTTAAAAAATGTCAAAAAACATAACTCCATATAAAAATTCCGATTTAGGCAAGAAAGAACAGGTTGCAAAAATGTTTGATACCATTTCAGGAAATTACGATAATTTGAACCGTGTCATTTCTTTTGGAATAGATATAAAGTGGCGAAAAAAAGTATTGGAAATTGTCGCAAAATCAAATCCAGAAACAATATTGGATATTGCGACAGGAACTGGTGACTTAGCTATTTTGATGGCGCAAACCAATGCTAAACAAATTATTGGTTTAGACATTTCTTCAGGAATGCTTGAAGTAGGTGTAAAAAAAATCGCGGACAAAAAACTATCTAATACTATAGAAATGGTATTAGGGGATTCTGAAAACATGCCGTTTGAGGATGATTATTTTGACGCAATCACGGTTGCCTTCGGCGTTAGAAACTTCGAAACACTTGAAAAAGGATTAAAAGAAATACTACGTGTCTTAAAACCTAATGGTGTTTTCGTTATCCTTGAGACTTCGGTTCCAGGCAAATTTCCTTACAAACAAGGGTATAATTTTTACAGTAAAAACATATTGCCAATCATTGGTAAACTTTTTTCAAAAGACGATGTAGCTTATGGATATTTGTCAGAATCAGCTGCAGCATTTCCTTATGGAGAGGCATTAAACAATATATTGAGGAAAATTGGGTTTATAGATGTAATAGCCTTGCCACAAACTTTTGGGGTAGCTACTATTTATTCGGCATCTAAAAATTAATACTGAGATATATTCAGCCCAAATATGAAAAAAATTGTTGTCTTACTTTTACTCGTTTTGTCCATTAAAGGAAACTCACAGTTTAAAAAAAGCATGTTTGCGAAAGATCCTATAATCAATTTAGAGAATTTTCAAAAATCCAGAGTCTATTATGGATATTTCTTAGGATTCAACTCCTACGACTTTAAAATAGACTACAGAACTGTAGGACCGGACATCCTTGTTAAAAAGACCACCGGTTTTAACGTGGGAATAGTAGGCGATCTAAAACTTCAAGAATATATCAATCTAAGATTTGAACCTGGTTTATATTACACCCAGAGAGACCTCTACTTTCCCGGGTTTACAAAAAAAACAGATATTTTAAGAGAAGTAAGTAGTACCTACATCCACTTTCCTCTATTGTTGAAATTCTCTTCACTAAGAACTGGTAACATTCGACCATATCTTGTTGGAGGCGTTTCTGCTACTTTAAATTTATCAGGTAATTCAAAAGCAATCGATGACAATTACGAACAAAAATTCAGAGTAAAACCTTGGACTACTAATTATGAAGTAGGTTTTGGCATCGATCTATTCTCTGAATATTTCATATTTTCCCCTTCTATCCGAGGAGTTTTTGGAATTAACGATGAGTTGATACGAGACAATGATCCTAACAGTCCGTGGACAGGCGACATTCAATCTCTAAAAACGAGAGCTATATTGATTAATTTTACCTTTCACTAGAATACATCAACACTATCTCCTAAATTCACTGAGTATGATCGCTGTTGCAGTTGCCACATTCAAACTTTCAGTTTTTTGAATTTCTCCAAAACGAGGAATAGACAACTTATTTTTTATCAATTTTTCGAGTTCCATTGAAATTCCATTCGCTTCATTACCCATAACTACAATACCTTCTTGTGGCAACGTAGTTTTGTAAATATTTACGCCGTCCATAAATGTGCCAAAAACCGGCAAATTAGTAGCGGCTATAAAAGAATTCAAATCAATATAACTCATATTGACTCGCGCTATAGAGCCCATAGTAGCCTGAACCACTTTTGGATTGTATAAATCTACCGTTTCTTTTGAACATACGATCTCCTTAACACCAAACCAATCGCACAACCTTAAAATCGTCCCTAAATTACCTGGATCACGTATGGAGTCTAAAGCCACAATTAAACCTGATTCTTTAATTTTCTTCTCAAGAGGAATTTTAAACACTGCTAAACAACTATTCGCCGTTGCCAATGCACTGATTTTCTTCAAGTCTGCTTCTAGTATCAATGATTTTTTTGATGGTAAGACATCTTCAAAATCGTTTTGAGTGGAATACAAATGTTCCAGTTCAAAATTTGAATCTAACAATTCTTGAATTACTTTTACGCCTTCGGCAAAAAATAATTTATTGATGGTTCTATATTTTTTTTGCTGTAAACTCGTTATAAGTTTTATTTGGTTTTTACTAACCATAAAATAATGTACTTTTGAATTAAATATTTTATAACACTTGAAGAAGATTTCTACAAAAATAGCAGCATTTATTCTAATAGCAACATTTATTTGCGCCTGTAACGCTGTAAAAAGAGTTCCTGATGGAAAACATCTCCTTACTAAAAATCAAATTATAGTAAATGGGAAAGCGACAAAGGCAGAAAATGTCTCCAATCAGTTATATCAAAAACCAAATAGCACTTTGTCATTAGGCTTTCGCCTGCGTTTAAATTTGTACAATTTAGCTAATTTGAATCCAGATTCAACCTACCAAGCAAAATTTACAAATCATCCTGACAAGTACGAAAGAAAATCAAAATGGCTATCGGCAAAACAAGTAAACCGACTTGGAAAATCTTTTTGGTATCATGGAATTCATGATTTCCTTAAAAAAACAGGAGAACCTCCTGTAATACTAGACAGCACCAAAACCGAAAAATCAATCTTACGACTGAATTACTATTATTTCAATAATGGTTTCTTCAATGTAAGTACAGATTACAAAGTAGATACTGTGGCTGCTAAAAGAGCCAAAATAAAATATGAAATTAGCACAGGAAAACCTTACTCATTAGACACCATAACAACATCCATTGCTACTCCTGTATTAGATTCATTATACGAAACAATTAAATCCAACTCTGTACTTAAGTCCGGAACTCAATATAAAACACTTGATTTTGACGATGAGAAAAACCGTATTACTACCCATTTCAGAAATAATGGTGTGTACTACTTTCAGCCTACCTATGTAAACTTCGATATTGACACCATTCAAAAAGGCGATAAGGCTAATGTAAACTTAATCATTAATGATTACTCGTATCAAGATAAGGACTCAACGAGAACTGAACCTTTTAAGATCTATAAAATTAGTGATGTAAACATCTATACCGATTATTCTCCTAACAACAGTAGTTCAAAAATCACGGATAGTACTACTTATAAAAATTTTAATTTATACAGTCACGAAAAATTAAAATACAAACCACACGCCATAACAGATGCGATTTTTATCACTAAGGGCGGACTTTTTGCAGACAACAAAACTGTTCTAACCACACGTTATTTGAATAACCTTAAAATATTCAATTACCCTACTGTCCAATACGAAATTGACTCAAGAGACACTACATATAGTTCTTTGATTGCAAAAATATACTTGACACCAAGAAAAAAATATAGTTTTGGAACCTCACTTGACATCACCCATTCTAATATTCAGGATATAGGAATCGCATTAAGTATTTCAGAAACGATCAGAAATGTATTTAACGGTGCCGAAACATTGGAGGCTTCCGTGCGTGGAAACATTGGTTCGTCTAAAGATTTAGCCAATCCAAACAATCAATTTTTTAATGTTTCAGAATACGGAGTTGACTTAAAGTTAAACGTCCCGAGGATCTTTATGCCTTTCTCTACCGAAAAAATTATTAAGAAAAGCATGATCCCTTCTACCCTTATGGCTATTGGATTTGCCAGACAAAGAAACATTGGATTAGATAAAGAAAATTTCACTGGAGCATTTACTTACAACTGGACTCCCAAGAAAAATAACACCGCTCGTTTTGATCTTTTCAACGCCCAATTTGTTCAAAACCTGAATCCGCAAAATTATTTTAATGTCTACGGATCTTCCTATACTGCTTTGAACGAAATTGGAAAAACATACAATACAGAACCAACCTATTTTGACGACAACAATGATTTAATAATTGAAAAAGGAACAACCGGATTTATTACTGATGTATTAGCAGGAAATACCGCATTAACCTCTTCAGATAGCGATTACGCTTCAGTAAAAAGCATCGAAGAGCGAAGATTAAGACTAACTGAAAACGATTTTATTCTAGCCACTAGTTATACCTTTACAAAAACAACCAAAACAGATTTACTAGACAACACTTTCTACCTCTTCAAAACAAAAATAGAATCTGCGGGATCACTATTGACTTTAATTTCGAATACGACAAATCAAGTTGAAAATAAAAACGGCAAATTTGAACTTTTCAATTTAGAGTATTCAGAATATATCAAAACAGAATTTGACTATATTAAACACTGGGATCTAACCAAAGAGAAAGTTCTTGCAGTAAGAAGCTTCTTTGGAATAGCAATTCCTTTTGGCAACTCTGATTACATTCCGTTTTCTAGAAGTTATTTTTCTGGTGGTTCAAATGACAACAGAGCTTGGCAACCTTATAGTTTAGGCCCTGGAAGTAGTGGAGCTAAAGACGATTTTAACGAAGCAAACATGAAAATTGCATTGAGTGCTGAATTCCGATTTAAAATTTTAGGAGAATTAAAAGGAGCTCTATTTGCTGATGCAGGTAATATTTGGAATGTTTACGATAACGTGACTGATGAGAAGTCCACTTTCACCGGTTTTAAAAGTCTAAAAGACATTGCCTTGGGGACTGGTTTCGGAATAAGATATGATTTAAGCTTTTTTGTTATCCGATTTGATTTCGGATTTAAAACCTATAATCCGGCCAACGATTCTGGCCAAAAATGGTTTAGAGAATACAACTTTGCGAACTCTGTTTTAAATTTTGGAATAAATTACCCCTTCTAATGCTATTTAATTCTTATTTTTGCAGTCTTGAACTAAAAACAAAAAAACCAACTAAAAAAAATTAAAATGGGACATAACATCAAACCGGGCGTAGCTACAGGAGATCAAGTACAGGAAATTTTCAATTATGCGAAAGAAAAAGGCTTTGCTCTACCTGCAGTAAATGTTACTGGTTCTAGCACAATAAATGGAGTTCTTGAGACTGCAGCAAAATTAAATGCTCCTGTTATTATTCAATTTTCTAACGGAGGAGCACAATTTAATGCTGGAAAAGGACTTTCTAACGCAAATGAAAAATCAGCTATCGCTGGAGGTATTGCTGGTGCAAAACACGTACATGCATTAGCCGAAGCATATGGAGCTACAGTAATTTTACATACTGACCATTGTGCAAAAAAACTTTTACCTTGGATTGACGGATTATTAGATGCTTCAGAAGAACATTTTGCTGCAACTGGAAAACCATTATATAGCTCACATATGATTGACTTGTCTGAAGAGCCAATCGAAGAGAACATTGAGATCTGCAAAGGATACTTAGATCGTATGAGTAAAATGGGAATGACTCTTGAAATCGAACTTGGAATTACAGGTGGTGAAGAAGATGGTGTTGACAACTCAGATGTAGATAGCTCTAAATTATATACTCAACCAGAAGAAGTAGCTTATGCTTACGAAGAATTATCTAAAATAAGTCCAAGATTTACTATTGCTGCTGCTTTTGGAAACGTACATGGTGTTTACAAACCAGGTAATGTAAAATTGACTCCGAAAATTTTGAAAAACTCTCAAGATTTCGTTCAAAAGAAATTCAACACAGGAAACAATCCAGTTGATTTCGTTTTCCACGGTGGATCTGGTTCTACTCTAGAAGAAATCAGAGAAGGAATTAGCTACGGAGTTATCAAAATGAACATCGATACCGACTTGCAATTTGCATTTACTGAAGGTATCCGTGACTATATGGTTAAAAATATTGATTATTTGAAAACTCAAATTGGTAACCCAGAAGGTGCTGATATTCCAAACAAAAAATATTACGACCCAAGAAAATGGATCCGTGAAAGCGAAATGACTTTCAACGCAAGATTAGAGCAAGCATTTGCCGACTTGAACAACGTGAATACACTATAAAATTAAGAATTATGAGTTATGAAGTAGAAGCATTATTTCTATTTTATAACTCATAACTTTTAACTCATAACTCATAACTATTAAATATGGCTTGGTTTAAAAGAAAAGAAAAAGGAATTACAACTGCGACTGAAGACAAAATGGATGTTCCTAAAGGTCTTTGGTACAAATCTCCTACAGGAAAAATTATTGATGCCGATGAGTTGGAACGCAATTTATTTGTAAGTCCAGAAGATGGTTTTCATGTTAGAATTGGTAGTAGCACCTATTTTGAAATCTTATTTGACAATAATGAATTTGTTGAATTAGATAAAAACTTAACGTCTAAAGATCCTTTGCACTTTGTTGATACGAAGAAATATGCAGATCGACTAAAAGATGTTATGGAGAAAACTAAACTTAAAGATGCGGTACGTACTGGAGTTGGAAAATCCAAAGGTAGAGACGTAGTAATTTGCTGTATGGATTTTGCCTTTATTGGTGGATCAATGGGAGCTGTTGTAGGTGAAAAAATCTCAAGAGGGATCAATCACTCAATCAAAAACAAAATCCCATTTATAATGATCTCTAAATCGGGTGGAGCAAGAATGATGGAAGCTGCTTATTCTTTAATGCAATTAGCAAAAACATCAGTAAAACTTGCCCAGCTTGCTGAGGAAAAAATACCTTACATCTCTTTATGTACAGATCCAACTACGGGAGGAACAACTGCATCATATGCTATGTTAGGAGACATCAACATTTCTGAACCAGGTGCATTAATTGGATTTGCAGGACCTAGAGTTGTAAGAGATACTACGGGTAAAGATTTACCTGAAGGTTTCCAAACTGCTGAATTTCTTTTAGAACATGGTTTCTTAGACTTTATCACGCCAAGAAAAGAATTGAAAGACAAGATCAACTTGTATATCGATTTGATTCAAAATAATGATATTAGATAGTTTTAATACTACCTAAACAAAAAATCCCAAGACTTACTTCTTGGGATTTTTTTTGCAACTAACTTTCCTGAAAATTAATTCTTTTCTTGAAGCAGAGTGATTCTCGTTTTAAACAGACATCCCTCCTGCTCTACGCTATATCTTTTATCTCGTCTCGTTCTAAAAACGAGACGAGATAAAAGGATGCCGCTGCGATCAGGGCTACTAAGGAAATTGTAGTTTTCATAATTATGTTTCTTAAAATACACTTACTTTTACTTTGTTGTAAGAAGACTAATTATATTTGACCATATAGATTAACTTGTTATTACACAAGTAACAAACACCGACCGCTCAGATATGTAGATTAGGAAAGCGCAGATTTGCAAGACGAACGTCCTTGATACTTAACTAAATATCTAGGTTAGGATAGCGCAGATTTGCAATCTGTGCCCACAAACAGAGGCGTTGCTAACAAAGTATACAAAACAAAAAACCACTCAAATCGAGTGGTTTTCTTTATTATAATAGAACGATTTGGAATAAAACAAAACTTCGTTTGGTGTTACATCCCCGTTCTAATCGCCTCCACAGGATCTAATTTTGAAGCCGTAATCGCTGGCAATATTCCGGAAATTAAACCAATTAATCCCGCCAATAGTGTTCCCAAAAGAATATTACCCATCCCTAAAACAAATTCGAAATCCAAAACATTAGTTAATACCAAAGCAATAATCCAGACTAAAAACAATCCGATAACCCCGCCAATAACAGATAATATAACTGCTTCGAATAAAAACTGGAATAAGATAAAACGGTTTTTTGCTCCTAATGATTTTTGAATTCCTATTAGATTCGTACGTTCCTTTACTGAAACGAACATGATATTTGCAATTCCAAATCCTCCAACTAAAAGAGAAAACCCACTAATCATCCATCCTCCAAATTTCATATTCAATATAATCCCATCAATTAAATCTGTAAAACCAGAGAATACATTTATAAAAAAATTATCTATTTCACCAGCTTTCACACCTCTATAGCTTCTTAGTTTTTGAGAAATTTCAGATTTATAAGCACCCATATCCACTCCTTTATTGGGTTTTAGAATAATTACATTAACTAAAGATTCATTGTTATCTCCATACAACTGTCTAAGAAAATTAACTGGAATAAAAGCAGAAGTATCATCACTATCTCCAAACAGACCTGCTCCTTGTTTCTTTAACACTCCAATCACAGTAAAACGTTGACCGTATACTCTAACGTTTTTACCAATTGGCTCTAATTCATCAAAAAGTGATTTTGCAATTTCACTTCCTAAAACAATAACTTTCGCACCTGAATTTGCTTCAGACTCATTATAAAACCTTCCTTTATCAAACTCTAACCCTTGAATATCTATAAATTCATAAGACACCGGCACCATATTAACGTCACTTACTGTGTTTGAATCGTATTTTATAGATTCACGTTTAGTGAAAATTTGATAACCCAATTGATCCGTATTAGTCATAGCCCCTTTCATATAGGTATATTCATCATACTTGATATTAGGAAACTGCTCTCTTTTCCATTTGGGAATTTCAGAAGGCCCAAAAGAGAATTTCATTAAATAAATCGTGTTTTTATCTAAACCACTTAAATCTTTAGAGATCTTTCTGTCCAATGAATCTACAGCAGCAAGCACCGCAATAATTGAAAAAATCCCTATAGTCACTCCCAGCAATGAAAGTAAAGTTCGCAACATATTACTTCGCAATGCATTCATTGCAAAAGCAAAACTTTCTTTCAATAATCGGAGATATACTAGCATAAACACTTTTTTCTTTTATTGTAAAAATCTTAAAATATTATTCAAAAACCAAATAATAAAGGATACTTCAAGTTGGTCTAATTTTTTAAGACAATGTTACAACACTTCATATAAATTTATAATCAAAAATTAACTATTTTTGCACTTTATAACTATAACTACATAATGAGCACAACTAAAACGATTCAATCAGCATTAATTTCAGTATTTTCAAAAGAAGGTTTAGAACCTATAGTTAGAAAATTACATTCTCAGAATGTAATTTTATATTCTACAGGTGGAACTGAAGATTTTATAAAAAACTTAGGTATTCCAGTAGTACCAGTTGAAGATGTAACTTCTTACCCTTCGATCCTAGGTGGAAGAGTAAAGACATTACACCCAAAAGTTTTTGGTGGTATCTTAAACCGTCAAGATAATGAAAGTGATGTTCAACAAATGGAGGAGTTTAATATTCCCCAAATCGATTTAGTAATTGTTGATTTGTACCCTTTTGAAAAAACAGTCGCTTCTGGAGCAAGTGAAAGTGACATTATTGAAAAAATAGATATTGGCGGAATTTCCTTAATTCGTGCTGCTGCAAAAAACTTCAAGGATACCGTTATAATTGCATCAGTTGAAGAATACAGAACACTTTTGGACTTAATAACAGATCAAAATGGTGCGACAACTATTGCCGACAGAAAACTATTGGCAACAAAAGCTTTTCATGTTTCTTCTCATTATGATACTGCTATCTTCAACTATTTCAATACTGATGAAACTATTTTCAAAGCAAGTATCGCAGATGGTCAGATATTAAGATATGGAGAAAACCCTCATCAAAAAGGATTCTTCTTTGGTGATTTTGACGCTATGTTTAACAAACTACACGGAAAAGAATTATCATACAACAATTTATTAGATGTAGATGCCGCAGTTAATTTGATTGCAGAGTTCAAAACTGACAAACCTACTTTTGCCGTACTAAAACACAATAATGCTTGTGGCCTAGCTACAAGAGATACAATAAGCGATGCTTACAACGCCGCTTTAGCTTGTGACCCAACATCAGCATTTGGTGGTGTATTGATTGCAAACACTAAAATAGATGTTGCTACAGCAACTGAAATAAACAAATTGTTTTGTGAAGTAGTTATTGCTCCTGAATATGATGCTGACGCTATTGCTATTCTACAAGAAAAGAAAAACAGAATTATTTTAGTTCAAAACGAAATAGACTTACCTCAAAAACAAGTTAGATCTTGTTTGAATGGACTTTTAATTCAAGAAAGAAATAACATTACCGACAATAAAGAAGATCTTAAAACCGTTACTATAACGACTCCGACAGAAAAGGAAATTCAAGATTTAATATTTGCCTCTAAAATTTGTAAAAACACAAAGTCTAACACAATCGTTTTTGCAAAAAACGGAACCCTTATTTCATCCGGAACAGGGCAAACTTCAAGAGTTGATGCCTTGCTTCAAGCAATTGAAAAAGCAAAAGCTTTTGGATTTTCATTAGAAGGAGCTTCAATGGCTAGCGATGCTTTCTTTCCATTTCCTGACTGTGTTGAGATTGCAAAAAATGCAGGAATCACAGCAGTCATTCAACCAGGAGGATCAATAAAAGACCAATTGAGCATTGACTATTGCAATGAAAATAAACTTGCAATGGTATTTACAGGAACACGTCATTTTAAGCATTAATTTGTTTAACTTTGTACGCTCCTAATTTTTAACTTTTTAAACCCCTGAAAAACTTATGGGATTTTTTGATTTCATGACCGAGGATATCGCGATAGACCTTGGTACCGCTAACACTTTAATCATACATAATGATAAGGTCGTAATTGACAGCCCATCAATAGTTGCTAGAGATAGAATCTCTGGTAAAATCATTGCCGTTGGTAAAGAAGCCAACTTGATGCAGGGTAAAACACATGAAAACATTAAAACAATAAGGCCTTTGAAAGACGGTGTAATTGCTGATTTTGATGCTTCAGAAAAAATGATAAGTATGTTTATAAAAAGCATACCTGCATTGAAAAAAAGAATGTTCACTCCAGCTT
This sequence comes from Flavobacterium gillisiae, assembly GCF_900107635.1. Lineage (GTDB taxonomy): Bacteria > Bacteroidota > Bacteroidia > Flavobacteriales > Flavobacteriaceae > Flavobacterium > Flavobacterium gillisiae. Next base: position 110,300 of record NZ_FNRD01000006.1, read on the forward strand.
TACGAATGGTGGTATGTATTCCTTCTGGAATTACAGAAGTTGAAATGAGAGCGGTAAAAGAATCTTGTGAAAGAGTAAATGGTAAAGAAGTTTACTTAATTCATGAACCTATGGCTGCAGCAATTGGTATTGGTATCGATATTATGCAACCAAAAGGAAACATGATTGTAGATATAGGTGGAGGTACAACTGAAATTGCTGTAATTGCACTTGGTGGTATTGTTTGCGATAAATCAGTAAAAATTGCTGGTGACGTTTTTACAAATGACATAGTATATTACATGCGTACTCAACACAACTTATTTGTTGGAGAGAGTACAGCTGAAAAAATAAAAATCCAAATTGGAGCCGCAATCGAAGACTTAGAAACTCCTCCAGAAGACATGTCTGTTCAAGGAAGAGATTTACTTACCGGTAAACCAAAACAAGTAGAGGTTTCTTATAGAGAAATCGCTAAAGCGTTAGACAAATCAATTCAAAGAATTGAGGATGCAGTTATGGAAACGTTGTCTCAAACTCCTCCGGAATTAGCAGCGGACATCTACAATACAGGTATTTACCTTGCCGGTGGTGGTTCTATGTTACGTGGATTAGACAAACGAATTTCTCAAAAAACAGATTTACCTGTTTACATTGCAGAAGATCCATTAAGAGCAGTAGTTCGAGGAACAGGAATGGCGCTTAAAAACCTTTCGAAATTTAAAAGTATCTTAATAAAATAAGATGTTGACGAATTCCGTTTAGAAGCAAATCCTGAAACAAAATAATCATACAAGAGAATGCAGCAAATATTTAATTTTATATTCAAAAACAGTACTAGAATACTGTTTTTGCTGTTATTATGCATTTCGTTTTTGCTTACGATACAAGCTCACTCCTACCATAGAAGTAAAATAATAAGCTCCGCTAATTATTTAAGCGGCGGAGTCTATGAAAAGATCAATAATGTGAGCGAATATTTGAATTTAAAAACTCAAAATGACGCTTTGGCAATTGAAAATGCCAGGCTAAAAAGTGTCTTATTTGCCGCTACCGACTCTATTTCGATTACAAAATTAGAAAAAACAAAGGAAACACAGCCTTACGACATTGTGGTTTCTAAAGTGATTCATAACTCCTATAATGTTCACGAAAACTACCTAACATTAAATTCCGGTGCCTTACAAGGTGTGAAATCTGATATGGGAGTAATCAATAATTTAGGATTAGTAGGAATCATAGACAATACTTCTCCAAGATATTCCACTGTTATCAGTATTTTGAATGTTAAATCTCAAATTAATGCTAAAATTAAAAAATCAAATCATTTTGGTTCTTTAATTTGGAACGGAAAAAGTACTGGGTTCGTACAATTGATAGATGTTCCAAGATTAGCTTCTGTTAGAAAAGGAGACACCATTGTTACTGGCGGACAATCCGTTATTTTCCCCGAAAATATAAACATTGGAACAATTGAAAAAATATACATTGACAACAAAACCAATTATTATACTTTAGACATAAAACTTTTTAACGACATGACAAATTTAGGTCACGTATACATTCTAAAAAGCAAATATAGAGACGAACTTAATAATTTAGAAAAAGGAGAGAAAGATGAATAGCACTTTGTTAGTCAATATTTTTCGGTTTATTTTATTATTGGCCGTCCAGATTGTTATTTTTAACAATATGAATTTTTTAGGGTTTATAATGCCCCTACCTTACATGTTGTTTATTATTTTATATCCTGTTAATGGAAACAGAGCTGGGCTTTTACTAGCCAGTTTTCTATTAGGCCTAACCATGGATGTGTTTTCTAATTCAGGAGGTGTCCACGCTGCTTCCTGCCTGACTTTAGCTTATCTCAGGCCTTCTATATTTAAATTTTCGTTTGGAATTAGCTATGAATATCAAACCATAAAATTGAATGATGTCTTAACACCTGAGCGATTCTCTTTTATATTAATTTCAGTAATAATTCATCATTTCACCTTATTTATATTAGAAGCGTTTCAGGTCAGTTTCTTCTGGGACATCCTAATTCGAACATTATTAAGTACCGTGTTTACTATCATTAGCTGTATCATAATAATATACCTAATCAAGCCTAACAAAAGATGAGAAAACTCCTGCTGCCTTCCTTAATTATCGTCGCAGCACTATTGCTGCTGATTCGAATATTTTATTTGCAGGTTATCAATGACAGCTTCAAATTAAAATCAGATAATAACGCCATTAAAATAAAATACGACTATCCCGAAAGAGGTTATATTTTTGATCGATATGGGAAGTTGTTAGTATCTAATCAAGCGTCGTATGATATTATGGTAATACCAAGAGAGTTAAAAAAAATCGACACTTTAGAGTTTTGCCAGTTACTAAATATTACAAAAGAGGATTATATACAAAAAATAGCTAAAGCTAGAGTGTACAGCCCACGCCTTCCTTCCGTTTTTTTATCTCAATTAAACAAGAGTGAGTTTGCTGCATTTCAAGAAAAAATACGAAAATTTCCAGGTTTCTACTTTCAAAAACGTTCGCTTCGTGATTATGAAGTAGATTTTGGAGCAAATGTTTTTGGGTCTATCACTCAAGTTAACGAACGATTAATTGCTAAAAACCCGTACTATAACAGTGGGGATTTGATAGGCCGTCAAGGCGTTGAAGAAAGTTATGAAGAAATCCTACGAGGAATAAAAGGGGTTAAATATTTTCAAAAAGACAAATACAACAGAGAAATAGGCTCCTATAAAGACGGAAAATATGATACTATTGCGGTACAAGGAGAAGATATAAACCTTACACTTGATGCTGAACTACAAAAGTATGGAGAGCAATTAATGATTAATAAAAGAGGGGGGATTGTAGCGATCGAACCTAAAACGGGCGAGATTTTAGCCCTTGTCACCGCCCCATCTTATGATCCATCTATTTTGGTTGGTAGACAACGCTCTAAAAATTACACCTTATTATATTACGACTCGATTGCAAAACCACTTTATGACAGAAGTCTTTTAGCAGAGTACCCTCCCGGTTCTCCTTTTAAGATATTAACTGGTTTAATTGGTTTACAAGAAGGTGTTGTGGACGAACAAACCACTTTTATGTGCCATCATGGATTTAGTTATGCAAGAGGACGATTTATGAAATGTCACGGTTTTGGACCGCACAAATTGAATAATGGGATATACGCTTCCTGTAACACCTATTTTGCTAATGTCTACATGAGGACTATTAATAAATATGCAAAACCATCTTATGCCGTTGATGTTTGGAGTAATCACGTAAAAAGCTTTGGACTGGGTGATTTTATGGGTTATGATCTACCCACAGGAAAAAGAGGGAATGTTCCGGATTCAAAAACCTATAAAAAAATCTATCCTAACGGAGGCTGGAGAAGCACGACCATTATATCAAATTCAATTGGACAAGGAGAAGTCTTAATGACACCAATACAACTAGCCAATATGATGGCTACGGTCGCTAATGAAGGTTACTATTATACTCCTCACATCATCAAGAAAATTAAAGGGACTGCTATTGACCCTAAATTTAAAGTTAAACATCAGACGACCATTGATAAAAAGTATTTTAAACCGATGATTCAAGGTTTATTTGACGTGTACAACATGGGTACCGCCAGTTCATTGCGAGTAGAAGGAATTGACATTGCTGGTAAAACAGGTACAGCAGAAAATTTTGCTAAAATTGGAGGAAAAAGAGTTCAGCTTAAGGATCACTCTATTTTTGTAGCTTTTGCGCCAAAGGATAATCCAAAAATCGCAATAGCCATTTTAGTAGAAAATGGTGGATTTGGAGCAACAATTGCGGGTCCTATTGCCAGTCTAATGATCGAAAGATACCTTAGAAAAAAAATTACAAGAATAGATTTAGAAACGAGAGTTCTAAATATTAGCTTACGAGATCAATATGCAAAATTAGGAGGAATGACGGAAGCTAGCGCTATTGAAACTACGCCTAAAGATTCTATAGGGAAAAAAAATGTTGTGAATACATTTACACCTATCGACTCTACTAAACAAAATTAAAAAGAGATTCATTTCAAATGAAAAATCAGAGTATAAAGAAAAATCTTGACTGGACATGTATACTAATTTATAGTGCACTTGTGATTATGGGTTGGTTAAATATCTACTCATCATCCTTGTCATCTATAGAAGACACCTACCAGAAACAGCTTATATTTATTATATTAACTATTCCTCTAATTTTCATACTGCTTGCTATTGACGGTAAGTTTTATGAGAAATATGCGAGTATCATCTTTGCCGTCTCTTTATTATCATTAGCAGGTCTATTTTTATTTGGAAAAACCATCGCTGGTCAGCGTTGTTGGTATGCAATAGGTAGCTTCACATTACAACCCTCTGAATTTGCAAAAGCAGCAACCTCATTGGCTTTAGCAAAATTTTTAAGTGATTCTCAAATTAACTTAAAGGAAGTCAATCGTCAAATTCAAGCTCTTGCGATTGTATTTTTACCCGTTCTACTTATCCTACCGCAACCAGACCCCGGTAGCGCGCTTATTTATAGCATCTTTATCATTGTACTGTATCGTGAAGGATTGCCTTCCTGGTATGTATGGACTGGTTTCATAACTATTCTTTTATTTGTATTGACCCTAGTCTTACAACCACAATATGTGATATTATTGGCGCTAGTGGTCATCTTGATCGTCTATTTTAAATCAAGATTAGGAGACCGAAATATCGTTTTAAGTAGTATTCTTTTTGTACTAATTTCAGGCTTTGTACTATCTGTTAATTATGTTTTTCAAAATGTATTTAAACAACACCATAGGGATCGTTTTAATATCTTATTGGGTAAAACAGTAGATTTAAAAGGAATTGGATACAATACTAATCAATCAGAGATTGCTATTGGTTCCGGAGGATGGCTAGGAAGAGGTTTCCTTGAAGGAACACAGACTAAAGGAGGTTTTGTACCAGAGCAACACACTGACTACATCTTCACTACTGTTGGTGAAGAATGGGGTTTTGCAGGATCCTTTGTGGTAATTGCTCTTTTTGTCGGCTTATTTCTTAGAGTTATTTATTTGGCCGAAAGGCAAAAAACCAAATTCAGTCGCGTTTATGGGTATTGCGTCGCGGGTATTTTATTCACGCACTTTTTTGTAAATATTGCAATGGTAGTAGGAGTTTTCCCTACAATTGGGGTGCCATTACCTTTCTTTTCTTATGGAGGATCTGGACTTTGGGGATTTACTATTTTACTGTTTATATTTCTTAAAATGGATGCTAATAAAGTAAATGAATGGTAGCCTAAAAAAGGCCCGAAACGTGTAGTGTCTAATTAAAAATCCAAGCACTATAATCGGTGTTTTTCTCTAAGCTATTTTCTAATTTATCATCTAGTTTCGGGAAGAAATCAATTCCGGTTAGTTCTTCAATTCTGTCTACGGAAACGACAAAGCTATAAAGAGGTTTCTCGCTTGGTTCATTCGGAACTAAGAAAGCGATCATTTTATAATTATCATTAGTCCTATTTAATACTATTTTGTAAAAAGAATCAGGAACAATCACTTTTTCTCTACCAATGGTTTTCGTAGAGTTCTTAAATACGCCACCGGTCACTACATAAACTCCATCATATCGAACCGCCCAATAACGAATTTTTTGCTCCAGTCTGTTCCAAAAACCAGCATTAAAATCATGATTTTGAGGAGAAATATTAGATGTATAAAAAGTATCATTGTAAGCACTCTTATCAAACTGCATATCTCCGGCAGGACAAAGATGTCCTTTGTCGTATCCTGAATCTTTGTAATTCCTCCAGTCAGCAGAAGTAGTTTTCACTTTAGGATCTTCAATAAAGTAAGGTCTTTTAAAATCACTCTTGGTAACGTACTCTTTCTTTAATTCATACGCCAGCCATTCTGCTTGTTCCGCCTTCTCATTATACGACAACGTATAATACTTATGTTTAACGATTTCATTTCTAGAGGCTGCTGGTAAATAGTCGAATACAATATTCGATACTGCTACAGTTTCTTTCATTATCAAAGTATCACCGACCTCATTCTTAATCCGTAAGTCAGCAGGTCCAAAGTCTCTTTTACAAGAAGATAACAATGTCAAACTTACCATAGAGAATATTACAAGCTGTGAATACTTCATCGACAATTTCTTTTATTTAATTATTATTCCTTAACATCTAAGGCATCTCGCAAAGCATTCCCCATCATCATAAATGCTAACGTTAACAACATAATTGCTATACCTGGAACCATTGCTAAATAGGGTTTCCCCAAAATGATATAGCTGTAATGATCTTTTATGATACTCCCCCAACTAGGAATTGGAGGTTGAGCACCCAAGCCCAAAAAACTCAGTCCGCTTTCCACTAAAATCGCTGAAGCGAAATTAGCCGCCGAAATCACAATTACCGGCGCCATAATATTGGGTAATATATGATTGAAAATAATTCGGAAATCACCAAAACCTAAAGCTCTAGCCGCAGTAACATATTGCATCTCCTTAACACTTATGACCTGTCCACGCACAACACGTGCGACTTCAACCCACATCGTTAGTCCTACAGCAACAAAAACCTGCCAAAAACCTTTTCCTAAGGCCAATGTTATAGCTATCACTAAAAGAAGTGTAGGTATTGACCAAATAATATTGACCAACCACATAATAAACGCATCTACTTTACCTCCAAAATACCCTCCTATTGCTCCGAAAAAGATTCCAACAACTAGAGAAATCAAGACAGCCACAATACCAATAGAGATAGAAACTCTCGACCCAATCAACATTCTGCTAAGTAAATCTCTACCATATTTATCAGTTCCTAGGTAAAAAGTTCTACTCTTAATAAACTTCTGTTCTACAGACGCAATTGAACTTTGTCCCACAAAAGACTTTACATCAATTTCTTTAACCATTTTTAATGACGGCTCATCGTTATACTCCACATATACAATCGTATTCCCAACGACCTTGTAACTTTCAATTGCAACCTCTGTTACAGTATTTGGAAAACCTAAAAAATAATTCTCCACCGTCGTTTTTTGTTTCACATCTAAAGGAATAGACAGCATAGTCACATTAAAACCCGGCGGTTTAGAATGAATCGACAAATGCATCTGGTTTGCATTCTCTGAATTATCAGGTGCCAAAACATACGCAAAAATGGAAATAAAAAGTAAGATTACGATAAACGCAAAACTAAAAACGCCCCAAAAATTCTTTTTGAATTTATGGAGCGCAATTGCAGTTAATGATTGTGTTGTATTATTCATTTAAAGAAGGCTACACTTATGATTTAGCTAGTTTTTCTTTTTTTATTTTTGAAGGAATTGTCTTTTTCAAAACAACTTTGGCTTGCAAATCATCCAAAACATTCAATGCTTCCTCAACATAAATATCTTTAGATAAACTTTCGTGCCACCTGTCTCTTTTTTCTTTTAAAATACTATCCTTAGCCGTTTGCACTACTTCATATGGCAGCGAAGAGAACTGTAATGAATTTTTATACTGCGAAATAGGTTTGTATTTTTTAGCTTTTTCTTCAATTGCGTTTTGGGCAATTTTAAATTTGTCAATATTTAAGCTATAGGTATTTTCATTGCTACGGCTATCAATCCATTTAGCATTATCCTCGATTAATTTAAAATGCTCATTATTAGCAATTCTTTCTTTACTATTTGAAATAGCTTTACTGAAATTAGCTGTTTTATCCCACACTGTGTATGGAGCAGCATCAATTTTATCCCAAGGCATAGCGTGCTCAACATCTCTTTCACCCATTTTTAAATAAGCATAACGATCCGGCATAACTATATCACTACTCACCCCTTCTAATTGGGTTGAACCTCCGTTTATTCTATAAAACTTTTGGGTTGTTGTTTTCAATGCTCCCAAATCTCCAACCTCACTATTTCGTACAAATTGGTTTAGATCGATAACGTTTTGAACCGTTCCTTTGCCATAAGTTTGCTTACTACCAATGATTACTCCTCTTTTATAATCTTGAATCGCAGCAGCTAAAATCTCTGAAGCTGAAGCAGAAAAACTATTGACCATAATTACCAACGGACCATCCCATTCTATCTTTTTATCTCTATCGAATAAAACTTCTTTCTTTCTTCCTGCTGATTTGATTTGAACAATAGGTCCTTGCTCTATGAACAGTCCTGCGATATCCACAACTGTTGATAACGAACCTCCTCCATCATCACGAACATCTAATACTATTCCGTCTACTTGTGCCGCTTTCAGTCTCTCAACTTCTAAAGCAATGTCTTTTCCGGCATCCCTACCGTCTTTATTTTCAAAATCAATATAGAATTTAGGTAAATAAATCACCCCATATTTCAAACCATTTTTAGTAACAACACTAGACTTAGCATAAGTTTCTTCAATTTCCACTATATCTCTAATGATAGATATAATTTTAATCGTTCCATCTACTTTTTTCACCGTAAGACGAACTTCAGTTCCCTTAGGGCCCTTAATTTTTTTAACAACATCGTCAAGTCGCATTCCTACAACATCAACCGCCAATGCATTTCCTTGAGCTACTTTCATAACTAAGTCTCCTGCTTCAAGCTCTTTTCCTCTCCAAGCCGGACCTCCTGATATCAATTCAGAAATTTCGGTAAAGTCATTTTTCTTTTGGAGACGCGCCCCGATCCCTTCTAATTTCCCGCTAATGCTTACATCAAAACGTTCTTTTTCTTCCGGTGCAAAATAATTTGTATGTGGGTCAAAACCCGCCGTGATTGAATTGATATAAACTGAAAACCAATCGTCTCTATCTAAATCATTCATGAAACCAAAGTACTCATCTAACGACTTTTTAGCACTTTCACGCGTTTCTTTTTCTAACTCTACAAAAGTTTTAGTTTTACCGCTATCCGCAGAGTCATCACTTTTGATCTTCTCTATGTCTTCATTAACTAATCTATCCCCTGATTTAGCAATAGCTACCGTATCAATGCCCTTACTTTTATTTTCTTGAACTCTCAAACGCTCTGTTAAAGAAGAAAGTGTTGACAATTTGATCTGCTTTCTCCATCTTTCGTTAAGTTCAGCACTGTTTTTTGCATAAGGTGCTTTGTCATAATCCGTATCAAAACTCTCATCAATCGAATAGTCAAAAGGCACACTCATAATCCCTTTATAGATACTTTTGCTTTCTTCCATTCTTTTCATCAAACGATCGTAAGTCAGATTAAAAAAAGTCAAGTCTTTATTAATCAACTCATCATCTAACTCCGTTTCATATTTTGAAAATTCATCAATATCAGATTGCAGAAAAAATCGTTTTGAGGGATCTAAAGCCTGAACATAGTCTTTATATATACCTTTTGAAAAAGCATCATCTATAGTCGCTGGATTATAGTGCCCTTTTTCAAGAACAAAAGTCAATAATTCTAAAAGTAGTTTGTCTTTATCAGGATTAGAATCAACCCCTGATTTCATTTTAAATGCAAATAATGTCGCAGAAAGAAGCACAATTGCAAGTAATATTTTATAATTTCTTTTCATAAAGTTAAGAATAGTATTCATCCAAATTTTTGAACTAATATACGGTAAAAACTATGCCACGGCTCGCAAGGTCTCCATAAATTTTTGTTAAAGATATAAAAATGTTTTTTTGTTTTGCTTTAATCTACCAAGTTAATAAATTTTGTTTCCTTTGCTTGAACTATATAAATCTGCCTATTCAAATTAGCTTTCAAAATAGGAATTACATCATAAAAAACCACAAAAATATGGACACAGCAAAACCTTTAATCTTAATAACAAACGACGATGGTGTTTCGGCTCCAGGACTACGAGCATTAATTGCTGTTATGGCAGAAATAGGAGATGTTTTAGTTGTGGCACCTGACAAGCCTCAAAGTGGTATGGGACATGCCATAACAACAAACAGCACCTTGTATCTAAACAAAATTTCGAAAGAAACTGATAGCATTCAAGAATATAGCTGTTCTGGAACACCGGTAGATTGCGTAAAGCTAGCGGTAAACGAAATCCTAAAAAGAAAACCTGATTTATGTGTATCTGGAGTAAATCATGGTTCTAATTCTTCCATAAACGTCATTTATTCAGGAACGATGAGTGCTGCCGTCGAGGCAGGTATAGAAGGAATTCCCGCAATAGGCTTTTCGCTTTTAGACTACGATTGGAACGCCGACTTTGAGACTATGAAGCCGTTTATTCGAAAAATAACATTAGAAGTCTTAGAAAATAGCTTGCCAAAAGGAGTTGTACTAAACGTGAATTTTCCGAAATTAACACAAGAGAACATCAAAGGAATCAAAATATGTCGTCAAGCGAAAGCCCGTTGGGTAGAAAAATTTGACAAACGACAAACACCACAAGGAAGAGATTACTATTGGCTTGCCGGTGAGTTTGTAAACCAAGATAAAGGCGAAGACACAGATGAATGGGCCCTTGGAAACGGATATATTTCTGTCGTTCCTGTTCAATTTGATTTAACGGCACATTACGCCACACAAGAACTAAATACCTGGAAGTGGAATGAATAAAATAGCGTTGTTAAAAGGATTTTTACTTGGTATTATTGGATCTCTATTTGGTATTTTTATTTTCATAAGCTTTTTTACCCCTTATTCATTTATGTCAGGAATTCAAATTATGAAATCTCAAGGCTCACTTGGTAAATTAATTACGCTCGGTTCTATTCTAGACCTCGCTATTTTTGCTGTATTATTAAAATTAAATAAAGATTTTATCGCGCGAGGTGTAATCCTCGCCGTAATTGCTTTAACCGTTTTGACTTTGTTTATTTAAAAATAACAATTGATTTGCTTGATTGATGAACATTCAATACCTAATTTTGAATGCCGAAGTTTTTTAAAACTAATTCATATCCTTAAAATGAAATACTACATTCTAGCTGGAGAAGCATCAGGAGACTTGCATGGATCTAATTTGATTAAAGAAATATTCAAACAAGATAAAGAGGCACAAATAAGATGTTGGGGTGGCGATTTAATGCAACAAGCTGGAGCCGAATTAGTTTCTCATTACAAAGAACGCGCTTTTATGGGCTTTGCGGAGATTATAAAAAACCTTTCTTCCATCTTGGATTTTATAAAGACTTGCAAACAAGACATTGAAGATTACAAACCAGATGCCTTAATCTTTATAGACAACTCTGGTTTCAACCTTCGAATTGCTAAATGGGCAAAACCCGCAGGATTCAAGACCTTTTACTACATAAGTCCTCAGGTATGGGCATCTAGAGCCAGCAGAGTAGAAACGATTAAAAAAACAATTGATCATATGTATGTGGTTTTGCCTTTCGTAAAGCCTTTCTATGAAAAATACAATTATGATGTAACCTATGTAGGACATCCATTAATTGACGCTATTCATAATCACCCATCAATAGATTCCACGGTTTTTAAAACTGAAAATCAATTGAGTGAAAAACCTATTATTGCTTTGCTTCCTGGTAGTCGGAAACAAGAAATAACCAAAATGCTTGCTGGGATGTTAAGTATTGTTGATGATTTCCCAGATTATCAGTTTGTTATTGCTGGTGCACCAAGTCAAGATTATTCGTTTTACCAACAGTTCATCAAGAACGACAACATAAAATTCATCTCGAATAAAACCTATGATTTATTGAAGAATGCCACAGCAGCATTAGTCACTTCTGGAACAGCAACATTAGAAACTGCACTTTTCAAAGTACCAGAAGTCGTATGTTACAAAGGAAGCTGGGCATCCTACCAAATTGCAAAACGGATTATAACCCTAAAATACATTTCCCTTGTCAATCTGATCATGGATGAAGAAGTAGTCACCGAATTAATTCAGGAAGACTTTAATACAAAAAATATTAAAGCCGAATTACAAAAAATATTGGAGCCCCACCATCGCGCACAACTATTACAAAAATACGACATATTAGAAAAAAAACTGGGCGGCACTGGAGCAAGCGAGAAAACAGCTAAGCTGATTGTTGCATCCTTAAAATAACTCAATTCCCAATCGCTAGCGATTGAATTCTTAAAATCCAAAATCATTTGAAAAAGTCTATTTACATACTATCTCTAATTGTTTTATTTGCGTCCTGCAAATCTTCGTCGGTTGTTACTCAAACGTCCTCTGAAAATAAAGAAGAAAATTCTAATCAAATTATTGATAAAATAATAACCACAGCGGAAGAAAACATAGGCATTAAGTATAAAGCGGCAGGCACTACAAAATCAGGCTATGATTGTTCTGGCTTAGTCTACTCTACTTTTGCTATGTATGATATCGATCTTCCGAGATCATCGTATGAGCAATCAAAAATAGGAATAGAACTAGGCCAAAATCTAAAAAAGGCAAAAAAAGGAGATCTGATCTTTTTTAAAACTAATAGAAAGTCTCAAATTAATCATGTGGGAATCGTAATTACGGTTGAAGACGACAACATAAAATTCATTCATTCCTCTACCTCAAGAGGAGTTATAATTTCCTCTACCAAAGAGCCGTATTATCAGAATACATTTGTTCAATTGAATCGCATTTTAAAATAAAAGGCAATATCTATTTCTTTTTTTTCTAGCGAAAACAACCTTTTTCAAAGAATAAAATAAATCGGTTTTTTATTGTTAAAATACTGTACTTTAGAACTATGAAAGTACTACAGTTCCCTTTAGCGAAAATCACAATAGCTTTTGTATCGGGGATACTTATCGCTTTTTACATAAAACCGGCTCCAGTATTCCTTTTCGGATTATTAGCTGTCTCATTGCTGTTCTTTTGTACAAGCTACTATTTGCAAAAAAACATTCTTAAAAATACAAGCTGTTTTGGATTAAGCACGTATTTGCTCTCTTTTGTGATAGGAGCTGCCACTCTTATTGTTCATACTGATTCTTATCAAAAAACGAACTATACTCAAGATCGCAGTGTTTTTGAAAAACCACAGCTTTTGTCTCTGGTAATTAGAGAAAAACTAAAAGGAAGTAATACTAATGACCGTTATATTGCTATCGTTAATCAAATTGGAACAAAAAATTACTCAGGAAAAATACTCTTAAACATTCGGAAAGATAGCGTCTATCACACATTAGAAACCGGAACTTTATTACGCATTAAAGGAGTACTCTATAAAAACAAACTGCCAAATAATCCAAACCAATTCGACTACGGCGAATACCTTTCGAAAAAACAAATCTATGCTCAACTATACACCGACACAGATCAGATAGATATTAGTGCCGACTTAATAAAAGACATTTGGTATTATGCGTCCAAGTTAAGAACAACAATTATTCATAATCTTGAGAAAAACAACTTCCATAAAAAAGAACTTAGTGTAGCCATCGCTTTAGTTTTGGGTCAAAAACAAGACATTTCTCCCGATATCATCCAAGACTACCAATATGCTGGCGCAATTCACATTTTATCAGTTTCAGGATTACATGTTGGGTTTCTATTGCTATTTCTAACTTTTATCCTGAGTCCAATCCCTAACACTAAAAGAGGGGCTGTACTCAAGTTAATTATAATTCTGCTATGTCTAGCTGCTTTTGCATTAATCGCAGGACTCGCTCCATCTGTTGTTCGTTCAGTAACTATGTTTTCTTTTGTAGCCATCGGATATCAATTGCGACGAAGCGTCAACATTTATCATACTTTATTGGTTTCTATATTACTTATTTTATTATTCCAACCGTCCTTTTTGTTTGATGTTGGTTTTCAGCTGAGTTACATCGCTTTGTTTTTCATTATTTGGCTACAGCCTTTACTAGCTTCTATTTGGAATCCAAAAAACAAATCCTTACAATACATTTGGGGAATTCTCACTGTTTCCTTCGCTGCACAAATTGGAACTATGCCTTTGAGTATTTATTACTTTCACCAGTTTCCAGGTTTGTTTTTCATCACTAACTTAGTCGTTATCCCATTACTGAGTTTAATAATGATTCTTGGAGTTCTAGTTATGGTACTAGCTGCTTTTGACTTGGTTCCAATTTTTATGTCAAAACCACTAGAATGGAGCATATACTATCTCAACAAAATAGTAAATTCGATAGCTTCTTTCGAACAATTTATAATTCGAGATATACCACTAAACTCTTATTTATTACTTAGTTCTTATTTACTGATAATTACAGCTATCGTTTGGTTCAAGAAACCTACATTTCATAAACTAGCTTTGGTATTAATGTCCGTTATAACCATTCAGCTTACGTATATGCAAACACAGTGGAACATTCAAAACCAACAAGAATGGGTTATTTTTAACCTCAAAAGAAACACTATGATAACGGAGCGTCATGGAACCAAAGTAATTCTCTTTGCGAATGATAGTATTAGGAAGAACTCAAAAAACAACAGCGTTCTTAAATCGTATTTAACCGCTAATTTTAGTGCCTTGACCAGCAAAGAAAACATTCATAATACTGCCTTTTATAATGAAAACAGAATTCTGATTTTAGATAGCTTGGGCACTTACCCAAAGGATATACATCCTACAGTGATACTACTCACGCAATCCCCTAAAATAAATTTAGACCGCATGCTAAAGGAATTGCAACCAAAAATAGTTGTCGCCGATGCATCTAATTATAAGACCATCCAAAAATATTGGAAAGAGAGTTGTGAAAAACAAAAAATCCCCTTTCACGCTATTGGTGAAAAGGGATTTTTCAAACTAAATTGAGTATTATTTCTTTTTAAGAATTTGATTTGCAACAGCTAACCAAGCTACAGGACCACCGGCAACATAACCAGTATTTCCTAAACCTTCAAAATTCACTTTGCCATCGGCATCAGTACCGTTTGCAAAATAAATCGTTGGAAACCCTTGTATTCCAAAAGCTTGTTGTAATTCATCATTCTGCTTTTTTACTTCAGGAGCCTGAGGAGTTCTTCTTGGATAATCCAACTCGACAAGAATCACATTATCCGATGCCCATTTTGCAAATTCTGGCGTCAACAACACTTCTTTCTGTAATCTTATACACCATCCGCACCAATCGCTGCCTGTAAAAAACATCATCAAAGGCTTGTGTTCTTTATTCCCAATGGAAATAGCTTCTTTAACATTAGTATGCCATTTCAATTCTTGTGATTGGACCGCCTGCATCCCAAAAAACAAAACGAATAGTAAAATTAATTTTTTCATGTTTATTTCTTTTAATCTCTACATAACAAATATAATACCTAAAAACTATTTTACACCATGCATTAACTTTTTCATAAGAGGAGAAAGCATTATCATTATTAAACCAGCTCCAATAGGTACTACTGTGAAAATCAAGAAAAAAGTTGTCAAACTATACTGTGCAGTAATTGTTTCGATCATTCCTCCCATTGATCCAGCTAGTTTATTACCCATTCCAATAAATAAATAATACACTCCAAACATAATTCCTATCCAAGCTGCAGGAACTAATTTACTCACATAAGACAAACCTACTGGAGAAATACATAATTCCCCAAGGGTATGAAATAAATAAGCAGCTATCAACCAAAACATACTAACTCTAACAACAGAGTCTGCAGTAATACCCATACTTCCGTAAGCTAAAAATCCGAAACCTAAGCCCAACAAAGTAAGCCCTAATCCAAATTTCATTGGTCCCGAAAGATTGTATTTACTTTCCCACCATTTTGAAAAAGCTGGAGCAAAACCTACAATAAATAAAGAATTCAAAATTCCGAACCATGTTGCAGGAACCTCTGTAGTTGCAGAAGCATATTCTCTACCTACTTTCCATATTACAATACCCCATATTATTACAAAACTAACAGACAGTATAATATTCCCTGTCGCATACTTTTTAAAGGTTTGTCTAAACAACTTAATTAAAACATAGGTAATAATAATTAGAGGGACTATTGTCAATAAGGCATCGGCAATTTTAAACAAAGACGCACTATTTCCAAACAACTCTCTTTGTGTAAATTTCTCTGCAAAAATAGTCATTGAACCTCCTGCTTGTTCAAACGAAGCCCAAAAGAAAACTGTAAATACTGAAAAAATCAATACCGCTATAATTCTATCACGAACTACATTAGCTGGAGTATTTTCAGCAGCTGCTTTATCTTTAGACTCTTGTTTAGATGCAGCTGTTGGTTTTAAACCGATATCTCCAAATATGTCCTGAGTAAAATAAAACTGTAGCATTCCACACAACATAAAAACACCTGCTAATCCAAAGCCCCAACTCCAAGAAATTTTTTCTCCTATATAACCACAAAGCATAATCCCTAAAAAAGCACCTGCATTTACTCCCATATAATACATTGAATAAGCGCCGTCTTTTTTCTCCGGGTGGTTATGATATGCATTAGAAATAATGGAGGTCATATTAGGTTTAAATAATCCATTACCAATAATAAGAAATCCAATCCCAATATATAAAAACAAAGGAGTTTCGACTGCCATCGACGCATGTCCCAAAGTCATCGCTAATGCACCTAAAACTACGGCCCAACGATACCCTAAATAACGATCTGCTAAAAACCCTCCAATTACAGGAGTGAAATATACAGACATAGTATACGTTCCATATAATGCCATTGCATCTTCAATACTCCATGCCCATCCACCTTTTGCAAGGGAAGATGTTAAAAATAACACAAGCAAGGCACGCATTCCGTAGTAAGAAAAACGCTCCCACATTTCGGTAAAAAACAATACGAACAATCCTGCTGGATGTCCAAGAACAGGATTTTTAAAAAATTCGTCGGTCGTATTTTGACTCATATGATCTAATTATTAAATTGAATTTATTTTTAGCTATTATTTTTCATTATCCTCAGCACCGTGAGTTAAACGATTAAGTGGTTTTAGTAACATTAAGAACAAAGCTCCTATTACAATCGTAAAAATCAAAATTCCTAAGAATACTGAATACTCTCCTAATTCACTAGCTGATTCTCCAATAATTCCAGCTACTTTATTTCCTAAACCTGTCGCAGCAAAATAAACTCCCATCATTAACGATGCATATTTAACTGGCGATAATTTAGTAATAAAAGACAAGGCTACTGGCGAAATACATAACTCCCCAATGGTATGGAACAAATAGGCCATTACTAACCATAACATGCTTGATGAACCTACTTTTTCGAATTCCATTGTAGCGAAAACCATGAATAAAAACCCGAATCCCATGATTACAATACCAATTGCCATTTTGAAAATTGAAGAAGCTTCTTTTCCTTTTAATTTTCTTTTAGCCCAATAAGAAGCAACAATAGCAGCAAAAATAATGATAAATCCTGCATTTAAACTTTGAAACATCACCGTAGGAACTTCCATTCCCAAAAGCATTCTGTCTGTTTTAGAATCAGCATATAAGTTCATTAATCCACCAGCTTGCTCATAAGCACCCCAGAAAATAATTACCATGATAAAAGATAGTAATAAAACTAAGAAACGGTCTTTATCTTGTTGTGAATCTAATTCTTTGTAAATCATCATCATTAAAGCAGCAATCACTGTCAAAAAGATAAATAACAATCCAAATCCCCATCCTAAACTATACCATCCAAAAAGAGAAACTACAGCTAAAATAATGGTGAATGTCAATTGTTTTTTAGAAGTCAATAAATTCTGAAAAAGTGCTCCATAAGAACTTTCATCAACAGTATTTTTTTCTTGAATTTCTAAATTCCCTACATGTGTCAAGTATTTTTGACCCCATAAATAAACAACAAGTCCTAATACCATAGCAATTCCGGCTAATCCGAAACCAGCATGCCATCCGTATTGTGCTACTACAAAACCAATAACCATAGTGGCTAAGAGAGATCCTGTATTGATTCCGATATAGAAAATACTAAATCCTTTATCTCTACGTATATCACCTTGCGCATATAACCCTCCTACCATTGTAGAAATATTAGGTTTTAATAAACCAACCCCTAGAATAACTAATCCTAAACCGGTATAAAATGCCCAAGTATCTGTAAAAACCAAAACACCATGACCAATACAAAGTATTACTGCTCCTAAGAGAACGGCCTTCTTTTGCCCTAATAATTTATCAGCTATCATTCCACCTGGAATTGACATAACATAAACTAGCATCGTGTACCAGCCATATAAAGCCAGCGCTTCTTGCCTTGTCCATCCTAAACCTGGTCCTCTTGCGTCACCTACAGTTTCAACTGTCATATACAGCACCAATAAAGCTCTCATTCCATAATAAGAAAAACGCTCCCACATTTCTGTAAAAAACAAGATAAATAATCCGATCGGGTGACCGAACAATGTTGATTTTAAATGAGCATCTGCAGTTGTGTTTGACATAATTTATTTTTTGGTTTGTAATTTATTTAACTTCTTGCATTAATTTTTTCACCAGAGGAGAAATTGCAATTAAAACTATTCCAGCAATTAATGCATAAATTGCTAAATCTTTATATCCATCGGCATACACCGTTAACTTTTCTAAATTTGATGCGTTTTCAGAAGCTTCGGCGATATTAGCTCCTAGTAAACCTGCAAAATATTGACCATATGCACTTGCTAGAAACCACATTCCCATCATTACAGCCTGGGTTTTGTGCGGTGATAATTTAGTCATTACTGACATTCCTATTGGCGATAAGCACAACTCACCAAAAGTAATTATAAACCACCCAAAAGTAAACAAATCTAAAGAAGTTTTTCCTGTAGCATCAGCAAAGAACTTTGTGTAATAAAACACATAAAAACCAGCTGCCAAGAATAAAAATCCTAATCCAAATTTAACTACTGTATTCGGTTCAATTTTCCTTTTGTGCATCCACATCCAAACCAAACCTACTAATGCTGCAAAAACAATCACAAAAAATGAATTTGCTGAATTATTAACTCCGTTAGCATCTAATGGAATTCCAAGCACCGTATTATCTAAATTATGTGCCGCGAATAAACTTAAAGAACCTCCACTTTGTTCGAAAAAAGCCCAAAAGAATATGGAGAAAATAATAAATACCAAAGCTGCAAATAACTTTTTATTTTCTGCAATAGAGAAATTTCTCATCTCATAAAACAAATATAGTAGTGAAGCAGGGCCAATAATAAACATGAATATATCTGTATACTCTGTGTTAGAAACCATCGTCATAACTACTGGAATAATTACTAAAGAGCCAATGTAAGTAACAATTTCAAGCGTTTTTCTTTTAGATTTTTCTAAGTCAGCCAAAGGAGAAAGACCTATATCACCTAAACTTTTTTGTGTTTGTGTAAAAGTCAACAAACTTATCACCATCACAAATGCTGCAAATCCGAAGGCAACGTTCCATCTCAAATGTTCTGGAACGATTGAGGCTAACATCGAACCATTGGCGACAGCAATACACAAATAACCACCAATTAAAGCTCCTAAATTCACCCCTGCATAAAACAATGAAAAACCAGCATCTCTTCTATGATCCTCATCTTTATATAGTTTTCCCACCATGGTAGAAATATTAGGCTTAAAAAAACCAGTTCCTATAATGGTAAAGCTAATTCCAAAAAAGAAAAACTGTTTTGGATCATAGGCAAGAATCATACTTCCAACAATCATTAGTAAACCACCCCAGAAAAGGGATTTTCTATACCCTAGAATTTTATCGGCAAAAAGCCCCCCTATAAAGGTAAAAGCATACACAAAAGCCTGTGTCGCGCCATACTGCAAGTTAGCAACTCTATCATTCATGGCCAGTTGATTCACCATAAAAATAACCAGCATTCCACGCATTCCATAGAAACTAAAACGTTCCCACATTTCACTAAAAAACAAGTACCACAATTGTTTTGGGTACTTGCCTTTAAAGTTTTGAATCTCTTCTAAAGATGGATTTGTAGTATTCATTTAAGAATTAAAGATTTTCTTTAATAAAATTAGTCATCTTATTGTATAACTGAATTCTGGTATTTCCTCCATAAATCCCGTGATTTTTATCAGGGTAAATCTGTGAGTCGAATTGTTTGTTTGCTTGAATCAATGCTTCCATCATTTGCATTGAGTTTTGTAGATGCACATTGTCATCACCACTACCATGAATTAAAAGAAATTTTCCTTTCAATTTCTCTACATGGTTAATAGGTGAATTTTCATCATATCCTGTTGCGTTTTCCTGCGGAGTCTGCATGTAACGTTCTGTATAAATACTATCATAAAATCTCCAGTTTGTTACCGGCGCTACTGCAATTGCCATTTTAAAAGTATCGTTCCCTTTAAAAAGACAGTTTGAAGACATAAACCCGCCGTAAGACCAGCCAAATATACCTATTCTAGACTTATCTACAAACGAATAATTCCCAATCACTTTTGCAGCATCGATTTGATCTTCCACTTCATACTTCCCTAATTCTAATTGAGTCACTTTCTTGAAGTCAGCACCTTTAAAACCAGTTCCCCTCCCATCGACACAAGCTACAATATATCCTTGTTGCGTAAGCATCATAAACCAATAGTCATTTGATGAATTCCATTGATTCGCGACTTGTTGTGACCCTGGTCCTGAATATTGGTACATAAAAACAGGATATTTCTTAGACGCATCAAAATCTTTTGGCTTAATGATCCACGCATTTAGTTCATTTCCTTTTTCCGTTTTTAAAACAAAAAACTCTTTTGTAGGTAAATTATAGTCTTTTAATCTCGTTGCCAATGCCCCATTATCTTCAATGACTTTTATTTGCTTTCCTGTTCTAGCTTCGTTTAAAGCATAAGTCGTTGGTTGAGCAGCACTAGAAAAGGTGTTAATATAATATTGGAAATTAGGACTAAAAGTAGCATCATTCGTCCCTACCTCTTTGGACAAAGCCACTTTGCTTTTTCCATTAAGGGCTATTCTGTATACTGACCTGTTAACAGACCCATTCTCAGTAGATTGATAAAAAACAGTATTTGTTTTTTCGTCAAATCCATAATAAGAAGTCACTTCCCAATTCCCTTTGGTCACTTGATTGCGTAATTTTCCGTTCTTGTCGTATAAATAGATATGATTAAACCCGTCTTTTTCGCTCGTCCAGATAAAACTGTTATCGTTTAAGAACGTAAGATTATCTGTAACATCCACATAAGCTTTATCTTTTTCGTTCAAAACTACTTTTGTCACTCCAGTTGTTCCATCAATAAATAATAAATCAAGATTATCTTGATGACGGTTTAAAACCTGAGCTGATAATACATTAGCATCATTCGTCCACTCCATACGAGCAATATAAAAATCATCGTACTTACCCAAATTGATTTCTTTGGTCGCTTTAGAATTAGCATCGTATACATGTAAGGAAACTAGAGAGTTTTTCTCTCCTGCTTTTGGATATTTAAATGTCTCAATTGTAGGATACAAATCTTTGTGAAACATAGACATAGAGAATTCAGGAACCTGACTTTCGTCAAAACGAATATAGGCCAGTTTTTCACTGTCTTTACTCCAGTCGAATGCTCTTACAAAAGCAAATTCTTCTTCATAAACCCAGTCCGTAATACCATTTATGATGGCATTTTTCTTTCCATCAGTTGTAATTTGAGTAGTCGATTTTGAAGCCACATCATATACATAAAGATTATTTTCTTTAGCGTAGGCAATCTTTTTTCCATCAGGAGAAAAAGTTGGCTCCTGCACTTGAAAATCGAATGGCTTTGTCAATTCTTTAGTTGCGGTATTGTATAAATAGTAATCTGCCGTAAAAGAATGACGGAAAATTTGATTCGAATTAGAGGCAATCAAAATCATTTTTTCACTAGCATCAAATGTATAGCTATCAATCATCGGCATATCCGCATGATCATTTGTATTGATTAAAGTTGCCGTTTTTTTCAGGGTAGCATAATCATACAAATCGATTTGCATCGTTTTAGAAGAGCGATCTAAGTTCAATACTGTATATTGATTTGTTGTCTTCATGGATTGTAGTTCATCCATTCCTTGAGCTCGAAAAGCGCCCGTATAAATTTGTTCTACAGAGATTTTCTTTTGTCCAACAACCGTTAAACACAAAAATAAAAATAAGATCGAAAACTGCTTATACTTCATACTATTAATTTATATGTAAAAATGAGCCCAATTTTAGTGAAAAAATTACAATTATATCACATTTGATGTGTTAAATGTTGAAAACAATATTTAAGAGTCCGCTTTAATGACAATAATTTAATGCCTATAAAACCACTAAAAATGTATCTTTGCAGCTAATTACACTATAATCTATTGAGAATGAATAAGCCCGTTGCAGGATTTTCAAAATTATCCAAAGAAGAAAAAATAAACTGGATTGCCAAGGAATACTTTTCAACTCCTTCACAAGCCATTGCATTATTGAAAAACTATTGGAATTCAGATGAAAAAATACAGAAACTACACGATGAATTTATAGAAAACACCATCACTAATTTCTACATTCCCCTTGGCGTGGCTCCTAATTTTCTAATTAACGGAAAATATAGCACCATTCCGATGGCTATCGAAGAAAGTTCGGTTGTTGCTGCAGCTTCTAAATCCGCAAAATTCTGGTCTACTAGAGGTGGCTTTAAAGCAACAGTAATCAACACGGAGAAAATAGGTCAAGTACACTTTCTTTATAAAGGCGATGTTTCAAAACTGGAATTATTTTTTGCTCAAAACAAAGCAAAATTCTTTTCTGACACAGAAAGCATTACAAAAAACATGCAAAAAAGAGGGGGCGGAATTCTGGACATTGTCTTACAAGACAAAACAAACCTGCTTCCCAACTACTACCAACTTCATGCTACTTTCGAAACCAAAGACAGTATGGGAGCTAATTTCATTAATTCTTGTTTAGAGCAATTTGCCAAAACATTAAAAGAAGAAACGCAGACCTACGAACTGTTTTCACAAATAGAAAAAGACATCGCCGTAATTATGAGTATACTCTCTAATTATGTACCCAATTGTATTGTACGCGCAGAAGTTTCTTGCCCTGTAGAAGAATTAGCCGAAAAACACATACTCAATCCACAAGATTTTGCGGAACGCTTCGTACAAGCAGTTCAAATTGCCGAAGTAGAACCTTTTAGAGCTGTAACCCATAATAAAGGGATTATGAATGGAGTCGACGCCGTTGTGCTTGCTACAGGAAACGATTTCCGTGCCGTTGAAGCAGGAATACACGCTTATGCAGCAAAATCAGGTCAGTACTCTAGTTTATCCCACGCTAAAATTGAAAACGGCGTATTCACATTCTGGTTAGAAATACCATTAGCACTAGGAACTGTTGGCGGACTAACTACTTTACACCCGTTGGTAAAACTATCATTGGAAATGCTTAAAAACCCTTCTGCCAAAGAATTAATGCAGTTCGTCGCGGTTGCCGGTTTAGCACAAAACTTTGCTGCGTTACGTTCCTTGACCACAACAGGTATTCAAGACGGTCATATGAAAATGCATTTAAACAACATATTGAACCAGTTTGAAGCAAATGATGACGAGCGCATCCTAATTCAAAAACACTTTAAGGCCCATGCAGTGTCTCACAGTGCCGTTGTTGACTATATTGACAATTTAAGAAAGTAATAATTAGAAGCTAATCCCGCTATACGCTAAATCTTTACTTGATTAAAGAAATCAAGTAAAGGATACCGCTGCTATCGGGGCTAAAAAAAATACTGCAATAAATTCACCATAAATGAAAGAAACATTTTACAGTAACGGAAAACTTTTGATTACAGGAGAATACCTGGTTTTGGACGGTGCGACTGCATTTGCATTGCCTACAAAATTCGGACAGAACTTAATTGTCGAAAAGAACACAAATCATGAGATTCATTGGAAAAGTTTTGATGCTGACGGCACAATCTGGTTTGAAGACCGCATTTTGTTTTCAGAAATCATAAATCCAGAACTGCAAGCACCCGAAACCATAAAATCTACTTTACTATCTATTCTTCATGAAGCTTATGTATTAAATCCTAGTTTCATAACGGACGAATCGGGATACATCATTACTACTCAACTGAGTTTCCCGAAAAAATGGGGCCTAGGAACCTCCTCTACCTTAATAAACAATATAGCACAGTGGCTGCAGATTGATGCTTTTACATTACTTAATAACAGTTTTGGAGGTAGCGGTTACGATATTGCCTGCGCCCAAAACAACAGCCCCATTCTTTACCATCTTGAAAAAGGAAAGCCTATCGTAGAGAAAGCTACTTTCAAACCAGACTTCTCCCAGCATATTTATTTCGTTTATCTAAATAAGAAACAAAGCAGTAAGACAGCCATTGCTAACTACCAAACGAATAAAACCAACAGTCTAAACAAAAGTATTGATGCAATCAATAAAATAACACTTGAAGTTTTACACGCTAACAGCCTTCACTCTTTTGCGCAAGCAATAGAAAAACATGAGACTAAAATGAGTATTGTTTTAGAAACGACAACAGTTAA
The DNA here is from genome assembly GCF_900107635.1 of Flavobacterium gillisiae. GTDB lineage: Bacteria > Bacteroidota > Bacteroidia > Flavobacteriales > Flavobacteriaceae > Flavobacterium > Flavobacterium gillisiae. The sequence goes on from NZ_FNRD01000006.1 coordinate 134,656, forward strand.
AGAAGCGTTGTTTTCTGATTTTAACGGCGAAGTAAAAAGCCTGGGCGCTTGGGGCGGTGATTTTGTTATGGTTCTCTCTGAGTCAGACATAACATCTTATTTTAGCTCAAAAGGTTTTGATACTATTATTCCTTATAGTGACATGATCCTAAGTTAGAATCGATAAGAAATAAGTAGCGCTTCAAAAAATATTCAAGCATAAAAAAACCCGATACAATGTATCGGGTTTTTTGTGAAATTAATAATTACTTTAAATCAACTAGTAATTAAATTGTTTTCTATTGTCTTCTATCGTCGCATTGTCTTTAAGAGCAGGTAAAACTCTGTTTACATCTCCAGCAGATTGTGCTTTCAATTTAGCTACATAAGGAGAAACATCTTTTAAAGCTGGTGCTTTCACTATACTTACGTTTTTAACAACATATACTCCAGTATTTCCTTCAATTGGTGCAGACATTTTGTTTGCTTCCAAGGCAAATGCGTTTCCAACAACTTTTGGCTCTTGACCAACACCAGTTAACATTGGGTTTTCCATAGTAACATCAGTTGCTTGTAGTACAGTAGAACCTGCCGCTTTAGCAATAGCTTCTATAGAACTTCCTGTCATCTTAGCTTTGATTAATTCAGCTTTTTTCTTGTTTTTAAGAATTGGCTCTACATAAGGTTTAACTTGTGTAATAGATACTAAACCAGAATTATCAATACCTTTAACTCTTGCAATAACGTGTCCTACGTTAGCTACTTCAAATCTTTTTACTGTACCTATTTTAGAATCATCTTCAAAAGCCCATCTTACAATAGATCTTTGTACTCCTAATGGTCCAAAGTTTTCATCCATAGCCTGAACTGTAATTCCTGGAACTACTGTAAGCCCCATTCCTTTTGCAACAGTATTGAAATCTTTATCAGTTGCATCCATTTCAAATTTAGTCGCTTGTGTAAACGCTTTATCTGAAGTAGCTTCCGAAGCTTCTAGTTTTAACGCTACAGTAGCTAAACGAATTCCGTCTTGTTTGTCAGTTACTTTGATAATATGGAATCCAAAAGCAGTTTCCACTAAACCAATTGAACCAATACTACTATTGAAAACGAAGTCATTAAATGGTTTCACCATTTGATTTTGACTGAAATATCCTAATTCTCCACCTTGTTGTGCTGATGAATCATCTGAGCTAGAAAAAGCTAGCATCATAAAACTATCTGGATTCGCTTTTACTTGAGCTAAAATAGCTTCAGCTTTAGCTTTTGCTTCTTCTTTAGTTCTTTGTTCTTTTTTGTTTGGAACTTGTGTTCCTTCATAACTAATTAAGATATGACTTGCTTTTGCATTCACTCCTAATTTTTTACCCATAGATTTTGAAACACAGTAGTAGTTTCCAAAAACGTAAGGACCGTAAATTTCTCCTGGAGCAAGGTTAAATAATTGATCTGCATCAACAGCAGGTAAATCTTTCTTAGCTACATAAGTAGAATCGTAAGGTACATCTGAATTTGAATTTACAAATTCAACTGCGTTTTTAGTAGTTCTAAATCCTGCCAAAGTATCATTTTTAGAAGTTGCTTGGTTGTAAACAACACTTCCAGATAACAAACCAGTGATTTTTGCTTTTACTTCAGCCTCATCTTCTTTCGAAGCTTTATCTGCGATTAAAACATACTCCACTTCACGAGATTCGTCTGCTTTAAATTTCTTTTCGTTTTTCTTCATGTAATCCAATATCTCCGCATCAGTCACTTTTACGTCACTGTCTTTGATGGTAGAATATAAACCGGCAACATAAGCAAAGTTTACTTTGTTAGCTTCCATTTCATATTTCAACTTTCCTTCGCTTTGAGTAGTATAAACCGCTGATTTTATCAAAGTATTATAAATTTGATATTTAGCACTAAGCTCAGCATCTTTCTCTCTGTCTTTCAAGAATTCTGATTGCGCAGGATTTGACTTGAAGTATTCTTTGAATTTTGCAATATCAAACATACCTGCTGCATTTAAGAACATTGGATTTTTTCCAATATTAGGATCAGCTTGTAAAACTGCTAATAAATGTTTTTCACCAACTCTCAAACCTAATTTATCAAATTCAGAAGTTAACAAAGCTACAGAAACCTCTTGGTCCCAAACTCTGTTTGCTGCTGCTGTAGAAGTGATTCCTTGATTACTTTTTTCAACATTACTTACTTTAATTCTAAAATCTTCAAATGAAATATCACTTCCATTGATACTTCCTACATCTTTTGATGTACTGTTAAAGCTACCACTGTTGAATAAATCGCCAATGATAAATGCAAATAATGCAAATGCGATTACTGCAATCATTAAAGCGGAACGTTGTCTAATATTTGATAAAACTGCCATTTTTATTGTTGTTAATTTTATATTCAGTTTGCGAAAATACAATTATCTAATTAATAATTATACTAGTAGCGTTTTATTTTACAAAAAAAATACTTTTATAAAAAAAATCACTCTTTTATGGTCAATTTGACCAATTCAATCTTCTTGTTTGTAGCCTCTTCTATTATAAAATGATAGGTTCCTATAGTAATCACCTCCCCTTTTAACGGTATATCATTAGTAAAATCAACTATAAAACCACCTAACGTACCGTATGAATCACTCTCTGGTATATTAAGCTTGTAGGTTTGATTCAAATATTCCACGTCAAATCGAGCCGAAAAAATATAAGTATCATCACCCAATTCCTTTTCGATCAATTCTTCATCTGAATCATGCTCGTCTTCAATCTCTCCAAAAAGCTCTTCCACAATATCTTCAATAGTAATTATACCTGAAGTCCCACCATACTCATCTAGCACCACGGCCACACTTTTCCGCTTTTTAGTAAGCAAGTTCATGACATCTTTGATGTAAATGGTTTCAGGAACAAATTCGACAGGAATAACGACAGCTTTAATACTTTTTGGTTTCTTAAACAAATCAAAGGAGTGTACGTAACCCACAATATCATCTAGTGAATTTTCATAGACAACTACCTTAGAATAGCCTGTTTCAATAAACAATTCTTTCAGTTCCGCTATAGTGTCAAATAAATCGATGGCTACAAGCTCTGTTCTAGGACTCATAACATCTCTGGCCTTTACACCCGAGAACTCTAAGGCATTCTGAAACATTTGTATTTCTGAATCCACCTCATCATCATCTTCAACACTACTCATTTGCTCTGTAATGTAATTTCCAAGTTCTACTTTACTGAAATAAAGTTGTATCTGGTCGCCATCAGTTCTAAAGAATTTTTTTAGAACAAAATCGGAAACCCAGATTAAGAAAGTAGAAATAAAATAGAACAGCACATAGAAAATATAGGCTGGCAGCGCAAAAAACTTAATTAAACCATTTGCGTAAATTTGAAAAAACACTTTTGGCAAAAACTCTGCTGTTATCAAAACAATCAGCGTAGACAGCACTGTCTGGATAAGTAAATTCAATAAATCCGAAAAATGATATCCTAACGAATCAATCTGACGCATCAGTAAAGCCCCCATAAAAAAACCATAAACCACTAGTGCAATATTGTTTCCAATAAGCATAGCAGCTATGAATTTTGATGGCTTTTCGGTAAGTTTAGTAAGAATTTTAGAAAGAAAATTATCTTGTTTCTTCTCTATTTCTAGATATATTTTATTCGAAGAAATAAATGCAATTTCCATCCCAGAAAAAAAGGCACTTAGTATTAGACATAATATTATAACACCAATTTCCATATACTAGGATTGATCATTACGGTCCTGCATCTTCTTTGCATATTTTCTCCTAAAGAAAAACATAAAAATTGCAAGTCCAGCAATCATCACACTCAACCAAGGCGTAGCCTCCGGATCGCTCCATTTCACAATAGCCTCATAAATGAAATACAAAGCAAAAATAAGGTAAATGTAAGGTGTATATTTTAAGTAACCCATAGTATTAATATTTGATGTTTATTGAGCCGATTCAAATTCGCCCGTTAATCTTTGTGAATTGACAATCTTGAAATCTTTGGAAAAATCTATTCCTTGTCCGTTAGTAGATCCTTTGATATCTGTAAATTTAAACTTTTTTTCAGTAAAAAACCATTCATTTTTTTGATCATAGTACAATTGCTCGGTTTCGAGCGTTTGTCCTTTTTCGGAAACGATCTTTACTTTTCCCTGTAAATCAATTATACCAGTAACTTTATAGGATATAGCATAATTTGATGTCACGCGGGTAGTCTTCCCTTTGTCGTCATATAATGTAACATCAATTCCTTTAGGAAATTCTGTGAAAGGAAAATCAACAGTCGAAAAATCCAGCATTTTAGGACTAAGTAATACCACTTTTATAAGCCCCGAATCAGTGTATTTTAAATTCACTTTATCAGCATCCCCACTCGGCGTAAATTCCGTGACATTGATTTTTTGAACTTCTTTAAAATTACTTTCACACCCAAAAAACAGAGTCACAGCAAAAACTGTGACTAGGTTAAGTATTCTATTTGTTTTAAATAAATTCATACGTCAATATAGACAAAGTGAAATGTATTGTAATGATTTTATTATTGGAATTTCCTTTGTACGAACCACTTGTCATTCAATGAAAACCCAATACTAATATTAGCATAATTCTCCTGAACCAAGCCTGCCGATGTAGTACCTTTTTTCCCTAATTCAAATCCAATATTGACATTCGAAATAGTTCCCGTAATAGGCAACCCAAGCCCTAATGTAAGTCCAACATCATTTATAGATTCTCCATTAACAACCAGGCCTGTTTTTTCATATTTCAAACCTCCTCTATAAACAATTCTTTTAGCATAACTTGAAAAAGAGTTATAATCCGGCATAAAATACCCTCCTAAACTTACACTCCCGTATTTACCGTAACCTACATTGCTAGCGTTATTATATTCATTAGCTTGTGCTGAAGCTTTTGAATAAGCCACTTTTCCACCAATTAACCATTTTTGCGATTCTCCAATACCAGCACTTAAAGAGATCTTACTTGGGAATTTTAACTCTACAACACTTGATTGCTCCGCTAAAATATCCACGGCTGACAAATCAAATCCTGAATTATAAGCTACAGTAGCTATATTTCTTGTGTTTTTAGATGTCAAAGTATTTTCTAATGTATAGTTTAAACTACTATACACATTTAGTTTATTATTTAGCTTAGCCTTAAACATCGCTCCAATATCAAAATTTACTCCTGACAAATCAGCACGGTTCTTCTCGCTTGTTCCAACAGGAACTCCGGTTATAAACTCTAAACTAGTCGTTTCAATTTTTCCGAAATTATATTGAGCATCAGCTCCTATGCTAAAATTAGAATTTATTTTATAACCTACTCCAAGAAAAGCTTTATTCAACCCTCCAGAACCATTATAACGCCTGTTATTTGTGTTTGCATCATCTGTAATAGATTCTATTTTATATCCAACAGAAGAATAAGGAATTAATCCAAACCCAACTCCTACTTTACCGAAAGGCAATCCAACAGCAAGATAATCTAACATTGTTCTTCTAGCCTTTTCGCTCTTAGAATCTGATTTCACTGTAGTAGTATTATAAGTCCCTCCAAGTGCAAATGTTGTAAATTTTAAATTAGCAAAACTTGCAGGATTTTGTAAGTTGATATGAATACTGTCTTGTTCGACTGCTACGCCTGCCATAGAACGATTTTCAACTGTTCCTTTAAACCTAACATCTCCAATTCCGTAATAAGAATAAGGCGATGAAGTACCTTCTTGAGCAAAGGAAACTAACGACAAAAGCAAACAAGCGCTTATTATAATTTTTTTAATCATTTTTGATTTTATATTGAAATGTTTGGTTCAAACTTTCTAAAAGAAAATTTGAATTGGCAAATATGGTATTTTTTAATCGTTTAGCCAAAAATTCTGCATCACCTCCCGTTAAAATTATTATAAAATTTGGACAAACAGCCCTATATTCATCTATGAAACCGTCAATCTCATATGCCAAACCATTTACAACTCCAGAATGAATAGATTCCGAAGTTGACTTCCCTACTAAACCTTCAGGACTTTGTAATGACAACAAAGGCAACTTGGCCGTAAAATCATGCAATGATTTATAGCGTAACTGTAATCCGGGAGCGATTGCACCGCCCAGATATTTGTCATTCTCATTTACAAAATCAAATGTAACACATGTCCCGGCATCGATGACCAACCTATTTTGCCTCGGAAACTGCAAAGTCGCTCCAGCAGCAAGCACCATCCTGTCAATTCCCAATGTTTTTGGAGTTTCATACCCATTAACAAAAGGAAAGACATCATCATGAGAAATAAAATGAACTACTACCTCTTTTTCAAACTCCAAAAAAGACTGTTTTTCTACATTTCCAACCGACGCAACAACCAAATGAGAAGTATTTTTAAATTTTTTTAAAATATTTTCAATATTTTTTTCGAGCTCTTCTTTCATAAAAACAAAATGCTGCAAAAGGATATCCTCCTCAAAAACAGCAGCTTTAATTCTTGTATTACCCACATCAACTGTTAAAATCATAATTTGAATTTTGATTGTGCGAAGATACGAATTGATTTTTTCAAAAAAATGTATTGGATATATTAAAAAACATTCTATCTTTGCACCCGCAATCAACAAGCATTACAGCTTACGAAAAGCAACAATGGTGCCTTAGCTCAGATGGTAGAGCAATGGACTGAAAATCCATGTGTCCCTGGTTCGATCCCTGGAGGCACCACTTTAAAACCCGAATAGAAATATTCGGGTTTTTTGTTTTATAATATTACTATAAGACACAAAAAAAGAGCCATTAGCTCCTTTTTTTTCTTTGTACTCAGACACCCATGACTACACTAATTATACCTTCAAACATTTCTACACCCCGTATTTTCAATTCTAAAGTATCAATTATTAAATCTGGATTATAATTTTCCAGAGAACCCATTGAAATTACATATTGGGTTACTTTCCAAACAGCTAGCTTAATGTCGCTTTATAATAGGCGTCTTTAATACAATTCCTTCCAATTTATCTTTAACAATACTAATTTCTCTTCTGTCTTCTTTTAAGGTTATGTAAAAATTATCACTTGGGTTTAGTACACTAAAATCTAAATCAGTTTCATCGCTTAAATCTTTCTTCACAACTTTATACACAGTTTGGAGTTTGGTTTTTTCGACAATTGATTCGATATGGTAAATACCTGAATATTCAACGAATGGTGAAATCTTAATTTCAAATCTGTTCGTAAACATTTTAACTTCAGCTAAATCAATACTTTTTGAGAACAACCTTCCTTTAAATTTATACTTCCTAAAATTCACCCTCATAATGCTATACTTTTTTCTGCAATGGTAATGCTTATAAACACCAATCCGTTACGGCTTTCCGCATATAGCGTAACTATTTTTTTTTTAGAAAGATCACATTATCCACATTTCTCTAGATCTTCCAAAATGCAGAGAATGGAAGCACCTTTTAAGACCCAAATAATCCAGATGCATCGGGATTGAAGTTTTTATTTCACAACGTAATCCTATTATAAAAAAAGGAGCCACTAGCTCCTTTTTTTCTTTTAACTCGTTAAGTACTTAGCAATTCCAATCAGATATTCACTAATTGCAAATGCGTACTACCCAAAAACTATCACGACGCTACAGTTTACTAAACTTAAATTGCTGTCCACCTACTGATGCCTCATACATGAGTCCTCCTTTTTGCATGGTAAATACCATTACACCTTCGGCATACTTCACATTTGCTGAAGCTCCTTCTGTTACAGCTACTGCCGAAACTTGAGCAGCAAACTCCAACTGACTACTTTTAAATCGTTCCATATCCGCTTCTGTCTCAAAAAATATGACTTCGCGATACGCTTGGGCCCCTGCTTGAAACCCTATACTCAGTTGCGACAACTTTGCAATTCCCATCAAGGTATTGCGCTCATAGACCGCTCCATTACCAGACGCACCTCCTATACCAAATCCTGCTTTACCCACATTTGGAAAGATAACATAGCCATAGGCTTTATCAAAAAGCCCCTTCATAAGAGGATCCGTTTTAATAAACTCCACTTTCGCCATCTTGCTATCGGCAATAATTTTATTCTTCTTCGCACGAGATTGCCCGAAAATAGGTGTAATCATCATTGCGCAAGCCATCAATACTATCCAAATAACATTTACTTTTTTCATAGCTTCTATTTTAAATTGTTATCAAAAAACCAACTCCGAATATGCACACTTTCAATCATTAACTAAAAAGTGAAATATGGTTCTTCAAATTTAAAATAAATTTTCCAAATAATAATAAAATAATCTGATTATCAATGACATACATCGATAAATTACAAAATTACAATACTACTTCCCTTTGTTTTTAAGTCGTAAAAAAATCAATGCTGTTATATATGCATCGCCAATTGCCGTGTGTCGATCACTACTTTGGATCTTAAAAATTCCACATAATTTATCCAAACCTGTATGCTGATCTCCTCGTTTCTTATAATTTTTCTGTAATACTATAAACACCTATTTTACTAGCTATTCCTTTTGTTCAAACATTTCAACAACATTTTCCCCGCTTGATTTTTTGAAACCTCTAAACATACCATCTAAGTTAAAATCCCAAGAGACATTTCCGTTTTTGTCTAACAAAATCATTCCTCCTTGGCCTCCAAGTTTTCCAATTTGATTAAAAATTACTTCATGCAAAGCTTCTTTTGGACTTAATCCTTTATACTGTATCAAATTAGAGACTTCGTGAGCCGCCACAGTTTTCATAAAATATTCTCCATTCCAGTAGCTGAAATTCCGCAGGTTAAATTATTAGCATACGTTCCAGCACCAATAATAGGTGAATCTCCTATTCGCCCGTACTTTTTATTAGTCATTCCTCCAGTTGAAGTTCCTGCTGCGATATTTCCGTTTTTATCAATCGCAACGGCACCAACAGTCCCGAATTTATGATCATCAATCAATTCACTATGATCAAGACGTATTTCGCTCGTACCTTGAATTTTTCGTAATTGATTTAATCTTTTTTCAGTATAAAAATAAGATTCGTCAACCATTTCAACACCATTATTTTTTGCCATTATTTCAGCTCTTACTCCTGAAAGTAAAACATGTTTTGAACTATCCATCACAACAAGAATTTCAGTAAAATCATCAAGATATGTTTGGCCAATAATTGGATTGACAGAAACCCTTTCAGCAACTACAAAGCTAAAGTCATAGAAGTGGAACGCGTGTATTTATCAGAGGAAGAGATTGAGAATATCATCAACAAAAATTTCAAAACTGAAAGATTATCACTAGTACGCGATATCTTCCTTTTTAGCTTTTTTACCGGTATGGCATACATTGACGTCAAAAACCTAACAAAGTCCCACACAAGCCTCGGTATTGATGGAGAGAAGTGGATATTCACCCACCGCCAGAAAACAAAAACCGCTTCGAAGATTCCAATTCTTCCAATTACCCAGATGATTATCGATAAATACGAGGATCATCCGGAAAGCAATAATCAAAATAGATTACTTCCAATCTTATCTAATCAAAAGATGAACGCCTATTTAAAAGAGATTGCGGAAGTTTGTAAAATTGAAAAAGAACTCACCTTTCACATTGCCCGTCACACTTTTGCAACTACGGTAACACTAACTAACTAACTAACTAACGGAGTTCCTATAGAAAGTGCAAGCAAAATGCTTGGTCATAAAAATTTAAGAACAACTCCACACTATGCTAAAGCCCTTGATAAAAAAGTCAGTGAGGATATGATGATTTTGAGGGATAAGTTCAAAATTAATAACATTGAACTTAAAACAGTAGTTAATTAAAAAGTAAGTTAATCAGTTCTACTATTTCTATTTAAATAACCTACAATTTTTATAAGCATAATTAATTTTTTTATAATAACTATTCAGAATCATTTGTTGGAATCAAATGAAAAACACTGCGGAGCTTCAAAAATTAGCCCTAAATATTAATTGGTCTTAATAGAAGATATCAATGTTCCTAAACATATAAATGCTTTTATTTTCGCAATGAAGGATCTTGTAGAAGCATTAGTATCTCTGTTTTTAAAGAAATTTAGGATTGTTTAATGATAGTCTGTTATCGTCATCAGGATCCTTTTTAATGACTTGACTTAGCTTGATTTCACCTTTTCAAGTCATTTAGCTAATCTCAAGAAGCATTAATCTTATCTATAGTATTTGTATTGGATAAAGAAAAAACCCCGATAAGACGGGGTTTTAAAATCCCACTTATTTAAACGTGAGAAATTGAAAAAAAACAAACCAAACAATTTTAGAATACACTTAGTAACTAAGGTTTTATCTTAGCATTTTTTCTTTTTTCACGCTCCTGAGCATCTATAACAGCAACAGCTGTCATATTTACTATTTCATTCACGCTGGCCCCCAATTGAAGTACATGAACCGACTTACTTAATCCCATCATTATAGGTCCTATTGATTCAGATTTATTCAATTCTTTCATCAGTTTATAAGTAATGTTTGCAGACTCTAAATTTGGAAAAACAAGAGTATTTACTTTTTTACCAACCAATTTTGAAAATGGAAAAGTACTTTGTAATAATTCTGTATTTAAAGCAAAATCGGTCTGAATATCTCCATCAACTAGCAATTCTGGATTTTGAGCATGTAAAATACTTACTGCTTTTCTAACTTTAATTGCATTAGGATGTGCTGATGAACCAAAATTAGAATAAGAAAGCATCGCAATGACGGGATCAAAACCAAAAGTAGTCATAACATTAGCAGTCATTTGTGCAATATCTGCTAATTCTTCTGCTGATGGTTCAATACTAATAGCGGTATCTGCCAAAAACATCGGACCTCTTTCTGTTGTTAAAATATTAAACGTAGCTACTTTTTTTACATTCGAAGCTCTTCCTATCACTTCAAAAATTGGCTTAACTACTGTTGGATATGCTCTGGAATATCCTGAAATCATACCGTCAGCATCACCTTCTAGAACCATCATGGCTCCAAAATAGTTGCGTTCTCTCATTTTTGATTCTGAACTGTATAAAGTGGCTCCTTTTCTTTTCCTTTTAGTCCAGTACTTCTCAGCATATTGTCTTCTTTTTTCTTTAGAATCCTCATCTTTAGAATCAATAATAACAAGATTCGCATTAAAGCCCAACTCTTTTTTAAGTTCTACTATTGTTTCTTTATTACCTAATAATATAGGGACTGCAATCCCTTCTTCATAAACAATTTGAGCTGCTTTTAAAACATCCAAATGACCTGCTTCAGCAAATACAATTTTTTTAGGGTTTATTTTTGCCCTACTATGAAACATACGAACTACTTTATTGTCATTTCCTGAACGCTGCAATAATTCTTCTTTGTAATTATCCCAATCTTCGATTGCAATTCGAGCAACTCCACTATCCATCGCAGCTTTAGCAATTGCAGGAGGAATAGAATAAATTAATCTTGGGTCAAATGGCTTAGGAATAATATAATCACGACCAAAAGCTAAACGAGTTTCACCATACGTAATATTTACCTGCTCTGGTACCGATTCTTTTGCTAATTCAGCTATAGCTTTAACAGCAGCCATTTTCATTTCTTCGTTAATTTTGGTTGCCCTAACATCCAAAGCCCCTCTGAAGATATAAGGAAATCCTAGTACATTATTTACTTGGTTAGGATGATCAGAACGACCAGTAGCCATAATGATATCTTTTCTTGTTTGCACCGCCAACTCATAACCAATCTCAGGATCTGGATTTGCCATTGCAAAAACAATTGGATCTTTTGCCATAGACAGCAACATCGCAGGATTAACCACATCAGCAACTGATAATCCTATAAAAACATCCGCTTCGACTATCGCTTCTTCTAATGTATCTATCTTTCTATCTGAAGCAAATTCTAATTTTTCAACAGATAGATTATCTCTATCACTTCTAATTACGCCTTTACTATCTATCATTACAATATTTTCAGCACGAGCACCAAAAGCTTTATACAGTTTAGTGCAAGAAACGGCAGCTGCTCCTGCACCACTAACTACAATGCGTACCTCTTCTATTTTTTTATTGGTAATTTCCAATGCATTCAATAACGCAGCAGCAGATATAATTGCTGTTCCATGTTGATCATCATGCATCACCGGAATATCTAATTCTTCTTTTAATCTTCTCTCAATTTCAAAAGCCTCTGGCGCTTTGATATCTTCAAGATTAATCCCTCCAAAAGTTGGAGCCATAATTTTTACTGTTTCTATGAATTTTTCAACATCTTTAGTGTCTAATTCAATATCGATACTATCAATATCTGCAAAAATTTTAAACAATAAAGACTTCCCTTCCATCACTGGTTTAGAAGCTTCTGGACCTATATCTCCCAATCCTAAAACAGCGGTACCATTAGTAATAACTGCCACTAAATTCCCTTTAGCAGTATATTTATAAACATTATTTACATCTCTGGCAATTTCTAAACAAGGTTCAGCTACTCCCGGAGAATAAGCTAATCCTAAATCTCGTTGCGTAGCATAAGCCTTTGTAGGTACAATTTTTATCTTACCAGGTTGCGGTTTTTCATGGTAATCTAATGCTTCCCTTTTTAACTTTTCCTTGCTCATAAACTCAATTATAATATTATTAATACTAATTTGTCATTATCTTGTTTAATGCTTATTTTTGCTTTAGCAACTGCACTAGACGATTTTTAAAAAAAACCTCAGCCATATTGATGCTATGTAATTTTAACTCCTATCTTCCACTTTAGGATCATGCAACATCCCTAAAGATTTTGCCACAATAACCGCTACAGTAGCGTCTCCTGTGACATTAACAGCCGTTCTACACATATCCAAGGGCCTGTCTATGGCAAAAATTAACGCTAAGCCCGCTTCCGGAATACCAGCTTGCGCCAGAACAATTACTAGCATTACCATACCTGCTCCAGGCACAGCAGCAGACCCAATACTCGCCAATGTCGCTGTAGCAATAATACCTAGTTGAACACCGAGCGACAAATCCATACCAAAAGCTTGAGCAATAAACACGGCGGCTACTGCTTGATATAAACTAGTTCCATCCATATTAATTGTCGCACCTATTGGCAAAACGAAACTACTTACTTCTTCATCTACTCCTAGATGATCTGTTACCCGTTCCATCGTTACAGGTAAAGTGGCAGCACTACTGCTAGTAGAAAAGGCTAATAATTGTGCAGGGGAAATTCCTTTTAAAAAAGTTGAAGGATTTACTTTTGCCACTAACAAGGTCAATAAATTATAAAACACCATCATAAGAAACAATCCAAGAATAACGGTAAAAGCATACCATATTAAGGCTTTAAACAAACCTACACTTGGAGATTCAACAACCAAAGCTGATAACAGCGCAAAAACACCAAAAGGAGCCGCAAGCATTATCAGATCTATCATTTTTAAAATAACTTCATTAAAACCATCAAAGAATTTTTTGACAGGTTTTGATTTTTTTTCCGGAATTAAAATAAGACCAATACCAAAAAAAATAGAGAAGAATATGACCTGAAGCATGTTTTTGTTTTCCGTAGCTGCCCCAAATATATTCTCGGGAACAATATCAATCAACGCTTGTAGTGGACCATTCTCTTTTTGTTTTAATGCAGCATCAGAATATTTAGCGGCATCACTACTATAATTTTGAACTAAATCTTGACGAGTTTCGGCTGAAATAGCCTCACCAGGTTTAATTATATTAACTAATAATAATCCTATGGAAACAGCAATAAGAGTAGTAATTAGATAAATCCCAATTGTCCTACCGCCCATTTTAGAGAGTTTTGAAATATCCTTCAAGTCCGAAACTCCTTTTATTAGCGAACCTAAGATTAAAGGCACTGCGATAAGTTTTAATGAATTAATAAAAATACTGCCAAATGGTTTTATCCAATCTTGAACTAATTCTTTACCGCCGCTAAATTGTGTCATTAGTACTCCAACACCTACTCCCAAAATCATTCCAAGTAATATTTTCCAGTGTAATGCAATTTTTTTCATTGTAATAATTTTATTTTAGAAATCATTTATTTAGAATCAGGAATTCTGCCGTCTCCTTTTTCATGGCTTACTAGCTGCCACATAGAACACAAGGAACCATAAGCACTATTTTTTATATAAAAAATTGTTATTTATTTTTATCGAATTTTTCAATTAAGGTTCTCATTAGTTCAGTGGCATAAACTTGAGCCCTTTTTCTAATTACACCCCTATCTATTTCGTCGCCTTCTTCATAAGTAACGGCTTCACTTCCCAGCTGATTAAAAAAATAATTATAGCAATACGGTAATTCTTGACTTCGTCTTCTGGATTCTATTCTAAACGCTGAATTGCTCTCTATGTTTGCTAGCCAAGTAGGTATAATTTTCTGTGTCTTCATTTCATTTATAAAATCTAAGACTAACAAGTATGGTCCAGAATAGGAAGCGTGAAAATCAATAGCAAATTTTATTTCATGCCCTTGCCTTATTTTATTTTCAAAAAACATTTTGGCCATTTTCGTTTCTGGTTGCTTAAAGTCTACCCAGTCTCTATTTAAATCTACTCCGTTAGCATTGTGTCTCCAATTCCCCATATCTGCGCCATCTGGATTAAACAAGGGAAATGCATATATATTAAACCGGTCTCTAAATGCTTTAGCGATATCAGAATCTGAAAGTAATGCTTCAAAAAAGGCCCTAAAGCCAATGGTTCCTCCAGTTATTTCTGGAGGATGCTGCCTTGCAATAAGGACAATGGAATTTTTAATGTTTTTATTTTCAAACTCTAAACAATAGTTGTCTTTGTTTAACCCTGTTTTTCCCGCAATTACTTTTTTTAATTGCGAATTCCTCTCCAAAAGCTTATCCATCCACAAATACGTATCTTCACTAGATTCTATTTCTTGAGCAGAAACATAAATTTTTTGAGGTGAAACTTTCAGTTGTAATGTGACAATACCAGAAATGGGATCGACAGCTATTTCGGACACATCTATAAGGGTCCATTTTACCTTATCAGTGCTTATTTTAGGAATATAGCGGTGCTTATAAGCGCCATAATTAAGTGTTACTTGTATTGTTTTTTCTTGTTTTGAACTGATACTAAATGCATACCACGGACTTTCATTTACCGGTTCATTCTCTGGAAATATATAAGCATTATAAAGGTCATCCTTTTGCTTTTCAAATTTATTTAATCTACCTCCAGCAAAAGAAGCATCTACCACAAGTCCATCTATTTTATAAAGAGGTACTATATTTTGCCCAAATGAGAAATAATTAACCCCGAAAATGAGTAAAACAATTATTTTTTTTATTCCCATATTAATGGCTTTATGTTAAAAATTTTCTGCTAAAAAGAATAAATATTAATTAAAAAAGAGGCTGCTCAAGTTAACCTTTAAGCAACCTCCTTTTTTATAAAACATTTAAATTTATTGGTTCACAGGAGTTTTTACAAAAAGACCTGGAATAGGTGATGGAGCAAATTCATTTCCATTTATTTCATCTTGAGCTATTAAAAATCGCTCTGGATATGCAGTCCCTGAATTAATAGGAATAGGCAAAGCGATATCATTATCTGTCGAACGAATTCTTCTAGAATCATCAAAAGGAACTAACGTCCCAAAACAAGACACATATTTTTCTTCTACAATTTCTCTTAACAATGCTTTATTAGCCGTTACATTATCCTTATTTTCAATTCCTCCAGCGTCGAAATCTGTTGATACATAAGCATCATATTTTAAGGCAAGAATTGGATTTCCTGCAAATGCAGTTCCCGTCGCTAAATAAGCTCTTAAAGCATTTAAACGTATTAACCCTTCATTAAAGCCAACTGTTCTATACCCTGCTTCAGCTAAAATCAATAAATTTTCTTCATAACTTACTAGGGGAGTAAGAGCATTAACGGCGCTTATTCTAGTACTGTTAATTCCTGTTTGATCAACTATTAAATAATCACGTCTTCTACTCTCAGTCGTTTTTGAATTATTTCTTGAAGATGTTTTAGTTACATCTAATAAATTTTGCATAAATGACCCTGTTGATGTCAAATCTCCTGAGCGACTTCCTGTTAAAATCAGGTTATACAAATTGCTATTTTCTCTAGTAGTTCCATAGCCAGCAAATCCAGCGGCAAATCGAAGCGAATTGGCTTTTGACTTAACCCCTAAAAGTGCACTTTGATACGCTTCAGGATATTGTCTTGTCATCATGTAGTACCGTGCTTTTAAACTATTGGCAACTTGTATCCAAGCAATTGGGTTTCCACCCAATAAAATATCATTTGTAAATCTTCTGGTAGTCGAAACGCTACTTAATTGAGTGATTGCGGTAGATAGTAAATCTTGAGCTGCTTTATACACTTCTAATTGCCCATCAAATGCGGCTTTGGTTTCAACACCCACTTTTGAATATGGAACATCTCCAAACATTGAAGCCATACTTCCTATTCCGTGTGCCTCAATAACGTTAGCAATACCCTTTACCAACTCATCTTGCGAGTTTTTTTGAATAACATCATTTTGAGTCATAATGCCATGATACATAAATGCCCAAGCATCATTTGAGTCTTCAGGTGATATTATGTAGTCATTAATTCGTCCGTATAAATTTACTGTACCTTTCATTTGTCCGGTCCAAAATTGAGATATACGCATTAAATGCCCAGATTGAATTTGAACATCTGCCAGCTCCATCCCTTTTAATAATAACTCTGCAGGAACGTCTGTAGATACATTTGGATCCTCATTAATATCTAAATACTGATCGCATCCCAATAAAGAGAGTAGCAACGTCGAGCATATAATTTGTTTTATATATTTTTTCATCGTGATTTTTATTAAAAGTTAATATTCATTCCAACTACAATTGATCTTGAACTTGGATTTGTGAAATATTCTATTCCCTTAGCTACTCCTGTTCCAAACTGATTAACATCTGGGTCAATTCCCTTAACGTTAGTCCATAAACCTAAGTTTCTTCCAGTTACTGATAAGTCAATAGACTCCAAACCTGTCTTTTTTATTAGACTCCCTTTTAGACTATAACTTAAACTAACTTCTCTTAAACGAGTCCAACTAGCATCTACTACAGCAAATTCATTAATCACAGATCCACCGATACCACCTCCAAGAGTAGTGTACCAATTTTCATCTAATAATACTGGTCCATTTCCAAAGTTTTGAATATTCCCTCGTACTGTTGATCCACTAGCTATCGTTGCTCCTTTATAATTTTTTAAATCTTGTGTAAGCGTTACTTCATTTCCTACATCAGCGTGCGTTCCAAAGCCATACAGCACAAATCTTGTACGATCAGCAAGATCATTCCCTTGACTCGTCTCAAACAATACGTTTAATGAAAAGTTTTTGTAATTAGCTCTTATTCCTGCAGCACCTCTCCAATCAGGATTTGGATCTCCAAGAACTTTATTTCCTGAAGTGTCTAATTGAGGAAAACCATTTGCATCTAAATCATACGAACCATCACTTTTACGCAATGCAGCACTTCCTATTAAAACGCCCACTGGCTGTCCTACAACTGCGGCTGACTGAATAGATGATCCTGCGCTAAAATCAACTGAGGCTACCCCAGCCAAATCTGTTACTTCACTTCTATTAGTTGAAATATTACCATATAGATTTAATGAAAAAGCCTTTCTCTTTAGAAAATTATAGTCAAATTCAAATTCAAAACCTTTGTTTTGAAGCGAAGCCACATTCCCTAACAAACTATCAAATCCGGAAGAGGGATTTAACGAAATAGGTAGTAGCATATCGTCTGTCTTATTAAAATAATAAGTTCCAGAAAGCTTCAATTTGTTTTTAAAGAGTCTAAAGTCTAATCCAGCTTCATATTCCTTCTTTTTTTCAAATTCTAAATATGGATTTCCCTGATCATCATTCAATCTATAACCTCCTCCAAAGGCTGTTAAAGAAATAGGATCTGAATATCCTGTATATGTTGCAGTTTCATAACCCGTTTCCCATCCGTGAGGATCAGGAGCTAAACCTACTTCACCATAAGCCAATCTAAGCTTTGCAAATGAAAGCGGACTATCATTGTCTAATTGAAGTAATTCACTAAATTTCAAGCCAACTTCAACACTAGGGTAAACTATTGACTTTACACTGGAAGAAGCATCTTCATAAGTAAGTCCCAAATTTAAATTCAACACATCATTGTAATCAAAACTAGATTGACCGTATAAACGTACATTTCTAATTCTTCTATTTTGCTCTTGCTCATCTTTAATCGAGGCAATTGATGGATTTTGAAGTCTACTATTAAATAGAAAGTCAATAGCTTCTACATATATTTGTTTTCTTTTTCTATCATTAATAGCACTTCCTACTGTTACTTTGGCCGAAAGTTTATCTGTCAAATCAAAACTCATCAACGAAATTAAGTCAGCTGAAATTTCAGTGTTCTTATAGATTTCATTCTGATACCTTCCTTTATTAGCACTGTCTCCCGAGAACATTGGAAAAAAATACGTTCTATCATCATTATACGTATCAAGTCCAGATCTTAATACAAAATTTAACCAAGGTGTAGCTTTTACATTAAAATCAATCGACCCAAAAACTCTATCCACTACTGTTTCACTAGTTTGCTCATTAATAGTCCATAGTGGATTATTATACGTTGGGTTTTCAGTATCTCCCAAATACCTTCTATAACTTCTATGTCTTGAAGGAGTTGGGGTTCCTACGTTATCATAATACGTACCAATGTAATCACTAATATCAAAATCAGCTGGGTTCCTTAACAAACCTAAATATACTCCCGCTGTATTAGATCCTTGTTGTATTCTATTAGACGAACTATTGATATAGGATACTTTAGCTGAAGTATTTAACCAATCGTTAAATTTGTAGGTATTACCAAAGGTTATGGTGTTTTTAAAATAATTACTTTGTCTGATTATCCCTTCTTGATCTAAATGAGAGGCACTAAAATAAAAAGTTCCTCTCTCATTTCCTCCCGATAAATTTAATTTAACGTCTTGCGCCAATCCATCTTGAAAAATTTGATCAAAATTACTATCGCGAAATACATCTTTGGAGTTTTTAGTAACTAGTGGATAATATAGAGAACCATCTGCTGCCTCAAAATATCTTCCCGAAGTATTTACAATATCAGCTCCTCCAACTCTATCAGCAATTTTATCTCCCCAAGAATTAGCACTTGTAGGGCTATAGATACCTTTCGAACCCTGGCCGTAACTAGTTTGTAAAGCATGTCTTCTATTAATTTTATCGATAGAAATAGTAGAGCTTAATGAAGCTTTTAATTTACCCGCTTTTCCTCTTTTTGTAGTAATTACTATTACTCCACCTAAAGCTTGAGACCCATACAAAGACCCCGCAGAAGCCCCTTTAAATACTTGAATACTCTCAATATCATCTGGATTGATATCATTTAATCTTGACTGTTGTGAAACTCCTCCAGAAGAACCACTTGCTATCCCTTCAAGATTACTATTATTAAGCGGAATACCATCAACAACGATTAATGGTGAACTACCGTTGATAGAACTGACTCCCCTTATTTGAATGTTAGAACCTGCTCCAGGATCAGCACTAGTACCCGTAATTGAAAGTCCTGCAGCTTTTCCTGCCAAACTATTAATTAACGTTGGCTCTTTGGCTTTAGACACACTCTCAACACCAATTACCGAATAAGTTGACGCCATGTTGTCTCTTTTTTCCTTAAAACCGGATACGTTTACCACCACCTCATCTAAAGCTTGTGCATCACCAGCTAACATGACATTGAATGTAGTTTTTTCTCCAACAGCTACATCAACTGCTTTGTAACCTATATAACTCACTTGCAACACTGCATTATTATTAGGAACACTGAGCGAAAATTTCCCGTCAAAATCAGTTGTAGTCCCAATTGTCCCTCCTTTTATTATCACAGTTGCTCCGGGCAAAGGTCCTGATTTGTCACTTACGGATCCCTTCACTGTACGCTGCGCAAACAGGTAACCACTTGACATCAAAATGGTTATCGTACATAAAATTAATTTTTTAATCATGTTAAATTGGTTTTAGTTAATATTTATTTGGTTAGTATAATACTCATCATTTGTTCGGCAGACACACTGCCAAAAAGTTCAATCGATTTTTTAGGAGTTGCATCTCCAATTTCATAGGTAATTCCAACTGCATCATGACCATACAGAAACCAGCCTTTAGAGACAGGTTTTGTACTGTTGCCAGCTTCTTCATTCACTTTATAGTTAGGTATATTTTTTTCAAGTGCAGCAAACCAATCTGAAACAAAATTTGGAAGTGTCGTTTCTTTCCTGGTTTTGTTCGTATAAAAAACGTCATGCCAAGTAGAATGGAAATCCAGTCCTAGTATTATTTTGCCAGAGTCTTTTTTACTAGTTTTATCTATAAATGAAACTACTTTTTTTATCTCAGGCTGCTTGTATGATGACCAATCTCTATTTAAATCGACTCCTCCTGCATTATGGCGCCAGTGCCCCATATCTACTCCGTCTGGATTTAAAATAGGAAAAGCTAAAATTCTATAATGATCTAAAAATTCCTTAGACAACCCTGAATCATTTAATATTGTCTTCAAGAAACTTTGGAATGCATAATATCCCGTTACTTCTGGCGGATGTTGTCTTGTTAATAGTATTATGATATCCTTGTTCTTTTTATCTCCTTTATAAATATCCAATACTGGCAAATCTCTCCCTTTGGTAGATTTTCCTACACTTTTTAATTTGACAAAATATTCCTTTCCTTTAACAACATCTGTGTACCACTTTTTAACATCTGATGATGATTCTATAACTTGTGCTGCAACAACAACAGGCTCTTTACTTAAGTTTAATTTAATAGTTACAATACTGTCTTTTTTAAAAATAAACGAAGAATCAAGTATGCTCCAATCATTTCCTATTTTTAACTTAGGGATGTATCGATGATTGTATCCTTCTGGGTATTGAAACTTAAAATAAAAAGTTTTAGGAGTAGTGGACCAGGTGTTAAAAGCATAATACCCACTATTATTTATTGGTGTATTTTCAGGGTTTATTACCACTATTGCCGTACTGTCATTTTCTTTGACAAAACCATTTAAACGCGCTCCATCAAAATCATTACTAGCAAAAACTCCCATATCCTTTAGCTCATAGGTTTGCTTTGTTTGTATTTCTATACGTTTTGTGGTTGTATCAACTGGAGTTTTAAATGCAACTTCCTTTACAGTAGTACATGCGACGAAAGCGATCGGCAGTAAAAAACAAAATAATTGGCGATTGGTTGTTTTCATATTTGGTTAATTCTTTTGGTTAATTCTTAACAGCATCTGTTACATTCCTTTTTTTACAAATTTATTTTCATTCCAAAAACTACAGACTTTGAACTTGGATTCGTAAAATAATCTATTCCCTTACCTACCCCTGTTCCGTATTGATTCACATCTGGGTCAATTCCTTTAATCTTAGTCCATAAAGCTAGGTTCCTCCCCGTTATGGATAAATCAATAGACTCCATCCCTGTCTTTTTTATAAGGTTTCCTCTCAAACTATAACTTAAACTGAGCTCTCTTAAGCGAGTCCAGCTAGCATCTGCCACAGCAAATTCATTAATAACAGACCCTCCAATCCCTCCTCCAAGGGTAGTGTACCAACTCTCATCTAACAATACAGGGCCATTTCCAAAATTTTGAATATTACCTCGTACTGTTGATCCACTAGCGACAGTTACTCCTTTAAAGTTTTTTAAATCTTGCGTAAGTATTACCTCGTTACCCACATCAGCGTGCGCTCCAAAACCATACAATACATATCTTGTACGTTCGGCAATATCATTTCCTTGACTAGTGTCAAACAGCGCGTTTACTGAAAAATTTTTATAATTAATTTGTATTCCTGCGGCAGCTTTCCAATCTGGATTTGGATCGCCAAGAACTTTATCTCCCGTTGTGTCTAATTGCGGAAATCCATTTGCGTCTAAGTCTAGTGAACCATCACTTTTACGCAACGCAGCACTTCCTAACAAAATACCCACTGGCTGTCCTACCACCGCAGCTGATTTAGTAGATGAACCTGGAGTAAAGTCAACTGAAACTACGCCTGCCAAATCAGTTACTTCGCCTTTATTGGTTGAAACATTACCATATACATCTACCGAAAAGTCCTTTTTCTTTAGGAAATTATAATCAAATTCAAATTCAAAACCTTTATTTTGAAGTGAAGCTACATTGCCTAACAAAGTATCATATCCAGAAGACGGATTTAAAGAAATAGGTAGCAGCATATCATCTGTTTTATTAAAATAATAAGTTCCAGAAAGCTTCAATTTATTTCTAAAGAATCTAAAATCTAATCCTGCTTCATATTCCTTCTTTTTTTCAAATTCTAAATATGGATTTCCCTGATCATCATTCAATCTATATCCGCTACCAAAGGCCGTTAAAGAAATTCCATCTGAATACCCTGAATAAGTTGCTGTTTCATAGCCCGTTTCCCAACCATGTGGCTCAGGAGCTAAACCAACTTCTCCATAAGCCAGTCGAAGCTTTGCAAATGAAAGGGGGCTATCAGTATCTAATTGAAGTAACTCACTCCACTTAAAACCAACTTCAACACTTGGATAAATTATTGACTTTACACTAGAAGAAGCATCTTCATAGGTAAGTCCCAAATTTAGATTCAAAACTTCATTATAATCAAAACTCGATTGACCATATAGACGGACATTCCTAATCCTTCTATTTAGCTCTTGCTCATCTTTGACAGAGGCAATTGATGCGTTTTGAAGTCGGCTATTAAAGAGAAAGTCAATGGCTTCAACATATATTTGTTTTCTTTTTCGATCATTAAGGGCACTTCCAACGGTTACTTTTGCCGAGAGTTTTTCTGTTAAATTAAAATTCATCAAGGAAATTAAATCAGCCGATAATTCCGTATTCTTATAAATTTCATTTTGATATCTTCCTCTATTAGCTCCGTCTCCTGAGAACATTGGAAAAAAATACACTCTATCGTCATTATAAGTATCAAGTCCAGATCTTAAGACAAAATTCAACCAAGGAGTAGCCTTAATATTAAAATCAATCGACCCAAAAACCCTACCCACTACTGTTTCACTAATCTGTTCATTAATGGTCCATAATGGATTATTATAAGTTGGATTTTCTGTGTCTCCCATATACCTTCTATAACTCCTGTGCCTTAAAGCTGTTGGGGCCCCCAGGTTATCATAATAGGTTCCAATATAATCGCTAATATCAAAATCAGCCGGATTCCTTAGCAAACCCAAATAAATTCCTGCTGTATTAGACCCTTGTTGAATTCTATTAGAAGAACTATTGATATAGGAAACTTTGGCAGAAGTATCCAACCAATCGTTAAATTTGTAGGTATTACCGAAGGTGATGGTGCTTTTTAAATAATTACTTTGTTTGATTATCCCTTCTTGATCTAAATGCGAAGCACTAAAATAAAAGGTCCCTTTTTCATTACCACCCGATAAATTAAATTTAATATCTTGGGTAATTCCATCTTGAAAAATTTGATCAAAATTACTATCTCGATATACGTTTTTAGAGTTTTTTGTAATTATTGGATAATACAAAGTACCATCTGCTGCTTTAAAATATCTACCTGAAGTATTCACCGTATCATCTCCTCCTACTCTGTCTGCTATTTTATCTCCCCAAGAATTAGCGGCTGTAGGACTATACTTCCCCCCTGAACCTTGACCATAATTAGTTTGCAAAGAATGCCTTCTGTTAATTTTATCAATAGAAACAGTGGAGGTTACTGACGCCTTCAACTTCCCTGCTTTTCCTCGTTTTGTAGTAATTACTACTACTCCACCTAAAGCTTGAGACCCGAATAAAGCCCCAGCAGAAGCCCCTTTAAATATCTGAATCGTTTCAATATCATCAAGATTGATATCATTTAATCTGGACTGTTGCGAAACTCCCGCATCAGCACCACTTGCTATCCCTTCAAGGTTACTATTATTAAGAGGAATACCGTCAACCACAATTAAAGGCGAACTACCGTTGATAGAACTAACGCCCCTAATCTGAATGTTAGAACCCGCACCAGGATCAGCGCTAGTACCCGTAATTGAAAGTCCCGCTGCTTTTCCTGCCAAGCTATTAATTAATGTTGGCTCTTTTGATCGTGAGATATCCTCAACATCAATTACCGAATAAGTTGATGCTATATCATCTCTTTTTTCCTTAAAACCAGACACGTTTACCACTACATCTTCTAAAGCTTGCGTATCCTTAGACAAAATAATATTGAATGTACTTAGCTCTCCAACAGTAACCTCAATAGCTGCATAACCTATGTAGCTCAACTGCATGACAGCTTTATTATTTGCAAGCTCGATAGAAAAATTCCCGTCCAAATCAGATTGCACCCCATTTCTAGTTCCCTTTTCAAGGATATTTGTACCAGGCAAAGCCCCCCCTACTTCATTGGTGACGGTACCATATATATACTTTGTAGCAGGTACAATGAAAGTTCCATTTTTGAGAGGAATAATTAACTTTTCTTTCAATACAATATGCTTCCCAACAATTGTATAAGTTAGAGGCTGATCCTTAAAAATAAGCTGTAGTGCAAGTTCCAAATTTTCATTGTGCAGCGAAAGATCAATCTTTTTTGTTCGCGCTAGGTGCTCCTCGCTATACACAAAACTAAATTTGGTTTGCTTTTCTATTTCTTTAAAAACGGTTAATATCTCGACGTTTTTAAACTTCAGGCTAACCTTTTGCGCCATTCCTTCACTGCAAAAAAGCATAGAGAATATAAACAGTAAGACATAAGTAATTTTCATCTTTAACTCAATTTTATTTTTTTGTACTCATCTCCTAGACTAAGTCTGGAATTTGATTTTACTTGACCACCTTGATTTTGCTAGAAATCAAGGTTTATTGTTCACGAAAAGAAACTCAAAAAGGCATTTTTTTATCTTTATTACTTTTTATTCGCAAGAACTATAATTTTATTTCCTTCAATTTTAAAACGTACTAAATCTGTTAATTCCATCACTTTAAGCAGTTCTGAAACGGGCACCGATCTGGACGATTTCATTACAAAAGAATACTTAATATCGTCTCTATACTCTACATCCACATTATAAAATTTAGAGATTTGCCCCATAATTGTTCTAATATTGGCTCCTTCAAAATGAAATTGTCCGTTTTTCCAAGCCATAACTTCCTCGAGATTTGCGTTTTCTATTAATTTCAAATGATTAGCTCCCAGCACCTGCTGACCTGGTTTAACAATTAAGTGGTCTTTTTCAGTATTACTTTTCTTGCGTTCCACCTTAATACTTCCTTCGATCAAAGTTATTTTGGCCATAGGCTCATCTGAATAAGCATTAATATTGAATTGCGTTCCTAATGCCTGCGTTTCAATTCCGTTTGCCATTACCTTAAATGGCATGGCAGGATTTTTTGCCACATCAAAGAAAACTTCTCCTGTCATCTTTACCTTTCTATCGATACCTACAAACCTTGAAGGATAAGTCAATGAAGACCCCGTATTCAACCAGACTTCCGTTCCATCAGACAGCACCAATTGTACGGGCTTACTCCCCCTTGGCACAAACAAAGTGTTTTCGTTAACAACGCTACTACCATTGTTTTTTGAGTCTTCATAGATTATTTTACCTCCTTCTGTTTTTGTTACCTGAACATCTCCTTCTGCAACTAATTTTCCATTTGAAGCTTCTTCCAAAACAATTTTTGTTCCATCAGCAAGTGTCAAAATTGCTTTATTAGTAGCAGGAGCTTGTATATCTATAGCGAACTCTTTTAGCGGTGTTTGATTGAAATCAGAATTATTCATTATATAGCTCCAATATCCAGAACCTAATGCCACAACAATAATGGCAGCAGCAACCCATTTATACCAAAAATGCTTATTAGATTTGATTTCAACTTCAGAATTTAATGCCGTTACGATAGTATTCCACCCCGCATTTTCCCCAATTGAATACATTTTCCCCAGCTCCCCAGTAACCCATTTTTCATTTGTCAGATTTTCAAATATTTTGGCATTAGCATCTGAAGCTGTAATCCAATTATCCAGAGTACCACGCTCATTGTCATCAAGAGTTCCGTTAAGAAATTTGATAATTAACTCATCTATTTGAGGTTGAATATTTGACATAAACGTAGCGTTGGATTAATATATATAGAGTAACACGAACTCAAAGTATTTTTAACCATCCAAAAAACATGTTTTTTGAAAAAAAATTATTCAAGCCTAAAAATCCAACGAAAAAAAACCAAAAATCGCTACTTAAGTTCAGTGATTTTTGGTTTTATATAACACACAATGACAACTATTTACATCACAACAAGGAAATAAAATTCTTTCCCATAGTGGTATATAAACATGCTGCTTATTATTGTTTTTGATGATTATTGTTTTGAATCCAAGGCAATCAAGGATAACGTCTTCAGAAGCATAGCCATAGAAAATAAATTTTCATGACTCAAAGCCAATCTGATTTTACGCAAGGCTTTTGCTTTTTGATTTAAAACGGTTTGAGTACTTATACCCATTTCTTTAGCAATTTCGGCTGTAGTCTTACCTTCTATATAAATAGATTTGAATATTTGCTGGCATTGATTGGGAAGATTTTCTATTTCGGCATAAATAGATTGCAATACTTTAGCCGATATCACTTCTTGATCTACAAGTAATTCTTCTAAGGGAGACAAAAGAGAGATTTCCTGATGAGATTTATTGTGTCGTTTTTCCTTTCTCAAGAAATCCAAACAAGAATTTTTAGATGCGGTAAATAAAAAAGATCTGATTTCAGAAAGACTTTCAAAATCTTTTCTTTTCTGTAGTAATTTTAAAAATGTTTCAGTAGATATATCTTCTGCTTCCTGTGAATAGTTAATTATTTTTTGATTGAAATAACATAATGGTCGATAATATAGGGTGTACAGTTTGCGAATAGCTTTTTCATTGCCATTCTTAAAATCTTCCAAAAAATGCTTGTCGTTATTATTAGCCAAAATATAATGATCTGTTTTGCTTTTAACTTTTGAAGTAAACTTAAAAAACAAAAATATACAATTTTGTATGCTTCCCCAATTTTTTGTTAAATTACTTTGCTTCGCATAAAAAGGCTAAGTTTATATTCTCGAGATACGTTTTCCTAGATACGCTACTCAAATAAGAATCAAACCTAAAAAGATTCCTAATCAAACCATATTGAATAACTAGGAATCACTTTTTCTATAAATTGGAATTTTAATCGATTGCCATCTCTGGAATTTCACCATCAACGATTAATTGAGCAGCTGTAGCTTTTATAATTTCTTCAACCGAAACTCCAGGCGCTCTTTCTACTAACCTAAAACCATTAGGCGTAACTTCTAAAACAGCTAACTCAGTAACTACCTTTTTTACACAACCAACACCGGTTAATGGCAGCGTACATTTTTTTAGAATTTTAGATTCTCCTGCTTTATTAATGTGCATCATTGCCACGATGATATTTTCAGCAGATGCTACTAAATCCATCGCACCACCCATGCCTTTTACCATCTTTCCTGGAATTTTCCAATTGGCAATATCTCCATTTTCAGACACTTCCATGGCACCCAAAATTGTTAAATCTACTTTTTGAGCCCGAATCATCGTGTTGCAAGTCCATCCTAAATGCCCACTATCAAACTTATGATTGAACCTTTACAAACATCTTTACTACTTCCATTTGTTTTTAAGTCGCAAAAAAATCAATGCTGTTATGTACGCGTCCCCAATTGCCGTGTGTCGGTCACTACTTTGGATCTTGAAAATTCCACATAATTCATCCAAACCTGTATGCTGATCTTCCTGTAGCCCTTTAAATTTTTGATACATCGCATCAGTATCAATACTTCTATTTTTAAGCTTACCCAGCCCCATCCGTTTTAATGCTTCATTTATCATTTTAACATCAAAACTCACATGATGACCCACAAGTACAGCATCCTTTATGAAGCCAAGAAATTGTATCACTGCTTCAGTTTCTATTATTTTTTCTTCCTTCCCTTCTTTTAAAATTCCATGAATAGGCACTGTTTCTTTTTTAAAAATATCTTGACTCAAAAACAACTCTAAATAATCACTTACGCTAATAGTGTTTTCATAAATACCAACAGCACCAATAGACAGAATTACATCTGTTCTATAATCCAAGCCTGTAGTTTCTGTATCAAAAGCCACAATCCGTTGTTCTAAATTCTTTTTTACTTTAGAATCAAAACAGGACAAATAGCTTTGCCAAAATTCAGGATAGACTTTTTCATCTTTTTTAAACCAATTAAATAGCTTCATTTAAGTAAAATAAGTAAGTTGAAATCGAGTTTTGAGAATTTCCTGCACCTCGTGTATCGGCTGAAAAGCATTTTTGAGCTTTACCTTATCCAGCTTTGACAATTTATTTAAGTCTAGATATCGTCCACTGGAATTACTAGCGAAACCTTCTTCGGTTCTAAATTTTTGCAATACAGAGAATGCCTCCGAACAAGCCTCATAAATCGCAGCGTTTTGCGGCTCTAAAGCTGCTAATTCTTTAAATCGTACCAAAGTATTATTAGTCCCGGTAATTTTCTGATTCAAACACAACAATCTGGCCGCATCAATTAAAGGCATTAACCCACGACCTTTAACATCAAAACTATCTTTATATTCGCCGTCTTTCTCTACTAAAAACTGCCTAAAAAAACCTAATGGAGGTGGGCTTTTCATAGCATCTCCTCCTAAGTAAGCAAAGAAGATTTGATTATTATCTATATTTTTAAAAATAGCCTCCGTAATTGCGTCAACCAACGTTTTATCTCCATAAACAAAGTCATAATCAAAAAAAATGGAGCACATTAGAATCCCTTTCTCTCCCGGGCTGTGAATCCAAGTCCCATACTGCTCCTTCCATTCTGTTACTGACTTGCACCATAATGGATTACTCGCCATCATTTCAGCGGGGCAAAATTCGTAGCCTACTACATTTAATACATTCGTCACATTTTCTGCTAATTCTATAAAGTATTTTTTAACCTCATCGTATCGTTCTGCGGCTACATCTTCAAAAACCAAGGCATTATCTTGATCTGTCAATAACAATTGTTCTTTTCTTCCCTGGCTTCCTATATTCAACCATGCAAATGGAACGGGAGGTTGTTCCTTCATTTTTAAAATAGACAACTCGATGGCTCTTTTTGTAATAGCCGTATTAATCTCCCCTACAATCTGACAAATGTGTCCGACAGGAATATTTTCATACAACGCATTCTGAATCAGCTGCGTTAGATTCTCTCTAATCCCTTGAAGTTCTACAGCAGTATTTGCACGTTTTGTTTGTTTCACAAGCACTCCAGGGTTATTAGCCTGAGCGGTAAAAACATCGTGTTCGGAAATAATCCCTATAATTTCTGATGTTGCCGTACCATCTGAAGTCACACACAAATGCCCAATATTATGCTGCATCATTAGCAATTGGACCTCAGCAACAGATCGATTTGCAGGGACAGTAATTACCGGTGTTGACATAATTTGGTCCGCGGTATCGTTGATAGCAAACATTCCCGTAGCAATTTTAGAACGCAAATCTTTGTCGGTAATAATACCAATTGGCAATTGATTCTCTTCAATAACAACACTTCCTATTTTATACTTCACCATCATCTCAGCTATACTTTTTACAGTTACTTTTCTGTTAGCCGTGATCGGGTTTTCAGTATGCGAAATGGGTTTGAAATACTGAATTATAGCATCCTGTTCGTTATAAACAACATTTTCTGAAATCAGTTTTCCCTTATTCTCTTTGTCGTAGGGATTTCGTGTATTAGACGCGAAACTTTCTAATAAAAACTCAGAAACCTCCGGATTCTGAAAAACATAGGTTTTAAAAACAGCAATTGGAATAGCGTAAAGTAAACTTTCCTCGCGAGCCATGGCGTCCATCAAATAGTTATCCTTAGCAAAGAAAGGACGCAACCCTATAATATCACCTTCATCACATTTATCGATCAGGATTTCTTTTTCATCATAAGAAATCGACAAGCCCACTGCTCCGTCTTTCACAATATAAAAAAAAGAATGCGGCTGGTCATTCACATTAAAAAGCACCTGATTTTTTTCCAAATAAACCACCTGACATTCTTTGGAGATGGCAATCAAATCAGGCATACTAAGACTCAAAAAGGGAGGGTGTTTTTGTAAAAAATCGGCTACTCGTTCTGCTATTGAATTTTTCATAAACTGTTTATTGATATCTAAAATTACATAAAATAGACAAGGTTCTAACTATAGACTAATTAAACTCTGAAAAAACCAAGAGTAAATCCCGGTTAAAACTGCTAAAACCTCAACAAATCGCCAACATAAATAAACTTATTATAAATTAAGACCATTTTATTTACATTATTCGTTTACTATAATTGCTAATTTACTATATTTATGCAAATTTTATATATATGGAGCTTTTAGCCTGTCCGAAATGTCAAGGAACCCACATCATAAAAAGCGGTGTAATCAACAACAAACAAAGGTATCTATGTAAAAAATGCAATTATTTTTTTACTGTTAATAAAATCGGAAAAAAGATAGATGATTACTATGTAACAAAAGCATTACAGCTGTACCTAGAAGGATTGAGTTATCGAGAAATCGAGCGTATTATTGGGGTGTCCCATGTTACGGTCAGTAACTGGGTAAAGTCTTTTAATATAAAAAAACCTTCTCATGGTAACTACCATCCTACTTACAAGATTTTTAATCACTTAGAACTAGTAGAATACATCAAAAACAAAGATTTACTATCAGGAGCAGGAATGATAATAACCGAGTTAGGGGATAAGTTTATGCTTATAAAATGGGAACGTTTCAAAGATTAACTATATCTTTTTACACAAATATATACCTTACTTTTTTTTCTTAACAAAAAATTAGACTTTGGCGGTCTAGAAACTAACCATTTCTCTTAACCAAACTAATAATTAATTATGAAAAAAGTTTATTTGATTGCAGCAGTCCTGCTTCTATCCTTAAAAGGCTTTTCACAAGGCTCTCCTGATTATGGAGCCGGAATGAAATTTAACCTTAATGAGGATGGCTCAAAGTATCTTAGAGTGATATCTTGGGCGCAAATTTGGGGACAATACAATTCAGACCGTCCACTTGACGGAAATGGAAATCAACAGGCTGATTTAGATTTTAGCGTAAGAAGAGCACGTGTACTTATGTATGCGCAAATTAACAAAGACTTTTTAATTGTAACTCATTTTGGACTTAATAGTCTAAACGCAGATTCAATGAGTCCTACAGGAAAAGGGGATGGCTCACAATTATTTATGCATGATGTTTGGGCTCAATACAGCCTTGGAAAAGACAATGCTATTGGGGGTGGATTACATTACTGGAACGGAATCTCTCGTTTGAACAACCAAAGTACATTAAACCTGATGACCTTAGACAACCAAAGACAAGCTTGGGCTACTTTAGGTTTATCTGATCAATTTGCCAGACATATTGGGGTATACGCCAAAGGAGCTTTTGGGAAATTTCAATATCGCGTTTCGATGAATGGTGCGGCTACAACAAATTTACAAGCCACTACAGCGCCTACAAACAACGGTCCAGCAACTTATACTGGTAAAAGATTATTAGGCTCAAAAGAAGCAGGAAGAACATACGCTGGTTATTTTGAATATGGCTTTTTAGATTCTGAAAGCAACTTCTTACCTTATAAAGTAGGTACTTATTTAGGAACAAAAAAAGTATTCAATATAGGAGCTGGTTTCTTTTCACATCCTAATGGTTCTGTAATTGCTGATGCAGCTGGGAATTTAAGCGGAGAAAACGTTACTATTTTTGGACTTGATGCATTTTATGATGTCCCAGTAGGAACTCAAGGCGCTGCTCTTACAGCATATGCCTTATATCAAAACAATGATTACGGAAAAGACTACAGACTAGGGACAACTTATGAAACAGGATCAATGGTCCATGGACATCTAGGTTACGTTTTGCCTGGAAAATCAAAAACTCGCTTTCAACCGTATGTGTCTTATGACCAAAGACAAATAGATGCTATAAACGACAATGCTTCTCAAGTAGGTATTGGTGCTAATGCTTTTTTTAGCGGTCATAATTCTAAACTAACTTTAGAATACCAAACTTTAAAATATGGTACAAACAAAGCGGTAAATACAATTACGCTGCAAGCAATGATTTACCTATAATCTATTCACTTTTTAATCACAACTATCATGAGCGATAAACAAGACAACGCAACTGCGTATTGGAAGGAAAACCTAAAATACCTTCTAATCTTATTAAGTATTTGGTTTGCTGTTTCCTACGGGGCAGGAATCCTTTTCAAACAAGCATTAGATTCCTTTAAATTAGGTGGCTTTCCACTTGGTTTCTGGTTCGCACAACAAGGTTCAATTTATGTATTTGTCATACTAATATTTGTTTATGTTCATTTAATGAACAAACTAGACAAAAAATACGGTTACGACGAATAATTTAAAAACTATAAAAAAATAAAACATCATGGATTTACAAACTTGGACCTATATACTTGTTGGAGTAACATTTGCCCTCTATATTGGAATTGCAATCTGGTCGCGTGCGACATCAACTAAAGAATTTTATGTTGCCGGTGGAGAAATTTCGCCATTAGCAAATGGTATGGCTACGGCCGCTGACTGGATGAGTGCCGCTTCCTTTATATCTATGGCTGGAATCATCTCCTTTGATGGATATGACGGAGCCGTTTATTTGATGGGATGGACGGGTGGATATGTATTACTTGCCCTTTTACTTGCCCCTTATCTAAGGAAATTTGGGAAATTTACCGTGCCAGATTTCATTGGAGAACGTTACTATTCTAATAGCGCTAGAACTGTTGCTGTCGTTTGTGCGCTAGTCGTTTCTTTTACCTACGTAGCTGGACAAATGCGCGGTGTAGGTCTCGTATTTTCTAAATTTTTAGAAGTTGACATTAACACTGGAGTTATCATAGGAATGGTAATTGTTTTGTTCTACGCCACTCTAGGAGGAATGAAAGGGATCACATATACCCAAGTAGCACAATATTGTGTCTTAATATTCGCCTTCATGGTTCCTGCTATCTTTATTTCTATACAAATGACAGGTAACCCAGTTCCACAATTAGGAATGGGAGGAAAAGTTTTAGGGACTGATACCTATTTACTTGACAAATTAAACGGTCTTTCTACAGACCTTGGATTTGCAGTATATACTGATGGAACAAAATCAATGATAGATGTATTTGCAATCACATTAGCCTTAATGGTTGGTACTGCTGGATTACCTCACGTTATTGTTCGCTTCTTTACCGTTAAAAGAGTAAAGGATGCTAGAAAATCAGCTGGATATGCCTTGATTTTAATTGCCATATTATATACTACTGCACCGGCAATTTCTGTTTTTGCAAAAACAAACTTAATTGAAACTGTTAACGGAAAAGACTACACTTCAATGCCAGCATGGTTTACTAAATGGGAGAAGACCGGTTTATTAGCTTTTGAAGATAAAAACGGAGATGGTAAAATTCAATATTATAATGACAAGTCTAAAGACGCTGCATTTTTAGCAGCTGAAGAAGCAAAAGGAAATAAAGGTAGCGAGTTAGTTATCGATAAAGACATCATGGTTCTTGCTAATCCTGAAATTGCGAACTTACCTAACTGGGTTATTGCATTAGTTGCAGCTGGAGCATTAGCTGCTGCCTTATCTACTGCTGCTGGTTTATTATTAGTAATTTCAGCTTCTGTATCTCATGATATTATCAAAAAAATGATCAACCCAAATATTTCTGAAAAAGGAGAACTTTGGGCTGCCCGTGGAGCTGCAGCAGTTGCAGTAGTTATTGCAGGTTATTTTGGAATCAATCCTCCAGGTTTTGTCGCCGCAGTTGTAGCGCTTGCTTTTGGATTAGCCGCTGCATCTCTTTTCCCTGCGATTATCCTTGGGATTTTTGATAAGAAAATGAATAAAGAAGGAGCTATATCAGGTATGGTTATCGGACTTTTATTGATGATTTTCTACATGTTGAAATTCAAATTCGGTCTTTTTGATGGTGGACAAGATGCTGTTGCTGGTTTAAAAGAAAGCTGGTGGTTTGGAATTTCCCCTGAAGGTTTTGGAACCATAGCAATGATTGTAAACTTTGTTGTAGCATTTACAGTTAAAAGTTTTACACCTGCGCCTCCACAAGACGTTCAAGATATTGTAGAGCATATTAGAATTCCTTCTGGTGCTGGCGAAGCGACTCATTAAAAATTATTAAATAGGTTATAAAAATTATTTTTAAACTATACAATCTCTACATTTGTTTGTAGAGATTGTATTATTTAACACCATGAAAAAAAGACACGAACAAAAGTTGGTTATCCTTTCAATGCTTTTAATATTAGCATTGAATATTCCGCTATTGCTATTATTCGATAATTCAAAATCTCTTTTTGGATTCCCAATAATCTACGTGTATATCTTTTCGGCATGGTTGTTCTCTATAGCGATATCGTACATAATCATAAAAAAATATTATGAGTAGTATTGGTCTCTTATTGATTTTAACCCTCTATGTATCGATTCTCTTTTACATAGCGCATTGGGCAGAAAAAAGGAGTAATTCTAAATGGACTACGAACCCTTATATCTATTCTTTTTCCTTAGCGGTATACTGTACTGCATGGACTTATTATGGAAGTATTGGTGTTGCTGCACAGTCAGGTTTAAGTTACCTGCCTATCTATTTAGGCCCAATCATCATCATCCCAACTTGGATGATTATCCTTAAGAGAATTATACGCATTTCAAGAGTCAATAAAATATCCAGTATAGCCGATTTTATTTCTTTGCGTTATGGCAATAGCAGATTTCTAGGAGCATTAGTTACCTTAATATGTATTTTTGGGGTTTTACCGTATATTGCCTTACAACTAAAATCCATTTCCGACACTTTTAATATTGTAACCAACACACAGTCGAGTTCCAATATCTTTAGTGATACCACGACTTACGTATGTCTTGCACTGGCTTTATTTGCATCCTATTATGGAACAAAATATGTCGATGCTTCCGAGAAAAGACGCGGAATTGTTACCGCTGTTGCGATGGAATCTATATTAAAACTAATCTTCTTTTTAATCATTGGAATCTATGTAACTTACTTTGTGTTTGATGGCTTTGATGACATCTATGCTAAAGCAGTACTACTTGACAGCTTTGACAAAAAAAATACTATTGGAGGACTTACAGAAGGTATCAATTGGTTTTTTCTCTGTGTTTTGTCCATGTTTGCTATTTTTCTTTTGCCAAGGCAATTTCATACCGCAATTGTTGAGAACAATAAGGAAACACACATTAGAACAGCGATATGGCTTTTCCCATTGTATTTATTACTTTTCAATATTTTCGTATTCCCTATTGCTTGGGGTGGCAACATTCTTTTTGAAGGACAAGGTTTAAATGCAGATACTTATTCGCTATTGATTCCGCAGTTCTTCAACAATAACACCTTGACCGTTTTAGTATTTCTAGGTGGATTTTCGGCAGCCATTTCAATGATTATTGTTTCGTCCATTTCTTTATCCACTATGTTAAGTAATAACTTACTGATTCCTTATGGATTTGTGGGTTCATTAGAAAATACTTCGCAAGAAAAAAACAACAAAAGAATCTTAAACTCTAGAAAAATAGCTATTTTTTCATTGATTATTCTAGCC
This sequence comes from Flavobacterium gillisiae, assembly GCF_900107635.1. Classification (GTDB taxonomy): domain Bacteria; phylum Bacteroidota; class Bacteroidia; order Flavobacteriales; family Flavobacteriaceae; genus Flavobacterium; species Flavobacterium gillisiae. The sequence continues at coordinate 170,420 of NZ_FNRD01000006.1, forward strand.
TATTTCATCTATAGATTTTTTGTTTTAGATTACTCGTTAGTTTCTATAGGTCTAGTTTCATTTGTCGTTATCGCACAATTGGCTCCCGCTTTTTTTGGTGCTTTATTTTGGAAAAGAGGTTCTAAAAAAGGTGCTATAACAGGAATCGTACTTGGTTTCCTTGTCTGTTTTTACACCTTATTGCTTCCATACGCCATTGGAATCACCTCGTCTTCTAGTGCATTCCTTCAAGAAGGACCTTGGGCAATTGAACTATTAAAACCATTCCATCTTTTTGGACTGGATTATTTAGAACCTATACAGAATGCCTTTTTTTGGAGTATGCTGCTAAACACCATGAGCTACCTTGCTGTTTCAGTGAGTTTCAAAGGGAATTACAGAGAGCGCAACTATGCCGAAATGTTTGTGGATATCGATAAATACATTACGAATCACGAGAATGCTTTTGTATGGAAAGGAACCGCATACATCTCTGATATTAAAAAAGTGTTGCAACGTTTCTTAGGTGAGGATCGAACAAAACGCGCCTTGAACATTTTTAACTTGAAATACAATATCGACAAAAATATCACCACTGCAGATGCCCGATTTATAAAATTTGCAGAGAATCTCTTGACCGGTCATATTGGTACGGCTTCCGCCAAAATTTTAATTTCAAGTGTGATTAAAGAAGACAAAATTAGTCTTCCCGAAGTATTGCGTATTCTAGAGGAATCTAAAGAAAATATTATCATCAACAAAAAACTGACTGATACTTCGAATGAGCTAAAGAAAATATCAGATCAGCTAAAACATGCCAATCAGGAATTAATTAAAAAAGATATTCAAAAGGATGAATTTCTGGACACCGTTACACATGAGCTGAGAACACCCATTACTGCGATACGTGCGGCAACTGAAATCCTACATGATGACGATGATGAGATCCCAAATGAATTGAGGAAACAATTTCTAAAAAGTATTATATCAGAATCAGATCGTCTAAATCGTCTGATTGATAAAATTCTGGATTTAGAAAAATTTGAAACAGGTAAACACAAAATTTATCTTTCAAAAAACAACATTTCAAAAACCATAAAAAATACGATCGATTCAGTAAGACAATTAATAAATAACAAAAACATTGCTATTATATTTAATGAAGCGTCAGAAGAAATAAAGGCCTTTTATGATGAGGAAAGAATCATTCAGGTTATTCATAACTTAGTGTCAAACGCGATAAAATTTTGCCCTGAAACTAATGGAGAAATTACAATTACAGTAACTGAAAACAACAAAGATGTAGCAGTCCGCATTCACAATAATGGCAAAGGAATAAAAGTAGAAGAGTTTGAGCCCATCTTTGATAAGTTCTATCAGTCTCGAAATCAAAATGTAAAAAAACCTGTAGGAAGCGGTTTAGGACTTGCCATTTGCAAACAAATTATAGAACACCATAAAGGGAGTATTTGGGTCGAAAGTACAGAAGGAAATGGCGCAACATTTATTTTCACATTACCCAATTACAATACAACTGAAAACCAATAGAGATGAAGAAAATTTTAATTGTAGATGACGAACCCAACATTGTTATGTCTTTGGAATATACATTCAAGAAAAATAATTTTGAAGTTTTCATAGCACGTGACGGACAAGAAGCATTAGAAATTCTAAATAAACAATTCCCAGACGTAATCATCCTCGATGTTATGATGCCTATGGTTGACGGTTTTGCCACATTAGAACAAATAAAAAAAGACGAACGATTGCAACATTGCAAAGTCATTTTCCTATCGGCAAAGAACAAGGAGAAGGACATTGAAAAAGGACTATCATTAGGAGCAAATCTCTATGTAACAAAACCCTTTTCGATAAAAAAACTAGTAGAACAAGTACAGGAATTAATTCAATAATTAAGATATTACTATTATGAATTACAATGATTATTACGCAAAAAGCATTACTCAACCTGAAAATTTCTGGAAGGAGCAAGCAAACACAATCGAATGGTACAATAAACCCGAAATCATCTTATCAGAAGATGAGAACGGCTACCCATTATGGTATAAAGACGGTGAATTAAATGTGTGCTACCTCGCACTTGACAAACATATTCAAGATGGTTATGGCGATCAAGTGGCGATTATCTATGATTCGCCAGTGACCCAAACCATAAAAAAATACACTTTTTCTGAAGTAAAAACTGAAGTAGCAAAACTCGCTGGAGGAATGCAGTCTTTAGGATTAAAGAAAGGACACACTGCTATAATTTACATGCCAATGATTCCTCAAGCTGCTTTTGCAATGTTAGCTTGTGCTAGAATTGGCGTAACTCATTCGGTAGTTTTTGGCGGTTTCGCACCACATGAATTAGCGATTAGAATAGATGATTGCAAACCTAGATTAATAATAACTGCCTCTTCTGGAATAGAAGTGGACCGATTAATCACTTACAAGCCATTGGTAGATGAGGCGATTGAACTGGCTACCCACAGACCAAAAAAAGTAATCGTATTCAACAGAAAATTAGGAGCCCGAGTTCCATTTAAGAAATATGATGTGGATTATGATGCTTTAATTTATGGATCTGAAGAAACGCCATGTGTGCCGGTTAATGCCACTCATCCCTTGTACATTCTGTATACTTCAGGAACAACCGGAAAGCCAAAAGGAGTGGTTCGTGACACAGGTGGCTGCGCAGTCGCATTGAAATTTTCGATGCAAAAAATCTACAACATAAAGGAAGCTGAAGTTTTTTGGGCAGCTTCAGATGTGGGTTGGGTTGTAGGACACAGCTTTATCGTTTACGGGCCTTTAATCAATAGAAACAGCACTATTATTTTTGAAGGAAAACCAATAAAAACGCCAGATGCCAGTACTTTTTGGAGAATTATTGACGAGCATAAAGTAAATGCAATGTTTACGGCACCTACAGCTATTCGCGCTATTAAGTAAGAAGATCCAAATGGCGATTTTATAAAAAAATATGATTTGAGTTCTTTGAAAACACAACTTCTAGCTGGAGAACGTTGTGATGTTCCCACATTAGAATGGTATAACCAACACATTCCTGTTCCAGCAATTGACCATTGGTGGCAAACTGAATCAGGATGGCCTATGATTGCAAATATGATAGGAGTTGAAACTTTAACTATAAAACCTGGTTCTGTAGGTAAAGCAGTTTGTGGCTACGACATTAAAATATTTGATGAAGAAGGAAATGAAGTTGAAGCAAATCAGCAAGGATATGTGGTCGTAAAACTACCTCTACCTCCTGGAACGCTACTTGATTTATGGAATGATAGCCCTAGATTTAAGGCTGGTTACTTAGAACAATTCCCTGGTTACTATTTTTCAGGTGATGGTGGTTATAAAGATGAAGACGATTATATTTACATTACCGGAAGAGTCGATGATGTCATCAATGTTGCGGGTCATCGCCTTTCAACAGCCGAAATGGAAGAAGTAGTCGCCTCACATCCATCGGTAGCAGAATGCGCTGTTATTGGAATTAACGATGCTCTAAAAGGACAAATTCCTTTAGCATTGGTAGTAATCAAATTAAATGATGAAATCGAAAATTTTCAATTAGAACATGAAATCATCAACATCGTACGCCAACAAATAGGAGCTGTGGCTTCCTTGAGAAATGTGGTTATCGTAAATCGTTTACCAAAAACGCGTTCCGGTAAAATTCTTCGGAAACTCATGCGAAGCATCGCAGATGGTGATCAGTTTCAAATCCCATCAACAATCGATGACGAAGCCATTATCGATGAAATCACCGAAGTCTTACAAAAACATGAAATCGGCACTTTTAACAAAAACAACACACTAACTAACTAAATATATCCAACAGATTATGAGTCGCTATAAAATTAACAATCTAGAAGAATACTTTAAAGAATATAAAAAATCAGTCCGTGAGCCAAGAAAGTTCTGGGACAAAATTGCTTCTGAAAACTTCACCTGGTACCAAGAATGGGATAAAGTGGTTGATTTTAATATGGCTGAAGCCGAAATAAAATGGTTTGTCGATGCCAAAGTAAACATTACCAAAAACTGTATTGACAGACATCTTGCAAAAAAAGGAGATAAAACTGCAATTATTTTCGAACCAAATGACCCAAGTGAAGAAGCATTGCATATTTCCTATACTGAATTGCACCAACGCGTTTGTAAAATGGCAAACGTATTGCGCGAACAAGGAATAGAAAAAGGAGATCGCGTTTGTATTTATTTACCAATGATTCCTGAACTAGCTATTACTACTTTGGCCTGTGCTAGAATTGGAGCCATCCATTCTGTTGTTTTTGCTGGGTTTTCAGCATCGGCAGTGGCTACTAGAATAAATGACAGTGATTGTAAAATGGTTATCACTTCAGATGGTGGATATCGCGGAAACAAAACGATTGATTTGAAAGGAATTATCGACGAAGCATTAGTAAATACGCCTTGTGTTGCTAACGTATTGGTGGTAAAAAGAACCAACAGCACTATAAACATGCAAGAAGGACGTGACCAATGGTTACAACCCCTTTTAGATGCTGCTTCAGACAATAATACTGCAGAAATCATGGACGCCGAAGATCCATTGTTTATTCTATACACTTCTGGATCTACCGGAAAACCAAAGGGAATGGTACATACCACAGCCGGTTATATGGTTTATACCGCTTATACTTTTAAAAATGTATTCAATTATGAAGACAACGATATATTCTGGTGTACCGCAGATATTGGTTGGATAACTGGACATTCCTATATTTTATACGGTCCTTTATTGAACGGAGCTACAACAGTAATTTTTGAAGGAGTTCCTTCTTATCCAGACTATAGTCGTTTTTGGGAAGTTATTGTTAAACACAAAGTAACACAGTTCTATACTGCACCAACTGCTATTCGTGCTTTGGCAAAAGAGAGTTTAGATTTCGTACAAAAATACCAACTAGACACTTTAAAAGTAATCGGCTCTGTGGGAGAACCTATAAATGAAGAAGCTTGGCATTGGTACAATGACCACGTGGGCGATAAAAGATGCCCCGTAGTAGATACTTGGTGGCAAACAGAAACAGGAGGTATTATGATTTCGCCTATTCCTTTTGTGACTCCCACTAAACCAACTTATGCCACTTTGCCTTTACCAGGAATCCAACCCGTTTTAATGGATGAAAAAAGAAATGAAATAGAAGGCAATCAAGTAGTAGGTAGTTTATGTATTAAATATCCATGGCCAGGAATTGCTAGAACCATCTGGGGTGACCATAAAAGATATAAAGAAACCTATTTTACTGCCTTTCCAGGCAAATATTTCACCGGCGACGGAGCCTTACGTGATGAAGTAGGCTATTACAGAATTACAGGTCGCGTAGATGACGTTGTTATCGTTTCCGGTCACAATCTGGGAACCGCTCCTATTGAAGATGCCATTAACGAGCATCCAGCAGTTGCTGAAAGCGCCATTGTAGGTTTCCCTCATGACGTAAAAGGAAATGCATTATATGGTTTTGTGATTCTAAAAGAAACAGGAGAATATCGTGACAGAGAAAATCTAAGTAAGGAAATCAACCAACAAGTTTCAAACCAAATTGGGCCCATCGCCAAGCTAGATAAAATTCAATTTGTATCTGGTTTACCTAAAACTCGTTCGGGTAAAATCATGCGTAGAATATTGCGCAAAATAGCGGAAGGTGATTATTCTAACTTTGGAGACACCTCCACTTTATTGAATCCAGAAATTGTGGAAGAAATAAAGAACGGCAAAATTTAAATTTTTTATTAGTTTTAATTTATTGAGAAACTGCTTCATTTATGGAGCAGTTTTTTTGTATAAAAAAAGCTGCCTTTTGAAGGGCAGCTTTTTCAGAAATCAAACTAAACACTATTTTTTCATGAATTTCATCACTTGAATTTCATTGTTTTCATTCAATGCCTTTACAATATAAAGTCCTTTACTCAAATCACTAATCACAAATGGAGTATCTTTAGAATGACTCGCATCAAAACTTTTTACTAATTTTCCAGCCATTGAAAAAATCTGAACTTTAGTAGTATCTGTATTTAAAGTAAAATAATTAGAAGCTGGATTTGGATACAAAAATATTCCAGTCTCTCCTTCATAATTTGCTATTGCCAAATTTGCTACTTTGTTTCCATAAATTCTAAAACCACCTGCCTCAACACTAATAGGTGCCGAAGTATTTGTTACATTAATAGTTGAATTATCCATTAAATTATACCAAGTACCAGTATATGGGAAACCCGTAGATACAGCGCTAGAAGTCACATCAAAATTAGCAAGTACCAAAACATCTTTAAGCTGAGTACTTGCCAGAGCAGTATTTGTTATTTTAATAGTTTGTGATAATGACGAACTATTATTAATCGTTGCAGTACCTATAAAAACAGGCTCTGTTGTTTTCAAACTAATCATCTTTGCCCAATCCGTGTAAATTTTATTTCTACTGTTGTTAGCTAGCCAATTATTTGTCCATTGTGGTTGTGGTTTTGTATCTAACTTACAATCGCCAGAAATAGCATCTGATGGCGTATTTACCGTTCCGTTATTACAACTAAATATAGAGGTATCCCATCCCAGTTCTCCAAAATGCCAAATCATTTTTGGTCCTGGAACCAATAAAGAAACTGCTCCAATAGCTGACATTCTTGACAAGGCAATATCTAATGTTTTTACGTTATGTGCCGGATTTGCACTATTTCCATATTGCAAATTTTTATACATTAGGCGCTCTTCATCATGGCTTTCAGCATACCCCATCAATCTATTAGCCGTAAATCCACGGCTGGAACTTGTCATTCCAGAAATATTCCCAGGGTAACCCATAGATAATTCATTGTAATTATCAGTCATTTTACCCCACATCATGATTCCTTTACTCGGATTTTCGGCAATTTTATAATTTGCCCATTGTTGTTCCTCTGTATTACCTCCTAAATGTTCAAAAATAATATAATGCGTTGGGTCCAGACTCCAAGAATAGTCAGCATACATTTTCAAAACGTCTACTCTATCTTGTTGGTACGCATTGGTACAATTATCTTGACCACCTGCAACACTTGAAGGACAGTTTTGAGTAAAACCTTTCGTTAAATCCCAACGGAAACCATCAATTTTATATTCTTGAATCCATTGTTTTATAACTCGTTTCACATAATTCTGCGTTCCTGGCAACTGATGGTTAAAATCCTCACCCACATTATAACTGTGTTTAGCCTCGGTATTGAAATAAGGGCTTTCAACTGTTGGCGATCCCCAGCCGTCACCTTCAGGGTCGTTCATCCACATTCTAACCATTGGGTTTCGCCCAAAAGCATGATTCAACGCAACATCAAGAATTACCGCTATTCCATTTTGATGGCAAACATCAATCATTTCTTTTAGCTTACTTGAACTCCCGTAAAATTTATCTAAAGCCATGTGAAATGAGGTATTATACCCCCAGCTTTCATTCCCTTCAAATTCCATTACTGGCAATAACTCAATCGCGTTAATCTTCAAATTCTTAAAATAATCGATTCTATCAATTATACTTTGATAATTTCTACCTGCATCAAAATCTCTTACTAAAAGTTCATAAACCACCAGTTTTTCCTTCTCTGGCTTCACGAAATTTGTTGTTGCAGTACTCCAAGCATAAGGTGCTTGTCCTGTTTGTAAAACCGTCACTTCTCTTTCTTGCCCTACTGGATAGACAGGCATATTAGGATAACTTGCAGTGGGAATACCGCCATCATCATAAGGTGACAAAACCAAAGTCGAATATGGGTCGGCTGTTTTTACTAATGCAGGTGAATTAGCAATAGGAGTTGTTTCTCCTACCCAATACTGATACGTATAATTAACCCCCGATGTTAGACCCGTAAGTTCCAACCAAAATTTCCCAGATGTAGGATCTTTTGTCATCGAATAAGCATTGGTAGGTTGCCAGTTATTAAAACTTCCCGCAACATATATAAAATCTTTTAACGGCGCATCAAGTACCAAAGTAGCTTTGGTAGCATCTGTAGTATTATAATTGATCCCATCTAATAAACCCGACAGCATAGTTCCTGATACTGCACCTGGGTTTACAATAACAGTAAATTTCTTAACAAGTGTAGTTGATCCTTGCGTCACTTCAAGTTCATAATTTTGATTAGAAGTGATATTAGTATGGTTATAACTATAATTTGCCGTTGCTGGATTTGTATTAATACTAGCGCCATTTGACTTTAAGTTGTAACTGGCATTACCCGCTGTATTTGTTGCAGTAATATTCAAGCTTGCGCCAGAAGTAATAATAGTAGAGCTATTTTGCGAAGGCGAAGTTAAAGTAACCTGAAAACTTCCCACCTCAGCCAGAATATCTTGTGATTTTTTATCTCCAGTACCATCTTTGGCTTTTATCAAAAATCCTATTTTCCCTATACTAGTTGTATTATAGTACGCAGTGGGTGTTATCGTTTTTGTATAAGTATCAGGTCCTGGGTTATACGTGAATTTACTAGCCTCATCTGATGCAGTCCATGAACCATTCAGAGGTGTTCCTTTTTGCGTTGTATCATCTAAATCAAATGCCCAAGCCCATAAGTACAAAGCATTTCCAGTTACTCCCCAAGTGGCTTCATTTATACTACTCCCATTAACGGTAATAGTGATAGCTGTCGACTCTTCGAAGGTAGTTGGACTAATGCTGTAACTAACGGTTTGTTGTTGGGCGAAAGCCCCAATTGACAAGAAAAACAGTATTAAAAGTATAGTTTTTTTCATAATATTTATTCTTTAAAATTATAAAAAAGGGCTATCGAAAAGATAGCCCTTTTTGGGAAACAAAATATATTATTGTTTTACCATAGTATAAGTATATGCTCTTGGATGACTTAAATCTAAAGTGATTAAATAAGTACCTGCTGTAGTACTAATATTAGTACCTCCAGCTTCTAGAGTACCATCAGCACCAGTATCTCCAAAGTTAAAATCCCAATTGTTATTAGCTCTAAATTTCATTCCGTTATCTGGAGCAGATTGAGTTGTCAAAGTGGCAATAATAGACCAAGTTTTAGCGACCTTATTATAAGTCATCTTAGTATCAGCATCCCAACCACCTGGAGTACCATTACCTACAATTCCCCATACTTGTGCAGTAACTTTATAAGTTAATTTTTCTGTATCAACTTCCATTTTATAATAACCAGCAGCTGGAATTTTAAGATTTGCTCCAGACGTAGCAATAGTACCTGCAGTCGCTCCGGCAGCATATTCCCCTTTCCATTCTGGGAAACTTGTAAATTTATATTCAGCACCAGCATCATTAAAATTGATGTATCCTTCAAAGTCTACTTTACCATATCCTGAAGCAGAAAGCTGTGGAGATGTAGCAGGATCCCAATCATTTGGATATCCAGATGCTTTTGCATAACCACCAGGAACCCATAATTTAGGGCTTTCAGTTGTATAAGGAGTAATTACAATTCCAACTACATTAGAAAGCATTACTTCAGTACCAACAGTAGATTTTACTCTTACTTCAAATTCAGCAGGAGCAAAAGGTGTGCTTTTCAATGTTAATGCTGCTCCATTCATAGTTTCAACTGAAACTGATGCTTGGTTTTCAGATTTTCTTGAAGCTAATACTACAGGTGTTTTAAACGCATTCCCCTTCTTGTCTACTTCTACCGTGTAAACAACTTCTACAGCACCACCATAGTTAGCAGATTTCCATGTAAAACGCTCTGCTTGCGCAGTTGCATTTGCAGGCGAAAGTACATAAGCAGCACCAGCTGTTGGAGCTGTTAATACAGGAGAATCAACTCCTTCGATAACGGGTCTGTCTTGAACATCTTCTACGCTGCAAGACAAAGCAACTACCGCGAATAAGGCAATTATTGATTTAGTTATATTTTTCATTTTTATAAATTTTTAAAATTATTAGTATCCAGGGTTTTGTATTAATTTACTATTTGATGCAAGAGCTGTTGCAGGAATTGGGAATAAATCTCTGTAAGACTGTGTTGGAGATCCTCCAGCCACATTTCCTTTCCAAGGCCATAAATAACTTCCTCCAGAAAATTTACCAAAACGAATTAAATCCGTTCTTCTGTGTCCTTCCCAGTGCAATTCTCTACCTCTTTCATCAAGAATAAAATTCAAGGTAAGATCTCCTTGAGTAACGGCTGCTCCTTTAGCTCTAGTTCTTAAATCATTAACATATTTTGTAGCAGTAACTAAACTTCCACCTGCACCTCTTACAGCACATTCTGCATACATTAAATAAGCATCTGCTAAACGGAAAATAGGAAAATCAGCATCCGAGAAATTTCCCGCTTTATCTGAACCTTGTACGCCATTTACATCTACATTTCTAAATTTCTGAATAGCATATCCATCTGTGAAATTTCCAATTTCTTTGATTTCTTTTGTTTGCCCATCTTTATAAAATTGTCCACGGGTATCTGTTGTATTAGCATCAAATTTATCAACAAAAGCAGAAGTAGTTCTTATACCACCCCATCCACCATTGATACCAAAGTCAGCAGCTTTCATACTTCCACCCACTGGCGCATGTGTCAAGAAAGTTGTTCCACCATAAGTTTGTGTACGAAGACCATCAAAAGCTATAGCAAAGATAAATTCGTTTTGCGATCCATTTTTATCATTATCAGCGAAGAACAATTGATTGTAATTAGTATGCAATTTATAAGCAGAACCAGTAATTTTTGTAAGTAAAGGAAGTGCCTCAGCATAATGATCTTTACCAGTATATACCTTTGCATTCATATACAAATTAGCTTGTAACATCCAAGCAGCAGCTTGATCTACACGAAATGCTTCGTTCGATTTTGGTGCTTTCAATAAAGGTGTAATCGCTGTCAATTCTTCATCAACAAACTTGTATAACTCTGCTCTTGTAGCATATTCTGGATAAAAGAAAGTGCTTGGAGACTCCTCAGTTACTAAAGAACCACCACCGAACATATCAATTAAATGCCAATACGTCATCGCTCTTAAAAAACGAGCTTCTGCTCTATAAGTAGCAATTTCTGCTTTCAAAGTAGCATCTACTCCTCTTGCCGCTAATTTCTCATCTGTAGTTTGTCTTAAAAACTCATTACAGTTTACAACTTGAAAAGAGTAACGTGCAAAAACAGCAGTTACAAAACGATCTAAAGAAGTCCATGTTTGTGAATGTAAGTCTTTTATAGTTCCATCATTCCAAGCAATAACTGCTTCATCAGTAGTTAACTCCTGTAATAACCAATATCCTCTTATGTACTGGCTTTCACCCTCATCGATTCCAGAAATATCTGGCGACCCTGAAGGTCCCGATTGTCCTGAAGTAGCAAAACCTGCATATAATTTTGCTAGATTTTGTTTATAAGAAGCTGCATCAGTAAAAAATTGATCCCCTGGAATAGCATTTGTGCTTTCAGGTGCTTGGTCTAAATCATTGGTACATGATGGAAATAAAAACACCATCAATAACAATGAAATACCCAATAATTTTATTTGTGTCTTTTTCATTTTTCTTTTTGTTTGTATTAGAAATTAACGTTTAAACCTAACGTGAAAATAATTGGTCTAGGATATAAAGTATTATCAATACCACCAGAAATTTCTGGATCCAAACCATCATATTTAGTAATAGTTAGAACATTTTGAGCTGACAAAGTTAATTTCACTAATGAAGATGATTCTGGTTTTTGATTGAAAGTATAACCAACACTCACATTATTTAACTTAATAAACGAAGCGTCTTGTACATAATAATCAGAATGCAATTGAAGGTCATTTGATTTAGCAAAACGAGTTTCTAATAAATTAGCAACTCCATTAGATAAATCTGTTTGTCTTAATAATACATTAATATCCGTTCCAAAATTAGAATCTACATTGTTGTACATGTAATTACCCCAAGATCCTCTCCAATCCATTGAAAAATCGAAGTTTTTATAAGTTACACTTGTATTGAAACCGTAGAAAACATCAGCTGCCGGTTTATGAAAACGGTATTTATCCTGTTCATTAACGATCCCGTCTTGGTTTCTATCAATAAAAACTCCGTCAAGTGGTTTTGCATCAGCACCATATGCTTGCTCATACACAAAGAATGAACTTGGCGCATATCCTACTTGGTGATTTTGAATTGTATTTCCTGTACCTCCAGAGATACCACCTACACTAATACCAGGAGTATTAGGTTGAGTAGTCGTTAACTTTGTGATTTTAGAATCTTGAAAAGTAACGTTTCCACCTATCGTCCATTCAAAATCTTGAGTACGAACCGGAATAACCTCAGCTAACAATTCAATACCTTTATTCTCGATTGTTCCTACGTTATAATTGTCATAATTTGAAAAACCAAAGAAAGATGGGTTTTGAGTGTACAACAATAAATCCTTAGTCGTTCTTTTATACAAATCTACACTTCCTGTAAGTCTGTTGTTGAACAAGCCATAGTCAAGACCAGCATTTAAAGTGGTTGTTTGCTCCCATTTCAAGTTACTATTGTACGGTTGCGGTCTAAAAGTAGAATAAAAAGTATTCCCAAATTGATATTGAGCCGTACTATTAGAAATTAAATACAACGGAATCGAAGGATAACTTACTCCAATGTCCTGTTGTCCTGTAATACCCCAACCTCCTCTAATTTTGAGAGTAGAAATACTAGCTACATCTTTCAAGAAACTTTCTTCGTTTAACTTCCAAGCTACTGCTACTGCAGGGAAATTTGCCCATCTGTTTGACTCTGTGAATCTCGATGTCCCATCACGTCTGTAAGATGCCGTAATAATATATTTATCAGCAATCGTGAAGTTTGTTCTAGCAAAGAAAGATTGTAAGTTCACTCTAGAAGGAACAGGAACACCAGGAACCGTTACATTATTTTGGAAATCAAAAGAAGACCCATCATTTACATCTCTAAAATCTTGATACGTATATCCACCCGTTGCATCAATTTGCGTATCGATTGCATCTACTTTCTTATTGTAGTTTAAATACAAATCCATCACTTTATTAAATCTTGAACCTGTATTTTCATACGTATTATTGTGTCCTGAACCTTTAATTCCGTTAAGGAAATTAGCACCTGTACCGCCGTAAGATCTTCCGCTCAATTGATCATAACCAAAGTTAGCTACCGCTTTTAGTTCTGATAAAAAATGCATTTTATATTCCGTTTGGATGTTTCCAATACTTCTGTATGAAGTACCATAGTTATCAAACTGATCAATTAAAGAAACAGGGTTTCTTCCAGCCAACTGATTTATTTCAGTAGGTGAAGTATACCATTGGAAAAAAGTACCGTCAGCATTTCTAACCGCTTGTGAAGGGTCAAAACTAATAGCCGCACCAATTGCACCTCTATTACTGTAGTTGTTTTTAATTGATGATGTATTGTTGTTTAATTCAATTTTCAAATGTTTGTCCAAGAAATTTCCAGTTACACCAACTCCAAGAGTTGTTCTTTGCATGTTATCTCTTTTTAAGATACCATTCAAATTAGCATATCCAACAGAAGCTCTGTAAACTACATTATCAGTTCCACCGCTTAAAGCAATATTATGATCAGTACCAATAGCAGTTCTGAAAATTTCATCTTGCCAATTCGTATCAGCACTACCTAGTAAAGCTATTTGAGCAGCACTACCATTAGCAGTAACAAAGTCTTTAAATTGAGTAGACGACAAAGCATCTACTTTATTAGTAACTTCAGAAACTTGAAGATTTCCATTGTAATTCACTTTCAATTCTCCAGCTTTTCCTTTTTTGGTAGTAATAATAATTACACCATTAGAAGCACGAGAACCGTAAATAGCAGTTGCCGAAGCATCTTTTAATACTGTAATAGATTCTATATTATTTTGATTTATCGTAGACAATGGATTTCTTCCTCCATTAATCCCACCAGCCGCAACTGGAACATTATCAATCACATATAAAGGATCGTTATTTGCAGATAATGACGAACCACTTCTAATTCTAATCGTAGCACCTTCACCTGGAGAACCTCCTCCATTAATGATTTGCAAACCAGCTACTTTCCCTTGAATCATTTGATCCGCAGAAGTTACTGGTCCTTTATTAAAATCTTTCGATGTCAAAACGGTTACTGCTCCTGTCGCATCTTTTTTCTTAACGGTACCGTAACCCACTTGGATTACTACTTCACTTAATTGATTTGCATCTTCTTCTAGTGAAACCGTTACTGATTTTTGAGCATCATAGTTAATGACTGTATTTTTGTAACCAATGAAAGAAAAAACGATTTTAGCGCCTTTCTTAGCATTTGGCAATTGAAACTTTCCGTCAAAATCTGTCGAAACTCCATTTGTGCTACCTTGTACATTTACATTTACTCCAGGAATGGGCTGTCCTGATGATTTATCAAGAACAGTTCCACTAAGAGTATTCTGAGCCAGAATACTAAAAGGAAGTAACAGTAATAAAAATAACAACTTTTTATAAATTGTTTTCATACTTTTTGTTTAAATTAATTTGTGTTTTGGGTTGTGTTTTTAACTTTTAATTTTACTTCGAACGCTAAATTTATATAAATTTTAACAGCCCCGACAAAGACTATTTTATATTAGTTTACGAAAACGTGATAGTGTTGAAAACTTTCTCTATTACCCAATTATTTAAGGGTTAAATTGCCATTAATAAAAACAAACCATATCTTTATTACGAAAATAATTTTTATCAATTTTACAATTATGACATCGCCACTAACAAAAAATTTGATGCAAATAAGCACCAAAAAATAAAACAGCGATACTACATCTGACCACTAAAAAATAAATTCCATCTCTATGAAAAGGAAAGTAACGCTTAAACAAATTGCTAAAGAACTTGACGTTTCAATCTCTACAGTTTCAAAATCATTAAGAAATAGCTTGGAAATCGGAGAAGATACCCGATTAAAAGTGCAGGCTTTTGCTAAGTTCTACAACTATAGACCCAACAACATTGCCTTAAGTTTAAAGAACCGAAAAACAAAAACCATAGGAATTATTATACCAGAGATTGTCCATTATTTTTTCTCCACGGTCATCAATGGAATAGAACAAGTAGCAAATGAAAATGGATACAGTGTTATCATCACGCTATCTGACGATTCGTTTGATAAAGAAGTTCTTAACATGGAAATGCTTGCTAATGGAAGCATTGATGGCTTTATCATGTCCCTATCGAAAGAAACCCAGTTTAAAGGCGATTACCACCACATTTCAGAAGTAATAGATCAAGGAATGCCAGTCGTTATGTTTGACAGAGTTTCTAATGAAATCCTGTGTGACAAAGTGATTATTGACGATAAACTGGCAGCTTACGAAGCAGTCCAAAGCCTTATCGACAAAGGCAGAAAAAAAATAGCCTTGGTTACCACCGTCGATTATGTAAGTGTAGGTAAACTAAGAACAGATGGCTACACTAAAGCCTTACTAGACAATGGAATTCCTTTTAATGAGGATTTAATCATTAAAATTGAAGATGTAGATACTTGCGAAATCATCATTGGTAAACTACTAGAAGACAAAGCTATCGATGCCGTTTTTGCCGTAAACGAACTCTTTGCCGTCACAAGTATTAAAGCCGCAAACAAAATGGGAGTGAATGTCCCTAAAGACCTGGCTGTAATCGCATTTACAGATGGAATTATTTCTAAATACTCTACTCCTACTATTACAACCGTAAGTCAAAGTGGAAAAAAAATGGGCAATAGAGCGGCAAAAATGCTGATTGACAGACTGGAACTGGAAGACGAACATCTAGAAGAAGAAAATTATAAAACTGAAGTAATTGAAACCCATCTTATCGAAAGGGAATCTACCTACCAAGCTTAGAACTTAGATATTTTCCTATTTTATTCATTACTACAACCTTGTAGTTAAAAAAGTTGCTTTTTATTCGTATCGAAAAAATAAAAGATTGAAATAAATTTTTATATTTACCCAGTCAACGCTTTTACTTTTACTTCGAAAATAAGTTAAGTTTTGATAAGCATAGCGCTTATCGTTAATATATAAATTACGATAATGGAGAAGCGTAAATTAAGTTTCTGGCAAATTTGGAACATGAGTTTCGGGTTTCTGGGAATTCAAATGGGTTTTGCCTTGCAAAATTCGAATGTCAGTAGAATATTTCAGACTTTAGGTGCTAACATTGACGACATCCCAATTTTATGGGTTGCCGCTCCTATGACGGGCTTAATTATCCAACCTATAATTGGTTATTTTTCAGACAGGACCTGGACAAAATTAGGACGAAGAAAACCCTACTTTTTAGCGGGTGCAATTTTAGCATCGGCAGCATTATTTATAATGCCCAATTCTCCCGTTTTATGGTTTGCAGCTGGGATGCTCTGGATCATGGACGCTTCCATCAATGTTTCGATGGAACCATTTCGCGCTTTTGTTGGAGACAATCTTCCAGAAAAACAACGTACCATGGGATTTGCCATGCAAAGTTTTTTTATCGGAATTGGCGCTTACTTCGCATCAAAATTACCATTAATCTTTACTCATTTCGGAGTTCAAAATACCGCTCCGCTTGGTATCATTCCCGATTCAGTTAAATACTCGTTCTACTTTGGTGGAGTCGTATTTATTGCAACGGTGTTATGGACTGTTATCACTTCTAAAGAATATTCTCCTGAAGAACTAGAAGCTTTTGAAAAACACAAAGAAACAACATTCACAAAAGAAGAACATTCTGCTGAGTGGTTCGTTACTAACGGAAAATCGCATTTAACAAAAGGAATACTATTTCTTGTTGTAAGCGCCTTATTTTCATTCGCAATTTATGAATACGATCTAAAGAAAGACTTGTATGTTTTAGCTCTCGGTCTTATTGGCTTAGGAGGATTAGCGATGTTAGTATCTGGTATGATGCAAAAAAACAACAATACCGAAAATGGCTTTGTAACCATCATGAATGACTTCCAGTTCATGCCAAAAATCATGAAGCAATTAGCCTGGGTACAATTTTTCTCTTGGTTTGCGCTTTTCTCCATGTGGATTTACACGACTCTCGCGGTTACACAACATATTTATGGAACGACAGATACAACCTCTGAAACGTATAATACGGGGGCGAATCAAGTAGGTGAAATGTTTGCCAATTATAATTTAATTGCAGCAATAGCAGCCTTTTTACTACCGGTACTAGCAAAATATACTAGTACAAAATTCACGCACTTTATTGCATTAGTATGCGGTGGACTTGGCCTTATATCCATCTACTTCATTCAGGAGCCAACGGTTTTTATGATGGAATGGCTTCCAATGATTGGTGTTGGAATTGCTTGGGCAAGTATCCTGTCTATACCTTACGCAATGTTATCCGGTTCATTACCTTCTAACAAAATGGGCTATTACATGGGAGTTTTTAACTTCTTTATCGTAATCCCACAATTAGTAGCTGCTTCTATTTTAGGATTTTTAGTTTCTAAATTTTTTAACAGCGAACCTATTTATGCACTTTTAATTGGTGGAGTTTCCATGATTCTTGCCGGAATTATTTCTCTTACCATTAATGACGAATCAAAAATTATAATAAATGAATAAGAAAGCATTCATCTTCGACCTTGACGGAGTAATTGTTGACACCGCCAGATATCATTTCTTAGCGTGGCAAAAAATTGCAAATGAATTAAATATTGATTTCACATTAGAAAACAACGAGCTATTGAAAGGCGTAAGCCGAGTACGCTCTCTTGATATTATTTTAGAATTAGGAAAAGTAGAAGCTTCGCAAGAAGACAAAAACAGATGGTTGATCCAAAAAAACGAAGAGTACCTATCGTACTTAGTCGATATGGATCAAAGTGAACTACTGCCAGGTGTTCTATCAATGCTACATTACTTAAAAGAAAAAAACCAACCGATTGCTTTAGGATCAGCCAGCAAAAATGCTAGGCCTATTTTAGAGAAAACCGGAATCAGACATTACTTTGATGTTGTTGTGGATGGAAATGATGTTTCGAATGCAAAACCGGATCCAGAAGTATTCTTAATTGCAGCTAAATTACTAGACGTTAGTCCTGAGAACGCGATTGTTTTTGAAGATTCTGTGGCAGGAGTTCAGGCAGCCAATATTGGAAAAATGACAAGTATCGGAATTGGAGAAGAATCTGTTTTATTTGAAGCAAAATACATATTTGAGGATTTTACCCATATAGAAGAAAGCTTTATAGAGTCTTTAATAAACAAGAAAACGAATTAATTAGAGAACGAGATAATTCTCAAAATTTCGAATAAATTATAAAACCAATTAAGCAATTTTATAATTGCCTAATGATCTAATTAAAACAAAATGAACCAAGATTACATAAAACCAGACAATTGGTCCATCATTGAAGAAGGATTTGATACAGAAAGCGTAAAGTCCTCTGAAAGCCTTTTTAGCATTGGTAACGGTGCGATGGGACAACGCGCTAATTTTGAAGAAAATTATACAGGCGAAACTTTTCAGGGAAGTTATATTGCAGGAATTTATTATCCGGATAAAACTAAAGTGGGATGGTGGAAAAATGGCTATCCTGAATATTTTGCCAAAGTTTTAAATGCTCCAAACTGGATTGGGATTGAAATCGAAATAAACGATGAGACTTTCGACTTGAATACCTGTACCGAAATAAAAAACTTTCGTCGTGAATTGAATATGAAAGAAGGTTGGTACAGTCGTTCTTTTGAAGCAAAATTAAAAAACGGAACTGAAATCGCTGTCAATGTGGTGCGTTTTCTTGCTCTAGATTTAGACGAAGTAGGAATCATCAATTATGAAATCACTCCTTTAAATAAGGACGCAAAAATCGTCTACAAACCCTATATTGATGCTGGTGTTACTAACGAAGATGCTAACTGGGATGAAAAATTCTGGGAACCGCTTGAAGTAAAACACACCGGTAACGAAGCATTTGTAACAGCACAAACGTTTAAGACGCATTTTAAAGTGACTACTTTTATGCAAAACAGCATTTTAGAAAACGGCAAAAACTTAAACCTTTCACCTACAAATTTTAATACAACGACTGATAAGATTCAGAGTATTTATGCAGCAATAGTAGCACAAGGAAAGACCTCTTCTATTCAAAAAATAGGAGGATACACTGTTTCGCTAAACCACACCAATACACAAGCTGCTGCTGAGAAAGCAATACAAGCTGCTTTAGCTTTAGGCTACGATCAATTATTGGAAGACCAAAAAGAAGCTTGGTCAAAAATCTGGGAGATGTCAGACATCACCATTGAAGGCGACGTAAAAGCACAACAAGGAATTCGTTTCAATATTTTTCAACTAAACCAAACCTACTTAGGTAAAGACAGCCGATTGAATATTGGTCCAAAAGGATTTACTGGCGAAAAATATGGTGGATCAACGTATTGGGACACTGAGGCTTATTGTATTCCATTTTATATGGCTACAAAAGACCAACAAGTAGCGCGTAATTTATTGACTTACCGTTACAACCAGTTGGATAAAGCAATTGAAAATGCCCAAAATAATTTAGGCTTTAAAAACGGAGCAGCTCTATATCCAATGGTCACCATGAATGGTGAAGAGTGCCATAATGAATGGGAAATCACACATGAAGAAATTCACAGAAATGGTGCGATCGCCTTTGCTATTTTTAACTACTATCGTTTTACTGGTGATTACTCTTATATTCCTGAAAAAGGATTGGAAGTATTAATTGGTATTGCACGCTTCTGGCATCAAAGAGCTAATTTCTCTAAAGATAAAAATCAGTATGTAATCTTAGGGGTTACGGGACCTAATGAATATGAAAACAACATAAACAATAATTTCTATACTAATTATATTGCAAAATGGTGTATTGATTATACGTATGAACAACTTCAGAGAGTTTCATTGGAATTCCCATCAGACCACAAACGAATTATTGAAAAAACAAAGCTGGCTGAATCTGAACTAAAGGAATGGAAAAAAGTAGCTGATAACATGTACTTTCCAGTCTCTAAAGAATTGGGTGTATACTTACAACAAGATGGTTTTTTAGACAAAGACTTAGTTCCAGTAAAAGATTTGGATCCCGCACAACGACCAATTAACCAAAAATGGTCTTGGGATCGAGTATTGCGTTCGCCTTATATCAAACAAGCTGATGTATTACAGTGTTTTTATTTCTTTGAAGAGCATTTCACTAAAGAGGAATTGAAACGCAACTTTGAATTTTATGAATCTTTTACCGTGCATGAAAGTTCACTTTCTCCATGTGTACATTCTATACAAGCGGCTTCATTAGATAAGATGGAGATGGCGTATACTTTTTACTTAAGAACATCCCGTTTAGATTTAGATGACTATAATAAAGAGGTTGAAGAAGGCTGTCACATCACTTCTATGGCTGGAACCTGGATGAGTATTGTTGAAGGTTTTGGGGGAATGCGCGTGAAAAACGACACCCTTAATTTCTCTCCAAAAATCCCTAAAGAATGGGAAGGATACTCCTTTAAAATTAATTTTAGAAATCAGATTATAAAAGTAGCAATCACTCATATCGAAACTACTTTTTCAGTAGATGGAACTACAGATTTAGCTATTGTAGTAAACGGAAAAAATATTACCGTATCGCCAAACAGCCCGATTGCTGTATCACAAAATTAACTGTAAAGAACTTGTAGACAATTCTTTCACTTAATTACAAGTCCACTGTGGCTAACAAACAATCCCAATATTCATTGGGATTGTTTAATTGATTTAAGTTGTACTTCAAGATCTGATATCAATAAAAAGAGAATAACGCAAGCACTTCAAGTAGTGACATCCACAACTTTAATTGTCTGAAAAAAATCTAATCGTAATCATTATGTGCTTAAATATGAATAAATTTACCTCGATTTCACTGGGAAACATATCTTTTTTAAAAATCATTCCCATAATCCTTTTTTTTATGTCTCTAACCATAAATGCACAAATTGACAGGGTCGAACCTCCCTTTTGGTATGCCGGAATGCATAATCCAGAAGTACAGATTATGTTTTATGGTAAAAACATAGCGCAATATGAAGTCACAGCTTCAAATTCCATTGCCATCACCAACCTAAGGAAAACGGAAAACCCGAATTATTTATTTGTTACCATTAACACTAAAAATGTTGCTGCTACCGAAATCATCTTTTCGTTCAGAAACAAAAATCAAATTGCTTTTACACATAAATACAGCATAAAGAAAAGAAGAGAAAAATCAGCAGAGCGTAAAAGTTTTGACGCATCAGATATGATGTACCTTATCATGCCCGATCGTTTTGCTAATGGTAACCCTAAAAATGACAGCAATAGCGCAACTGTAGAAAAATACAATCGTGATCTACCCGGAGGAAGACACGGTGGAGACATTCAAGGGATAATAAATAACTTAGATTATATTTCCTCTCTTGGAGCGACTGCAATTTGGAGCACGCCTCTTTGCGAGGACAACGACAAAGCGTTTTCGTATCATACCTATGCGCAATCTGACGTCTATAAAATTGACCCTCGTTATGGGACTAATGAAGACTACGTGCGATTGGCCTCTGAGATGCATAAAAGAGACATGAAACTAGTAATGGACTATGTTACTAATCATTGGGGAATTGAACATTGGATGATGAATGATTTACCCACACAGGATTGGATTCATCAATTTGAAAACTATACCCAAACAAATCACAAACGCTCAACGATAAGCGACATTAATGCTTCTAAAATAGATACTGAAATCTGTCTTGATGGTTGGTTTGTTCCATCCATGCCTGATTTAAACCAATCGAATCCTTTGGTACTAAACTACCTCAAACAAAATGCTATTTGGTGGATCGAATATGCAAATCTAGACGGCTTCAGAGTCGACACTTATAACTATTCTGACCCCGCTGGAATTGCATCTTGGACAAAAGCCATCACTGATGAATACCCTAATTTCAATATTGTAGGGGAAATATGGATGCACGATCAAGCCCAAATGGCTTATTGGCAAAAAGACAGTAAAATTGGTGCTATACAAAACTACAATTCGTACCTCCCAAGTGTTATGGATTTTACTTTACACGATGCCATTGGTACTGTTTTCAATGAAGATGACGGAAGTTGGGACAAAGGAATGGTAAAAGTATATGACAATTTCGCTAATGATTTTTTATATCCAAACATCAATAGTATTATGGTTTTTGCCGAAAATCATGATACCAACCGCATCAATCACGTCTATCAAAATGATTTTAGAAAATACCAAATGACCATGGCTTTAATAGCTACTGTCCGCGGGATTCCACAATTGTATTACGGTAGCGAAATAGGAATGGGCGGAGATAAAGACAAAGGAGATGCTGACATACGCCAAGATTTCCCCGGAGGCTGGATAGGCGATGAAAACAATGCTTTTACGAAAGAAGGCCGTACTTCATATCAAAATGAATATTTTGACTTTACATCTAAATTGTTCCAATGGAGAAAAACGAATGAAGCGGTACATTTCGGAAAAATGACGCACTACATTCCTGAAAACAACGTCTACGTCTATTTTAGATATACTGATAAAAAAACGGTTATGATTATAATGAACAATAGCAACGAGAATCAAACGATGAATACCGCTCGTTTTAAGGAAAATATAAAAGAGTTCACAACGGCCAAAAACGTTTTAACAGACTTGACTTTCCAAATCTCTACCGAAATTAGCTTGGAAGCAAAGTCGGTTGTAATTTTAGAATTAAAATAAAACATATCAAAACAGATGTAACAAATACATCTACAAAATCAGTTCAACAATAATGAAAAAATATACCAGCCTACTTCTACTATTAACTCTATCTTTTTTTGTGAGTTGCACAACGACTCAATCAGTTTCTCTAAAAAAACCAAAGAAAAAAGTGCCCTTTGTTTGGGAAGCAGCTTCTGTCTATTTCTTAATGACAGATCGTTTCAATAATGGAGACAAATCAAATGACCTCAATTTTGACAGAACTAAAACCTCTGGAAAACTGCGTGGTTTTGAAGGAGGCGATATTAAAGGAATCACAAAAAAAATTGACGAAGGCTATTTCGATAAATTAGGAATCAATGCCATTTGGTTTACACCAATAGTGGAACAAATTCATGATGCTGTAGATGAAGGAACTGGATTAAGCTATGGCTTTCACGGTTACTGGGCTAAAGATTGGACGGCTTTAGATCCCAACTTTGGAACAAAAGCAGACTTGGCTAACTTAGTCAAAAAAGCACATGCTCACGGAATCAGGATTGTGCTGGACGGCGTAATTAATCATACTGGCCCAGTTACAGATACTGATATTGCCTGGCCAAATTACTGGGTGCGCACCAGCCCCGTTTGTGATTATAAGAATTACCAAAACACTACGGAATGTACTCTAGTGGCCAATCTTCCGGATATTAGAACCGAGAGCACGCAAAACGTTGACCTCCCTCCTTTTTTAATCGAAAAATGGAAAAAAGAAGGACGTTACGAACAGGAAATGACAGAATTAGACGCTTTCTTCAAACGAACTGGCTATCCAAAAACGCCTCGTTATTATATTATTAAATGGTTAACAGATTATATTACTGAATATGGAATTGACGGATACCGTGCCGATACGGTAAAACATACTGAAGAAAGTGTTTGGGCTGATTTCAAAACCCAAAGCGATTATGCTTTCGCCACTTGGAAGAAAAACAATCCAACAAAAGTATTAGACAACAATCCTTTTTACACCATCGCCGAAGTTTACAATTATAATATCAGTGCTGGTAAGAATTTTGATTTTGGAGATAAAAAAGTGAACTATTTCGAAAATGGTTTTAACAACATGATCAATTTTGAGTTTAAATATGATGCCCAAAAAGATTATGAATTTATATTCTCAAAATATTCTACAATTCTAAATGGCGAATTGAAAGGATATAGTGTTTTGAATTATTTATCGTCTCATGATGACGGCGGTCCATTTGACGCTAAAAGAACCAAAAGCATCGAAACAGCTACAAAACTATTACTCTCTCCGGGTGTTGCTCAAGTGTATTACGGTGATGAAAGCGCCCGTTCTTTAGTAATTGAAGGAACTCAAGGTGACGCGACCTTACGTTCTTTTATGAACTGGGATGCCATTAAAACTAATCCACAAACTAAAAAGACTCTTGCACATTGGAGAAAACTGGGGACATTTCGTAAAAACCACCCTGCAATAGGTGCTGGTATACACAAGGAAATTTCAGCGCAACCCTATACTTTTTCAAGAACGTATTCTAAAGGAGCCTATAAAGACCAAGTCTTCGTTGGATTAGATTTGCCTATCGGTAGAAAAGTCATAGAAGTATCAGCTGTATTCGCAGATGGAACCCGACTTAGAGACGCCTATTCTGGTAAAATCGTTGAAGTCAAAAAAGGTAGAATTAAAATCAAAACTGATTTTGACATCGTACTATTAGAAAAAAGATAAATAGTTATATACTTTTAGGTTAAGTTTAGAATCGAATGAATTACTTACCTATCACTGCTTAAAAAACCCATTCGACCTTAATTATAAAGAAGTGTTTTTTTTCATTAGGTCTTGCAGTAGATTTGCATCCCTAACATAGCTTTGACAAACATTTAATTTAAGATCTCATTGTAATAATTCACAGTCATTATTTTTATTTCTATCCCGCTGTAACTTTTTGTAAAGTTGTCGTCTAATTAGTACAACTAAACCTAAACTATGAACTTTTTAGAAAACTACGAACCCCTACTCAAAGCTTTCTGGTACATTGCGTTGCCTGTAAGCTTATTTTTTGGACTCCAAACCATTATGACATTTATTGGTTTAAGTGACGGAGAAACTGACATGGACTCTGACACTGGAGACGTTGATTTACCATTTGAAATCTTTACTTTACGTAACTTAATCAACTTTCTATTAGGTTTTAGTTGGACTGGAATTTCATTTTATAATTCCATAGAAAACAAAACGATATTAATTATTGTTTCCGTTTTAGTTGGATTACTATTTGTCGCCATTTTCTTCTTCTTAATCAAACAAATTTTAAAACTATCTGAAAACAATAGCTTTAAGCTTGAAAACACGCTAGGCAAAACTGCACAAGTCTACTTAACTATTCCCGAGTCAAAATCAGGAAAAGGAAAAGTATTAATTAGCGTAAATGGAGCAATTCATGAATTAGACGCCATGACTCTTTCAACTGAAAAAATCCCTTCCAGTACTGCCGTGAAAGTAGTTGCCATAGAAAACAACTTATTAATTGTAGAAAAAAATTAAATTAAACTAAACCATGACTGAAATTATTATTATTGTTGTTGCCGTATTTGTTGTTTTTGTAACCTTTCTAACGCTTATTTCTCGTTACAAAAGATGTCCTTCAGATAAAATTCTTGTTATTTATGGTCGTACAGGCGGAACTTCTGCTAAATGTATACATGGTGGTGGTGCTTTTATATGGCCCGTTGTTCAAGATTATCAATACTTAGATTTAAAACCTCTTTCTATTGATGCCAATTTAACGAATGCATTATCGCGTCAAAACATTCGTGTCGATGTTCCTTGCCGTTTCACCATAGCTATTTCTACTGAATCAGAAAGTATGAATACCGCTGCAGAACGTTTATTAGGCTTACTTCCTGAGCAAATTCAAGAGCTAGCAAAGGATATTCTATTTGGTCAGTTACGTTTAGTTATTGCAACAATGACCATTGAAGAAATTAACTCTGATAGAGATAAATTCTTAGAGAATATTTCGAAAAATGTTGATTCTGAATTAAAGAAAATTGGTTTAAAATTAATCAACGTTAACGTTACGGATATCAAAGATGAATCTGGATATATTGAAGCTTTAGGAAAAGAAGCTGCTGCAAAAGCAATAAACGAAGCAAAAATTTCGGTTGCAGAACAAGAAAAAATTGGAGAAACAGGAAAAGCAATGGCTGATCGTGAGAAAGACGTTCAAATTGCTGAAACTCATAGAGATCGTGATGTGAAAATTGCTATTACTAATAAAGATAGAGAAGTAAGTATCGCTGCTGCTTTTAAAGATGAAAGTATTGGTAAAGCAGAAGCTCAAAGAGATACTCGTGTAAAAACATCGGAAGCCAATGCGGTTGCAATTAAAGGGGAAAATGAAGCTAGAATTGCCATTGCACAATCAGAAGCAACTCGTCGTGAGCGTGAAGCAGAAGCATTGAGAACTGCTTTAGCATCTGAAAAAGTACAAAGTGCAAAAGCATTAGAAGAGTCTTATGTAGCGGAGCAAAAAGCAGAGGACGCTCGTGCCGAAAGAGAACGTTCTACACAAAATGCCAATGTCGTTATCCCTGCTCAAATCGCAAAACAAAAAGCAATTATTGATGCCCAAGCAGAAGC
Organism: Flavobacterium gillisiae; assembly: GCF_900107635.1. Lineage (GTDB taxonomy): Bacteria > Bacteroidota > Bacteroidia > Flavobacteriales > Flavobacteriaceae > Flavobacterium > Flavobacterium gillisiae. Next base: position 196,751 of record NZ_FNRD01000006.1, read on the forward strand.
TGAAAAAACAAGAGAATTAGCAAAAGGGGAGGCTGATGCCATCTTTGCAAAAATGGAAGCGGAAGCAAAAGGTTTATATGAAATTTTGACCAAACAAGCTGAAGGGTATCGTGAAGTGGTAAGTGCTGCCGGTGGTGACCCAACAAAAGCGTTCCAATTATTATTAATTGAAAAACTACCTGAATTAGTTAGAACTCAAGTAGAAGCGGTTAAAAACATTAAAATTGATAAAATTACCGTTTGGGATTCTGGAAATAACGGAGATAACGGAGCAGGTTCAACTGCAAACTTTGTTGCTGGTATGATGAAAACCGTCCCTCCTTTAAATGACCTATTCAATATGGCTGGATTAAACTTGCCAACCTATTTAAAAGGCGATGATAAACCTGAAGAAGCTAAATCCGCTACTTCAAATGAAATCAACACACCTACTGAAGAGCAAAAATAATTTCTTTTTTAATTTAGAAACCCCAAATGCATCAATTTGTATTTGGGGTTTTTTATTTATGTTACCTTTGTAAAAAATCAATCCAATGCTAAAAATAGGTCATCGTGGCGCTAGAGGTTATGAACCGGAGAATACCCTTATTGGTTTCCAAAAAGCAATTGACCTACATGTCGATCGAATTGAATTGGACGTACATTTAAGTTCAGATGGTGAAATAATGGTCATACATGACGAGACCATTGACCGAACTACTAATGGAAAAGGGGCCGTAAACCAATTCTCACTTCCAGAACTGAAGCGATTCCAGATTGAAAAGAGCCAATGCATCCCGACTTTAACCGAAGTATTAAACCTTATCGATCAACGCTGTGATGTTAATATTGAATTGAAAAGCTACGACACTGCAGATAAAGTAGTTGATTTAATCGAAAAATTCATTGCAGAAAAAAATTGGAATTACAGCCAATTCGTAGTTTCCAGTTTTGATTGGACGGCCTTGCAACAAGTTGCTCTCCTGAATTGGGAGATACGCATTGGTGTACTAACTGAAACGGATTTAGATCTGGCTGTGGCTTTCGCCAAATTTATTCAGGCCAAATCAATTCATCCTTATCATCATCTGTTGACCGCCGAAAATACGGCACAATTACAGGAAAAAGGATTCGAAGTTTTCCCTTGGACGGTTAACGAGCCCGAAGACATAAAAAAAATAAAATCATTTAACGTAAACGGAATCATCAGCGATTTTCCAGATAGAATATGAACCAAAATTTTGACATAATAATAGTAGGTGGTGGAGCAGCAGGTTTTTTTACTGCAATCAATATTGTAGAGAAAAACCCCAAATTAAAAGTAGCTATCCTAGAACGTGGTGCCGAAGTACTGCAAAAGGTCCGCATTTCTGGTGGAGGACGCTGTAACGTAACGCACGCTTGTTTTGAGCCCAACGAATTGGTGAAATATTACCCTCGTGGGGAAAAAGAATTGCGTGGTCCTTTTCATCAATTTTGTTCTGGAGACACCATAGAATGGTTTGAGAAACATGGTGTGGAACTCAAAATTGAAGACGACGGACGTATGTTTCCCGTTTCTAATTCATCGCAAACTATTATCGAATGTTTCCTTACTGCAACTCAAAAATTAGGAATTGAAGTCTTAACAGGACAAAGCGTGCAATCTATTTTTAAGAAAGAGGCTCTTTGGAAAATAGAAACCCAAAACGAAAACTATATCGCTGAAAAATTAATATTAGCAACTGGAAGCAACCCTAAAATTTGGGAAATGCTACAGACCTATGGCCACGCAATTGTAAGCCCAGTCCCTTCCCTATTTACCTTCAACATTAAAGATTCTCGCATAAAGGAATTACCTGGTGTGGCGGCACAAGTTACCGTGAAAGTAAAAGACACTAAACTGACTTCCACAGGTCCATTATTAATTACGCATTGGGGAATGAGCGGCCCTGCAGTTTTGAAATTATCAGCTTGGGGAGCAAGAATCTTACATGACAAAAATTATCAGTTTACCATATTTGTAAATTGGCTGAATGATGTTGAATCCACTGAAGCCGAAAAAATACTAAAAGACTTAAAACAGGAACACGCCAAAAAAGCAGTTTCTAAGAAATCACATTTTGATTTCCCAAACCGTTTGTGGGAAAGTCTGGTACTTGCCTCCGGAATTGAAGCCGAAACCAAGTGGGCAGATTTATCGAAAGTGCAATTGCAAAACTTATCAAATCAATTGACAAACGGAACTTTTCAAGTGAATGGAAAAAGTACTTTTAAAGAAGAATTTGTCACTGCCGGCGGAATTGATTTAAAAGAAATCAACTTTAAAACTATGGAAAGCAAATTGCATGAAAACCTTTATTTTGCTGGGGAAATTGTAAATATCGATGCAATAACAGGTGGATTTAACTTCCAGAATGCGTGGACGAGTGGTTTTATATTGGCGAATGGGATTTAGTGATCATTGCTCAATATTCAGTCCCAGCTTATGGAAATAAAACTTACAGAAAAGTTTAGTAGCTACATTCTTTTCTGCACTCCCATAATTCATACAAAAACAATCAATTAACAAGAATTTACATATTTAATAAGTTTTCATTAAGACGAATCTAATAATTTTACTATCAAGTTATTAGATTCGAAACCTATGAAAGTAAAACTACTCAGTACACTAATTTTATTCACTTCCCAAGTTAGCTTCTCACAAACAATTAAAGGGAAGGTTCTATGTAATAATTATGTAATTCCTAAAGTCGAAGTCATCAATGCAAACACAAAAGCACTTACAGTTACTGATGCAAATGGGGAGTCTTCAATTATTGCAAAAACGAATGACGCGCTTGTATTTGTATCTAAAGAACATCAGGTAAAAAAACTTATACTAAATCCTAAGCTATTCACTAATGATGAATTAGACGTTGAGCTAATTCTAAAAGCAGAAGAATTAAACGAAGTTCTTATTACCAATATGCCATCTATAAAAATAAGCAAAGATGAAAAGTGGGAACAAGACAAACTCGATCAATATACATTAGAAAAAAATGCAGGAGCTACAAAAGTAAACGGAGTTTACACAGGCACCATCGAAAACGGAATGGATCTTATGCGAATTGGCGGTATGATTGTTAGTCTGTTCGTAAAAGAAAAAGAAGAAGTCAAAAAAGCGCTTCCTGAAATTGAATTTTCAACAATAGCAAAAAATAGCTATGACCAAAAATTCTATCTGGAAACCTTAAAACTACAAGCTGATGAAATAGAGCTCTTTCTTCAGTTTTGTGAAGCAGATCCCAAATCAAAAATAGTTGCAGCAAACAACAATACACTGAGTACAATGGATTTTTTGTTCGAAAAAAATATAGCATTTAAAAAATTGTGATTTTTTATTACAACTAAAATCTATTTATAGATCAAATGAAGTGCAAAACTTATCACTGCCAAAATGAAACTAAAACTACTCAGCATTCTTCTCTTTCTAGCTTCTCTTTCTAGCTTCTCGCAAATAATAAAAGGAAAAGTCGTATTTAAAAATTATTCCATTCCTAAAATCGAAGTCATCAACGCTACCTCAAAAACACTTACAGTCTCAGATGTAAATGGTAATTTTTCAATCGCCGGAAACACAAATGATATTCTTGTATTTGTATCAAAAGAACACGAACTTAAAAAAATAACAATTACCCCTGAAACACTTAAAAATAAGGTAACAATCGTGGAATTAGAACTAAACGCAGAAGAGCTAGAGGAAGTTGTTATCACAAATATTCAAGCGACTACATTAACAGCTGGGGTCGCAGTTGAACAAATAAAAAGAGATGAAATTACGGCAGAAAGAGCTGATAAAATTTTAAAACCGCCAATGATTGACGATTTAAATATTAATAAAGGATTGAATTTAATTCGAATCGGAGGGTTTCTTGCTGGTCTACTTAAAAAAGAAAAGAAGGACGTCGAAAAAGAGATTCCAGAAACTGCATTTACTACAATAGCAAAAAACAGCTATGATCAAAGATTCTATCTTGAAACCTTAAAACTACACCCTAATGAAATAGAGCTTTTTCTTCAGTTTTGTGAAGCAGATCCCAAATCAAAAACAGTTGCATCAAACAATAATACGCTTAGTACAATGGATTTCTTATTCGCCAAAAATGCGGAGTTTAAAAAGATAGCTACTTCAAAAAACTAATTTATTTTTTTAGCGGTTTAGAACCTATTTACTATTTATTCAACCACCAAATACTTGCATTCAACACCATCGCAAAACTTACCCAAGCCAAATACGGTATGAATAAATAACCAGCGATTTTATTAATTTTAGAAAACTGAAGGTAGGTTTCATAAATCATCAACCATAAAACAATAATTTCTAATCCTGCTAACATGGGGTTGTGCAAACCAAAAAACAAATACGACCATAAAGCATTTAACGCCAATTGTATTGCAAAAACAATAAGGGCTTTTTTTACTATTTCTTTTTCAAAATCGATACGATCCCAAACGAGTCCCGCAGCAATTCCCATCATTATATATAGCATACTCCACACTGGCGCAAAAATCCAATTTGGAGGGTTGAAACTTGGCTTTATCAATGTTGGGTACCAATCTAAAATGGCGGAACGAGTCGAATTTCCAGAAAAATAACCAATCGCAAGACAGGTAACAACAACAGTAAGTATTTTGGTAAGCTTATTCATTTTTGTTTTCTATTTGTGTCAAAAATAGTTAAACTTCAGCATATTTAAAATTAAAATCTAAACACATAGTATCATAGCAAAAAAGTATCTTTGCGTAAATTTTATATTTCATGTTGACAACAAACGATTTTATCCCAAAAGCTTATTCTCATAATATAGAAAGTGGCGAGTTCCAGTGGAGCGCTCCTAGCAATATCGCTTTGGTGAAATATTGGGGAAAAAAGGACAATCAAATTCCGGCGAATCCATCAGTGAGTTTTACCTTGAACAATTGTAAGACTATTACTAAACTGGCTTTCGCCAAAAAAGACAGTTCGACTCCGCTCACTGTAATAAATGGAAAATTCTCTTTTGATTTGCTTTTCGAAGGAAAACCAAAAGAAGATTTCAAACCGAAAATCCAAAAGTTTTTAGAGCGAATTGAAATCTACCTACCTTTCTTGAAAGACTATCATTTTACTATTGATACAGAAAATACGTTCCCACATAGTTCCGGGATTGCTTCATCTGCTTCAGGAATGGCGGCTTTAGCGATGAACTTAATGAGCATCGAAAAAGCGTTGAATCCTGAAATGACTGACGCTTACTTTTACCAAAAAGCATCCTTACTCGCCCGTTTGGGTTCTGGTAGTGCTTGCCGTAGCGTAAAAGGACAAGTGGTAGTTTGGGGAAATCAAGCTAATATTGGAGGAAGCTCTGATTTATACGGAGTCGAATTTCCAAATGCCATTCACGACAATTTCAAGAATTTCCAAGATACTATTCTATTAGTAGACAAAGGAGAAAAACAAGTTTCGAGCACTGTAGGTCATGATTTGATGCATGCCCATCCGTATGCCGAAAGACGATTTGAGCAAGCGCATGAAAACCTGGACAAACTGACTGCCATTTTTGAAAGTGGGAATTTAGAAGAATTTATTAAAGTGGTCGAAAGCGAAGCCCTGACTTTACATGCGATGATGATGACTTCGATGCCGTATTTCATTTTAATGAAACCAAATACCTTACAAATAATTAATGCGATTTGGAAATTCCGAAATGACACTAAAATCCCAGTGTGTTTTACACTTGATGCTGGAGCAAATGTCCATGTTTTGTATCCCGAAAACGTTAGCGGTATCGTTTTACAATTTATTAAGGACGAATTAGTTGGCTTTTGCCAAAATGGGCAGTACATTTGTGACGAAATTGGAAATGGAGCTATTCGATTAGTTTAATAATTACTATCTTTACGTACCAAATCTATTTTTAAGCAATAACCTAGCAATCAAATCAATGAAAGGACCTTTATTTTACTCAAAAATATTACTCTTTGGAGAATACGGAATTATTCGTGACTCGAAAGGGCTGTCTATTCCTTATAATTTTTATAATGGTGCATTGAAAAGAGATGAAGACCCATCACCTCAAGCGATTGCATCTAATGCAAGTTTGAAACGTTTTGCTGATTATCTTGAAACGTTACAAAATGAGCAACCAGAGTTGGTAACTTTTAATCTAACTGAATTAAAAAGTGATATCGAAACTGGAATGTATTTTGACTCTAGTATTCCACAAGGATATGGTGTAGGAAGTAGTGGTGCTCTAGTAGCAGCTATCTATGACAAATATGCTCAGGACAAAATCACTGTTCTTGAAAATTTGACTCGCGAGAAATTATTACAATTAAAAAATATATTCTCTCAAATGGAAAGCTTTTTTCATGGAAAAAGCTCAGGATTAGATCCTTTAAACAGCTATTTGAGCATACCGATTTTAATCAATTCTAAAGATAACATTGAAGCTACTGGCATTCCAAATCAAATTTTGGATGGAAAAGGCGCTGTGTTTTTGTTAGATTCTGGAATTGTTGGAGAAACTGCCCCTATGGTTAGTATCTTCATGGAAAACCTAAAAGACAAAGGTTTCCGCACGATGTTAAAAAATCAGTTTGTAAAATATACTGATGCTTGTGTAGAAAACTTCCTTGGCGGAGACATGAAAGCATTGTTTATGAATACTAAAAAATTATCAAGCGTAGTTTTGAATAATTTCAAACCGATGATTCCAGAGCAATTTCATGCGATATGGCAAAAAGGAATTGATACAAATGACTACTATTTAAAATTATGTGGTTCTGGTGGAGGTGGTTATATCTTAGGTTTTACCGAAGATTTAGAACGCGCAAAACTTTCCTTGAAAGACTATAAATTAGAAGTGGTATACCAGTTTTAAAAACTAAAACACTTCTATTATTACAAACTCTTTTTTACAATAAAAACTGTAAGAAAGCCACTGCATACAAATGGTTTTTGGCGCCTTACAGTTCTACTTTGACAACTAGCGATCAAATGAATTTAACACATTCATTAAGTCATGATTTTCATGTGCTTACTCAAAAGTATTCTTTATTTTAAAAATAGGTTATTCTCCTTATAAAAATATAGACAAAAAACACATTACAATAAAAAAACCACCTACATTTAAGCTCTTGTTGTTTTTGCCCCAACCTACAAAACCTATATGCTTAAAAATAACATTCTAAAAAAGCTTAAGCTGAATGCTATTTTCACCCCGGTGGCCATAGTAACGCTTTCTTGCTCTTTATTGATTTTTACCAACTACTTCACCATAAAAATCTTATCGGCATCTAGAGCTTACGTAAATGGAGAATCGCATTATTCAAAAGCTCAAAAAGACGGAGCACGACATCTTATCACTTATCTTTTCACTAAAGACTCCACTAGTTGGATAGCATTTAATAATGAATTAAGCGTTTCTAAAGGAGATGGTGCTGCAAGAATTGGATTGATTAATAATAGCGATATCGAAGTGATTAAGGATGGCTTAAGGGCTGGAAGAAATGACGAAAAAGACTTAGACGCGATGATATGGCTTTTTAATAACTTTAAAACTGTTTCTTTCTTCAAAAAAGCAATCGATGAATGGGAAAAAGCCGATTATTCAATCGAAAAATTACACGCATTAGGTAATGAAATAAATAGAAAAATTAGTGCTAATAAATTAACCCAAAATGAAAAAAAAGATATTTTACAAAGGGTTAATATTCTAAGCGTAACATTATCAAAAAATCAAAATGACTTTTCTAATGCGCTAGGAGAAGGCACACGTTCAATTAAAAATTACTTGCTTTTAATCAATATCTTTTTAACACTTATAATCATTGGTAGCGTTAGTACTTACTACGCTTTAATGATAAATAAATTAAAAAGTGCTAAGATAGAAAGTGACGAGAAAAACAAAAATTTAATGATTGCGAATAAGGAGCTCGACAAGTTTGTATATAGCGCCTCGCACGACCTTAGAGCACCGATCTCCTCCTTAAAAGGATTAATAGAAGTCATGAAATTAGAAGACGACATCCATCAAGTTAAAGATTATTTAAATCTAATGGATGAAAGTCTTAACAAACAAGATCAATTTATAAAAGACATCATAGATTATTCTAGAAATAAAAAGCAAAAAACAACTATCACCTTAGTTAGTTTGAGTAAAATCATTGAAGAAGCTATCTCTCAAAATCAATATGCAAAACAATCTAATCAAATTACTATTACAAGAGAACTCGCAATTAATGAGCTCTATAGTAATGAACTGAAATTAAAAATAATTATTAATAATTTATTATCGAATGCTTTTAAATATGCTGACCAAAAAAAAGAAAATCAGTTTATTTCGATTAAAGCTTTCAGTGAAGGAGACTATTACAAAATTGAAATTGAAGATAATGGCCTTGGTATTAACGAAAAGTATCATGATAAAATTTTTGAGATGTTTTTTGTTACAACAAACGACAACAATGGATCTGGCTTAGGTCTATATATAGTTAAAGAAGCCATTGAAAATCTTAATGGTTTAATAACCGTAGATTCAAAAATTAATACAGGAAGCAAGTTTACAATAACCTTACCAAAACAATATGAAAGTCAACTATAACATTTTGTTAATTGATGACAATGTGATTGACCAGATTGTCACCATCCAATTACTAAAAAAGAAACTAAATTTAACTGAAATAACTACGGTTAATAATGGCGAAGAAGGAATTGAATGGCTTCTTAATTATAAAAAAGATATTGAAAAATCGTTAATTATTCTGCTTGACATCAAAATGCCCGAAATGGACGGATTTGAATTCCTTACAAAGTTTGACACATTAAGTGATGAAATAAAAAAGGAGACCTTAATTTTCATGCTTTCCTCAACATTAGACCCTAATGATATTATAAGAGCACAAAACAACAAATACGTAAAAACTCTTTTAAGCAAGCCACTGTCTTGTAAAGAATTCAGTAGCCTAATTCACCTTGACCTTTAAACAAACACCAAAATGTATTAATTAGAGTAAATCTCCTCCTATGGTACCCAAATAATTACTTTTTTGTGTTTGCAGAATAAATCAAGTTGATATTAAAAACAAAATCCTAACTTTGAAAAAAAATCATCACGTTTTGTTACTATTATAATAACTTGACAAAAAACTATCCCTTTACATGTTAAGCAGAAAGCACAAGCTTTTAATAATGAAGATCGTAAGTTTATTCTCGGTGGTAAGAGGATATAACATTCCTGTTATTATTTTGGCCCAGTACCTTTCAGCCATCTTTATTCTAGCTCCTGAAAAAAGAGCACTTGCTGTCCTACTCGATTTCAACTTGTTCATTCTTGTATTTGCTTCTTCACTGACCATTGCTTCGGGCTACATTATTAATAATTTTTACGACAGCCGAAAAGATCTGATCAACCGTCCCAACAAGTCCATGCTGGATAGATTAGTAAGTCAGAAAACAAAACTTACCGTGTATTTTTCACTGAATTTTATAGTAGCCATAATGGCGCTATTTATCTCATGGCGCGCTTTTTTATTCTTTTCAGCGTACATCTTCTTGATTTGGTTTTACTCGCATAAAATAAAAAAATACCCAGTCGTAGGAAACCTAACTGCTGCTTTACTGGCGGTTATTCCTTTTTTTGCCATATTACTACATTACTACAACAACCTTTCTTTTGAAGAAATCGAAAATTACAAAGGACATTTCGCCGTGATTTTTGCCCACGCTAGCTTTCTTTCACTGTTGATACTTATACGCGAAATGATTAAAGATTTAGAAAACATAAAAGGTGATTTAGCTAATGATTATAAAACGATTCCGATTGTCTATGGCGAAATGCTTTCTAAAAAAATCATTACGGTCTTAACTGTACTGACCATCTTTCCAGTGTATGTACTGATTGAAATTTATGATGTGGGCTATATGGATGTATATTTTTATACCTGTTTGATTATCTTGATTTTCTTTGTCCTTTACTTATGGAAGTCAGTAAAAAAGGAACAGTACCTGTTACTTCATAACGTCCTTAAATTCTTGATTGTATCTGGTGTCTTTTGCATCGTGCTAATCAACCCCTCCGTATTATGGAGTGGAAAGAAACTCTTATTACTTATTTAAGCGAAAAACATTCTGGTAAAATCTGATTTTTCTATTTTGCTAGCCCTGATTGAAACGGCATCCTTTTTATCCTGAACTTGTTTCAGGATCCTGAAACAAGTTCAGGATAAAAAGATACAGTGGAAAGCGGGAAATAGCTCCAAGAAAACAAAATAAAAACTTATTAATTAGATAGTTACCGTTTTATAATTGCCATATATCGATTAGCAATAATATAAATACTATCTTTGCACAAATTATGGAATATTATGAATAATAAGGAAGGCAATAATAAAAAAAGCGGTGCTAGACCAACGAGTTCTAGACCTAGCTCTAATAAGCCAAAACCTGCGATGCAAAAAAGGGCACAAGGGCCAAAAAAAGTAAAAATAAACACTAAAGTTGCAGAAGTAGTTTCTGACAAGGTTGAAAAAAAACCGAATCAGGCACCTAAGAGACCTAAAGTTAAAGACGAAATTCGTTTGAATAAATATATCGCCAATTCTGGTGCTTGCTCACGTCGTGATGCTGATATTTACATTCAATCTGGAAACGTAAAAGTAAATGGAATTCCTGTTATTGAAATGGGATACATGGTAAAACCAGGAGATACAGTAAATTTTGACGGAGTACTTTTGACTCCAGAGAAAAAAGTTTACATTTTATTAAACAAACCTAAAAACTTTACGACAGCACTTGATGAAGGTCAAGAATTTCGTAATGTTTTAGAATTAGTAAAAGGATCTACAACTGCAAAAATTGGAGCTGTAGGGAGAATGGATAAGAACACGACTGGTCTTTTATTGTTTACAAACGATACAGACATGTTGCGTAAATTCACTTTACCAAGTCAAAAATCATCTAAAATATACCACGTATCTTTAGACAAGAACCTAAAATTTGAAGATTTAGAAAAAATCAACAAGGGGTTAACGCTTGACGGACACCGTGTTTTTGTAGAAGACATAAGCTATATTGAAGGAGAAGCTAAAAGCGAAATAGGGTTGAAACTAAGATCATCAAATGTAAAAGTAGTTCGTTCTATTTTTGAACATTTCAGTTATGATGTTTTAAGAATTGATAGAGTTTCGTTTGCAGGTTTGACTAAGAAAAACTTACCAAGAGGAAACTGGAGATTACTTACTGATCAAGAAATCATCAACTTGAAGAACGTATAATCCTTCATTGAAATTATTACATTAAAATCCCTTTCGCGACAAACGAATGGGATTTTTTTAATTAAATAAACAAAGCCAACACCATGACACCAGAAAAATTACAATCAATCGCTTTTAAATGGTTTGAGACTTTCAACAACAAAGAATTAGAAAAACTCTTAGCTTTATATGACGAAGATGCCGCACACTTCAGTCCAAAACTAAAAATCCACAAGCCGGAAACAAATGGCCTAGTAAAAGGCAAGCAAGCGTTACGAGAATGGTGGCAAGATGCTTTTGAGCGATTGCCTAGTTTAAACTACAAAGTAACTTCACTTACGGCAAACGGAGATCGCGTTTTCATGGAATACATAAGAACAGTAGATGGAGAAGATGAAATGCTTGTTGCAGAAGTATTAGACATAAGAGAAGACAAAATTGTTGCCTCTAGAGTATATCACGGATAGCAAATTTCGCTCAATTAAAAATCTATTTAGCAGCTCTAATACAATACGGCTTGTTCTTATTCAATTAGGGCAAGCCGTATTGTATATTCACCATTATTATTACAGCGAGACCATTGTATTTTTAACCTTTCTGTGTTTTCCAACAAGTTTTCTTCATATAATATTCGACTTTAATTATTGAACTTATTTCCAAACATCATTAACCAACCATTCTGCGGCTCCTTTCATATAATTGACATAAGAACAAGGTTCTGGATGTGTTAATCCTGGCGCAATGACTAAAGTAACCTTACTTCCGGAGGCATTAGTAGCATCAACCCACCTCTTAACATCTACTACAGGAAACAGAGCGTCTTTTTCTCCATGAATAGCGTACACTGGTATTTTAATCAATCTTCCAATACCATTATTTGTCGTATTGTAATAACTGGCCGATGGAATTGCCGCAGAGAATATTTGAGGTTGCGTTTCTGCAAAAAACCAAGCGCCATTCCCTCCATTACTATACCCTTCTATCACAATTTTATTCTTGTCTACAGGAAGATATTTCGTAGCTAAATCAACCAAAGCTAACACCTGCTCTTGATTCACCGCTTCAGACCATAGATTAACATAGCCGTTTGGACTTATAATAATGGCATTCAAACCCGCATAAGCAGTTTCTACATAACACGCAGTCTGTTTATGAGCATCTGGACTACCACCAGCTGCTCCATGCAATGTAATTATCAACGGTCTCGGGTTATTTGTTAAATTGACATTTGGCATAATCACTCTAAAATCCCACTTTCCACCGCGAAAATTACTTAAAGAGATATCGTTAATTCCAGTTTTAAAATTAATAGCATCAAAGTCTTTCTCAACATCTTGATAGGTTCGCGGAACTTTAGCCGACTCTTCTGAACCACCATTACTGCATCCATAAATAAAAATCAAACAAATAAAATACACTAAAGTTGTTTTTTGAAGCCTCATATGTTTTTCTCTTTAAAATCTAAATTTAGCAATATATATCTACCTACCATACAATTAGCATAAGAAATAAAAGATTGTATAGACTGTTAGCCTCTATCAAAAAAGATTTAAGACAATGTGAAATTAAGTTCTTTATTTATCAACATGAAACTGAAACAACCTTTTAAACAAAACCTATTCATACCGACTAGCATTTTTTAAAACATAAGAACTCTGGCTTAAAAACAAATTATCGTTTTAAAAACGAAAACGTTAAACCTATTGAAAACAACATAAATTAACAGTCTAAACTAACACTATCTAAAAAAAAGCATACATTTAATATCGATTATTTAAAAATCTAATACACCGTCTAGATTTTTTTTAACAACAAAGAACCAACCAAAAGACCAGGCCAAAAATGAAAAAACCAATTCTATTTCTACTAACAATCACACTCGTTTCAACAAATTTATGGAGTCAAAATAACTCCCCCCAGAAAACAGAAGTTAATCGCAAAGTTTCAGAATTACTTTCTAAAATGAGCATTGAAGAGAAAATCGGACAGATGACTCAAATTACGGTAACTAATTTTGAAGCAAAAGGCAAACCCGGTGTTTTTGACATGGCAAAGCTAGACGAAGCAATTCTAAAGTATCACATTGGTTCTATTTTAAATGTGCCAAATCCAGGTGCGCCAACAATACAACGCTGGAAAGAAGTAATTACTACTATAAGCAACGAAGCTAATAAAACCAGATTGAAAATCCCGGTACTATATGGCATTGATGCAATTCATGGTTCCAGCTATACTGCCGGAGCAACTTTGTTCCCACAGCAAATAGGAATTGCAGCCACATTCAATACTGAAATCGCGAGAAAAGGTGCTGAAATTTCAGCCTATGAGACAAGAGCTTCTTCTATCCCTTGGGTTTTTTCACCCGATTTAGACATGCCACGAAATCCAGCTTGGTCTAGAATATGGGAATCATTTGGCGAAGACGCCTATTTATCTTCTGAAATGGGAGCCGCTATGGTGAAAGGTTTCGAAGGAAATGATGTAGGTTCTAAATACAATGTCGCTTCATGTATGAAACATTATATAGGATATGGTAGTACTACAACCGGAAAAGACAGAACACCAAGTATAATTCCGGAACGTATCTTGAGACAATATGACCTAACCCTATACCAAGCCGCTATTAAGGCTGGAGCCAAAAGCATCATGGTGAGTTCAGGCGAAATCAATGGAACTCCCGTTCATGCCAGCAAACGAATGATTACCGACATTTTAAAAACAGAATTGGGTTTTGAAGGGGTCGTGGTTACAGATTGGAAAGACATTATTTACTTACACACACGTCACAAAGTGGCCGAAACAAATAGGGATGCTGTAAGAATATCAGTAATGGCAGGAATTGATATGAGTATGGTTCCAGAAGATTACAGTTTTTACACTGATTTACTAGATTTAGTTGCCAAAGGCGAAGTACCGATGTCGAGAATTGATGATGCAGTTTCCCGAATCCTAAAAATGAAGTTCGAACTAAATTTATTCGAAAGTACCGTTGCTAATTTAAAGGATTACCCAAAATTTGGTTCTCAAGAATTCATAGATGTAGCTTACAATGCAGCGGCAGAATCGATTACTTTATTAAAAAATAAAGAGACCGTTTTACCTTTGAATAAAAACGAAAAAATATTAGTTACAGGACCAACGGCTAATAGCATGAAATACTTGAACGGCGGTTGGTCTTACAACTGGCAAGGAGAAAATTCAGATACCTATGCAGCTGATAAATCTACTATTTTAGAAGCGTTGCAGAACAAACTAGGAAAAGAAAATGTGTTCTACACGCCAGGTAGTGATTTTGCGAATTTTGATGATGTTGAAATTGAGAAAGCAGTAGAGATGGCTAAAAATGCTTCGAAAATAATTCTGTGTCTAGGCGAAAAGAACTATACCGAAACACCTGGAGACATCAGTAATTTATTCATTAACGACGCACAAATCAAATTAGCTTTGGCTTTAGCCAAATTAAACAAACCTATTATTTTAGTTTTGAATGAAGGAAGACCAAGGTTAATCAGTGATTTTGAAGATAAAATGAGCGCGGTAATACAATGCTACCTTCCAGGAAATGAAGGTGCGAGAGCGTTGGCTGATATTCTTTTGGGTGACGTAAATCCAAGCGGACGATTGCCTTACAACTACCCGAGATACCCTAACTCATTGGAAAAATACAACCGAAAATATACGGAGAGTTTAGGTGATGAAGAACAAAACAATGACGCTACATACGAAAAAAGTTACTCCCCACAATTTGAATTTGGAACCGGATTATCGTACACCACTTTTGAGTATTCAAACCTTAGACTTGACAAAACCACAATAAGCGAAGCGGATAGTATAACAGTTTCCGTAGAAGTAAAAAACACAGGGACCACAAACGGAAAAGAAGCTGTTTTACTTTACTTATCTGATATTTATGCTAGTATTACACCTGAAGTAAAAGCATTGAAAAGATTTGGCAAAATCAGTTTGCGCCCTAATGAAACTAAAACAATAGCATTCACGCTGAATCAAAAAGACCTACAGTTTGTAGGCAATGACTTAAAATGGATTTCTGAAAAAGGAACATTCAAAATTCAAATTGGCAACCTTACAAAGGAGTTTTTACTACAGTAAATCTTCCTTAAATAAAATTTACAATATAAAATAAGCTTCTCAATTGAGGAGCTTATTTTGTTTTACACGCATAACACATGTAAAGCCTTAAAAACTACTAAACCCAATTTCTACAAACATTCCTTTTATTTAAGTACATTAGCTTTAGCCAATTATCTACCAAAAAAGTAATGAGACAATTTCAATACAAAATAGTGATTCTTATATTATTTCTCACTCTGGGTTGTCAACAAAAAACGCAAAATAAAACTGACGCTGAAACTAACATACAAAGTCATGGTAAAGACTCTCTAACCATTGACTTAGTTGCGCTACAAAATAAAGGCCAACTAAAAAAGACAACCTTGATAACAGTGTACGATGACCCTGTATATCATAGCATCAAACGCTACAATGCAATCCCTTTCCCAGAACTTTTAGAAACCTATACTTCTATCAAAAATTTAGAAACTAGCGAATACCAAATCGTCTTTGAATGTGAAGATGGATACAAACCCATGATGCCCTTGCAAAAATTTATTTCGGTAAAATCGTTTCTTGCCGTTAGCGACTTGGATGCACCAAAAGGGCAATTATGGTTGCCAATTATAAAAGACGGACATGAAATGAAAGCCGCTCCCTTTTATTTAATTTACCAAGAGGTTTCAACAAAAGATGTTGATTTTAAATGGCCTTACAACCTTATAAAAATACATCTTGTCCCTAATAGCGAGAATATCGCCTTGTTATTTCCAAAAGACGATGCTAAGGCTGAAATTGGGTTTCAATTATTCAGCAAGAATTGTGTCACTTGCCATTCTATTAATAAAATTGGAGGAAACATGGGGCCAGAATTAAACTACCCAAAAAGCGTAACCGAATATTGGGACAAAACTCAATTGAAAGCCTTCATAAAGAATCCAGCGTCCTTTAGAAACGGAGTAAAAATGCCAACGCCTACGAACTTAACAACTAAAGAGATCGATGAAATTGTCAATTATTTAGAATACATGACAAACCACAAGTTATAAAAGAATCTTACATAGAATTAAAATAAATCTCACTATCAAGCATTCAAAAAGCCTCTCTAACGAGAAATTTTTCATCTTTATACATAACGCAAAAAATGAATCGCTGAATATTTAGAAGAAAAATACAAATACTTTATAATTCAGTTTTTTTGAGTAAATTAGCTTCAACTACCTAATAATCAATTTATATGAAAAGAACATCCCTCCTTATTTTACTACCTATTTTTTCCCTATTACTTGTAAATTGTAAAAAGGAAAACAATAAAGAAAACGACAAAGAAGACTTTAGTGCCTTAACGACAAGTTATTTCAACGATAAAAATGCTCTAGACCCTTTGAGTGCAACGCAAAATGGTCAAAATGAATACAACGATCAGCTACAATTTGAGATGACGAAAAGTTTTAGAAAAGATCAATTGACTTTTTTCAATAAATATGAAGCCGCCTTAAATAAGGTAAAAGAAGCGGAACTTACTCCTGAAGAAAAAAACAGTTATGAAATTATAAAATGGGAAGTTGAAGTGGGTAAAGAATTATTAAACCAACCAACAAACCTAATGCCCATTCATCAGTTTTGGGGAACCCACTTAACAATGGGACAATATGCTGGAGGTACTAGCGCGCAGCCTTTTAAAACAGAAAAAGATTATACCAATTTCCTTAAAAGAATGGATTCGTATAGTATCTGGATCGATTCGGCAATGGTTTATATGAAAAAAGGAATCGAACAAGGAGTTGTATTACCAAAAGCATTAACCATAAAAGTGATTCCACAGTTCGAAGATATGCCTACCGCTAACATTGAAGACAATCTATTTTACTCGTCCATAAAACTAATGCCTTCTACATTTTCTGAAGAAACAAAGAAAGATTTAACGGCAAAATATACCGCGGAAATAAATAACAAACTGATCCCTCAGTTTAAAAAAATGACTGCTTTTCTTAAAAACGAATACCTGCCTGCATCAAGATCAACGAGCGGAATAGGAAGTTTGCCTTTTGGAAAAGAATTATATGCTACCTATGCAAAACAGTGGACCACAACCACAATGACTCCGCAAGAAATCCATGAATTAGGATTAAAAGAAGTAGCAAGATTAAATGCTGAAATGGAAAAAGTAAAAACTCAAGTCGGTTTTGAAGGAACATTACTTGAATTTTTTGATTATGTAAGAAACAAACCAGAGTTAAAACCATTTAAAAAACCAGAAGAGGTAATTGCCAATTTCGAAAGAATTCATACCATAATAAAACCAAACGTAGACAAACTGTTCTCTCTACAACCAAAAACAAAATTTGAAATTAGACGAACGGAAGCATTTAGAGAAAAAACGGCTAGTGCAGAATACAGTCAAGGAACGTCAGACGGTTCCCGCCCTGGTGTGTTTTATGTGCCAATACCAAACATCAAAGAATACAATATGTATGGGGACGAAGATTTGTTTTTACACGAAGCAATCCCTGGACATCATTTTCAAATCTCTTTACAACAAGAAAACACCGCATTACCTGACTTCAGAAAATACAATTGGTTTGGCGCTTACGGCGAAGGCTGGGCTTTATACACAGAAAGCTTAGGTACAGAATTAGGCTTGTACAAAGATCCTTATCAATATTTTGGTATGTTAGGAAATGAAATGCACAGAGCAGTACGCTTAGTTGTTGACACAGGAATACATAGTAAAGGATGGACTAGAGAACAAGCTATTAAATTTTCAATGGAAAATGAGGCAGAAAGTGAAGCTGGAATTACTACTGAAATCGAACGCTATATGGCCATTCCTGGACAAGCTTTATCGTATAAAATTGGTCAATTAAAAATCATGGAATTACGCAAAAGAGCACAAGACAAAATGGGAGCTCAATTTGACATTAAGAAATTTCATGAAAAAGTGTTGGAATCTGGAGTAATGCCACTGGCCTTATTAGAAAAAAAGATTGACGCTTGGATTGCTGAAAAATAAAATAATTTTAAATAGTAGATATAAAAAAAGCTTCTCGATTGAGAAGCTTTTTTCGTGCGGATAATAGGACTCGAACCTACACGCCTTGCGGCACCAGATCCTAAGTCTGGCATGTCTACCAATTTCACCATATCCGCGTGCAATTGTGGGTGCAAATATAGACATAAGTTTGAACTTTCAAAGCATTTTTTTAAAAATTTTTTTATTCTATTTTTTGTACTTTTGAAACTATAAAAAATTAGTTAATAAATGGAAAATATCAAGTCATACGTTCAAGAAAACAAAGATCGTTTCATCAACGAATTAATTGAATTATTAAAAATGCCTTCTGTAAGTGCTGATGCAGCCTACTCTCAAGATGTTATTGAAACTTCTGAAGCCGTAAAAGTAAGCCTAGAAAAAGCAGGTTGCGATTTCGTAGAAATCTGTGAAACTGACGGTTACCCTATTGTTTATGGTGAGAAAATAATAGACAAAAACTTGCCTACAGTATTAGTTTATGGTCATTATGATGTACAGCCGGCAGACCCAATGGAACTTTGGACTTCTCCCCCATTTGAACCAGTGATAAAAACGACCGATATTCACCCAGAAGGAGCCATTTTTGCTCGTGGTGCCTGTGACGATAAAGGGCAAATGTATATGCACGTAAAAGCATTTGAATACATGATTCAAAGCAATACTTTACCTTGTAACGTGAAATTCATGATTGAAGGAGAAGAAGAAGTAGGAAGTGTAAACCTAAAAACCTTCGTTGAAAACAATACCGAAAAACTTAAAAATGATGTGATCTTAATTTCAGATACTGGAATGATCTCTAATCAACAACCTTCTATTACAACAGGTCTTCGTGGATTAAGCTATGTTGAAGTAGAAGTTACAGGACCAAATCGCGATTTACATTCCGGTTTATACGGTGGTGCTGTGGCTAATCCAATCAATATTTTGGCAAAAATGATTGCTTCACTTCATGACGAAAACAATCATATTACCATTCCTGGATTTTATGATAATGTAGAAGAATTATCTCTTGAAGAAAGAGCTGAAATGGCAAAAGCACCATTCAGCTTAGAAAAATATAAAAAAGCACTCGACCTAAAAGACGTTTATGGTGAAAAAGGATATGTGACTAACGAAAGAAACTCTATTCGTCCTACATTAGACGTAAACGGAATCTGGGGAGGTTACACTGGCGCAGGAGCTAAAACGGTTATCGCAAGTCAAGCGTTTGCTAAAATCTCTATGCGTTTAGTACCCAACCAAGAATGGGAGCAAATCACTGAGTTATTTACAAAGCATTTCATGAGCCTCGCTCCTGCTGGAGTAACCGTAAAAGTGACGCCGCATCACGGAGGTCAGGGTTATGTAACACCTATCGACAGCATTGGTTACAAAGCCGCTAACATGGCGTATACGGAAACTTTTGGCGTTCCAGCTATTCCGGTTCGTTCGGGTGGAAGTATTCCTATTGTAGCCTTATTCGAAAAAGAATTAAAAAGCAAAACGATCCTAATGGGATTTGGTTTAGACAGTGACGCTATTCACTCACCAAATGAACATTTCGGAATCTTTAATTACCTTAAAGGAATCGAAACTATTCCGTTGTTTTACAAATATTTTGTTGAGTTAAGCAAATAAACAAACTCCACATCCATCTACAAAATCCGTTCAGCAATGAGCGGATTTTTTTTTTGGGCGTTACCTCGTTGCAGAACTATTGATTTAAGCGACTACACTCCTTCAGCAACGAGGTCAGGCTATCCGCTACAATCTTATTTGTAAAAACAAATAAGGATTTTCGCTACTATCCTTAACGCAACTCACTAATAACTATAAATTTACAGACAAAAACTTGTTTTATTGATTTATTATTCTACATTTGTAGAGCAATGTCTTTTTCTGTAGAACAAAAACGTATGAAAAAACCACTTATTATTCTAGGTTGTATAATTTTGAGTTTATTTTCTTGTAAACCTAAACTAATCAATCAAAAAATAAACAAAAAAAGAGAAGGTCTTTGGATAGAACAATATTCGATGGACAGTGCACATTATAAATCAGTCGGGAAATATAAAAAGGACGACCCTATAAAAAAGTGGTGCTATTACCTAGACGGTAAAATAATCAAAAAAGAGAAGTACAAAGGAAATTCCTGTTACACCAAATTTTATCATGAAAATGGAAAAATACAATCCCGAGGGAAAACAGTTTTAGACACCACCACTAAATATGCCCATTGGTTCTATAGCGGCAACTGGGAATTCTACGATAACAAAGGAAAACTAATAATTGAACGAAATTATCAGAGTGGCAAGCTTGCTTCTGAAACAATCTTGAAATAAAACTTTAAAAAAATAAAAATGCAACAGTTAACGAACGCCGAAGAACAACTAATGGAACACCTTTGGAATCTTGAGAAAGCCTTTATGAAAGATCTACTCGAAGCATTTCCAGAACCAAAACCAAAGACAACTACCGTGGCAACTTTGCTAAAAAGAATGATTGATAAAGATTTTGTGGCTTATACCGAGTTTGGAAACTCCAGAGAATACTATCCATTGGTAAAAAAAACAGCGTATTTCTCTAAACACGTCAACGGATTAATAAAGAATTTCTTTAACGATTCCGCTTCGCAATTTGCTTCTTTCTTTACCAATGAGACGAATCTGTCTGAAAAGGAATTACAAGAACTCAAAAAAATAGTAGATAGTGCCATTCAAAAAAAGAAAAAATGATCGACTTTTTAATCAAATCAACCATTTCATTGTGCGTGCTTTTAGCCATGTACCATTTGGTACTGGAAAAAGAAAAAATACATCAGTTCAATAGGTTTTACCTTTTGTTCTGCTTGTTATTTTCATTCACGATTCCGTTTATCACTTTTGAGGTGATTCAAGAAATCACAAATCCGCTAATTCCCCAAAACACAATAAAAATCGAGGAAGAAACCATAGCCGTTGTGCAAGAAACAACCAATTATTGGTTAATTTCAATCTGGTCGATTTATACTGCAGTGACCTCAATTTTACTATTTCGTTTTGTAAGAAACATTACAAAACTGAACACCAAAGCCAAATCGAACACAGCAATTGATTATAAAAATTCTCAATTGATTTTGCTAAAAGAAGTAACATTGCCTTACACTTTCTTGAATACCATTTTTATTAATCAAGATGATTATCACAATCGAAAAATTGAAGAAGAACTATATACGCATGAGTTAATACACGTAACCCAAAGACATACATTAGACATACTGCTAATAGAAACTTTGAAAGTACTCTTTTGGTTTAACCCTATATTTATTTTCTATAAAAAAGCAATCCAACTTAATCATGAATTTCTTGCTGATGAGAAAGTTGTAAAATCGCATAACAATGTTCCGTTTTACCAGAATTTATTAATCTCAAAGGCAAACGCGAACCCAACCTATTACTTGGCCAGTAATTTAAACTATTCAGTAACTAAAAAACGATTAATTATGATGACAAAAACCACATCCGCATCAAGAGCATTACTAAAAAAGGGCCTTATTATTCCTTTAATGACTGCACTTCTATTTTCATTATGCACCAAAGTAGTAGCACAAGAAACTACCAAAAAAGAGGAAAGTACTGCTACAAACAAATCTTCTGCATTTAAAAATTACTACGACAAAACTACTTTTAAAGTAAAAGACGAAAACGGAAAAGTTGTTGCCGATAAAAAATACGCCGATTTAACAGCTAAAGAAAAAAACCTAGTTCCCGCATTTATTTACAACAAAAACAAACTTTTGACTAAAAACGAAATTGATAGAGTAATGAAAGAAGGGGGACCAGAAATATTTGTCATAGACCCATACGATCAAAAGAATATTAAAGTAAAAAAAGAGGATAAAAATGCCATCTACAGCACCGCTGAAATCACAGAAAAACCTGAATACCCGGGAGGGATCGAGCTTTTCTACAAATTTGTTGGCGAAAACTTTAAAATTTCAGACGAAGCTTATGAAAATAAACTAAAAGGAAAAGTATACGTAACTTTCATTATTGAAAAAGACGGCTCGTTAACCGATTTTAAAATCTTAAGAGAAATAGGATATGGAACTGGTGAAGAAGTACTACGCGTACTAAAACAATGTCCCAATTGGATTCCTGGCAAACTAAATGACGAACCCGTTAGAACTTTATACAGTTTACCGATAACGATTCAAACTGAAAAAACAGATTTAAAACACTAAAACCGCGTTAATTTCTTTTAATCTGTATTATCCTCATTCGAAATATCAAAAGCAAATCAGTACAAAACAACTAATTAATGCAACAGTTAACGAACGCCGAAGAACAGCTAATGGAGCGTCTCTGGAAACTGGAGAAAGCCTTTATGAAAGATTTACTCGAAGCGTTTCCAGCGCCAAAACCCAAGACAACTACTGTGGCTACTTTGCTTAAAAGAATGATTGATAAAGATTTTGTGGCTTATATCGAATATGGAAACTCCAGAGAATATTACCCATTGGTAAAAAAAACAGCCTACTTCTCTAAACACGTCAACGGATTAATAAAGAATTGCTTTAACGATTCTGCTACGCAATTTGCTTCTTTCTTTACTAACGAGACGAACCTATCGGAACGGGAACTTGAAGAGCTTAAAAGAATTGTAGACAGTGCCATTCAAAAAAAGAAAAAATGATAGACTTTTTATTAAAATCGACCATCTCATTATGTGTACTGCTAGCAGTATATCATTGGGTATTGGAGAAAGAAAAAATACATAAATTCAACAGGTTTTACCTTTTGTTCTGCTTGCTATTTTCATTCACGATTCCGTTTATCACTATTGAAGTAATCCAAGAAATCACAAATCCGATTCTTGCTAAAAATAGTTCGGAAAATGCGGAAGGAACCATAGCTGTACTAAAAGAAGAAACTAACTACTGGTTAATTGCAATATGGACGATGTATATTATAATGACCTCAATATTATTAATTCGTTTTGCAAGAAACATTATAAAATTGAATGAAAAGACGAAATCAAACACAGCTATTAGCTATAAAGGATCCCGATTGATTCTATTAGAAGAGAAAACGTTGCCTTACACTTTCTTGAATACAATTTTCATTAATCAAGAGGATTATCACAATCGAAAAGTTGAACCCGAATTATACACACATGAATTAATTCATGTAACCCAAAGACATACGTTAGACATTCTACTCGTTGAAACTTTGAAAGTACTCTTTTGGTTTAACCCTATTTTTATTTTCTATAAAAAAGCAATCCAACTCAATCATGAATTTCTAGCTGATGAGAAAGTCGTGAAATCACATAACAATGTTTCGTTTTACCAAAATTTATTACTCTCAAAAGCAAACATACACCCCGCCTATAACCTAGCGAGTAATTTGAACTATTCAGTAACTAAAAAACGATTAATTATGATGACAAGAACCACAACCACAACAAGGGCGATGTTCAAGAAAACAATACTAATTCCAGTATTGTCGATACTTATTTTCTTTGCATGTGTTAAAACAGTCTCTCAGGAGAGAAGAATAACAAATAGTACCGAGCAGAAAAATCCAATTACCGGAATGGAGAAATATTTTGAAAATACTGTTTTCAAATTCCAAGATAAAAAAGGAAATATTATTGATCAAAAAAGATTCAGTGAACTTTCTAGCGAAGAGAAGAAAAATATTCCACCTCCTCCACCTCCTGCAAAAGATAAAGAAATGGTCAAAAAATTGGCAGGACCGAAAACTATCTATATCCCAGTCAATGAAACAGACCATTATTTTAAAAATAAAATCTATAAAATAAAAGACGTTAATGGTAAAGTTATAGGCGAGAAAAAATTTGCTGAACTCACCTTAGAGGAAAAGAAAAATATTCCACCGCCTCCACCACCCGTTACAAAAGGGAAATAATCTGTATCCAAAATCAGTCTATATATATTTAAATATTAGACAGAAAACAACAAATCCGCCTTTTTACGAAGCGGATTTGTCTTACTACAAAACTAAAAACTATTACCTAAATAGTACTATCTGGTTTATAACCAAAGTAAGGCATGGATTGCTCTTTAAAAACAACCCCATATTCTTCTAATTCTTTCAATATTGGCAAATACACTTCTTTACGAATAGGAAGTTGCACTCCAGGCGTAGTGATTTTCCCGTTTAAAATAAGTAAGGTCGCCATTGCCACCGGCAGACCAACTGTTTTTGCCATGGCTGTATAAGTCTGATCTTCCCCAATACACACCATTTTAGAATCGATTTGTTTTTTAGCACCATCCAATTCGTATCCGAATTTATGGTACATCACTATCATATCCTTATCGTCTGATTCTAAAGTCCACTTATCACTTAATATTTTTTCCAATATTTGTGCTGGCGTACCATTTTTAAGACCAACTATTTTTTTGTTATTGAATAAATCCAATTCCAAAAGTTTATCCCACATAATATCATCTTGATCTATTTTTAAAATCAAGCGTGTCTTAATTTCAACTGAATCTGTAGGGTGATAAGGCAAGAATGAATTTACAAATTGTCGGTAGCTCATGTTTTCAGAGTCTTCCATAACATAACTGTCATCCGTCATTCCTAACTGAACAAACATATTCCATGCTTTCGAAAACCCAACACGACGAATAGTACCTCTATATAAGGTCAATACGTCATCTAAACCATATACACTTCTATATTTCAACGAATCTCTATTAGAATAGGCCTCAAAACGGCCATAATCTTCGACTTTAAGAAATTCTGTTCTTCTAAATAAATTACAATACGGGATATACTTATAAGTCCCTTCTTGAATAAACTTAGCTGCACCACCTTGTCCAGCAAGCACAACATTACGGGGAGCCCAAGTGAATTTATAATTCCAAAGATTAGTATCTGACTCCGGAGCTACAAGACCTCCGCAGAAGGATTCGAATAAAAGCATCTTTCCACCTTTATCACTTATTTCATCAATGATTTTCATGGCGCTCATGTGATCAACTCCGGGATCGAGACCAATTTCATTCATGAAAATCAAATTATTTTCCTTTACAGCTTCATCTAGCTCCTGCATAGCATCACTAACGTAAGAAGCCGTAACCAAGTTTTTTTTATAAACAACGCAATCTCTGGCTACCTCAATATGCAAATGAGCCGGCAACATCGAGATAACGATGTCAGCTTTTTCAATCGCCTCTTTTCTTTGATTGGTATCAAAAATATCTAAAGCTATTGCAGTCGCGTTGGGATGGTTGTTCGTTTTCTTTTGGGCTAAAGCCAATGATAAATCACCAATGACAAGATGTAAGTTCTCTTTTTCTGATTTATTTAAAAGATATTGTATCAAAGATGATGCTGATCTACCTGCTCCTATAATTAAAATGACTCTCATATGTTATATAAATATAACACAAATATATAAAATTGTTGTATTTATAACAACTAGTCCTTGTTAAAAACCTAACTATGTTGTCAACAAAATAAAAAAACACCTGTATTTCGACTTGTCTCTAAATAAAAAGTCCAAACATAATAATCAAAAAATCTTTTATTTCAGCCTGATAAGAAATACTTTTACAAAGAAAAAAAATATCCAATAAATGAAAAATAAATTAATTTCAACAGGAGCTCTTTTGGGCATGATAGCGATAATATTAGGCGCATTTGGAGCGCATGCCCTAAAAAAAGTGCTGCTACCTGAACAACTGATTACTTTTGAAACTGGAGTACGCTATCAAATGTACCACGCGTTGTTTTTAATCTTTATTGGAATGTTAAATGACCTAAGTGAAAAAGCGAAGAAAATCATCAATTATTTGGTCATTTTTGGTGTGATTTTATTTTCTGGATCCATATATTTATTGGCCACAAACACCCTAACTTCCTTTGATTTTAAAATTATCGGTTTTCTAACTCCTATCGGCGGACTCCTACTAATACTGGCCTGGAGTGTATTGCTGTTAAACTTTTTGAAGAAAAAACCAACAAAAATTCGATAATTAAATCGTATCTAAAATATTAGCTTTACTTTTGCATTCGAATAATTTAACTTCACAATACATAATTTCATGAATAATAACACACCGTTTACGAAATCGATTGCGCTAAATGACTTAGGAATCGAAAACGCAAAGATTCATTATCAATTATCAGCCAACGAATTGCACGACATGACCATCGCGTCAGGTCAAGGGGTCGAAAGTTCGACTGGTGCACTAGCAATTAACACTGGGGAATTCACAGGACGCTCACCTTTAGATCGATTTATCGTAAAAGATAGCGTTACTGAGAACCAAGTTTGGTGGGGAAAAGTAAATATTCCTTTTGAATCTACCGCTTTTGACGCATTGTACAAAAAAGTAACTACTTACTTATCTAACAAAGAAGTATTCGTAAGAGATTCTTATGTATGTGCTGACCCTAAATACAGATTAAATGTTCGCGTAGTAACTGAGACAGCTTGGGCAAATTTATTTTGTTACAATATGTTTTTGAGACCTGACGAAAGCGAGTTAGAGAACTTCACACCAGAATGGACCGTTATGTGCGTTCCTAGTTTTATGGCAGATCCAGCTATAGACGGAACACGTCAAAGTAATTTTGCCATTCTAGATTTTACAAAAAAAATAGCATTGATTGGTGGAACTGGCTACACTGGAGAAATGAAAAAAGGAATTTTCTCAGCACTTAATTTCATCCTTCCTGTTGACAAAAATACGTTACCAATGCACTGTAGTGCAAATGTAGGTAACAATGGAGACACAGCAATTTTCTTTGGATTATCAGGAACTGGAAAAACAACTTTATCAGCAGATCCAAAAAGAAAATTGATTGGTGATGACGAACATGGATGGACAAGCGAAAATACTGTTTTCAATTTTGAAGGTGGATGTTATGCTAAAGTGGTGAATCTTTCTGAAGAAAACGAACCAGATATCTTTAGAGCAATTAAAAAGGGAGCCATTTTAGAAAATGTTATTTTTAAAGAGGGAACCAATGAAGTTGACTTCGAGGATGTTTCTATCACGCCTAATACAAGAGTAAGTTACCCAATTTATCATATTGATAATATTCAACCAGGATCTATTGGGAAAAACCCTAAAAACATATTTTTCCTTACGGCAGATTCTTTCGGGATTCTACCTCCTATTTCAAGATTAACTCCAGGACAAGCTGCATACCACTTTATCTCAGGATATACTGCAAAAGTTGCCGGAACAGAAGCTGGAGTAACAGAACCTCAACCTAATTTCTCTGCATGTTTTGGAGCGCCATTTATGCCACTTCACCCAACAAGATATGCTGAAATGTTGAGTAAAAAAATTCAAGAAGTTGACGTAAAAGTATGGTTAATCAACACGGGGTGGACCGGTGGAGCTTACGGAACTGGTACAAGAATGAAATTAAAATACACTCGTGCCATGATTACCGCTGCTTTAAACGGTGAACTAGACACAGTAGATTATAAAAACCATGTTGTCTTTGGAATAGCAATTCCACAAGAATGCCCTGACGTACCTAGCGAAATTTTAAATCCTAGAAACACTTGGGAAGACAAAGATTTATACGATCAAAAAGCAATAGAATTAGGAAAGAAATTTAAAGCTAATTTTGCCAAATTTGAAGAGTTTGCGAATGCCGAAATTATGGCAGGAGCACCAAATGCATAAGTTAATTATAATTCAAAAAAAGAAAAGAGCTGTTCCCATGGAACAGCTCTTTTTGATTTTAAGAACTTCTTAACTAAAAACAAATGAGCGTTTTACAATAGTATTGATTTTTTGGCGTTAAATTTGCAATCATCATTCAATCAAAAAAATCAATCATGTTAAAACAATTCTTCATCCTCTGCTCAGGAGCTGACAATGACATCTTGGAAGGCTGTTCTCAAGGCGAACAAACTAAATACGCAGGAATTGGCGCTACCGTTTTCTTTACCGCTGTCATGGCCTTTATCGCTAGTGCTTATGCTTTATTTACTGTTTTCGACAGCGTATATCCAGCCCTATTTTTTGGACTAGTATGGAGTTTACTCATTTTCAATCTGGATCGCTTCATTGTTTCTACTATTCGAAAAAGAGATAAGTTCGGAAGTGAGTTTCTACAAGCTACACCTCGAATTATTCTGGCTATTATCATTGCCATCGTAATATCGAAGCCATTGGAAATTAAAATATTCGAGAAAGAAATCAATACCGTTTTATTGAAAGAGAAAAACGCTATGGCACTCGAAAACAAAAAAGAAGTGGCTAACTACTTCAAATCAGATTTAGATAAAAACAAGACCGAAATAGCAAGCTTAAAATCGGATATTTCTAAAAAAGAAAACGAAGTTAACAGCTTGTATGAAACCTACATCACAGAAGCTGAAGGAACAAAAGGCACGCTAAAACTTGGCAAAGGCCCCGTTTTTAAGGATAAAATAGCCAAGCACAATCTTGCTTCCGCTCAACTAGATACAATTCGAAAAAACAACTTGGCAAAAATTGCCGAAAAGGAAAAAACGGCAGCTCTACTGCAAGCCGATTTAGACAAAAAACTAACCGACACACAACCTATAATCGATGGATTTGACGGTTTGATGGCGCGTATAAACGCCCTGAACAAATTGCCTTCTCTTCCTTCCTTATTTATCATGTTGTTGTTTTTAGCCATTGAAACATCTCCTATTATCGCTAAATTACTATCTCCAAAAGGCGAATACGATTTTAAACTGGAAGATTTAGAAACGGCTTTAAAAGCAACTATAGAACAAGACAAATACCAACGCAATTTATTAGTTAAAACAAGTGCCGCTATGCACGACAAAGTATATGAAGATATTGCTCAAGACAAAAATCTATATGATTTACAGCGCAAGAAAGCGACCGAATTGCTAGAATTACAAGCACACAATTTTGTAGAAAAACAAAAGAGAACTTTATAAAGATACGGCAGCCCCAAAATGCCGCCTTCTCCACTATCATACTTAATTATAACACCCTCGATTATACGATTTAAAATGTAAATTTATAAATCATTCAGGAATATAATAATTTATAATTCTCCAAGAACTACATTTAGATTATCTACAAATTCGTCCGCATTTTGTTTACTAAAAATGATCGGAGGTTTAATTTTCAAGACATTATACAAAGGCCCGTCAGTGCTGATAAAGAAACCGCGTTCTTTCATTTTTTCCACAATAGTATCTATTTCAGGAACAGCGGGTTCCAAAGTAATTCTATCTCTCACAAGTTCAACTCCAACAAACAATCCGTTACCACGAACGTCACCTATGATATCGTAATTCGGTTTTAATTCCGCTAATCTATTTACTAAATAATTCCCAACTTCAAGCGCATTCTTCTGTAATTCTTCTTCTTCGATTACCTGTAAAACCGCTAATCCAGTTGCCATAGATACCGGGTTTCCACCAAAAGTATTGAAGTATTCCATGCCATTATTGAAAGCATCTGCAATTTCTCTAGTAGTGACAACAGCCGCTAATGGATGTCCATTTCCGATTGGCTTGCCCAGCACCACTATGTCCGGTACAACATCCTGTAATTCAAAACCCCAGAATTTCTCACCCACACGACCAAATCCAACTTGAACCTCGTCTGCAATGCAAATCCCTCCTGCATTTCGCACTTTGGAATATACCTCTTTTAGATAATTAGGGGGCAAGGCGATTTGACCTCCAACTCCTAGTAAGGTTTCACAAATAAATGCCGCTGGTTTTTTTGATTCCGTTGCCAATGATTCTATGATGCGATCAACGTCTTTAGCATATTTTTCTCCAGCTTCTGCGTCTCTATATTTGAATTCACCGCGGTACATGTCTGGGTTTTGCGCTTTATGTATGTATGGCATTTTTCCAAAACCCCCTTTGCCATCAAATTTATATGGACTCATTTCTATCGCGGTAGTTGAAGTTCCGTGATAAGCATGATCGAGAACAATTACATCTTTTTGTTTGGTAAAATGGCGGCTCATCCTAATAGCAAGGTCATTAGCTTCACTACCAGAATTAGTAAAATAACACACTGCTAATTCCTTAGGAAGCAAAGCTGTCAATTCCTTTGCATATTTAATAATATTATCATTAAGGTACCGCGTATTTGTGTTTAATGTAGCAATTTGCTTTTGCATTGCTTTCACTACCGTAGGATGGCAATGCCCTACATGACTCACATTATTCACACAATCCAGAAACGTATTTCCTTGGTCATCATACAAATATTGAAGCGCTCCTTTGTCAATTTTTACTTTCTTTGTGTAACTAATGCTTAAATTCTTCCCGATATATAGCTGCCTTTCCTTTAGTATCAACTCGTGGTTATCAGAGGAGTCTATCAATCCTGAAAATCCACAAGCAAGTCTAAATTCGTGGTGTGCTTTTAAAGGATTGATTCGAATAAGTCGATGCATCAAGTTCCAGGCTGGCTTTTCGGTAATAAAATGATGCTCATTAACACTGTCCAATGAAGAATTATAAGCTGATTGACACAAGCTGATACAAAACCTACCGGCAATCAAGTAATATAACAGCGAAACTTCTAGCTCTGTTAAAACCATTTTTTCATGGTAGCCTTTTACCATTTCCACAGCCATTTCAAGCGGTTTTTCACTGTCAAGCATCGCATAAGCGCAAGCAATCGCTAAATTATTTATTAATGAAGTATGGACCATATCGCCAAAATCAATTAAACCAGTAACAGCATCGCCATTGACCAAAACATTGTAATCATTAGCGTCATTATGAATCGTAGCGGTTCTAAGCGACGAGATATGTGGTGTCACTTCTGTTTCAAATTGCATTAAGAAATAGCCAACCAATCGTCTGTTTTCATGTGATTTAATACAATGTAGATTTCTTCTTGAATCTAAGGTGTTCTTTATATCCCATTCATAATGGCGGCCTGCTGCAGGGTGTTTGAAATCTTTTAAAACAGTATCCATTTCGCCTAAAAAACGCCCTAAATTGCGAGCTAGAGCGGCTGATTTACTATTTTGATTTACCCAAAAAACCCCTTCCAGATAACTCAGCAATCGATAGTAGTACTTAGTTCCTTCAACAATAATTTGACCGATATCCTCGCTTACTTCTGTAGCTATATAATGCTGAAATTTTTCAGACAAACCGCTTTTAGACAGCAGTTTCACCATTTGTACCTGCGCATCTAGAAAGTAAGGATTGTGTTCTTCGGTGGCTATTTTTAAAATATATTTTTTATCAGACGAATCTGTCAGCAAAAAATTAAGTTCATCATATCCATTCAATATCTTGCAGCTCACATCCATCTTATATTGTTCTTGGATTAGAGTAGTTATAAATGATTCGGTAAATATCATAATAATAGTTTTGATTAATCGTCTTGTATTATTTGCAGCAGATTTTCGCTTAAACGTAAAATAAATTACTAAGAAGTCGCCTTTCTAATTCGTTCTTCAATGTCATCAATCTCAATAGGCATAGCTTCCGAAAGATTGATATTTCCATCCTCAGTGATCAAATAATCGTTTTCTAAACGACAACCAATTCCTTCCTCATGAATATAAATTCCTGGTTCGCAAGTAAGCACCATTCCTTTTTCGAAGACACGAGAATATAGCCCCACATCATGCACATCCAACCCAAGGTGATGCGCCGTTCCATGCATGAAGTATTTTTTGTAAACCGGCGTGTCTGGATTTTGATTTGCTATTTCATCTACAGTAATTAACTTTAACTTCACTAACTCTTTTTCAACCAACTCGGCCATTTGCTTTTCATAATTAACAGACAAAACTCCAGGCTTTAATAGCTTTGATCCTTCTTTCAAACAATGCAAAACCGACTCATACACTTCTCGTTGACGAGGGGAAAAACTACCGTTTACGGGAATACATCTAGTAGTATCAGAATTGTAATTCCCGTAACAAACTCCAAAATCTACTAAAACCATATCCCCGTCTTTACATACAGCATCGTTAGAGTTGTAATGTAAAGCACAGGCATTTTTACCCGAAGCTACAATAGGCTTAAAGGCATGACGCGTTGCTCCGTTTTTCACTAATTGATAGGTTAATTCAGCCTCTAACTCATACTCTTTTACATTGGGTTTAATTGCATTTAAGACACCTTCAAACCCTTTTATACTAATCCCTACCGCCTCTTTGATAAGAGCTATTTCCTCTTCTGATTTTATAGGACGAAGCTCCCTAGTGATTTTGGCTACTCTATCGTACTGATGCAATGGGTACTTCTCTTTACACCATTGAATTAAGCGATCCTGCCTAGTTGTCATATCTGCTGTACCTCGTTTTACGTGCTCATTATGCCCCAAATAAAACGTATCTGCTTCAAAGGCAAAAAGCTGTAAGGTTTTCTCCATCTCATGCGTCCACTTCACATTTTTTACTCCCGAAATAGTAGAGACTTCTTCTTTTGTCAAGAAATCACCATCCCATATTTTGCTTTGCTCGTTTACTTCCTTTACGAACAAGACCTCTCTGTTTTCTTCTTTGAAAGCATCCGGGTAAAGAACCAAAACGGTTTCGTCTTGATCGACTCCTGACAAATAAAATAAGTCGTTGTTTTGGGCAAAACCCATTACATCATCAGCATTATTAGGCATAACATCATTAGAAGACAGAATAGCAATGCTATTACCATTCATTTTTTCGGCAAACCGCTTTCTGTTTGCAACAAATAAGGAAGAAGGAATCGTTTTATATCGCATATTTTTATAATTGAAAGATTTTGATTAAAACAGAAAATGATCGTTCAGAGATATATTTAACTCCGAATCATGCTGTCTATTAATCATTAGAAAAATTAAAAGCATTGATAAATTCTCTCAAAATGAGATAAATTACCCCACGCAATAAAAGTATAAAAATATGCGACAACCTTTATAGAAAAGCAGCAGAGAACTTTATAATATTAAAAAAGGTCAAGTGATAAAATTATCACTTGACCTTTTTACTTTGTGTATAAGTTGTATTACATAAAGCTTAGAATCTCTTTTTTATAAGCGTCATATTCTCCTTGAAGAATTAAACCGTTATCTAATAGTTTTTTATAATTCTGTAATTTTTCAAACAACTCATCTTGAGATAACCCAGCAAAACCACTTTCTTTTGCAGTCTCTGAATGAGTCTCAAAATCGTCGTTCTTAATAGGTAAAGGCGGCGGAGTACTAGGCATTATCTCCATAAAACTAGTTACTTCCTCTGTTTCCATTTCTTCAATAATCTCAAAGTCATCAGTTGCATCAACTAAAACTTCTTCCATAACCATGGCATTTGAAACCGCACCGTTTTTCAGAATATCCAACTGCTCCTTTGCGTAAGTAAAAATTTTTCTTGCTTGAATTTTCGGAATATAATCGATGGAAACCGCCATATCTGTCTTAGTCGAAAATGAAAACTCTGACCCTAAAATATTCTCTTTAACAAAAGTACCTTCAATTTGATCCCAGGTATAATCTGTAAAATCCATTGAAAGCCCTAGGTTTTTAGGTTGACAAATAATTATACGCTTGTTTGTCATAACAATACTGTCAGGAAAAACGGTAAGCGCCGGTTTTTTCTGAACCGCTATATATCCAATCTCTTCATTCTTCATCAATAGATCATCAAGCTTTGAAGTGATTTTTTCAATAGCTTTAGGATCTTGTTCCTCGTTTAAAAATTTCTTGATTTGTTCTTTCATGTTGTACTGAACTTTATTATTCTGAGCTTTATGCAGCAACTTTGTTTTTCTTGTACAAAAGTAATACCAAATTACTATATATGGACAAGCCTGTTTTATTTTTTAACTTAAACAAAAAAAGATTACGCTATTAAAACGTAATCTCTCCTGAAATTTATAAATCTATAAAAACTATTTACCTGTAATGAACTGCAATATGACCTATTTGAAAAACAATTTTTAACGAATCTTTAAATGATAATTTAGACCCATCCGCATGAATCCATCTTTTTAATGGTTGTTCACAAACTAATTTTTTAGTTTCTTCATCTCCAAATATTTTTTTCATTCGCATAAAAATCTCAACATCAAAAAGCCATTTGGTCAAAAACTTTGTTTGAAACGTTTTCTCAACGACATCCTTACTCATTATTTTTGCTCCACACTGCGTATCGTTAAATTCCATACCAATTGTCTTCCTGATAATCAAATTGATTATTTTACTAATAATTGCTCTAGCAGATTCTTTAGTTATATCTGCACCCATCCTAGCCATTCTAGAACCACTAACAATCTTAAAATTAGAGTTTGATATTGTATCTACTAAATCCTGAAAATCCGCAAAATCAGTTGACAAATCGGCGTCGAGAAAACCAATATAATTGAATTGCTCCTCTTTGGCCAAATGCAACATTCCTAATCGTACTGCCTCAGCCTTTCCTCCATTTTTCTCACAATTATAAATACTGATGTGGTCTTCATTCCCTTTTCTTAACGCTTCTAAAACAGCTAAAGTATTGTCTTTACTTCCGTCATTTACAAAACACAAGTGATATCCTAAATTAGAATGAACAAAAGTTTTAAACTCATCACTTAACAACCTTTTCTCTTCATCATAACAGGGTATAACTACACCAATGCAATTATTCTGAATTATCTTATTCTTGGCTGTTTGCACAGCGCTACTATTTCCGCTTCCAATTAATCTTTTAACACGTGCTCCTATTTCACTTAGACTTAATGGTTTTTTCATATAATCATCCACTCCTAAGTCAAATCCTTTTACGATTATATCTTCGCTAGTGTTCCCAGATAAAATCATAACAGGAGTCGAATGCCCTTTTGTTTTCTTGATATATTTAGCTATTTCAAGACCATTAGTATCTTCATTAGATTCTGTACTATTATTCGAAAAAGCAGAAGTAGAAGAAAAAGGCATGTTAATATCCGCGATAACTAAATTTGGCATATGCTCATCATACATCTTAATTGCATCAGAAACATTATTGGCACTTACAACATCATAACCTAAATCAACAAGACATTTCTCTAAAGAAAGAATTACTAATTCCTGATCATCAACAATTAAAATTTTCATACTACGTTATTTTTAGTGAATTTGGGAAAAGTAAATATATTACTTATCATACTGAATTACAATTTTATTTTATAAAAAAACCTAATTTAATCCTTTATTCTAATTGTTTTCACACAATTAGTTTTATCCTTACATTTACGTCATTACTAGTAAATAATCCTTTGTGAAAGAAAAAACGAATAAATATTTAATTGTCGCCTTACTCATTGGGGTGGTCTTTCACTCTAGCGCCATTTTCTTCACACTAGAAAGCACTTATGATGCTTTAATACATATGTTTTTTGCCAATCATTATGCTACTAGCTGGTTCGAACCGTGGAATTACAGTTGGTACACCGGCTTTACCGTTATGGGATATCCTCCACTAGTTCATCAGTCCATTGGTTTACTATCACTTATTGGTGGCTTAAAGTTTGGGATGTTTACCGTTGCCATTATTGGAATCGTATTGTTTATCACCGGAGTGTATCGCTATACTTTAATGATGACAGGAAACCGCAATGTGGCTGGTTACGCGTCACTGGTTGCTGTTTATTCTTCCTCATTTGTAGAAACCCTTCATATTTTTGGACAATTACCCAGTATTATTGGAGTTTCGCTACTGATGCATTGTATGCCCGAAATATACCTGTGGATAAAAACGGGCCAATATAAATATCTATTTAGAGCTTTATCCTTACTAGCCGTTACCATAACTTCTCATCATGTCACTCCTATTTTCGGGATGATATTTTTTATTTTTCCATTAATTGGAATGGTAATAATGGATGTTTCAAGAGAAAAAGTAAACTCATACAAAGAGGTTAAGTTCAAACTTTTTCTACAAACTTTTTTTCAGTTATTCAAAAGGATCGTTCTTTTTGGAGGTGCTTCCTTATTTTTAATCATTTTTTGCATTTTCCCTTATTGGATGAACTCCAAAAAGAATCCAATTACTCAAGTCCCTATTCCACATGGCAGTAGAGATAATTTCATAGAAGTCACTTCCTCAGGCTTGATGTTTTTTGTAATTCCGTGGGGAATTTTATTTTTTATTCTACCCTACATTTTCTATCGTTATTTCAGCAAAAGATACATTTGTTTTGGGCTTTCAATTACGCTACTAACTATTTTAGGAACTGGAGGAACTACTCCAATTCCGTTAATGGTTTTAGGAAAAAATGCCTTTAATATCCTAACACTTGACCGTTTCACACTTTGGGCTTCTATCATGAGTTTACCTATAGCTGGAGAATTTGCGTATCGAATGGCCGAAGGCGATTTTAAAGAAGCAATTCAAAAACGATTCGGCAATGTGTATCACCGTATTTTGGGCGCTTTATTTGCTGGAACGTTTCTGTTTTTTGCCGTTTTCACAATAACACTGGGTTATTTCAGACCATTTCAACCTCAAAAAATCAACACCCTTCCGCTAGTCAATTTCTTAAACCAAGACCAGCACGATCAATGGCGTTTTTTACCATTAGGTTTTGGTGACCAGATGGCCACTTTATCTTCACAGACTAAAGCAATGACAGTAGATGGCAATTACCATTCTGCTCGAAGACTACCTGAATTAACTTCACGAGCAGTGGAACGACTGGAAAACTCAAAATTTAGGGGTATGGAGGGAATTGGTTCCTTACAGCAATTTTTGACCGTCCCCGAAAAATACAATTTAAAATATGTTTTTTCGAATGATAAATTTTACGATCCCATACTCTACTTCTGTGGATGGCATCGCCTTTCACAATTAGAAAACGGAATTATGGTCTGGGAGAAACTGAATGTACCTCCGCTATCTAAAGTGCTACCTAAAGAAGACGTACCGCGCTATCAAAAATTGATGTGGGGAATCATCCCTATATTGACCGTTATTATTGCTTTTATACTCAATATCCAAATCATATTCTACAGAGCACTGAAGTTAAAAAACCTTAGCACACCTGATTTTTTCAAATTTGGCGTCGAATATAAAAAATTTCCCTTTAAAATTATCGTTGTCCTACATGTTTGGGCTTTGATTTTACTAGGACTCATTGGGTACAATGTTTATGACTTTTACATGCATAACGCTACGCAAATCAGTCCTAAAAATGTCGTTCGGTCTTACTATGACGCACTGGATTTTAAATACTATGAAAAAGCGCATTCCTATATTGACCCAAATAGCAAGTTGTCTATTTCACAATTCATGCTCGAAACTTCTGTAGCAGATGGTATTTTAAATTCATACGCCAAACTCGATGCGATTGATGTTCAAATTTTAAAAGAATCCGCAAACAGAGCTGAATTAGTTGCAAAAACTAAATGGATCACTCCACTTGAAATCATCAAAAAAGACTTTTATCATGAAGCGATCAAACGCAATGGAAAATGGTATATTCTACCCACTAAATTAGATTTAGATATTCCGCCTGATCAATTTCTATCGAATAACACAACTGAATTTTTCAAACATGGAAGAAGAAAAATTTCGACCCAACAAACCTATCATGACGATGTTTTAAAACAACCAGAATTAGAGATTTTATCGGCTAAACTTATTAAATACAAAAACGAATACATCATCATTGGTGAATTACAAAACATTGATAACAGTCCCGCTGATGTAATTTTAAAATCCACTTTGTACAATAATAATGACGAGGTACTGGCCACTTTTAATGCTAAATATGTCATTAAACACAAATTAATGCCCAAGGAAATCACCAGCTTTAAAGTGAATTTTGAAGAAATAGCTTGGATAAAAAAAGACGTTGTTCAGCCTACCACTTTCAATCCTGATGAATTCACACCAAAAAACATAAGTGAAACTCCTGCTAACTTTGACATTCAATCTGCAGGAAATGTTGCTATAACTGACTTTTACACACAAGTAGCTCTTTCTGATTTAGCAATTGTGGGTGATCATCTTAAAGGCACACTTTTTAATTATGGTATTCAAGAAGTCACTGTTCCTGAACTCTTGATTTCCTATTATGATGATGCTAAAGAACTGCTATATGTAGATCATTTTTTCTTGCGTGAAGGCGTACGTGTGCAGCGTAAACAGTATTTTGATTACAAACTATTAGATTTAACAAAATGTAAAATCATTCAGTCTTCACTAAAAAACTGTTTTGTCAATGGTTTGCCCAATGGTGACTTAGCCCGAACTATTATTCCCAACCGAAAACTAGAACAAGGAAAAGAACAATTGCAAAAAACAAAAGGAAAAGGGTATAGCTACCTAAAAATTGAAATGAATAACTATATTGGTAATCCCAAATGATAAAGAAGATACCTTATTACATATTACCCATTATGGCGTTCTTTTTGTTTGTTTTTGCTAAAATCAAAACAGACGAAAAAGCAGCGACGTTTAGCATCCAAAATATTGCCAAAACCTACACTGCTGGAAATGCAATTTCAATCTCTTTTACAACGGAATCGAAAACTGCCACTGCCGATTTGTATTTGATTCATTCCTATTCTAAAATCATTATCAATGCAAAGAATGAAAACGGAAAACTAACCTTTAAGCTTCCTTTATTTTTTACCGAAAAAACAGGTAGCGTAAGCTGGCATTTACTTAGTAAGAATAGCAAAGCTTCAACAGGAACTTTTAAAATTATCCCAAACAACACAACAACCACAAAAATTGAGAGCTATTTAGGTCCAAGAACTATTTTGACAGGAAAACAAAACTTCACCATGATGGTTGTGGTTCCTACAGATGGATTAGACAACCCCAAAGAAGACAATACTGCGGTAATAATCAAGGATCAATTTCAAGAAGACATCACAAGCGAACAAAAAAACACTACCAATTTCATAGCCTGGAAAAACATCTATTCTCGCGTAAAATCAGGCAAAATGCTTGTTTCATCCCAATGTGAGCAAACAACCACTAAAGAAATCGAAACAGACATTTACCCCTCTATCGCTACAAATTTCTCTATTACTTACGAGCGCAATCATGATTTTGCTGATGGTAATCAAATCACCAAATTGACTACCTCAAAAATCACAGATCAATTTGGTAATCTCGTTAGTGACGGAACGCTTGTCGCCTTTTACATTACCACCACAACAAATATGGTATTAAAAACCTATGCCGCTACTATTAACGGAATCGCAATAGCTCAAATATTACATCCTGACCACGGCGACACCTATAACATAAAGGCTTTTGTAACCGGAATGGCAGAAAGCCAACCCATAAAAATTAGTTATCAACCACTCATCAAATCTTTCCCTTATACTTTTTCGAAAGAAAATCGAGAAATTACCGTCGGGCCGCTGAAGAGTTTTATGAACCAAATTGTTCCGAATGGAATAAAGGTAGTTTTAGAAATTTATCACAACAATCAGCTAGTTGAAACGCTACAATTAGATAGTTACGATGGCTTGGCTAAATTTTATTTATCACCATCCTTTTACAAAGAAAAAGAATATCAATTTCTAATTCACACCTTAGGAATCACTCAAAAAACTGAAATTAAAAAATATGAAAATCATAAATAATCGCAATATTAACCGACTTGTGCTAATCATTTTATTTTTTATGATTAGTACCCTAACCCTACTTGGGATGAGTCGTATTTTAGAATTTTTAAACTCAGGCGCTGATCGTAGCAGTATGTTGCACTTAGAACTTACTACGGAAGATGCCTATTTACCTAAAGTAGTATGGCGAGACTTAGAAAATCCAGCACGTGAAATAGAACAAAATACGCTTCATAAAATTGAAAAAGATTATCTTTTTTCTTGGTATGTAAAAAACAATGCGCTCGAAAAAAACACAACCAAAGGCATTGAAGATTTCTATACTCAAAATACTAGAAAAAATCTATACCGAACCATTGCTTACAACAAAGGCCATAAAATTTCTATCGAAAGCACTACCAT
Source organism: Flavobacterium gillisiae (assembly GCF_900107635.1). Taxonomy (GTDB): domain Bacteria; phylum Bacteroidota; class Bacteroidia; order Flavobacteriales; family Flavobacteriaceae; genus Flavobacterium; species Flavobacterium gillisiae. Next base: position 236,974 of record NZ_FNRD01000006.1, read on the forward strand.
TAAACATTTTCCAGAACTAGAATTTTATAGTGAAGATGGACAACAAGTTGTTTTTACAGATAAAAACGTAGTTGAATTTCAAAAAATATCTCAAAACGACCAACTCTTAACCTCTATACAAGATACCGCAACTTATAAAGTAATGATGTTACTTGAAGATGGTTTCTGGCGTGTACGTCATATGGTAAAAATGGATGCCGAGCCATTTCAAAAAGACACCGTACAACCAACACCCATTTACACGGTAAGCAATAACCAAATCCTGCAAAATAAAACCTCTTATACCATCAAAGGAATCAATTATTACCCAAAAAACTCTGCATGGGATACCTTTGGCGAATTATTTAATAAGGATACTATTGCAAAGGATTTTGATATTATTAAGAAAGCAAACCTCAACACTATAAGAGTATTTATTCAATATGAAGACTTTGGCAAAGCCAAAGTAAAACTAGAAAAATTAGCGAAATTGAAGGTGCTTTTGGACTTGGCTGAAGCCAAAAAACTAGCAGTAATTGTGACTCTTTTTGATTTTTATAGTGACTACACAATTCCAAGCTGGACGCTTACCCATCGTCATGCAGAACACATTGTATCTGAATTTAAAAACCACAAAGCCATTTTGGGCTGGGACATAAAAAACGAACCTAATTTAGATTTTGAAAACCGAAACAAAGAAAATGTTTTGAATTGGCTGGATCATATGATTACTGTAATTAAAGAAAATGATCCCAATCATTTAATTACAATTGGTTGGTCAAATTCCGTTGAAGCAACGAATCTTGCGAATAAATTAGATTTTATTTCTTATCACTTTTATAATGATATGATACATCTGGAATACGAAACTAATGGTTTACTAAAAAACACTAATAAACCCGTGGTAATAGAGGAATTTGGAGTCCCATCCTACGGTGGTGTTTGGAATTTTTGGGAAGGAAGTCCAAAAGAACAGGCAGCTTACCATAAAAAAATGCAAACTTATTTCAAGAAGAATAACTATTCCTTTATGTCATGGACTTTATATGATTTTCCACATGTTCCTGATCAAGTAGCAGGAAAATGGCCTTGGCAAAAAATGAGACAAAAAAAATTCGGGTTTATTGATGAACATGGCAACAACAAACCCGCATTTCAATACATTTCGAATAAATAAATTACTTTTTTGAACGAATAATTTCTTTAAAAGTATCCATATACATATCTGTAATTTTATCCATTGACAATGCACTTGCTGCCTTGAAGTTTTGAATCGCTATGGCTTTTCTATGGTCATCATTGTTGAAGATTTTTTCGATAGCCACAGCCAGCGATTCCGCACTTTCTGGATCAAAAAATTCGCCTTTATAGCCTTCTTCTTCCACCAATAATGCTAGATCACCTAAGTCTGGCATTACCACAGCCTTACCATAACTTCCCGCTTGGTGCAACACACCAGAACTTCCCGTTGTAGAAGTATAAGGAAAAGCAACGACAGTACAGTCGCCAAAGATTCTTGGCACATCTTTCTCCTCAACATAACCCGTAAAATGAATTCCTTCAACATCTTTATATTTTTGTTGTACGCTATCCAAATATCCTGGTGTATTAGGACTATCCGTTCCCGCAACAACCACTTCAATTTTTTCAGAAGTACGTTTTCTCATGATTATAGCCGCATCAATAAGAATTTCGACTTTTTTATAGGTTCCAAATTTACCAAAAGCCATAATCTGCTTTGGCCCTGGAGCCAACTCAAATGACGGTTCTTCAATACTATCAAAAGTACCATGTGGTATTACTTTGACATTATTACAATGGTACTTTTTTTCTAAAACATCAACATATTTACTTATGGTTACCGCCACTACATCTGATTTCAAAACAAATCTAGTCAGCGTAGTTCCTATAAAATTATATATTTTTTGAGCTACCTTATTCTTGGTAAAACCGGCACTTTCTAGATCGACTTGTTCTAAAATATTATGCAGCAAGGAAACAGTAGGAACACCACTCGTGCGTAAAACCATGGGAATCATCAACCCTAAAGCGGCTGGCACTTTCTTGTCGCCAAATTTCATGAACTGCAGATTGATCAATACGGCATCTGGTTTTTCCTCTCGAATGGCTTGACTAATAGACATAATATTGTTATAACTATTAAAAGACCAGCATTCGTTGACTTTTACTTTATGGCTATTTTCGAAATCAAGTTCCTTTGCCCCTGGAGTTTTATCTGATAACAAAACAACTTCTGAAACTTCATCTTTTTTGGCAAAGTTTTTTACTAAATGATAACCATATTCGTTTAGAGTTACTTTACTAGGTGGAAAAGCAGTGATTACAGCAATTTTCATATTTTTAGAGATTTGGTTTGGTTTGGTAATTATATAGACCGTAATAATTTTACACTACTAATTTACTTTTTATTTTTATAAAAGAAATAACACAATTGGAAAAACAATAGAATCACCATTGCTATAATTTGCATGTGAACTACTTGTTCTAATGAATTATGATAAGCTATAATTAATCCTATTTGTGTTGACCCTAAAACTGCCGAAACAACCACTGGGAAATATTGATTAAGCGACAAATAGTAATAGGCAAATATATTAGCTACCGCAAAAAGCGAGGTGGCTAAGGCATATTTCCACAATAAGAAAGAGATTGAAACATATTCTTTTCCAAACATGACACTCACTACAAATTCAGGGAAAAGTGCTGTAAAACCAACTATCAAGGAAGACAAAACTGCAATATAACCTACATATTTTAATAGAATAGGTAAAGTATCCTGATTGTCTTTTTTCATTTGGATAACTTTGGGCAACAACAACATAACAAACATCCAAGCGACAAAATACACTACACGACCTATTAAGGCCAAAGAAGCATACAAACCTGCGTCTTTACTATCAAAAAAGTGTTTCACTAAAATGATATCACTATTGTTTATAATGATTTGGGTCAATTCATAAAAAGCAGTAAGCGCAAAAAAGGTGGTTATAGAACGAGTATCAATTTCAGCAACATTAACCGCTTTCAGCCCTTTAAAAATTGTTTTTTGGAAAGGAAAAATACCAAAAACAAACGAAAACAGAATTCCTAAAGCTACAATAATAGAACTAGGAACATCAGGAAACAGCAGTAAAGCTGCGATTGTTAATAGTAATCTGCTAGCCATCTCCGTTTGATAGGTTGTAGCAAGTTTGTTCAGCACATTTTGCCCTTGGTACAAACCTCTATTGACACTCATCATAAAATACAATGGAATACCAATACCAAAAATATAAAACATAGATGCCGTCTTAGTATGAAAAACGACTTGTAATTCCTGATAAAAAATCACAATACTGATACCGAATAGTATTCCTAAAACGGTAGCGTATTTTGTAATCAATTTGATAAAAGCAAGCAGACTATTTCCTTCAAATAAAACAGCATATTTAGCAGTTACAATTTGGAATGTCATTCCCACAAAGGAAAGTATTAATAAAAGAGTGATGAGAATTGCAGCATCGGAAAAAGCTACAGGACCTAGCATCCTACCTAATAATAAATTATACAAGTAATTGCCGCCATTTACTAATAAAATGGTCACCATAAAGAGTTGCTCAGGCCCTAACTTTCTGGGTATTTTAGCAATCAGATTTGAGGCTATCTTCATTACTTTCGTTTATTTAATTAAGAAACCTGATTAAAGTAGCAGGTTACTATGGTGTAAGGCATTAAATTGATCAACTACATTCTTATTTTTTCTTCCAATAATATAAAACATTTTATGCTTTTCTTCTGCTTTTACATGAAGTGCAACTACACTTTTAGCAGCATACTGGTCAATAGCAGTCACTTTCTCTAATGAAAGAACAATACCACTCGAATCTACCATAAGAGTATTCAAATGATTCTCTAAATATACACTGTTTTGCGAATTTAACAAACCTTTAATTTCATAAACTCCCCCATCATATGTTATTTGAATTGCCATACTATTTTTATTTAGTTGTTAATACTGACGTAAATATCTTCTGTTTTAACATGAGTGTCTTTAATTCTTCGACGAATTGCACGTAAGTGTAGATGAAATATCTCACCTTTATACTTAACTTGCATCTATATAAATCAAGAACCGGAATAACATGAAATTAATTAATAAGGCTGTCCTTTTTATATTGTTAACAGTAAGCACAATAGCAACCGCTCAAGACATGGACAAAGGCTTCAGTAATCTTGAAAAAGGAGAGTTTGGTAAAGCTGAAGTATTTTTTAAAAACATATTAAAAGACTATCCTGAAAATAAAACTGCCCGTTTGTGCTACGCACGAGCCATTGGTCTTAACAATCAAGCCGATAAAGCATTGGACAATTTTATTCAATTAAAAAAAGAATATCCTGGTGATCTTGAAATAGAACTGAACTATGCAGAAGCTTTACTTTGGAACAAAAAATTTACCGAAGCCAAAACATTCTATAGCGAACTTGTAGAAAGAAATCCAACCAACTTTGTAGCGCACCTTGGTTATGCCAATACACTATCTAATCTAAAAGAATTTAAGGAAGCTCTTTTTTATGTCAACAAAGCATTAGTGCTTTCTCCTGCAAATCCTGGCGCCTTAATTTCTAGAAAATATATCAAATTAGGTTATGCCAATGAAAAGGTGAATCAGAAATCATATGCTGAGGCCGAAGCTTTCTATGACGAAATTCTTGTTGACTTCCCTGGAGATAAAGAAACAATGCTAAACAAAGCCAATCTGTTTTTAATCACTAAGAACATTGAGAAAGGAAAAGAAACCTATGGTGTTTTGGCCAAAACCAATCCTATTATGGCTTTGAACGGATTGTCATTAATAGAACACATTGACGGAAAAGATAAAAAAGCATTAGAAATTGCAGAAGAAGCGGTGCAAAAAGTAGTCGGGAATACTGATGAAGCATTAGTGAAGCAAACACAGGAACGCTATGTTCAAGCTTTGATTTGGAATAAAAAATACAAAGTGGCTCAGGCCAAGATAGAAGAATTAAATACGCAGTATAAAAACGAGAATTGGCTATTAGCATTATCTGCAACCTTAGCTGTTTACCGTAGTGATTTTAAAGAAAGTATTGGATATTATTCCACTATTTTAGAAAATGACTCAAAATCCTTTGATGGAAATCTTGGAATTGCTAATGCTTATTATGCAGACGGAGAAACTCATAAATCATTAGATGCGGTTACTAAAACATTGGAAATTTTTAAAAATCAAAATGATGCTGTAAACTTTCTTAAAAAAATAAACGAAGAGTACACGCCAACACTTGAGGAAAAACTTTCTTATGCTTTTGATAATGGTAAAAACACTGCCAAAGCTACTCTTACTTCAATTGTTATTCCAGTATCTACTAAATTGGCTTTTAATGCTAGTTACCAATACAGAGAAACGGAAAATACCGTTACTAAAGCTAGTGCAAAAACGAATGATTTCTTAGCAGGAGTGAATTATAAATTCCACCCAAAAATTAGCTACACATTCAATGCTGGAGTAACATCGGCAAATTCTAACACCAGCTCGTACAACCAAGCATTAATCCATACGTTTTTTAAAATAAAACCTATGAAATTACAAGATTTAGAAATAGGGTATAAAAGAGAAATTCAAAATTTCAACTCTGATTTGATTGACAAAGAAATCGCTGCTAATAATTACTACTTGAATTATAATTTGAGCACCAATTTTAATTTTGGATGGTTTACCCAATATTTTTACACTACGCAAACGGATGACAATACCCGTAACCTCTTGTTTACTTCATTCTATTACAACTTTATGTCTAGTCCTGTTTTAAAAGGAGGATTGAACTACCAGTACATTGCCTTTAAAAACCAAGTGCCTACTGATTATTTTAGTCCAAGTAAGTTTAATGCTGTTGAAGTTTTTATAGAATTGCTTAAAGACGAGAAAATTGCCAAAGTTAACAGTTGGTTCTATAACGCGAATCTAGCTACTGGGTATCAATTTATAGAAAACAATGACAAACAATGGACTTACAGAGTACAGGCTAAATTAGGGTATAAATTCTCTGATCGTTTATTAGCAAATATTTACGGAATCAAGAGTAATATTGCGTCTGTATCCGTGGCAGGATTTACGTATACTGAAATGGGTTTAAGATTAAAATGGAACTTGTTTGACAAACCTATTTTCGAACTGAAATAAGAAATTTAGATACACAAGGGCTTTTCAATTTATAGCTCTAGACACATAACAATAAAAAAGGCTGCTCGTATTAGGAGGGCACTGAAAAAGTCCCTGTTTTCGAAAACTCGCTAAAAGATCGATTAAATAAGAGTTTGATTTAATTTGATATCTTTTTTTTAATCAAATTTGATTTTCTGAGTTTACAGAGGTTTATAATAATGAAAAAGAGCATAAACATTACTGTTTATGCTCTTTTTTTGTTTTTTACAATTTTTACATTTTAGGGACTTTTTCAGTGCCCTCCGTGTTAGCAGCCTTTTTTTGCTAGTTTAATATAGCTAATTCTTTTTATTATGCCAATATTTTTAACCGTATAATACTGGATTAGAATTTCCAGTAAAATTAAGCCACACCTAAACTAGTGGATATTTTAAAGCAAAAAAAAAAGCCGTTTTAAGATTAAAACAGCTTATAGGTATGACAAAATATGGGTAGAAAATATTCTTCACTTTTTAGTTTGCCATTTGCAATTCAACATTATCAAGTCCGATAAGTTTACGAACTTCAATCGAGTTTGGCAAAGTGACTTCATTATCTAAGTATACCAAAAATGGCTGTAACAATAAATGATTTATGACGAAAGTTGTTTTATTGTTTTGGCAGGCTGTTTCGGCATCTAATTCACTCAATGGACCAGCCCATTTTAGATTATAACAATACCCTAAGGCTTTATTTCTCACAAAAGTTATATTCTTGTCATTTGCCATAGTCCATCGCGTAGACACTAAATAACAACCTATAGTTTCATCGGAAATAGAATTTGCACTTCTAAAATCTGTAATTGGTAATTTTAGTTTCATCTCGTTCATTTTAAATACATTGCTAAAGTAGCAACAATTTAGACAAAATGACATTTTTAACCGATGAAGTACACTTAATTAAAATTTAAATCACCATTAACTTACAAAATATCTGATATTTTGTTTTTTTAAGGTCCTCATTTGCTTTCTTAATTTAAAAGCGAAATCAACTACAAGTACTGATTTAAAATTTAATGAATAAAAAAAGACTGCCCGTGGCTGGCAGTCTTCTAATAAAAACTAAATAATAAGTTTGGTTTGGTTTGGTACTATTTAATTATAAACTTGGTTTGGAATTGTTTCTTTTCATCGGACGTCACTACAAAAAAGTAGACTCCGTGTTTTAAATTATCTAAGGCTACAGCTATCTCGTGGTTAGCAGGAATACTGTCATACTCTTTGGATAGCATTGTACGTCCTAATAAATCCATTACTTTAACATTTACACTTTGCGTTTCTTCGGGTAACACAAGTGTTGTTGAATTAGTACAAGGATTAGGATAGTTATATAAGTTTTGCGCTACTTGATTTTCAAAAGATTGAGCTCCGAGTGAATTTGAATTTTTAAATGTCAGTTGCGAAACAGCCACTTCAAACGGCTTATAGGTTTGGTAATCCCCCTGTACGGAAAAAACAAGTCCCTTTATTTTTTCATTATTGTACTTTTGCCCTAATGGGTTCGTGAATTTTTCAAAAGCAATATTCATCTGTGCAGCAGTAGCATTTGCTGGTAATTGGAAACGCAATCTATTATTCCAATCTGTCGTGTTTTCAGTTACAAGAACAACCTCAACAGCTAATGAATTCTGGATTTCAAAACCAACCGTCGTATAACTACTCGCGTCAAAAACTAAATCTCCTGGAAGGATATTTCTAAACAAATTCATTGTACCGTATACGCTTCCGTTAACAGTAGCGTTTCTTTCCACCGCATATTGACCATCGATAATACTGGTATTTGGAATATTGTTAATCACAAATGAAGAAATAGTAGTTTCTGTTGCTGAATAATCTAATCCCCAAGGTCCATCGGCTAAATACAAAGCATCTAATTGTTTTGACGTACCACCTACAATAGAAAGTCCAATATCAAATATTCCTCCTAAATCTAAAACTACATTTTGTTCATATGCCCCAGATAAAACGACATTCTGAGCAACTGATTCTGTTGTTGCTAATTCTGTTATTTTTTTATTGCCTTCAAAACTTAAATTAAAAGCCCTCGATTTATTAATTATAGTTAAATTTATTTTTCCGTTCTCGTAAAAACCGTTTTTCACAAAAACAGTTGGAATCCTATTATCCACTGCGTCAGCCGATAATTTTTTAAGTTGCTCAAAATTAGAAATAATCGTTTTTGCAATATGACAAACCTGAGCCGTAGAAGCTCCCCATACTTGAAAATTTTGATAATTTCCTGTTGGATACTGCTCGATATTCCAGTAGCTGTGAAGCTTATTCTCTGTACTTAACTGTTGTATCGAAAAATTCACAGCATATTCCGTAAGTCCATTTGCTCTTTTTAATTCGACCAAAATAACTTCATATCCATTCAGCTTGATTGTCACGATGTTTTGAAGAGAAGAACTATTCAAACGATCACAAATTGCTTTAGAATGGCTATAAACGGCTCCAGTGGTAGCAGTAGCTAAAACTGCAGCGACACGATCGCTTCCTTGATAATAATCAACAGAATACACTTGCTCCGCATTAGTGATTCCTATTAAGTCTGTTGGACTGGAAACAAAAGTAGTTTCAGTACCTAGTAATCCTGTATTGGGGATAACGGCAGAAAAATCAACACTTGACCCACTTGTTTTGGCAAATAGAGACGAAGAGATAAATCTTTTTTGATTTGCTTTTTTATTGGCAAAACTATTTGTTTTTATTCTGTTAAAATTTCTTTTAGCAATAAGTGTCGCTAAATCTCCATTACTTTCTAATCCACCATCATTAGCAGAAGTCACAGTAGTAGGCTCTGTCACATTTAAAACAGTCAGCTCAGCACTAGTTATATCGGTACTCGTTTTATTAGTTGAGATTCTGGTAGTAGTAGCGACTATTTCATATGTTCCTACTGCAAACTCAGGGTATAAAAGTGTTAAACTCCAGTTCGTGTTATTTATATATAGCTCGTCAGTATATGTTATCCCATTTACAGTAACGGACAAATGATCATCACCTAACATATTCCCTCCCCATGTACCCGAAATAACAGGAGTAGTATCATCTGTAGTTAGAGAATTTACTGTTGGTCTCAAAATCTCTCCAGAGGCGATGTTATTTAAGGTCCCATTAATAATGACCCCTAGTTCCTCCCATGATTTATCTAACTCGCCGGCAATTTTATCATTAATTCCCATAACATCCCCGTTAGCAGTCTGACTTGTAGACGTAAAACCATATAAGGCAATAACTGAATCTCCTGTAATTGATGTTCCAAAATTACTTAATACATATGATTTTAAACTTTCTTCGGTTATACCAAATTCAATCCAATAATCCGTTCCACTATTTCCACCGTCAATATCTGTTCCAGCGCTATAGGATCTAATCTCTGCATCTCTATTTGTAAGAAGTAATTCTCCATTTTGCACTCCGTTTAACCAGGCCGTCTGCGAAGGAGAAAGCCCTGTTTTTGATTGATCTCTCTTATGTAAAGAGATAAAATTTGGTTTAGATTTAGTATTTGCCTCAATAAAAAGATCTGCTATTAGATCCCCAGTTACATCAATTCCAAAATAAAATGAAGTACTCGGATTGCTTTGTCCCATACGTACTCTAAAATAGTATACCTCATCAGTAACCCCGTCGCTAAACTTGGTAGTACTTCTTTGAGTTTCCATTATAGCATGAGTCGCATTACCCACAAAATCAGTGTCGGCGACTGATTGCTGATCATCATTTGGATCAAAATTAGCAAGTTTTATTAATGGTTTCCAATCATTAGAACTATACGCTTCTAAAGATTGATATACTAAACTTGCCGGTATGTTAACAACAGTAGTCGCATATACTGAAACAGCTCCTGCAATAGAACACATTCTACCGTCAAGCTTCCCTCCAGCTCCCATAGAAACTGCACCGTTACCTATAAAAGTACCGCTAATAGTTGTTGAAGCCGCCATAGCTATCGCTCCATCAGCCATCCAAAATACATTTGAAGCGCTAGCTCCATTAGTCAAAACTACATTGGCACTTGCGGCTGTTGTTAAAGCACCTCCTATTTTAAAAATGAAAATAGAATTAGGATTTCCTTGACCATTTAAGGTAAGAGTACCTGCTACCGATGCGGCAGCACCTATAGAATAAACACCAGGACTAAGCGATTCTCCTCCTCCAAAAACGGCAGCATGAGTTGTATTTGTTGCGGTAGATGAATAAAGATGATCATATGCACTTTTTAGATCAATTGCAGCTTGTGAAGTAATGGCATTTACGTTTTCAACAGTTCCGTTCACAATTGAAGGAGCTTCAAAACCTGAGATAGCACCAATATTACTCCCTATATTTCCTGTAATAACTGAAGTACCGGTATTACCAACAGCTCCAGCTGATGTAAAAAGAACAAAATTTGAAACTGATCCTAAATTAGGTCCGGTTTGAGCATTAATTCTAGAATTAAAACCAAAACATATTAAAAGCAAGAAAAAAGAAAGTATACCTTGACTTAATTTTTGTTTTATAATTAGAGTAGAGTTTCCCATGTTTTATTACGTGTTTAAATCATTACAACTAAATAAAAGTAACTAATAATCAACAAATTAAATTTATATCTTAGGTTAAAAGCTCCTTACTGTAGTTGAAAAGCGAAAAAGTGTCGACGAATGATTATAGCAAATTCAATCTTTTCATCAATTCCGGTCTGTTTGCGCGGCTTACTGGAATTACATCTTTAGCGATTAAGACGCTATTGTCCTCAATATCAATAATCTTATTAGTATTGATAATGAAAGAGCGATGTACTTTTAAAAATAAATCCTTAGGTAATTTTTCCTCGATTTTCTTGAGGGTAGAATGAACGACATAATTTTTGCCTTCTGTTTTGATATGAATATAATCACCCCTTGCCTCGACGATATTTACCGAGGCCATTTCGATTTTTATTAACCTGCGATCAATATTGACATAAAATTCATTCGCGTTGTCCTCTTTCTTTGGTTTAATTTTTTTTACAGCAGTATTTGGTTTTAAAGAAACTGCTTTTTGAATCGCTTTTAGGAAACGATCTTCAGTGATGGGCTTTACTAAATAATCTACAATACACTCATATTCAAACGCTTCAATAGCAAAATTCCTATCAGAGGTTACTAAAATGATATGAGGAGGGTTTTTTATAGTTTGGATAAAGTCAAAACCGGTAAAATTAGGCATGTGAATATCTAAAAAAATCAAATCAACTTCGTTTTGATTTAAAAATTTTATTGCTTCAATTGCATTAGAAAAATCAGCTAGAACTTCAATATCCGTATAATTGGTTATGAATTGCATCATAATGGCTCTTGCCATCTCTTCATCGTCTATAATAATGCAATTCATTTAAAACTGTTTTTTTTACAATTGTATAACAAACTCTTGCATAGCCTTTAGAATTGCTTCAAAATCATTTTTTAAGGCTACTGAGTTATCTTTCAAATTATCTTCATAATCTGAAGCAATATAATAACTTTTTTCGAGACCTAGAATAGAAACTTTATGCTTTAATTTATGAACTGCCTGTGCAGCTTGTAAAAAATTAGCTTTATCGACTTCATTTTGATAAACTTCGACCTCAACTGGAAGTTCTCTTTTCAGTATACCAATGATCTTGATTTTGAATTCTTCATTGCCGCCTGACAATTCATTAATGTAATTTAAATTAGGTGTTTCCATTCTCTTTGGGTATTGTAAAATAAAAAGTAGTTCCAACCTGCTCTTGACTTTCAAGCCAGATTTTCCCTTTATAGAATTCTATGATTTTTTTTACTATCGAAAGGCCAATGCCTGAAGATTTTCCATCATTTTTGAGCTTAGAAAAAACGTCGAAAATTTTAGTATGATATACTTGGGGAATCCCTATACCATTGTCTTTGATATCAAAAGCTATTTCGTTTTGATTTTCTGAGCAGCCTATTTCGATTATTACTTTCTCTTTATCATTATATTTAATTGCATTTTCAATTAAATTTTGAAACAATTGTTTGAATCTAAAATCATTCCCTACAATTTTAGGTAATTTGTTTTTTATCGTAATTTCTACGTGATCAGGAACTTCAATCGTATTTAAAACATCCTGCATCAGTATATTCAAATCAATTAGTCTATCGTCACTTGGCTGGCTTTCTACTGAAGAATAGTTCAAAATCCCTTTGATTAATAAATCCATCTTCTCAACATTAGAAAGAATAAGATTTAGAGATTTCAGGTTATCCTCATTCATCATTACCTCATTGTCCTCTATAAACCAGTTGATCAGAGTATTAATACTCCTTAATGGTGCTTTAAGATCATGCGAAACCATGTGTGCATATTCATTCAATGCTACATTTTGCTTCTCTAAGTTAACTAACAGTTCTTCACGCTGCCTGTTAATTTTAACAATTTCAATTGATTGTTGTTTAATATATTCTGACGAATCAAAACTCTCGTTTTTTGAAGTTAATTCTGAATCTAAACTCATAGATTCCAATATAGACTGCAAATTTTTATTAACATCTTTCAAACTCTCTGCTTCGTCTCGTAACCTTTGGTTAGCTTCAAATAATTCATCAGAACTTAATTTCATTGCACGTTGAAGCATCTCAATTTGACTTTCATAGTTGCCATAAGACTCGTTTACGGCGTCCAAAAAAACATCCAAATCATTCAAACCGCCTTTCAATTTTTTCTCTATCTGTCTTTTTAATAATGAATGCATTATTCGCTTATTAGGGTTATTGTCATCGTTTGATTATGTAATTCACAGGATGTGCTCCCATTAAATGGTGCTATTTCTCCATACGAATAAAAACCTGCCATAGGAACACGTTCTCCTATAACCTCCCGCACCTGCTCTACTTCTTCTTCTACTCGTTGATTCATTACTAATTTACGGCCAATACAACTCACCAAAAGAGCCAACTCAGGTTTACTACTTCTAGTAGCCATGGCAATTTTTGCAGCAGTCTGAGCTCCTTGTGCAATTCCGTCCACAGAGGCCATCATTAATTGCACTCTAGAATTCACAGGTGCATCTCCAGCCAAAATCATCGATTGATCATCATTATTAATATTCAAAATAGTCCGCACTACAGGCTCCTTTTTGCCATCAGGAGTAACATTCAATGGGTACAAAAGTGATGCTTGCGGCAATTCATTCGACTTTTCTCCTAAATATTTTTTATACAAATCCAAAGCGGGTTGACCGTCAATTTCGTATAATATATTACCTTCTGCTTTGGTTATAACTCGTTCTGGTCCAAAAGGAATCCAACCACCAAAACTAGAATAAGAAATATCTAAGCTATCTCCATAAAAACCAATCAAGATTACTTCGCCTTCTTTAGGGTCTTCTTTATAAGAAGCAAGTGTTTTTTCAAAACGAGCATCATCACCGCACATTCCTCCAGTAATTGATATTTTAGAGTCGATATTATTTTCTAAACCATTAATCAAGGAACTTCCATTTACAAAACTCCCCTCTGACAGGACAAATAAATGTTTTAAATTCTCTTTAGGCATTTTAGTATACAGTTTCTCTCCTAAATCCTTAGCGTTTTTACCGTAGTCTAATATATTTTCACGTTCTACGACAAAACTTGATTTTTCAAATTCGATGGCAGTGACAGAAACAGACTTATCATTTACATTACAAGAAATTATTTCTCCCGCAGTAGATCCAAACACAATATCTTCATAAGGAAATTCTGTTCGGATATCTTTAATAATTTCCGGATTTTCTAATAAATATCGATTACCAAAAACTAAAACTAAAGGATTCTTCAGGGTTGCTTTTTCTTGAAAATACTGCCATTCTTTATTTGCATCTTTATAAGCTTGAATAATTTTCATAGTTATTTTTTTAGTTTCACATAGAAAGTTGTTCCTTTTCCTTCTTCACTTTCCAGCCAAATTTCTCCCTTATAAAAGAGAACTATTTTTTTCACGATAGACAATCCTAATCCTGTAGAATGTTTGCTAGTAGTATAGGCTTTAAAAGTTTCAAAAATTTTACCATGAATTTCTTTTGGCATTCCCACTCCATTATCTGCTACTGAGAACACATAATGAGACGTAAATTCCTCACAGGCTATTTCAACCAATCCTTTTTCTTTATCTATATAATTCACGGCATTTCCAATTAAGTTTTGGAATAACTGCTGAATTCTAAAGCGATCTGCTTTTATAACGGGTAGCGGGTTATTGATTGTAACTTTTATATGTTCTGGAACATGAATCATATCAATGATACTTTTTATTATATCATTGGTATTCACTTTCTCACCTCTAGATTCTTCTTTATCAATTTTAGAATAGGTTAAAATCCCTTCAATCAAATGGTCCATTTTTTCGACCTTATGCTCCATTAATGAAAAATATTTCATTGTTTGCTCTTCAAAACCTCCTTCATTCTCTTCCTTAATCCATGATATCAACGAGTTGATACTTCGCAAAGGTGATTTTAAATCATGCGAAACAATTTGTGCATAATCTTCTAATTCTTTGTTAGTTTTTGCTAAATCTAATAGTAAATTTTCTTTTTGCTCCTCAAGTGCTTTCTGAGCCGTGATATCCTCCTCAATAGCAAAAAATTTAATGACGACTCCATTTTTATCATATAAGGCCTGACCTTGAATTCGCACCCAATACTTTTCTTTATTTTTAGAGTAATTGACAATCTCACAGTTAAACGGCAAGCCTTTCGCAATTTGTGAGCTCATGTAGGTCACTGTTTCCTTATTAGAATCTCGTCCTTGAAGTAAATTCCCAGGTTTTTTACCTAAAATTTCCTGTTCCGTGTAACCTGACATTTTCAGGAAACTGGGATTAGCCCATTCAATCCTACCAGTGGCATCGGATATAATTACGGCATTAATATTTTTTTCCGCTATTAAAGAAAGAAGATAGAGCTGTTGCTCTTGCTCTTTTTGATCAGTAATATCTAAATGAATTCCTATTGAGCCTATTAAGTTACCCTGAATATCATAATTAGGCGCTCCACTTATTAGCCACGTTTTATTTTCATCACTTTTATCTATGACATTCACTTCATAAGAGTCAATGACACCTTCAGATCGCAACTTATCTTTTGACTCAAGTATTTTTTTACCCTCTTGGGTTAAAAACAATCCACTTGCTTTGTTTCCTATTAATTCCTCAGTACCATAACCGCTCATGTCTAGAAAACTTTGATTCGCCATGAGAATCTTGCCGTTGAGATCCACCTCTAATAAACCTAAATTCATATTAGCGATAATCCCTCTGTATTTTTCTTTTTCAATTTCTAAACTTTCATCATATCTCTTTTTAAGTGAAATGTCTTCAAGAATTGCAAAATATTGAATGGTATTCCCTTCGGAGTCGGCAATGGGTTGACCTTTTATGCGTGACCAAAAAGAATCGCCATTTTTTCTCGCATGCACTAAATCCACTTCAAAAGCGTTACCCGCAAGAAAAGAATCGACCATTTTTTTAATTTCCTTCTTATCCGTGCTGGTAGTTCTCCCTAGTTCAATTGGGCTTTTTCCTATGATTTCTGATTTAGAGTAACCCGTTAGTGCTAAAAAAGCATCATTGCACCAAAAAATACTTCCATCTAGTTTTGTAAAAACAACACCGTTTTTATTAGCACTAGCGACATAAGAAAGTCTATTGAGTTCTTCTTTATCTTTTTTAAGCTGATTTTTTTGAGTATTAATTGTCAGTAACAACTCCTTTAATTCATTTGAAGTATTCTCTGCATTATTGAGAACATGTAGTAAATCTAGTAAAGCATCGTGATGAGCGAAATCGTCGAAGGTCAATTTCCTATCAATTACTTCACTCATCGAGGTGAACCAGGGTGAGCCAACAAATAATAATGTATCTCCCATTTGTTCAAACTGGCCTCTTAACAAGAGATCCGTTTTGGAGTACTTGAGCAAAATATGCTGGTCGCTATTTTTAATAATTTCTTGAAAGGAAACGGATTTTAAGTGAGGTCTCACTATTTCAAAAAAATCTGTAAATAAATTTTCTTTTTGAAGGTCTGGACAAACTTTAGCAAGGCTTTTTCCAAAATTCAAAACCTGGAAATCTGCACCTAACTGGAAATAAAATGGAAATAATCTATTAAAGCTATCTTCATTAAAATACAATCCTAATCCACTCATCTGTCTACCAATTTACTTTGAATATTTCGTGTGAACTTCCCTCATTTCTAGATTGAATTAACTCAAGTATAACAGGGGTTTCATAAACAATCCCTAATCCTTGAATAATACCTCTAACAAAATCTTGAAGCCCCTCCCTTTTTGAGAAATAATGCAAATTCAACCCTTTTGACGAAATATCACTTACTTTAAATTCAGGCGGAGTAAGTTTAGGGTAAATTAGCATTACTCGGTTATGGAAGTTAGGTAAATTTATTAAAAAATCTCGTAAATTATTCCCTCCAGACTCCATTAATCCAGGATATTTTTCTCTGGTCGTTCTAACCACCCACCATTCGCCAAAGGCAATCAAAACTTCACTTAATGTCATATTCATTTCCTCAGAAACAGCTATTGCTATTTTGAAGGTTACATCATCATCATAGACCTCATTGCTTAAAAAAAAATCAATATCCACGCCACTCCTTTCGTGAATAGCTTCCCATTTTCCTCTACCAAAGTTAGTAACAACTAAGTCTTCTATTGATTTATTAACTATTCCGTACATAATTTTTAGTTGGTAATTAATTCATTTGAACTCCAATACTCAATCAGCTTCGTGATTCTATCCACGTAATCAGCGTATTTCAAAGGTTTGATTACATAACCTGCAATTCCTACTCTATAACATTCTAAAACATCTTTATGATTACTTGAAGTAGTTAAAATAATAGCTGGAATATATTTCAAATAATCGTCAGCCTTTAAGATTCTCAAAAATTCAATTCCATTAATCTTTGGCATATTTAAATCTAAAACGATAATATCCGGGACAACTTCTTTCACTTTTAATATTTCGATTGCTTCCTCTCCATTATTGGCCTCAACAACCTTATGACTTAATTTTAAGGTACTTAAAACCCTATTGAACTTCATCACTTCAATTTCGTCGTCTTCAATTAACAATATATTTAGCGCCTTACTCATGTTTTTTCGAATATAATTTTTACATATAAATATATTCCGAATATAATAAAAACAATTACTTATTCGATAATTAATCTATTGCTATAGTCGAATCGACGAAAAGTGTCGACGAATGACATTAAGCATTCCTGATATCTTGTTGGATTTTCTTTGTTAAGCTTTTGAAAATCAGTTCGTACGAATGATCTATCAATTCTTTAATATCTGTATCTGAAACGTCTTGATTTATAGCAACGGTATTCCAATGTATCTTACTCATATGAAAACCTGGCCTAATCCCCTCATATTGCGCACGTAATTCCTGCGCACGATCTGGGTCGCATTTCAAATTAACAGCTGACTCTCCTAATTCCCATTTTTTCAAAGAAGACAAAGCAAACATTTTGCCCCCTACTTTAAAAACCAATGTGTCTTGATCAAAAGGAAAATGTTCTGTCACTCCTTTTTTAGAAAGGCAATATTCGTAATACGTTTCTAAGTTCATCTACTACTTCGTTAAAAATTTACTTCCTTATTTTCTCCATCATTCTTTCTGGTTTTGCCAAAAGTCTAAATCCAAATTTCTCGTATAAAAAATGTGCATCAGCAGTGGCTAATCTCCATATTTTAACTTGTTTTAATTGTGGTTCCTTCATCATTGCATCAATTAAAATGGAAGAATATCCTTTACCACGATGTTCTTCAGTAATAAATACATCCATCACATAAGCAAAAACTACATAATCCGTTATCACTCTGGCAAATCCAATTTGTTTTTCATCAAGATAAATCCCAAAACAAAAGGAATGATCAATCGAAGTTTGCACCTCCTCCATCGTACGTCCAGCTGCCCAATAAATGTCTTTTAGAAAATGCTGAATAAAAGGAATGTCTAATTTATTTTTATCGGTAGAAACGCTTATCATAGCTAAACTTTAGTATTTGCAATGGCATATAAAATGGGTTTACTTGGACTCGCATCATTTTCAAAAGATGCGATTTGTAAATTCAGCAAATAACTTCCGTCTGCAACATCGTTTGGAACGTAAATCATTTCAGTAATAGTAGCTTCTAATCGAGCTTCTGGATTCAAATTCTTAACATCAGTAACATTCCAAAATGCTTTGTGTGCCAAAAGTTTTCCTTCATCCTTTTCTTTATCTACACTTGGCAAGTCAATTAGTAAGTGTTGGATTCCGCTTTCGCGAAGAAACAAAGCTGCATCTTCAGCCAAGAAAGGAGGATCCGTATGAGAATATTTTCGGGATAATTTATCACTGTCGTTTGGCAACGTCCTGATAACAATTGCTTCCGGCGTTTTCCCTTTTAAAGCACTAACAAGAGCGTCTTTAGTAACGATAAAATCTCCCTCCTGATCCTCTAACCCTATAGAAACTAGTTCTGCAATGAAAAAAAATTGTTTCAAGGATTGATTGACGCTATAAAACTCACGTGTAATATGACCCAAACATTCCGTGTGGGTTCCATGTCCATGCGGATTGAAAGTAATGTTGTTAAAATTTGTAGAAGACATCCCTTCAGACACCTTACCTATCCATTCCCCAAAACGAACGGGTTCAATAACTGGTTTTTCAATATACCAAGCAATTGGGTTCGCATCTGTATTAGATAATGGAATCGAAATATCAATGGGTTTTGATAAATCGACTTGATATGTAGTATTATGATGTTGTATAATTGTGTTCAATGGAATAGTTTTTATTCCAAATTTAAGTAAAACAAATCACTCGCAATCCCATCTGTCAGAAACTTTCCTTTTTTTGTTGGCCTCAAAATGTTATTTTCAATGAAAACCAACTCATCATTCAAGAATTTCTGAGCTTGTTTCATCAAATAATCTATATACGTCTGTCCAAATTCTGTTTTAATTCGATCCAACGAAACGCCCCAAATCGTTCTCAAACCAGTCATAACATATTCGTTATAACGGTCGGCTTCTGATAAGGTTTCAATTTCGTTTGGTAATTTATTATCGTGGATTGCTTTTAAATACAACGGATTATTAGCAATATTCCAACTTCTAGAAACACCATCATAACTGTGTGCAGAAGGGCCAATACCCATGTATTTTTTCCCCAACCAATAGGCCGAATTATTTTTTGAAAAGTAATTCTCTTTTCCAAAATTTGATAATTCGTAATGAATAAAACCATTTGCTTCGAGCGTTTCAACTAAAATCATAAAATGTTCCTGAGCCACTTCGTCTTTTGGCGCTTCCATTTTTCCGGTTTGAATCATTTTATTCATAGCCGTTTTAGGCTCTATCGTCAGCGCATAACTAGAAATATGCGGCACCCCAAAAGACAAAGCCTTTTCAATGTTCTGTTTCCATTTCTCATTGCTCATTCCCGGAACTCCATAGATCAAATCAAGCGAAATATTATCAAAATACTTCGTGGCTTCTTCTAAACATTTTTGAGCTTCCGCCGAATCATGCGCCCGATTCATCATCTTCAAATCATCTTCAAAAAACGATTGGATTCCGATGCTCAAGCGATTAATTTTACTTTTCGAAAGTTCCAAAATCCGTGCACTGGACAAATCGTCCGGATTAGCTTCAAGTGTAATTTCCGGGTTATCCGCGACCTCATAATTTTCATAAACTACATCAATCAGACAATTAATTTCGGCTGACGTCAATACCGAAGGCGTTCCTCCACCAAAATAAATAGTTTCAATTTCTATGTCACTTCGAGCGGAGTCGAGAAGTCCGAACTCACTTTTGCGCATTCGGATTTCTTTGGCCAAAGCCAAAACCATTTCTTCTTTCTTATTCATCGAAGTCGAAAAATGAAAGTCACAGTAATGACAGGCTTGCTTGCAAAAAGGGATATGTATGTAGATTCCGGACATTTTTAAATTAGATAATTTGGAAATTAGAAGATGAGATAATTGTCTAATTAACACATTTTCTAATTATCACGTTACTTCTTTACTCTCTCTTCATTCTGTTTTACAAAAGCATCCCAGCCCGTATAGCTTTTCGTTCCAACCACTTTTCCAGAATTGAAAAAATGACAAACGGCAGCTGCCAATCCATCAGTGCTATCCAGGTTTTTAGGTAATTCTTTCAGTCCTAAAAGTTGCTGTAGCATCTTGGCGACTTGTTCCTTGCTCGCATTTCCGTTTCCGGTAATGGCCATTTTAATTTTCTTGGGTTCGTATTCCGTAATGGGAATATCTCTCGAAAGTCCCGCTGCCATTGCCACACCTTGGGCGCGACCCAACTTCAGCATCGATTGTATATTCTTCCCAAAAAAAGGGGCTTCAATTGCAATTTCATCAGGATGATGCGTATCTATTAATTCAATAGTGCGTTCAAAAATACGTTTCAGTTTCATATAATGGTCATCCATCTTATTCAACTGCAATTCGTTCAATTGAATAAATTCCATTTTTTTATTGATAACTCGTATCAAACCAAAACCCATTATAGTGGTTCCTGGGTCAATTCCTAATATGATGCGTTCGTTTGCCATTTTTTTAGTTCGTTTTTTTTGCCGCGAAGGCTCAAAGTCTTTTTATTACACAGAGCCTCGCAAAGAATTCTCAGAGAGCCGCAAACTTACTTTAAAAACTTAGCGAAGCTTTGCTATTCCTTAGCAAATCTTTGCGTAATGATTTTTATACTACACAGCGAGTCGCAAAATCACTTTAAAATCTTTGCGACACCCTTTCTTTAACTCGCACGGCCTATGCCAAACTTCTAGGAATAGCATTTTCACAATAGTTTACTTTACTTTGCATCAATGATTTCGATTTCACACAAAACTAAGCAATTCCTAGTAGTTCTAATCAAACTTTTGATTGTAGGCGGTGCCTTTTATTTTATTTACAACCAGCTGGCAAATAACGACAAACTCGATTGGTCCCAGTTTCTGATTTTGTTCAATAAAAATCAGTCGGTTACTGGAATTGCTTTCATTGTATTTTTGAGTGTACTCAATAGATATTTAGAAATTTTAAAATGGCAAAACTTAGTCTCTTACCTCAAACCCATTTCTCTTGGCGAAGCGACTAAACAAGTACTAGCGGCACTAACTGCTGGGATTTTTACACCCAATGGTGTAGGCGATTATGCAGGAAAAGCCCTGTTTTTTGACAAATCAGAAACTAAAAAAGTAGTCTTTTTAAACTTGATTTGCAACGGAATCCAAATGGTGTTAACCGTAATCATAGGACTATTTGGTTTATTGTACTTCAATGTCCATTATAATGTGATTACAACAAAAACAGTCGCAATCCTTTTTGGCATTTTAATCCTTATTTTTATTATATTGTTTTCGATAAAAAAAATCACAATAAAAGGATATTCGATTGAAAAACTATTTCATAAAATCAATGAAATTCCAAAACGAATCCACCAAAAAAATATCTTTTTAGGCATTATTAGATATCTGGTTTTTTCGCATCAATACTATTTTTTGTTTCTCGCCTTTGATGTTGATTCACCCTATTTAACTTTGATCTCTGCGGTAACTTGCGTTTATTTCTTCGCATCATCCTTGCCTACATTTCAGTTTTTAGACTTTGCAGTAAAAGGGAGTGTGGCTCTCTTTTTCTTTGGAATCTTAGGCGTAAACGAATGGATTGTGATATTTGTATCTACTTTGATGTGGTTTCTAAATGTCGTTCTGCCAGTTGTTATTGGTAGCTACTATGTGCTGAATTTTAAAATCTTCACCCTAACTCTCTCCAAAGTAGAGAGAGACGAAATCTAAAAAATATTTATGCTATCTACTTTCATAGTTATTTTAATTATTTACAGCATTACCATTTTGTGGCTTAGTTATGGTTTTACAAAAATAGTGGCTTACGAGTTTAGTGGCTTAACACCAATAAACAAATTTACTATTGTAGTTCCTTTCCGGAATGAGGCAGATAACTTACCCTTGCTTTTAGACAGTTTTTCTAAGTTGAATTACCCAAACGATTTGTTTGAAGTTATCTTGGTCGACGACGAATCAGAAGAACTGTTTGCAGTTTCCGGTTTGCAGTTTTCAATTCGAATTATAAAAAACAATAGAGCTTCTAATTCCCCTAAAAAAGATGCGATCACTACTGCTATGCAACTCGTAAAAAGCGATTGGATCATCACCACTGATGCAGATTGCGTGGTTCCTGAAAACTGGTTATTGACATTGGATAATTACATTCAAAATCATAATGTAAGTATGATTGCGGGAGCCGTCACCTATGATTGCAAAAACACGTTCTTGCATCATTTCCAACAATTGGATTTGGCAAGCCTGCAAGGGGCGACTATAGGTAGTTTTGGAATAGGAAAAGGTTTTATGTGTAATGGTGCCAACTTGGCTTACACGAAATCATTATTCGAACAGCTGAATGGTTTTAGCGGCAATGACACCATCGCAAGTGGAGATGATGTTTTCTTATTGCAAAAAGCGATAGCGCGGTTTCCAGATCGTGTGCACTATGTAAAATCAAAAAATAACATTGTCACCACTAAACCTTTAGATAACTGGAAACCCTTATTTCATCAAAGAGTACGCTGGGCATCAAAGACAACTTCCTACCAAAGCACCTTTGGGAAAGCATTAGGATTGATTGTCTTTGCCGGAAATTTGTGTTGGGTTTTGTGCTTTGGATTCGTGATTATAGGATTACTAACTCTCAAGACAATCCTTTTTATTTTCATTGTCAAGTTTTTTATTGACAGTAGTTTGCTTTACAAAGCAAATCGTTTTTTGACAAATAACAAAATTCATTACTTACTTTTAAGTAGTCTACTCTACCCGTTTTTCAGTATTGCTGTAGCCCTATATTCATTAGTCGGAAAATACGAATGGAAAGGCCGACACTTTTCTAAATAACCTTTTTCTCCCTATAAAGAATACCAGTTACTGTTATGGCTATCATTATAGAAAAAAGGATACTTACAATTACACTTCCTATTTCTGACAAAGGTGCTCCACACGAAAATCGTATTCCAAAAATAATAGCGCTCAAACCAAATGTAGTCCACCAATATTTTAAATTGACTTTTTTAACATTCTGCTCGTTATACGGCTGCTTGTACAAATAGAGAAAAATTAAGACCAAACCAGTAATAGAACTTAGATGCTGCGCTATTTTATAAACAGGAATACCAAAAAACACTTCGTTTAAAAAAGCTATTCTTTGCACTAAATAACCATCCCAATGCGTCATGGAATCCCAAAAAATATGGGAGATTGTTCCCAAAAAGAAAGATCCTAAAACAATTAGAATATTATTTTTAAAATAACCCAACCAATTCGACTCCTTTAGTAACTGCATTCTCTTTTGAAAAAAAGCAGGTAAATTAGCAATTAAAGGCTGTTTAATTATTTCATGGAAAGCAAAAACAACAATAAAGCCTAATGGAAAATCAATTAGAAATATCCCTAAAAAAGTATGACTGATTTCGCTTTGCATTTTCATTCGAAAAAAATATTCGAAATCTGGCGACATCGAACCTACAATCAAGGCCGTTGCCGACATGTTTTTGTTTTTCAAAAATGGTAAAATAATAGCGGGATGTGAAAAAGTAAATGGCATTGTCTACTCTACTTTAAGAATCACTGGAAGTATAAATTGGGTCTTTACAGGAATTCCACGTTTGATAGCTGGGTTGACTTTTGGGAAATCAACCAATCTCGCATGTAAAATACTGTCAATTTTAATGGTATCATAAGCAACTGAATCTCTGGGGAATTGAGGCTCAAACTTCATTTTTGCATTAGGAAAAATAGTCACCTTAACCTCGATAGTATCTAATTCAGGATATAAAATTGAAAGCGTATCACTACTCAATTTTTGCTGTATTAATTCAGTTAAATACTCAAAAAAACATAATTCACGCTGTGATTTATTATCTAAATTATCACAATCAACAAAAGATGGATACTCATCCACTTCTTTCCAATTGATTGCTTTTAGCTCTTTTTGCAATAATTCCTTTTCCGAAGGCACTTGCTTTTCGAAATATTGACAGGAATTAAAAAGTAAGAATACTAAAAAAAAGTAATAGTGCTTCAATGTTTTGTTTTTGAATTGGAGTAATATTCTATAAAAATACAATTATTATCTTTGAGATTGTTTCGAAAGCAAATAATCTTCATAGCTTTCAGCAAACCATTTCTTTTTACTTGCTTCTGCCATTTCTTTCTGATCTGGATACAAAACCCCCAGTCGATCAGAAAAAGCAGCGATTTGAATTGTGTATTTATAAAATTCTTCCCTTGTTAGAATTAAATTTGTCGTTGCCTTTTTATCTGAAAACTCAAAAAAGAGGCGGTCAAAATCTTTCATCGAAAAATTCAATACTTTTGCTCTGTTCTCTTTATATATTTTGTCTTTTAAATCTGCATCACCCTTGTCTTGGGCGAAAGTCGCATTAAAAAAAATCAATATAAAAAAGATTGAAACTAAATTTCTCATATTCATTTGACGAATAACTGTTGCATTTATTTTTTCAAAAATACAAAAATAAAATTTTATGGATACCTTTCTCTTAATCCTCGGTTTTTGTTGCATGCTTATTGGAATTCTAGGCAGCCTACTTCCCGTTTTACCTGGCCCAGGAATTAGTTGGCTCGGACTTGTTTTACTTTATTTTACCAATACTGTCCCTGCAAACTATTGGGTTCTTAGTATTACTTTAGTCCTTACACTAGTTATTTCTTACTTGGATTATATCATTCCAGCTAAGGGAACTAAGCACTTTGGCGGAAGTAAATTTGGGATTTGGGGAACAAATATCGGATTAGTTCTGGGAATTATTGCGCCCATCCCTTTTGGATTCCTGATAGGTCCATTTTTAGGCGCTTTTATCGGAGAGTTAATTTATGATTCTACAAATAAAAAACGCGCTTTTAGAGCAGCGACGGGATCAATTATTGGTTTTTTAGCTTCTACTTTTATGCAATTTTTAGTTTGCTTGCTATTTTTCGGACTGTATATTAGTCTGGTTTGGCGTCACAAAGAAGGATTTTTTTAAGCCTTTACTACCTAAAATTAAGACATTGAAAAACAAAAAAAGAGAACATTTTTTTGTTTAAACTTTAATGACTCAATTTAAAATTTATGAATAACTTTGGCTTTTAACTTTTCTATAAGATATTACATAGAAATAGTAATCTTTCACTATAAAATATAGCCGTTGAATAAAGATATTACAAACACCTTTTTTTTTATTCACCAATTGAAGCAAGGCCAAAACTCGGCTATTGAAGGATGTCTCTTGTTTGATTTCAACCCTAATAAGACAGATTTAACAGTCATACGGTCTAAAAAAAAAATTAGAACAAGCTATCCTTATGACCAATATAGTTCTCCAATGCCATTGAAGGACTTTAATCCAAATATCAAACCTCAAAACACTGGATATTAAATGATTTCTATAGAAATTAAACCCTATTTATTAAATAAAAAACACGTTTTTAGAATTGCTGGCGGAGCGAGAACAAATACTCCTGTTCTACTAGTAAAACTAAAATACGAAAGTTATATAGGATATGGGGAGGCTTCAATGCCTCCCTTATACGGAGAAAGTATAGCCACAGCACAAAGTTTTATAAAAACACTTGATTTTAGTCCCTTCACTTCTCCTTTAGAAATGGAAGCAATATTAAAATCTATAGATCAGCATGCCACGGGCAACCCAGCTATTAAAGCAGCGGTAGATATTGCTCTTCATGATCTTATAGGTAAAATGAAAAACATGCCTTTGTATGACTATTTCAATTTGCCAAAGAAAGAACTTAAAACAAGCAAAACAATTGGCATTGACAGTGCCGCCATTATTAGACAAAGAGTAGAAGAAGCGGCTGATTACCATTATCTAAAAATTAAACTTGGCGGAGATAACGATGCTGAAATTATAAAAGCTGTACGAAGCGTTTCTGACAAACCCTTATTTATCGACGCTAATCAAGGTTGGATTAATAAAGAAGAAGCTCTTGATAAAATTGCATGGTTGAAGGATGAAGGTGCTGTTTTTATCGAACAACCCATGCCTAAAAAAGCCTTTTCCGACATGGAATGGCTAGTATCTCGAAGTACTTTACCTTTGATAGGTGATGAAGGGATACAGCGATTAGAAGACGTAAAAACTGCCAGTAATTTTTATCATGGTATCAATATCAAATTGATGAAATCTACAGGATTACACGAAGCTTTTGCTATGGCAAATTTAGCCAAATCAATGAATCTAAAAATAATGCTTGGTTGCATGTCTGAAACTTCTTGTGCGATTGCCGCGGCAGCTCATTTGGGCGCCATGGCAGACTGGGTAGACTTAGATGGAAATTTAGGGGTGACTAACGATCCATTTCAGGGACACCAAGTAATAAATGGATCCATCCATCTTAATGACACTAACGGAATCGGACTTATAAATCCAGATTGGAACAAAATTGAAACTTATGAATAAGATCTATCAAACCGCAATCGTTTTACTTTTAGCGCTATCGATTACTAGTTGTAATGCACAAAAGAAAAGAAATTTAAAAACAACTACTGAGGTACAAAATGATACTTTGGATACTTATTTCTCCAAATTATATGCTGCAAAAATGTTCAACGGAGCGGTAGCCGTAAAAAGAAACGGAAAGCTAATCTTTAAGAAAGGATACGGAATCGCTAATTTAAAAAAGCAAAACCCGTTTCTGACTACTACTTCTTTAGAGATTGCATCGGTGTCAAAACAATTTACCGCTGCAGCTATACTTTTGCTACAGCAGGAAAATAAATTAAAAGTAACTGATTTTGCTTATAAATATCTTGGAGATGACTTTCCATATAAAGATGTCACTATTTCTCAATTACTTTCTCATACCGGCGGTTTAGCTGATTATGAAGACTATTTTAAAGAAAATTGGAATCCTGAAGTTATTGCCTATAACAAAGATATTTTAAATTATTTCAAGACTAAGAAACCAGCAGTTTTAAGTGTAGCAGGCGAAAAATACCATTACTCTAATACTGGATATGTACTTCTTGCTGAAATTGTAAGTGGTGCAAGCGGTGGAGTAACTTTAGAAAAGTATTTAACCAAAAAAGTATTTGAACCTATGCAAATGAAAAGCACTTTCTTTATGGGTAGAGACAGTATTTGGGATAAAGAAAATTATGCCCCTGGTTATATGTTTAGTTTAGAGGAATGCAAAAATGTTATTCCAGAATCATTACCGAACAATGCCTACTATCGCTTTTTAAGTGGGCGACTAGGATCAGGGCGACTATCATCTAGCATAGACGACTTGATAAAATGGGATCAGTTTTTATATGATGATTCAATCTTTAATGCTACTTCAAAGGAATTAGCATTTAGCAAACATCCCCCCACAAAAGATTCTTCTGATTATGGATACGGCTGGCACATTGCAAACGACAGCATAAAAGGTAAAATTATATCACACACTGGAAGTTGGGCAGGAAACTTAACTTATATTAGACGATCCATTCAAACGAAAGATCTTGTTATTATTTTGAACAATACCTATAACACGGCTTACATTAAAGAAATTAGAGCAGCTGTTAATGGTTTTTTAAATGGGGAAAAGTTAAATTTCCCTAAAGCAAAAGGAAGCGAACTATTTAAAATAGATGCTTGTAAATTATCAATTGAAAAAATACCAAAATGGTATATGGACCATAAAAATAGTAACTGGGATTTACCAGCTTTAACGTCGCTACAAAAAGACTATGTAAAAATAGGTGCTACAAATAAAAGTGAAATGTTAGATTTGCTAATCAAAACCATACAAACCAATAAATAATGAACGAAAACGCCACCGCCCTAATAACTAACGATGCTGTTGTTCTAGGTATCCTTATGACAATACTAGGTTTAATATTTATCACTTCTTCGAGTGAGAAAGCTTTTTTTAAGAAATTTTACAGCATAGTCCCTTCGGTTTTGTTGTGCTATTTTATTCCTGCACTTTTCAACACCTTCAACATCATATCAGGAGAGACATCCAGTTTATACACCATTGCGTCGCGTTATTTGTTACCTGCTAGTTTGGTATTACTAACCTTAAGCATCAACTTTGTTGCATTAAAAAAACTGGGAAGCAAAGCTATTATTATGTTTTTGGCAGGAACTTTAGGAATCATAATAGGCGGCCCTATTGCCTTATATATTGTAGGCAGCTTCTTCCCCGAAGTAGCTTTATCAAACGGCGAAGAAGTTTGGAAAGGACTATCAACAATCGCTGGAAGCTGGATTGGTGGTGGCGCAAATCAAACTGCCATGCTCGAAGTATTTGGCGCAAGCAAAAGTATGTTTGCTCAAATGATTGCAGTAGATGTTTTGGTAGCCAATTTATGGATGGGATTTTTGCTGTACGGCGCTCAAAAATCAGATAAAATTGACAAATGGTTAAAAGCAGATAGTGCTCCAATAGCCGAATTAGAGAAAAAACTAGAAGAAGAACAAGCAGGAAAAAGACAACCGCTTACGACCAATAATTTAATGGTAGTCCTTATGGTTGCTTTTGGCCTAACAGGTTTAGGACACTTTTTAGCGGATATATTAGCTCCCTTTTTTAAAGAAAACTATCCGGAATTAGAGAAATACTCTTTTACAAATGAATTTTTCTGGTTGGTAATTATAACAACTACAGCAGGAGTTTTATTGTCGTTTACCAAAGTTCGAAAAATAGAAAGTTACGGTGCATCAAAAGTGGGAACCGTATTCTTATACATACTAGTGGCAACGATAGGAACACATATGAATCTAGGAGCAATTTTTGATAATCCTTTGTTATTCTTAGTCGGAATTATTTGGATTACCACCCACATCATCGTAATGATTATTGTAGCCAAAATTATAAAAGCGCCTTTCTTTTATGTGGCAGTAGGAAGTCAGGCTAATATTGGAGGAGCAGCTTCTGCGCCTATTGTTGCTGCAGCATTTAGCCCATTTTTAGCTCCCGTTGGAGTACTACTAGCTGTTTTGGGTTATGCCGTGGGAACCTACGGAGCCTACGTTTGCGGTTTGTTACTACACCAAATATTTATAATTATTACCTAGCTACGTTATATTAAAGAATGATGATTTAAAGAACTCTAAGCCCTAATTATGATTATCCAACAACCTAGGTCATATCAGATTAACGGCCCTTTAAAAACAGTCTTGTAATTTGGGCGTGACCCTAAGGGGTCGGGTTATACGCTATATCTTTTACTCCGCTATCGCTTTGTAAAAGGATGCCGCTACTACCCCTCACGCAAAACGACCTTTTATATACTAAAAAGCCCTATTCAACTACATGAATAGGGCTTTAACAAATCTATTTTATAAAAAAACTCCATTAAGCACACACCTAATGAAGTTATTTTGTACTCAGAGCGGGACTTGAACCCGCACGAAAATTGCTGTTCACTGGATTTTAAGTCCAGCGTGTCTACCAATTTCACCATCCGAGCATGATGCGGTTCCTTCCCATCCCGATTCTTCTTAAAAGAATCATAGATAAATGGACTTTCGATCCATTGGGCTACCACCTCGGCGAAGGTACTACAATAATTCACTTTCGCAAAGCACTATTTAAAAAAATCAAATAATTTAGGATCAATCCTAAAAGTTGTGGGGAAATCGGATCAAGAACAAAACCTAGGGAGGAAATGTCGAAAAAAAGTTAGAATTTTGTCAATCTAACAATGAGAGATGACTTCTATAGACCTTTTGAAATTTATGCTACCTGATTTTTTAGTTGACCACTTTGAGGTGGTTTCTGCTAATGACACAGAGGAAATATTACACCTATATTTTGAGGAGAAAATTAAACCTCCAAAAGAGTTTGATACACTTGAATTAGTCTCAAAAGGATTTCAGGATGAAATTACCATTCAGGATTTTCCTCTAAGAGGAAAATTAGTGTATTTGCATATTAAAAGACGCCGTTGGACTAATAAATCCAATGGAGAAATTATCAAAAGAGACTGGACTTTAGTTGCTAAAGGAACCCGCATGACTGAAGAGTTTGCGGCTTTTTTAAAAGAAATTAATAGATAACAGTGCTACCGACTGTCACACCGTCGGTAGATTTTTTGGGCTGAACGGAAAAAAACTCCAAAGACAGTATAAAAAACACCTAAGTTCCTTCAATACTTGGGCTCCACGAGAACACGCTCATCAGTGGATTCTTTACCCTGAAAACATGGGGACGCATTTATCGCTTGATGAAGTGCCTTTATCTCAGGGAGAACTTT
>NZ_FNRD01000005.1 GCF_900107635.1 Flavobacterium gillisiae
TTATTTGAGTCGGAGCAGCGTTTATCGTTGCGGTTGCAGTAGCAGTACATCCGTTAGCATCGGTTACAGTATAGTTATACGTTCCAGCAGTTAAGTTAGCAGTTGCATCTCCTGAATAGGTTAATGTTCCTGTTCCTCCACTTGACGCAAGAGTAACACTTCCTGTTCCTCCATTACACTTAATTTGTGTTGGAGTAGCAGTAAAAGTTATTTGAGTCGGAGCAGCGTTTATCGTTGCAGTTGCCGTTGCAGTACATCCGTTAGCATCGGTTACAGTATAGTTATACGTTCCAGCAGTTAAGTTAGCAGTAGCAGATCCTGAATAGGTTAATGTTCCTGTTCCTCCACTTGAAGCAAGAGTAACACTTCCTGTTCCTCCATTACACTTAATTTGTGTTGGAGTAGCAGTAAAAGTTATTTGAGTCGGAGCAGCGTTTATCGTTGCAGTTGCAGTAGCAGTACATCCGTTGGCATCGGTTACAGTGTAGTTATAGTTTCCAGCAGTTAAGCTAGCAGTTGCATCTCCTGAATAGGTTAATGTTCCTGTTCCTCCACTTGAAGCAAGAGTAACAGTACCTGTTCCTCCATTACACTTAATTTGTGTTGGAGTAGCAGTAAAAGTTATTTGAGTCGGAGCAACGTTTATCGTTGCCGTTCCAGTAGCAGTACATCCGTTAGCATCTGTAACAGTATAGTTATATGTTCCAGCAGTTAAGTTAGCAGTAGCAGATCCTGAATAGGTTAAAGTTCCTGTTCCTCCACTTGACGCAAGAGTAACATTTCCTGTTCCTCCATTACACTTAATTTGTGTTGGAGTAGCAGTAAAAGTGATTTGAGTCGGAGCAGCGTTTATCGTTGCAGTTGCAGTAGCAGTACATCCGTTAGCATCTGTAACGGTATAGTTATATGTTCCAGCAGTTAAGTTAGCAGTTGCATCTCCTGAATAGGTTAATGTTCCTGTTCCTCCACTTGACGCAAGAGTAACACTTCCTCTTCCTCCATTACACTTAATTTGTGTTGGAGTAGCAGTAAAAGTGATTTGAGTCGGAGCAGCGTTTATCGTTGCAGTTGCAGTTGCAGTACATCCACTTTCGTTAGTTGTCGTTAGTGTATAAGTTCCAGCATTTTGAACAATTATAGAAGATGTAGTTGCTCCAGTACTCCATAATAGAGTTCCTGCAGCTGTTGTAGACAAAGTAGAAGTCCCATCACAGTTGTTCACCACTGTTACAGTTGGTGCCGCTGGAATAGGTTTTACAGTTACTGTTCCTTTTCCTTGTGCAGATGGGCAACCGTTTAAAGTGTATATTACAGTATATTCAGTTGTGGTTGATGGAGAAACAGTTATGGAAGCAGTTGTAGCTCCAGTACTCCATAAATATGTTCCACCAGTTGCTGTTCCTGTTGCAGTTATTGTTGCCGCAGTTCCATTACAAACCGATGCGTTTGTTACTTCCAATATTGGCTTAGGTTTCACAGTAACTTTGATATTAAAAGGTGATCCTGTACAAGCACCTGATTTTGGAGTTACTATATAAGTAACAATTATAGGATTGTTTGTTGAATTAGTTAAAATACCACTACTAATGTTTGTAGCATTAGATCCTGATGCAGTTCCAGTAATTCCAGATATACTTGGAGCTGGCCAACTATAAGTAGTGCCTAAGGGAACTATTTCAGATCCACCAGCGGCAGGAGAAATAGTAAATGTTTGGCCACTACAGATTGAAGTTTGCTTCTCACTTATAACAGGTGTAGTACAACAGATGCCAGCATAAATATTTGAGATTGTTTTACTATTTGTATTAACTGAAGTAGAAGAATCTGTGACTGTTAACTTTATATAATAGGCATTATTGTTTCCTGGTGAAAATGTTGCGGATTGAGTTGTAGCAAATTGAGTAAAGTTTATCCCATCTGTTGATTGATACCATTTATAGGAGTAAATGCCATTACCTCCTGTTGAAGTGCTTGTCAAGTTGATATTTCCAAATTGACTTCCCCCTGGACAACTCGAATTAGAAGTAAATTTAGCTACTAATGGTGTGTCAATTTTAAAATCAGGATAATTTCTACATTTAGGACCTGTTAATGATGAAGTTTTACAGTCTGCAGCACATACTGTACCGCTACCAGAACCCCAACCAATAAATGTGCTAGACATTGTAAGTGCATCCCCACAGTTCCAAAGATACGGGGTTGGATCAACAACAATTGTAGGAGATCCACTGGTTAATGGTATATCAAAACATTTGGAATAAACAGTTCCAGTAGGGTCACTATCTGATTTTATTGTACCAGCCAAAAAAACACCTTGCCTAACTGAACCAGTACCGTTTGTTATACTTGCAGCGAGGTAAACATTTACACTACTTACTGATGAGCATGCAGAAGATGATAATGGAGTACCTGCTAAATCTGATGCTAGATAAATTTTATTAAGCGTAAATTCTCCAGAAGAACCTGGTTCATTCCAACATGCTCTAGTTACTTGACCGGAAACAGACATTGATAAAATACTAAAAAAGAGTATATAAAAATAGCTATTAAAGACTCTTATTGACTTTAAATTTTTATTTTCTAGAAAATTAAAATTTTCTGTGAAATAATTCAAAAGATTAAGCCTTGGAAAATATTTATCAGAAAAAAATAATTTTCTTCCATTGCTTATCATTCCAAAGAAAAATGTTTGATTATAGGTATTACTAGCAAACATAAAGAAAGCCTGTAAAAGGAATGAAATTTTAGATTTTTTGTAAGTAAAGTTTGGTTTCATATTGATTTTTTTTTAAATCGTTAGAAATGGGGTTGTTAGTAGGATTAATTCCTTTTTTTTAGTAATTCTTGCGCACTAATTGACAAAAGGGCTTATGGAATTGTTCTGATTCTATTCGAGTCAGATATATTGCTGTAAAGTTTGTTCTTTGGGAATCAAAAAATGATGCTACAAATAATGCTTTAAGAGAAAGCATTCTAATCCAATATTTTGGAAATTGGATTTCTGAATATTTAATACTAGGAACTATTAATAGAGCTAGTATAAGAAAAGTAATTGTTACTATCATAACAGTAGGATTTTAAGTTTTAAAATAACAGTAGATTTCGGGCAGGAAACTATTGTAATATAATTTTGTAATACTTTAACAAACTTAAAAATAAATACTAAAACTTTATATTTTTTTCCTTGAATAACCTAAATACTCGTTTAAGTACCTTTTTTTTAGAAATTTATATAGGAAAAAAGGTATTTTTTTAGGAATAAATATGGTGTAGAGTCGTGATTTTATGTTAAAATTTAACAATATTGTAGTCTAATGCATAGGCGTGTTTTTAACATACACATCATTTTTCCCCACTGGATAAGGATAATAAAATCATTATTTTACCCAATGGAATCTATATATTAAAAGTTATTAATAATATTAAAACTATAAGTAATTTTGGACTACTCTTTTCTATTTTGAAATTACTTTTAGCGATACTCTCGGAATCCAATTTTGGGTTAATTTAAACTCATAAATGAAATATAGATGTAAAGCTTATGCTTAGTCAATATTTTGACTTAAAAGTATAGTAAGGAAATACTATTGCATCTTAAAATCCTGAAACCAATTATCAATGCGGTGAATAAGCTTAAAGTTTTTACGTTTATGCTCTCGCACACATTTCTAAATTGAGTTTTTTAAGCGTTTAGAGAATAATTATTTGAAGGATATTTATAGTTATTTTATGATAATTTCATAAATAAAATTCAGTTTTTATCGCAAGTGTTTTAAAATCAATTTCTTTCGATATTTTTGTCAGAATTACTGCATTGTAGTTGCGTTAATTTACCTCAATTTTCTTTAATTTAAATAATCTACTGTAGTATTCTAATAAGTATAAATTGTCACTGTTTTTGACACTCTTCATGCTAGAATTAGTAATGTTTGTTTAGTTGGACTACAATTTTAAATTAAATTATCACATGTTTACTTACGTCTTTAGTCTAACTATCGTAATATTAATAGATATCGATAGGTAGTGTTAATTAATGACTACTAATTTATTCATGCAATTAACAAGCTCATGTTAATTAAATCGAGTTTTATGATCATATTGAAGGTGTGTGTTTTAACGAAAGAATTCGAGGTTTTTAGTTGAATTTATGTAAAAAGAAACAAGTCATGAAAATATATATTGTATCTTTCTACTTCAATTAGTATTTATTGTAGATCATACGAAAACGCCTAAATATGAAAAATCTAATATTAATAAGACATGGAAAGTCAAATTGGGATGCACCTCTACGAGATATTGATAGACCGTTAGATCAAAGAGGAATGAAAGATGCCCATTTGGTTTCTTTAAGCATTTTGGGTTTTATTCCTAAGACCTATGTAATATGGAGTAGCGTCGCGAAAAGGGCTTCAGATACCGCACTTATTTTTGCTCAAAATATTTTATATCCTATCGAATGTATTGATTTTAAAGAAGGGCTTTATACTTTTGATGAAAAGCAGTTGGAAAAGATTATAAAGTCATGTGAGAATTCGTTTGATAGTATTATTCTTTTTGGGCATAATGCGGCAATTACAAATTTTGTTAATAAATTTGGTGACGTTTCTATCGATAACGTCCCTACCAGCGGATTTGTAGCTTTAGAGTTTGATACAGAATATTGGGAAGAAATAAAAAAAGGCAAGACAAAAAAAATAATAGTTCCAAAAGATTTAAAATAAATATAGTGCCAGAAAAAAAGTATATAGATAGAGAAAAAAGTTGGTTAGCATTTAATGCCCGAGTACTTCAAGAAGCAGCAGATGAATCAGTACCACTTTTAGATAGATTACGATTCTTAGGAATTTTTTCAAATAATTTAGACGAATTTTTCAGAGTTCGTTTTGCTGCAATAAGAAGATTAAGTTTGTCGGGTAAGTCTGGAGAGAAAATTCTAGGTGGTATTTCAGCTCAACAATTAGTAAAAGACATTACGGAGATTGTAATAGAGGACCAAACAGAAAGCCTTCTGATTTTGAAAAAAATTGAAGCAGAGCTTGAAAGCGAAAATATTTTCATAATTAATGAGAATGAAATTTCAGAAGAGCAAGAGATATATCTAAAAGATTTCTTTATACAAAAATTAAGTCCTGAATTAGTTACTATTATCTTGAATGACCTGTCTGAATTCCCCTTATTGAGAGATAATATGGGGTATTTAGCGATCAAATTAGTAATGAAAAAAAACTCGGAAGTTCGATATGCGATTATCGAAATTCCAAAGACGATGAATCGATTTGTTGTTTTACCTTCAGATGATGAAAAGCATTATATAATTCTAATTGATGATGTAATTAGACATAATTTAAAAAGTATTTTTAATATTTTTGATTACGAAAGTGTTTCTGCACATATGATTAAGATTAGTCGCGATGCTCAATTAGATATCGACAGTGATTTGAGTAAAAGTATGCTCGAGAAAATTTCAACTAGTGTAAAAGACAGAAGAATAGGGGAGCCTGTTCGTTTTATATACGATCAGTTAATCGAAAAAGATACATTAGAATTCTTTCTGGATAAGATGCATATTGTTTCTACAGACAGTATAATACCAGGTGGTAGATATCATAACAGAAGAGATTATATGGATTTTCCAAATTTAGGGCGATTCGACCTGTTATATGAGAAAAACGATCCATTGCCTCTTCCAGGATTGAGTCTGGAAGGAAGTATATTACAGAAAATAAGTGAAAAGGATTATTTGTTGAATGCACCTTATCAAACCTTTTCATATCTGACTAAATTTCTTCGTGAAGCGGCTCTCGATCCTAAAGTTACTACAATTAAAATAACGCTGTACCGCTTAGCTAAAAACTCACAAATTATAAGTTCTCTTATAAATGCAGCTAAAAACGGCAAAAAAGTAACGGTACAGATTGAATTACAAGCACGTTTTGATGAAGCAAGTAATATCTCTTATGCAGAGCAAATGCAAACAGAGGGCATTGAGCTTATTTTTGGAGTTAAGGGACTAAAGGTCCACAGCAAAATATGTGTTATTGAAAGAATTGAAAATGGTAAAGTAAAAAGATACGGCTTTATCTCGACAGGAAATTTTAATGAGGCGACGGCAAAGGTTTATACCGATGTTACGCTATTTACAAGTCACCAACAGATACTGAAAGACATAAATAAGATATTTGATTTTTTTAATATTAATTATAGGTTATACCGCTATAAACATCTTATTGTTTCGCCACATTATACCCGAGTTCGATTCTATAAATTAATAGACAGAGAAATTCTACATGCCTTAGCGGGACGAAAGACATACATAAAGCTAAAAATGAATAGTTTGTCTGATTTTGGAATGATCGATAAACTATATGAAGCTAGTAATGCTGGAGTAAAAATACAATTAGAAGTAAGAGGAATTTGTTCCTTGATTCCCGGTATTAAAGGAATGAGTGCTAATATTGAGGCCATCAGTATTGTTGATAATTATTTAGAGCATTCTAGGATTTATATATTTGGAAATGCTGGCCAAACGGAGGTTTTTATTTCTTCGGCAGATTTTATGACTCGTAATCTTGATGGAAGAGTTGAAGTAACTTGTCCAATCTATGATCAGGGAATTAAAAAAGAATTGATTGACAATTTTGATCTAGGTTGGAAAGGAAATGTGAAAGCACGTTACCATTCTGCTAAATTAGATAATAAGTATCGTGAAAGAAATAGCGATCCAGTATTTAGAGCTCAAATTGAGACCTATAAATATTATCAAAGAAAAGTCGAATTATTAGGTGAAAATTCTTAGAAATTTCAATTTTATTTTAACTTATATAAAAGCAAAAAAGTAAATCAAAAGCATAATAAAGAATGATTAACATAAAGAAATACGCTGCAATCGATATTGGATCAAATGCCATGCGTTTATTAATTGTGAATATTGTAGAACAAGAGGGCAAAGAGCCTCAATTTAATAAAAGTTCATTAGTTCGTGTCCCCATACGTTTAGGACAGGACGCCTTTACTGTCGGTGAAATATCCGAAGAAAATATAGATAGAATGTGCGATGCCATGAAAGCTTTTAATCTGTTGATGAAAGTGCATAAAGTACAATCGTATAAAGCATTTGCTACCTCTGCAATGAGGGAAGCATACAACGGAAAAGAAGTTGCTGATCTGATAAGGGAGAAAGCAGATATTAATATAGAAATCATTGATGGAAAAATGGAAGCTGCAATTATTGCTTCAACGGACTTGCACCACTTGTTAAAAACAGATCAAACCTATCTTTTTGTCGATGTTGGTGGTGGTAGTACTGAATTTACACTTTTTTCGAATGGTAAAATCGTAGCCTCCAAATCATTTAAAGCCGGAACTGTTCGTTTATTAAATAATATGGTTTGCGATGTGGTTTGGGATGAAATTGAAAAATGGATTAAGACAAACACGGTCGATTATGAAGAAGTTACCCTTATAGGTTCAGGAGGTAACATTAATAAACTGTTTAAAATGTCGGGTAAAACCCAAGAAAAACCTCTATCTTATATTTATCTTACTTCACAATATTCTTTCTTGAATTCATTGACTTACGAACAAAGGATTTCCGAATTGGGTTTAAATCCCGATCGTGCAGATGTTATTATTCCTGCTACTAGAATCTATCTCAATGCTATGAAATGGAGTGGAGCAAGGCAAATCTATGTTCCTAAAATAGGATTATCTGATGGAATTGTAAAGGCAATGTATTTTGGTAAAATTTAAACTTAAGTTAGTTGTATGAATTAAAAATTAAATTATTGAAAACAAATAATTGATAATTATATCGGAATGTTCTTTGTTTGGATATATTCAATAGGTAGATATCGATTGTAGATAGTTTTAGGGATAGATCCTGAGGAAAAACTTAGCTCTATATTATATTTTGTCGCCATTTTTTGGTCTTTTTATCGCGAATTAAGTTCAGTCGTTATTTACGTTTCGGTACTAATGATTTGGTTGAATTGAGATAAGAAAATAGAGAAAAAAATAATTTACGATAAATGTTAAAAATCGTTACGATTAGCATCTATTCCTTTTTACGCGTTTAAGTCCAGTCCAAAAGTGGTTCTTAAGAGTTCAATACTAGGGTTTATTTCATGTAATCTATTGTACCTGTCTTGATCGTTGAAATTCTTTTTATTTTCGAAACTTTCATTCACGATAACTTCTATGGTAATATCATGATTGTGTAAATGTCCTTTTAAATGTCCTAAGAGGCCATTTATTTCTTTTTCAAAATCTAATTTTGAACCTTCATTAGGTAATTCGAGTGTAATGGCAAATCCGTTCAAAACAGGGTCGTTGATTAGTAACAAGGATTCCATAATCTTAAATCCTTTATCACCTAAGCGTTTTGCATAGTTGGTCCATTGCAATAACATTTCCGTTTCGGTGAATGGCTCGGTAGGGAAATCAACTACTTCTTTTACATACGATTTATTGCTTTCTTCTAATGCTTTTTTAGCACGAATACTAGACAATGAAAAGGCCGAAACTTTAGGTTCATTTGATGTTGTTTCTGTTTTAACGGAAGCAACAGGAGTTTTTATTTCAGGTGTCCTTTCTATAACAATTTCTTGTGGCTTTACAACTGCTTGTAATGGAACAGACTTCGTCTCAGTAGCTTTTGTTTGGTCTGCTATGGAGTAATCCCTTTTTCTAAAATAGGTAGGCGGAATTATAAAGGACTCAACTTTTTTTTTTCTCCATCAAAAGTGATAGAGGCGAGTTGCATCAGGCAAAGTTCAACGAGTAATCGCTGATTTTGGCTCAGTTTGTATTTTAAATCACAATCATTTGCAATAGCAATTCCTTTCAACAGAAAATCTTGGCTACATTTCTGAGCTTGAAGTCCATACATTTTTTGAGCTTGTTCACCTACTTCCAATAAAGATAAAGTAGAAGGTGTTTTACTAACCAATAAGTCTCTAAAATGGGAAGCTAATCCAGATACAAAATGATGTGCATCAAATCCTTTAGATAGAATGTCGTTAAAAGCCATCAATAATTCAGGGATCTTATTCTCAAGAATTAAATCTGTAACCGAAATATAAGTCTCGTAATCTAAAACATTTAAGTTTTCGGTAACTGCTTGACGTGTTAAGTTTGTTCCGCAATAAGAAACCACTCTGTCAAAAATAGACAAAGCATCACGCATGGCTCCATCTGCTTTTTGTGCAATAATGTGTAAAGCATCATCTTCAAAAACGATTCCTTGATTTGTTGCGACTTCAGCAAGATGTTCTTTGGCGTCTTTAACTGTGATTCTTTTGAAATCAAAGATCTGACAACGTGATAATATGGTTGGGATAATCTTATGCTTTTCGGTCGTTGCCAATATAAAAATGGCGTGCTTTGGCGGTTCTTCTAATGTTTTCAGAAAAGCATTAAATGCCGCTGAAGATAACATATGCACCTCATCAATAATATAAACTTTATATTTTCCGGTTTGGGGAGGAATACGAACCTGATCAATCAAGTTCCTAATGTCATCAACAGAATTGTTTGAGGCAGCATCTAATTCGAATACATTAAAAGCAAAATCTTCAGTAGGGTCATCATAACCGGGTTGATTGATTTTTCTAGCGAGAATACGAGCACAAGTCGTTTTTCCAACACCTCTAGGTCCTGTAAATAATAGGGCAGAGGCAAGATGGTTGCTTTCTATAGCATTCAGCAAAGTATTGGTAATGGCTTTTTGTCCCACTACATCATTAAATGTTTGAGGACGATACTTACGAGCCGATACAATAAATTGTTCCATAGAATTTTTATTCGAAAGCAAATATAGTCATTGCCATTATATTATGAAAATGATAATTTGTTTAATTCTAAAATTATTGGAATAAGAAAATTGACTTTGTTTTTTTGAAATATAAAGAGACTTGATTAAATTATTGATTTAAGCCTTTAAGTAGCCTTTGTACAGCTCCTTTTCGTTGAATTAAAACCTTGAATTTTAACCCCATACTCATTAAGAGGCTATGGTTAATGAAGGTTTCGTGAATTTTAGTCTGGGAGTTGTTCTCATGATTATTCATAATTGCATTTTGGTATTGTTTTATACCCAATGCAGTTAAGAAATGCGTTTGATTGGTTATTCCACAAGTTTCTAAACCATTTTCATTTCCCCAATTTGTTAAAGCTGTGAAATTTACATGAGAAGTGATATCCTGACTTCCTATTAATTGAAAAGGATTATCATTTTTTTGATGTTTATTGTAGCATAAGAGTGTTCCTGAGCTTCTGTGAATGGCGTATATGTCAGAAGAACAACCTCCATAATCAATCGTGATTACATAGCCGCTCTTTAAATATTGTGAAACTTCTATGATCCACTCTTTGATCTCTAAATTTATTTCTGTTCGAAAACCATTTGGGAGTTGAACCAACAAGGAATTAAAATAGTCTATAAGTTCTTTTTTTGCAGGAAATAATACTTCTTTAAAGCCATAGTTATAATCTACATATACTTCTTTAAGAATGTCTTGCATCACAACTTGATGGACAGCAAAATTATCGAATAATTCATTAGATAGAATACAGCCTCTAATTTCTGGAATGTTTTTTATGGAATCATACCAACTGACTTTTTCGTGCAGATATTTCTTTTCAATCTCTTGCATGGGTGTACTTTTCTCTATAATGCAATAGTTCAAACTATCATATAAAGCAGTGTTGTCCTTGAGGTAATCTAAGATGTCATGGCATAGAAGACCTGTTCCTGCTCCGTACTCAACAATTGTGAATGGTTTTCTGTCTAATAATTGCCACATTTCCTCGATTTGGCGTGCTATCATTGCTCCAAAAGAGGCTGATAAACTAGCACTGGTATAGAAATCACCATTGGCCCCAATTTTATTTTTTGGAGAATTATAATAGCCAAGTTCGGGATAATACAATGCCATTTCCATAAAATCACGAAATGATATTGGGCCTTCGCTTGCAATTCGTTCTCTTATTATTTCAGATAGCACCATTAAATACTGATTTGACCTATTTGTATTTTAGTTTCACATCTCAGCGATTAATAAGGGATTGGGTTTTAAAAAGTTGGTAGGTCAAAATTGAGTATGCTATTTTTTTCTGTCTTCAATACTAATATTAATTAGCGCTTGTGCCGCATCACTAACTGAATTTGCAGCGAAACCAGTAACAAAAACACCATTTTCACCGGATTTTGTTCTTATTCCGTAGACTATCGCTTCGTCATCTGGATTTGTATTTCCTTCATAACGATAGATATGTACGATTTTATAATTATTTGGGTTTTTTACAATGTCCTCTTCGTGAAGATTGAAATCATAAGTAAATCCTTTTTCCTTTAGTTCGTCTAAAGCCTTTGATACAGTGGCATAATGATAAGTGTGTTCCATGCTATTTTTATAAATTTATAAACGTGAAAAATCTAAAATAAAACTGCTGTTGAAGTTCTTACTCTTAATTTTTATTTTATTCTGTTCTTTATTGTAATATTAATCAATGCCTGAGCGGCATCAGTTATTGAATTTGCAGCAAATCCAGCGACAAAAACTCCTTTTTTTCCAGATGTTGATTGGATACCATACACTACAGCTTCATCCCCAGGATCTGTATCTCCTTCATAGCGGTAGATATGTTTAATCTCATATTTTTGCGGGTTTTTTGCAATATCCTCTTCATGTAGGTTAAAGTCATAGGTAAACCCATTTTCATTTAACTCATCTAAGGCTTTGGAAACAGTGGCATAGTGATACGTTTGAGTCATGATTTTTATTTTTAGATAGGGTTTGTATATTTTTTTTAGAAGCTATTTTTCTTAAATTAAAGAACTTAAACTATGTTCTACATTGATTATCACTATTTTCAATACACAGCTTAGCTAATACAATGGCAGCTTCATCGTCTGTATTTGCCGAATAGCCAGAAACAAAAACCCCTTTTTTACCTGAGGCAGCTGTAATACCATATACTATAGCTGAATCGCCTGGATCAGAATT
This sequence comes from Flavobacterium gillisiae, assembly GCF_900107635.1. GTDB lineage: Bacteria > Bacteroidota > Bacteroidia > Flavobacteriales > Flavobacteriaceae > Flavobacterium > Flavobacterium gillisiae. The sequence goes on from NZ_FNRD01000005.1 coordinate 12,006, forward strand.
TCCTTCATATCTGTAAACATGTTTTACTTGATGTTCAGCTGGATTCTTAATAATTTCATCCTGATAAATATTATAGTCATAAGTAAAATCTAATTCTTTTAACTCATCAAGGGCTTCAGAGACGGTTGAATAGTGATATATAGGTTTCATAGATAGCGTTTTAAATTACATTTAAAGATAACTAATTTAAAATTAAGACTTTGTAAAATAGCTGTTAAAGTAAAATTTAATGTTTGACTTCGAGTTAAAATTGTTGTAATTTCGCGGCACAGACCGCCTTATCGCCGTTTTGAGCAATCAAAAGGGAGGAAAGTCCGGACACCTTAGAGAAGCATAGCGGGTAACTCCCGTCGGTTTTGTCTGCAAAGGCGAGATTAGGACAAGTGCAACAGAAAGTATGTACAGGTAATGCTGTAGTGAAACCAGGTAAACTCTATGCGGTGAAATATCAAGTATATCAGCATTTAAGGGCTTCTCGTCCGTTGCTGAAGGGTAGATAGCTTGAGTCATACAGTAATGTATGATCTAGATAAATGATAAGGGTTCCGATTTATCGGGATACAGAATCCGGCTTATAGGTCTGTTTTTTTTTATTCAAACAATTAATAAAAAAGGATTGTGAAATCTAAAAGGGAACCATTAAGAAATTAAGTTTCATTAAGTCAATAGGCTTAATTTTCTCAATTTTTTAATGGTTTAATTTTTATTGTAAACTTTAGATATGCTAACAAGAATTGGAATTTTAGGAATGGGTGGAGTAGGTGGTTATTTTGGTGGACTTTTGGCGAAAGCCTACGCCGAATCAGATCAATTCGAAATCGTGTTTATCGCTCGTGGTGAAACCCAAAAAGCAATTGCAGCCTCAGGATTAAAGATTATCACTGACGATAAGGAAATCATTGCCTTTCCAAGTGTTGTTTCTAATGATCCGCTAACAATAGGAAAACTAGATTATCTTATTTGTTCGACAAAAACGTATGATATAGAAGAGAGTCTACTTTCGTTAGAAAAATGCATTACTAAAAACACAATTTTCCTTCCTTTATATAATGGTGTTGACGCAACGGAAAGAATAAGTACGCTTTATCCTGATAATGAAGTTTTACAGGGCTGCGTGTATATCGTTTCGATGATTGAATCTGCCGGAGTCATAAAAAAAATGGGACCTTATGAGAAATTGTATTTTGGATCTGATACAGCGCCAATAGGTAGACTAAAAGCACTACAAACTATTTTTAAGAATGCGTCAGTAGAAAGCTACCTCGTTGATAATATAGTGGAAACGGTTTGGGAAAAATTTATTTTCATTTCTGCTTTGGCTTCAGCCACATCCTATTTAAACCAAAATATAGGCGAAATCATAAATAGTAATTCCAGTAGAGCAGTATATGTTGAACTCTTAAATGAGATTACGATGCTGGCCGCGGTAAAAGGATTGAATTTACCCAATGATATTGTGATGCAAACCATTCATAAATTAGAAAAAACACCAAAAGATGCCACTTCATCGATGCATCGTGATGTATTGGCCGGTCGAAAATTCGAATTGGCTTCATTGACTGAATTTGTTGTGAATGAAGGACTGAAATATGAAATGGAATTACCTACTTATAAAATGGTATTGGATAAATTATCAAAGAAAATAAATACGTAAAATTCTTTTTCTACTTCGTTTATTCCTTGTTAAAAAAACTAAAAATAATCCCTCGATTTTATAATGTATTTCTTATGTTTGTATTTCGTTTTATTTTCTAACCAAATGAAAATGACTTGATTTAACAAACCATTTTAAAATGAAAAAGAAGTTTTTGTTGTTTTCAAGTTTGCTTGCTATGACTGCTTTACAGGCGCAAGACAAACCCTCTGTTGAGAAAAATCAATTTAAAATTAATGTCCTCGCGCCAGGTATTGTCTATGAACATGGTTTTAATACTAAGAATACATTGTATTCAGAAGTGAGTTTAGGTTTTGGCTACCAATATAGTGGTTATAGTGGTTCGAATTGGAATTTTTATCCGCTAATAAATGAACAGTTCCGTCACTATTACAATTTAGAAAAAAGAGAAGCAAAAGGAAAAGTTACAGCAAATAATTCAGGTGGATTTGTAGCTATGACCGCATCTTATTTTTTTGAATCCAGAACAACAAATGATTCGTTTTCTAGTAGTATACCGTCTTTAACCGTTGGTCCAGTTTGGGGATTTGAGCGAACGTATAAAGGTAATTTAAATCTAGGTTTGAATTTAGGAATTGGCTATAATATGGATAAATACGATAATGATTTTATACCAATTGCTAATTTTACTTTGGGTTGGGTAATCGGGAAATAGGATTATAAAATTTTAAAAGCATAAAAAAGCCCTCGTTTTTACAAGGGCTTTTTCAGTTATATAAGAGTTTTGATCGCTATTCTTCTTCGCCGCCTTCAAAAAGATCAGCATCTGATTCTTCTTCACCAGAACTCAATTCGAAAAAACTAAAAATAGATCCGCCGTAACTTTTCTTGAAAGAAAAATTATCCATATGGTCTAACTTCGTGTATTTAGAATGCTCGATTATCATCATTCCGTCATCATTAAGCGTATTTTTTTCGAAAATTAATAATACAATTTTTTCAAAAATCTTTTGATCCAAAGCGTAAGGTGGATCTGCAAAAATAATGTCGAAACTAGCATTGTTTCTTTCTAAAAATTTAAAAACATCACTCTTAGTTGCTGCGATATTAAAATCATATTCGGTTGCTACTTGTTTGATGAATTTTACACAACCAAAATCTCCATCTACTGATGTAATTGGTGTGCTTCCTCTGGAGGCAAATTCATAACTTATGTTTCCTGTTCCTGCAAACAAGTCTAGTATTTTCAAGCCTTCAAAACTGAAATGGTTGTTGATAACATTAAATAATGCTTCTTTAGACATATCGGTTGTGGGGCGAACGGGTAGACCTTTTGGGGGAGAAATGCGTCTTCCCTTGTATTTTCCTGAAATGATTCTCATGAGTTGAAAAGTATAAAATGATTTCTGTTTTCGGCGTCAGAAAAATAATTGTTCCATCGTAAATCGTCGACGTCAATAAGCGAAACGTTACGAATGTATTTGTATGCTATTTTAAAAAAATCACTTTCGCCGTCTATATTTCCTATCAATTCTAACGGAAAATTTTCAGGATTTAAATTCAATTGCTCTGCGGTAAACAAAACATAGTAAATGAAATCTTCGGGAGTTTGATAATCAAAAGAATTGAATAATAACAGCTTCTGATTTTGGATCACAATAATCTCAAAATGTCCTTCACTGAAATGTACCGTCATTTTCTTGTCGTCGATGTTTTTGGATACATCCAAAAGCTTGGTCACTAAAATGCTATTTGCATGCTTATAATCGAAAGTGCCAAATTGATCTATAAAAAAGTTGTTCATATTTACATAAGGAATGTAAACAGAATTGATTTGGTAATTACTGATTTCGTCGAATGCGAAAAAATCAGTTTCAAATACCTTAGTATTGTATTGCAAATAACTTCCTAGGAAATTTTCGTCAAATAGCGCTGTGGGAACAAATGTAGACAGATTGTTATTGTGTATAATCAATACATCATCATAGGTTTCGCTCAATTCAGGGTAGTCCCGAAAGGCATTCGAAAACAAATCTTCAATTTTAATTCCTTTGTGAAAAGAATCAAAATGGACTTCGTTAAAGGAAGTAATCGTATTATTGAGTGTGTCAAAACAGCAAAAAGACAATCCGGCCAAGGAAACTTGGATGGAGAGTTTTTTATATTTCTTTTCGGTAATATTTGTGTTTTGTGTAGACATATTCTGATTTATAATCCATTCTGTTTGTAGAAAACGGAACGGGTTAAATGCGATGACAAACTTACAAATTAAAATAACAATAGCAATGCCAATGGTAGTGACAAAAGCAATGTGAATATTAAAAGCCCATAGAAATATAAAAAAGAGATAAATGTAACTAATATCCAAATTGAAATTGAAATTTTCATTGGTTTTTGATATTGAAACCCTTACTTTGCAGTTAAAATATGTCAGATGAACTCCTCCTTGTTTTATAGTCTTTTACGAAATAAATTTCCTTTTGTTCCCACTTACAAACAGGATATTTTTTTTCAAAAAATCGCTATTTTTTTAACTGAAACGGATAACGACACGATTTTTGTCCTTAAAGGATATGCAGGAACGGGTAAAACGACGGTAATTTCGACGATTGTAAATAATCTTTTGGACATCAATAAGAAATATGTTTTGCTAGCGCCAACAGGTCGTGCCGCAAAAGTGATTGCTAGTTATTCGAACAAACCAGCTTTTACGATTCATAAAAAAATCTACTTCCCAAAGAAGTCTTCTGGTGGCGGCGTTTCTTTCACCTTGCAACAAAACAAACATAAAAATACCATATTTATCGTCGATGAAGCCTCTATGATTTCGGATACCAACTCGGATTCTAAATTGTACGAAAACGGTTCTTTGCTTGATGATTTGATCTCGTATGTCTATTCAGGAACGAATTGCAAGATGATTTTGCTAGGAGATACTGCTCAGTTGCCTCCGGTGAATTTAGATATTAGTCCAGCATTGGACACCCATACATTAAGTTTGAATTATAATAAGGAAGTCGAATATATTGAACTTGACGAAGTGATGCGTCAAGAAGAGGATTCGGGGATTTTGTATAATGCAACGGAGCTTCGGGAGTTATTGAAAGATTCCTTCATCACCGATTTCCAATTTAATGTTCGAAAATTTAAAGATATTGTCCGCCTGACCGATGGCTATGATATTCAAGATGCGATCAACTCAGCCTACAGCAATTATAGTATAGAAGACACGGCTTTTATTGTTCGTTCGAATAAAAGAGCGAATCAATATAATGAACAAATTAGAACCAAAATTCTCGATAAAGAAAGTGAATTGTCCTCAGGAGATTTCTTGATGGTAGTCAAGAATAATTATTTTTGGTTGAAAGATTCAGATGAAGCTGGTTTTATTGCTAATGGTGATATTATAGAAGTCTTGGAGATCTTTAATATCAAGGAACTGTACGGTTTTAAGTTTGCCAATGTGAAAATTAGAATGGTCGATTATCCAGACCAAAAGCCTTTTGAAACGGTTCTATTATTAGACACTATAAAAAGTGAATCACCGTCCTTGACTTATGAAGAATCAAACAGATTGTATCAGGAGGTTTTGAAAGATTATGAAGGGGAGACCAAGTACAAGCAATTTCAAAAAGTAAAAGCAAACGAATATTTTAATGGCTTGCAAGTAAAATTCTCTTATGCGATTACTTGTCATAAATCACAAGGAGGGCAGTGGAATACTGTTTTTATTGAACAACCTTATTTGCCTAACGGAATTGACAGAGATTACATCCGATGGTTGTATACCGCTATGACGAGAGCAAAAAATAAATTATATTTGATCGGTTTTAAAGACGAGAGTTTTGTGGAATAATTTTGTTTTTTAACTGTGATAACCAAATCTAATTTCTGCATCTAAATGATAAAACCACTTACTTCATTGCGCTTCTTTTTTGCATTTATGATATTTGTGCATCATATGACTTTTTTGGCAAAAAGTAAGTCATCGACTTTGAGATGGATTCATGAATCTATTTTGAAGGAAGGATATATCGGAGTTAGTTTCTTTTTTATTCTAAGTGGTTTTATTCTTGCTTATAATTACCGTGATTCGATGTTGAATAAAAAGATATCAAAGTCTAATTTTTATATCGCCAGAATTGCCAGAATCTATCCGCTTCATATATTAACATTACTAATTGCTGTACCAATAACGATTCAAAATGTAAATTTTGAACTTTCACTTTGGTTCAAACAGTTATTTTTTAATTTGACATTGACCCAAAGTTTTGTACCAATAAAGAAAATATACTTTTCTTTTAACTCTCCGTCATGGAGTATATCTAATGAGCTTTTTTTCTATTTACTATTTCCCTTTTTAATCCTTTTAATTTCGAAACTTAAAATTCTTAAATACAGCAAAAGTTTATTAATTCCATTTTTACTTTTACTGCCAATATTGATGTTACTAATCCCTCCAATCTATTATAAAAACCTATTCTATGTTAATCCATTTTTTAGAGTTTTTGATTTCATTATTGGAATACTTCTTTTCGAATTATATTTAAAAATAAAAGATAAAAAGAAGGTGATTAATTTTAATATCTTGGAATTTGGTTCCATACTATTATTAGTTGTTTTTTTTATTTTTCATAGCCAGCTTCCATTAGTAGTTCGATATTCCATTTACTATTGGTTACCAATGAGTTTTTTAATACTGGTTTTCGCATTCCAAAAAGGCCTATTGTCAAGGTTATTGTCTAATAATACCTTGATTTTACTCGGCGAAATAAGTTTTGGTTTTTATATGTTTCATCAACTAGTTTTGAAATATTTTATAATGTTAAATAAATCACTTCTTAATATTACGAATGAATATTTAATCATTTCCATCATTTTAATCGTTTCGCTCATAATAAGTTATGTTAGTTTAATCTGGTTTGAAAATCCAGTAAATAAATATTTAAAAAGGGTTTTGATTAAGAAAAGTAGGGAGTAGGGTTTTAAATAGATACAAAGTAGGACTGTTTTTTTATTATATTTGTATTATTAAAAGTCATTTTATGAGTACAATAACTATTGAAGGCGATGAGAAACACATTTCGTTTGGTAAAACACTTTTAGAACATCTAAAAGGAGTTAGAAATGTTACGGTTCAACATGAGGACAGCCCCTATAATCCTGATTTTGTAAAATCAGTGCAAGAAGGTAAAGCTGAATATAATCGCGGCGAATCTACGACGATGTCTGTTGAAGATTTATGGAAGTAAAATTCACCAAAAAAGCAATAGAACATATTGAGTTTTGGAAAAAATCAGGAAATTAAGCGATTCAAAAAAAGATTTAACTTCTTATTGAAGATATAATAAAAAGCCCATTTGAAGGAATTGGAAAACCTGAAGCATTAAAATATAACTTACAAGGAACTTGGTCGAGAAAAATAAATGAAGAACATCGTATTGTGTATGAGATACCTACCGATGAGATTTTATTAATACATAGTTTAAAAGGATATTATACAGATTTATATATTTAAAAAAAAGCAAACCTCACTTTCACTAAGTGGGGTTTGTTTTTATTAACTTAAAAGAATATAGTTTAAATGAAAATAATAACTTGGAATTGTAACGGGGCTTTTAGAAATAAATTCGAACATATTACTTCATTAAATGCTGATATATTAATTATTCAAGAATGCGAAAATCCAGAAGAATCAAAAGATAAGAAATATCAAATTTGGGCTGAAAATTATTTATGGATTGGAGGTTCAAAAAATAAAGGGATTGGAATCTTTGCAGCGAAAGAAATTAAATTAAAAAAATTAGATTGGACTAATAAATATAAAGATCATAATGTAAAACACTTTCTACCTTGTTCTATTAATGAAAGTTTTAATTTATTAGCTATTTGGACTCACAAAAATAATTCTCCAACTTTTGGCTACATTGGACAGTTTTGGAAATATCTTCAAGTAAATAAAAGCAACTTTAAGAATATAATAATTGCGGGGGATTTTAATAGTAATGTTAGGTGGGATTGTTGGGATAGATGGTGGAATCATTCTGATGTCGTCAAAGAATTAAATGAATTAGGAATTGAAAGCCTTTATCATAATTTCACAAAAGAAAAACAAGGAGAAGAAAAACAGCCTACATTTTATTTACAGCGAAATATAGAAAAGCCATATCATATAGATTATTGTTTTGGATCTAAAAATTTCGTTGAAAAACTTACAAATATTGAAGTTGGTGAATTTAAAGATTGGAAACATTTAAGTGATCATAATCCAATTTTAATAACATTTTAAAATTTATAGAGAAGGTCTATCATATTAATATTGCTGTAAAAAAAAATCACAATAATCCAAGTACATATTCCAGACAAAAATAAAACAAGAATTGATATATTTGCTGACACTATAAACAAGCCTTAGTATCAGTTGAATTAAATTTTTTCTTAGCGTCTTAGCGCCTTCGTTGCAAAAACATGAACAAACACATAAACATGAAAATAATAGCCGTCATTCCCGCCCGTTACGCTTCCACACGATTTCCTGCTAAATTGATGCAAGATCTTGGAGGAAAAACTGTGATTTTAAGAACCTATGAAGCAGCAGTAAGCACACAATTGTTTGATGATGTTTTTGTAGTGACGGATTCTGATTTAATTTTTGAAGAAATTATTTCTAACGGAGGCAAAGCAATCATGAGCATCAGAGAACACGAGTCGGGGAGTGATCGTATTGCAGAAGCAGTCGCGAACCTAGATGTAGATATTGTCGTTAACGTACAAGGGGACGAACCTTTTATTGATACGGAACCTTTAATGAAATTGATTGAAATTTTCAGAAAAGATGTTTCTAGAGAAGTCGATTTGGCTTCGCTGATGCGTGAAATTAAAGAGGAGGAAGTCATCAATAATCCTAATAACGTGAAAGTAGTAACAGATCAAAACGGTTTTGCATTGTATTTTTCGCGTTCGGTAATTCCCTATCCTAGAGAAAAAGATGTGGGCGTTCGCTATATGCAGCACATCGGGATCTATGCCTTCAGGAAACAAGCACTTTTAGATTTTTATAGTTTGCCTATGAAATCATTGGAAGCATCTGAAAAACTAGAGCAACTACGTTACTTAGAATTTGGAAAACGCATAAAAATGGTTGAAACTACACATGTAGGTATTGGAATCGATACTCCCGAAGATTTAGAAAAAGCAAGATTGATGATGTAAGCTATTTGCTACTATCTTCATCAAAATAGCCTTTAGATTTAATTTTGGTAGAGAAAAAATTCAGGAATAAAACCACAAACATCAACACGATCATTGATTGTACGCTCACCAAAAATTTACCAAAAGGGTCAATGGGGTAAAAATCACCATATCCAATGGTAGATGAAGTTACCGTACTAAAATAAATAGCATCAAACCAATGCGTAAAGGGTTTGTTAAAATTGTTAGTGTAAGAATACAAAACTGCAAAACCGAATACCATTTCTAAATAATTAAAGAAAAGCAATAGCATCGATCTTTTATAGGAACGCGGTTTTGAAAATAGATCAGAAGCAAAAATTAATGTGGGTATGTATAGAATCGTTTCTAACATAACATAAACCATTACTCCTAGAATGAAGTAATTGTTTTGCCAATGATTCATTAGAATCAATAATGGCAAACTCACTTTTAGCAAAACATAGAAATCTACAGCCAAGTCTTCGTATTCTGCACCTTTTTTGGAGGCCAAATATTTAATATAAATACCGGGGAAAAATAGCTGAGAGGAAGAAAGGAACAAACGGACAATTTTTTCAATTCCGTTATCATCTTGATGGTCATTATTCCAAATTGCTTTTATATTCTGAATTCTTCTTTCAACAGGATTATATTCCGGCTTGTCCATTTTGGAAACCATTCCTAAAAGTAGTTTGCGAATGACTTGTTTCATTAAATTTAGTTTTGCTATTCTAATCGAAAGTACGATATTTAATTTTTAGTTATTAAAAGAAAAAAATGGAGTACATTAATTTATTTTAAATTGTTTTTTCAATAACAATTAACTCATTATGAATTTCAATTCTAGGTATCGATTTTATGCTGTAATTAGTAGTACAGAAATCTGAGATGTATTTTTTATTTCTAAGGTTGTGCTGTTGATTTAAAAGCATGGTGTTGAAAAGTACAAATCCTTTACTTTTGAGCAAGAAGCAAATCCGATTGATGAAATAACTTTCATATAAAAAATTCGGCATTGTAGTATCTTGGAAGATATCAATGATAATCAAATCGTATTTGTCCCTGGTCTTTAAAACAAATTCAAAAGCATCATCAATTACAATTTCCAGTTGTTGAATTTCATCAAGCTTAAAATAACGATTGGCCAATTTGATTATTTCAGGATCAATTTCAACTCCAGTAATTCGGCCTCCAAATTTAATTTCATCAACTAAAGTTTTTACAACACTACCACCAGCGACACCAAGTACTAAAATGTGATCCATTTTAATTATTTTATGAAAGCCAATGGTTTTTAATCCCAATCTCAAAATACGCTGTAAACTGCCGTACGAATAATTAGTGTTTTCTGAGTCCAATACTAATTCACCATTTGCCCAAGTAATCTCTATAGATTTACTTAAATCTGATTTTACAGTGTGAATATTAATAGGAATAAGGTAACTAAGTACTTTTTTTAGCATCAATAGCGGTTTTTATCAAAAATAAGTTTTAAATTATATATTTTGCAACAAATTAGAGAGTAATGAAGAAACAAATTTATAAATGGATCTTTTTCCGCCTTATGGGCTGGAAGATTGTAGGTACGATTGACCCAGACATTAAAAAATGCGTGATGATGATTATGCCGCATACCAGCGCCCATGATTTTTATCTAGGCATTTTTACTAGAGGTATAACAGGACTAGAAATGAATTTTGTGGGAAAAAAGGAATTGTTTACTTTTCCTTTGGGTTGGTACTTCAAATACATGGGAGGAGAACCGCTCGATCGATCTGGTGGAATGAATAAAGTAGATTCGATTGCAGCCATTTTTAGCAGAAGAGAAACTTTTCGTCTTGCCGTAGCTCCAGAAGGAACGCGCAATAAAGTAGAGCAACTTAAAACAGGATTTTACTATATCGCTTTAAAAGCAAATGTGCCCATAGTTCCCGTTGCATTTAATTTTGGGAAAAAAGAAGTTAATCTTGGAGCTCCACTAATGCCGACAGGAAATATTGAAGAAGACCTGATTATTTTAAAAAAGCATTTTGAAGGAGTAGAAGGTAAAATTCCCGAAAAAGGATTTAAAGAATAATTCCAACGTAAAATTAGTCGCATTTAAAAAAGCCAATCCTTTTATTAAAAAACGGGTTGGCTTTTTTAGTTTGGCGTAAAAACTTTGAAAGTACCATTTTTATAAAAGAAAACAATTTTCTCCACTTCACCCGAAATGGATTCATTGACTGCATTTTGAATATTTTTATTTTTTGAAACAAAACTATTTTTATCATCTTGGTTTTTCTCTTCAGAAAATAAATTTTGAGGTGCAATAGATTCTTGAATTGGAGTAGGTGCATTTGGTTTGATTACTTCATCCAATTTCTTTTCCTGATTTTGAATCGGTTCGTTATTTTTTGGAAAACTGCCTTTCCCATTCAAAATCCAATACAAATCTACATCAGGAAAAACGTCAAGAATCTTAAGAATAAAATCCAAGCTAGGTTTATTTCTGCCCGATAGAAGGTGAGATAAACTGGAGCGCTGTACACCAATTTTATCTGCAAATCCAGAGGCATTTAAACTGTAGTAGTCCAATATAATTTCGAGCCGTTTAATAAAATCCTCCGTGTTTACCATTGTAAATAGCTAATAAAATTTATGTAATTACAAATGTAACACAAACGAAGAAGAATAGCAAAATTACAAGTGTAAATTGTACTTAAAACAGTGCATAACCGTTATTATTAGATTAAGTAATGATTTATAATAAACTGATAAACAATAATATAATATTAAAAATAAAATCGAGTAACATTTGTTAACTAATAGTACTAAAAACAGTCTAAAGAACCCAGTGAAACTGTTTACATTTCTAAAATTAGTCAATTCACTTCCGTTTACAATTGTAAAAATAAAGATGTTTACTTTTGTAAATCAAATAATACACTATGGATTTAGAACAATTATTCAATGATAATAAGGAGCAATCTATTGAAGGTAGATATCTTACTTTAGAATCAATTGAACCTTTATTAAACAAATTAAACACAAATAATCAACTTTCGGTTATTGGGGAATCAGTACTTAAAAAACCAATTTATAGCTATCAAATAGGTCAAGGGAAAACTAAAATATTACTTTGGTCGCAAATGCACGGAAATGAAAGCACAACTACAAAAGCATTGTTTGACTTTTTAAATGTGCTGCGTAATGGTTCAGTACTTGCTGCGGAATTGTTAGATACATTTACTTTTTATTGTATTCCAATACTGAATCCCGATGGCGCGAAGACTTATACACGTGTAAACGCAAATGAAGTTGATTTAAACAGAGACTCGCAAAACTTAACGCAACCGGAAAGCAGAGTCTTGCGGGCTGTTTTTGATTCGTTTCAGCCTGATTTTTGCTTTAATCTCCATGATCAGCGTACAATTTTTGGAGTGGACAGCACTGGTCAGCCGGCTACGGTATCTTTTTTAGCACCTTCTTACAATGAAGAGCGCGAGATAAACGAATCTCGATTAAAGGCTATTAATCTTATTGCAGGTATTAACAATGTGTTACAGCAGTATATACCGGGCCAGGTGGGGCGATTTGACGATTCTTTTAATCTAAATTGTATTGGAGACACTTTTCAAGCGCTTGGAGCTCCTACTTTGTTATTTGAAGCTGGACATTTTCGAGAAGATTATCAAAGAGAAAAAACAAGAAAGTACATTTTTATGGCGTTAGTTTCTAGTTTTACGATACTTAGCGAAAACGATATAGTTGATAATGGAATTGACAAATATTTGAATATTCCTCAAAATAAAGTCGTTTTTTATGATTTTTTATATAAAAATGTCAAATTAAATTATGATGGTATTGAAAAAATTACGAATTTTGCTGCACAATACAAAGAGGAATTAATAGAAGACAAACTGTTTTTTAATGCTTATTTTGTAGAAATTGGAGATTTGGAGGGTTATTACGGTCATTTCGAGTATGATGCAAAAGAAGCAGAGTATAAAGATGAGTACGGTGGTTTTCCGAAATTAAATCAAAAAGCCGATTTTTATTTAGGAAATAGCGCTAAATTTGTTAACGGATTGATAAAAAAATAAAATTTTGAGTCGATTTAATGTTTTTATGTATATTTTTAAGCTTTGTATTAGTCAATTATAAATATTAATTATAGAAATATGAGTAAGTTCCGTTTAGATGAAGTAGATCACCAGATATTAGATATGTTGATCGATAACACAAGAGTTCCGTTCACAGATATCGCGAAGAAATTATTAATTTCTGCTGGTACCGTGCACGTTAGAGTTAAGAAAATGGAAGATGCTGGAATCATCATGGGTTCGTCATTAGTACTTGATTATGATAAACTAGGGTATTCTTTTATTGCTTATGTAGGAGTGTTTCTTAACAATACTTCTCAAACTAAATTCGTTTTGCAACGTATTAACGAGATTCCTTTTGTGACTGTAGCTTCTGTAACTACTGGAAAATTCAATATTTTCTGTAAAATTAGAGCTAAAGATACAAAGCATGCTAAGGATGTTATTTTTATGATTGATGATATTGATGGTGTTTATAGAACAGAAACTATGATTTCATTGGAAGAAAGTATCAATGATAAGAAGCGCTTGATGCATACCATATTTAAAAACATGTAATACACTTGATTGCTATATTTTAATATAACCTCAAGTTAGTTCTTGAGGTTATTTTTTTATAACTATTTCTCACTAAACTAAACCAACTATAACAAAATTATGTACACGCTACCAAAAATCGAGCGTTTTAACCAAAACGTCCTCTCTAAATACAATATTTACAATAGTGTATTTATTACTTTGCCATTCGACTCTATAGATAACACAGGGGCTTTACTACCTTTGTTTACAGATGTTTGTGAGAGTGGTTTTAAGAAAATGGAGACCCCAAAAGAAATTGTGGATTTTTTCACGAACAAATATTCACATAGTAATGATGAAGCTGATAAAATAGATATCATGTTTCGTTTTATTCAATATATCGAACGACAAATCGTGCTGTTTGATGCAGTCGAAGACGCTGCGTTCCCAATTGTAAATAACATGGAAGGAAGGGGTTCGTTGCGTGATATTAAAGAAAAAGCAGATGCAAAAGGAAAGAAGGAAGAGTTAATTGATTTTCTAGAAAACTTTAATGTAAGAACAGTGTTAACGGCGCATCCTACTCAGTTTTATCCTGGTTCAGTCTTGGGTATCATTAATGATTTAACAGATGCGATACGTGGAAATAATTTACTGAATATAAAAGAGCTTTTAGCTCAATTGGGTAAAACCCCTTTTATAAAAAACGAAAAACCAAATCCATTTGATGAGGCGGTTAGTTTGATATGGTATCTTGAGAATGTGTTTTACAGTACTTCAGGAGATATGGTTCATTACTTGCAGAAAAATGTATTTAAGGGAGAATCGATTCAAAATGCTTTGATAAAATTGGGCTTCTGGCCTGGTGGAGATCGTGATGGGAATCCGTTTGTAACTACTGAGATTACATTGAACGTAGCGGAACGATTGCGAACTTCAATATTGAAGTGTTATTATATTGAAATTAGAAATTTAAAAAGAAAGCTAACTTTCTTTAACGTAGATGTTTTGGTCGCTGAACTTGAACATAAACTTTACAGGTCTGTTTTTTATTCGAAAGGTGAAATCTATATCACTTTAGATGAGTTTAAGGTGCAATTAAATAAAATAAAGAGAATTGTTATAGAGCAACATCAGTCGTTATATTTAGACCAATTAGAAGCGCTTCTTATTAAGGTGAACTTATTTGGTTTTCATTTTGCTACTTTAGATATTCGTCAAAATAGTAGAATACATGATGCTGTTTTTAAAGATATTCATGATTTTTATGTAAAATCAAATTCAACTATTTTTCCTGAAAATTATTATGATTTATCGGAAGGAGAGAAATTTGAGGTATTAGCAAATGTTAAAGGAGATATAAACTCGAATGATTTTGACAATGAAATAACAAAGTCGACTATTGAGTCGATTCAAGCGATAAAGGTAATTCAGAAAAATAATGGGGAGCTTGGTGCTAACCGATATATTATAAGTAATAACGAGAACGCACTCAATGTACTCGAAACTTTTGCAATGATCCGTTTATGTGACTGGGAAGAGCCTACTGTAGATGTTGTGCCGCTTTTTGAGTCAGTTGATGATTTATTGAATGCACACAACAGCATGGAGCAATTGTATACTAATCCTATGTATGCAAATCATTTGAAAAACAGAGGAATGAAACAAACGATAATGGTTGGTTTCTCTGATGGTACAAAAGATGGTGGGTATTTAATGGCGAATTGGAGTATTTATCAAGCGAAAGAAGAGCTTACCAAGATTTCAAGGAAATACGGAGTGAAAGTAATTTTCTTTGACGGACGCGGTGGTCCACCAGCACGTGGTGGGGGTAAAACACATAAATTTTATGCTTCTTTAGGTCCAAATATAGAAAATAAAGAAATTCAAATTACCGTTCAGGGACAAACAATAAGTTCAAATTTTGGGACTTTAGATTCTTGTAGGTATAATTTGGAGAATTTATTAAGTGCAGGTGTTACGAATCAGGTGTTTAGTAAAAATAAGAATGAGTTGTCTCTAGATGAAAAGAATGTCATGGGGCAATTAGCTGATTTGGGCTATAAAAAATACCTGAGTTTTAAGAATCACCCTAAGTTTATTCCTTATTTGGAACAGATGAGTACTTTGAAATATTATGCTAGAACTAATATAGGAAGCCGACCTTCAAAAAGAGGAAAATCGGAACAGTTAGATTTTAATGATCTAAGAGCGATTCCATTTGTAGGTTCTTGGAGTCAGTTGAAACAAAATGTCCCTGGATTTTTTGGAGTAGGTACAGCATTGAAACATTTTGAAGATACGGAGCAATGGGATAAAGTTCAAGATTTATATGACAATTCTCTATTTTTTAAAACACTATTAGAAAACAGTATGATGTCAATTGCTAAGTCCTTTTTTCCACTAACGGCTTACATGAAAAATGATCCTGAATTTGGAGAGTTCTGGCAAATTATTTATGAAGAATTTTTAGAATCTAAACGATTATTACTAAAAATTGCCGGTCACACAGAGTTGATGGAGAATTATCCTGATGGTAAAGCATCTATTCAAATAAGAGAGCGTATTGTGTTGCCATTGTTAACGATACAACAATATGCTTTGTTACGAATAAATGAGCTTAACAAAGAAAGTGTGCCAGATGAGAATTTAATAAAGGTGTATGAAAAAATTGTAATGCGTTCGCTTTTTGGAAACACAAACGCAAGTAGAAACTCTGCTTAAAAATATATTATGACATCAAATGAATTAAAAAATACAGAATATGCCCCTTATTATGAGGGGTATGTTCAAGCAGCAAAAGAGGTTAATTTGATTGAAGAATTAGAAATATGTCTTCATGAGTTTATTCGATTTGTTCAAAATATCCCGATGGATAAATTTGACTACCGTTATGCGGAAGGAAAATGGACTATAAAAGACATCATTCAACATCTTATAGACACAGAACGTGTTTTTAGTTACCGCGCTATGCGTATTTCTAGAAATGATAAAACACCTTTGCCAGGTTTTGAAGAAAATGATTATGTTGATAATACCAATGCTAACGAAAGAAATCTGCAAGGATTATTGACAGAATTGGCGGTGGTAAGACAATCTACTTTAGCGCTGTTTAAAAGTTTTTCTGAAGAGCAGTTAACAAGAATGGGAGTTGCTTCAAACAGTCCTGTTTCAGTACGTGCGATTGGATTTATAATTATTGGGCATCAAAAGCATCACCAAAATGTTTTTCAGGAAAGATATTTATAAATTATTGGAAGCAAGTCGACCATATTTTTAATTTATTTTCAAAAGACATAGTATTTGCAGGACTAGTTGAAGGCATCACATAATACGTGATGCCTTCTATTTGTCCAAACTTTTTAACGAAATAACGGTGGCTTTCTTTTCCGTTAAAAATTATTTTGTGTATCGCAGGAAATTCATTGAATAACGATTCAAAATCATTCTCTTTTTGATTTTTTATATGAATATCCAAACTTCCTTTTCGTTCGCAATTTTCTAAAACATCCCACAATCCCAATTTATGAGATTGAAGTAATTTTATTTTTTCTTCAAAAATTTCAGAAATGGGTGAGTTTCCAAAAAGAGTATATATAATTTTCCAAAAGTGATTTCTCTTGTGCGCATAGTATTGTTGCTTTTCAAGTGAGGCAACGCCTGGCATCGTTCCTAAGATTAGGATTTCTGTCTGATGATTTACAAAATGTGGAAATGAAGTAATCATATGAATAGATTATTAGTTCCGTTTTTCTTTTTCGATAATAGCCAAAGCCAATCTTATTTTGTCGTAAGCTATTTTTTCTTCAAGGTAATCATAATACGGTTTTAAAGTTGTCGGACTTTCTAGTTGTAATTTGGCCTTAGCAATCAAAATCACTTCTTCTTCCAAAATAAATTGATATAAATCAATTGGTTCTCCATCTAAATACAATTTCGCTAAATGTGACATAATCGTGCCAATACCTAATTTGCGCTTCAACGCAATTTCGGGAGGAGTTAATCCACTTTGAAATAGCAGTAACGTTTCTTTATACGTGCCGGCTTCTTTTTTAGGTTTTACTACTTTGTTTTTTTGAAATTCGATTATTGCTTTTATGAATGCATCCCCGTATTTTTCGAGTTTAGCTTTTCCTACTCCGTCAATGGTAATGAATTCGTCATCACTCATTGGTCGGATTGTTTCCATTTGACGTAAAGCAGCATCACTGAAAATGACATATGCAGGGACACTTTCCTCTTTAGAAATTTCATAACGCAATTTGCGGAGTGTTTCAAAAAGAGAGTTAGCTGCCGATTTGCTTTTGGTTTCTTTAAGTTCGGTTTTTTCGGTGTTGACTTTTATTACCGTCGTCAATTGTACTTTGTCTCCTTCAAATAAAACTTCACGTGCTAATGCAGTCAAGCGAATTTTATTTTGTCGGTGAAAAGCGATTTCGCACAAACCTTGATTGATTAATTGAATAATATACTGATTCCAGTCGTACCACGATATATCACTACCGATAGCATAGGTTTTTAGATTCTGATATTCATTTTCGAATATATAAGCATTCTTCGAGCCTCGCAAAAAATCAATAATAACGGGTAATGGCTCTGATTCTTTCAGACGAATAATGGCAGATAGAGCTTTTTGTGCTATTATCGTTCCGTCAAAAAATTCAGGTGGATTTTTGCAAATATCACAATTCCCACAATTTTCAGTTACTAGTTCGCCAAAATAGGATAGTAGTATTTTTCTACGGCAACTCAAAGCATCGGCATATTGTTTCATTCTTTCGAGCTTCGCCAGTTGCACTTCTGCGTTTAACCCTTGGGAAGCAAATTTTTGCAGTTGGATTACATCACCATAACTTTCGAATAAAATAGTTTCAGAAGGTAGTCCGTCACGACCGGCTCTTCCAATTTCTTGATAATAGCCTTCGATGTTTTTAGGTAAATTGTAATGAATAACCCATCGAACATTTGATTTATCGATTCCCATCCCAAAAGCAATCGTGGCACAAACAACTTGGCAATCATCATTGATGAAATCATCTTGAGTTTGTGATCGTACCGCGCTGTCTAAACCGGCATGATATGCTTTTGCGTTTACGCCTGCTTTTTTAAGTTTTGAAGCAAGTTCTTCTGTTGTCTTTCTACTTAAGCAATAAATAATTCCAGATTCGGTTGGTTTATCGCTTATGAAATCAATTATTTGTTTGACTCTGTCGAGTGCTGGGCGTACTTCTAAACTGAGGTTCTTTCGATCAAAAGAAGAGATAAATGACTTCGGGTTTATTAAGTTTAATTGCTGGCTAATGTCCTTACGTGTAGCTTTATCAGCAGTGGCAGTTAAAGCTAAAATTGGAGTAGAGGGGAAGCGATTTTTTAAATATCCTAGGTTAGTATAAGCAGGTCTAAAGTCATGTCCCCAAGAAGAAATACAATGTGCTTCATCAATTGCGATAAGACTTATGGTGATTTGGCTAAATGCATTTTCTAAGTAAGACAAACTTTCTGGAGCTACATAAACCATTTTGACTTTATTGTCTTTTAGGTTTTGAATGTGTAGTTGCTGTTCGTCATTCGATTGACTGCTATTTATAAAACAGGCATCAATCCCGTTTGCTTTTAAGCTATCTACCTGATCTTTCATCAATGCGATTAGCGGTGATATTACTATTGTAATTCCAGGAAATAAAAGTGCAGGCAATTGAAAACAAATCGATTTTCCGCCACCCGTAGGCATAATTGCTAGGGTATCTTGACCGGATAAAATAGTATTTATAATTTGCTCTTGATTGGTTCTGAATTTTTCAAATCCAAAATTTTCCTTTAAAGAGTCATGTAATATTTGGGATGTGATCATTTAGGGAGTAGTGCCTTTTAGTATTA
Source organism: Flavobacterium gillisiae (assembly GCF_900107635.1). GTDB lineage: Bacteria > Bacteroidota > Bacteroidia > Flavobacteriales > Flavobacteriaceae > Flavobacterium > Flavobacterium gillisiae. The sequence goes on from NZ_FNRD01000005.1 coordinate 31,314, forward strand.
ATTCGATGCAAATTACAGTAAAGATATATTTTATTAATCTGCTAAAAAAAAGGAACTCGATTAAGAGTTCCTTTGGTATTTTTTAAGTGAAGTTAATCTTCATCATCATCGTCGTCGTCATCGTCATCAGAATAATCAGACTTGTCTGAATCTTCATCGTCGTCATCACTGTCTGGTTTGTCACGATTATTGTCGTCATCATCATCGTCGTCATCTTCGTCATCTAAATCAAGTCCTTTTATTGGAATGATTGGTTCGATTTCGTCATCGATTTCATCATCTTCATCGTGGTTTTCGATACGGTCTGCCAGCTTCATACTTACTTTAACTAAGTAAATAGTATCTTCAGTTCGTACTTCAACAGCTTCAATTAATTCGTTTTTAGCATTTCTAAAACGGACAATATCTGAGTCATCATAGCCGTCAGGAAATCTTTCTACTAAAAGATTTAAGATTTCGTTTGTAAGTTTTGCGTAATCAACAATTACTCTTTTCATAATGATATTCTATAGGTCTAATAAATAAGCAAAAATAAGAGGTGCTACAATTGTAGCATCAGACTCAATAATAAACTTTGGAGTCTTAATATCTAATTTACCCCAAGTAATTTTTTCATTCGGAACAGCTCCAGAATATGAACCGTAACTAGTAGTCGAATCAGAAATCTGGCAGAAATAACTCCAAAAAGGTGTTTCTGGCATTTCCATATCTTGGTACAACATTGGAACCACGCAAATTGGGAAATCTCCGGCTATACCACCACCAATTTGGAAAAATCCGACTCCATTAGCAGAATTTTTAGGATACCAATCTGCTAAAAATGTCATGTATTCTATTCCAGATTTCATCGTAGAGACTTTTAAATCTCCTTTAATGACATAGGAAGCAAAAATATTTCCCATAGTACTATCTTCCCATCCTGGGCAGATAATTGGTAAGTTTTTTTCTGCTGCAGCATACATCCAGCTGTCTTTTAGATCAATTTCATAATATTCTTCTAAAACGCCTGATAAAAGCATTTTATACATAAATTCATGCGGTAAGTAACGTTCTCCTGCATCATCAGCATCTTTCCAGATCTTGTAGATGTGTTTTTGCAAACGACGGAATGCTTCATGCTCAGGAATACAAGTATCAGTTACTCGATTTAACCCTCTTTCAAGTAAATCCCATTCTTGTTCTGGAGTCAAATCACGGTAGTTTGGTACTCTTTCGTAATGTGAATGAGCTACCAAGTTCATGATATCTTCTTCTAAATTTGCACCTGTACAAGATATAATTTGTACTTTGTCTTGACGAATCATTTCTGCAAAAATCTTTCCAATTTCAGCAGTACTCATTGCTCCAGCAAGAGTTACCATCATTTTAGCTCCATTTGCTAGCTGTTCTTCATAGCCTTTTGCTGCATCTACTAAAGCCGCAGAATTAAAATGCAAATAATGCTTTTCTATAAACTGACTTATAGGTCCTTTACTCATTTTATTTGGTTTAAAGATTTAAAAATCAATACATTGAATGCTTATATTCAAATATAATAATTTTTAAATTGACTAATTGTGTATTTAATTATTTATTTTTTGTCGTAGCCTAAAATTTTTAATACATCGTCGGCTGTTTGTTGCTCTGAGAATACTTCGGTTGCTATAATTCCATTTTCATCTCTGTTAATTAAGATGTGTTTGGGTTGTGGAATCAAGCAGTGATGTAACCCACCATATCCACCAATGGTTTCTTGATAAGCACCGGTATTAAAAAATCCAATGTATAATGGTTTTTCCTTATTGTATTTTGGTAAATAGATGGCATTCATATTTTGCTCAGAATTATAATAGTCGTCACTATCGCAAGTTAAGCCACCTAGTAAAACCCGTTCGTAAGTTTCATTCCAACGGTTGATTGCCAACATAATAAAACGTTTGTTGATTGCCCAAGTATCAGGTAAAGTAGTGATAAAAGAAGAATCAATCATGTTCCATTTTTCTCTATCATTTTGTTGCTTTTGATACAAAATTTGATAAATAGCGCCTCCGCTTTCTCCTACAGTAAAAGAACCAAATTCAGTAAAGATATTTGGAACGTCAACTTCAGCTTCATCACAGGCAATTTTAATCTGATTGATGATTTCATCAATCATGTATTGATAATCGTATTCAAACGCCAATGAATTTTTTATAGGAAATCCACCACCAATATTCAAACCATCCAATGTGGGACATTCTTTTTTTAATGCAATGTATACTTTGATACATTTTACTAACTCATTCCAGTAGTAGGCTGTATCATTAATCCCTGTATTGATGAAAAAGTGCAACATTTTAAGTTCCAATTTATCATTATCCTGAATTTGTTTTTTATAAAAACTAACAATGTTTTTATAACCAATTCCAAGACGGGAAGTATAGAACTCAAATTTTGGTTCTTCTTCAGCAGCAATACGGATTCCAATTTTGAATTTCCCATTGATTTCTGCTTGAAGTAGATCTAGCTCTTCATAATTATCAATAATGGGAATGGTGTTTTTATGCCCGTTATTAATTAATCTTGCAATATTTTCAATGTACTGATCTCTTTTAAAACCATTACATATAACATAAGTACTTTTGTTTATTTTTCCATTTGCCATCAAATTTTCAACAATATTAATGTCGAAAGCTGAAGAAGTTTCAACGTGAATATTGTTTTTAAAAGCCTCATTCATAATGAATTCAAAATGAGAGCTTTTTGTACAATAGCAGTAATAGTATTTTGCCTCATATTTATTTTTCTCCATCGATTTACGAAACCAATTTTTGGCTTTGTTGATGTTATTTGAAATTTGAGGTAAATAGGTAAATTTTAATGGAGTACCATATTCTTCAACGAGTTTCATCAAATCAATGTTGTGAAACTTTAGATTGTCTTTGTTTAAAGTGAATTCTTCTTGTGGAAAGTAATATGTTTGATTTATTAGATCGGAATATTTTGTATTCATGTAGCTTTTAGTATTGTAGATTAATTAAATTGGTTTTAAGAATTAAACTAATTTTCAAACCCTAATGTTTGCATAAATAATCTGAAGTTTTTCGTGATCTACTTTTAAATGCTTAGACAAATCAAAACAAAAATATTCTTTGATCGAATAAAAACGCCTCAATATCCTTAAAAAAGATTTATTGTTTCGGTTCTCATTTGAACTGTAATTCCCTTGTTTTTGATTGTTTTTCATTGTGGCAAATGTAAAAAATAATATATACGTAATCCAATCCTTTTAACTAAAAAATATTTAAGATTTATAATCGCTAAATGCTTTAAGAATTAATTCATTTTCAACAGATTGATTTATTTTTATTTTACCAATGCCTTCTATAAGGGCAAATTGTATGGTGCCATATTCATTTTTCTTGTCATGAATCAGTAATTCTAGTATGGGGTCGATGTCATTTTCAAGAAATATGATATCATCAAAGATAGACTTTATTGTAGTTTTAATTTGAATATACTCGCTCTCACTTATTAAGTCCTTGTCGAAAGAGATATAGCTTTCTAAAATCATTCCTACAGCAATGGCTTCACCATGCAATAAGGTAGTTTTATTTTCATTCTCAAGAAAATAACTTTCAATCGCATGACCCAGTGTATGTCCGAAGTTTAGTGATTTTCTAATATTTTTTTCAGTGGGGTCTAATGTTACTATTTCGTTCTTAATTGCAACGGAACGGTAAATCAACTCATCAAAATCAGCGAAGTCAATCGCTTTTAAGTCTAAAAATTGTTCCCAATATGCTTTGTCATAGATTAAACCATGTTTTAGCATTTCGGCAAGACCAGAACGCATTTCATTTTGCGGAAGCGTTTCTAAATAATTGGTATCTACTATTACCATTGTCGGTAGGTTGAAAACACCAATTTGATTTTTTAAATTACCTAAATCAACTCCATTTTTTCCGCCTACGGAAGCATCTACCATTGAAAGTAATGTTGTAGGAATGTTGATGAAATCGATACCTCGTTTGAATGTTGAAGCAACAAAGCCACCTAAATCTGTAACTACGCCACCACCAAGATTTATGACAAGACTTTTCCTGTCAGCTCCAAGCTCGGTTAATACATTCCATATTTGGACGCAAGTCTCAATATTTTTATTTTCTTCACCGGCTTCAAATTCGATAATTTCGATAGTTAGTTCCGTTTCTAAATAAGGTAGGAATAGTGGTAAACACTCTTCGTTTGTATTGCTGTCTACTATAATGAACAAGTTAGAGTACTTGTTTTCTTTTAAATGAAGGTTTAGAGCTTCATATCCTTTTTCATTAAAATAAATCGGATAATTACTGGCTTGAATCGTTTGCATCTTATTGGATTAATTGAAAGTGCAAAATAAGGTATTTTTTGCTTAATTCTATTCAATAGACGGCTCATATTTCGAAATAAATATAACAAAAAATGTAAAATATATTTAATTGTAGATTAGTTAGCTGAGATTAAAACGGCTTGTTTAAATACAATTTTGCTGAACAATATCAGCAGCATTACTATAACTTTTATTTTTAGCCAAGTTTAGATACTTACAGCCCTCTTCATTGTTTTTTATCGAAAAGTAACTCATTCCTAATAGATATTCAGACTTTCCGTCATTGAGATTGGGGGCATCTAAAGCTCTTTTTAAATAAGTAATGGCATTATCATATTGTTTTAGGTTGTAATAACAGATTCCGATATTTTGTACATAAATCAGATTACCAGGTTCTGCCTCTAGTGCTTTTTTATAGGATTGTAATGCTTTGTCGTATTTTAAAGCATTTCCAAATTGTATTGCTTGAATCTCAAAAATATTTTGGTGAAACAATTTTTTCCTTTCGATCAAAAGGCTATCGTTAGGAAATATTTTTAATCCCTCGTCAAGAAAGGCAACCAGATTTTTATTTTTATATTTCAATTGATTTAAAGCACTGGAGGTGTTTATCCATACCTCTGGAGTATTGTTATACTGTGTATAAATAGTATGTATTTTAAGAATTCCCAGCGTGTCATTTAAATCGATGGCTGAATTAATAGCTACGGAATAATATTTTTTATTTCTTGGACGAAGATCAAGAGCTTTTTTAGCGTAGTAGTAAGCACTATCTTTTTGACCGTTTGCACTGGCGAGGATATATTTATAGTACTCAGTCCTTCCAAGGTTAGGATTTACTTTATCGCCAATTGCCAAATACTTTAAGGCCTGCTCATAATTTTTTTCCTCAATAAAATATTTTCCCGCATAAGTAGCAAATGACTCGCCTGTAGTGAATACATTTGGATACTGTGGTAAATTATTTGCAATACTATTTGCAGATAAGGTATATTGATTTTTTAAAAAATCAGCGTTTATATTATTTTCTAATTGATATGCTTTAAAAGTACCGTAAGAAACGAAAGAAGTTAAAAGCGAAATTATAATTATCAAGGTAGCCGTTATTTTACTAATAAAACTAGCTGTTGATTCATTTGTATTTACATTGTTAACAATCGATAAAGCAATAAATAAACAGAAACCAAACTGCATAGTTGTTCTATATAAAGGGAAATTGAAGGTTGCATCTATACCATAGGATACTAGTAGAAGTAAGGCAAGTAGTGCAATCATTTTAACTTCTGTATTTTCAGCTTTAATTATATTTTTAAAGTTCATATAGAGTGCCACAATAAATAGAGAAAAATAAATTAGGCCATTTAGCACTCCTGTCTCTGCCGCTATTTCAAGAAAATCATTGTGAGGGTGTCCAGAAACTATCTCGTCATTAGATATGGTTCTTTCGTAGGGAATTGATTCCAATAACCAATTTCCTAATCCGATACCCATTAATGGTTTTTCTTTAATCATTTGAAATGCAATATCCCAATATAAAAGACGAGCGTTTATTGAGGCATCTTTAGCATCAGTTATTTGTGAAACTCGGCTGGTTACTGATTTGTATCTACCTGTATCTTTACCTATTTTAAAAATAAAATTAGAGATGAAAAATGAAATTATTATTGGTAGCAGAATAGTGGTTAAAGTCGAAATGATTATTTTTTTCGAAGGGTATATTTTAGAATAAAAAAGGAGAAATATGGTTGTTTCAAAAGTGAGGCTTAAGAAAGCAGATCTAGATCCGCTGAGAAAAATCAGTGTTGTTGCTAATAAAAAACTTAAAATTAAAAACCATTTTTTCTGTTTTGCAAAATGTACTATTCCAATTAAGAGAAATGGAATTTTAATACTTAAACTAGCAGAAAAAATATTTATATTTCCTGTGTTTCCTTTTAAGTGGCCTAGTGCATCAACTATAGATTCAGCTTTTGCTACTTGAATAAAGTTATACAACTCATTAATGGATTGTAAAAAAACACTAAGACCTATAATTAATGATATGGTGTATATTAAATTTAACCGTTTGTATAGTAATATCGATAAATTTAAGAGGGTGCAAAGACCAATAAAAAGTCTTGAGATACTATAAACTCCAAGTGATATGTTTTGGGCTACAAAAATTGAAGCGCTACTTAGTAGCAGGAAAATTAAATAAGCTTTAATTAAATAACTTTTTTTAAAAATTTGAATTAAATCAATAGAAATTTGCTCGGGATTTTTGTAAAAATAGATTCCAATGAGTAGGTTGAGAACCGATAAGTAAATATATTGGGGGCCAATTATTTCAATGCTTCTAAATTGAGGTAAAAAATCTATAAGTATGAAACAGCTGATAAAAAACAATGTTATCAATTCAAAATAATTAGTGTCCTGTTTCGAATCTATAACTTTTGATTTGTTCTGAACCAATTTAGTTTTCATATATAGCTAATTTTTAAATAAACTGTTGAGTGATATTATAAAACCAAAATTATTTGGCAGTATATTTAGATATGTTGAAATTAAAATTTTTGAAGGCTAATATTATAGTGAGCCAATATCAAATATAGTAAAAAAATTAGTTTAGCGTTTTTATTTCCCTAAATGTTGACATTATAGTAAGTTTTACAGAGAGAAACTAATTTACGCTTTCATATAAATTATAATGTTGTGAATATTATGTCCCATTTTCATATCAGAACTGAGATGTGAAACATTTTAAAAAGCCAGGGTATTAAAAGGAAAATAGCTTACCAGATAATTATAAATTGTTATTTAAGAAGTAACGGCAAGAAACTGAGAAGCGATATCAAAATGAAATTCCTAGAATCTTTCTTGAGCGTTCGATAGTGCTGTTATTAGTCAAATGTTAATTTATATATTAATTTATAAAATATACGTATTTATCAAGGGCTTTATTTATTTTTGCTGTAAAATAGCTATTATAATTACGAAATTAGTAACATGGAAAAAATATTCAATAATACACAAGTAGCCTTCGCATTAAAAAGTGATACAGAACTTGATAGAGCGTACTTTCTTTTTAAAATGATTTCCAATCAACCATTGGTTCGAATAGGAGCTGCGGTTACTAATTTCGCATTGAATGCACATCTACCAGTCGAAGGTTTGATACGTGCTACGGTTTTTGATCATTTTTGTGGAGGAGTAAATGAAAATGACTGCCTTTCTGTTGTTGATAGAATGTATACTAAAGGAGTTTCTTCTGTATTGGATTATTCTGTAGAAGGCAAAGAGGAGGAAGATCAGTTTGATGCTGCATTAGCAATGACTTTAAAAACAGTAGAATTTGCAAAAGAACGTCTAGCAATACCGTTTGCTGTTTTTAAACCAACAGGTCTCGGTCGTTTTGAATTGTATGAGAAACTTGGAGAAAAAAAGGCTTTAACGCCAAAAGAGCAAGAGGAATGGGATCGAGTAGTAGCTCGTTTTGATTTGGTCTGCAGCGAAGCACATAAAAAAAATGTAGCATTACTTATTGACGGTGAAGAGAGTTGGATGCAAGATGCCGCTGATGATTTGGTTACTGAGATGATGCGCAAATACAATAAAGAAAAAGCAATTGTTTTCAATACGTTACAAATGTACCGTTGGGATCGATTGGATTACTTGAAAAAGTTACATGATCAGGCAAAGAACGAAGGTTTTTTTATCGGTATGAAGTTGGTTCGTGGTGCCTACATGGAAAAAGAAAATAACAGAGCGGAAGAAAAAGGATATCCTACGCCCATTTGTTCGTCAAAGGAAGCTACAGATGCTAATTACGATGCAGCAGTCCATTATATGATTGATCATTTAGAGATTATGTCTATTTTTGCAGGTACTCACAATGAAGAAAGTACTTACAATTTAATGGAGCTAATGCAATCAAAAGGAGTATCTACTAAGGATGATAGAATTTGGTTTGGTCAGTTGTATGGTATGAGTGACAATATCAGTTACAACCTAGCTGATCATGATTACAATGTCGCCAAATATTTACCTTTTGGTCCCGTAAAAGATGTTATGCCGTACTTGATTCGTCGTGCAGAAGAAAACACTTCAGTAGCTGGGCAAACTAGTCGTGAGTTAGAAATGATAAAAGCAGAACGCAAAAGAAGAAAATAATCTTAGTTTTTGATTAAAATTAAAAAGGTTTCGCCGTAATAGCGAAACCTTTTTTGTTTTCAAATGCGTTTTGTTTTATTTAGAAAGAAACTTGAAACTGTAAAACAATCATACTTTTACGATCACTTTGAGGATATTGAGCGCCTGTTTTTTCAAAAATCGCTCTATTTTGGTATCCTAAACTTACTTTAGGTCCCAAAGTTCCTGTTAAGTAATAATTTGCTCCTAATTCATACAAACTCATTGGATTTTCTAAAGCTTCTAAGTCGGCAATTTGACCCGCTGCATAAACTTGTAGTCTTCCTTTTGTACTGGGATTTGCAGGTTTTGCAAATAAGTAACCTATTTGACCATAATAAATATTACCAGTACCAACACCAATAAATCCGTTTCCAGATCCGTTTAAAAGAGAGCCATCTACAATGGCAGGGTCAGGAGTAGCAATACTCCTTGTGTAATTTTTTCCAAAACTACAGTTGTTATATGCAGCATAAAGGGTTAAAGCATCTCCTTTAGCACTAATTGGTTTATCATAAAAAAGATCTAAACCTAGTACATTCATATCGTCATATAAAACTCCAGCAGCATTATTAGGATCTACTCTCCACATTGATTTTGCTTGCGTTAAATATCCTAAACCAACATTGAATATCTTTTTTGTACCTAAATAAGTTCCTTTATTATACGGTTCAGTATTTGATTCTTTGTCTGCAAAAGCATAAGTTAACATTCCAGTATATTGTGCCTTAGGTGTGTGCGTGCTTATCGTCGAGTTTAGATTTAAAGTACTCGTTGCATTGCGGTAAGGATTCGTTATGGCAACACGGTAACTCAATTTGTCAAACATCCCTTTGGCATAAATACTTAAATTTCTATTTCCAAAAGTAGATGAAATATTAATGTTTTGCTGATAAATAGGAGCGTCTAGCGTAAGTTGAGAAGAGGAACTATTTGCCGAATATCTTGTCGTTCCTGCTCCCCAAGCGGTTAATCCTCCACCAAGATGAAATTTATCATTAAAATGGTATTCTCCAATAGCGTCTAAAACAGATAACGGCGTATTTGAAGGTCCTGTGTTTTGAGTGAAATTAATATTGTTTTGACCTAGCTGAAGGTGAAAAAACACATTGTCAGTAAGCATTCCCATAGCTTGTAATCGCAATCTTCTAATAACAATATCAGTAGATTGTGCGACCACATTATCTCCAATTTTACTATTTGGGTTTAGCTCTGTGTAGCGCGCCCATAGTTGAAAATTGGCACCAAATTTAATGTATTTTTTTCCGTCTTCGGATAAGTTTACTTTAAATGGATTTTTAGTTTCTTGTGCCTGGAAGGCAAATGATTTTAAAAACAGCAAGAAGATTAGTGCAGCTGTTTTAGTTAATTTTTGTTTCATTAGTTGTTTGTAGATTAAAAGTCAGTAAATTGTAAGTTGCTTAAATTTTTATATTTACCGTTTTCTAAAGCGATTAGCTCTTGATGCGTACCTTGTTCTGTTATTTCGCCATTATCAAGTACTAATATTTGATCAGCACTACGTATTGTAGAAAGGCGGTGAGCAATAATGATACTTGTTCTTCCTTGCATTAAAATCTCTAAAGCTTCCTGCACTAATTTTTCGCTTTCACTGTCCAGTGAAGACGTAGCTTCATCGAGAATCAATATGCTAGGGTTTTTAAGTAACGCTCTTGCAATAGCAATACGTTGTCTTTGCCCACCAGAAAGTTTTATTCCTCGTTCTCCCACAATGGTTTCAAATTTTTCAGGAAAACCTTCGATAAAATTAAAGGCGTTTGCTTGTTTGGCTGCTACAAGAATTTCTTCCTCCGTAGCATCAGGTTTTCCGTAAGCGATATTTTCTCTAATAGTTCCTCCAAAAAGAATCACATCTTGGGGAACAATACTCATATTACCTCGAAGGTTTTCTAATTCGAGATCATAAATATTTTTTCCATCAATTAGTATTTCACCTGAATCAATATCATAAAAACGTAATAATAAGGAGGCAATGGTTGATTTCCCCGTTCCACTAGGTCCAACAATAGCAATCTTTTGACCGAAATTTGCTGTAAAATTAACGTTCTTCAATACTTTTATTTCTTTTCTTGAGGGGTAACTGAAGGCTACATTTTTAAAAGTAACATTTCCTTTTATTTTTTTAATCGAAGAAGTATTTTGCTTTGAGTTGATTTTTTCTGGAGTTTCCTCCAATAGTTCAAAAACTCGCTCGGTAGCTCCAATTGCCTTTTGGATTTGCGCATACAATTCGGCAATACCTCCAAAAGAAGCTCCTACAAAAGTAGAATACAATACAAATGAAATCAACTGGCCCACGCTCATTTCTCCACTGATACTTAATCGAACACCAAACCAAACTACGGCAACGATGGCTCCAAAGAGACAGAATATGATAAAGGACGCGAAGTAGCCTCTATACTTTCCTCCTTTGATGGCTAACTTTACTACTTCTTTTATTTTTCCGTCATAACGGGCAATTTCGTACCATTCATTGGCGAAAGCCTTAACAATACTAATTCCTTGCATCGTTTCCTCTACAATAACCTGGCTTTCTGCTACTTGATCTTGTACGCTTTTTGAAAATTTTCGAATAAACCGACCAAAAACAACTGCTGCCACAGCCACTAATGGAACAACTGACAACATTAATAAGGTTAGTTTGATACTTTCGGTTGCTAATAGTGCCACTCCACCCACAATTAAAATGAGCTGTCTAAGAAATTCAGCAATGGTAGAAGTTAAAGTATCCTGAATTTGTGTAATATCGGAACTGATTCTACTGTTTAATTCACCAACACGCTTTTGCGAAAAGAAAGACATCGGCAGTTTTACTAAGTTGCTGTATAAAGACAGTCTTAGGTTAGCCAAAGTATGTTCCGTAAAATTGATGAATAAGGATAATCTGAAAAACGAAAAAATGGATTGCATAAAAAGAATTCCAATCAGTAATAAAGCAATGTTATTAGCATCAGAGTAACTTTTATTCTTCACACTGTCAATTAACATTCCCATCAATTTAGGAAAAGCCAATGCCGTCGCTCCAGTAAGTAATAAAAAAACTAATCCTACATAAAATTTCCAGCGGTGAGTGTCGGCGTATTTAAATATAAGAGTTGCTTTGTTGAGAGAACTTGCGGTAATTTTTGATTTTGGTAAATCATTTTCTTTGAACCTTGCCATTATTTGCTGTTTATGATGCAAATGTAATACTATAGTGATTCATTACAAAAAAATAGTGGTTATAGCTATTTGTATTAATGTGCTGTCAGTGAGTACGAAAGGGATTTAGAGGAAAATATTATTAATTTATTTTCATTTTTTGCTTGTAAATATAAAATCTAGGCTTATATTTGCACTCGCAATAAGGAACAAGAAATTATTCGAATTGTGAAATAGGGCGATTAGCTCAGCTGGTTCAGAGCACCTCGTTTACACCGAGGGGGTCGGGGGTTCGAACCCCTCATCGCCCACAAAACTTCTCAAGAAATTGAGGAGTTTTTTTTTGCTTTATATTTCCCCACAACTTTTTGTCTTGATCCCCTTTTATCTTGATTTAAAAATATTTTTGAAACTTTCATTAATTGACATAAGTCAAATTTTTTGATAAAAAACAACTTTAGATTTGCATCAAGTAAAATTTAAATCACGTAAATCATGATGGTAGCTATAGAATCAAATCCGTTAGAAAAATTTGGAAGTACAAGTCAAGAACGTTTAGAAAACGCATTTAAACATCTTCAAAACGGAAAAGGAATAATTTTAACGGATGATAAAGACAGAGAAAATGAGGGAGATTTAATTTTTTCGGCCCATAATTTATCTACTGAGAACATGGCGTTAATGATTAGAGAATGCAGTGGTATCGTATGTCTTTGTTTATCTAATGAAAAAGCGGACAAACTGGCCTTACCGTATATGGTTAAGGAAAATACGAGTAGTTTTCAAACTCCATTTACAATTTCTATCGAGGCCAAAGTAGGTGTTACTACAGGTGTTTCAGCAGCAGATAGATTGAAAACTATTCAGGTTGCTTGTGCTGAAAATGCAAGTAGTTCTGATTTAGCTAAGCCTGGTCACATTTTTCCATTACGAGGAAGAAATAATGGAGTGTTAGAAAGGAAAGGGCATACTGAAGGGAGTATGGATTTAATGAAATTAGCGGGATTAGAGCCAGAAGCAGTGCTTTGTGAGTTAATGAACGCTGATGGAACAATGGCAGACATTGATACTATCGTAAAATTTGCGGATAAACATGATTTAGTTGTTTTATCTATAGAAGATATTATTCATTATCGTAAATTTGTTAGAGACTATAATTAAATGAACGAATTCGACGAGCTTGCAGCTTACTTAAAAAAAAATATTGATTTTGGAGAGGAAGATTTAAAAATAATTCTGTCTTATTTTAAAATTATAAAAAAGAATAAGAATGAAATCTTACTTGCACATGGAAAAGTTAGTGAGTTTAGTTATTTTGTAAAGAAAGGATGCCTTAGAATTTATTTTATAAATAATGAAGGAAAAGATAGCACTCGATATATTGCCTTTGAAAATCAATTTGCCACAGCTCTAGTCAGTTTTATAACAAAGGAGCCAGCGGAGGAAATTATTCAGGCGATTGAAAATTCAGAACTTTTCTGCATTAGTCACGACGATTTTAGACATCTTATGAAAATTGTTCCCAAATGGAAGGACTTTTATACTATTTATTTAGAAAAAGCATACGTTAATAATTCAAAAAGATTAATGTCGTTTACGACTTTGGATGCGGCAGAAAGATATGATCAGTTATTTAAAATAAACCCAAATATTGTTAAACGGCTTCCCAATAAAATCGTAGCTTCTTATATTAATATTTCTAATGAAACACTGAGCAGAATAAAATCTAAAATTTAAGAATATATTAGATGTAAATAGTATTACAACTATGTTTTCTGGGTTAATATTTTTACGATCTGTTACTATAGTGTTAATTCTAAAATATATGGAGGATTCTCTGTTGGAAAAATGCACAAAACTTTTCAAGAAATTGAGGAGTTTTTTTTGTTCTTAATTTTCGTAACTGAAGAAGCTCTTAAATAAATCAAAGATAAACTTAGCAGTGAAGTAGGCATAAATCATTAAATTTACAGAATGATTACAAAGAAAAAAACAAACTGGTTCGGAATGCTTTTTGAATGGAACGGTTCAGTCCTTCCTCAATTATTACCTCGCTTATTTATACTTTTCCTCTACACGACTGCTATTGTCTATTTTAGAGATTCTTTACTCGAATATCATCTTTATATTAACCCAGCAATTTTTACTCTTTTTGGAATTGCCTTAGCTATTTTTTTGGGATTTAGAAATACGGTTAGTTACGATCGATTTTGGGAAGGTAGAAAGCTTTGGGGCGCACTCTTAAATGATACACGCTCACTTGCTCGCCAATCACATACGCTAATCGATGGAGTGGATTATGAAAAACAACGAACTCATTTCATACAAATGCTTGCAGCGTTAGTTCATGCTTTAAAACACCAGTTAAGAGAAACAAATCCTGACGCAGATCTGGAGCGCCTTTTAATGAATTCGTATAATAAAAAACTACAAATCGCTGTTTTTAAGCCCATTGTTATTCTAAAAGAATTGGGTATTTGGGTAAATAGAGCGAAAAATGATGGAAAATTAGACAGTATAACACAGATTGCTTTTGATGAAAATCTTAATAAATTATCAGATATTATAGGAGGGTGTGAAAGAATAGCTAGTACTCCCATACCGTATACGTATAGTGTCTTATTACATCGTACAGTATATATTTATTGTTTTTTACTTCCTTTTGGTTTTGGGGAAAGTATGTTGTGGACTTTGCCGTTTGTGATCGTTTTTATTGCTTACACCTTTGTGGCTCTTGAAGCAATTGCAGATGAATTAGAAGATCCATTTGGTGTTGAACCCAATGATTTAGCCTTAGATGCGATGTCTGCAATGATTGAAAATACGCTGTTGGAGCTTGATAATAAACATATTGAACCTATAAAAAAAACCAAAGGGTATTACATCACTTAGGTTTTATATGATAAAAAGATAAGTACTAGATTAATTTATAAATGAGATTAAGTTAATATCATGCCTTTTAGAATGCAATAGACGCAGCAAGACAACTGTCAGGAATGTCAAATGCATTTACTAAGGAAACAGCATCGGGTCTAATTTCCCAACAAAGTTGATTGACCATCTTTCGTATGGCTTTTGTTTTTACAGCTTCCATATAACCATCCTCAAGATACCAACCTTTATTTTTTTCAATCTGAGAAAGTGCATACAATTGATATAATTTCAACAGCACTTCCTTGCAGTTTTTGTCCTCAATGGCTTGTATGGCTTCTTGAAATTGCTCTAATACAACTCGTTCTAGGTAAGCTTGAGCAACATCTATCATTTGATGCTGTATAATATTATATGCATCATAAGGATCTAGTCCGCTATCAATTAGTTTTTTTATTCGTTTTGCCGCAGAAGCCAAAGTTGTTTTTTCTCGGTATTGAAAAGCCTCCAAATGAAATTCCTCATTGATTAAATGCAATTCATCCGTTTTCCTGGTTATAATTGGATTCTTTTCAGAAATATAGGTTTTGGTATTCTCATAAACATAATTAATCATTCCCATTGCATCCATATGCCCAAATGATTTTCGGAATTCTGACAAACGGTTTTTGGCAACCAATTGCATCAATACGGTATTGTCACCTTCAAAAGTAGTATAGATTTCAGTATCATTTTTTAAAGCATCAATTCGATTTTCAGATAAATAACCTTTACCACCACAAGCTTCGCGACATTCCTGTAAAATGGCAGTTGTACTCCAAGTAGAGTAGGCCTTCATACCCGCAGCGAGAGCTTCAATTTCAGGCATTTCAGATTCACTTTTATTAATGAAACGCTGCGTAACGTATTGTAGCGCAAAATGTATTGCATATGTTTTTGCTAGCAATGGAAGGAGTCTGCGTTGATGAATTCGGTAATTTAAGATTGGAACTTCAGAACCACCTTCAGGACCAAATTGTCTCCGCTGATCGCTATATCTAATTGCAATTGTTAAACCAGATTTGGCTGCAGCCAATGCAGATCTAGGGATCCCAATTCGGCCACCAACCAAAGTTCCTAACATAGTAAAAAAGCGTCTGTTATCACTTGGAATCGGACTTTCAAATTCTCCTTTATCAGTAACAGAAGCAAAACGATCGAGCATGTTTTCTTTTGGAATTACTACGTTTTCAAATCGAATTGTCCCATTATCAACGCCATTAAGTCCCATCTTAAGTCCACAATCACCTATAGTAACTCCTTTTAGAATTGTATTATTGGCATCACGAAGCGGAACGATAAACGCATTAACGCCATAATCAGTTTCGTCAATGATTAATTTAGCAAATACCGTAGCCATCTGACCGTGTATAGCGGCGTTTCCAATATATTCTTTTTGCGCCTTCTCATGTGGTGTATGAATGGTAAATGTTTGGTTTTTATGACTATATGTTGCCGTTGTTTCGATTCCTTTCACATTCGAACCGTGATTTGTTTCTGTCATTGCAAAACAGCCAGGGAGTTGAAGTGTGCCAATATTTTTTAAGTACTTACTGTAATGTTTCTCGGTACCAAGAGATTGAATACTCATTCCCCAAAGTCCAAATTGTACGCCAAACTTGATAACTAAGCTTAAATCGTGGTAACTCAATGTTTCCATTATTGCAAAATAATCTTGAATATTATCACCACCTCCATATTCTTTTGGATACGCCATATTTCCTAGTTTTTCTTTTGCAAGAATTTTACACCAGTCAAAGACTTTTTCCCGATATACAGCAGTGTCCGTGGAAGTTTCATAGGCAAACTCAGGTCGGCTTATAATAGTTTTTACTTTTTTAATAATTTCGCCTTGCTTTCCATCCAGAATTTGAGTTAGTTTTTCTATTTCAAACCTATTGCTAGTGTGATAATTTGAAGTAAAGGTATTTGCAATTGTTTTGAAATCACCCATTGCTTCCTCGCCTGAAATTCCTAAATCATTTTCAAGTTTTGCAAAAGCAGGTTTAAGATTGCTGATGGTTCGATCATTTTCAGAAAGTAAGACTGAAATATCAAAAATGGATTTTATTAAAGGGTTTTCCTGAAGAATAATTTCAATTTCAGATTTCCAATTAGCCACGACTTCTCTAGATGGAGGGGATGCAATAGCAATTTTTGAAAGAAGAGATGCTTGTTCCTCTTTAGAAAGCCAGTTCTGGGAAATGATAAATTTTTGTAAAGTCACGAATTCTTTTTGGCTCAAGAGATCATCAGACCACACAAGGTAAAAAAGGGGTGTAAACGCTTTAAGTTTTGAATTTCCCATAATGAATTGAATTACGTTTTAAAACTTCTTCAAGATAGCGAAATTTAACTATTGAAAATGAAAACCAAATAGAAAATAGATGATCTTCATAATGGCTAAGTTCAAACGTCCTTTTTAACTTCCTATTAGTATTTCATTGTGCCAAAACAAATAATACAATCCTTACTTTTGTTGTTACAATAAGAAATGTAATTCATGAATAAAAATAATCTCTCCCAAACAAAAATATCAGTTTTAGACCTCGCAATAGTTAGAGATGGAGGTAATGCAGCGGATACTTTTAAAAACAGTCTTGATCTTGCTCAGCATGTTGAAAAATGGGGCTACGAACGGTTTTGGTTAGCAGAACATCACAATATGCCGGGAATAGCGAGTAGCGCAACTTCAATTTTAATTGGACATATTGCAGCAGGAACAATTACTTTAAGAGTAGGTTCGGGTGGTATTATGCTGCCAAATCACGCACCTCTAATCGTAGCCGAGCAATTTGGAACACTAGCCACACTTTTTCCTAACCGAATTGATTTAGGATTAGGTCGTGCTCCCGGAACGGATCAATTTACGGCAGCAGCTTTGAATAGAGATGCACATGCAGCTCAGGAGTTCCCTGCTAATGTGGAAGAACTACAACTGTATTTTTCTGAAGGGAATAAAAAAGGACGTGTTCGCGCTATTCCAGGTGAAGGATTAGATATCCCAATCTGGATTTTAGGCTCGAGTACTGACAGCGCCTATTTAGCAGCCGCTAAAGGACTACCGTATGCTTTTGCAAGTCATTTTGCCCCTGCGCAATTACTAACAGCCCTATCGATATACCGTAATAATTTTCAGCCTTCGGAACAATTAAAAGAACCTTATGTGATTGCTTGTGTCAATGTAATTGCAGCTGATACTGATCAAGAGGCAGCGCGATTAGCGACTTCTTTTAAGAGATTATTCCTCGGAATTATAACAGGAAACAGACAGCAGCTTAAAGAAGCGGTTGATCCTGGCGAAGGTTTTATGGATCCAATGGAAGAAGCGGCATTGCAACAAATGATTGCGTATACTTTTATAGGCGGTCCAGAAAAAGTAAAAAAAGAATTAGACTATTTTCTTGAAAAAACCAAAGTCGATGAATTAATGGTAGCATCTGCTATATATGATCATCAAGCTAGACTTCATTCCTATGAGATTTTGGGACAATTAAAAATCTAAATTAAACTTAGTAGAGTGTGAGGGCACCTAGTATTTCTTCGGAAAGGAAAGGCCCTCCAGGATATTTAGCGGTATAATCAAGGTTAAGCCAAACTTGACCGCGTTCATCAATATGATAGTGAAGCTGCTTTTGATAGCTTTCCTTTTCAAACAGTACGTTTTTAATCAAGTAATTCACGGTTTCCAGATCATTTAGAGTACCGATTAGAATTTCGGGGTAAATGTGTCCTTTAGTATGAATGAGTCGTGGAGTTCCTCCTATGGCTCGTACAGCGGCGGCCATCAAAATAGAATGGTCGTCACAATCTCCCGAAAAATACCCCAAAGATTCACTTGCGGTTGCAATATAGTCTCCGTCTTTTGGGTCACTTACATAATTCCAACGGCTGTTTATTTCCTTAAACACAGCAAAACATTGAATGATTGTTCTGTAATCTGAATAACCTTTTATGTTTTTGAAGTGCTTTGAAGTAGCCATAATGGCAAAATTTCGCACTCGGGGGTTTTCATACTCAATAGCACTTATAATTTTAGATTTATTGGGAAATGGCAGCAGTTTCGCAATGATGATATCTTGCGGGTTTGGATTATCAGACATGGTATACAACATCGAATCATAATCTTCATAAACACTGTTGAAACCATAATTTCCAGATGCGGTGCCATAAAACAAAACTAAAATGTATAAGAAGATACATATTATAATGATGGTCCTTAAAAGTCTTAATACCAATTGTATTGCTACAATTATCAGCAAAAACAAAAGGATTCGGTCAAGATTAAAAAACCAGTTTAGCTCAATTAAATTCTGATGGGCAATTATGAAAAGAGGAATCGCAATTAAAATATTCATAACAAAAATGATAACGTCATCCCAGGGTTTTTTAACCCGAAGTTTTTGTGTAAAATTTTTAAATGAAATATTTTTAATGTTTATCATAGTGCCACCAACAATCAAAAAACTAGAGTAGTTTTACAATTTCATCAAAAGTACCTATTTTATCAATGATTTTCAGTTGAAATAGTTGATTTTGAACATTGTTTAACATTTTTGTTGTTAATGGTTTTTCTGACCATTGAGTTAATGATAACCATTCTTGAATATCTTCTGTTTTTTGGTTGTAATTAGCGGCTAAAGTTTTGTCAATATTGGGAATGTCTTTGAAACTTTTGGTTGTTTCATTGATACAGCTCAAGATGTCTTTAATCGCCTCAGGATTATTTTTCAATATTTCATCACGAACAGCAATTACAAAACAAGGCCAAGGTGTTGGACAATCTGCAATTCGTCTGAAAATTCCTTTGTCGACTAATGGTTTAGTCATAAAACGTTCCCACATAAAGTAATCAGCAGTTCCCGCGGTCAAAGCTTCGACAGCTCCATCAATGGTATTTACAATTTCAAACTGAAGGTTGTCTGTTTCCCATCCTTGATTATTGGCATTTACGTACGCCATTAATTGAGAACCGGAACCCAAACGAGAAATAGCTGCTTTGGTGTTTTCTAAATCGGAAAGGGTTTTGTAATTGGACTTTGCCGCTACGTGAATACCCCATATTAAAGGCGATTGCACATAAACCTGTACAATTTTACTTGGGTTTCCGGCAACGATATCTTTTACAATACCTTCCGTGAGTATTACTGCAATATCAGTCTCTCCATCACGTAGCATCTGACACATTTTTCCGGTCCCTTCAGGAACATCAGTCCATTGTAAATCAATATTATTGGCTTCAAAATCGCCTTTTTCTATGGATAGGTGCCAAGGTAAATTGAAATGTTCCGGTACTCCAGCTATTTTTATTATTTTCATTTTAGATAGTCTTTTTTGTCTAATTCATACCAAACGCAAGGGATGTCATGATGACTATATTCAGAAACTAAGCGCAAGCCAATTTTATCCAAAATTCTTCTGGAACCAACATTTTTAATATGTGCGGATGCATAAATAGTTTGAATATTCATTTTCATAAATCCATGATGCAGCCAAGCTTTTGCCGCTTCATAACCATAGCCTCTTCCCCAAAATTCTTCTCTCAATCGATACCCAATTTCGTAGAAATTAAGATGGTCGTTTTCCGGTTCCGTGATGAACTTTATACCCGCCCAACCAATAAACGCATTCGTTTCTTTTAGTATAACAGCATACCGACCAATAGCGTTTTGAATATATTGAATCCTGAGGTTTTCTATATAATCCATTGATTGTTCGATAGAGCGCACGGGATTGTTGCCCAAATACAAATGTACATTTGGATTAGAATCCAAAAGAAACATTCCTTCGGCATCGGAAGGAATGATCTCTCTTAGGATTAAACGTTCGGTTTCTATTCTTATATTCATCTTACAATGAGTTCCTGTTTGTACTATATATTATAGCCCCGATAGAAGTGGAAATCCTTTTTTGAGGTTTTTACCGAAAAAAGATTGCAATCTCGTCTTTGGACGAGACGGGAAATAGCTCCTAAATCAATTAGTTTTTAGACAATTTGTCCAAAGTATAAGCAATCAGTTCGTCTACCGCTTTGTATGGGTCTTCACTAAAAGTTCCCGAAGCACGATTAGCGATAATGGCATTCAGCGATAAGGCGTTGTGACCTAAAAGCGCCGAAAGTCCATAGATTGCTGCCGTTTCCATTTCGAGATTAGTGATTCTGTTGTCTTCGAATTTAAAATTATCCATTTTAGAATTTAAATTCTCATCTTGAATATTCAAACGCAATACACGACCTTGTGGGCCATAAAAACCTCCTGCAGTAGCTGTGATTCCTTTGTGCATTTTGTCGCTTTCGATAATTTTTTCCAGTGTTTCTGAACAGGCAATTACGTAAGGCTTTCCTTTGCGCACATCCCAATTAGTATGTTTCACAAAAGCGTCTTCCATCGCTAGGTTTGACACTTCATCAATAAGATAGGAGCGAAGCATGTTGTCTAAGCCTAGTCCAAATTTAGACATCACAAAACTATCCACTGGAATATCAGCGTGTAAAGATCCTGAGGTTCCAATTCGGATGATATTTAGCGAAGTCAGCTTTTCTTTTGGTTTGCGGGTTTCTAGATCAATATTTACCAAGGCATCCAATTCATTGATTACGATATCAATATTGTCAGGACCTATTCCTGTGGACATTACCGTTATTCTTTTGCCTTTGAACATTCCCGTTTGGGTTTTGAATTCTCTTTTTTGAGTCGAAAATTCGATGCTGTCAAAGAATTGTGTGATTTTTTCCACACGATTTTGATCACCCACAAAGATGATGTCATGAGCAATATGTTCCGGTTTTAGATTCAAGTGGTATACACTTCCGTCCGGATTTAATATTAATTCTGATGATTGTATCATATGTTTTTACTTTTTTTCCTCACCCCAGCCCTCTCCAAAGGAGAGGGAGCCAGTGCCGGATTTAGATTGCAATTTTATTTATACCGTTTTGGTTCCTCCTTTTCGGGGAGGCTAGGAGGGGATTATCCTCCCACACGTTTTACTTTGAAGCCTTTAACCTTTAATATTTCCATGATCTTATCGCGGTAATCTCCTTGAATGATAATGGAATCGTCTTTAAAAGTGCCGCCAACGCTTAACTTGGTTTTGATTTCTTTGGCAAGAATTTTAAAATCGGCGTCTGAACCTTCGTAACCTTCAATTATGGTAGTGGCTTTTCCTTTTCTTTTTTCGAATTTGCAAATCATGGGCTCTTTTTGAACGTATAATTCATGGGCAACTTCTTCCGCAGCTTCTACGGGAGCCGGTTCGTGATTTGGAAAAAGATTTTTTAATTGGTCTTGTAAGTCCATAATTTTTAATTTAAATTCCAAATATTTTAAATTCCAAATCCCAATTTCAGGATTGGGTAAAAAAAAATCCAAATCCCAATGTAAATTTATTGGAATTTGGAATTTATTTTTTGGAATTTATTTTTTAATTAATCCTAAATCTACTAACCGTTCGTATAAATAGTCACCAGCGGTAATATCTTCAAACTGTTTCGGGTTTTCTGCATCAATACAGTTTTCTAAACAATTTAATGGCATGTCACTCACAGGATGCATAAAAAACGGCACTGAATATCTTGAAGTTCCCCATAATTCTCTTGGTGGGTTAACCACTTGGTGAATAGTTGACTTCAATTTATTGTTGGTGTGGCGCGATAACATATCGCCCACATTAATTACCAATTCATCCGGTTGAGCAATGGCATCAATCCATTCGCCTTTGTGGTTTTGAACCTGTAATCCTTTTCCTTGAGCTCCCATTAACAGGGTTATCAAGTTGATATCACCATGAGCAGCGGCGCGAAGGGCGTTTGCTGGCTCTGAGGTAATAGGTGGGTAATGGATAGGTCTTAAGATCGAATTTCCATCTTTGGCATAATTGTCAAAATAGAATTCGTCCAAACCTAAACGCAAAGCTAAAGCTCTCAATACATAAACACCAGTTTTTTCCAGCATTTGATAAGCTTCTTTACCTACGCTATTGAAACGAGGTAATTCTTTAACTTCTACATTTTCGGGGTATTCTGAAGCGTATTTTGAATTTTCGCTCACATACTGACCAAAATGCCAAAATTCTTTCAAATCTCCCTCTTTTCTTCCTTTGGCATGTTCTGTTCCAAAAGAAACATAGCCTCTTTGCCCTCCAATTCCTGGGATTTCGTAGCTATGTTTAGTTTCCAATGGTAAAGCGAAAAAATTTCTTATTTCACCGTACAATTCTTCTACCAATTGATCATCTAAAAAGTGACCTTTTAGTGCTACGAAGCCAATATCTTCAAATGCACTTCCGATTTCATTTACAAATTTTTGTTTACGTTTCGGGTCGTCCGAAAGGAAATCACGCAAGTCAACACTAGGAATGTTTTGCATATTATACTTATTTTTTAATAACTTACAAGGCGTTAAAAGCCTTGCTCAGACAAATATATTAAATAATTTTTTAATAGAATTTTAAATGATAAAAACAAGGTAAAAAAATATAACAAATTTAACCAAAACTGTTATATTTTTTTATCTTTGAATCGCGTAATAAAGCCAATAAAATGAACTTTGACAGAAAAAATCTTACTGACGAAACCTTATTAGATCTATACAAAAGAATCCTTAAGCCAAGGCTTATAGAAGAAAAAATGCTAATCCTCATTCGTCAGGGAAAGGTATCCAAATGGTTTTCAGGAATCGGACAAGAAGCCATTTCCGTCGGAGTGACGGCAGTTTTGGATACCGATGAATACATTTTGCCAATGCACCGAAACTTAGGGGTATTTACCGGTCGGGATATTCCATTGTACCGTTTGTTCTCCCAATGGCAGGGAAAAGCCAATGGTTTTACCAAAGGTCGGGATAGAAGTTTCCATTTTGGAACCCAACAATATAAGATTATTGGGATGATTTCGCATCTTGGACCGCAGTTAGGCGTTGCTGATGGAATCGCATTAGCCAATAAGTTAAAGAAAAACGGGAAAATCACCGCAGTTTTCACCGGAGAAGGAGCTACCAGTGAAGGGGATTTTCATGAGGCTTTGAATATTGCCTCAGTTTGGGAATTACCTGTTATGTTCGTAATTGAGAATAATGGCTACGGTCTTTCGACACCCACAAACGAGCAATACCGTTGCGAAAACCTCGCTGATAAAGGGAAAGGATACGGAATGGAAAGTCATATTATTGATGGAAATAACATTCTGGAAGTATATAATTTACTGTCAGAATTGAAAAGCTCTATGACTGAAAAACCGCGTCCGGTTTTATTGGAGTTTAAAACCTTCAGAATGCGTGGACACGAAGAGGCGAGTGGTACTAAATATGTTCCTCAAGAATTAATGGATCTATGGGCTGTAAAAGATCCCGTAGAAAATTACCGTAGCTTTTTAAAAGAAAACGGAATCCTTACGGATGAGTTTGATACTACACTAAGAAGCGAAATCAAGAAAGAAATCGATGAAAGTCTGGCTCTTGCCAATGCAGAACCTGAAATTGAAGCAATATTAAGTGAAGAATTAAATGATGTGTTTAAACCATTTAACCCTGAGATAATTAGTCCTTCAGGAGTTACAGAAAAAATAAGATTTATAGACGCCATTTCTAGTAGTTTAAGGCAATCTATGGAACGTCATGACAACTTGGTTATCATGGGACAGGATATAGCTGAATATGGTGGTGCTTTTAAAATTACCGATGGATTTGTAGCACAGTTTGGAAAAGAAAGAGTAATCAATACACCAATTTGTGAGAGTGCCGTAGTATCTGCGGGAATGGGATTGTCCATCAACGGATACAAAGCGATTGTAGAAATGCAGTTTGCTGATTTTGTTTCGACAGGATTCAATCCGATTGTCAATTTATTGGCTAAGTCACATTACCGTTGGTTAGAAAATGCTGATGTTGTGGTTCGTATGCCTTGCGGTGGTGGAACGCAAGCGGGGCCTTTTCATTCACAGACCAATGAAGCTTGGTTTACTAAAACACCTGGTTTAAAGGTAGTGTATCCTGCTTTTCCTTATGATGCTAAAGGTTTACTAAATGCTTCTATTAATGATCCGAATCCTGTGCTGTTTTTTGAACACAAACAATTGTACCGTAGCGTGTATCAAGAAGTCCCAAAAGACTATTATACCTTACCATTAGGCAAAGCCGCTTTATTAAAAGAAGGAAACGAGGTTACGATAATCGCATTTGGAGCTGCCGTACATTGGGCATTAGAAACTTTAGATAAAAACCCAACAATTTCAGCTGATTTATTAGATTTAAGAACGTTGCAACCTTTAGATACTGAAGCTATTTTTGCTTCTGTTAAAAAAACAGGTAAAGTGATTATTTATCAGGAAGACAGTATGTTTGGAGGTATTGCCAGCGATATATCGGCGATGATTATGGAGGAATGCTTTAGACATCTGGATGCTCCTGTAAAAAGAGTTGCCAGTTTAGATACGCCTATTCCATTTACAAAAGCACTAGAAGATCAATATTTGCCGAAAGGTCGATTTGAAAAGGATTTATTGGCTCTTTTAGCCTATTAAATATAGATTTTAAAATGCTGTTCATTGAACAGCATTTTTTTTTATCTTTAAAATCTTAAAAACAACCAATGAAAAAAAATATTGTCTCCATTCTGTTCCTAGTTTTACTGTTTTCATGTCAGAAAAAAGAGGAAACGGCAGATCCAATAGATTCCAATAAGAACTTCGAGAAGTATAAAGAAAGTTTTGTTACTTCTCTTTGGGAATTGTATCCAGATTGGGCTGCTAATCAAGGATATCATAAGTTGGATAGTGTTTTGGTGGTTTCGGACTCGACCTATATAAAAAGACAATTAGATTTTGCTCATGCCCAACTAGATTCTCTTCAAAAATACCCTTTGAAAAATCTTTCGGACAATAATATCATTGATTTTTACATGATACAAAATCAATTAAAAAGTTCCATTTTTTCTATTGATAAATTAAAATCGTACGAATGGAATCCTGCAGAATATAATGTAAGTGGTGCTTTTGCAGAAATATTAAATGGAAAATATGATGATTTAGAAGTCCGTCTGCATAGTTTTAGTATTAAAATGGATGCGATTCCGGCTTATTATGAAGCAGCAAAAGTAAATATAAAAAATCCAACGCTAGAGCATACAGCCCTTGCGATTTCTCAGAATTTAGGAGGCATATCTGTTTTTGAGAAAGATTTGATTTCCGCTTTAGGCAAAAGTAAATTGTCTGATACGGAGAAAAAAGAGATTAGGGAAAAAGCTAAAACAGCGGTACATGCCATTGTTGTTTACACTAATTGGTTAAAGGATTTAGATAATAAAACGCCGCGCTCTTTTAGATTAGGTGCAAAATTGTACACTGAAAAATTTGATTTGGATATTCAGTCTAGTTTTACTGCCGACACTATTTTTAAAAAGGCAGTAAATCATAAAAAGGAATTGCATGGAAAGATGTTTGCATTGGCCGATTCTTTGTGGCCAAAATATATGAAATCAACACCTAAGCCAGCTGATAAGTTGCAACTGATTAAAATGGTTATAGATAAGATTTCTCTGCAACATACTACACCTGCTAAATTTCAATCAGAGATAGAGAAACAAATACCTGAACTTGTGGCGTATGTAAAAGCTAAAGATTTACTTTATATCGATCCTTCAAAACCTTTGGTTGTACGTAAAGAGCCGGATTACATGGCTGGGGTTGCTGGAGCATCTATTTCGGCGCCTGGACCTTATGATAAAAATGCCAACACCTATTATAATGTAGGAAGCATGTCAGGGTGGAGTGCAGAAAAATCAGAGAGCTACTTAAGGGAGTACAATGATTATATTTTACAAATACTAAATATACATGAGGCAATACCGGGACATTATACTCAATTAGTATACAGCAATCAATCACCAAGTTTGATTAAAGCAATTTTCGGGAATGGAGCGATGGTAGAAGGTTGGGCGGTATATACCGAAAGAATGATGTTGGAAAGTGGATACAAAAACTCAGCTGAAATGTGGTTGATGTATTATAAATGGAATCTAAGAACTACTTGTAATGCTATTTTAGATTATAGTGTGCATACTAAGAACATGACAAAGGAAGAAGCCATGAATTTGTTAGTTACGGAAGCTTTTCAGCAGCAAGCCGAAGCAGAAGGGAAGTGGAATCGTGTTAATTTGTCTCAGGTTCAACTGTGTTCATATTTTACGGGCTACACTGAAATTTATGATTTTAGGGAAATGCTTAAAAAAGAAGAAACTACTAAGTTTAACTTAAAACAATTCCATGAGAAATTCTTGAGCTACGGCAGTGCTCCAGTAAAATACATTAAGGAATTAATGCTGAAAGAGAGAAAAAAGTAAATCAAATACCGCATTCTGTTATTTTTTGAATTCTAAAAATAACCTAGTATGTAATAGATAATTATGAACATAATGACTGTTCCTACGCAACCACAACCCATTTTTTTTGCTCCGTAACCGGCAATTATTGTCTTGAAAAATCCGTTCATCTTTTTTAATTTTATTATTTCTATAAAAATAGTAATTAAATGAATAGTAAAAAGTCGAAGTGTAAATTTTGAAAGTAGATTGTTGCGTTATTACAAATGATTAGAAAACCTCGTTTTATTATTATTTGTGAACTATACCTTGATAGTGTAATTTTGAAAAAAATTAGAATCTAAAAATTGATTTCAAAAATGAAGCCTTTAAATGAAAAATTAATACTGAAAGATGCCACTATAAATAAAATGCAATTTGATAAAGAATGGTTTTATAAATTAGATGATATCGCATTTTATTTAAAAGAAGATTTATCTGAAGTGGAATTCATCTTTTTACCCATCGTAATCGATGGAGAACAAGAGTTTGTAAAATGTTGCTCTTTTGATGACATAATTAGAGCAAGAAAAGAATTCAAATAATGCTTATAAACAAAGAGTCCGTCTAAAATCTAATTTTAGGCGGACTTTTTTTATACTATAAATCGACGGTAGTCTACTTAATTTACTAGCGGTTATTCAGTTTTGCTTTTTCTCTAATTATATCAGCAATTTTTCTGTTTTCAATTTTACTTTCTAGCCACGAGATGATATCTAAATAAAGGAAAGCTCTTTTTTCATAAGTGTTTTTTTCCAATTCAATAAATCGCTCTCTCATTTTTATGAACTCCTTCTTGATGTCACTTGGATAAAATGAATTCAAGTTTTTCATGAATCGAATGATTTCTTTTTGCACTTCATGCATATCATTCATTTTCAATAAGAACTTGTATGTACTTTTTAATTGGGATTCTAAATTAAAATCTTTTCCCATTTCGTAATGCTCTATTAAATAAAGGAGTCGCGCAAAACACATCAGATCTTCACGCATCGTGAGGTTCTTATTATTGATGATTTTCTCTAAATAGTATATGGATTCGGCATACTTTTCGGTACCAAAATAAATACAGGCTATTTTATAATAAAACATCATTTCGTGATGTTCATCAAGATGCTCACTATGCAACTTAATCTTGTCGAGCACTTCAGGAATCAGGTATTCACTTTCTTCAAAAGTACCTTCCAGTATGTGGTAATTTAATTTATTGTTATATAAATAAAGAAAAGACAAGGAAGCAATATTGTCATTCACCGGAAAACGAGGGTCTTGTATCGTCTCTTCTAGTTTTAAAAGGTATTTTTTAAATTTAGATTTGTACTTCAACATGAATAAGGATTCCAGTAAATAGTGATTTCCTTTGAGGAAGAATACCGGATTCAAATAGATCATATTAGGATTGTCATAAAACAGAGTCACCCATTTGTACGCGTATTTGTAACTCCCTAAAAAATCCTGAACCAAAAAACTATGCCATAGATTCGCATTATAAAACCAATACTTTTCACGAAACCCAAATTTGCTTTCATCAAATTTAGCGATATGCTTGTGGAAATAGGAGTCAATATACTGTTGGTCTTCATCGCTTTTTACGTAACCTGTTTTTAGCATGATGCCATAAAGCTGTAGAGATAAGTTTGATAACTTACTGGAAATGGTGTTTTTATAGTTTAATTCCTTGGCTTGAATTACTAATTCGTCTGCTCGTCCTTGAATACTTCGTGTGATGTATTGGGACTCGATTAATTTTTCAAATTCGACAATTTCAAAAGCCATGTACTTTTCATCGTTTTCTAATGCTTGGATTTTTGTTTTATCCAATAGCTTCAAACTCTGTTTGTACAAGCCTTTGTTATATAGAATACTGGCAAAGTCAATTTGTTCTCTTAGCTGATATCGAATGTTTTGACTTGGAATATTCAATCGAATACTAACTAAAATCTGTTTGTATAAATACGATTTCAAGTTGGATAGTTGTACTTTTTTTATGATCCCATTTTTCAATATAAGTTTTTCATCATAGACTTCTGATTTGTCTAAAATATTGAACAGTTCGATAAATTTTGTATTCGAACTAGTCTCAAGTCGGCTTGCAAAAATCTTAAATTGTCTTTTTTCTGATTTAGATAAGGATTTTATTAGTACGAATAAAAAATCTTTTTGATGGTTAGCCATTGTATAATATAGGAGCTTAATTATATGTAAATCAATAGTTTACAAAGTTTTTACTGTCTTTATAAACAGTATATTTCATTAAATTGAATTTTATTTTACTGTAATGAAATATAACTTTGTTATCGAGATGTGAAATTACATTAAATAAATGAAAATGAATAGAGAGAAAGTCCAAATATTTGATACTACTTTAAGAGATGGAGAACAGGTTCCCGGATGCAAATTAGATACCAAACAAAAACTCGTTATAGCAAATCGATTGGATGAAATGGGTGTTGATATAATTGAAGCTGGATTTCCTGTTTCTAGTCCCGGAGATTTTTTGTCCGTTTCTGAAATTAGTAAAATTGTGAAAAATGCTACTGTTTGTGGGTTAACCAGAGCAGTAAAAAATGATATAGATGTTGCGGCAGCTGCTTTAAAATATGCTAAAAGACCACGTATTCATACAGGAATAGGTACTTCTGAATCACATATCGTTCATAAATTAAATACGACAAGAGAAGATATTATTGTTAGAGCAAAGTTTGCAGTGGCTCATGCTAAATCCTATGTGGAAGATGTGGAGTTTTATGCTGAAGATGCCGGAAGAACTGATAATGATTTTTTAGCACGAGTCTGTGAAGAAGCAATAAAATCAGGAGCAACGGTACTAAACATACCGGATACGACAGGATATTGTTTACCAGAAGAATACGGTGCAAAAATTAAATATTTACGTGAAAACGTAAAAGGTATTGAAAACGTTATTCTTTCTTGCCATTGTCATAATGATCTAGGAATGGCAACAGCCAATTCTATTGCAGGTGCGGTAAACGGAGCCAGACAAATTGAATGTACGATAAATGGAATAGGGGAAAGAGCCGGAAATACAGCACTTGAAGAAGTGGTAATGATTTTCAAGCAACATCCTTATTTAAATTTATATACTGATATTGATACCAAACAATTGAATGAAATGAGTCGTTTGGTTTCTGAAAGTATGGGAATGATAGTACAACCTAACAAAGCTATAGTAGGAGCCAATGCTTTTGCACACAGTTCAGGAATTCATCAGGATGGTGTTATTAAAAATAGAGCAACCTATGAAATCATGGATCCTTTAGATGTAGGTGTTAATGAATCTTCAATTGTTCTTACAGCTAGAAGTGGTAGAGCTGCATTAGCTTACAGAGCCAAAAAAGTAGGGTACGAACTTACAAAAGTACAATTAGATAGAGTATACATAGAGTTTTTGAGATTTGCAGATGTTAAAAAAGAAGTCGTTGATGACGATATACATCAGATTATCGAAGCTTGTAAAATAGAAAGTGATTTAATAAGAAATTAATAACCGAAAGCCATGAATTTAAAAATAGCAGTATTATCAGGAGATGGTATAGGTCCTGAGGTGATCTTACAAGCAAAAAAAGCATTATATGCAATTGGAGTTATATACGACCATGAATTTGTTTTTGAAGACGCACTTATTGGCGCTGTTGCTATAGATAAAACGGGAAGCGCACTTCCTGAACAAACACTAAACTTGTGTCTTAATACAGATGCAGTGTTGTTTGGCGCTATCGGTGATCCAAAATACGATAACAATCCAGATGCAAAAGTTCGTCCAGAGCAAGGATTGTTAAGATTAAGAAAGGAATTAGGTCTTTTTGCAAACATTCGACCAATAAAACCATATGCAGCATTATTAGACGCTTCTCCTTTGAAAAAGGAAATAATTGAAGGTGCTGACTTTACTATTTTTAGAGAATTGACAGGTGGTTCTTATTTTGGAGAGAAAAAATTAAACGAATCAGGAACTGTAGCTTCTGACTTATGTGAATACTCAGAAGAAGAAATTACAAGAATTGCTCATTTGGCTTTCCAATCGGCACAAAACAGAAGAAAAAAAGTAACAATGGTTGATAAAGCTAATGTCCTTGAAACTTCTCGTTTATGGAGAAGAGTGGTAAAAACGGTTAGCGAAAGTTACCCAGAAGTAGCTTTAGACTTCTTGTTTGTAGATAATGCAGCCATGCAAATTATTCTTAATCCAAGACAGTTTGATGTTATTTTGACAGAAAATTTATTTGGAGATATATTATCGGATGAAGCTAGTGTAATAACAGGTTCTATCGGGTTATTGGCATCAGCATCATTAGGAACTACCAATGCTTTATTTGAACCAATACATGGGTCTTATCCACAAGCTAAAGGGAAAAATATAGCAAACCCAGTTGCCTGTATCTTGTCTGCTGCTATGTTATTAGAGCATTTTGGACTTCATGAAGAAGCTAAAAAAATATATGACGGAGTAGAAATTGCAATTGGATACGGAGTGGTAACTACTGATTTGAATCCAGATTCTAAATATGGAACAAATGAAATCGGGGAGTTTATCTCTAATTTTATTTTGAGCAAAGATGACTTGATGTACTTTAATAGTAGTAATGTCACTATCGGACAGTCAACTATTGTTTAAAAAAAGGAAATATATTATACTTTTTAATTTTTCGAATTAAATAAAAAAATACAGATACAACACTATAAATGGAATTAAATAAATATAGCAAGACCATAACTCAAGATGAAACGCAACCTGCAGCACAAGCCATGTTGTACGGAATTGGTTTAACTGAAGAAGATTTAAAGAAAGCACAAGTAGGAATTGTGAGCATGGGTTACGAGGGTAATACTTGTAATATGCACCTTAATGGTTTAGCTAAAGAAATTAAAAAAGGAGTTTGGAAAGAGGATTTAGTAGGACTTATTTTCAATACAATCGGTGTAAGTGACGGTATTTCTAATGGAACTGACGGAATGCGTTTTTCTTTAGTGTCTAGAGATGTTATTGCTGATTCTATCGAAACAGTAATGGGCGCACAATGGTATGATGGTTTAATCGCTGTTCCGGGATGTGATAAAAATATGCCTGGATCTGTAATTGCGATGGGGAGAGTGAATCGCCCATCGATTATGGTTTACGGAGGTTCAATTCATTCTGGTAAATGGAAAGGAGAATCATTAAATATTGTTTCTGCATTTGAAGCATTAGGAAAAAAATTCAACAACACGATTGCTCCTGAGGATTTCAAAGGAGTGATTCAAAATGCTTGTCCAGGTGCAGGAGCTTGCGGAGGTATGTACACGGCAAATACGATGTCTTCGGCTATCGAAGCTTTGGGAATGAGTTTACCTTATAGTTCTTCTAATCCTGCATTAAGCGAAGAGAAAAAACAAGAATGTATCGATGCCGGAAAAGCAATCAGAATCTTGTTAGAAAAAGATATCAAACCAAGAGATATCATGACACGAAAAGCTTTTGAAAATGCAATTACGATGGTAGCTGTTTTAGGTGGTTCTACCAATGCGGTAATGCATCTAATCGCTATGGCACATGCTGTTGACATCGAAATTACTCTTAAAGATTTTCAAGACATTAGTGATAAAACACCATTGCTTGCTGATTTGAAACCAAGTGGTAAATACCTTATGGAAGATCTTCATGAAGCTGGTGGAGTTCCTGCGGTAATGAAATATTTATTAAAACAAGGACTATTGCATGGAGACTGTTTAACTGTTACCGGAAAAACATTAGCTGAGAACTTAGCTGTTGTTCCAGATTTAAACGACGGTCAAGAAGTAATACATGAAATTCAGAAAGCATTAAAAGCAACAGGAAACATCCAAATTCTATACGGAAATCTTGCTGAAGAAGGATGTGTTGCAAAAATTAGTGGTAACGAAGGAGAATATTTCGAAGGTGACGCTATTGTTTATGAAAACGAACATGATGTAATAACTGGAGTTCGTGGTGGTGAAGTAAAACCAGGTAATGTGGTCGTCATTAGGTACTGTGGACCTAAAGGTGGGCCAGGAATGCCGGAAATGCTTAAACCTACATCAGCTATTATGGGTGCTGGACTTGGAAAAAGTGTTGCTTTAATTACTGACGGTAGATTTTCTGGTGGTTCACATGGCTTTGTTGTTGGTCACGTTACGCCGGAGGCTTTTGATGGTGGTGGAATTGCATTAGTCAAAAATGGAGATATTATCACTATTGATGCGGTCAAAAACACTATTAATCTGAAAATTTCTGACGAAGAGTTTGCAGCAAGAAAAGCAAATTGGGTACAACCCGAATCAAGTATCAAAAAAGGAGTGTTACTAAAATATATAAGATCAGTTTCAAGTGCCTCAACAGGTTGTGTTACTGACAAATAAAGCCTAGAGCCTTTACGCTTAAGCGAATAAATAAATACCGATGGGAACAAATAAAATATCAGGCGCTGAAGCCGTTATTAGATGCTTATTAGAAGAAGGAGTAGATTTGGTTTACGGTTATCCAGGTGGAGCAATCATGCCAGTTTACGATGAATTATATAAATTTAAAGATCAATTGCACCATGTTTTAGTACGCCACGAGCAAGGCGCTACACATGCAGCGCAAGGGTTCGCAAGAGCTACAGGAAAAGTTGGTGTCGCAATAGCAACTTCTGGTCCAGGAGCTACAAACTTGGTTACAGGAATTGCAGATGCGCAGATTGATTCCACTCCTATGGTTTGTATCACAGGTCAGGTTGGGAAGCATTTATTGGGTTCTGATGCCTTTCAGGAAACAGATATTATTGGGATTTCAACTCCAGTAACTAAATGGAATTACCAAATTACCGAAGCTTCTGAGATTCCAGAAATCATGGCAAAGGCTTTCTATATTGCCAGATCAGGACGTCCAGGACCCGTTTTAGTAGATATTACTAAAAATGCACAATTTGATGAATTCGAATTCAGTTATAAAAAGTGTACAGGAATTAGAAGTTATGTGGCTGTTCCAAAATTGAACCTAGAAAAGGTAAAAGAAGCTGCGGAATTAATCAACAAGGCGAAGAAACCATTTATTGTTTTTGGTCAAGGGATTATTCTTGGTCAAGCTGAAGAGTTATTGAAAGCATTTGTTGAAAAATCAGGAATTCCTGCTGCTTGGACAATTTTAGGACTTTCTGCATTACCTACAGAGCATCCTTTAAATGTAGGAATGTTAGGAATGCATGGGAATTATGCACCTAATATTTTAACAAATGAATGCGATGTTTTAATAGCACTGGGAATGCGTTTTGATGACCGTGTAACAGGAAATTTAGAAACGTATGCAAAACAAGCCAAAGTAATTCACTTTGATATTGACCCTGCTGAAATTGATAAAAATGTAAAAACGGAAGTGGCTGTTTTAGGTGATGTAAAAGAA
This sequence comes from Flavobacterium gillisiae, assembly GCF_900107635.1. Taxonomy (GTDB): domain Bacteria; phylum Bacteroidota; class Bacteroidia; order Flavobacteriales; family Flavobacteriaceae; genus Flavobacterium; species Flavobacterium gillisiae. The sequence continues at coordinate 65,636 of NZ_FNRD01000005.1, forward strand.
GGATTGGCGGCGCTATTGCCTTTAATCGAAAAAAATACACATGAATCTTGGCACAATAAGTTCAAAGAATTATATGAAATTGAATTAGAAGCAGTAATAAATGAGGAGTTGAAACCTAAGAAGGAAGGAATTTCTATGGGTGAAACAATCGAAATGATTAATAAGCATTCTAAAGGTGATGCTATTATGGTTTCGGATGTAGGGCAACACCAAATGTTTACTTGTCGTTATTCTAAATTCAATTCGACAAAAAGTAATGTTACTTCGGGAGGATTAGGAACGATGGGCTTCGCATTACCTGCAGCTATTGGTGCTAAGATGGGGATGCCAGACAGAGAAGTAGTTGCTATTATAGGTGATGGAGGATTTCAGATGACTATTCAAGAGTTAGGAACTATTTTTCAGACGAAAGTCCCTGTAAAAATTGTAATTCTAAACAATGAATTTTTAGGAATGGTACGTCAATGGCAGCAATTGTTTTTTGACAAGCGTTATGCTTCGACTGAGATGACCAATCCTAATTTTGTCGCCATTGCAGAAGGCTACTATATTAAAGCAAAAAAAGTAACCAAAAGAGAAGATTTAGATGCTGCTGTCGCTGAAATGATGGCTTCAAAAGAATCTTATTTCCTTGAGGTTATGGTAGAAAAAGAAAATAATGTATTCCCTATGATTCCAACAGGAGCTTCTGTTTCTGATATCAGATTAAGTTAATATTATGGAAAATCAAACATTCACCATTTCTGTTTATTCAGAAAATAACGTTGGTCTATTAAATAGAATATCAGGTATATTCTTAAAGCGTCACATCAACATACTAAGTTTAAATGTCTCAGAATCAGAGATAGAAAATGTTTCTAGATTTGTGATTGTTGTGCATACGACAGAAAAATGGGTGCAAAATATTGTAGGCCAAATAGAAAAACAAATTGAGGTTATAAAAGCTTTTTATCATATTGATGAAGAAACTATTTTCTTGGAAAATGCCTTATTCAAAATAGAATCAGGATTATTATTCGACGAAAAGCAAATTCAAAATATAATAAAAGAAAGTAATTCAGAAATAGTAACCGTGTCTAGAGACTTTTTTGTGATTTCGAAATCAGGAAGACGTTCAGATATTGAGGAACTATACAATAAATTAAAACCTTTCGGAATCATGCAGTTTGTACGTTCAGGAAGAATATCAGTTTCCAAAGAAAAAATGGAAATATCAACACTATTAGAAGAACTAAAAAATAAATAAAAATTAGACAATGGCAAATTATTTCAATTCATTACCACTTAGATTACAATTAGAACAATTAGGCGTTTGCGAATTCATGGACCAATCAGAATTTGCTGATGGTATAACAGCTTTAAAAGGAAAAAAAGTAGTTATTGTTGGTTGTGGAGCACAAGGATTAAATCAAGGTTTAAACATGAGAGATTCAGGTTTAGATATTTCTTATGCGCTAAGAGCTGAGGCAATTGCACAAAAGAGAGCTTCTTTTATGAATGCTGCTGATAATGGTTTTACTGTGGGAACCTATGAAGACTTAATCCCTACGGCTGATTTGGTTTGTAACCTTACGCCTGATAAACAACATACTGCGGTAGTTACTGCAATTATGCCCTTGATGAAGAAAGGTTCGACATTAGCTTATTCTCACGGTTTTAATATTGTAGAAGAAGGAATGCAAATTCGTAAAGATATTACTGTTATTATGTGTGCTCCAAAATGTCCAGGTTCTGAAGTACGTGAAGAGTATAAAAGAGGTTTTGGTGTACCTACCTTAATTGCTGTACATCCTGAAAATGATCCTGAGAATGTTGGTTTTGCTCAAGCAAAAGCTTATGCTGTTGCTACAGGAGGTCATAAAGCAGGAGTTTTAAATTCTTCTTTTGTTGCCGAAGTAAAATCGGATTTAATGGGAGAGCAAACAATTCTTTGTGGAATGCTACAAACAGGATCTATTTTATGTTTTGATAAAATGGTCGAAAAAGGAATTGAACCAGCTTATGCTTCAAAATTAATTCAATACGGTTGGGAAACAGTAACAGAAGCTTTGAAACACGGTGGAATTACTAATATGATGGATCGTTTGAATAATCCTTCAAAAGTAGAAGCTTATCGTTTAGCTGATGAGTTAAAAGACATTATGCGTCCTTTATTTCAAAAACATATGGACGATATCATTTCAGGTGAATTTTCAAAAAACATGATGATTGACTGGGATAATGATGACGTTAACTTATTGACTTGGAGAGCAGCGACTGCCGAAACTAATTTTGAGAAAACGGCTCCTACTACAGCAGCTATTTCTGAGCAAGAATACTTTGATAACGGAGTATTAATGATTGCTATGGTAAAAGCAGGTGTGGAATTGGCTTTTGAAACAATGACTGAAACAGGAATTATTGAAGAGTCAGCATACTATGAGTCGCTTCATGAATTGCCTTTAATTGCCAATACAGTAGCTAGAAAAAAATTATATGAAATGAATAGAATTATTTCTGATACTGCAGAATATGGTTGTTATTTATTTGATCACGCTTGTAAGCCGTTATTGACGGACTTTATGAAAACTATTGATACTAATGTTATAGGAAAATCTTTTTCGACAACAAATGCTATTGATAACGCTGTGTTGATTGCTGTTAATAAAAGTATTCGTCAACACCCAATTGAAGAGACAGGGGAATGGTTGAGAGAATCTATGACAGCTATGAAAAAAATAGGATAATTATAAAAAAAGAGGAATTGCCACACATGAGGGTGTGCTGGAATTTGCACTGTATCACATGTCGATCTATATTTTGAGTTAGTTACAAGGTATTTAAACAATGGTAGAGATATGGAAGCTTATTACATTCACTTAACTTCGACTGAGTTTTAAAGTTAAGTGAAGTGGTTCCTTATAATTTAAAGATTATAATTTGTATGGATTTTCAATTCGAAAATTTAGTGCAAACAAGGTTATGGCATCAGTATTATGGTTGAGGCGTATTTTTGTTATTAACAAAACGTTTTATTCGTTTTTTTAGATGCTAAATTAATTGTTATGAATATTGTTAATTAAAAAATGACGGGGTAGAATTTCTACTTCGTCTTTTTTGCGTTCTATCATTTTGTACAAAAACACCTAGTTTTTAAGGAATACTTACATAAGCTGTTGTATTATTATCGAGTTTCTAAATAATGGAGGGAATTTATAAATTTATTTGTTTTAGGAATACATAGAATTTTAATACTTTTATAAAAAATAAATAAGCATGAGCTACTATAAGATTCAAAACTTCGAACAATACTTCAAACATTATAACAAATCTGTCCGTGAACCCCGAAAATTTTGGGGTAAAATTGCCGAAGAGAATTTTACTTGGTATCAACAGTGGGATAAAGTTGTTGAATTTGATATGGCTGAAGCTGAAATAAAATGGTTCACAGAAGCGAAAGTAAACATAGCAAAGAATTGTATAGACAGACATCTTAATAAAAGAGGAGATAAAACAGCAATCATTTTTGAGCCAAATGAGCCAAGTGAGGAAGCTTTGCATATTTCTTATAACGAATTGCATCAACGCGTTTGCAAAATGGCAAATGTATTACGTGAAAAAGGGATTACTAAAGGAGATCGAGTTTGTATTTATTTACCAATGATTCCGGAATTAGCAGTTTCAATTTTAGCCTGTGCTAGAATTGGCGCTATTCATTCCGTAGTTTTCGCTGGATTTTCAGCTTCTGCAGTAGCTACCAGAATATTAGATAGTGAATGTAAAATGGTAATTACTTCAGATGGTGGCTACCGTGGTAATAAAACAATCGAGTTAAAAGAAATAATTGACGAAGCCTTAGAAAAATGCCCATCGGTAGAAAAGGTATTGGTTGTAAAAAGAACCAGCACTCCAGTTATAATGAAGGAAGGTAGAGATATCTGGTTGCAACCTTTATTAGACGAAGCTTCAGACAATAGTGTCGCTGAAATAATGGATTCTGAAGATCCTTTGTTTATTCTGTATACTTCTGGTTCGACAGGAAAACCAAAAGGAATGGTACACACTACTGCAGGTTATATGGTTTATACTGCTTATACTTTTAAAAATGTCTTCAATTACGAAGAAAACGATATCTTTTGGTGTACTGCAGATATCGGTTGGATTACTGGGCATTCTTATTCTTTATACGGTCCATTATTGAATGGAGCGACAACAGTAATTTTTGAAGGAGTTCCTTCTTATCCCGATTTTAGTCGTTTTTGGGAAATTATCGAAAAACATAAAATCACCCAATTCTATACTGCACCAACGGCTATTCGTGCCTTGGCTAAAGAAAATGTTGATTATGTTCAAAAGCATCATTTAAATACTTTAAAAGTAATTGGATCTGTTGGAGAACCTATTAATGAAGAAGCATGGCACTGGTATAATGACCATGTGGGACAGAAAAAATGCCCTGTAGTGGATACTTGGTGGCAAACAGAAACTGGTGGAATTATGATTGCTCCAATTGCATTTGTTACACCAACGAAACCAACTTATGCCACATTGCCGCTACCGGGAGTTCAGGCGGTATTGATGGATGATACTGGTAATGAAATAGAAGGGAACCAAGTAGTAGGCAACTTATGTATTAAATTCCCATGGCCTGGGATTGCAAGGACAATTTGGGGTAACCATCAAAGATATAAAGACACTTATTTCTCGGCCTTTCCAGGGACTTATTTTACTGGAGATGGTGCTTTACGTGATGAAGTAGGCTATTATAGAATAACAGGGCGTGTTGACGATATTGTTATTGTTTCAGGGCATAATCTAGGTACAGCTCCAATCGAGGATGCTATAAATGAACATCCTGCAGTTGCTGAAAGTGCAATTGTTGGCTTTCCTCATGATATAAAAGGAAACGCTCTTTATGGTTATGTAATTTTGAAAGAAACAGGGGAAATCAGAAACAAAGAAAACCTGTTTAAAGAGATCAATCAAAGTATTTCTGATCACGTTGGACCGATAGCCAAGCTGGACAAGATACAGTTTGTTTCCGGTTTGCCTAAAACCCGTTCAGGTAAAATTATGCGTAGAATTCTGAGGAAAATTGCAGAAGGTGACTTTTCTAATTTTGGAGATACTTCTACTTTACTGAATCCGGAGATTGTGGACGAAATAAAAGATAATAAATTATAAGAAAGTTAAGGTTGAGAATCTGTCAAAAGATTTTCAACCTTTTTTTTATCAGTTATAATAAACAGATAAATTAGATAAAACGAAGTAAAATGCAATACTCGATCAAAGGTGTTCAAAAGTACGTGGTCGATATAATAAGTGACAATAGCGGCAAAAATATCGTTAAAAATTAAGGCAAAAGCACCAAAAAAGTAATAGTACGCTTTTCTATTGGTAAATTTTGCCAAATATAGAACGGCTGTAACGCCAAGAAATAAAGCAGCTATGGCATTAAAAATCATAATAACATTAAGGTAACTATCACCAGCAGCAGCTATTAAAACATATAAGATTGCTACTAAAAGGAAACAATTAATAGCAAACATAAAAAGTGAAATTCCTTTTGGTACAGTGTAAAGTTTTTTAGTTTTAATTGAATTATATCCTAAATTCGCTAATGCTAAATAACAAAAAAAAGATGCTATTAATGCAGTTCTATACAATTGTACTGAATCTTCCCAAAACAAAAGTAAAAGCTCATTTATATAAAAGTAAATAACGTATAAATAATAATTTAAAGAAAGTTTCTTGAAATTATTATTTACCACATAAATTATAAAAGTTGGAATAATAAATGGCTTAATATAAATAACTAGAGCAGGACTAAAGAAAATTCCAGCACAAAAATAAACTACTAGTAGAGTTAAAGGTATAAATAATAATGATTTCTTACTGTTGATTGTATCCATAGACAAAACAAAGCTAGTGCTTTAAATTTTTATTACAAAAATTATGTAAAATTTTAGAGAATTTTGAAAGAATTTGTTGAACTAAATTATTAAATTTACGACATATGATACAAAATTCTATAGTTATTATTGGTGGCGGTTTGGCAGGACTTATTGCTGCTATCCATCTTAAAAATAATAATTACAATGTTTTAGTAATCGAAAAAAATGAATTTCCTAAACACAAAGTTTGTGGCGAATATATTTCCAACGAAGTTTTACCTTATTTAAAATCGCTTGGTCTAGACATTAATTCGCTGCACCCTAAACACATTGATAAACTTTCCTTTTCATTAGTTTCTGGAAAATGTATTAACACAGCTTTGCCTTTGGGTGGATTTGGAATAAGTAGATATGAATTAGATCAGTATTTATATAATGAAGCAAAAAATATTGGTTGTGTAATTGTTCAAGACACTGTTTCTGATGTTGAATTTTTAGATGGTAAGTTTACAGTCACTACAAATGAGAATACCTATTATACTTCAATTGTACTTGGGGCTTTTGGGAAAAGATCAAATCTAGATATTAAATTAAAACGTAACTTTATTCAGAGACAATCACATTGGCTTGGTGTTAAGGCACATTACAAACTAGATTTCCCGGAGGATCATGTTGGACTACATCATTTTAAAGGAGGCTATTGTGGCGTTTCTAAAATAGAAAACAATTTAGTGAACATCTGTTATCTAGCTAATTACGAAACATTTAAACAGTACAAGTCTATCGAAGATTATCAATTAAATGTAGTTCGTGAGAATCCCAATTTAGAAAAAATTTTTAAAAATGCTGAAATTCAGTTCGAAAAGCCTTTGACGATTAGTCAAGTGTCTTTCGAAGAAAAGAAATGTGTAGAAAATCATATAATAATGATAGGTGACACCGCTGGATTAATTCATCCTTTGTGCGGCAATGGAATGGCAATGGCTATTCACAGCGCGAAAATGGCGTCAGAAAATATAATCGATTTTCTAGAAAACAAAATAAATAGAGCTACTTTAGAAAATAATTATTTAAACGATTGGAATAAAAATTTCAAAAAAAGATTGCGAGCAGGTCGACTTTTGGGAAAGCTATTAGAACATGAAAAAATAGCGCAAGCGGTCTTAAAAATTTTAATTATTTTTCCTTTTATGTTATCTATAATAATAAAGAAAACGCATGGTAAACCAATATAAATGGCTATAAATACAACCTATAGAACAAATGCATCCGAAATAATGGATGACTTTCAGCTCGAAGGTGATGAATTAAGAGATGCGTTAGATAAAATCGCTAAAATAAATCAGCTATTGGGCGGAAACAAGTTAACTTTACTTGGTGTGAAGGAGTTGATTGCCAATAATTCCAAAACAACTGAAATCATTATTGTTGATGTAGGTTGTGGAAATGGAGATATGTTGAGAACGCTTGCCGAGTACGGTTTACAACATAATTTAAAATTTAACCTTATAGGGGTTGATGCAAATAGTTTCACTGTAAATCATGCTATTAATCTATCAAAACAGTATCCAAATATAGCGTACCGCTGTGAAGACATATTTGATAAACCGTTTAAAGAACTGAAATACGATATCGTGTTATGCACATTGACTTTACATCATTTCAAGGAGGATGAAATTATCGAAATAACGACATCATTTTATGAAAATTCCAGACTTGGAGTCGTTATTAATGATTTGCATCGAAGTGCTATTGCTTACCGATTATTTCAATCCTTGTGTTTTGTTTTTCGATTGAATGATATGTCGAGGGAAGATGGTTTGGTTTCAATATTAAGAGGATTTAAAAAAGAAGATTTGCTTCGTTTTTCGAAGAATTTAAGTATTAAAAAATATAAAATCCAATGGAAGTGGGCTTTTAGATACCAATGGATAATTTCAAAGATATGAGTGTAAAAATAAATACAGTTACAAAACAGCTACCAAAATATTCCAGAACCACCGAAGAGATTATTCCGTTTCTGGATGCATGGCTCGTGGGACAAGATGAGCGCTTCATCAGAAAGGTGAAAAAGATATTTGAGGGTGCGGCAGTGGATAAACGCTATTCCATCATGGATCCTATCGAAGTTTTTACAAAAACATCATTTGAAGAGAGAAATGATATTTACGTTCGTGAAGTTATTGATTTAGGAGAAAAGGTATTGGAAAAAGCTTTGTTGAAATCGGGTTGGAAGCCAGAAGATTTAGATTATATCATCACGGTGAGTTGTACGGGTATTATGATTCCTTCATTAGATGCATATTTAATTAATAAGCTGAAATTACGTCAGGATATTGTACGTCTTCCCGTAACGGAGATGGGATGTGCCGCGGGAATTTCAGGTATTATTTATGCTAAAAATTTCCTGCAGTCTAATCCGGGCAAACGTGCAGCAGTAATTGCAGTAGAAAGTCCAACGGCGACATTTCAGCTGAATGATTTTTCGATGGCAAATATTGTAAGTGCAGCCATTTTTGGTGATGGAGCTGCCTGCGTTTTACTTTCGTCCCACGAAGACGATGAGGGACCCGAAATTCTTGCAGAAGAGATGTATCATTTTTATGAAAATGAACACATGATGGGTTTTAAGCTCACTAATACCGGTTTACAAATGATTTTGGACATTGAAGTGCCAAATACGATTGCGTCCCATTTTCCGGCAATTATCCATCCTTTTTTGAAAAAAAACAATCTGAAAATTGATGACATGGATCATTTAATATTTCATCCGGGTGGAAAAAAAATAGTTCAAACAGTCGAAGCCCTATTTTCAGATTTGGGAAAAAATATTGATGACACAAAAGAAGTTTTGCGTTTGTATGGTAATATGTCAAGCGCAACCGTTTTGTATGTTTTGGAGCGATTCATGGACAATAGACCTCCAAAAGGAGATAAAGGATTAATGTTGAGTTTTGGTCCCGGATTTTCAGCACAACGAGTATTGTTGCAGTTTTAGTCACAGAAGATACAAAAATGATAAAAAGTCAAGAAATTATATCAAAATTACCGTATTCGAAACCGTTTTTATTTGTTGATGAAATCATTCATATTGATGAGAATGGAGTGGAAGGGAGTTTTACTTTCGATGAAAACTTAGACTTTTATAAAGGTCATTTTGAACATAACCCGGTGACACCCGGCGTGATCTTAACAGAGACTATGGCTCAGATTGGATTAGTATGTCTTGGTATATTTATATTAGATAATAACTTTAATAAAAACACTTCAATAGCCTTAACATCAGTTAATATGGAATTTATTAAGCCTGTATTTCCTAATGAAAAAGTGACAGTTTTTTCAGAAAAAATATACTTCAGATTTGGTAAGCTAAAATGCAAAGTAAGTATGAAAAATGAGAACAGTGTTGTTGTATGTACTGGAGAAATTGCAGGTATGGTAGTCTAGTTTTTTTTTAATTTTTCAGTTGGGGCTCTGCGAGGGATTTTAGCTTTTTCTAATTTTCAATTAAAAAAATTAATAGCTAATCCAAAATGTATCGCTATGTTTTGATACAATTTTAATGATCTAAAAAAGAATACGATGAGTAGGAGAGTAGTAATAACAGGACTTGGTGTAGTGGCTCCAAATGGAGTGGGGCTTGATGCCTTTACCCATGCGATTAAAAATGGGATTTCCGGTATTCGGAAAGACCCAGATTTGGAGCGCCTACAATTCTCATGTCAGATTTCAGGGAAACCGGAAATTTCGGAGGAACTGTCATTGAATTATTTCACGGAATTAGAACTGCGAAATTTTAACTCCACTGGTATTCTATATGGTGTAATAGCAGGAATGGATGCTTGGAAGGATGCTGATTTACCCATTTTAAACAGTGAGGAACCGGATTGGGATAGTGGAACCATTTTTGGAACAGGAACCTCGGGTATCGATAAATTTCGCGAAAGCATTTATAAGATTGACGAATTACAAACCCGTAGACTGGGTAGTACAGCGGTAGCACAAACAATGAATAGCGGTGTTAGTGCTTATCTAGGCGGGAAATTAGGTTTAGGAAATCAGGTAAGTACTAATTCTTCTGCCTGTACCACTGGTGCCGAAAGTATTTTGATGGCTTATGAACGAATCAAGTCTGGACAAGCTAACCGAATGCTGGCTGGAAGTACCAGTGACAGCGGCCCTTATATTTGGGGTGGCTTTGATGCCTTGCGCGTTTGTACTTTTAAACACAATGAAAGCCCAGAGCAAGGTTCTAGACCTATGAGTACTAGCGCATCGGGATTTGTACCGGGAAGTGGCGCGGGAGCTTTCGTGCTGGAAGATCTCGAAACAGCACTTGCACGTGGCGTACGAATTTATGCTGAAGTTTTAGGTGGAAATGTCAATTCAGGCGGACAGCGCGGCCTGGGAACAATGACAGCTCCAAATCCAATTGCCGTTCAAAAGTGTATCAAAGATGCTATCGCTCATGCCGGTATTCATGCGGATGATATTGATACCATCAACGGTCATCTGACTGCTACGACTAAAGACAGTTTAGAAATAGAGAATTGGAGTGAAGCTTTAGGGAGAAGAGGCATTGATTTCCCCTATATTAACTCATTAAAATCGATGGTGGGTCATTGTCTGTCAGCGGCTGGGAGTGTAGAAAGCGTTGCTGCAGTATTGCAATTGCATCAGGGATTTATTTTTCCCAATATTAATTGTGAAGACTTGAACCCTGAAATTGAAAGTATAATTGATGTATTAAGAATTCCGCGAAAATTGATTGAAAAAGAATTAAATATAATAGCAAAAGCCAGTTTTGGTTTTGGCGATGTTAACGGCTGCCTCATTTTAAAAAAATATACCGTTTAAAAAATTAAACATGAACAAAGAAGAGACTTTATTACAATTAAGAAATATCGTAAAGCCCTACATTAATAATGAAGAAGCTTTTGAAAATTTCACGGAAGACACCGATTTTATCACGGATTTGAATATTAATTCGGCTAATTTGGTAGATATCATTTTAGATGTCGAAGACCATTTTAAAATCCATATCGATAATGAGTCGATGGAAAAAATGATTGATGTTAAGTCAACATTGGAAATAATAGAAACTAAATTAGCGAAAAAAAGGTGATTGGAAACGACATTGTAGATTTGGCTTTAGCGCGAAAAGAAAGCAATTGGAAACGACCGGGATATTTGGATAAAATATTTACTCAAAACGAGCAGCTACTGATTGCAACTGCTGAAGATCCAGATATAATGGTTTGGAATCTCTGGAGCAGGAAGGAAGCAGCATACAAAATCTACAATAGAGCAACGGGAGTGCGTGGCTACTTTCCGTTGAATTTAGTATGTGTTTATGAAAATACAAATAGCGGCTCCGTGTTATGTAATGGCTATACCTATTATACCAAAACTGAAATAGTAAAGGATAAAATTCATACTGTTGCAGTAACTGATAAAATTGATTTTGAGATGGTGTTGGAGCTGGGAACGGAAATAACGATGGTGAAAAAGAAAGGAATTCCGTTTTTGGCTGAGGAGAAAACTAATTCTCTAAAACCTGTATCATTAAGCCATCATGGTCGTTATAGGGCATTGATTGGATTAAAATAATAGAATGTACACGGTTTAATCTTTCACAAGTTTATAGCTAAATGAATTTTCATCTGCCAAACTACATTATAAATTTTAACCGATTATGCTTATTTAATACCTAATCTCGACTTTAATTTTAGAAATAGCAAAGCCGTTTTGTAAGCGTCTTCAGTTGACGAATTTCTCTCGGTGTTTGGTACTTTATAAATTTCGGATAGTTCGTTCAATGAGAATTGCTTATCAGTAATATCGTTTAGTTTGCGATGCATCATATCAATATCCAAGGCTTCATTTTTCAATCGGCCGCACTCTAATTTTTCTAAAGCAGCGTTGATCATTTCGACGTCAAAATCAACATGATGTCCCACTAAGATAGAATTTCCGATAAACTCAATAAAGGCTTTTATTGCTTCCGGTTCAGCTAGTTTATTCATCTTGCTTTCGATAATAAACTCATTTGAAAGTCTATTATCATGTAAGTATTTATATTGCAATAAGATAACTTCGAAACTGTCTCCTATAAATATGCTGTCATCTACAACAGCAAACGCACCGATAGACAAGATTACATCTTTCTCCGGATTCATGCCTGTAGTTTCAGTAGAAATCACAACATAGCGATTCGATTTTTTATCGAATTTAGCAAGGTATGTTTTCCAGAATTCTGGAAGTTCTTTATTGATATTTTTTATCCATTCTAACATAACTAGGAAAATTGAGTCAGTTGAAACTTATTTTTAATTAATTCTTCCAATTCTCTCATTGGAGCAAGCGCATTTTTCAGCTTTTCTTTATCTATTTTTGATAATTCCTCCAAATTTATAAATTGACCGGAATCTTCATTTTTTAAGCCTTCTACTGTTCTTAGTTTTGATAAAGTTAAGAAAGCTTCAGCACAATTGAGATATATTTCGGAATATTTTGGATCGTTAATCGCCAATTGTTTAAAACGAGTATAGGTATTATTTATGCCTTTAATACCATGACTAAGCGTAAATAAGCGGGCGCCATCTATAAGAGGCATTAGAGCACGCGTCTTAATATCGAATTTATCTTTATTGGGACCAGTTTCTTCTAGAATGAGTTTTTTGAAAAAGCTTAAAGGCGAATTTTTTCTTAAAGCATCATTTCCTAAAAAATCAAAGAACAAAGTATTGTTATTGGCATTTTTAAAAACGACGTTACTTATTGCATCTTCAATTTTCTGTTCTCCAAAAACAAGTTCGTAATCAAAGAATATACTACTCAAATTATTGCTGTTTTCGCCTGGAGTATTCATCCAGTTGTCGTACTGTTTTATCCAGTCTGTCAGTGATTTACACCATAACATATTACTTGCCATATGTCCGTTAGGGCATAATTCATATCCTATTTTTTCAAGTGTCAAAGTAGTTTTCTTTCCTAAATTAAGAAAATAATCTTTCACCTCTCTGTACTTTTCTGTAGCCACATCTTCAAAGACTAAAATACTATCTTGATCTGTAAGTAACAGCTGTTCTTTCCTTCCTTGACTACCAATACTTAACCAAGCAAAACGAGCAGGAGGGGAGCCCATTTCAAGAATAGAGAGTTCGATGGCACGTTTTAAAAGAGCAAAATTGATCTCAGAGGTAATATTAGAAATATGTGTAAGAGGAATGTTTTTATAAATTGAAGTTTGAATAAGATCGGTTAGTCGTACTCGAATTTGTTTTAATTCGTTAGAAGTTTGGGAACGTTTAATTTCTTTAATCAAAACACCAGGATTACTGGCTTGTGCCACAATTAAATCGTGTTCTGAAACAACTCCTTTAACGTTCGATTTATTCGTACCATCTGCTGTTACGCACAAATGAGTCACATTATTTTTCAACATCAGTAATTGTGCTTCAGCTAGCGAAACATTTTCGAGCACTGTTATAACTGGGGATGACATAATTTTATCTACTGAAACCGTGATTGGAAATCGGCCTGTAGCAATTTTAGACGACATATCCATATCAGTAACAATTCCGATAGGAAGAGTAGCTTCACAAACTACGGCGCTATTTAGTCTCATTTCAGCCATAAGCTGAGCCACTTCGCTGACCGTGCTACTAGCAGTAGTTATTAGCGGTGTGTTATTGTATGATAAAGTTTGGAAATATTGCATTTCAGACTGTTTGTCTGTATAAAATAAGGTGTCTGAAATCTGACTACCTCGTGAATTTTCGTTATCTGTGGAACTTGGTGTATTCGTTGCAAAATTCTCCAATAAGTAATTTAAAACTTCGGTGTTATTTGCTACAAATGGTCTGAAAACCGCAATAGGAATGGCATAAACTACTGTTTCTTCACGTGCTTTTGCTGTCATTCTATAATTATTTTTTGCGAAAAAAGGACGTAATCCAAAAATGGCACCGGCGTGGCATTTATTTAAAATCGTTTCTTCAGCATCCGCTATAACAGATAAGTGAATTACTCCAGAAGCCACGACGTAAAAACTATCGTGTAATACATCGTTATACTGAAACAATGTTTTGTTTTTTTGCAAATTTACCACACGAATATTAGCCGCAATTTCAGATAACTCTTGAAATGTCAAATGATCAAATGGCGAGTATTCCTTTAAAAAATCGGCAATCCGTTCTACAATCGTGTTCATAATTTTGTGATAGTTTCTTTGGGTAAAATTAATAAAATTATTAATTATATACTTGCATATTTAATGTTAAATCTTGGATTTATTAATTAGCTGGTATTCTTCTTTTATAATAGTGATAGTACCGTTAGAAAACACTTTTACTTCAGATACTTCAAAGAGAGTCAGAGATTGCTTATAATTTCTATTTTACATAATATAAATTATAGTGCAAAGGATGACAATTGAAACATTAAATAAAAGCAGAGCGTTTTTGTTTGTGTACTCAAATATAATAAAGTTAATTTATTGTAGAAAACAAACGCAATTAAATATTACAATACAAAGTTAATATACTGATAATCAATACTTAAATCACTTAATAATTTCATAAATATATTATGTACTTTCTTAACTATCTATTGGAATGTTCTTTTCAGTACAATATTTTTCAAAATCAGTGTCATTCATAAAATAAAAATCGCAAAATTCATCAAGTTCTTTCTCCGCACCTATACTATATTTTTCATTTGCGGTCATCAACTTTTCTATTTGAACTATAAAATTTTTAAAATTTGGATTCATATTACAAAGTTTGTCAATTGTTTTAAAATCTAAATCTCGATACTTTGCTTGAAATAAAACTTTACTTAGATATGGATTAGCATTAAGCTTGATTACGCCAATTCCAAATGCTTGATTGAGTCTTTCAATTTCATCAGTAAGGTTATCACTAAATTCAAATGCTACTAGATATCCATAATTTGCCCAGCTTGAATTTGAAACAGCTTGAAAAAAAGCCTTTTTTAATTCACTATCACTATTTATTTCTTTCTTTAATTCATAAGAACTCAATTTGAATGTATCTACTCTATTTATCGCATTTACAAAATTTTGACTTTCTTTAGTTTGAAGTTTTAAAAATTTAATCCCCACCATATCAGGATGTGTCCAGATTTGGTTACTATCAATCCCGTTTTTTGATTCTTCATGAAAGATTGTTTTTGAGTATACGCTTGTGCTTTTTAAGTAACTACTTAAAAGTTTATGCAAATCTCTTTCATTATATGATAATGTATTTTTAGTCTTTTTAATAGGTTTCTCAACTGAAACAATATCTTCATTTAAAGTTTCAAGACCAATATTATCTTCATTTTTAGTAAGATAATACCAATAAGCACCAGTTTTTTTGATTCTTTTTACTCTCGAATCACCAAGCCGAATAAAATCACCAAGTAAAGCTGAAATTGTTGCATTTGGTGTTTTAGCTTCTTTAAAATCATAATAGTTTTTAGTTATTATGTGGTTTGTCACCTCATTATAATTAGTTAAATTAACGATATCTTCTAAACTTCTTAAAATTGCTTCTTTTATAGTCATGGTATAATTGTATCTACTCGAACCTGCATTAGTATGAGAATTAGTTCTACATATCAAATATAGGATTTTTAATAATAAAATAGGAGAATTAATATTAAGGAAATTAGTTGCTTGTAGTGCTTTAAAATTCTGATATAAATTCTATTTTAGTTTTATAATCGCATAATAAAAAGTTAAGATTTAGGATAAATTTAAGGTTGGTTTTGAATATATAGATTTATACGAAAATAAGATTTTACCTATGAAAAAGTGTTCCTAAAGTGAGTTGATCGCCGTTTTACCTAACGGCTACTCATTCATTCGTACCAAAAAAGCCAGAATAACTTTTTGCTATGGTTTGCACCAGCAAAGTTATTTCCAGCTTTTTGGCATATTGTGGATATTAGAAATTATAGTTCTACTATACTTAAAATTACTAACAAGAATTAATAATAAACAGTAAAACAAATATTGTGTTTTAAGAAAGGAATTGTATAAGTTAAATCCTTTAAAATATTTTTTATAGTAATGGATGCAGCAAATTATATTTATAATTAATTTTGTACATCAATTCTTTTAATGAGAGGCACGATATTGTGTATTCAAAACTTCGTTTTTCATTACTTTTTATTAAAAAGTAATAAGCATCATATTCTTTTGCTATTACCATTATTGACACCGTTGTGTTCAATCCTTTTAGATGAAATGATAGAATGGAATTGTTTAACAAAGTAGTTCTGCAAAAAGGTCTAATCGTTCTCTGTAAAGTAGATAAGTTTGGAGGTTTTTCAGAATATCTTATTTTATCACATTGATAAAGGTACTTTTTGTAATTTGATAGAATTTTGTTAGTTTTGGAGTCTTTTTTTAACATAGCAAATGTGCATTAAAGAGTTAGATTAAACCCTGTTTTATTTGCGTATATTTAAAGTGCTAAAGACTAAGTATATACAATGTTGTTTGATTATCCATACTATAAATTATAGTGCAAATATGTAATAGTCCTTGCAACCAGTAATTCAGGCTCTTTACATATATTTGATAGCTCTATTTCGACGAAGCTTTCAATTTCTATGCGATATTCGTGTAATTGGTCAATAAAATTTCAAATACGCGATTCTAAAGAAACTTCATGTTTATTAATTTGTAACTGTCATTTAAAATTTTGTCATAGTGGTTTTACTACCAACTCATTAAAAATTATAACGAATTATAACGAATTATAAAGGTTAAAGGTTTTACTACAATGCCGGATTTGCAGTAAAATAAAGTATATTGCCCAAAATACAACTTAGAACGTAATTAACGTTACACAAATTCTTATTTAAAACTACTACTTAATGGATTTTACGAACCCCTTAGTTTATGGAGTTCCTTGTTTTTTAGGCTTTATCGCAATAGAGCTTACCTACAGCAAAGCTTTTGATGACAAACAATTATATAAATGGAAAGACTTATTATCAAGTTTATCACTTGGAATTGGATCTGCAGTGGTTGGCGCACTTATAAAAACAGTAGCAGTAATATTTGTTTTTAATTTTGGCTATGACCTCTTCAATCCTATAGTAGATGGTGTTCGCACTAATATTATGGGCTGGGAATCTTTTGGATATGCTTGGTACATTTGGCTGTTTTGTATGCTCTTGGATGATTTTTCTTATTACTGGTTCCATCGACAAAATCATATGGTCCGCTTTTTATGGGCAGCACATATCGTACATCATTCTTCAGATAATTTTAATTTAGGAACGGCTGTCCGCAACGGTTGGTTTACTATTTTTTACAAACCATTTTTTTATGTTTGGATTGTAATCATTGGTTTCCCACCAGAAATGCTTGTTGTTTGCATGGGTATTGAAGCCATATGGCAATTCCAACTACATACACAGTATATAAAAAAGATGGGGTTTATAGAAAAGTTCATCAATACGCACACCATGCATCAAGTGCACCACGCACGAAATATTGAATACATGGACAAAAACCATGGTGGCTTCCTCAATATTTTTGATAGAGTTTTTGGAACTTGGAAAGAACTAGACGATTCCATCGCTATAGAATACGGGGTTTCTATACCTCCAGATTCTTATAATTTGTTTGTTATTTTAACTCACGAATACAAAAATATTTGGGATGACATGAAAAAGTCAAATAATTGGTATCACAAGTTTATGTATGTTTTTGGCGCACCTGGTTGGAGCCATGACGGTAGTACTCTTACTATAAAGCAATTAAGGTACGAAATGGCAAAAGTATCTGAAAGTAGCCTTGTGAAGACTGCTAAATTCTAAACATATGTTATGCTTACCTCCTATCAACCTACGCTAAAAGCCTCAACAGGCTTTTAGTAGTAGATTCATTATCTCATGTTTTTTTTAAAATCTTTATTTCAGTGCAAACTCCGCTATTTCTTGAGGTTATTTCTAATCTAACTGCTGAAGCGCATAAAACAGACGATTTTGTGCGCCTTCTTGAGAGCCAAATATGGAGCGCGATAAAATTCCATCTTTAGTAATTAAAATCCACTGTGGCGTTCCTGCTGAATCAAATTGGTCATAAACTGAATGGTCTTCATCCAGAAAAATAGGAAAAGGAAGTTCGTCAATTGTAAAAATACTCTTGATTTCGCTTTCGGTAACTTTTGCATTAGTAAAGTTGGTATGAATACCTACTACTTGTACAGCTTCATTTTCCTTTTGTAATTCATATGCCAAAGGAATTGCACGTCCAGTGCATCCCAAACATTTATTGTTATAGATTATTGCCAAAATAGCTTTGCCTTCGTACTTTTTAAGTAGATCGATTGGATTGCCGTTAAAATCCTGAACTATAATTGATTCGACAGCTTCATTTTCTTTATTCATTTAGTAACAATAACCGTTATATAACTTCTTTTGTAGGTCTTTTAAGCTCTTTTTGGTAATAATAATTTGTGAATGAATTTCATTTTTTTTACCATATTTGGTGTAATAATAAATGGATAAACGTCAGGAACCCCCATCGCTCTATTCATACTATTGACAGCAAATGATAAAGGAACACAAGTTTCGATGATAACATCAAAATCTTTTTCAGTATAAGGATCGAAAGAAACGCTAGCCTGTAGCGTGTTCGCCTTATCAATTGGTTTTACATTCAAACCAAAAAAGTAGGCTGTTTCTAGCATATCCATAATATGCAGATAATGTGCCCAGGTTTCCGCCCAATCTTCCCAAGAATGTGAGGTAGCATACCTACTAATAAATGACTCTTGCCAATTTTCAGGAGCTCCTTTCTTATAGTATTCTTGCAAGGAATCGCCGTAGTTTACTCTTTCATTTCCAAAAATTGCTCGGTATTCTTTTAACGCTTTCTTGTTGGTATATATCAATCGATCCCAGAAATAGTGTCCTACCTCATGCCTAAGATGCCCAATCAATGTGCGATAAGGTTCTAACATTTGCTTGCGCATTTTTTCTCTAAGGACAGAATCCGCTTCTTTTAATAGAATAGTAATTACGCCATTTGCATGGCCTGTCATAAGCTTTGGATCATGTTTTTGCACGACAAAGTCAAAACAAAAGCCTTCTTCCTTACCTAATTTACTTTCTAAATCTAAACCAATTTTCTGAAGTTGATAAATCAAACGGTGTTTTGCAACTTCAAGATGTTGCCATTTTTCAAAATTTTCTTCATCAGAAAGATTCGGTATCGTTCGGTTTAACTGACAAGCTTGACAAAATTCCTCTGGAGAATCCTTCTCTACTAACCAATTACAAACGTCATATTCTTTGTTTTTGCAATATTTGTATTCGATTTGTTCTCGATCAGAAATTAAGGTGTCGCCAAGAGGATCGAAAGTAAGCATTTTGCGATCTTCATCTCTAAAACCGGATAAATGACCACAATTGTCACATTTGTAACTTTCAAAAAATATGGATTGGGCACAATGCCCACATTGAAATATTTTCATAAATTTAATCTTGATGTATTTATAGCTAAAGCTTTGTAATTTAGTGCATATCGCTTTAGCTTGTGTAACTATTTTTCACGACGAATTTCACAGATTTGCACTAATTAATTTGTGCTAATTTGTGAAATTCGAGGTTAATTTTTAATCTTGTAGACCTTTAGTCCGGAACTGCAAATGTATGAACTTTCAGCCCATAATGGTTTACTTATATTTTTCTATTGAAAGTTGGGTTATTAACTTAGAAGTAGCGCTTCCTCGAATACCTCCAGAGACTGGCATTGTATTTTCGAAGTGCGCACTGGATGCAATCGGGAAATGAGTATTTCCTGTAAAAATACCGTGACTTGGATCTAAACCTAGCCAACCAATTCCTGGTAAAAAAACCTCCACCCAGGCATGCAATTCATAAGCGGGCTCGAGCATATCAAAATAATAGTAACCACTTACAAAACGAGCCGCAATTCCAAACTGTCTTAATAGGTTTATTTGCATCCACGACAAATCTCGGCAAGATCCTCTTTTTATAGTAAAAGTTTCGTCTGGTTGTAATGGCGATCCTACTTCTCTATATTCAACACTAAAATCGTCATGTAATTGTTTAGTCAGATTTGTTAGAAACGAAATCGTATTAAAATTAGAAGCTTTTAGAATGGCTGTTCCGTAATCCAGTAATTCTTGTGAGATGAGTTGGCCTTCTAATGTAGAAAAAAGTAATTTTTTCTGTAATTCATCATATTGTAATGGTAGTTGATTAAAGTGTAGCGGATAAATGAGGAAATCAAAAGGGTTAAAGGCCTTTGTTTCCAGAATGCTTGTTGACGTAATTGTTAATTGGTTTGTCATTCCTTCAAACCAACAAAAATCGACTACATTATTTTCTTCATCTTGTACTACCCTATGCCCTGTTGGTTCTGAAAGAATCGTTATCGAATAATCCGTTACATCGACATACGCTGTTTGTCTTGGTCGGAATCTCAAATAATGAGGCTCTAGAAATACTTCTGAATTAAATAAATAGTCGGTGTTATGAGTAATCTTAAATTTCATTGGTTGATTCTAAATTTTTAGTATTTTAACACCTTGGTACAATTAATTTTAAAGATTAGTTCTCGATACCTGCCCGTGGCAGACAGGTATTTTCTTTTCATTTCATTCCACAAAATATACTCGAACTGACTGTTTTAAAAACTAAACAGCTAGTTACGCTATTTTACTTCTGAGTAATCAGTTTGTATCACAAAGAAAGAGTTGTAAATAGCTGAAGATATTTTATTTAATTTTCCTTGGATCTCATCCAGATACTCATGCATACCTTTATCTATAATGTCATTAATATCAATATATTCTAATTGCGATCTTAAGGCGCCTAATTGTTTTTGTGCGTCATTACTAAAGCCAACAGAACTACCAGACAACGTAATAAGAGATTGCTCAGCAATTAGTAGACAAGCTAATATAGATCTAGGAAATTCTCTATCTAGAATCAAAAACTCTGCAATACAGGAAGGCGATAGCTTTCCGTATTTTTTTCTATACATATCATAAGCACTTACCGATTTTAAAAGGGCTGCCCATTGTATTAAATCTAACGACGATCCAACTTCCTTTGGTGAGTCTAATAAAAGATGGTATTTAGCGTCTAGCACTCTTGATGTTTTATCTGCACGTTCTAAAACTTGTCCCAATTTACCAAAATTCCAACCTTCATTTCTAGATATGGTAGAATCATACATCCCGTAAACTAATTGGCATCCGTTTTTTATTTGGGTAAAAAAGTCTCTAATATTTACATCTAAACATTGTTTTTTTTCTTGACCGTCTTTCACTAAAAAATAAAGGGCATTGATTTGCTCCCACACTTCTTTTGTGATTTCGGTTCTTACGGCACGTGCATTTTCTCGTGCATTTAAAATACAATTGTAAATTGAGTTTGGATTTCGTTCTTCAAAAGCTAGAAAGTAGATGACTTTCGTTTTTTCTACTTTCGAATTAAGCGATTGATACAATTCCCAATCTCCTGTAATAACTACAAGTGGTTGCCATTGTTGTATTTCATTAGGTGGTAATTCCAATGATAAATTAAAGTTAACATCCATAAAACGAGCATAATTCTCTGCACGTTCTAAATACCTATTCATCCAATATATTGTGTTTGCTACTCTTCCAAGCATAATTTTTTTAATTTTAATTGTTTAATATCCAAGTATCTTTACTTCCTCCACCTTGGGAAGAATTGACTACGATTGATCCTTTTTTTAGCGCCACACGTGTTAATGCTCCTGGAATAATTTTTATACTATCTTGTCCATATAACGCATAGGGTCTTAAATCTACATGACGTCCTTCAATCGTGTCCTCAGTCAAAGTTGGTACTCTGGAAAGGTTAATCATCGGTTGAGCAATGTAGTTTCTTGGATTGTGTTTTATTTTAGCAATAAATTCTTGTTGCTCTTTTTTAGTAGATTTTGGACCTATAAGCATTCCATAACCACCCGAAGCATCTGTTTGTTTCACCACTAAATTATGAATATTTTCAATAACATATTTACGATCGGCTTCTTCATCGCAAATATAGGTTTGTACATTTGGTATAATCATCTCTTCACCTAAGTAATATTTGATGATTCGAGGTATATAAGCATAAACGGCTTTATCATCTACAACCCCCGTTCCAGGTGCATTAACTAGGACTACGTTTCCTTTTAGATAGGCTTTAAATAATCCAGGAGTTCCTAATACCGAATTTTTATTAAATGCTAGTGGGTCAATAAATTCATCATCCACACGACGATAAATAACATCCACACGTTGTAAACCAGCGGTGGTTATCATAAATACGACATCGTCTTTTACAATTAAATCTTTACCTTCTACTAACTCCGCACCCATTTGTTGCGCTAAATAAGAATGCTCAAAATAGGCCGAATTAAAAATACCTGGTGTTAATACAACAACGTTAGGTTTTTCAACATCAGTAAGTGATTCTAAAGTATCTCTTAAAATGTGTGTGTAATTATATACAGGCTTTACTCCTAGCTTTTTGAATAGTTCAGGAAATGTTCTTTTCAGAATTTCTCTGTTTTCTAGCATGTAAGAAACTCCCGAAGGACATCTTAGATTGTCTTCAAGCACATAATATTGTCCATCACCACCTTTAATTAAATCAGAACCTGTAATGTGACACCAAATGTCTTTTGGAGGTGTAAATCCTTGTAATTGTTTTAAATAAGAAGCACTAGATAAAATCAATTCTTTTGGGATAATTTTATCTTTGATGACTTTTTGGTCGTTATAAATATCCTGTATAAACAAATTTAGTGCTCTAATACGTTGCTGTAAGCCTTTTTCTAAGTGCGTCCATTCTGTATTATCAATTATTCTAGGAATAATATCTAAATGAAGAATTCGCTCTACACCTTGATTGTCGTCATACACATTAAAGGTCATTCCTAATGATAGTTGGGCTCTATCAGTAGCATGTTGAAGGCTTTGTAGCTTCTTATGACTCACTTTTTGGAGCCGTTCTAAAAATAACTTATAATTGGGCCGAACGTTATTATTTTCATCAAACATTTCGTCATAATACCCTTTGGTATCGTATTCTGATAAATTTAACTTTAACATGAAAAATAGTGAATTTACTCCTTTTTTAAAACATCTTTTACTTGCTTTTTTAACCACAAATAAAGTTTAATTTTGAATTAAAAAGAGGATTGGTTTTTTTAAAAAAAATTACAACAAACTAGAAAAGTACTAGATTTATATTTCTCAATATACGAATAATATACTATAAAATCCTACAAATATGAAGTTAAATGTAATTTTAGTTGTTATAAAATTAAATATCCTACACGCTTTTTATCTGTAAAATGCTTTTAATCAAACGGTTGTTCCCTTGCTTTTCTGTAATTAGAAAAGACAGCTATTATTGTGCATTATGTAAGTAAATAAGTATCTAACGTCACAAATAAGTAGTAATATATTTTTTTATCGTAACGCTCCGACTCTATTATTAGATGCAATTTTGAAGACGTCTTCGGTAGCAAGTTTTGTTTGAAAATGCTTTTTGCACCTTATATATTAAATCCAGAAATACCCTCATTCGATTACTGTTTTTTTAGTCTTTCTACAAACCACTATTTTTAGGTATAAAAAGGGGCTGACTGTTGCTTTTACTTATTGTTGTTTAAACTAAAAAAGTCCCATAGCTATTACACTTTGGAACTCATAAATTAAGATTTTGATGAAATCTTATGTCTCTAAAATTTGTAGTACGCTTAGTTCTGTTACATATTCGAAAAAAAAACAGCATTTAAATTGACTTTAGATGCTGTTTTTTTATGCGATATAAAAAGATTGGTCTTATTTAAGCGATTTCATATCAATTACAAATCTATATTTAACATCATTGCTTGTAACACGTTCATAAGCTGTATTAATATCTTGCATATTGATAAGCTCAATATCACTAGTAATATTATGTTCGCCACAGAAATCTAACATCTCTTGTGTTTCTTTAATACCTCCAATTAAAGATCCAGCAATACGCTTACGTCCCATAATGATATTTCCTCCATGAAATGGTTTTAAAGGTTCTACCGCACCAACTAAAACCATTGTTGCATCAATTTTAAGTAATCCTAAATACGGATCCATTTCATGACCTACAGGAATTGTGTTTAAAATGAAATCGAAACTACCTTGGTGTTTTTTCATGTCTTCTTGATCTTTCGACACTAAAACTTCATGAGCACCTAAACGTTTAGCGTCTTTTCCTTTTTCAGGTGATGTCGTAATCATAACAACGTGCGCACCTAAAGCATTAGCAAATTTAACTCCCATATGACCTAATCCTCCTAAACCGATCACTCCTACTTTATCTCCTTTTTTAACTTTCCAGTGACTTAATGGCGACCATGTAGTAACTCCTGCGCATAATAGCGGTGCAGTTGCTGCTTCGTCTAAATTTTCTGGAATACGTAGTACAAATTTTTCATCAACAACTACTGATGTTGAATAACCGCCGTAAGTTTGTTTGCCTTCAATATGTTTATCAGGGCTATTATAAGTAAATGTTGCTCCATTTTCGCAAAATTGTTCTAAATCTTGCGCACAAGATGAACACGTTTGGCAAGAATCTACTAAACAACCTACCCCTACTAAATCACCTACTTTATGACTTTTTACACCATTTCCAACTTCTACTACTCGACCAATAATCTCGTGTCCAGGGACTACTGGATACGTTGATCCATTCCATTCGTTTCTTGCTGTATGTATGTCACTATGACATACACCGCAATAAGTAATATCAATTTTTACGTCGTCTGTTCCTACTGCTCTTCTTTCGATGTTTAAAGGTTTTAAATCTTCTGTTGATGCTGTTGCACCATATGCTTTTACTATTGTAGTTGCCATTATTATGTGATTTTTAAATTACTTATAATTTCTGTATTGTTATTTATTTAGAAGCTTTTGGATAATCTGTGTACCCTTCTGCTCCTCCTGCGTAAAATGTACTTTGATCCCACTCTGCTAAATCCAAATTGTTTTCAAAACGCTCTACTAAATCCGGATTAGATACGTATGGCTTACCGTAAGCTACTAAATCTGCATGACCTTCTTCAATTACTTTATTTCCTTTTTCTTGATCAAATGCTGAATTAATCATTAATGTTCCGTTATATAAAGGTCGGAAATATTTAGCGATTTCTGTCACAGCATATGGTATTTCTGAAACATCTGTAAAAGGTTCAGAAAGATGAACGTAAGCTAAATTATAATCATTTAATTTTTTAATAATGTATTCAAATGTTGGGATTGTGTCTTCATCCATAGTCGTTCCGAATGGACCACTTAATGATGGATTAAAACGTGCTCCAATTTTTTCCTGCGGAATGACTTCTTTAATCGCGTCTAAAACTTCAAAAAATATACGGGCTTTGTTTTCAATACTTCCACCATACTCATCCGTTCTTTTATTAGACGTTCCGTTAAAGAACTGCTGAAACAAATAGCCATTAGAGGAATGTATTTCTACTCCATCAAAACCGGCTTTTACTGCATTTGCAGCTGAATGTTGAAAATCTTTTACCGTAGTTTTAATATCTTCAATGGTCATTTCCTTAGGTGTAACAGTATCCTTAAACCCTTCTGGGGTAAATGATTTATCGTTAGGATTTATAGCTGAAGAGGATAATGGTAATGCACCGTTATGAAAATCAGGATGAGACATACGTCCTACGTGCCACAATTGAATAAAGATTTTCCCGCCTTTATCATGTACACGTTTGGTTACTTTTTTCCAACCTTCTACTTGCTCATCTGAGTAGATCCCAGCTGTGTTGATATAACCTACAGCATCACGTGACACTTGCGAACCTTCAGTAATAATTAAACCTGCTGATGCACGTTGCTCGTAATACAAGCCATGTAGCTCATCTGTTGGAACGTTACCTT
The DNA here is from genome assembly GCF_900107635.1 of Flavobacterium gillisiae. Lineage (GTDB taxonomy): Bacteria > Bacteroidota > Bacteroidia > Flavobacteriales > Flavobacteriaceae > Flavobacterium > Flavobacterium gillisiae. The sequence goes on from NZ_FNRD01000005.1 coordinate 91,470, forward strand.
CATTATTTGCTCTACCACGTGTCATAGGTGCCATGACAACTCTGTTATTAAGGTTAATATTTTTGTTATATGGTGTTAATAAATGCTGTTTGCTCATGTTATTTTTTATAAATTTTTAATTCCTACAAATTTACATTACCGTACCACCAATATCATTGACCTAGATCAATTAGGATTAATTTAACTTTATTTTCAACAGCAATAATATGGGCTTTAATTCGAATTGGCTGTAGTTTTAACCTGAACCCGCATTAAGTTTTGTTTTCTATTTTGAATGATAATCGGCAAAAAACTTTTAAGCAAATCAATCTAAAGGATCGTTCCTATTCATCGAATTGAATCCTAAATTTAGAGACAAATGATTAACTCCCAATCGAAAACTCAAATGTATATATTTTGGTTTAATAACGGTTTTGTCGGCTTTGTTTGTGTTTTCGAAATTCTTCATTTACTGTGATATAAAAAAGTCGCCCTAAAGCGACTTTAATTTACGGAAAGTTTTAGTATCTAACTAAAAACAACCTTTTAGCGTAAGCTAATATTGAATTTATTACCTCTAAGAAATGTATTCTACAGTAGGGTTACATCTGAAAATGTAAAAGGAATTTGTAGATTCCTCTGTACCACCATTAAAAACCACTCCTTTAATTTGTTTTGCCTACAATCAATTTTGAAAACGGAATTCCCGTGACTTGTACGCTTCCCACTATGAAAACTATTGCTAATACTAAATCCATTCCAGTAGTGTATAGCATTGCTTGTGGAACTTCGCCAACCGTTGTAGCATAGGATACTAGAAACACGTTAAATAAACGTACTAAACCATTCCAAAGGATTATGGACGCTCGTGTGTTTATATCCTGTAGTGACCAAATAAGTGATGCTCCAGCAAAGATTATAAATGCTCCTGCTATCGAGTTGGTTATTAAAGCTTCGCCTGTTTTGCTGGAAATAGCTTGTGCAATCATCATAATACCAATTGGAAAGTTTAAAATACTTGTGATAAGGACGAATTTTTTAAATATGTTGTTTGAATTTTTCATTTTTTGAATTTATTTTATTTTATTTTTTTGAATTTGTAATGATGCTTCAGCCCAAAGAATAATTTGACTAGAGTTTTCCAGGATTTCGATAGGAACTTCATAAAAAGAAGCCACCACACTGTTGTTTTTAAAAAGTTTCAGGGTTTCAGAACCTGCCGCTAAATAGTGCTCTTTATTGGTATCATCAACTTTAAAATACAGTGCTTCTTTCGAAACTATCCCGAATATCAACTCGTCGGCATAGAGACCTACACAACCAAACATTCGTTTTGTGTGCACCGTTTTCCAATTTGACAATTGGTCCAGTATAAAATCTAAATAATCAGTTGATGCTGCCATTTTGAATTTAATTATATATTTTTCAGAATTCTTCTTAAAGATAATACAAAACTCTCCGGACTATCTTCTTGTGTAAAATGACCCGCATCTGGGAGTAATTGTACGGCTGCATCAGGAAAAATCGAATGCCACTTATCTTGAATTTCTTGAGAAGCTACTGCTTCATCTTTTAATCCGAAAATAAATTCAACCGGTTTTTCTTGAAGCGTGCTTAGTTTGCCTTCTAATTCTTCTAACCAATCAGCTGCCAAGGTTATTTGTGCTGGAAAAACAGCGGTTCCTTTTCTAGACTCTTTGGTTGGGAAAGCCATCGCGTACGCATCTGTAACCGCTTTATTACTGCTTGATTTGACATTAATTGAACCTTGTATTAATGTGGTTGCAAAAAAGTTTTCGTCTATAATTTTGGCCTGCATTTCTGGAGTTCTCATGTACATAGAAAAATCCTTCATCTTACCCTCTGCTTTCCAAGCCCAAGTATTGCTTATTACAATTCCCAAAACTTTGTCAGGGTTATTGGTAGCAACAGCTAATCCTGTTGGTCCTCCCCAATCTTGAACAACTATGATAAATTTATCTAGTTTTAAATGCTCAAAAAGTAGCGCACTAATCCATTCTACATGTTCTTGTGGTGTAAAACCATAATTCTCGGGAGTGTCTGAAAATCCAAATCCGGGCAAATCATAAGCGATTATTCTAGCTTCACCCGAAAGTTCTTTGATTATATTTCGATTCAAAAAAGACCAATCGGGGTTTCCGTGAGTTAATACAATGGAAATTCCTTCGCCTTCATCTATATAATGCATGGATGTTCCCTCTTTTTCGAACCAATTGCTCCTAAAAGGATACTCCGTTTTATCCACAATAAAAGGTCTTTGCTTTTTGTTGTTACTATCTTTATTGAAAATTACGGGATCAGGTATTTGCATGTTTATTTCGTTTTCCATTTTTATTACAATTATTATTTTAGTATGTTTGTTTTCTAATCATTTGATTAGTTATGATTCAAAAAAAGGCTTATATGTTTGTAAATGTCATTTCTATATAGTCCTCGATGACATTTTGCTCTTGTACTTTAGTTGCTAAACCCAAACCGCCAATCGCCAAAACAAGATAGTTCACTTGTTTTTTTATAGTTTCAGTATCTTTTGTAGAAGCGAATTCTAGGTTCTTTTTAAATAAAGCTCTTAAGTGTTGTTCGTAGTTGGAAATTAGAGAACCGACTTGTTCGTCCATTTCTAAACCAAATTCAGACATAGTGTTGACCATTAAACAACCTCTTTTGGTGTTGTCAAGATTTGTAAAAGCAGCAAATGCGTAAAAGAAGTTTTTAATATTTTCAATTCCATTTGAACTGTCTTCAAAGGTTTTCAATAACTGGTGCAACTTAGTTTTATACATTTTTAAGCTTTCTAAAAAAACAGCTTGCTTGTTACCAAAACTAGCATTTATAGAAAATTGATTGATTCCCATTTCTTTAGACAACATTCGTAATGAGGTGCTATTATATCCGCTTTTCCAGAATAAATCCATCGCACGTTCTAGTACTTCTACTTCATTATATTTTTTGTCTCTAGGCATAAAACTAAATTAGATGACAAAACTAATCAATTGATTAGAAAGGAAAGTAAGTTTTAACAAATACTTTTAAAATTTAATCACAAATGAATTAGTTATAATTTGTGGTTATGTGATTATTTATATAAAAAGATCTTTGAAAAGTACTTTATGATAAATTACTCTTAAAATAAGGTAAAATACCTTCATAAAAGAATTCAAAAAAGGATTAAATTGTACCTTTCTTAAAATTTAAATGAATTTGGTATGATCACATTAGTAGTTAACAAAAAGAAACACAATCTAGATGCGTCTCCAGACATGCCTCTCTTATGGGCATTACGCGATACGTTAGGACTTACAGGAACTAAATATGGCTGTGGCGTTGGCGCCTGCGGTGCTTGTAAAATCTTAGTCAATGACGAAGTTACCTACTCTTGTTTGACACCAGTTTCGGCTGCCGTTGGCAAAGAAATAACCACGGTCGAAGGGGCTACGCCTAACTTACAATTACTCCAAATAGCATGGATTGAATTTAATGTCCCACAGTGCGGATTTTGTCAACCAGGTCAATTAATTGCTGCTACTTCCTTATTAAATTCCAATAGCAACCCTACAGACGAAGAAATCGATGACGCCATGAGTGGAAATATTTGCCGTTGCGGAACCTACCAACGCATCAAAAAAGCCATTCATCATACGGTTGAACTTAAAAAACAACAAAAATAATGAGCGATATTCAAAACATAAGCAGGAGATCATTTATCAAAAATATAGGATTAACTTCAGGCGCATTGATCATTGGATCTCATTTGTCTTTGTTTGCCAATGAAACAGAATCCGTTTTGGCTGGTGCTTTTCAACCCAATTTATTTGTCGAATTAAAACCCGACGGTAGTTTGACTTTAATCGCTTCTCGTTCTGAAATGGGAAATGGCGTTCGAACCTCTCTAACCTCTGTCATTGCAGACGAAATGGAAGCCGATTGGAATAGAGTGAGCGTTGAGCAAGCTATTGGACATAAAAAATACGGCGACCAAAATACTGATGGGTCTCGTTCTGTACGTTATTTATACGAAACCATGCGAAAAATGGGAGCGACGACTCGCATGATTTTGATCTCGGCAGCCGCTCAAAAATGGAAGGTTCTTGAATCTGAATGTCATGCCGAAAATCATTTTATAGTACATAAAAACGGTAAAAAAATAGGCTTCGGAGATTTGGTCGAAATAGCCAAAACAATCGAAGCACCAAAAGATATTATTCTAAAAGATCCAAAAGACTTTAAATACATTGGTAAAAACCTAAAAAGTATTGATGTCGAAAAATACGTAACAGGAAGCGCCATTTTTGGACTCGATTTCCGTTTGCCAAATATGAAATTTGCTGCCATTGCAAGATGTCCCGTAACTTTTGGAACGGTAAAGTCCTTTGACAAAACTGAAGCCATGAAAATTCCGGGTGTCGAAGCTGTTTTTGAAATTGAGCGCATCGAGACTCCTTTTGGTGCATTGGGCGGAGTTGCCGTCGTTGCCTCCAATACTTGGGCAGCTTTCAAAGGAAAAGAAGCTTTGATTATCGAATGGGATAACGGTAAAAACGGCAGTTATGATTCGGTTAAATACATGGAAATGTTAACCGAAAACGTCCACAAACCTGGTGTAGTGAGTAAAACCAGAGGTAATATAGAAGCCGCTTTTTCCGCTTCCGCGAAAGTGATCGAGAGTACCTACCAATTGCCGCATTTGTCACACGCACCCATGGAAGTGCCTAACACTGTGGCTTGGGTCAAGGAAAACAGTTGCGAAGTATGGTGCCCAACACAAAACCCACAAGCAGCACATGAAGAAGTAAAAAACTATTTGGGATTTGACGATGAAAAAGTTATCATCAACGTCACCTTACTAGGCGGTGGTTTTGGCCGAAAATCAAAACCTGATTATGTGGTTGAAGCAGCTATAATATCCAAAGCCATAAAAGCACCCGTTCAAGTAGTTTGGACACGTGAAGATGAAACGCAACACGGTTATTATCACACCGTAAGTGCACAATATATGAAAGCATCTCTGGACGAAAAAGGAAATGTAACCGGATGGTTGCATCGTTTTGCTTTTCCACCTATCAAATCAACTTTTGATCCTACGGCAGATTATCCAAATGGTTGGGAAATCACCTCGGCTTCTGAAGTTCCTTTCGACATTAAAAATTTTCAAATCGAAGTAGGTCAAGCGCCTGCCATGGTGCGAATTGGATGGTTGCGCTCTGTAATTAACATTCCGCACGGATTTTCGATCAATGTTTTCACAGATGAATTGGCACATGCCGCAAACCAAGATCCTTTGGCTTTTAATTTAAAATTACTAGGTGAAGACAGCACTCCAGAAGACAATAAAAGCAATAAATTCAGTGCTACTCGATTGAAGAATGTATTGAAAAAAGCAGCAGGAAATGCGGGTTGGGGCAAGCCTCTTCCAGAAGGGCACGCGCAAGGTTTGGCCGTTCATTATAGTTTCATGTCCTATGTAGCCTCTGTAGTCGAAGTTTCTATGGTAGAGGGTATCGTGAAAATTCACAAAATTAATACCGTGATTGATTGCGGAATAGTGGTCAACAAAAATACAGTTATTGCACAAATGGAAGGTGCTGCTATTTTTGGTATGTCACTCGCTTTTTACGGAAAAATAACCGCCAAAGACGGTGCGATTGAGCAAAGTAATTTTGGTGATTATCGAATGGTTCGAATGAATGAAGCACCTAAAATTGAAGTAGAAATCGTAGAAAGTACCGCTCCACCAACAGGAGTGGGAGAACCGGGTGTGCCTGTGATTGCTCCTGCTATTGTAAATGCTATTTTTAAATTGACTGGTAAACGCTACCGCAATTTACCGCTGAGTGATTATGAATTGGTTTAGATTCTTAAACCTTTTTATTAATTAGTTGTCCAAAACCTAAGCAAAACCGAACACTATTGGCTATTTTACAGCTATTTAGCTATGTATTATTTTTCAATTTTAAAGAAATAACAGTACTTAGTTATTGAAATTAAGACTTTGAAATTATAAACCATTAAGAAATTTAGAGAATTAAGGCTTATTGAATCTTAATTTCTTAATGGTTTAAAAAAAACATTTTATACCAAACAAGATTTAAATGAATAATTGGCTTGCCTTATTACAAGATTTTAAAACCAAGAATACTCCGGTAGCTTTGGTAACAGTAACTCATATTTTGGGTTCAGCACCTTGTAGATTAGGTGCAAAGATGATTGTCGTAAACCAAAAAGAATTTTACGGCACTATAGGAGGCGGAAAACTGGAATTTCAAATTATTGATGAAGCAGTTACGGCCATACAAGAGAACAAAACAAAATATTTTAGTTATACTTTAGGCCCCGAATTTGAGCAATGTTGCGGCGGAAAAGTAGCCTTATTAATTGAACCTATGAATCAATCTCCTCAGTTGCATTTGTTTGGCGCAGGCCACATTGGCATTGCTCTTTGTGATATTATGAAAGACACCCCTTTTGGAATTCAGCTGTATGATACTAGAGAAAACTGGCAAGAAACCATTGCCATTGATTCTACAATAGCATACCACAATGAACCGTTTGACTTATACAAACAAACGGTGGGCTGGGGCGATAATTGCTATGCCGTAATTATGACCCACGACCACAAATTGGATTTTGAAATAACTGCATTGGCTTTGGCTTGCCAAACAAAATACATTGGTTTGATTGGCAGCAAGACCAAGAAAAATAGATTCAATGCTATGCTTATAAAAGAATTGGGAATGGCAGAAGGAATTACGCCAGTACATTGCCCAATTGGACTAGACTTGGGGGGAAATACCCCCAAAGAAATTGCTATCAGCATTGCCTCTGAATTACTGAAAGTTTATTATGGAAAATAAAACTGCTTTTGTACTGTTGGCAGGAGGAAAATCCGAAAGAATGGGTTTCCCCAAAGGATTATTGCTGTATAATAAAACGTTTTGGATTTTAGAACAGCTCAATAGAATCGCAAATTCATCTATTACAACAGTTTATATTGGCCTAGGTCATTATCACGAAAATTATTTTACCGCAGTTCCCTGGTTTAAAGACGCGCAAAACCGTTTTGTAAAATACAATGATTTAAAAGTCAAAGTTATTGTAAACACCACAGCCAAAAAGGGATCTTTTTCGACTTTACAAGCCGTTTTGGCACAAATTCCCGAAAATCAAACTGTTTTAATTCAGCCGATTGATGTTCCTATTTTGAATACCGGAGAGTTAGAACAAATAATTAGGACTACCAATATGATTGTGCAACCGCAATTCGAAGGAAAAAATGGGCATCCCATTCAGTTATCAGCTATGTTTTGGAATCCGTTGTTGCAATTAAATACAGCAAACGAAAATTCTAGATTGGATTTTCAAATCAAAAAAAAGAATCCTGAACAGTGTACCGTAGTTGCTGTTCAGGATTCTTCTGTAATTGGTAATCTCAATACGCCTTCAGATTGGGAAAATTATACTCAAAATGCTAAAATTGTGGTCTAAGATATCACTTTTTTGGATATCCAGAAACTGATACGATCCCATATTTAAATGCAATCAAGCGCCCAAACCTTCTGCAACGGCTCTTAACAATAGTTTTTATTTAATATCCTGCATTTTAGTAAACAACATAACCTTTTCATTTTGCACTAATTTCAAGAATCTTCCTGTCACTTCTTTACTTTCTCCAATTTGTTTATCCTCAACAATATATTTCCATTCTCCCTTTTCAAAAGTGTATGTATAACCACCCATTGAACCTTGTTTTTCAATTTCACCATTTGACAAAATCAAATCTGGATTGTTACTTTCGTTTTTAGGCTTGTTCCAAGTTGAATATCTTACCTCTTGATTATTCATTATATCTATTCTAACTATAAATTTTTCATTTTGACAATGAATTACATTTTTACTTACATTTAATTCTGCATCATATTTTTGATCTACAGTTTTATTTTCTTTCGCAGAAACTTCTTTTTCTCTTTTTTCTAACGCTACTTCTTTTATCGAAAGTTCATCTTCCTTTGCTAATGCATCCGTTTTTTTTCCTGAATTATTACAAGATAAAAGTAAAAGTGTTGTAATTGCTAATATAAATTTTTTCATTTTTTTTCTAATTTTAATGCTTTTGACTCAAAATTATTGCTAACGATTTAAGTGTTAGCGACTTTTTTCGTTCTTATCTTAATTTTTTTACCATTTCTGGTGTTACCACCGATTTGTTGTTTCCCCAATTCCCATACACATACGTAAGAACATCTGCGACTTGTTGATCTGTCAGTTCTTGTTTTGGCATTGGCGTAGTATATTTTTTCCCGTTGACTGTAATGGGACCATTCGAACCATTCAAAATCTGTTCGATAGCTCTGTTAACATCTGCGTTCAAGTAATCAGACTTTGCTAATGGCGGAAAAGCACCCGAAATTCCGGCACCATTCATTTGATGACATGACATACATACTTTGTTGTAAACCAATTTCCCTTTACTAACTTGTTGCTCTGGACTGCTTTTTATAGTTAAGTACTCGACTGGAGTATTGAAACTGAACAACATAAAGGTGAGAACTGAGATTCCTAAAATATATTTTTTCATAATTTAACTGGATTAGAATGGTTGATTTTAATTTAAAACAGAGGTTTCAAAAACTAAGCCATTGTTTAAAAAGAGAACTGACTAGGTAATTTTCATTTATCGAAAGGTAATATTAAGTAGATAAACGGAGTTGAAAGGCAAGGTAATCAAGTCGCCTATAGAAGTAGTTGTGATAAATGTACCTGCTTTGTTTTCTCTGAAATGAGGTAGAAACTGTTGTACTCGCGTTCAATCATAATAAATGTTGCATTTTTTAAATAATCACATTTTTTTAAACTTAGTGCATCAAAATAGCACAAATCAACTAATTTGCATAGTGAACAAATCAGTAGACATAGCATCTATTTTTCCAAAAAACCTATTTTGCGATATGGACTATAATAAACTTAATCTTTCAAGAGACAAGGAAATTATAATCCCTAGAGCTTTGTACGCTACAACTCCAGATACTTTTGAGGAGGATATTAAAAAATCAGAAAATTTATATTCATCCAAAATGATTGTAAAATATCTAAAACAAACGACCGAAAATGTCAGCAACAAAATTTGTTTGTTAGTGGCAAAACGATACAATGTTGAACCATTCGTTCGCTTTTCGTTATAAAAAATAAAAGTAGTTTCTCCAGCAATTAACAAAATCATTTCTCAATTACAAAGCATACCATTACTTTTTATAAAAAACATTTTCAATTCCTTGTCTAAAAGCTTCGTCGCCTACTTCATTTCGTTGTGCATACATTGCTTTTGCATCATTTCCAGCAACATATCTTAAGGTAGATTTTCCATCGGTAGCGGCTTCATAAACCACATCTGCAATTTGGGCTGCAGTCGAATAGTCTTTAGCTCTTTCAGGATCGATAAAAACCGATAAGACTTTGTTCATCTGTTCGTTATAAGCTTCGTGTTGTGTCATCACCAAGGAACGACCAGCAAAATCGGTAGCAATTCCGCCGGGTGAAACCGTTTTTACCGTTATTCCAAATTCTTTAAGTTCAAAAGCTAAACTTTCGCTAAATCCTTCCAAAGCCCATTTTGTAGCGTGATACACGGAGTTGAAAGGCAAGGTAATCAGGCCACCAATAGAAGTAGTTGTGATAAATGTACCTGCTTTGTTTTCTCTAAAATGAGGTAGAAACTGTTGCGTAACACGCATTACACCTAAAAGATTCGTATTAATTTGATTGGTTAACTGCTCATCAGACGCTCCTTCAAATGGACCGGCTAATCCGTAACCTGCATTATTAAAAACCACATCTATTTTCGAAATAGATAGTGCTTTTTGAACCGTTTCTTGTACTTGCGCAACATTAGTAACGTCCATTGACAGTAAGGTTATATTCGCTATGGCTGCTAGTTCTGTTTCATTCTCCGGTTTACGCATGGTAGCTAGTACATTCCAACCGTTTTTTGCAAAAAGCAAAGCCGTAGCTTTTCCTAAACCTGATGAAGCTCCTGTGATAAAAATTGTTTTACTCATAATCGTTTTGTTTTATTTGTTATTGTTTAACAGCTGTTTTTAATCAATACTAGCTCCTACTTATGCCCGATTGTCAGAGGCAAAAGCAACTATTATTGTAGATAAAAAAAGCGGAATATTAAATTTTAAGAAGATTATTATCCTCTATTTCTGTTTTAATTTTGAAGATAAAAGACTTTCTAATTCAAACTTTGTCTGAATTCATTTGGACTCATTGCCGTTTTCTTTTTGAACATTTTACTAAAGTACTGCGGATATTCGAATCCCAAACCATAAGCGATTTCACTGGCACTCTCATTGGAATTCAGTAATTGATTTTTGGCTTTTTCGATTATAAATTGATGAATATGGTCTTGTGTACTTTGGCCTGTTTCTTTTCGCAACAAATCACTCAAATATTTGGGAGACATATTCATGGCTTCACCGCAATATTGGACTGTTGGAATCCCTAATTCGATTTGTTTATTGGCTTTGTAATATTCCTTTATTACTTGCTCAAATTGACTCACAAAATCTTGATTCAGATTGGTTCGCGTAAAGAACTGACGATCATAAAATCGAACGCAGTAATTGAGTAATAATTCTAGGTTCGAAATGATTAGCGTTTGACTGTGTGCATCGATATTACTGTTGTATTCACGTTCGATTTTTTCAGCAATTTCAGTTACTGTTTTTCTTTCTTCGTCCGAAAGATGCAGCGCTTCATTAGACGAATATCCAAAAAAGGAATACTGCTCAATCTTCTTTCCTAATTCTGATTTTCGAATTAAATCAGGGTGAAAGACGATGCTCCAACCAGTATCTTCACGATTTACATTTTGTTTTTCGACTTCTAAAACTTGATTTGGTGCCATAAAAACCATTGAACCTTCTTGGTAATCATAGGAGTTTCTGCCGTAATTGGTGATGGTAAAAGGGCAATTGTCTTTCAGACTAATTTGGTACAAGCCAACAGAATATTTGAATTTTTCAATTTCTAAATCTTTCAACTCTTTGGCCAAACGAACTACCGAAACCAATGGATGCTTTGGCTTTGGCATACCAAAAAAAGCATGTAATTCTGAAATGGTGTTTATGGTGATGATCTCTTTCATGTCTTTCGAATTAAATTATAAATTTTGCCACCAATCACTGTACGAACTATTTCCTTGAATCAAAATCTCCTGTCCGATTTTTGGTGTGATTACTTCTAGGTTTAATTGCGTTGCTTTGGCTTGCACGCGCTTTATGGGATCTGTCCAATCGTGCAATGCTAATTTGAAACCTGCCCAATGTATTGGCATAATCTTTTTGGCCTGAACATCCACTCCTGCTTGAGCGGTTTCTTCGGGCATCATGTGTATGTCTGACCATTTATCGTTGTACTGCCCACATTCCATTAGAGCCAAATCAAAAGGGCCGTATTTATCTCCGATTTCTTTGAAATGCGATGCGTAACCACTGTCACCACTAAAATACATACTTTCGTTTTTGGACTGGATTACCCACGAACTCCACAAGGTACTTTGGCCATTGTTTAATTTTCTACCAGAAAAATGTTGCGCTGGCGTACATACCAAAGTTAAGCTATCGAATTGAATTTCTTGCCACCAATCGAGTTCTGATATTCTTGAAGCTGGAATTCCCCAGGCTTTTAGGTGCTCCCCTACTCCTAGCGGTGTATAAAAGTGTTTCGTTTTGTCTTTTATCTTCATTACGGTTTCATAATCTAGATGGTCGTAATGATCATGCGAAAAAATCACGGCGTCAATATGCGGTAGTTTTTCGATAGCTAAAGGCATTTCGGCATTAAAACGGTCCGCTCCCAATAATGGATGTGGTGCCGCGACTTTACCAAACATCGGGTCTAGCAAAATCGTTTTACCTTCTATTTGCAGTAAGAAAGCCGAATGTCCAAACCATACCAATCGTGCTTTGCCTTTGTAATCGGCAACGTCAATCGAATCGATTTTTTGGACTTTCAAATCTTCATTTGGGCGGCCATTTGTTACTTTGGTAGTGAAAAAATAATAAGCTACATCCAACTTTTCCGAAAAGCTAAGTTCTTTTGGAACGGCATTGGTATTATTGAATTTTCCGTTTTTGTACTGTACCGAGTTTTGGTAGACAAGTTGCTGTTCTTTGGATACATCTCCTCCAAAATTGGGATAGAAGTTGGTGAAAGCCAAATAGACAACTACCAAAAGGCTAATTATTACGAGCGTTAGTATCATGATTCTTTTTATAATTCGTTTCAACATTTTGTTCTCAATTATTATAGGACAAAATTAGACGAATTATATCCTGTAGCTGTATACTAATTACTTTTCGTTGTATGCTTATTGCTGAATTGGATGTTTTTTGATTTTTATACTTTTAGTTTAAACCTATTTGAGGACAACTACATAAGGAGCGGTGAATCAAAGCTAAATAATTACCTTGCAAAAAAATTAGCTTTAAATTAAAACAATAAAAACAAGGCTTAAAATGGAAGAGTATCTACAAAAATTTAATCTATTTACCAGTCAAGAAATCACCCACTTCTTAGCTCTTTGTGAATACAGAACGATAAAAAAGAATGATTTTTTCTTGCAACAAGACGAAATTTGCGACAATCTATCTTATGTGGTGTCGGGGATTTTTCGGTCTTTTTATTATTCGAATGCTGACGACCAAATTACCTATTGTTTTACTTTTCAAAATAGTTTACTAATGGCGTACTCGTCGTTTATATCTGGAAACAAATCTCAGGAAAACTTGCAAGCTATTTCCGATTCTGAGATTATTTCGATCCCAAAAAAGAAGTTGGAAGAGTTAGCCAAGTCAAATACCAAATGGTTAGAATTTTTAAGAATCATTGCAGAAAAAGAGTATGTTGATCTTGAGAGTTGGATTTTCAACCATCAAAAAGATAAGGCACAGCAACGTTACTTAGATTTATTGAACAAGCAACCCAAATTAATACAAGAAATACCTTTGCAACACATTGTATCCTACTTAGGAATTACCCAAAGGCATCTAAGCCGAATTAGGGCCAATATCACTTATTAGACAAATGTCCTAGTCCTACTCTTTACGTCCTTCATAAATTTGCATATAATTTTAAAACAAAAAATATATGAAAACGATAATCTTAATTGGAGCAAAAGGAAAAATGGGCCAAGCAGCATTAAGCGGCTTAGGAAAACATAAAGTAATCACTGCAGGACGTTCGGCTGCTGACTACGATTTTCAAGTAGACATCACAAGTGAGGAATCATTAAGAAAGTTATACAAAGAGGTTGGACATTTTGACGCCGTAGTAAATACTGTTGGAGTTTGTGAATATGCTAATTTCACTGAAATGACCGAAGAACAATGGATGACTACCATTATGAGCAAAATGATGGGGCAAATTAATCTTGTACGTATTGGTCAAGAATACATTGCTGATAAAGGTTCGTTCACGCTAATTACAGGGATTTTAAATACAAAACCAATTCCGTTTGCAATTGCAGATGCAACTACAAGTGGCGCAATAGATACGTTTGTTAAATGTGTAGCTTTTGAAATGCCTCGTGGTATTCGTATCAACTCTATAAACCCAACGGTTCTAGAAGAAGCTTGGGATGTATATGGTGAAATGATGCCTGGATTTGAACCTGTTCCTGGTAGATTAGTAGGGAAAGCTTTTGAGCGTTCAGTTGATGGTTTCATCACTGGTCAAGTACTTTTTGTTGATGCTTATTAATCAATTTTCTAAATAATAAATGGCGTTTGATATTTTAATCAAACGCCATTTTATGTTTACTTTCAATTTCAGAATTAATTCAGCTGATTTTTATATTCTAAAGCAATCATACTTTGTACTCTAACTATAATTATAGAGATGCTTTCTATGAATAATACTGTAATTTTCTAATGGACAAGTTTAACTATCCCAAAGTAACTATCACTTTCCCAACAGTTCTTCCTAGTTCTACCTCTCTATGCGCATTTGCCATATCTTCGAAGTCAAAAGTTTTATAGATGGTAGGTTTGATGGTTCCGTTTTCTAACATTGCTTTCAAGGTATTCATGTCATCTGCACTTGAATGAACTAAAATACTAGATGCATTTTTGTTTTCTTTTTCGGCTAAAGCTGTTATCGCTTCCGGTAGTTTCATGCCTACAGTGGTTATTACACTTCCGCCATTTCTTAAAACTTTTACTGAATTTTCTAGTACTTTACCGCCTTGTGTATCTAGAACAAAATCAACATTCGATAGAACTTCTTCAAAGTTTTGTGTGTGATAATCGATCACTTCATCTGCACCAATAGACAGTACGAAATCTTTGTTTTTTGCTGAAGCTGTCGTAATTACATGCGCTCCAAAACTTTTTGCGATTTGAATAGCAAAATGACCTACACCACCAGAACCTGCTTGGATTAAGACTTTGTCGCCTTTGTTTACTTTTCCGGATAAGATTTGTAATGCTGTCAAAGCAGCTAAAGTAGTCGCGGCAGCTTGCTCAAAAGAAACGTTGCTAGGCATTACTGCCAAATGGGCTTCTGGCGCTGCAACATATTCTGCGTAGGCATTACCAACACCAGGGAAATTCACCATCCCGAATACTTTGTCGCCTATTTTTAAATTTGTTACTGCTGCACCCACTTCTGTAACTGTACCTGCAATATCCCAACCTAAAATTATTGGTCGCTCTTTGCCGTACAACATGCTCAACATATCGTCGTTGTATTTAGGTTTTACATCTGCTGGATTTAGCGAAATTGCTTTTACAGCCACTAACACTTCGTTTTCTTTTATCGTTGGTTTTGCTATATCAGCTAGGTACAGATTTTCTGGTCCGCCTGCTTGTTTTAATAATATTGCTTTCATACTATTTTTTAATTTGTTTAAACCTTCTTTTTTATGATGATGTGCTATTACTTCTCATCAACTATTTTACTTGTAATAAGGTCTTCTGGCAATGAAAAGGATTCAATTTTATCACTGAAAAGAATTGGCGCATATAGCGTATTGCCTTGAATACTGATATCTGCTAAACCTTTTGGAAAAGTTCCTATTTTCTTTCTAGTTTCATCATTAACAAAAAACAAATCACTTACGGTACCACCTGTAACCAAATAACCATCTTTAACAACTGCTAATCCATCCAAAGCGCCTAGTTGATAGCTACTTTTAAGCATCGAAAATGTTTTGTCTTTTAGGTTTACTTTATACATACTTCCATATTTATCAGCAGTTAAGGATAAAGATAATTCGGCACCAAAATTGGCAATCACTAAAGAATCACCGTCTACAAAAAGTCCGTTTGGATGCATAATTTCGGGGGTTTGAAACCAAACCACTAGCTTATTATTTTCGAGAGTGAAAATTTTTCCGCTGGCAATATCAGAAACAAAAACTTGTCCCTCTTTTGAAATCGCAACGTCATTTAAAGCCATTGCCTCTTTTGAAGAAATACTTTCTATTAACTTGCCTTTTTTTACATCAATTATATGTAACTCTGTTCCATCACCCACATATAATTTGTCTTGATGAAATGCCAAACCTGCAGGATTATTTAAACCTGTTACCCATTTATAATTATCAACTTTTCCGTCTTTTGTAATTCGACTGATGTATCCTTTTTCGTTTTTATTCACATTAGAAACATACAGCCAATTTTCTGTAGGCGATGCTACAATAGATTCAGGCATAGAAAATCCAGTCAATTCCCAGTTTTTGGTTAATTTATCGGTAGCATTTGTTTTTGCAGTTTCGGTATAATTCACTTCGCTTAATACCTCTTTTAATGCAAATATTCCATTGTTTGCAGCAGGAAAACCAGTGTACAGACTTAACAAAATCATGGTTTCAGAGATCTCGTTAGGTGTTACGCCTACGTTCAAAGCCGCCTTCATGTGCGATTTTAATTGTGATGTTGCATTGGCTTGAGTAGTAAGACTTGCGATGATGAGCAGTTCTTTTGTTTTAAAATCCAAACCTGGTCTGTTGTAAATTTCGCCAAAACCATAACGAATGATGTATTCTGCCATATCTGGTGACACGCTTTTAAATGCCTCTTCTAGACCTTTTGCAGCACCATCTCCATTAACTTCGTTTACAATTTTTACTCCAGTTTTATAGTTGTCTTCTTTTGTTGTTTGTGCTATACTTGCAAAAGAGAAAGACAATGCTAAAACTAAAATGATGTACTTTTTCATAATCTTCTTATTTTCCGTTTTGTTTAGCGGTAGCTTTTGGTGCTGCGCCTTGTTTCAAGTCTTTGTTTCTGAATTTTTTAGTTTTTGGAAGTTGTAGATTCACTTGATTTACTTCCTGAATTTCTATAGAAAGTTTATCAAATTTGATGTCTTCAAGATGTCCACCAAGTTTAATATCGTCTGATAAAAAGTGAAAATGCATTCCTGGAATTACAATGTTCCCTAGATAATCTGGTGTAAATAGCCCTACTAAAGTCCCTTTTAGGTTCTCTCTAGTGTACATGACGCGCGTATCTAAATAGTCAAATAAAGAGACATCTTCATTTTCTACTTTATGAGCCGAAGCCATTTTTAGATACTTAAATTTACCCTTAATTCGATAAGCGTAGAAACTGTTTCTAGACGTAGCATATTTTTGAAGCTCTCTAGTTAAATCTTCATAAGACCCAATATTTTCAACAGTTACCGTCTGTTTTGGCTGAAAATTTATCATCGTCATATTAGGAGATTCTAAATCGTCTGCTGCTTTTGCAATTCCGCCCTCAGCATCAATCGTGTAGACAACTCCGTCTACAGCAACCAATTCTCCCGCCAAATGATTTACAGTTCCAAGACCGATGTTACCCTGTTGTACCATTTGTTGTGGAGTGATATCACCTTCATAGATACTATTTAACAAGGCAACTGTTGGTGCATATTGGTGAATAGTGTTTTCGGTATGTGGTGCCAAACCGTGAGTATGTGAATGCCCGTGTGCTTCTTCCGAAGTTGACATTGTTTCTGTTTTCTTATCATTTCCGCAGCTTGCTAAAAGCACTAGCGAAAATAATAGAATTGCTTTTTTCATAAGAGTAGTTTTTAATTGAAGATTGGTGAGTCTTATATTTCTGTTACAAAATTCATGTATTGTTTCAAATCTCCATCTACCGTTTCCTCCAACAATTTTCCTGTTTTCATGGCGTAAGGTTGATGAAAATGAATGTCCCAAACATCTGATTCTTTTCTCCAATGTTCATAAACAGCCAAAGTGTCTTCTTGCCCGTCAACAGTATATAAATCAAAAAGAATGTTTCCTTTCTCTTCTTTTCTGGTGTTGGTAACATGATCTTCAAACTGTGCTAAAACTTGCTTTCTATAACTTGGATCGAACTTAAAGATGAAGAAAATAATGAATAGTTCGTCGTCTTCGTTTGCAGATTTAGAACGGTCTGGCAAAGGATTGGTATCACCCAAAAAGTAGAAATCGGGTGCCGTTGCCAAGGCTGTTTGGCCTATTTGCATTAACTTTTGGGTATGAGGCTCTTTATCGTGAGATTCAATGGCTGCTTTGTCTGCCCAACGTTCGTACACAAAAAATACGTTGGCATCGCTTTTCGATACAAATACTTTAATTTCGTGATTACCCGCTTCTTTTTGTGTTGCTGCTTGCGCTTCTTTTAAAGTTGCTGCAAAACTAGTTGCGTGTTCTGGTTTTGCGGTGAATTTTACTATGGTGCTTTTCATTTTATAATTTTATAAATTCTTTAATGTCTTTAGCTACTTCTTCTGGGACTTCTAATTGTGGTGAATGTGCTGCGTTTTCAATGACAACCAACTTCGCATTCGGAATGTGATCTTTGTAATATTCAGCCACATTAAAACGAACCACTTCATCGTGTTTTCCTTGTAATACTAATGTTGGTGCTTTGATATACTGAACATCCTCTTTAAGGTTAAAATACTTTCCGTTTTTAATCGCAGGAATTAAAGTACCATCTACAAAATCTTTACTGTTGTTAACCGTTTCTATCAAATAATCAGCAATAGGTCCAGGAAGATCCGGTACTTTGTAAAAAACACGTTGAAGCACTTTGTTTAGCTCCGCTCTGTTTTCAATTTTTTTCCCAAAACCACTATATACCACGTGGTCATCTACGGTAATTCCGGCTGCATCTAACAAAATTAAATTTGTAACATCAGTAGGATATTTTACGGCATACGCAGCAGCTGTGTGTCCGCCCATTGAATTACCAATTAGGTTGAAGTTTGTTACGCCAAGTTGAGCTACAAACGATTTTAGAAAAGTGGCTTGTCCGTCGATAGAATAATCCAAACCCTGTTTTCTTTCATTCTCACCATGTCCTGCTAAATCAGGTAAAATTAAATGGTAATCTGAGGACAAGTATTTAGCCATTTGCAAAAAGCTGTTCTTATCATCTCCCATACCGTGAACTAATACAAAATTTGGTTTATCATTATTTGCTTCGCTTTCGTAAAAATGTACGGTGTACCCATTTACAACCACTGTTTTCTTTTCTAAGTTTGCTGCATTGGCATAACTAACATTCGTTTGATCTACAAGTACTTTTGGAAAAAAGAAAAATACAATGGCTCCAATTACTAGTAAGCCAACGATGATTCCGCCAACTATTTTTAAGAATTTTTTCATGATTTATATTGTTTTAAATGGATTATAATTTTGTAATAATGGTCTCTTCTGGGAATCTTGATTTTGGCAATTTTGCATTAAAATCAGTATCTTTTCTGTACCCTAAAGACACTACTGCAAGCGCTGTATAGCCTTTTTCGCGTAAGTCAAACTCTATATCTAAGGCTTTTAAATCTACACCTTCCATTGGGCAAGCATCAATACCTAAAGCAGCAACACCTAACAAAAGTGACCCCATATTTAAATACACTTGCTTTTCCATCCAATGTTGTAAATCTTTAAGATCGTATTTATGAAGGTCTACAAACAACTTACGTCCACCTTGCATTTGATCTTTAAATTCTTGTGCCGCAAAACGACCATCTTTATCTTCTTGTTCCAAAACACTAGCCATATATGCTTCGTCTGCATTGGTACGAGCAGCAAAGACAATTACATGAGAGGCATCGTAAACTTTAGTTGTGTTAAAAGGAAATAAAACTTCTGTTCCTTTTGCAATGCGCTCTTTACCTTCTGTTGTATCTGCAATTAGAAAATGCCAAGGTTGTAAGTTGATACTTGACGGACTTAAACGCAATAAATCTTTTACTTGTTGGAAATCTGCTTCTGAGATCTTCTTAGTAGCATCAAATTCTTTTACTGAATAACGGCTGTTTAATATTTCACTTAAAATCATAATCTTATATTTAGTTGATTATTTATACTATCATTTTTATAGTGGCAAAAGTATGTATAGTTTACAATGTACACAATAACGGTCATAAAGTATAGTATAAAATAAATTTTTAACTAGCTATATTTCAATTGTTTAAAAAATAAAAATTAACTATAAAAAATATAGTTGCACACTAATAATTAGCGCTATATCTTTGCACTTTATAATGTATATAAAAATGATGCTATGGACAGAAAAGAACTTTTCGAAAAAAAACCAAAAATAAAAATCAACGACAAAATATCCTGGTGCCCCACAAGTGCCGCCATGGAATTGATAGGCGGAAAATGGAAGAGTGTGATCCTGACCCACTTGATTAGTGGGACGAAGCGCTACAATGAACTACGCAAAGAAATTCCAGGAATTACGGAGCGCACCTTGAGTTTGCAACTCAAACAACTGGAGGAAGACGGTTTTGTAGTTAGAAAAGTATTCACCAAAAAACCACCATTACGAGTAGAATATACCTTAACCGAATTTGGTTTTACGTTATCTCCTATCTTAAATTCAATTGTGGAATGGGGACTTATGGCTGCTGAAACCAAAGGCGAATTTATTTTTGAAGAATAACGATCTAGGAAGCGTTTAAATAGGCGGTTGCCTAACTATTCTAAACAAAAAAGAATATATTTAGGGTTGCATACCATTTCATGCCACCTAAAAAGATTTGTTGCTAACTATGAAAAACGACCTAATCCAACTTTTTAGCAAATCCACCTAGTTTGTCATTCTGCAAGAATGGCACACACGCATACACAACGAGCATCCGCAATCAGGATCATTGTGAGGAAAGAGGCAATCACGTACACTGCATCATTTTTTATTGAGTTGTAGATTTGATGTTAAACGATTATTATTGGTGCTTTTTGTTATCTAGGAATGGATTTAGCTACTGTAATTGTCAATAGGAATGGGTACGAAGTCGGGTTCCGATAGCTATCGGAATTGCACAGCTGAATTTATTTTTCCCATAGCCTTAGGTTTCGCAGCCTGCAGAAGTGGCGAACTTCGTAACCGCATATTTTCCACTAAGATACTATTTCTTGTGAACGTAAAATGTGAATTTACCACATTTATCGCCATTTCTTGAAACCGCTGTAATGAACAGTTGCATTGTATTTTATAGTACTTTGCGAATAATATTTCTCCCAATAGTTGGGAATTTAGTTTTAATATGTATATTTGTATTATATCTTAAAACCAAGCTCAAACAATGTTAGAATTACCAAATACCGCAGATAATATTGCTTTGGTACAAGAATTCTTGGACGAAACTAGAAAAAGAATTTCTGATGGAGTAGAAATAACTTTTACTAGAAAAGCTAATTTAGAATTGCAAGATCTAGCTTTAGATTTCGAAATTGAAATTGAAGATATTGAGGAAGCTATTGAAAATCTGACAACTGAAAATTATTACAGAGGAATTGATCCTTCAGGTTCTGGCGATTTTGAAGTATGTGCCTTTTGTACTAAAATTGGAAAAAGTAATGTAGAGATTTATTTAAAATATGGACTAGAAGTTAATGGTTTACAGATATTATTATTTTCAAATCATTTGCCAAATCACCCAATGGCGCAACCTTTTAAAAATTAAAATTATGGAAGCTAAAAAAATATTAACAAGAGAAAATAGTACTACTGACGAATTATATGCTGTTGTAGAAAAAGTATATAAAGGAATCAAGTTAGTATATAATGAAGCATTTTACTTAGACTACATTGTAGATGAGGATACTGGATTGATAAACAAAGACTTGAAAGAGAAGCATTATACCAAAAATCAAATGGAAAGGAACATTAAAGCATTGAAAAATGCATATCATATTGCTAAAGGTGCTGCTTCTCCAAGTGAAATTATAAATTTTAGAAATAAATATAAAATTTCGGCATCTACATTTAGTGTAATATTAGGTTTTAGTAAAAATACTATTTCTAATATAGAGAATGAGGGTATTACTTCCTTGTCTAGTGGTCGATTAATAAAAATGTGTTTAGACAACACAAAAGTGGTTTATAAATATGTACAATTATGTGATTCAATTGATAATGTAAAAAAAGAAGAAATATCTAAAAGATTAATGGAAGAATGTATATAATACATTAACTAATTAGTCAATCCTTAGAAATAATTCAAACAATTAATTATCAATAACTTAAGTTTAGAAATAATTAAAAAAGCTTCTGTTTAATTAACGAAAATGGAATTAGAGTATAAAAAGCGGCAATATGTTAGGTGAAATAAAATCCAGCTCTGCGAATTGTTCTTAAAAATTTAAGTGCTATTATGCGAATGTCTCTGACTTCGTACCCACAACAATGAGCAAACAATAACAGATAAAAAAGCACAACGAGAGTTGTGCTTTTTTTATGATTAGTGATAGAAATTTGGTTATATTGAAATGGTAAATAGGAACGGGTAGGAAGTCGGGTTCCGATAGCTATCGGAATCGCACAGCTGGAGACATTTGCGCAGCGTTCCCGATGTAGTTGCAGTTTGAAAATTGAATTAGGAATTATGCTTTGCGGAGCGTGGTTCCTATTTCCGGGCAAGAAATAAGTGTGAACATTAGAAAGACAAACATCATTTATTTAAATAAAAATGGGAATTTGTGTTTTAGCATTTCCATACCGTCTTCAATAGTTCCCTCTTTAAGTAATACTTTATTCAATTCAAGTTTTGTCTGATGAGGTCCAACTGTCATTAGTGGAACATCGTTAAACCTTTCTTTTCTTATTCGATCGAATCTGGACTTCAGCTCTCTATCCTTATCTGTGGAGTTATCCATATTTTTGTATCCGACAGAAATCTCTTGGATACAACTCTTATCAAAATAGAATCTGTTTTCAGCATCATTTGGATTTTGAAATAACAATCTCCATTCCTGTTCATAGTTCCAATTATTGAGTTTTAAGAGATATTGATAGTAACTTGAAAATGGATGCTCTAGTGATATCACTTCTGGAGCCTGAGAATATATTACTCTATTTAGTTTAACAGAACTATTTTGGGCATTAATCAATGATTCTACATTAAACTTAAGACAAAAACCACGATACGAATTCGCGTAGTGACTCCATAGTAGAGGCTCCATTCCATTTTCAGAAAAACATGCTATTCCTATGTCAGAAATATCATTTAATCTTTCAATATATTGCCAATCCCTTAGCTCTTTTTGTTTTTCAGCAATCAAGTTTCTATTACAGTCAAATGGATCGTTAAAATCCTTTGGGTTACTTAAGTAGATATAATCATTTTCAAGACTATCTATGCTATATTCATTGAGGGAGAAATACTTATACAAGTATTTAGGCACAGAAATTTGAGGTGTTCCATTTTCGGTAACTACCCAATCATTATTTTCAAAAATGACCTCTGTGCTAGAATCTATTTTAAATTTTTCCATACTCTATTTCATTGCGCCTAGCTCATTTATATGTATCACTCCTATAACACTTCATTAATTATGCTAATGTAAGATAAAACAATGAAAAAGTTTACATTTATATTTTATGAAAAACATAGTTATATTAAAAAACAATATTTCTTTAACCCACAAAACCCCTAACCCAGACCTGCCTGCCGGCAGGCAGGTAGAAGTGGAGCTCTTTTTAATCTTGCCTTTTTTGGCAAGATTAAAAAAGCGGGAACGAATAGCTGGAAATAGCTCCAAAAAAAAACAACTACTATCATCAAATTATAACCAAAAAAAAAGAAGCTTTTGGACCATGTATTCACATTGGTCGCAAAAGCTCTTTTTTCAAATTAAATGGTGTATTAGTTATGCAAGCAAAGTCATTTTGTTGACTGCAAATTCGGCAATAGCATCTTTGGCCGCAGTTTGGAACGCTACGTAATGAGGCGTTGCAGCGTGTAAAGTAAGTGCCTCAGCATCTTTCCAGTTCTCATACATTGTAAATGTATTGGCGTCGTCATTGTCTTGAAGGCAGTTGTAGTTGATACAACCCGCTTCTTTAACACTACTGGCAACTAATTTTAGTAATTCGGTTTTAACCAATTCTCTATTTTCTTCTTTGGCTACAATTTTGGCCACAACAGTTATTTTGCTCATGATTTGTCTATTTCTATGGTAACAAAATTCAATATTTACTTTGGATTAAAAAATCTTTTGAGGGCATTAAATTAAAAACCTTCTAGAACAATTTTACCTTTTGCTTTTCCTGTTTCCAAGAAGGCATGCGCTTTACGCAAGTTTTCGGCGTTGATGGTTCCGAAATTCTCACCTAAGGTTGTTTTAATGGTTCCGTTGTCAATCAAAGTAGCTACTTCGTTTAATATATTGTGTTGACCAATCATGTCTTCTGTTTGAAACATCGAACGCGTAAACATAAACTCCCAGTGCGTAGAAACCGATTTCGCTTTGAATGGCATGATGTTGAACGATTTTGGATCATCAATAAAACCAAATTTCCCTTGTGGTTTGATCACTTTTACAATCTCTTCTGCATGTTGTTCGGTAGCATTTAAGCTTACAATATAATCTGGAGCGGCAAGCTTGTATTTTTCGAATTCTTCGCTCAATTTATTTTGGTGGTTGATTACGGTATCTGCACCCAATTCTTTCAACCAATCCGTCGTTTCTTCGCGTGAAGCGGTTCCGACAATTTTTAGTTTTGTCAATTTCTTAGCTAATTGCACCAAAATCGATCCCACACCACCAGCAGCACCAATAACCAAAATTGATTTGTTAGCGTCATCCTTAGCCACTTCTAATCGGTCAAACAACATTTCGTAAGCGGTAAGAGAGGTCAATGGCAAAGCAGCAGCTTCGGCATACGATAAACTTGAAGGTTTTTTACCCACAATGCGCTCGTCTACCACTTGATATTCGGCATAACTTCCTTGGCGTGTGATATCACCTGCGTACATTACTTCGTCACCAACTTTGAACAAAGTCACGTTTTCACCCACTTCTTTCACGATTCCAGTAGCATCCCAACCAATGATTTTCCAGTTGTCACCATCGGCAGGCATATTGGCACGTACTTTATAATCAGCTGGATTTACGGAGATGGCTTTGATTTCGACAAGAATATCTCTTCCAGTTGCTTTAGGCGTTTCTACGGTTACATCTTGTAGTGATTTTACATTATCTACAGGTAAATTTTCTTTATATCCAATTGCTTTCATAACTATATATTTTTTTTGTTGTTTTTAATTATTTATTTCCACGTTACAACTTCATCTAAAGCTCTTCTTGATTTTGGAAATACAGGATCCGCTTTTCTGTAACCAAAGGCTAGCATATACGACAATCCGTATTTGGTGGTGTCTACGCCAAATTTTTCTTGTAGCAAAGCCTCCGCTTCTTCCTGATGAAAACCTTCTATAGGACAAGAATCAATTCCAATTAAAGCTGCCGAAGTCATCATGTTTCCTAAAGCGATATAGGTTTGTTTTGAAGACCAATCGAATAATTTTTTGTCTGTATCCAAATCAAAATCACGCTCTTGGAATTCTCTGTAGAATTTAGAATACATTTCAATTACCTCTTCTGGCATTTGTTTTACGTCTTTCATCATGTGCATAATGTAATCGGCATCGTTTTTTATCATTGGTGCTTTCATGCTTAAGCCCAATACAAAATGACTTGCTGTATCTAATTTTAAAGGTGCTCCCCAGGCTACTGGCTTCAATAATTCGCGTAATTCCTTATCTTGAACCACAATAAAATGCCAAGGCTCAAATCCAAAAGAACTTGGCGATAAATGGGCTGTTTCTAAGATGAATTTCATATCATCCTCTGAAATAATTTTTGTGGCATCAAATTCTTTAGTGGCATGTCTAAAATTAAATGCATTGATAATATCTGCTTTTGCTATGTTTGGCCTGTTCATATTGTATCTATATTAAAATTTGTTTTATTTATTTGGGTACAAAGGTAAAACCAGAATACACTTATTTTAAGGTAATATAAAAGGGTATTCATGTACTTTTAAAGGTTTATATATACACTTTTAGTCTGTATTGACATTTTTTATCTAGCTTTACATCAAAATAACATCATTATGGAAGTTTTAGAAGCATATAAACCATTTGAAATACAAGAAGTAGAATTAACTGAGTGGAAACAACGTCCTGTTAAAAACAATTTTTTTGAACTGGTTTTAGTCAAAAATGGAGAAGGCACGCAATGTATCAACTACAATAATTACAGCTATAGCAAAGGAAGTATGTTCTTATTACCTCCTTTAAAATGCCATTCCTTTACTATAAATGCACCGACTAATTTTGTGTTTTTAAAGTTTACGGACTCTTTCTTTAAAAATGTAAATCGCATCACTATAGATAGAAACGAATGGTTTAAAGAAGCTTCTTATATCCTTTCTAATTACAACCAATTGCCAGGAGATATAATTAAAAGTGATATTGACAGGAATCATTTAGAAAGTTTGATTGCTATGATTTTGCAAGAAACTAGAAATTATGGCAAAGATTCTATCAATTTAGTGACCAGCTTAATGACTAGTGTTTTAGAAATACTGATTCGGAATATAAAAAAGAGCAGTTATTCTGAAGTGTCTGCTACTAATTCTGACGATCGAATTACCAAGATGCTCACCTATATAAATGAAAACATACACAAGTCAGAACGCTTAAAAATTGAGCATTTGGCTGATGTTTTTATGATGTCACCCACCTATGTCAGCGAGTTTTTCAAAAAGCAAGTCAATCTACCATTAAGGGAATATATCATTAAGGCCAAGATCAAACTGGTAGAAATACGGTTACTGAATTCAGATTATACACTTACAGAAATCGCCGATGAGTTAGGTTTTACGGATGTGAGTCATCTCTCAAAAACCTTTAAGCGTTATGTGGGTAAATCAATACGGGAGTTTAAAAATGAAGGTGAGTATATGCTTTTAAAACGAACTGCTTGCGCAAGTTAAGTAGATTTGTTTGAAAGTGCTATTCAAAAATCAAAGTAAGCCTCCCTCCTATATGTTCTAAAAAGTGTTTAGTCACAATATAGAAGAGAAGAATATTTATATTTTAGTCAATCCAAATCGTTTTGGTATTTACAAATTCCCGAATACCATAAGCAGCGAGTTCTCTACCGTAACCACTATTTTTGATTCCGCCAAAAGGCAATCTGGGATCAGAAACTACCAGTTTATTGACAAAGCTACTCCCCGCTTCCAACTGTAGTGCTAATTTTTCTCCGCGTTGTATATCTTTAGTGAATACTCCTGAACCCAAACCAAATTGAGAATTGTTAGCCAATTCCACAGCATGCGCATCATCTTTTGCGCGTATCACTGAGGCTACGGGGCCAAATAATTCGTTGTCAAAGGCTTCCATTCCTGGTTTTAGATCAACCAATATACTTGCAGGATAATAGGCGCCTTTTCCTTCGGGGATTGTTCCTCCAAGAACCAAACGGCCTCCTTGTTGGATTGTTTTTTGTACTTGTTCGTGCAATTCATCTCTTAAATCCAGCCTTGCCATCGGCCCGTAGTAAGAATCTTCATTGGTTGGTTCCCCCATTTTTGCCGCCTTCATTTTCGTAGTGAATAAAGCCAAAAAATCATCATAGATTGCATCGTGAACAATAAATCGTTTGGCAGCTATACAGGTTTGTCCGTTGTTTTGCAGTCGGCCCAAAGTAGCTAAGTCAGTTGCTTTTTCTAAATCTACGTCGTCCAGAATAATGTAGGCATCACTTCCGCCCAGTTCCATCACCGTTTTCTTTAAGTTTTGCCCTGCAATTGCCGCAATAGAACGACCAGCAGCATCACTTCCAGTAAGTGTAATGGCGGCGATATTTTTATCTTCGATCAGTTTTTTAACGTCTTTGGAATCTACATTCAAATTTGTAAAAACGCCTTTTGGAAAACCTGCTTTAAGGAAAGCTTCTTCAATTGCCAAGGCACAACCTTGAACATTTGAAGCGTGTTTTAAAACTCCAGTATTTCCAGCCATTAATGAAGGAGCAGCAAACCGAATCGCTTGATAAAAAGGAAAGTTCCAAGGCATTACTGCAAGTACTACTCCACTAGGCTGAAAGGTAACATAACTCTTGGTAGCCTCGGTTTTTACGTCTTCATCAGCTAATAGTGTGGCTGCATGTTCTGCATAATACCTACATACCCAAGCACATTTTTCAATTTCTTTGCGGGCTTGACCAATTACTTTACCCATTTCTCGGGTCGCCAGTTGTGCGTATTCTTCTTTGTTCGAATCAAGAACATCGGCTAATGCGTACATTAGTTTGGCTCTTTCTTCAAATGTTTTTTGTTTCCATTGATGAAATTCCTTTTTGGAAGCTGCTATTTTTTCTAGCGCTTCATTAGTAGAAATTCGGGTGTATTCTTTGATTGTTTCTCCTGTTGCGGGATTTATACTTTTAGAAGTTGCCATGGATTTTATCTTTAAAACGGTACTATTTTATGTATTCGAAAGTATAAAAGTACTAAAAAACCAGCCAAAAGTTGGCCGAGATTCCTATTATTAGTTATATAATTATAGGGTTCCAAATCATGTCACTGACAACACTGTCAGTAGTATTATGGCATAAAATAAAATGTTCGAAACTTTTCAATAGCTATCATTATTCACAAATTAATGCGTTATTCTTAGGTTTTAGAAATATTAGGTGCAAATATGGTCTTTTTTCTAAATTTGCTTCATTTATTACTACTTTGGAATGGTTTTGGCGCATAAGAAAACGTAAGTTTAAATTTAAATACGCAATGGGTAAAAATTACACAAATCGTATTTTTAAAATTAAAAAAACAATTTTATGATTCAAGTTAGAGAGAACAACACAGTTAAGGTACATTACGTTGGAAAATTATCAGATGGTCAAGTATTTGATACTTCAGAAGGAAAAGAACCTTTAGAGTTTACTTTAGGACAAGGAAAATTGATTCCCGGATTTGAAAAAGGGCTAATCGATATGAAATTAAACGAGAAAAAAACAATAACTATTTCACAAGAGGATGCTTATGGTGAAGCGCGCCAAGATTTAATTCAAGAAGTAGATAAAAGCCAACTTCCTGAGGATATTACACCTGAGGTTGGAATGGGGTTAGTTTCTAAATCTTCTGATGGAAACGAAATGAATTTGCTTATCGTTAAAGTGAAAGAAGCGACTATCGTGATTGACGGTAATCATCCTTTGGCAGGAAAAGAGTTGATTTTTGACCTTGAAGTAGTTGATATTCAAGGATAAGAAAAACAATAGTTTGATTGAAGCCTGATAGATAACTCTTTATCTGTCAGGCTTTTTTTTGCGCATTATTTTTCATGAAGCTTCACTCCTATGGTTTTTTTTCGAAATATGGCTTGTGGGCACAGTTAGAACGAAACCACTATAGACTTAAAGTTTGGCTGCTTGGATCACGAATATTAACCGCAAATTTGCAAATCTTAATTATTTCTAAATTTGCGAATTTGCGGTGTAAAAGTTTTTTGAAGTCAAATTGTATTTGAATTTTTTAAGTCTGATAAAATTAAGTGAGTTGTAGGTTCGCCATAAACGAGTAAACGATCAATGAACTTCTGCAAATGCAATTGATCTACTAAAACCACTTTCATAAATATATTATGCGTCCCCGTAATTCTATTGACTTCGCTTATTTCAGGAAATTCATTTAGCTGCTTGCAAAAAGTATTTAGCTTCCCGCTAAACAACTTAAACATTATAAAAACCTCTAAACCATAACCCAGTTTTTGATTGTTGAGCGATAATTTATAGCCGGTAATGATTTCGTTATCCTCCAGTTTTTGGATGCGCTCCCGTACCGAAGATGGTGAAAGTCCTATTTGTTTGCCAATATCGACATAGGAAGCTCTTGCGTTTATCTCTAATTGCGCTATTATCTTTAAATCTATTGTATCAACCATTAAAAAAGTTTTTAAGCCTAAAAATACCATTTTATTATGGATAAAAGCTATTTTATCGATGGAATAAATTTCAAGAATAGTACGTTGAATAGTAATTTTGTACCATGGATACAACGTTATTATTACTTACTATTGGGATATTTACAGGGTTTTTTATTCAAACGATTATTGGCTTTGCTGGTGCGTTGATTGCTTTGCCTTTTTTATTGTGTGTGATGCCTTTATCTGAGGCGGTGTCTTATATTTCGATGTTTTATTTGATCTCCACTCCTATTTATGTTTATAAGGAATGGAAGGATATCGATAAAATCTTACTCAAAAAGCTGGCTATCTCTTCGTTTTTTGGCGTTCTTGTAGGTGTTATTGTTTTGATTTATGGGAAACCACTTTTTCTAAAAAAGGCCTTAGGTGTTTTTGTGATTCTATTTGTTTTGAATAGTTTACGAACTAAAAAACCGACTATGAACTTAGGGAAAATCAAGGGAGTTTTTGGTTTTTTAGGAGGTTTCTTCTCTGGCGTATTTTCGACTGGAGGCCCATTGTATGTGATGATTGTACAAAATGAAACGACCGATGTAAAGACGTTTAGAGCGACAATGTTTGGCACTTTGGGTTTGGTAACGCTAATGCGAATACCCGTTTTGGTAGTAACGGGTTTAATGACGATGCACCAGGTGTATAATGCCATTTATGTATTACCCTTTTTTATACTCGCCTTATTTTTAGGCAAAAAAGTCTATTTAAAACTTGATGATGTGCTGATTAAAAAAATAATATTAGGACTACTCTTTTTATCTGGAATTATGTTAGTGGTAAGTAAGTAAAGGCTATTCTAATTTGTTTGGAAATTAAAAAACCGCAATAGAGTTGTAGGTCTATTACGGTTTTTTGTGGTTGATAACTTCTGTGCACTTTTAACCGTTGAAAGATTTTGGATACGGATATTTCCATTAAATGTAATCTAACATAACTAATCTATAAAAATCTAAATCAATCCAAATAGTTTATGGTTGCGATACTTCTCTTATTTCTTAAGCCACTTGTCGATAAAATGAAGGCCGAAAACCAATAATATTAAAATGCCAATTCTTATATAGTTGCTTACCTCAGAAAAAAGATCTATTAAAAGAAACAATACTAAAACTACTAATGACAATGAGATAATGTATTGCAACGAAAGTAGAGTTAATCCTATAAAACGTCTAAGTGGATTATAGTTTGAAAATTTTCTGTAAAATGTAATTTCATCTTGAATTTTGGAAATTTGCAAATACAAATCTTCATCGATTCTTTCAATCGTGCTTAATAGCAATACCTCATTTGTTGCAGGGTCAATTGAAATTTTTAAAATAGAATCAAATATTTCCTTACTCAAGTAACCAGTTTTACCATCTTTAAGAATTATAGATTGAAGTTGTTCTTTGTATTCTAAGCTATCATTCCCTTCAGGGAAATAAGCTATAAAATTTAGTCTTGATTTTACTTCAGTAAGAATCTCAATTCTCCTTTCGATAAATTTATTGAAGGTGTTTTTCGAATCCGCAATTGGCTTTTCGACTAGGCTCTTTACTAACCAAGATATAAAAGCAATTAAAGTGGTCGACAGAAAAATGACGACATTAGGATCAGCATTAGTGATAATTTCTTTTAAATCCATACGTAGTTTTTATTTGTCTTGAAATATAAAATAAAACTTCTTGAAATCTGCTTAATAAAACCACCCTCTTTTGATCGATCATTTATTGGATTCTCATTTCTTAGGACAGCAAATGTTAAATCAGGATTACCTAAAACGGCAAATCGTTCCTTATTGCCATTTGTAGTTCCAGTTTTTAAAAAAGCATTTTCAACGTTAAATCCTAGTTTGTCTGAAAAAATTCTGTTAAGAATTGATAAACATTCAATTTTACTTTCGCTTAGATTGTTTGGTGTGAAAAAACTAGAGTAGCTTAAGGCAAGTTCGTAGAGTGATATTCCATTTTTTGTTGCGCCCAATAAACTTGATGGATAAAACTCGTTACTTTCACGGTTAAAAGTCTTAGCGAGAAATTGCAATGAATTCTCCAAACCAACTTTACTTGCAGCATTTAAAAATGAATTATTATTGGAGTAGAGAAGAGCTTCTTGTAAATCTAATTGCTTTTTACGGTATCCAACTTCTCTTACGTCCCAATTCAATTTATTTTCGAACGCGATGAATTTCTCATACTTTGAAATTCCTTCATCTCGAAAATGACAATACAAAAATGGTTTTAATGTTGAACCAACATTTGTTTTAGAAATAAAAGGATAGTCTGTACCATAACTACTACTAAAAGCTACAACCTCATTTTTTCTGATTGCAATTATTGATACTGGATATTTTGAGTCTTTTACAAATTTTTCAGCAAACTTTTGAATCTTAATATCTATTATCTATCGTTGAGTTTATCTTTTTTTCTTTGTGATCTACAGTTTGTGTTATATATGGAATCGCAATTTCTTTTATACATTTTAATTGATTATTATCTAAACATATTTTTGACTTTAAATTTTTCTTATTTCTATTTTTTGATATTAATTTACTGTCGTACAATGTATTACTTATATATTTATATCGTTCAATTGCAATTTCAGGTCTTTTTACATAATAATTAGGACCTCGAAGAATAGTTAACAAGTATAATAGTTCTGAATGACTTAACTTATTAGTTTCTTTTCCAAAATAATACAATCCTGCAACCCTAATTCCTCTTAAATTTTTACCAAAATAAACATTATTAAAATAAAGGTTTAGAATTTCATCTTTTGAGTATTGATCTTCGATTTGAATCGCTTTAATCGTTTCTCTTACCTTTCTTGAAATTGTTTTAGAATTATCTTTAAGTAGATTTCGGGCTAATTGTTGAGTAATTGTGCTACCACCTTGAACTATCTTTCCTGCTTTAAAATTTTCTAATAAAGCTCTTGAAATACCTTTTATGTCAATTCCTCTGTGCTCAAAAAAACGTTTATCTTCTATCGGAACTAAATATTCCTTAATTCGAGTTGGTATGTTTTCAATCACTGCTTTACAGTCGTACTCTTCTGAAACAACACCTAAAGGAACTTGTTTTTTTTTGTTCTTACTATAAATTACGTAGCCGGTCATTTCTTTATTCATCGTTATTTTCTGTCATTTTTAGCAGTGCCATAAACATTTGGGAACTACAATTTATTCAAAGATTCGTAATCCAAGTATATTTGGTTAAATTTAAACCTCATTACGAAATGACAACTCCAATAAAGCCTAATATAACATGTAACTGGCAGTATACTAAGCATTGTATCATTAATATATTTTAGCACTTATTCTTTCCTCAAACTTTAAAATTATTCCATTTTCGCTTGTCCATTCATTATTGTCAATAGAATAAGCGAAAATTGAAAGCTTCGGCGATGTCAATGTTTCAACAACAACGCAAAGTCTATAATTTCCTTTGTCTGCTTTTAAGTTTTTATATTCATTTGGTGTCAATTCAGTTGCAATGTCTTTTCCTGATAAACCTTTAACTTCTAATTTTAAATTGATTTTTCCGTTAGTAGCGTTTAAGTCCCAACCTACATTGTCCTTTTCAACCGACTGAATTTCGTACCCTAGTTTTTTATAATGTTCAATTACTTTTTTAACAGCGAGGGTTTCAACTTCAATTCGTTTTAATGGGTCTGTTTGTCGCGCTATACTTTTGCTAATACTTTTAGGTTTTGGAAATTGGCCACTTTTTATATAGTTAAATACTTGATCAGTAAAGTCAGGATTGTTATCACCATACCAAATGTTTCTTTGTCCCATACCGCCTTTACCTCTTGGTATTTGAACAATTCTTTCATCTCTTGTTAATAATTTAGCGTCTTCTTCTTTTGCGGTAACAAAATACCCAATTTCATAATCATTCCATGCTCTATTAGAGTTTTTTTCTGGACTTTGTTCATTGCGATAAACGGTGGCATTTTTATACCAACCGACAATATAATTACCTCCAGAAAATGGTTTTTTTGCTACCCAAACAATTGTTATATTATCAATCGCTTTATCTATTTTTTTTGCTCCGAGACGGTTTAAGTTTATTTGCCCTCCAACTTGGCCATATCCAAACATTCTCTTTTTTGACGGCTTAAAATTAAACATTTCTCCACCCCAACCATGTTTTTCAATATGTTTTCCTCCACCTTGCATTTGGTCATCTACAATTCCTTGATAACCGTCCATCCAAGCTGTATTGAAAAATAAAATTTTATCCATTTACGTTTTTTTTTAGAATTGCACACAAAATGTAGAGAGTCTTCGCATAATATCGCATAGACAAATAATATTATTTGGATAAAGGATTTACCTCAATTATCAAATATATACTTTTTTTACGATTATTCTGATAAAAAATAACGCTCTGCATTGTTTTCAAATATACTTTCTTAATAGATAGTTTCTTTACGGAAAACCGTAAACGAGATTCATTTGCACTATCCTCTAGCCTCGATAGCAGTGAAAAGCCTTTATGGACTGAAACTACTTTTTTCTGGTTGTGGCAGTGCGACCAAAGGAAGCGCCTGCCACAACCTAGAAAAAGGGTTGAAGGTCATAAAGCTTGAAACGAATAGCGAGAAAAGCTCCTAGAAAAAGGAATTATGAAAAGTGGTGTTATATTACATAAGATGCTTGCCATTTTCGGATTCTAAATATTTACATTTGCAAAAAAATAAAAAAGCAATTTTGAGTACTACTACACATCAATCTAAATTAAAATATTTCCAACTCGTTTTAATTTTAGGTTTTCTTACCGCACTTGGCCCGTTTTCAATAGATATGTATTTACCTGGTTTTTCGGCCATTGCAACAGACTTGAATACCACCGTGGCCAAAGTAGCCATGACCTTATCGAGTTATTTTATAGGGATTTCGGCAGGGCAATTGCTGTACGGTCCGTTATTAGACCGTTATGGTAGAAAAAAACCATTGTTTATAGGACTGCTGGTTTACATTTTGGCATCCTTGGGTTGCGCATTTGTTACTGACATTGATACGTTTATTGGTTTGCGATTCATACAAGCTGTAGGAAGTTGTGCTGCTACGGTGGCTTCGGTTTCTATGGTGCGCGATTTGTTTCCGGTACGTGATATTCCTAAAGTATTTTCTTTACTGATGCTGGTTGTTGGGATTTCGCCAATGTTAGCGCCTACTGTCGGTGGTTACGTAACAGATTATTACGGTTGGCATACCGTGTTTTTTATCTTAATGTGCATTGGAATTGCTATTTTATTGGCGGCTCAATTTGGTTTGCCCGATACCTATGCTCCAGACCGCACGATTTCATTAAAACCAAAACCGATTATTCTGAATTTTTTAAGTGTCCTTAAAGAACCTCAATTTTATACCTATGCTTTTACTGGTGCGATTGCCTTTTCTGGTTTGTTCACCTATGTAGCAGCCTCCCCTATTCTATTCATGGATTTATTTAAGGTAGATCCTAAAACCTACGGTTGGATTTTTGCGTTTATGTCTTTGAGTTTTATTTTGGCGAGCCAACTAAATTCGGTTTTACTGAGATGGTTTACAAGCGAGCAAATTATTTATGGTGCTTTATTGACACAAACAATTACCGTTATTGCTTTTTTAATTGCTGCCGAAAATAATCTTTTGGGATTGTACGAAACCATAGCGATGTTATTTCTATTTCTAGCTTGTATAGGCTTATCTAACCCCAATACCGCTGGTTTGACACTGGCTCCATTTGCCAAAAATGCTGGAAGTGCCTCGGCTTTAATGGGTGCCATTCAATTAGGATTGGGAGCCTTGGCTTCGTTTGCAGTTGGGATTTTTCTAAAAGATTCTATGGTGCCTATGGTTATCATCATGGCGGTATCTACTATCGCGGCTTTTGTTCTTTTGAATGTTGGAAAACGGAAGATAAAAGTAAGATATTAGGGTATTGTGTTTTTAAACATATAAGTTAAAGAAGCCAGAGGATTAGTGTAGACGAGAGTAATTTCTTTTTTTTAACCACATAGAGACATAGACTTTTTTGTCTTTAAAAAGAAGCTTTGCTTAGATAGAAGTCAGAGGAGTTGTGGAAATAAAGTCTACAGAAAACTTATATGACCGTAACATGTACTAAAATTTCTTTAGACACGAATTCCACCAATTTTCACTAATGCTGTAAAAGTTACAATAGTATTTCACTAATTTTTTTAAATTAATTGTGTAATTCTTAGGAGAATTTTACTCAAAAACTGTACTACTTAGTTTGTCACGCTGCAAGCATCTCAATGTAACATGTACTACAATTTCTTTAGACACGAATCCCACCAATTTTCACTAATTCTGTAAAAGTTACGATAGTATTTCACTAAATTACTTTAATTAATTATACATTTCTTGGTAGAATTTTACTCAAAAAAAGTACTACTTAGTTTGTCTCGCTGAAAGCGTCTCAATAGCTATGAGCAAATTTGCCGAGACGCTTTCAGCGTCACAAATAGTAAGAGTGATTTATAGTTAAACCGCACTACAAGAAAACTTATATGACTTATATATTTAAAAATTAATTATTACTTTTCTTCTTTGTCTTATCTGGTCTGATGATCATTCGCAATGATTGATCTTGAGAGAAATAAGAAATCATCCAGTTAAAGAAGGTTTGCACCCTGTTACGATATGTTATCAGTGAGATAAGGTGGATAAATAACCATATTAACCAAGCAAAAAAGCCTTTGAAATGCATTTTTGGTTTGGGTAAATCAACGACAGCCTTATTTCTACCTATAATGGCCATCGATCCTTTATCGTTATATTTAAAAGGTATTAAAGGTTTGTTGCTACCCATTAACTTGAAGTTTTCTGCTAAATTGAGCCCTTGTTGAATTGCGACTTGTGCCACTTGTGGGTGTCCACCAGGAAAATCGGTATCGGTGAGTTGGATGCAAGTATCGCCTATCGCGTATATATTCTCCGTTCCGTTTACTTTATTAAAATCATCGGTAGCCATTCTTCTTCCGCGACCGTAACTTTCGGCTGGTATGCCTTCAAATACCATAGCTGAAACACCGGCAGCCCATATTAAATTTTTTGTTTGAATCGTTTCTCCAGTAGATAAAAATACCGTGTCATCTACGTAATCGGTAACCTGAGTATTCAATTGTACAACGACTCCTAAATTAGTAAGTGCTTCAAGCGTGTCTTCCTGTGATGCTTTGCTCATAGGCGCAAGCAACGCAGGTCCTCCATCAATTAAATAGATATTACTGGCCGTGGTTCCTAGTTCTGGGTATTCTTTTTGGAAAATGCTTTTTCTCATTTCGGCGTACATACCAGAAACTTCTACTCCTGTAGGTCCTCCGCCGGCTACAACAATGGTCAGTAGTTTACGACGTTCACGGATATCCTTACAAATAGCCGCTTTTTCTAAATTTTTTAAGATAGTGTTCCGCATTTCGATGGCGTCATTGAGTGTTTTCATCGGAATGGCATTTTTCTTTACATTTTCCATTCCGAAATAACTCGTTTCGGCACCAGTGGCAAAAACCAGATGGTCGTAGCTCAACTCACCGTTGTGCAATATAATTTTATTTTCGGATGGTACTACTTTTAGGAGTTTGCCAAGACGAAACTGCAAGTTCTTCTTTCCTGCAAAAAATTTACGGAAAGGATAACTGATACTGGATGGTTCCAGAAAGGCGGTAGCCACCTGATAAATCAGCGGTGGGAAGAAATTGTAATTGTTTTTGTCAACAAGAGTTACTTGAATTCCTTTTTGGTTTAAAAGTTCTTTGGCTAGGTTAATCCCTGCAAATCCTCCGCCTATTATGACAATATTCATATGCTGTTATTTAATAGTTTTAGATAAAAAAAATCTCCCATAAAGATACATTATTTATGAGAGGCTATTAAATTTTGAAATAGTAAAAAACTATGGTACGATTGCTTTAGTATTGCTCGTGGTGCTTCGTGCGCTTGCTTTGAGGTTCTAGTGACCATTTCGCTGCGATCGATCGATTTTTGGGCTATTCAGTACCAAATAGTACTTAACCGTTAGTGAGCGTTTTTCTTGTACTTTTTATTTGGGATCAAAAGTTTGTGGAATTCTATTGTTTTCTGTTTCTCTGTCAAAAACTACAGAAATAATTTCCCATCTGTCGTCAGCGTAAAAAAGCTGGATGCTATTTATGCCGCGTCGTGCCACAATGCCATTTTTTTCTAATCGAGTTTCATACGTACTCCAAACATTTGCAATATTTCCGAATACTTTTACTTCTCGATTAATTTCTGTTTCATAAAAGGCCGTTTCTAAAACCATATCGTCGGTTTCTTTATGAAAATCCTTAACGGATAAAGTTAGTTGTTTTAATTCTCCGTTGACATTTGAGATATAGGAATAAATTGCATTTGGATTGTGAATGGACAAATCTCTTTCCCATTGTCTTTTTTTCCCAGCTTCGCCTGAAACAACTTCGTAAAACGCTTTCATTAAACCGTTTATTGTTGCAGTATCTTCAATTAACGGATTGTATTTTTCTGTTTTCAGCTGTTGTAAATTTCCTTGTTGAGTTAGCATAATTAAAATAATTAGTTTTAAGACGGTTCGTATCCTATTGTATGATTTGAAAACAAACTAACTACCTTTAATTCCGTTAAAAAAAATATTTATGTACTCTTCTGGATTTTTTATGCAAAAGACTTCAAATTCGATTTGGTTGTTACAGCAGTAACTTATTAATTGCAGTATTCAGACATTCTCGGTAACTTTTTGAAACCGAAATTTTAGTTTCGTTTAATAGAATATGATTGTCTTCGAAAGAATCTATATTTGTTAAATTCACGATATACGAATTATGGACTCGCATAAATTCATTTGGCAAATTGTCAATCAATTCTTTTAAGGATTTATAGTAAATGTATTTTTTATTTTCAATCGTTAAAATTTCAACGTAATTCCCTAAACCTTTAATCACTGTTATTTCATCAAAGTAAAGTTTGATTAGTTTTTTATCCGTTTTTATAAAAGCAAAATTATTAGTCATTTACTTAATTTTTTTGTGTCGAGGAGACTATGTTGTTCAGGAATATTTTTTGAGCAATTTTATCTTGCTCATGGCGAATGCTGTTTTCTGCAATCAGCTTTTATTTTTAATCATACCTAGTTACTTATTTTATTAAAGTCGTCGTATTGTAAAATTTCTAACCCTTTTCCAGTTGTAAAAATGTTGTTTGCTATCGCTGTACCTAATTTCTCT
Organism: Flavobacterium gillisiae; assembly: GCF_900107635.1. Lineage (GTDB taxonomy): Bacteria > Bacteroidota > Bacteroidia > Flavobacteriales > Flavobacteriaceae > Flavobacterium > Flavobacterium gillisiae. The sequence continues at coordinate 129,948 of NZ_FNRD01000005.1, forward strand.
ACTGCTATCCCTCGGTATTTTCGCCACTTTCCTTGAAGAATAAAATTTAGTTTAGGCCATACTTTTAAAACAATGGCCTGCGAAAGACCGTATCTATTGGTTGGCGTTAAAATCATGGAGGGTTGAAAGATACTCAAGCGATCAAAGTGAAGTTTTTCTAATTCGGCTACTAATTCTCCTTTGGTTCTCAAAAAAAAGTTAGACGAAGTGGCGCTAATTCCCACTGAAGACAAAAGTTCAAAATGTTGAACTCCGTTTTTTTTACATATTCGAGCAAAATCTAAAACGGCTTGTTTGTCTATCTTCAGAAACTCTTCTTTACTCATTTTAGAAGGTTCGCCTACCCCTAATGTACAAATGCCCACGGATGCATTTTTTACAAAAGACTCATAAGTGGCTGGATCAAAAATATTGATTTCATGTTGCTGCACAAAATCAGCCTGTATAGCGTCAATAGATCGTCTTCCTAACAGAATCAAGCTTGTAAGTTGTTTTGACTTTAAAAAGCGGTTTAAAGCTTGTGTGCCCACGGCTCCACTTGCTCCAAGCATCACTACTGATTTATTTTCGTTAGTATTATTCATTTTTGTTTTGATATGGTATTATTTAGTAATCTCTTTTATACTACTGCAAATTTCGCTAGTACCTATAACCTAATTTTGACCTCGTGGATAATAACTAGCTGCTACATTAGAGCGACTTTGATCTTTATCGTTTCAGCGTAAAATGTCCAGAAAAAATAACTTTCATATTAAGGTTAGCGTTAAACCAATAATCACTAGACGGCATTTCTTTTCCATTAAAGTAACCATCCCATCCAACATCATTTGACGATATTTCTTTCAATAACTTCCCATACCTATCGAATATTGATATCTTCGAATTTGGAAATTTATTTATACCTTTTATCTGCCAATAGTCATTTTTTCCATCATTATTAGGAGTAAAGAATTTTGGATAGTCAATCACAGTAACTTCTTTCGAATCTTCACCACAACCCAATTTATCCCTTATATATGCAGTATAATTTCCTCCTTGAATATTAGGAAAATAATTACTGTCTTGATAGTTTATACCATCTATAGAATATTCAAAATCTCCATCACCTGCTGCTATAATTTCAATAAAATTATTTTCTGATAATTCCTTATATTTTATTTCAGTAATAGAGGGAAGAACAGATCGTACTAATTTAAATCCAAAACTATTTTCACAATAAATACCATTTTGTAACTTACTAACTGTAAGTGTATAATCTCCCGCATTTACTAAATTAGCTTCGTAAGTATTTGAAATAATAGTACCATCTTGAAATTGCCAATTATAACTATCTAAATTATTCGCTACACTTAAAATCAAAGAAGGCTCTATATTGCATAAAAAATAAGTTTTCTCGATGTTAACAGATGGTAAATCATTTACTATTAAGTCAAAACTTGTCTCAGAATAACATAGACTATTAATAGCATTCTCAACTCTTACTTGTATGGTTTGAGACCAAGCTTGCGTATTTTTAAATGAAGCTGGAAACTGACTTGGTAATTCATTTCCATTACTATCGAAATACATTATTTTTAACCCTGATTGATTACCTATAATTTCAGTTTCCAAATTAGACGTATCAAAACTGGCAAAACCATTACCTTCGTCGCAGGCATATTTATTTGATGGTTTATTTATTTGCGGTTGTATAGCCGTTTTTAAGACTAAAGGCGTATCTGTATAACAATTAGTTAAGGGATTAGCCACTCGTACCGTTATTGTTTCTTTATTGCTACTGGAGTTTGTATAAGGATTGGGTAATGGACTTGGTAATTGATTTCCACTAGCATCAAAATAAGTAACTTCCATTCCTATTTGGTTTCCTAAAACACTGGACTTTATATTTGAAGTATCAAAATATTCAGAGATACCATCATTATTATCGTCACAGCCAATAATTTCTTGTAAAATATTTGCTACTGGCAGTTGATATGCGACTAATTTGAAGGTTGATTCCTTAAAACAATTTGTATCTGTATTAATGGCTTTTACTGTCGCTAATTCTTCATTGGCAATTACATTACGAATAGCATTCAAAGGTGTTTGTATTTGTTGACCATTTTCATGATAAAATTCAACTCTTATATTGGTCGCCGTTCCTATAATCGAAGTTTCAAGTGCTTGTAAATTAAAAAGTGCAAGACCATCAGTGTCATTATCACATACATTTATGTTCGAAACAGAAGTTAAGTCTGGCAATGGATTTACAATTAAATCGAAAGTGATTTCAGAATAGCAACAATGATTTTCTTTATGAGCGACTCTTACTGTTATTGTTTCTCTATCTTTAATGGTGTTAGTAAAGGGATTAGGTAAGGAATTGTATTTATTACCCTTACCATCTATGAAAGTAACATCTTTATCAATTTGCCCTCCTAAAACTTGCTCAGTAATCATCGAAACATCAAAAGATGATGAGAATCCAGTATTAAAACTATCTTCACACGCATAAACATTGTTTATTCCGTATGCTTTTGGCGGCTCTTTAACGTCAATTGTTTCCGATAAAAGCTCAACTGTTCCATCTATACCAGTTACGGTGGCGGTAATAGTATAAGTTCCATCTGCTGAAAAATCGTGAAAAGGGGATAAATCATTGGAGGTATTCGTTACTCCTGAAGCAGGATCTCCAAAATTCCATACTATTGAAGCTATTTTTGATTGATCCTCAACACTAAATTCCTTCAAAAAATCAGAGCAAATATTTGAAAAATTCATTTCAAAATTATTAGTAACATGATTTACATTTCCAGTTACGTTGATGTAAAAATTTGCATTTGGATGTCCAAAGTCAGCACTAGCAATATATTTATTTTGATCAAAAGTAGGGCCACCAGGCAGAGTAGTACAACCTTTTTGCCATGACACACCATTATCTTGCGCCGAACCAGCTATAAAAGCGACTCCATCTCCCCAGCCAATTCCTTTGTGCACTTCTACCAGAATTTTTTTAACACCAGGTGGAATAGTTATTGGTGTAACAAAATCTACCTGTATAACTCGAGATTCATGATTATAACCTATGCTAGTTGGAAGGGCTTGGATTTGACTACTCCCGATTAAATCAGTTTCGGAAAAAGAAGCAGGAAAATTGTCATCTATTTTATAGATATTAAAATTTACCTCTGAGTGTGAAGAACCTGTACCACTAATTCCAACTTGACCAGATTTAATTACAAATTCTTCATTATCTGATATGCCAAAATCTTTTAAATCAAAAGTTCTTGCCCAATCTATATAAGTAGAGGTACACGAAGGAATTCCTGTATTTATTACATCATCACATACGTTATGAGAGAGCCTGGTTATTGGTCCTGAACTTTTTGAGTTAAATGCTTCACCAGTAACGTTTATATAAAAATTAGCATTTGGAACGGGTATCGTTAAATCTTTAGTAGAAACTAAAGTGTAACCAGTGCCACAACCATTATACCAGGATTCTTCTGTATCTTCTGCAGTACCTGCGACAAGAACTTCAGTCGGTGTTGGATCAGAATAGTCTTTATACTTTTCTACCGTTACCAAAATTCTATCAATCCCAGCAGGAACAACTATTGGTGCATCAAATTCTGCTTGAACAATTTCAGGAGCACCATTAATAATTGGTGTTTTTCCGAGGCTACCGCTTCCTAACATTCTTGTGTGGTATGGGTATGCTGAAGAGACTAATCCAGAAAAATCCGAATCAATACTAAAAACGGTAACATACAAAGTTGTACTAATATTAGATTTACTAAGTCCTATCTGCCCTGATTTAATGATAAATTGCTCATTTGGTTTTATACCAAAATCTGATAATTGAAACACTCTTGACCAACTTTCAGTATCATCACAAGGAAGCATATCAGTTTTAACTAGTGTTGTTCCAATATTATTAGTTAGAGTTATTTGGGCACCTATATATTGAAAAGACAGCACAAAAAAAAGTAACGCTTTGATTTTAATTATACTTCTTGAGTTAGTTAATTTCATTCTTGTTTATGTTGTTTTCGACGTGCTAACGCTAAGAGTTTCTGTAGCTTCTCAATGCATTTTTTTTCTTTTGGAAAAAGATGAAGTTATGAAAAGTACTGTTAGCTGTTCGTCTTTAGCACAAAACCGAAAATGCCTTGAAACGGCCGTTATTTGATGTTTTATTCTTATGCTAAAATATATAAATTATACTACAAGTCATCAAATAAGAAACTAAAAAAAAACATCGCAATACTTCTTCAAGGATCACAATGGTTTACCATTTATAAAACAGCATAAATACTATTTCGTTTTATGTCTTTTATGACGCTCGTTTATTCTCGCTATGTTAGTGTAGTTATATCCGAGCGATCCAGAGAATATTGAAATGAACTTCCGTCCTATCGACGTTATGACATATCTAAGCGACCAGCGTTCATTTGCTTTTAAGTCATAACTTTTGGCACCAATTCTTTTCTGTACAAAAGTAGCCCTAAGCCAGAAGCAAATATAACGCAACTCGTTAACATCAAATTTCCATTATTCCAGATAAAATAAGAGATTCCAACAAACGGACCCCCTATTATCACCATAAGCGAAGGTATTGGATTCGTTTTGATAAAATTGAACGCATGAACTGCTAAACCAAGAAATAGTAAAGATGGTCCTACTATTACAAAAGGGTATAAAATTAGTGGTGTATTGCTAATATGTTCACTTAATTTTTCACTACTGATAGCATCATCTCCAAAACTCCACATGATAAAGTCAATAGTGCAAAGGCCGATGTGAGCGATCACTCCTAAAGCCGTCAAAACAGAGGCAACGGAACTAATTTTGTTTTTAGGAAATACAAAATTAAAAGAAAACAGTAATACTGCTCCAATCAAATTAAACCAATGTGCTAAATCAATATGTTTTTGTGCACTTAATGATCCTTGCGCAAATAATACGTAACTCGTTACAAAAAATAGTAATCCTAGAAGACATAAGGTTTTTGGTTTGGCCATAATTTACTTTTTTTAATTCTATGTTGTATAATTTAGTATTAAGAGTTCTTGAGAATGCACTTGTTTTGATTAATGATGTATTGCGGGTTTAAATCTACTATTAAATAGCTCGAATGCCAAACGATGTACTTTCGTGGCGTTTCTAAATGTGAGCGAGCTTGTTATTGCCAATAGTTTTTATATATCCATTTCTACCATCTCTGCTCTTGCTCCAAAACGGATTGGTAAAATACTGGTGCCAATTCCTTTCGAGATATACATTTTTGGTTCAGATTCAGTATACCAACCTTTTAAATATTTTCCACTTCCTTTAGGCTTGAATGGAGCAATTCCTAAAAATGTAATTTGTCCTCCGTGGGTATGACCGGAAAGGACTAAATCAATATTTAAATTTCCTTTTTCTTTTGTAATAATATCTCTGTGTTCCGGACAATGTGATAAAACAATAGTAGTTTCGGTCTCTTTTAGATTCTCAACCGCTTTTCCAAAATCGGCATTTCCACCAACAAAATCATCGATTCCAATTATTGATATTTCCCGATTTCTTATTGAAATAGTTCGGTTCTCATTTATTAATAATTCACAATTATTTTTAGAATATACGCTTTTAAGTTCTTGTAGATCAATATCTCCCCACTATTCCCAATTTCCAGTGATTGCATACTTTTGGATAGACTGATCAATTAATTGAAGGAATTCATTCAGCGATGCTGTTTTTCCAGTTTTATCGACTGAATCTCCAGTGATAAATACTAGATCTGGTTGTATCGAATTAATTTTTTTTGCAATAGTTTTGTGAAAATACCTTAATTCGTCAAAATGTAAATCTGAAATCTGAATAATTTTTATTCTATTCTTTTTTGATTTTGAGATATCAAAATAGTTCCAATCGATAACATATTTCTCAAACCAGATTGAGTCCAAAAGAACTAACCCAATTAAGGCTAATATTCCTCTTTTAATAAATTTTCTTCTGGTTAAATTTGTCATTTTTTAAATTTCGGCTGTCGTTGCGTTGCAAGATAAGGACGATCTGAGTTATTTACTTTATTTGCGATTTCTTAATTTGATTAATTTAATTTATCGGTGGATTTATAGATTTTAATTAATCTATCGCGCTCATTCTTCCTTTTATTTGAAGATATAAATAGAGGAATTGACACTCCTAATTCAATAGCACCCATAGCTACAAACATGCTTCCTATTGATTCTCCAACACCTTCTTGGTCATTTTTCGAACCAGAAATAACCATAAAGCCAAATGCTGTGGTCAAGGCAGAAAGCGAAGTGAAAACTATTCCTAAAGTTTTTTTTGTTCTTCTTTCTTTATCTTTTTCTAAAATAGTACCCAAATTCAAATAGCTAAGTGAGTTACTTAGTTCATTTGGTTTCATATTTAATTGAAATGACTCCAGTCTTTTTAATTCGTAATTTTTGAATTCTTGAGAAAAACAATTTGTGAATGAAAATAAAGCAGTTAAAATAATTAGTGTCTTTTTCATAAGGTTTACCAACTTGGATGTAGTATCAAATATATACAACTTTTCTTATATTAAAATTAAATAAGAAAAAAAAAAGAATTGCCCCCTTTCTTCAAGCTTTTTACTGGTTTTCCTTTTACAAATCAGAAAAAATACTATTTCATTCTCTATACTTTAACCGGTTTTTCTACTGGTTCGTTTTTGTTTTGTATCCCGATAGCGCGGATTTGCAATCCGCGCCCGCTCCAAAAGGCAACTAAAATAAATTTAATATAATTACATCTAGATCATTTTCTAAACTAGCATAATTTCTAGCTGAACTAAAATAATAATCTTCAGGTAATGTGACGATTTTTTCTTTGACAGGATTATTGTGAATGTAATTTATCTTTTGCTTTATAAACCAGTTCGTTTCGACAATTTCGGCATGATACCCATCTTGCCAAACTTTATATTCTTGTTCTCGTTTGAGATGAGCACATGCTTTTTGAAAATGTTTTAACATCCACTCTCTTCTACTCTCTGGCTCTTCGCTAATAGTTTGAATTATCTTCTTTGAAGTATATTTTTTGAAATCACGCATCACATCAGATAATATAAAACCATTTGTTGCTTTACATAACAAATGAATATGACTACTCATAATGCAATAAGCATAAATCTCTAAGCCCTTATTTTGCTGACAATGTTGTAATGCGTTTATGAGAACGTATTTTTGATTTAACCTCGTGAAAACATCTACCCAGCCCACTGTTGTTATAGTGATAAAATAAGCTTCTTCTGTGGTTGTAGCTTTATATTTGGTTGACATTGTCGTTGCTTTATTTACTTATGGTTGCTTTTGTTTACGGGCACGGAATACAATTCCGCGCTATCGTTGCGGAGATATATCCGAGCAATCTCGTCTACAATGTTCATATTTACTACTATCTCGGCTATTATTTTTATACTTTGTTGTGCTCTCGTCTTTATCTTTTCATTATCATTTTTCTATGTTCCAATCCCCAATTTGTCAATTCGATTATTAATGGAACTAGTGTATATCCATAGTCAGCCAACTTATAGGATACTTTTACTGGGATTGAATCATATACTTTTCTTTCCACCAACCCGTTAATTTCCAAATCTTTCAATTCTTTAGATAGCATTCTAGGAGTAATTTTCGGTATTCCTTTCTCTAATTCTGAATATCTAAATTCTTTATTGCAGAGTAATGCAATTATCGGCATTTTCCACCTTCCTTGCACAATCTCCATTGTATCTTGAATGGCTTGCAATTCCTTTCGATAATGTTCGATTATTTCCAAAGGAGGCTTGTCTATTCTGTAACTCTTGAACTCTTCTATTTTATCTTTTAAAGCCTTATCCATTTCTATCGGTTTTTGCAAATATACACTATACTTTGGTATAGTGCTATATAATGTATAGTGAATGTTTCATAGATTTGCGTCATTATTATTTTAAAAAGTAAAAAAATGAAAATATTATTTTGGATAGTTAGTGTTGGATTAGTTGCTTTTGAAATGGCAGCAGGAATTGGAAAACAATTAGGCGGCAAAATGGCTGTTGAATGGATGAATAAATTGGGGGTTGCTAAACCTTTTATGAGTGCATTCGGAGGATTAGAAGTGGGAGCTGCTGGTGTTATTCTTTACAGTCTTTTTAACAAGAATCCTTTCTTTGACAAACTTGTTCCTTGGGCTTGTTTGGTGCTTGTTGTGCTGAAAGTAGTTGAACTAATTTTACAAAATAAAGCAAGTGAACCTTTTGCTGCAATGGTCGGACCTATTGTCGTTCTTGCACTTGTAACTGCATTTTATTTCATCAGACAAAGCATATAAAAATGAAAAAAACAGTTTTAGTATTCGGTGCAAATGGTAATGTAGGTAGTCATTTTGTCAATCAAGCATTAGAAGCGGGTTATAAAATAAAGGCTTTTGTTAGAAGCCCTGAAAAATATACGGTTTCTGATAATCCAAATGTTGAAGTGGTCAAAGGTGATGCTACTAATTTTGGTGATGTAGAGAATGCAATGAAAGGTGCTGATTTAGTAGTGAGCTGTTTAGGCAATCCATTAAAGAAAAAAATCTATATAATGGATAAATCCTATGAAATTATAATGTTAGCTGCATCCAAGCAACCAAAGCCACCAAGGTGTTTAATGATTTCAAGTATTGGCGCGAATGGTTCTTCTTGGTTTGTTAGATTTTTGCTTCAACGTTTTAACGGAAAAGAAGGTTTTACAGATTATGAAAAAGCAGATAAAAGGGTTCTTGATGAAAAAAATGTTCCCTTTGTTGTTATCCGACCCGCCGGGCTCACAGATAAAAAAGGGGAAGGAAAATATCGAGTGATTGACAAGCCAACTGTTTTCTTTCCAAAATTCATTTCTCGCTCTGATGTTGCTAAGTTTTTTGTGGATTGTCTAACCAATACTTCTTTTGACGGTAAATCGGTAATGATTCAAGGTGTTTAGTTTTTTCAGATGGAGCACAACTAGTATATAACATCAAATATACACCTCTTTTTGTGCTTTTTCAATAAACAATTAATCTTTTTCCTATGTTTTGCGCTTTGGGCTAAAACAAGGATAATAAAGAAACTACTTGAACTAATTAAAACAAAAAAAACCATTGCACCGCTTCTTCAAGCATCGCAATGGTTTTTCATTTATAAAACAGAAAAGTACTATTTCATTTTTTGTCTTTTTACCGGTTTTTCTATTGGTTCGTTTTTGTTTTGTGACAAATAATTAGCCAATAACTTTTCGATCAATTCGTCCTTAGTCAAGTGATGAAAAACAGTTTTTATTTTTGTTTTCAGTTCCGCATCCACCTCGTGGTTGGGTTTGGTTTTGAATATTTGTTTTGCCCAAAGTAAGGTATTGTTTTCTTCGATGCTTAGCGCGCTTGGTTTTTTAAATTCAGTGAATTTGATTCCTAGCTCTTTTTCAAAGTCGGCGATTTCTACTACTTCTTCTGGTTGTAAAACTGTTAATGAAAGTCCCTTTGCTCCTGCTCTAGCTGTTCTTCCGCTACGGTGTACGTAAGCTTCGTAAACATCAGGTAAATGGTAATTGACTACATAGGATATTTCTTTTACGTCAATTCCTCTAGCAGCTAGATCTGTGGCTACTAATATATTGATGTGTCCTTCACGAAATTGCTCCATGATTCGGTCTCTAATTCCTTGTGACAAACTACCGTGCAAGGCTCCAGATGAAAAACGGTTAATAGCTAAGTTTTTAGCTAGTTTATTTACTGCTGCTTTGGTCTTGCAAAATATGATTCCGCGTTCCCCTTCTTTTGAATTAAGGAAATGCATTAAAACATCTAGTTTTTCAATAGGATCTACCACAATGTATTCGTGATCGATTCCTTGATTTCCTACCGTTTCCATATTTGCGCTCACCTGAACTACATTTTTATTCAAGTAGTTCTGGATCAGCTGTTTTATGGTTCCTGGCATAGTAGCCGAAAACAATAATGTTTTGTGTTCCTTTGGTAATTCGGCAATAATTTCATCTAAGCTTTCTTTCAAGATAGTCACCATTTCATCGGCTTCATCTAAGACAAGAAATTTAGTTTCCTTAAGATTGATTGCTTTGCGCTGAATAAGATCAATTAAACGACCTGGTGTCGCTACCACAATATGTGTGGGTGCAACTAGGCGTTCGATTTGTGGTTTTATTGGAATTCCACCGCAGGTTGCAGCAATAGAAACTTCAGGAAGGTATTTTGCAAAATCTTCTAGGTTTCTAAAAATCTGATGTCCTAACTCTCTTGTAGGAACCAGAATAAGCGCTTGTACCGTTGGCGAAGTGGTATCTATTAATTGTAAAAGAGGCAATCCAAAAGCTGCTGTTTTTCCGGTTCCTGTTTTAGCAAGTCCAACTAGATCAGTTGTATTGGCTAAAAGTAGCGGAATTGCTTTAAGCTGAATTTCTGTGGGTTCAACAATATTCAATTCGGAAATTGCTTTTAGAATTGGTGCTGAAATCCCTAAATCAGAGAATTGTTTTGGCATTTTTTTGGATTTATTATTTTATAAAAAATAGTTATTTTGTATGCTGGATTTCTAGCCCTGATGGAAACGGCATCCTGTTGTGGTGGTGTTCACCACAACAGATACAGTGTACAGCAGGAAAAGCTCCTTATATTATTCATCATCAGGTTCGTTCATGATTTTCTCACGATACTTCTTCCCGATCATTAATGTCATTTTTAATTTGTAATCATCAACTAACCATTCGCGGTAGTTTTTACTACACTGGCTCAAACACTTAGAATAGCGTTTGATACGGCAGTCAATGTCATCGTCCAATTCGCGGGACAATGATTTTGCTTCCTGTAATGTCTCCGTATTATCTACACACATCGAAGAATGTTGCTCTAACGACTTGTCTAAAACTACTTTTGAACGCAGGTTTTGGGCAATGATGAGTTTGTGTTCTTCATCGACATCAAAACTTACTTCGGCCGTTTTACTAAATTTAGCACGCAATTCTGGCGGCATAGAGTACTTGAAATACAATTCTATCTCCGTGTCATCACGTAAATTTTCTAGATAAAACTCTGGCGATTTAAAGATATGTTGCCAGTTTACAGGCTCACTCCACAAACCGAAACGGGCTGCATTATTTCCTAAATCGATTACCGTAAACATATCCTTGTTAGGCAGTTTTCTCGATCCACGACCAATCATTTGGTAGTATAATGTCAATGATTTTGTTGCTCTATTCAGAATGATAGTTTCCACGGTAGGCTCATCAAAACCAGTGGTCAGGATCCCAACCGAAGTCAAAATCGCATCTGGTGTTTTCTTGAACCACTGTAGAATATCTTTACGTTCCTCAGCGCTACTAGTATTGTCTAGATGGCGGATAGGGTAACCGGCTTCTCTAAACGTTTCATAAACGTATAAAGAGGTATTAATTCCGTTATTGAAAATCAGCGTCTTTTTACCTAATGATTTCTCTGTATAAGCATGCAATAATTTCTCCTGCATCGCCATATTAGTATACAAATCATCAGATGATTTCACGGTGTAATCTCCGTTAATTCCGACTTTCAACGACGTAAGACCTACATCATAACTATATGTAATTGCTTTTGCCAAGAAACCGTTTTCAATCAATGAATTAATGGTATCCCCTACGATTAATTCATCGTAGCTTTCGTGCATTGGCAGTTTTATATTTGAACTCAAAGGGGTTGCTGTAACTCCTAAAATAAAAGCATTTGTAAACGAACTCAATAATTTTCTAAATGAGTTGTAATGCGCCTCATCGATGATTACCAGTCCTACATTATCTAAATGTAGTTTCTCATCATTGATACGGTTTTTCAGCGTTTCTACCATCGCCACAAAACAAGAATATTCGTTTTGGTCTGGAAGGTCTTTTACCTTACTGTTGATAATTTTGTTTTTTACGCCAAAACCTTTCAACATCTTAGAAGTTTGTTTACACAACTCAATTCTGTGTGTTAAAACAACTACTTTATTGTCACTTTTAGATAAATAGCGACGAACGATTTCAGAGAACACAACCGTTTTACCACCACCGGTAGGCAGTTGATACAACAGGTGATGTTGCTTTGGTGCATTGTCTATCCGTTCAAAAATGGAATCAATATCTCCTTTTTGGTATCCATAGAGTTCTTTTCTGTCTTCTTTTTCTATTTCTATAGTATTTTCAAACATTGTTTTTTGTTGGGTTTTTGCAAAAATACACCTAAAAAACAGTTATTATGTTATATTTAATTTAAAATATAGGGAGGGATTGAAGAAATTTCTGTTATGGGGAGCCGACTAATACTCGAATCTCTCGATGATTGCGTCAAATTCTGGCTCATTTTTCCATTTTTGCGTAATAGTTTCCTTATGAATGGCGTTGATTCTAGATTTGAATTCGTTAAGAACCCCATTTGCAATCATAAATACCACCGCTTGTTCAAAAGAGTTGAACATACTTTTAAAAAAGAGTTCTTGTTTGATGGTGTTTTCAGAGGAGAAAGCTTGTGCGATTTCGATATTATACAGCATAACATCTGCTATTACAAATGGATCTACACCCAAAGAGATAAAGTGCTTGATGTACTTCTGGGCAACGGAACGACGCATTTTTGGCTTTTTGCGTTTCTTGGCGGCCGTTTGTAGTGGAAAGTATTCGTTCGAAATTTTAAGCTTGCATTCCTGCAGCAGCGTTTCTTCCTTTGGATTGAACACAAAATTATAATACACTTTTACGGGACTAAATTTCTCATACAATTCGAGAATCTGCTCTTCAAGTTGCTCTTTTGTAAGTTGGTTCAAATATTTTTTTAAATCGCGTTTGCTCATTTTAAAAGGTTCAGGTTACAAAAGTAAAAGAGTTTAAGATGGAATACCTATAAAATCAATCATATTACTTAATTTTGCTCATAATTTCTAAAAATAAAGTACATGCTCAAGTTTTTTAAGGTGGTAGCGATTCTAGAAGGAATCTCTTATTTGGTTTTGTTTTCGAATATGTTGTTTATCAAACCCAATAATTTTGATCTTTATAAAACCTTACTTTATCCGATAGGAATGAGTCATGGTGTATTATTTATTGGTTATGTTATCTTAGCGTTCATATTAAGGAAGCCTCAAAATTGGTATTTTAAAACTTTTTCTATTATCCAATTAGCCTCTTTAATTCCATTTGGTACTTTTTATGTAGAGAAGAAATACTGTGTAAATGCTTAAATTCATAGAAAAGACATTCACTTTTTTTTATCCGATATTCCGTAAATGGGGAATGGGATACAGCTTTGCGTCCTATTTAAGTCTGATTCTTAATATAGCTGTGCTTTGCATTGTGGCATACAGTATTTATATTGTATTCCGATTAGTGTTAGTGACTATAATGATCTTTATAGCGCGAAAAACCAGAACAAAATTTGATGATTTATTGGTGACCAATAAAACCGCTAAATACATCGCGCATTTAATTCCGTTGTTGTTTATTTATAAATCAGTTCCTGTGATTCTGGAGCGTTATGAATATTGGGAAGGCGTTTTTGGAAAGTTAGTCGGAATCTATATTGTTATTCTAGTGTTATGGATTATTCGTACCGTTTTTAACGCCTTACGCGATTATCTAAAACTAAAACCAAGATACAGCGATAAACCCATCGATAGCTTTATTCAAGTTATCATGATTGTGTTATGGATCGTGGGAATTACTATCATCATATCGAGATTATTTGATATTGGTCATGCCGAGCTTCTAACGACCTTTGGAGCAGTATCTGCTTTGATTATATTAATTTTTAGGGATATTATTTTGGGTTTTGTAGCCAGTGTCCAAGTATCTGTAAATGATATGGTTCGAATAGGTGACTGGATTACTATGGCAAAATTTGGTGCTGACGGAGATGTAATCGAGATCAATTTGACTACGGTAAAAGTGCAGAATTTTGACAATACTACCACCACGATTCCAACGTATAGCTTGAGTTCTGATTCTTTTCAAAACTGGCGTGGAATGCTTCATTCTGATGGGCGACGTATAAAAAGACACATACTTATTAAAACCAGTAGTATTCATTTTTTGAATAATGAGGAGTTACTAAAGCTAAAGAATATCACGCTTATCAGTGACTATATTGATACCCGTATGACCGAGGTTGATAAATACAATCAAGACAACGAGATTGATAAATCGCTCGCTATAAATGGTAGAAACATCACTAATTTAGGGTTGTTTAGAAAATACATTACCCAATACCTAAACAATCATCCGGCGATAAACAAAGATCTACTCCTACTCTGTCGTCAATTGCAATCGACAGCACAAGGCGTTCCTTTAGAAGTGTATGCTTTTACCAGTGACAAGCAGTGGCAAAATTATGAGTATATCATGTCTGATATATTTGATCATATAATAGCATCAGTTCCTTTCTTTGGACTGGAGTTATATGAACTGCCTTCTAACAATGAGTTTCTTCAATAATAAGTAGGGATTCAGATTTAATTTTAAACATAAAAAAGGGAATGAAGATTAGATCTTCATTCCCTTTTTTATGTTTGTCCAAACTTATTACAACCGATTTTTCACAAATTCTATCTCTGTTTTTCCGTGTGCCTTAGGTTTACCATCTTCTCCAAGGTTTACCATCGTGGTGCTCGCTATTGAAATAATCGTTTCGCGGGTCATCATATTACGAACCTCGCATTTTAACGTAAGGGAACTGTTTCCAAACTTTACCACATCAATACCAATTTCGATAATATCTCCCTGTTTTGCGGAGCTTCTGAAATTAATTTCCGACATGTGTTTAGTAACTACTCTTTGGTTTTCTAATTGAATAATAGAATATAAAGCTAATTCTTCATCTATCCAAGCTAACAACTGACCCCCAAATAAAGTTCCATTTGGATTCAAGTCTTCTGGTTTTATCCATTTTCTAGTGTGAAATCGCATATTTTTTTATTTAATAACGCGAAAGTAACCTATCTCCATTGATTTTTTTATAATTTTAAAGAAAAAAGATGGACTCAAGAGATGTTTTTTTAAAAGAATTCCGCGGAGAAACAATTGGAAGTGTTAGTACACAATCCTCATCCGAGGAAATGTTCCAGAACGAAGTACTTCGTCCTATATTAAAGCTACAAAATGATTTGTTTATTGCTTCTTTCACAAATTATTCGGCGAAATACAAGGGTGATTTCTACGCTCAAACCACCGAAAAGAAGATGGCTACCATTGAAAATGCAATTCAAAAAGACATAAAATACCGAAATGCATTAAAAGGAATGGTAATAGGATTATTCACAATAGAGGAATATTCATTCTATATCAAGAATTCATCAAATCTCAATAAAAGAATGATGAACATGCTAATCGAAAGGTTAAAAAGCCAGGTTCAGTTGTTTGAAGCTGATTCCAGTGAGAAATCAAGGCTGTAAAATATTGATTTTATAGAAATTAGCTTTCATTTTAATCGAAAGTTATAGTAGCGTGTGTTTAGTTTTATTTGCAGATTCTCAATAAAATTAGGCTTTCACTCGAGAATAGTCAAAATATCTAATACTTTAAGGAATCATACTATTTTTAATGTAAAAAGGAAGATTATATAGGTAATTTCTCCACTTTAAAAGAATATTTTCGTTATTATTGTTAAAACCAAAATATATGAAAGAAGAATATTTCAAGTGGTATTCTCCTAACCTAAATAAGGAGATTGAGATGTTAGTTTTTGGGCATGCCGGATATCCGGTAATCCTATTTCCTACTTCAATGGGTAGTTACCATGAAAACAAGGACATGGGCCTGATCGAATCGGCTAAATGGTATGTGGAGCAAGGATTAATACAAATATTCTGTCCAGATAGTATTGATAAAGACAGTTTTTATAACAAACACATTCACCCTATACATCGCATCGAAAACCATGTGCGATACGACAAAATGATCTGTCACGAAATTGTAGAGAAAGTCAAAAACAATACTCCATCTGGGAAGGTTGCAGTTGCCGGTTGCAGTTTTGGAGGATATCATGCAGCTAATTTTGCTTTTAGACACCCCGGTTATGTTAGCCATATGTTTTCTATGAGTGGAGCTTTTGATATAAAAAGCTTTCTGGATGGTTTTCATAACGATGATGTTTTTTATAACAGTCCTGAGGATTACTTATATGGATTAGAAGACCCTGAATTATGGAAAATGGATATCGTTCTAGGTACTTCAAATTGGGACATTTGTTTTGATGCTAATCTCAAATTAAGCAAGGTTTTAAGTCAAAGAAATATACACCACTGGCTTGATATTCGTCAGGACAAAAATCATGATTGGCCTATATGGAAGGAAATGTTTCCACATTATTTATCCCGAATCAAGTTTTTTTAGATCGAGAAATTAAACACAAAAAATACAATTATATTAATAAGGTAAAATAGATAAAAATGAAAAAAATTGGAATTTTATTTGGAATGGAAGACACCTATCCTCAAGCATTTATAGACCGTGTTAATTCAAAAAACGAAAAAGGAATTATTGCAGAAGCAGTTTCTATTGACAAAGTAGTTCAAAATAAAGATGGAGAATATGCAGTCATCATTGACCGTATTTCACAAGATGTTCCCTTCTATCGTGCGTATCTGAAAAATGCCGCTTTGACGGGTACAAATGTCATTAACAACCCTTTCTGGTGGAGTGCCGATGATAAATTTTTTAATAATGGATTAGCAGATACGCTTGGAGTACCGTTACCCAATACGGTTTTACTGCCTTCTGCAGAACATCCAACAGATACAACTGGGAAGTCATTCAGAAACTTAAAATTCCCAATGGACTGGGAAGGAATATTTGATTATATAAAATTTCCAGCTTACATGAAACCTTACGCCGGTGGTGGATGGAAAAATGTGTATCGTTTAGAAAACAAAGAAGAATTCTGGGAGAAACATCAGGAGACTGGGCAGCTGGTAATGATGCTTCAAGAAGAAATTGTTTTTACAGAATATTTCAGAGTGTATTGCTTAGGTGGTAAAGCGGTTAGAATCATGCAATACGAACCAAGAAACGCTCCTCACCTACGTTATGTAATTGATGGACCTCCAGTCGATAAAAAGTTATTGGCAACGGTAAAAGATTACACATTGAAACTTTGTAAAGGCTTAGGATATGATTTCAATACCGTTGAATTTGCTGTGCGTGATGGAATTCCTTATGCTATCGATTTTGGTAATCCAGCACCGGATGCTGAATTGACCTCTGTAGGTGCAGAAAATTTTGAATGGGTAGTCGAAGAATCAGCTAAAATGGCTATTGCTGCGGCAAAAAAACAAAAGCCCGGAAAAATGAATCTGACTTGGGGAACATTTATGAAAGACGCGGTTGCGGCCAAATAAATTTCTGAGGAACCAGAATGCCTTGCCCAGATAGAAGAGAAAATCCCATCTCGTTTATAAAACGAGATGGATTGTATCGAATAGCTGGACACGAGCGAAGCGAACTGACGAAGTAAATTGCTCCTAAAAAAATTGAAAAATGAAAAAATTACCTGCTTTCACCCTTGGTGTTGAAGAAGAATATCAAATTATAGACCCTGAAACAAGAGACCTACGTTCGCATTTGTCGAAAATTGTTGATGGAGCCAAGATTATATTGAACGAACAAGTAAAGGCAGAAATGCACCAGTCTGTAGTGGAAGTTGGGACTAATATTTGTACAAATGTAGACGAGGCCGAAAAAGAAATTAAATTCCTGCGTACGAAAATTGTTGAATTGGCAGATAAGCAAGGATTAATTGTGGGTGGAGCTGGAACACACCCTTTTTCGAAATGGCAAGACCAACCCATCACTGACGATCCAAGGTATCATAACATTGTGAACGAGTTGCAGGATGCGGCACGTTCCAACTTGATTTTTGGGATGCATTGTCATGTGGGAATAGAAAATCGCGAAATAGGGTTGAAATTAATGAATCAAGCCTGCTATTTCTTGCCTCACATATTTGCGCTTTCAACTAATTCTCCTTTTTGGGAAGGGAGACAAACGGGTTATAAATCCTTTAGAACAAAAGTATTTGATAAATTTCCAAGAACCGGATTGCCTGAATATTTTGATTCAGTTGCATCCTATGATAATTTCCTAGATACCTTAGTAAACACCAATTGTATTGATAATCCAAAGAAAATTTGGTGGGATTTGCGTTTGCATCCTTTTTACGACACAATTGAATTTCGCATTTGTGATATGAGTTTAACGGTTGAAGAGACCATGTGTATTGTTGCTGTAATACAGGCTGTTGTAGCTAAGTTATATAAGCTAAACATGCAAAACATGAGCTTCAATATTTACAGACTAGCATTGATAAAAGAAAATAAATTCCGTGCTTCACGTTATGGAATCGAGGGTCATATGATTGATTTCGGACTTCAGAAAGAAGTAGAAACAAGAGTGCTGATTCTTGAATTACTTGATTTTGTTGATGATGTTGTAGATGAATTAGGAAGCCGTGAACAAATTAATTACGTGCATCAGATTTTGAAAAATGGAACTGGAGCCGCAAAACAACTGGCGGTATTTGAGAAAACGAATGACATTACTAAGGTGGTTGATTTTATAACTGATGAATTCACTAAGGGGTTGTAAGTTATTAGATTACCTTTGCAGGCTACTATAATTAAAGATTGCCCCATGAATAAGAAAAAAATTACAATTGCCCTTTTAGACATGTACGACGGAGTACCTAATCAGGGAATGCGCTGTATAATTGACATAATTAATAGATTTAGTCCTTTTGTAACCTTCAAAATATATGATGTGAGAGGCAAATGTGAATTGCCCGAAATTGACCAATACGACATTTATATTTCTACAGGAGGCCCGGGAAATCCATTAATTGGTGACGGCGCCTGGGATACAAAATACTATGCTTTTATTGATGCCTTAACAAAATGGAACCTAGAAAACCCAGTTAAAAAACATGTGTTATTCATTTGTCATTCCTTTCAAATGGCTTGCAAGCACTTTGGCCTAGCAGAAATAACCAAAAGGAACGATACTTCCTTCGGAGTTATGACGATTCATAAAACGAAAGAAGGGGAAAATGATCCTCTTTTTGAAGGGTTAAGTGATCCTTTCTATGCCATTGACTCCAGAGATTACCAAGTGGTGCAGCCTAAGCTAAGTGTTTTTAAGAAAAAGGGAGCTAAAATTATTTCCTTGGAAAAAATAAGAGACCATGTGCAATACGAACGTGCAATTATGGCGGTACGTTTTACCGATTATTTTGTGGGAACACAATTTCATCCTGAAGCAGATCCTATAAGCTTTGTTTCTCATCTTAGAAATAAGGAAGCCAAGGAAAAAATAAAAGAGATGAAAGGAAAAAGAAAGTTCAGAAATATGCTGGAAGATTTAATGGACGATGACAAAATCTACAGAACAAATGAAACTTTGATTCCTAATTTTCTTAGAACGGCTATAAACGACCTGATGAAAACAAAAAAGATGATGTCTAATTAATCCCACCTATTCGCCATGATTTCAAAATATCGAAAACTATTTAATGAGCAATTCACAGAAGAAAAGTATCAACACTTAAAAGATGATATCGCTTCTGATTTTGATTATGAACCTACTTTTCGAATTGGGGAAACTCCTTTTTTTATATCTAACGAGCTGAAAGAACAATTAATAGAAGGCTGTAATGAAGTTGTATCTTTAATTCAAGAAGATAGCTTTAAGTCATTAACAAATAAAGCATTAGAATTAAACAATAAAGTACCCACTGAAGATGAGCACACCACTTTTTTGGCGGTCGACTTTGGAATCTGTGAGGAGAACGGAGCTGTAGTTCCTAAACTGATTGAAGTACAAGGATTTCCTTCTTTATATAATTATCAGACTAATTTATACGATAAGTTTATAAATCAGTATCCCTTTCTTAACGAGTTGACACCGTTCTTTAACGGTATCAATTCACAAGAATACTTGAAGATTATAGATGAAGTAATCTGTAACCATCATACCAAGGAAAATGTTATTTTACTCGAAATAGAGCCGGAAAAACAAAACACGAAAATTGATTTTTACTATTGTAAAAGAGATATCGGAATACCTATTGTTTGTGTTACGGAAATAATTAAAAAAGGAAGGCAGCTGTTTTATAAAAATGAAAATAACGAAGAGATCCTAGTAAAGCGTATTTACAACAGAGTCATCTTTGACGAACTTGATTTAAGAACGGATTTGAAACTAGATTTTAGTTTCTCAGATGATCTTGATGTCGAATGGGCGGGACATCCTAATTGGTTCTTCAGAATCAGTAAATTTATATTGCCTTTCTTAAAAGGAAAATATTTCATCGAAACGACATTGTTGAGTGAGTTAACTGAAATCCCCGAGGATTTAGAAAATTATGTTTTAAAACCTTTATTTTCTTTTTCAGGAACGGGAGTTATTTTTCATGTCAAAAAAGAAGATATTGAAGCAGTTGTAGAAAAAGAACTTTACATTCTTCAAAAAAAGGTGAATTACATCCCCATCGTACAATCTCCAGATGGTAAGGTAAAAGCGGAAGTTCGCGTACTTTGCGTTTGGAAAAAAAACGATGCCGCTCCTACTCTATTGTGTAACTTAGTTCGCTTGAGTCGTGGTGAAATGATTGGAGTGAAATTCAATAAAGACAAAGACTGGGTGGGTGGAACTATCGGTTTATTTGAAAGGTAATAATTTATTTATTTCCAAAGTTTTTGAAACAAAACAGGGCAAACTTTCCCCATAGTTGCGGGTTCGTCTGGATTCCAGCTAAATTTTAGTAAGGGATAGTTTTCGTCATTGGTCACGAAAGTATCGTAGTCAATATAGGAATATAGATCTTCACCCGTGCTGTTTTTGAACGCATTCATTGCTACGTACCAAAAACCTTCAAATTCGTAGGATTCCTTGCCTTCAACCACTTCATTAATTAAAGCGTCAGGGTTAGATTTTACTTTATAAAACACTTCTTTACCTTGAGAAATCAACCAACATCTAAAATATTCAAATCCTCCATCAGAACATCCACCGCTTACAATATAAGCTGCGCACCATAATTCTGGATTGTAGCTGTCATAAAGTAGCTGGTCTGTTCGTAAACGAAAGCCTATCATTTCTTGAGGAGTCAACTTTTCAATTGCCGAAACAAGAAAAATTTCTTGGTCTTCTTGGTTTGTTGTTTGTTTTAAAGAATTGTCAATTATCGTCCAAAAGCTGTCCTCACTTAGCATTTCACTTGATTTTGGGAGCGTAATAGAATCAAGATTAATTCGAACTGCCATTTCAGGATTTTCAATACTACCCAATGACTCTTCTTGATTTTGCGCGTTGTTTTGGCCACAAACAGCTATACTGAAGAATAGAAATAACGATAGTAATGTAATTGAATTTTTCATAAAACAAAAGGAATTTGACAATTTGGCTCTTAATATACCTGTGTAAAATTAACCAATTTTATTCTGTAATATCAAATTCCGCCACATAAAAATTCACATCAATTTTAAGATGTGGATTTTCTACTGTAATGGAATCAGTTCCCCAGTCGGTAGTTGGTTTAAGCCATTTTTCTTCGCCGTTCAGGGTTACTTTTACTTGCATATTGAAACCTGTGACACAATTAGTCCAGCGAAATCCTAGTTTTTTATCTTTAAAGAAATATTCTAAGGTTGGAATTCTAGTGTCTCTTAAATACTGATTAAAAACGGATGATAAATCAACACCAACGGAAGTCGATAAATAATCTTCTATTTGCTTTGTAGTTACTGTTTGATGATAAAAAGTACTGTTTAAACCTCTTAAAATAGTTCTCCATTTTTCATCGTCATTTACAATTTGACGAATCGTATGCAGCATATTAGCCCCTTTATAGTACATATCGCTCGAACCTTCACTGTTTACGTCATAGTGACCAATGATTGGCTTATCGTTTTCAATATTCTTTCGAATTCCTCTAACGTATTCATAACCGGCGTCTTTTCCGTAATAATATTCTAGAAAAAGACTTTCAGAATAGTTTGTAAAACTCTCGTGAATCCACATGTCTGCGATATCTTTATCGGTGATATTATTGGCAAACCATTCATGTCCTGATTCATGGATAATGATGAAATCAAATTTAAGACCCCAGCCTGTTCCGCTCAAATCCCGTCCTCGATATCCATTTTGAAATCCATTTCCGTAGGTAACTGAACTCTGATGTTCCATTCCAAGATAAGGAGCTTCAACTAGTTTGTAACTGTCTTCATAAAATGGATAAGGTCCAAACCAATGTTCAAAAGCTTTTAGCATTCGAGGAACATCTTTAAATTGTTCTTTGGCTTTGGCCAAATTGTCTCTCAAAACATAATAGCTGCAATCTAAATCGCCTTTTTCCCCTTTGTATTTTTCTGAAAAAGAAACGTAATCCCCAATATTTATGTTTACCCCGTAATTATTGATAGGATTAGAAACATACCAGTTAAATGTTTTTGTACCGTCTTTTAGTTTTTTAACGCTAAGCAAACGTCCGTTAGAAACGTTGGTCAAATTTCCGGGAACATTTACACTAATCAGCATACTTTCTACTTCATCATACATATGATCTTTATTTGGCCACCATACACTAGCCCCCAATCCCTGACAAGAAGAGGCTATAAATGGCTTGCCATTACTGTCTTTCTTCCAGGTAATACCTCCGTCCCATGGCGGATTTACGGCCACTTTTGGTTTGCCGCCATAGAAAACGGTAAGTTCTTTTATGGTACCCGGTTTTTGAAATGCAACCAATTCAATAAAAAAGGCATTCCCTTCTCTGCTATATTTTAATTCGACGCCATCCTGAATTACTTTATAAATTCCTAAAGGATTTTGCAAATCAATTTGCATGCGGTTGTATTCTTGTACTACTTGATATTTAATAGTATTAGAACCTGTTATAGTACTGTCTTTAGGATTTACTTTAATATCCAAATGATAATACTTCACGTCCCACCACGCTCGTTCTTTAGTAATGCTTCCTCTGAGGCTGTCTTGTTTGGTAAACACCACTTCTGACTTGCCTAAAAGACCTTGAGCAGTACTACCATTCGAAATAAATACTATGGAACAAATAATAACAAAAAAATTTTTCATGAATGCGGAATCTTTTAATACAATTCTATTTTTCGAATCGGAACTATTACTATTAATGTAGTTTTGAGACTGTTTCTTGAGGTACTACCACAGTAAAATCAGCCACTAAGCGATCTACATAATCGTTTAGTAACTCTAAAACTCTTTCACTTTTATCAGACTGAACCACTAATCCGGCATGGTAATCTAGAGGAACTCTAAAGCAAACTTCAGGATCAGAAAAAGAAGATAGATCAGGATTTTGATATTTAGACAAAGTCAATACAATTCCTGCATAGCCTTTTTTTACTTTTGGCAACTTATATTTTTGATCTCTTACCAATGCATCTTCAATGGCGGCCCATTCTTTCCAAAGATTTATATTTGAAGCAGCTTCGACCATTTCTGCTAGATGCGCTCCGCCTACGCGAGATGATGTTTCTAAAAAGTAAATTTTTCCATCTTCATCACTTTTAATAAATTCAGTATGTGCGGCGCCATGTTTTAATCCAAAATCTTTCATGACTTGCTCATTTACCTTTTTTATCGCTTTATCGTCTTCCGAATTATAAGGAATATTGGAGCTACGAAAAACGCCACCACCTTGTGATATTTCCATTGGCGTAGCCAAATATTTTGAAGTCAAGCTAAAAATAACTTTTCGTTCAGAAATCAAACTATCACAATGATATACGGCACCTGGTTTGAACTGTTCCAATAAGTATTTAAAACGGTTGTTTCCCATTTCGTTAATATGAATCCACAGCGTTTCCTTATCATAAACTTTTATAATACCTGTGGCTGAGGCTTCTGAACGTGGTTTTAAAACCCATGGAGCAGAAACGGTGTCAGCAAAAGTATTGATGTCATGATCATTAAATAAAGAACAGAAAGCAGGAATAGAAATAGCACAACTCTTCGCTCTCATACGCATTGCCAGTTTATCTCTAAAATAACGTCCCGTAGTTTGTCCCATACCATCAATACGCAGGTTTTCTCTCAGATAGGTTGCTTTTTCTACATCATAATCATCTAATGCTACAATGGCATCAATTTGATTCGACTTCATTAAGTTCCCAACACCCAATAATAAATGCTCTAAGTTCCAATCGATATCCTGACCTTGCATATAAAATGTTTCGTCTATAGAATCATGCGGCCATGGTTTGTCTCTCAGTTTTTCACTGGTTATGAGGTAGACTTTGTTGCCCAGACTTTTTAAATGAATTAAAAAATCGGCTCCCTTGAAATAATTCGAAATACAAATGAAGGTTTTAGGATTTTGCATAAGCTTATAAATTTTCAATGAATTTGGTTAATAAATGTACTCCGTATGCCGTAGCATGTTTGCTTTTTGCAAATTCATCGTCGCCAAATGCTACACCAGCGACATCCAAATGTGCCCAAGCAGCATGCTCGTTTGTAAAATATTCTAAAAATTTAGCCGCGCTAATAGCACCAGCTACTGGTTTTCCGCTATAATTTTTTACATCTGCAATGTCACTTTCAATGTCTTGTTTGTAGACATCCCAAAGTGGTAATTGCCACAGACGCTCGCCTACTGAATCTCCCGCTTCCTGCAGCTTTTTGGAAATAGTTTCATTATTGGTAAACAAAGCACCACATTCGTATCCTAATGTTCCAACACTACTTCCAGTAAGTGTAGCGATATCAACTATATATTCTGGCTTGTAATTTTTTATAAGATAGGAAATACCATCTGCTAGGACCAAACGACCTTCAGCATCAGTATCAATAATTTCGATTGAAGTTCCGTTGTAACTATGAATCACATCACTTGGTAAAAATGCTTTTGCATCGACAGCATTTTCTGCACAAGGGACAATAGCAGTAACTTTTACAGGCAATTGCAAATCAGCAATCAATTGCATGGCTCCAAACACGGCAGCACCACCAGCCATGTCACACTTCATATGAACCATTCCTGCTGTTTTTATATTCAAACCTCCAGTGTCAAAAGTAATTCCTTTACCCACTAGCCCAACATGCTTTAAGTTAGGAACATCTTCTTTTGGGGTATAAGTCATGATAACAAATTGTGGTTCATTTTCACTGCCTTTTCCAACCGCTAAAAAAGCACCGAGTCCTTCTATTTGACATGCTTCAAGACCAAGAACATTGACCTCAAATCCGTATTTATCTCCTTTATCTTGAGCCCAATTTGCTAGATACTTCGGTGTTACCTTATTTGGAGGTAAATCAACCAATTCTAAAGTTTGAAGTTGCGCGCGAGCAATTTTTATCGCTTTATTGATTGTTGCCGAATAATCTTTAGAAGATAAAATTTCGAGTTCAAAATCAGGATTTAAAAAAGGATGTTCGTCCACTTTTTTGAAATGACCTAAATTATAAGTACCTAACAATAGACCAGAAACGGTTGCTTCTACTTGGTCAGTATTGAATTCTTCTGGAACAAATAATGCTACATTTTTTCCAAAAGATTCTTTTTCCTTAGCGGAAATTCTCCTCGCTATTGTTTTTAATGCCTTGTAATCTATTACTTTACCTAGTCCAATAAATAGATAGGTAATGTTATTATTCTCGGCTAAATAAGAGGTATCCTTCTTGCCGTAGAAAACTTTAGACGATATTTCTAAACCTTCAAATTGGATTGGAACTATACTTTTTGCATTAGTTTCAAAAACGGGTATTAAAACGGTTCCTGAAAAATTCTCTAATTTATCTATTTGCTTCGTTTTCATTTAATTATCTTTTGTGTTAAAAAAAAGCCACTCAATAGCTTTAGGAAATTCATCACTCCAATAGGTCTCGTTGTGTTTTCCTTCTTTATTGATGCTCAAATTAATTTTCATTTTATCTTTTACAAATTCGTTTGCAATGGCGCGATCCTTGAATTTTTTTACATGTTCAATCATGGTATCGCTTTCATCTCCACCGGCATATAAATATATTTTGGTGTCTTCTGTCACATCTTCATCCACATTAATTTTCATATCAGGTTTAACCCAAAGCGACGGAGAAAAAATCATCAATTTACCAAATACTTTCGGGTATCTCAGTCCGCTAAAAATACTGATTAAAGCACCCATTGAACTACCACCTATTCCGGTATTAGCACGATCTGTTTTGGTACGGAAATTATTATCTACAAACGGTTTCAACGTTTTGGTTACAAAACGAATGTATTTTTTTCCCTGTCCTTTTCCTAATATTGTTTTGCCTACACTATATTCTCTTATTCTATCTTCTTCAGCGTGTTCAATCGCAATTATAATAATCTTTCCAATTTTATACTCTGACATTACAGCCAGTTTTTTGTCAATTTCCCAATTGCCGTATTCAGCATCCTCATTGAATAAATTTTGAGCATCCTGTAAATACATTACGGGATAGCTTTCGTTTGAAGAATCATAATCGTGAGGAAGTAACGCCCATATTTTTCGTGTTCTATTCAGCTGAGGAATCTCAAATTCATCAGAAATAAGTAAAACTTGAGGCAAATAATTTTGCTTATATGGCAACCAATTTTTTCTCCATCGTGCCACATGGTCCTTTTGTGTTCCTGTATGTTTTTTTGTCGCCCTATTTTCAGTACGGTTTCCGTTGCTGTCAATTTCTACTTCACTCCAATCCCCTTTTGTAAATTTATACAACAACGTTTCTGGATAGTCAAAATCATGTGTAAATTTAAAATGATATAAACCGTTTCCAATTTTTTCCATCATGAAGCGCTTATCCTGCGTCAACCAGTTATTAAAATTTCCCGACATATATACTGGACGTAAATCATCTTCATCAGTGGTTAATATTATGTGGAGTCCTGTTTTTATGATAGTATTGTTAAGTTCTAAAGTACTGCTTGTATTGTCAAAATTCATAACGTGTATTGTGGTATTTTATAAAATAATAGTAAATATAGGGGATTGCAACTTGAAATAAAAGAAAAAAGAAAACCCAACAGCAAATGAATTTACTGTTGGGTTTTATATAGTATAATTAACAAGAAAAAAATCTCTATTTCTGGCGACTTTTTAATACGTCAACTACATCATTGATTTTGAATCCTTTCGCCTGAAGCAAAATTAGGTAATGAAAAAGTAAATCGGCACTTTCACTTAAAAACAAGTCATCGTTATCATCTTTTGCCTCAATAACCACTTCGATTGCTTCTTCACCAACCTTCTGTGCAATTTTATTGATTCCCAATTTGAATAAAGAAGCCACATAACTCTTTTCAGAATCTGCATTCTCTCTTCGTACTTGAATGGTATCTTCCAGAGTAGAAATGAAACCGTAATTCGTTTTGTTTTCTGTTGCCCAGCAGGAATCAGTTCCTTTGTGACATGTAGGTCCTTCCGGTTTTACTTGAATTAATAAGGTATCGTTGTCGCAGTCATTTTTAATGTCAACCAAATTCAAAAAGTTACCGCTTTCCTCGCCTTTCGTCCAAAGTCTTTGTTTAGATCTGCTGTAAAAAGTGACCTTTTTAGTATCCATTGTCTTTTGATACGCTTCTGCATTCATATAACCCAACATTAAAACAGCGTTAGTTTCGCTATCTTGAATTATGGCAGGAATTAATCCGTCTGTATTTTTCGAAAAATCTATGTTCATTTTTATTTAGGATTTAGTCCCGATAGCTATCGGGATTCGATTTAGGATTTTAAAGCCTAACTTCGATATTGCTGTTTTTAAGTTCTTTTTTTAATGTTTTGATTTCGATTTCTTTAAAGTGAAATACGCTTGCCGCCAGTGCTGCGTCTGCTTTTCCATCTTTAAAAGTATCTACAAAATGGTGAATGTTCCCAGCACCACCCGAAGCAATTATTGGAATATTGACTAAACTTGAAAGTTTGGCTAAAGCTTCATTTGCAAAACCATTTTTCGTTCCATCATTATCCATTGAGGTAAACAAAATTTCTCCTGCTCCGCGTTGTTCTACTTCTTTTGCCCAATCAAATAAGTTTAATTCCGTTGGTACTTTTCCCCCTACCAAATGAACAACCCATCGACCTTCAATCTGCTTGGCATCTATTGCAACAACGACACATTGACTTCCAAATTTCTGTGCCAAGTCATTAATCAGCTGAGGATTTTTTACTGCCGAGGAATTTATAGATACTTTATCTGCTCCATTTTGAAGCAAAATCTCTACGTCCTCCACGGATGAAATTCCGCCACCTACCGTAAATGGAATATTAATCGTAGAAGCCACCTTTCGAACTAAATCAACCAAGGTTTTTCTTCTTTCTTCTGTCGCAGAAATATCTAAAAACACTAATTCATCGGCACCTTCATTTGAATAGATCTTCGCTAATTCTACCGGATCACCAGCATCACGCAAATCTACAAAATTTACACCTTTAACGGTACGTCCATTTTTTATATCTAAACAGGGTATTATTCTTTTTGTAAGCATGTCATTTTTTGTTACGCAGAGTTTCGCAGAGTTTCCATAGAGATACGCAAAACTTTTGTGAAGCTATGTGTTCTCATTGTGTCACTTTGCCGAATACTCTATGGCATTATACATTCATTTAATTGTTATTCCACATAGCTTATCGAAGTTTGCACACAGACAAACAAAAATCTCGGTGAATCTTCGTGTTTCCTTTGTGTCTCTTTGCGAAATACTTATTTATTTAATATGTAGTTTTCTAATTGTTTCAGCGAAATTCTTCCTTCGTAAATCGCTTTTCCAATGATCGTTCCTTCGCAACCTAATTCGGCTAATCTTGGTAATTCATCAAAGGTCGAAATTCCACCGGAAGCGATTAATTTTATTCCTTTGGCTTCTGCCAACTTCTCGACTGCGCTCGAAGTGACATTGCATTCATCAAGAATTTTTTTATATAAATCGAAACTCGGTCCTTCAAGCATTCCATCTTTGGCTATATCTGTACAAATAACGTATTGAATCCCTTTAGCTTGATATCCTTGTATAAATGGAATTAAGTCTTCATCAGATTCTTCTAACCAACCTGATATCGCTACTTTTTCATTATTAGCATCTGCTCCAAGAATGATTTTATCAGCACCGTATTCTTGAATCCATTTTTCGAATAAGGCTCTATTTTTGATCGCAATACTTCCGCCGGTAATTTGGTTAGCGCCACTTTCAAAAGCAATTTTCAAGTCGGCATCTGATTTTAATCCACCTCCAAAATCAATCTTTAACTTTGTTTTAGATGCAATTTGCTCCAATATTTTGTAGTTGACAATCTGACTTGATTTTGCACCGTCAAGATCTACTAAATGTAAATATTCAATTCCGTGCGCTTCAAACTCTTTGGCTACTTCTAGCGGATTTTCGTTATAAATTATCTTGGTGTTGTAATCTCCTTTTGACAAGCGAACACATTTTCCGTCGATGATATCTATTGCTGGTATTATTCTCATTTGATTTTCGATTGTAGATTAACGATTTTTGATTTCAGATTGTAATTGAAATTAATTTTTGCCACTGCCATTAAAATAGTTATAATTTCAGAAAATTTCCTAGAATTTTCTCTCCCACATCACCACTTTTCTCGGGGTGAAATTGGGTTCCATAAAAATTATCCTTTTTTAAAGCCGATGCATATTCCATTTGATAATTAGTTGTGGAAATGGATTCTTCACAATCTGGGGCATAAAAACTATGTACTAAATACATGTATTCGTTTTCAGCGATTCCTTCGAATAAAGCCGACTTCAAGTTATAAATCTGGTTCCAACCCATTTGTGGCACTTTTACTTTTGAAGTAAATTTAATCACATCTACATCAAAAATCCCCAAACCTTTGGTATCTCCTTCTTCTGATTTGTTACACATCAATTGCATTCCCAAACAAATTCCTAAAACAGGTTGTTTTAATGTTGGAATTAAACGGTCCAATCCGCTTGCTAAAAGCATTTTCATCGCTGAACTTGCTTCACCAACTCCTGGAAAAATCACTTTGTCTGCAGCTTTAATTTCCTCAGGGTTGTTACTCAAAATCGCTTTGAATCCCAATCTTTCGATAGCAAACATAATGCTCTGAATATTTCCTGCCCCGTAATTTATGATTACTATTTTCATCTATTTTTGTTTCAAGTTTAAAGTTTCAGGTTTAAAGTTATCGTGCTAACTTTAAACCTGAAACTTTAAATAACTTTTTTAAAGCATCCCTTTCGTACTTGGCAAAATCATTTTCTCGGTATCGCGTTTTACGGCTACTTTTATCGCTTTGGCGAAAGCCTTAAAAATTGCCTCAATTTTGTGATGTTCATTTTGTCCTTCCGCTTTGATGTTAATATTTGCTTTGGCACCATCAGAGAAAGATTTAAAGAAATGCAAAAACATCTCTGTTGGCATTTTACCAACCATCTCACGCTTGAATTCGGTTTCCCAAACCAACCAGTTTCTACCTCCAAAGTCAATGGCTACTTGCGCTAAGCAGTCATCCATTGGTAAACAAAAACCGTAACGCTCAATCCCTAGCTTGTTTCCTAATGCTTTCGCAAAAACTTCGCCTAAGGCAATCGCAGTATCTTCAATTGTGTGATGTTCGTCCACTTCTAAATCCCCTTTTACAAGGATTTCTAAGTCCATTTGTCCATGGCGCGCAATTTGATCTAGCATATGATCAAAAAAAGCAATCCCAGTTTCAATTTTGCTTTTCCCTGTTCCATCTAGATTTAAATTGATGTAAATATCTGTTTCATTGGTTTTTCTCGAAATTGTAGCCGAACGTGCTTCTAATTTCAAAAACTCATATATTTCTTTCCAGTCCGTTGATTGTAATGTAATGACATCATTTAATTCTTCACGCTTAGAAGCGATTTCTGTACTTCCCGCACCTTCACTCACGTTCATAAAAATAGCTTTTGCACCTAGGTTTTTAGCTAATTCTACATCTGTCAAACGATCTCCTAGTACAAATGAGTTAACCAAATCATAAGCTGGATTGTCAATATATTTTGTCAACATTCCCGTTCTTGGTTTGCGTGTTGGTGCATTATCTTCTGGAAAAGAACGATCCACAAAAATATCATCAAAAAGAACGCCTTCATTTTCGAAAGCTCTTAGAATGAAATTCTGCGTTGGCCAAAACGTATCTTCTGGAAAACTATCCGTTCCCAATCCGTCTTGATTCGTCACCATAACCAATTCGTATTCTAATTCCTTAGCGATTTTAGCTAAATATTGAAATGCTTTTGGATAAAATTCTAATTTATCTAAGCTATCTAATTGATACCCTTCTGGTTCTAAAACCATAGTTCCGTCACGGTCTATAAAAAGTACTTTTTTCATTTGTTATGATTTAAAAAAAACACAAATTTCATAGATTTTCACGAATTGAAAATCACTAAAATTCTATTTTTTTGAGTTTTATTTTTTTACTATTTTACTAAAACAATATATTGTTTTTAATAACTAAACTTTTAAAATAACACTATTTAAAAATCAGTGCTAATCTGTGAAATCTGTGTTTTAAATTGATTTTAAAACCTCCATTAACTTCTTGTTTTCTTCTGCTGTACCAATAGTCAAACGTAAGGTGTTTTCACATAAAGGTTGCGTTGTTCGGTTCCGAATCACGATTCCTTTTTGAATTAGTTCATTATACCTCTTATTGGCATCATCCACTTTAATCAAAACAAAATTAGCTTCTGTCGGATAAATTTTTGATACAAAATTAACTTCATTTAATACTTTAAGTAAATCGTCTCTTTGTATTACAATTGAGTCTATTTCTAATTGTATTTTTTCTTTATCAGCTAATCTTTCTAATGCTCTCTGTTGTGTTAACTCATTCACATTATAAGGTGGCTTTATTTTGTTTAAAACCGAAATGATAGCTGCAGATGCATAGCAAATCCCTAAACGAATTCCTGCTAAACCATATGCTTTTGATAAAGTTTGTGTAATGATTAAATTAGGATATTCGTCCAATTCATTTAACCAACTTTGCTTTTTTGAGAAATCAATATACGCTTCGTCAATTACTACTAATCCCTTAAAATTTTGAAGCAAAGTAACCACACTTTCATCATCAAATGAATTTCCTGTAGGGTTATTCGGCGAACACAAAAAGATCATTTTTGTATTTCTATCAACCGCTTCTAAAATCGCATCAATCTCAGGTTGGAAATCTGTAGACAATAAAACTTCTCTGTTTTCAACTGCGTTAATATTAGCCAATACGCTATACATTCCATATGTTGGTGGCAAAGTAATTACGTTATCTGTTTTAGGTTCGCAAAAAGCCCTGAACAATAGATCCAATACTTCGTCGCTTCCATTACCTAATAAAACTTGGTCTACTTTCAGGTTTCTTTGTTTAGCCAAAACTGCTTTTACGCTGCTTTGTTGCGGATCAGGATAACGATTCACTCCATTTTGATATGGATTTTCATTGGCATCCAAAAATATCATTTGAGCAACATCAAAATCTTTGAATTCATCACGCGCCGATGAATACGGCTTCATGGTTTTAACGTTCTCACGAACTAAATTATTTATGTCGAAACTATTTTCCATCTTTAATCGCTTTTAATCGTAATGTCACTGCATTTTTGTGTGCTTGCAAGCCTTCCGCTTCTGCCATCACTTCAATCGCTTTTCCAATATTTTTAATTCCTACTTCAGAAATCTTCTGAAAAGTCATCGATTTTGTAAAACTATCTAAGTTTACACCGCTATAATTTTTAGCATAACCATTTGTTGGTAAAGTATGATTGGTTCCAGAAGCATAATCTCCAGCACTTTCAGGCGTGTAATTCCCTATAAAAATAGAGCCTGCATTTTCGATTCCATCAATATAAAAATCATCTGATGATGTACAAACTATAAAATGTTCTGGTCCGTATTCATTGATTAAATCCAAAGCGATTTGGTTATTTTCGACAAAAATCAACTTTGAATTAGCAATTGCTTTTTCGGCAATTTCTTTTCGAGGTAGCGCTTCTAATTGAATTTGAATCTCTTCTTCAACAGCATCGATTAATTTTTTTGAAGTTGAAACCAAAATCACTTGACTATCCGTACCGTGTTCTGCTTGAGACAATAAATCGGAAGCTACAAATGAAGGAACTGCGCTATCATCTGCAACAACCAATAATTCAGATGGTCCAGCAGGCATATCAATTGCTACACCAAACTGTGTTGCTAATTGTTTCGCTACGGTTACAAATTGATTTCCTGGTCCGAAAATTTTATATACTTTAGGAATTGTTTCCGTTCCAAAAGTCATTGCAGCGATAGCTTGTATCCCTCCTACTTTTAAAATTTTAGTAACTCCACATAAATTGGCAGCATATAAAATTGCTGGATTTATATTTCCTTTTTTATCTGGTGGTGAACACAAAACAATTTCTTTACAACCTGCAATATTTGCAGGAACAGCCAACATTAAAACGGTTGAAAACAAAGGCGCTGTTCCGCCTGGAATGTATAAACCAATCTTTTGAATTGGTCTTTTTTCTTGCCAACATTCAACTCCTGCAACCGTTTCAACGGCTACTCTTGCTGTTTTTTGAGCAGCATGAAACTTTTCGATATTGTTTTTAGCTAATTGAATTGCTTCTTTCAATTCTGTCGAAACAGCAGCAACAGCGGTTTCAATTTCAGCTTTGGTCACTTCTAATTTATCGATGGCAACACCGTCAAATAGAGAAGTATATTTGGCTACAGCCTCATCTCCTTTTTTTTGAACTTCCTTAAAAATTTCTTTTACCGTTAGTTCGATATCGTCTACCGTTTTTGTAGGTCTTTCTAGTATTTCAGACCAAGTTTCCGGCGTTGGGTTGTATATTTTATTCATAAATTATAGTTTGAAGTTTAAGGTTTAAAGTTAGTCATAGTATAAGAAACTTTAAAGCGCTTAATACTTATGAATTACTACTTAAAACTTAATTAAAGTACCATTTTCTCAATTGGACAAATCAAAATCCCTTCGGCACCAGCGTCTTTCAACTGGTCAATTACATCCCAAAAAGTGTCTTTATCTATTACCGAGTGTACACTACTCCATCCTTCTTGTGCTAAAGGCAATACCGTTAAACTACGTAAAACAGGAAGGATTTTACCAACTTCCTCAATTTTATCATTTGGCACATTCATCAAAATATATTTTGATCTACGCGCTCTTAAAACTGATTCTATTCTGAATTTTAGGGTGTCGATTAATTTTTGAACTTCTGGAGTCACTTTTGGAGAAACCGCTAAAACTGCTTCACTTTTGTAGATAATCTCTACTTCCTTCAAATTGTTTTTAAACAAGGTACTTCCGCTGGAAACAATATCTACAATGGCATCTGCAAGACCAATATTAGGAGCAATCTCCACAGAACCTGAAATTTGGTGAATGTCAACTGTTACTCCAAAAGAATTGAAATATTCAATTACGGTGTTGGGGTAAGAGGTTGCAATACGTAGTCCGTTTAAATCTTGAATCGAATTATATTCGAATGTTTTAGGAACAGCAACTGAAACTTTACACTTAGAAAAACCTAATTTTTGAACTACTTGAATTCCTTTCCCTTTTTCGACTAATAAATTATCTCCAACAATGGCGATGTCTACCACACCATCAATTAAGTATTGAGGAATATCTGAATTTCTTAAATATAAAACTTCTAATGGGAAATTTGATGCTTCGGCCTTTAATTGATCAATACCGTTATTGATAGAAATTCCGCAATCTTTAAGGATTTGAATGCTTTCTTCGTTTAAGCGTCCTGATTTTTGAATTGCAATTTTTAATGTACTCATTGTAATGTTTTTTAGTTTGTTTATAATATTATGTTTGAGTACAAAGGATATTAAATAAAAAACCCGTTTGATGTACTCAAACGGGTTTTAAAATATGATGACTTACAACCATATCGTTAACACATCGCTTGAGAGCAATAATGGAAATGATGATGATGTAATTGTATTGTGAACATAATTTTTGTTGTTTTTTTACTGTTGCAAATATAAAAGCTTTTTTCATTAAAAAGCTATTTTTAGTTTAACTTAATGTTGTTTTTTTGTTAAAAAACAATGTCCTTAGTTTTCGTCCGTAGCATTTTCTGAATTGGAATTTACGTTTTCAACAGCTGAATTCACAGTATTATCACGAATTTCAGTATGACGTATTTCTCCTCCTGACGTTCCCACACTTGAACCTAAAACCGCAGCACCTATCGCTAAAACGAGCGTAATATAAGATGCGATTTTAGAAAATTTATGGTTTTTTAAACTTGTGTATAGTGCTACTAAACTAAAGATACCTGTAGCATATAATAGCAAGGCTAGCTTTTCAGCTAATTCTTCATGTTTATGAATGATTTGTTTACCAATATTCGGCATATCTTCGACCATTTCTTCCGCTCCTTCTCCAGTAGACATGCTTATAAATGCAAAAATAGCGGCAAAAACCAATAATACGTAAGCCGTATTTTTGACTGAATTGTTTTTTAAAACCAATCCAGCAATTAAAATTCCCAAACCAAAAATTGTTCCGATAATAGGGAAATGGTTTACTACTAAGTGTAAATGTGCGTCGTTCATAATTACTATTTTTAAAATTGTTTATTTAAATTTTCACACCAAACAGGTAACCGACCCATGCAGACAGTCCCATTGCAATTGTACCCCAAATTGTAATTCTTATAATTGCTTTCGAGATGCTTGAACCACCTGTTTTTGCCGACATTGCTCCTAATATGATAAGAAACAAAATTGTTGATCCATACAGCCAATATTCCATGCCTTTAACTGGTGCAAAAAGCACTACCAATAGAGGTAAAACACCACCAATACTAAAGGAAGCTCCAGATGCCAATGCCGCCTGTATTGGATTTGCCTGACTAATTTCATTGATTCCTAATTCATCTCTTATATGTGCCGCTAAAGCATCTATTTTTGTCAACTCAATAGCTACTTGCATTGCCGTTTCTTTTTTAAGTCCTCGTTTTTCATAAATTTGAGCTAATATATGCAATTCTTCTACCGGCATTTCTCTAAGTTCTACTTTTTCTCGCTCAATGTCTGCCTTTTCAGTATCGGTCTGTGAACTGACAGACACATACTCACCAGCGGCCATGGATAAAGCACCTGCAACCAGCCCAGCAACGGTTGCCAAAATAATTGGCTCTCTGCTTGTACTTGCAGCAGCTATCCCAATTGCTAAACTTGAAATAGAAATGATACCGTCATTTGCTCCAAGTACTGCCGCTCTAAGCCAATTGCTACGATGAATGTAATGATTGTCTAAATAGTTATCAATTGTTATTGTAGACTTACTGTTTTCGTTTGTCATAAAATTTCACTTAATGTATCGTTTTCTTTACCACTTTAATATTACAACCTAGTTATTTATTAAATCTATAATTTCGAATTAATTAGCGACATCAAAAACGCCTTTTGTTAAAATTTTAGAAGAAGAATCAATTTGATTATCAGGAATAATTTCAACATATTTCTCTGACTTCTCTCCTATTTTGACCGCAATCTTTTTAAAGGAATAATTGTCATTTTTTTCTTCCTTTAATAAAAGTACGAAATTTTTGTCGTTCTCCGTAATTAATGCTTCTGTTGGGATTGCCAGTCCTTTTTTAGAATCTACTACAATAGCTGCTTCCACAAACATTCCGGTGATTAATCGTTGTTTCATATTGTCATCTAAATGCCCGTGAACGTTAATTGTTCTGTCATTTCCTTCAATAGACTTCCCTACCAAATGTACCTTAGCATGGAAAACTTCTGTTGTAGCTTCTGGCACCGTAAAATTGATGTCCTGATCCACTTTTACTTTTAAGATGTCCTTTTCGAATACATTCAATTCTAAATGCAAATGATCCGTTTCAATAATTTCAAGCATCACATCTGAAGGCGCAACATACATCCCCACATTGGCATTCATTATCACGATATCACCAGCAATAGGCGCATAAATCGTAATTATCGAAGTCAATTTACCATTTTCGACGTTTATAGGATTAATGTTTAACATCTGCAATTTAGCTCTTAAACTTTGATACATTGCTTTTGCTCTGCGATACTCACTTTCTGCTTTTAGGTAATTTTTTTGAGAAGTAATTTTTTCATCAAACAATGTCTTTTGACGCTCGTATTCGGATTTTAAATATTTAATTTGCTCCGCTACTTCCAAATAGTCTTTTTGAATATCAAGAAACTCTGTGTTTTCTAAAGTCAATAATGCTTGTCCTTTTCTCACTTTATCACCTACTAATAACGTAGTTGCTTTAATGTTTCCTCCAACGAAAGTAGTTACTTTGGCTCTGTTTTGAGGGGGGACATCTATTTTTCCAGCTGTTTTTACAGTTACTTCAAAATCTTGTTCCGTAGGACTTCCCATTTCCATTGCCGAAGATTTAAATTGCGGTAAAGTAACCGTAACCATCGTATCATCAGTAGTTATTGGCTCTTCTGTTTTAGCTTCCTTACATGAAAACAGAACGATTGACAAGGCGAGTATATATAGTGTTTTTTTCATTTTTTAGGTTTTAGAAATTAAGGTATTGTGAATCGAGTTGGGTTGCATTGAATTGAAGTACGTTGTCGAGATATTCAACTTGAATAGCGGTTGCATTCTCTAAACTTTGAATGTATTGGAAGAAATCAATTTCTCCGTGTTTATAACTTAAATTCGCCACCTTAATAATTTCATCCGATAACTTTTTTCCATATTGATTGTAATAATTTATTGCTTCTTGATACTTTGCTAATTCGTTCTTTTTTTGTTGAATAAACTGCTCTCTTTTTTGTTCTTCATTTAGTTTTTGTTGCTCCCAACTTTGCAATTCAAGCTGAGCCACTTTTGCTTTAGAAACATTTCCAGAGAATAAAAGTGGAACCCCAATTCCGACCTGAAAACCATTTAATGATTGCGACAAACCTTTATTTGATCCTCTAAAATATTCCAAATGCAAATCAGGTAGCCAATGTTGTTTTTCAAGTATAATTTGGCTTTTATAATTATCCGTAACACTTTCTAAATAGGCATTATGAATACGTTTACTTAATTCTTCAGTTGTATTAAATAAAGGAGCTACAGAATTGTTTTTTATAATTATTTTTTCGTCCGTTTGAATTAATGAATACATTAAATCGTACTGTGCTTTTTTATCATTTTCAATTTGAGAAAGGCTTGTTTTTATTTGTCGGAATTTAGCTTGTGCCGTTATTTTTTCGAGATAATTGGTTTCACCTAATTCAAAACGTCTATCACTTGCTTTTGAAAAATTTTGATACAAACTATCCAAATAGAAATATAATTTTTCCCGATTTTGTATGTACACAATGCGATAATACACTTTAGAAATTTCCAACGAAAGTTTGTTTTTTTGAATTTCAAAGTTGGCTTTTTCCTTTTCATATTCCGTTACATTTACCTTTTTTTGAGCTCCATATACTGTGGGAAAAGAAAACCGTTGTTGCGCTCCAAAAATCTTTAAAGGTTCACTATTAGAAGCCAAATTATTTTGGTCATAATTGTAATAAATAGTAGTTTTTTCAAAGGTGTAGGCAGTTTTTATATTAGCCTGGTATTTATCAACCTGCAATTGATAGGCTTTTATGCCTTTGTTATTAATGATCCCTTTTCCTATCAAACTATCTAGTTCTGGATTTGAATTTTGTGAAAAAGCAAACGAAGTACTTAACAACAATAGAATTAAATAGGTGTTACTATTATGTTTTTTAAATTTTGCCTTTTTAAACTCTTTTCCATCAAAAACTTTAAATAATATAGGAAGCACTATCATGGTCAATATGGTCGCTGTAAACAATCCTCCAATTACGACCGTTGCCAAAGGTCTTTGCACCTCTGCTCCTGCAGAAGAAGATATCGCCATTGGTAAAAAACCTAAGGCCGCAGCGGCTGCCGTTAATAAAACAGGGCGCAATCTATCGGTCGTTCCTTTCAATATCAACTCATCAATGTTTTTCATTCCTTGATGTTTTAATTCTTTAAAATGTTCAATTAATACGATTCCGTTTAAAACTGCAATACCAAAGAGCGCAATAAAACCAACACCCGCTGATATACTAAAAGGTAATCCTCTCATCCATAAGAATAATACTCCTCCCACTGCTGAAAGCGGAATTGCTGAATACACCATTAAGGCTTCTTTAATAGATCCGAAAGCAAAATACAATAAGATAAAAATCAATATTAACGCTATAGGAACTGCAACCATTAATCTGGCTTTGGCACTTTGAAGGTTTTCAAACTGTCCTCCATATTGAACATAATAACCTGGAGGTAGTTTGATTTCTGTATTTACAATGTGCTGAATATCAGTAACCACACTTTGTAAATCTCTGTTTCTAACATTAATTCCTACTACTATTCTTCTATTCGTGTTATCTCTTGATATTTTGGCAGGACCTTCCGTGTATTCAATATTGGCTAATTCTTGTAACGGAATCTGTTGCCCATTAGGAGCTGAAACATATAAATTTTTCAAGTCATTAATATCATGTCTATTGGTTTGATTCAAACGAATCACCATATCAAATCGTTTTTCTCCTTCAAATACGTTACCCACTGTTTTTCCAGCAAATCCCAGCGCAATCATATCATTTAGTTCTGAAATATTCAAACCATAACGAGCTATTTTAGAGCGATCGTAACGCACGCTCATCTGAGG
This sequence comes from Flavobacterium gillisiae, assembly GCF_900107635.1. Classification (GTDB taxonomy): domain Bacteria; phylum Bacteroidota; class Bacteroidia; order Flavobacteriales; family Flavobacteriaceae; genus Flavobacterium; species Flavobacterium gillisiae. Next base: position 169,643 of record NZ_FNRD01000005.1, read on the forward strand.
TAAGCCTTCCGTTTTTTCGATAATAATGTCTGAGGCTCCTTCTACTTTTTCTATGGCTTTTTTGATTTCGTGAGCTTTTTGAGCCAATACATTCAAATCTTCGCCAAATACTTTTACCGCCACATCAGATCGAGTTCCAGAAATTAATTCGTTGAAACGCATTTCGATGGGTTGAGTAAATTCAATTTCCATATTTGGAATCTGTTTTTCAATCGCTGCTTTAATCTTATCTGCTAGTTCATCTTTACTGCTGGCTGACACCCATTCTGATTTCGGCTTTAGCTTAACTATAACATCACTTTCCTCCATACTCATTGGGTCTGTAGGAACTTCAGCCGCACCTATTCTGCTCACTACTTGATCTACCTCAGGAAAGTTTTTTAGAATAATTTGTTCTATTTTAGTAGTGGTAGCAATCGTCTTTGTCAAAGAAGTTCCTGTTTTTAATACGGGCTGAATAACAAAATCTCCTTCGTCTAAAGTGGGTATAAATTCCCCTCCCATAGTGGTAAATAAAGCTACTGCCATCACTAACAAACCTAAGGCACCGTATAATACTTTTTTTGTATTGGCTAATCCCCAAGTTATAATGGGAATATACCATGAATTAAATTTCCGTATTAATTTACTGGAAAACGAGTTTGGATTCTCTTCTTTTGGTTTCAAAAATAACGAAGAAACAACCGGCACATAGGTGAAGCAAAAGATCATCGCTCCCACTAAGGCAAAACTAAAAGTCATTGCCATCGGTTTAAACATTTTACCTTCGATGCCTGAAAGAGAAAGAATTGGAATAAAAACAATCAAGATAATCAATTGTCCAAAAATAGCGGAATTCATCATTTTGGAAGCACTCTTATAGGTAATCTGGTCAATTTCTAGTTGACGGTCTTCATCAGACATAGGACCTAATTGGGCCGCTTTACTGGCGATTTGAAAAGCTATAAACTCAACGATAATAACCGCTCCGTCAATAATAATTCCGAAATCGATAGCACCTAAACTCATCAAATTTGCATCTATGCCAAAAATATTCATCAACGAAATCGCAAATAATAGACATAACGGAATAACCGAAGCTACTACTAATCCAGAACGCCAGTTTCCTAGTAATAAAACCACCACAAAAATTACGATTAGACAACCTAAAATAAGGTTCTCAGCAACTGTAAAAGTTGTTTTAGCAACTAACTCACTTCGTTCTAGGAATCCATTGACATAGACTCCGTCTGGTAGTGATTTTTGGATTTCAGCAATTCTGGCTTTTACATCGTTGATTACCTGTTTAGAGTTGGCACCCTTTAGCATCATCACCTGTCCAAGTACCTTCTCTCCTTCTCCATTACCAGTTATAGCACCAAAACGATTCGCATGACCAAAGCGGACATCAGCTACATTTTTTACATAAACGGGCATTCCGTTTATATTCTTAACCACTATATTTTCAATATCGGCTAGCGATTTTACTTTTCCTTCGGCTCGAATGAAATAACTCTGATTTACTTTTTCGATATAAGCACCACCGGCAATACTATTATTGTTTTCAAGCGCCGTAAAAACATCTGTAGTACTGATGTTCATGGCTTTTAATTTAGATGGAGTAATCGCAATTTCATATTGCTTCAAATAACCGCCCCAAGTATTTATTTCAACCACTCCATTTATTCCTGATAATTGACGTTTTACCACCCAGTCTTGAATGGTTCTTAAATCAGTTACTGAATATTGGTTTTTAAATTCGGGCTTTACTTCCAGCGTGTATTGGTAAATTTCTCCAAGACCGGTCGTAATAGGACCCATTTCTGGAGTTCCAAAACCTGCTGGTATTTTCTCTGATGCCGATTTAATTTTTTCAGCAATTAATTGGCGCGGTAAATAAGTTCCTAAATCATCGTCAAAAACAATGGTTACCACAGACAAACCAAATTTTGAAATAGATCGAATTTCTTTCACTCCAGGCAAGTTTGCCATTTCTATTTCTACCGGATATGTAATGTATTGTTCAATATCTTGGGTAGACAGATTTCGCGAAGTAGTAATCACTTGTACTTGATTATTAGTTACATCAGGTACAGCACCTATCGAAATTTGGAATATAGAATAGACACCAAAACCAAATATCCCTAAGGTAAATAATAAAACAATAAGTTTGTTTTTAAGACTAAAAGCAATAATTTTTTCAAGCATTTTTTACTTTATTTTATATTTCAAAAATACAGTAAATAGATAAGGATTGTCTTAAGAACTACTTAAGGTCTTCTTCATGAAAGCTTAACATTACCGCCGTTCCCACATTTTCCTGGCTTGAAATTTGAATACCAATAGTAAGTAGTATACATAACTTTTTCACGATTGATAGTCCCAATCCCGTTCCTTTAATTTCAGGATGCTCTGTTGAATTGGATCTGAAAAATTGATTAAACACTTTTCCAACATCCTTAGAAGCTATTCCAATACCTGAATCGATTATACTGCATTCGATTGTATTATTATCTTCTGTTATAGTAATAGCTAATTTAGCGTTTTTATCTGAATATTTTAAGGCATTGGAAACTAGATTATTAATTACTATTGAGAATAAATAAATATCCGTTTCAATATAATAGTCCTTTTTAAATACGGTTGTAACCTGAATATTTTTGGCCTGAATTGTATTCGAATATCTTGAAATTGAATCTAGAATAACTGCATTTAAACAAATTTTTTCCTTTTTTAAGCTTTGTTTCTGATTTTCGAATCTCGCAAGCAGCAGCAATTGATCAACCAAATTATTTAAACGGTCTACTTCAGAAATGCAAAAATTAATTTTTTCTTCGTACTCGCTAGGGTTTCTTGGTTTTCTTACTAAAACTTCCAGCGTTCCTTTTATGACCGTCAATGGAGTTCTTAATTCGTGTGAGGCATCAGAGGTGAATTCTTTTTCTCTTTCAATCGTATTTTCAATTCTGTCCAATAAATTGTTTATTGTTTTAGATAAAACATAAAGCTCATCACGATTTTGAGGTAATGGAATCCTGGAAGTCAAATTATCTTTGGTAATGATATTAGAAGTCTCGATAATAGAACTGATCGGTTTTATGCTTCTTCCGGCAATAAACCGTGCAATCAAAAACAGAACAATTAGAATTAATGGATAAGCAATAATCAATACTTCAGACAAATTTTGAAGCACCATCGAAGCGTCTTCCAGCGACATCGCGATCAATAAATAGCCTATTTTTTTAGTTTTTTGGTATATTGGAATCTGTATTTGCCGAATTTTGTTATTCAATAATTTGGTATCAAATAACTCGTCATCTTCAATACTCTTATGAAGAGTTAAGGTTTGTTTTTTTAAGTTGGGGGATTTTTCAATTAAATCTCCATTCTTATCTAAGAATTGAATAAAAACAGGATTTACATCAACAGTGTTGTGTTCTCTTTCTTTCCACTCCTCCATATGAATAAGAAAAATAGAGTTATTTCTAATTTCAATTTCGTTCAAGTGATTCTTTACCTCTTTGCCAATATCATTATTAAGATGGTTGTAAACACTAAATTTTACAATAGAATATATAGTACAAAACACCACTAAAATCAATAAAGCTGTGGTGATAATGTAATTGAAGGCAATTCTGTTTTTGAATGAAAATTGTTGCATTAGTACTTAGTCATTAGCAATGTAACCTACACCGCGAACTGTTTTTATGTAGTCCTCTTCGATTTTTATATTTAATTTTTTACGGATAGCATTGATAAATACATCAATTACACCGGTGTCATAATCAAAATGAATGTCCCAAACGTCTTCTATAATTTGATTTCGAGTACATACTTTTCCTTTATTTTTGACAAGGTAACACAACAGCTTAAACTCTCTATTGGTTAGCTGTACTTCCGTTCCATGAGATAAAACGACGTGTTTTGCAATATCAATCTGTATTGTGCCAAGAGTTAGAATATCTTGTTCATTTTGATTTCGAAAATGAATTTTGATCCTTTCAACCAATTCTTCAAAACTAAATGGTTTCTTGATATAATCATTGGCTCCCGCCTTTATCCCTTCAATTGTTTCTTGAACCGTGTCCTTAGCCGTCAAAAATAGTATCGGTGTGCTAGTGTCTTTTTTTCGAATAGCCTTACACAAATCCAATCCACTCATTTTAGGTAACATCCAATCTAATAAAATCAAATCAAATTGCTGTTTCTGTATCAATTCAAATCCTTGCAGTCCATCAGAAGCACTCGTGATTTGGTAGCCTTCCTCCTCTAAACCTTGCTGGAGAAATTGTACAATACCCGCTTCATCTTCCACTATTAAAATATGCATATCCTTATTTTTTATTCCACAACAAATTTAAAACCTAAAGAACCAATATTTGCCCAAAGGCCATCACTTCTTGTATAATGATTCAATCGTAAATCTATTGATTTTAATCCTAAAACAAAGATTTTAGCACTCGTTCAATTGTGGTGTCACTATGACACTACATAATCGTCATCAAATGTAACTCTAAATTGAAATCAATATTGTTGATTGCTTCTCATCTTAAGTGAAAATTAAGAATGATTAGCATCTTAACATAAGCCATTTATCAATCTAAATACCGTAATTTGTGTAAAAAAAAAGTACCTATGTCGTTCTATAAAAAATTATCCCCTTTTTATAACCTTATTTTTTTCTATGTCGCAGTTAGTTTCATTCTAAGAATTGTACTACTCTTCCACCCCATAACAGACACAACATTTATTTGGACAGATGCTATCAAGATTTTTACATTTGGTTTCGTTTCTGATGTTTTTGTTTTTATACTCGCCACCGGTTTTTTATGGCTGTATCTCATTTTTATATCTAATGGGAAATACTTGAAGCCCTTTGGTTACATCATCTTCGGTTTATTAGTTGCGCTATTGGCATACATCTATTCTGGGAAATCGATTCTGAATGAATATGGCGGTGCTTTACCTAAGATTGGGATGATTTTCGTTGGAATCAAGACATTATTATTTGGTCTTTTACTTTTTTTACCAAAGCACAGAGATAAAATTAGATATTGGCTTTTTGCCTTTGTGATGTTTTTATTTGTTGTTTTGATCTTACAAAATGCCATCAGCGAATACTTCTTTTGGAATGAATTCGGAGTTAAATACAACTTTATAGCGGTTAATTATTTGGTTTATACTAATGAAGTTATTGGAAACATCATGGAGTCTTATCCAGTAGTTCCTTTATTTTCAGGATTATTTATAATAGCGGGTACCGTTACTTATTTTATTTTAAAAGGATCTCGAAGCTACATTGACAGCATCCCTACATTTGTTGAGAAAATTAAAATATCAGGGATTTATTTTGTTTTGTTCGGGCTATCGTTATTAACTATTCCGTTTTTGGCTACGAAAGAGAATTCACAGAATATTTTTTCAAATGAGTTACAATCCAATGGTATTTATAAGTTTTATTTAGCATTTATGAATAGTGAATTAGACTATTTTAAATTTTATAAAACACTGCCAGAAAAAGAAGTTTATGCGATATTAGGACAACAAATTCCCGGCATAACTGGAGAATCTACTTTAAGACAAATTAAAAGTGCTGCTGCCGAAAATCATAAAAATGTAGTTTTAATCACTATCGAAAGTTATAGTGCCGACTTTATGAAGGCCTACGGAAACGATCAGAATATCACACCATTCTTAGATAGTTTAGCGACGCAGAGTTTGCTTTTTACTAATTTCTATGCTTCTGGGAACAGAACGGTACGTGGTTTAGAAGCTGTAACCTTGTGCTTCCCTCCTACAGCGGGAGAAAGTGTTGTAAAAAGAAAAGATAATAAAGACAAATTCTCAACGGGAAGTGTTTTTAAAGCGAAAGGATATAATGTAAAATACCTTTACGGAGGTGATGCTTTCTTTGATAATATGGAAGATTTCTTTTCAGGAAATGGATATGATATCGTTGATAAAAAAACATTCGAACCCAACGAAATTACTTTCGATAATATCTGGGGTGTTTGTGATGAAGATATGTACAACAAGGCCATTAAAGTAATGAATAAAGAAGCTAAGGAAAATAAACCTTTCTTTAATCACATCATGACGGTAAGTAATCATAGGCCATTTACGTTTCCAAATGATAAAATAGATATCCGTGGTGATGCTAAATCACGTGAAGGTGGTGTGAAATACACTGATTTTGCGATGAAGAAATTCTTCGAAATGGCAGAAAAACAGCCTTGGTTCTCGAATACAGTCTTTGTTATATTAGCAGATCATTGTGCTTCTAGCGCTGGTAAAACGGAACTTCCGGTAGATAAATACAGGATTCCTGCCATGATATATAGTCCAGGATTTATTCAGCCTCAGCATTTTACAAAACTTATGGGCCAAATCGATATTATGCCCACTGTTTTTGGGTTATTAAATTTTAGTTACGAAAGTAAATTCTATGGTCAAGATGTACTGCAAGCGGATTATAATCCCCGAGCTTTGATTGCGACTTATCAGGATTTAGGAATGATAAAGGACAATGTTTTAACCATCATCTCACCAAAACAAGAAGTCAAACAATTTAAAATGACTTTATTGCCGAAAGCTGGAGTTGAAGATGATTTTCAAATTTACTACGATCAAAAGCCTTTGAAAAAAGAAAGAACAGATTTAGTGAATGAAACCATCGCTTTCTATCAAACTGCTTCGGATATGTTGAAGAAAAAGAAATACCAAAAAAATTAATACAAGATAGTCCGCTAATTAAAAAATCAACAGATTAGACTTACATAGTATAATCTGTAATTTTAAATTCGTGTCAGAAAATAGTTAAAGTAAAGCGTGATACAAATCACATAATTTTAACTATCATTTGAGAACAATAAAAAAGCCTGTGAATTTAGTTTCACAGGCTTTCTTATTATCTAATGCAATTACTTTTATTCTACGTCTTTATCGCTTTCCATACCAAAAAGATCTCCTTTTTTAAACAGTTTAGTATCCTTCTTTAGTGCTTTGCTGTTACGTTTTGTTAAGACTTCAGCATCTAACTTGCTTAGATCCGGTTTTCCTGCGTTTACCCATGCCGTATACCAGAAACTTGCTGTTGCAGTAACTGCCTTCTTCATTTGGCTTTCTACCATCCCGTTTAACGCAGTGTGAAATTTACCCGCATATTCATTTGAATATTTCACGCCGTTGTATTTGTTTTTTACCACATTTCCATCTGCATCAGTTACAAATATTTGATTTACAGCTAATGCTGTTCTCAAACTTTTATCTGCAGCTAATAAAGGTTCTACTAAGCTGTGGGTATCCATAATCATATCCCAAGTAGCTTTGTTTACGTCCTCATAATAGTGCGCAGGAGCAACTGTAAATTTGTAGTCTTTAACAAATAATTCTGGTAGTCTACTTTCCCACAAAGAGTGAATTCCTTTTTGGTCTGTCAATTGTCCGTCGTGATTATCAGAAGTATGTAAAGGCATATGTGCATCAGCAATATAATGTCCTAGATCAGCAGCAATAAACAAGATTTCTGATTTTCGCTTGTCCTTGAAGGCTTGCGTTAATTTTGTCATCATATCTTGGATATGCCAAGGCAGTGTTCCATTTTTAGATAAAAATTTATCATCATACTTCTTTTTTGCTTCTGTCATAGACTGTGGAAAGCTATCAACGCTTCCAAAATTCTCCATGTCAAAATAATGTCTTGGGTTCTCTGCCTTATCTTGTAAAACATACTTTCTCAAATCTGGAACAGTAGATTCTTGCGTTATAAAATCAATATGGTTGTAAAAGAAAACCTGTAGCGGTTTTGGCAAAGCCATAACGGCTGCTTTATTAATTCTTTCATGCCCAACGATTCCCCACGATAATGTTAGAAATCCAATGATTATTGCAGTTAGCAACAGCATTGTAGGCTTAAATTTGATATTTATCATTATATTTATTTTTTTGAAGTACAAATGTATTTTTTTTTAGCCAATTAAAAAATATCTAGTTTAAGATTACGTAAATTAAGAAATAACTTATTCATTATTATGTTTCGCCATCAAGGAAAAAACAGAACTTTCATTCATAATTTACGTTTAGCCACTTTATTGTCATTCGTAGCCGGAACTGTAAATATTACGGGCGTCTTGGCAGTAAACACTTTGACAACTAATGTTACGGGGCATTTTGCCTTTTTTGCAGAGGAAGTTATTAAACAAAATTATACCGCCGCAATTACATTTTTTATTTTCACTCTTTTCTTTTTAGCAGGTGCTTTTATATCGAATTTTATAGCCGAATCAGTTGCCATAAAACGACCTGACCTATCACATGTTATTCCAATTTCACTTGAAATACTGATTTTGCTTTTGGTTGGATTTTTTGGTGTACAAAGTGATTTATCAACTTTGTCTGGTAAATGGATTGCTTTTTCTATGCTTTTCTCCATGGGAGTACAAAATTCTATGGTAACTCAAATATCAAAATCGGTGGTACGAACTACCCATTTAACTGGACTATTTACCGATTTAGGAATCGAATTATCACAATTATTTTTCTATAAAAAAGTAAACGAGAGAAAAAGATTGAATGCCAGTATTTATTTAAGGTTATCAATTATTGTTTTCTTTTTTATCGGCTGTATCTCTGGAGGTTTCCTTTATACTTTCCTCGAAATTAAGACTCTTTTTGTCGCTGCATTTTTCCTTTTACTAGCACTTATGTATGATTATGTCCGACTACAATTTTTTGTACTTAAAAGAAAGAAATTCACTCGGGTTCTTAAATAAAATACAGAATGGAAAGCAAGGCCGTTATCGCAATACATGCCCAAAGTAAAACTCCTTGAACTAGAGGTTTGATACCCACAGACTGTAACACGGTATAACGTAAGCCCGCTCCAATTAAAAACAAGGTAATGGTAAGTCCTATTTTTGCCAAAGAAACTAAATACGGAGCTACAAGTGCCGTTTGTGGGACGTACGTATTTAGTATCATAGCCAAAATAAACACTGCGATAAAATAGGGCATTTTAATTTTCCTCGATTTATTTTTAAAAATCATAGCGGTAATCAAAGCAACCGGAATAATCCATAAAGCTCTAGCCAATTTTACTGTCGTTGCAATCTGCAATGCTTCAGGACCATATTTATTAGCAGCACCGACCACTGAACTAGTATCATGAATTGCAATCGCACACCATAACCCAAACTCTTGTTGGCTTAAATGCAACCAATGCCCTATTACGGGAAATAAAAATAGCGCAATAGAATTCAATATAAAAATCACTCCTAAAGCCACAGAAGTCTGTTTTTCATCAGATTTAATGACCGGTGCGATCGCTGCAATAGCACTACCGCCACAAATCGCAGTACCGCATGAAATTAAATGAGAAGTTTTTTTATCAATTTTAAGCCACTTCCCCAAAAAAAGTCCCAAAACTAAGGTGCTAAAGATAGAAGCCACAGTAAAGAATAAACCCGTTTTCCCAGCAGATATAGCAGCGTTTACATTCATTCCAAAACCCAAACCGATCACAGAGAGTTGAAGTAAAACATTGATAGCTTTAGCATTAAAACGTAAAAAAGGATTACCTATTATATTGGCAGCAATTAAGCCAAGAACTAAAGCAACTGGCGGCGAAATGAACCCAGAAATACAAACCAAAAGTAATAGTACAAAAATGAGTTGCTGTACCTTAATATTAGTATTAAAGAAAGTAAAGGTATTTTTAGTGATGATTTCAGGCTGATTGTTCAAGGTAAAATTGTTGAATTACTACCCAACAAAGATGCGAGGATAAATCGACGTTCACCAATCATAATAAACAATCTACTATAACTTTAAGTTATATTGTTTTGAAATATTCTTAATAAATAAGTCGGAAAGAGCATTTATTTTTCCTTGTAAACTAATGATGTAAAAATAACGCTCGATTATAAGGTTATCTACATCGAGAATTACTAACTCCTTGTTTTTTAATTCTTTTTCAATAGCATGAATCGAAACAAAAGCAACACAATTTGAGTTCATTAAATAGGATTTGATACTTTCAGTACTTCCCAATTGCATCTCCACAATCAACTCAGACATTTTAATTTTCAAAGGTTTTAGAGCATGTTCGATTACTTCTAATGTTCCAGATCCTTGCTCCCGCATTAAAAATCGCAACTGAAGCAAATCTTCTTTTGTGATATCTTCTTTGTTTACCAATGGGTTAGCTCTATTACAAACCAGCACCAATTCGTCTTTTAAAAACGGCGTATATTTAATCGCTTTATTTTTAGATTGTCCTTCTACAATTCCGGTTTCGATTTCTTTATTCAATAAGGCATTTTCAATCTGTTCTGTGTTTCCATTGCGCAAAATGACTTTTACACCCTGCATTTCCTGATGAAAACGAGCTAGTAATGGCGGAATTATATATTGTGAAATAGTAGTGCTGGCTCCTACTCGAAGCATACCGTACTGCTCTTTTATAAGGGCACTCATTTCAAAATCAATTTCACGGTAAATTTCAAAAATATTTTTGGCATGTTTGACTAATTGTTCTCCAGCATGCGTCAGTGAAATCTTTGAGCCGGTTCGGTCAAAAAGCTTGACTTTATAGGCTTCTTCAAGCTCTTGTATGTGCTTAGATACAGCAGGCTGTGTGATAAATAATTCTGTTGCTGCTTTAGTGAAGCTCAATCTGGTAGCGACGGTGAAAAATACTTTTAATCTGAAATCCATAATTGTATTGTTTTGGTTAAACCAAATGGAGTTTACAACAATCCATTGTATTTCCTCACAAACCATTCCGTTGCAAGCAATGAAACAATTAAAATTAACAGCAAAGACCAATCAATCAAAGGAGAACGGTTTACCGTATTTTTTTCTATCGCTTTATAATTATCATCTTCTAAAAGTGATTTGATCAGTGTTTCCACGTGGTCTGGAAAATAAACTGCTCCTTGCGTTTGTGTGGCCAACTGTTTTAGTTTTTCCAAGTCCGGATTGACAAATTGTTTTTCTCTGTCGAAATCTAAAATTTCAAAATGACTCGAATAACTGCTATTTGAATTTAGTTCTTTTACAGAAAAATTATAGTTTCCTGCTGCAAGTCCGTCTAAATTCACTTTGTAAAATGCATTTCCCTTCAATAAATCGTAGTTTTTGGTTTGCTTCGTGGCTGTATTTGTTACAATAATTGTTAAACGTGCTTTATCATCAAATTCGTAGTTTTTATTGAAATATTGAGCTGTAATTTCGATAGCGTCTCCTGAATTATAAAAACTTTCATGATTTACAACCAATGCTTTTTTAGAACTACTAGATGCTAAATACTGAATTGTTTTATCCATAAAAACGTCAAATTTAGCAAACGACTGTGTATCAAGATGACTTTGCAATCGCCATTTCCAAACATTTTCGCCCAATAAAAATGCACTACGGTTTCCTTGATTTTCAGCATAGACTAATAACGGAGAATTAGTTTCCATACTTCTAATTTTAGAAGAAAGTAAAACAGAGGCGTTACCCTTAACATTTATATTTCCGAAGGCATTTTCCAGTGGAGGAAAAGTTTCGAAACCAATATTATCGATGGCGAACAAATTAAATTGCGGATTAAAACTCGCCAAATAATTCTCTTTTTGATTACTCATTTTAAACGCTAAACTACTTTGCTGCTGATTTAAAAAGGAGAAATCAGTAGAGGTTCCAGTAATGATAAAAGTACTAATTCCCGCCGATTTGCTCTCTTCAAAAACAGATTGAAATGCAGCAGTAGGCTGATATAAAATCAAAACATTGTAATCTTTTAAAGAACTGACAGCTTTTGGCTTAACAATAGTTACTTTACGCTGCGCATTAGATTCAATACTGCGTTTTAAAGCGCCTATGTCAGGATGGTTTATCGCTGCTACTAGCGCGATATTTGTTTTTTGATCAATAACTTCTACGGCAAAATTCTTTGTATTATTATAGGTGTTTTTCTCTTTTTCAGCACTAGAGATTGTTGCTTTAAAAATTTGGGAACCTATTTTATTGGCCGGTAAAAGAACATTTAAAATTGCTGTTCTTTTAGAGGAAGAAAAGGAAACACTTTGCTTCGTTAGAACTGAATTGCCTTGTGTTATAGTAAAATCAGCAGATACATGCTTGTCTCCTGAATAGTTCAGAAAAACTTCTACAGGAAATTTATTCTTGTAAAACGCATATTTATTGACATTAATCTGGCTGATTTTTAAGTCAACTACCTTGGTCGTATCTCCCAAAACTATTGGAAAAACTTTATTACTACCATCAAAACTATAAACATAATCGTTGCCTGAAGTTTGGTTTCCGTCTGTCAAGAGTATTGTTGGAAACGTACTGTTTCTGTTACTACTTCTTAACTCTTTTGAAATTCCGCCTAGATTAGTTTGTGTTCCTTTGAAATCAAATTGCTCCGAGGGTTCAAACTCCGCGTCAAAGCGATACGATTGTATATCAAACTTTTCATTTAAGGCTTTGTTAGCTCTTAATACAGCATATACTTCTAACGCTTTTTTGTTGGCGTCTAATGCCGTTATCGAACTTGAATTATCTACAACAATTGCCAAAGGCGGTTTGATAATCTCTAGCGTATTTCTGGTTATTATAGGATTAATTAATAATAACAGAATCCCAAACAAAGCTAGAAAACGCAATAAAGCCAAAAACAAATTCAATTTTGATTTGCTTTTGGCTTTATAAAAATATTGGTAAAAGGATAAACCACCAGCTACTAGTAATGATAAAAGTATTAATAGTATAGTAGCTTGTGTCATTCTTTTTTTATTTGATTGAAAATTGAAAGATTTAAAGATTGAAAAATTAGCAAATCTTTAAATCATTTAATTTTTAAATACTAAGTAAGCATTCCTCCATCCACATTCATAACTTGACCCGTAATATACGCGCTCAAATCTGATGCAAGAAAAAGACATGCATTAGCCACATCTTCAGTAGTACCGCCTCTTTTCAAAGGAATTCCGTCTCTCCAACCTTGAACCACATCATCATTCAATTTTGCAGTCATTTCAGTTTCAATAAATCCTGGTGCAATAGCATTGCAACGAATATTACGAGAACCTAATTCAAGAGCAACCGATTTTGTAAATCCAATAACACCTGCTTTTGAAGCGGCATAATTCGTTTGACCTGCATTACCCTTCACTCCCACTACACTACTCATATTGATGATTGATCCAGCGCGTTTCTTCAAGAAAGTTCTTTGAATTGCTTTGGTCATATTGAAAACAGATTTCAAATTGACATCAATAACTTTATCAAAATCTTCTTCAGACATACGCATTAAAAGGTTGTCCTTAGTGATTCCAGCATTATTGATTAAAATATCGACAGTTCCAAAATCAGCTAATACAGCATCAACCATAGTTTGAGCTTCATTAAAATCAGCAGCATTAGATTGGTATCCTTTGGCTTTAATCCCAAGTGCATTCAATTCATTTTCCAGTGCTAAAGCGGATTCAACAGATGAACTGTACGTAAACGCAACATTTGCTCCGTGTTTTGCAAAAACTTCTGCAATTCCTTTTCCTATTCCGCGACTTGCGCCTGTTATAATGGCTACTTTTCCTTCTAGTAATTTCATGTTCTAAAATTAGTTTAATATTTATTTGAAGCTATTCCTGCTATTCACTACAATCTTTTATGTTTTTAAGAAAAAACATAAAAGGATTTCCGTTGCTATCAGGGCTAAAAACGACTTGTCAAATATATAATAATTCCCTTCTTAAAAAAAATTTCAATTCTAATAAACGAGTACTAAAACAAAACTTTATATTTTAAAAAATTTATTCACCCATTTATCCCAATGCGAACTATAAATGGCCAATAAAGTAAAACCCAATAAAAACAAATGGTACCAAGCGTTACTGATTAAGTCAAAAAAGTCCAATTTACCATTAGCAAAACTCAATATCAACAAAACCTGCGCTCCGTAAGGTAAAATTCCTTGTACAATACAAGAAAAGATATCTAAAATAGCAGCTGTCTTTTTAGGATTCAAATCATATTCGTCATTAATCTCCTTTGCAATAGGACCCGTAATTACAATAGACACCGTATTATTGGCTATAGCCAAATTAGCAAAACCAACTAATGCTCCTATTCCTGCTTGTGCTGATTTTTTGCTTTTAATACGTCTTTTAATTTGGTGTAATAAATAATTAATTCCGCCCGCTTTTTCTACCATAGCAGCCAAACCACCTGTAAGCATCGATAATAAAAAGATATCAGTCATGCCCGTAAAACCTTCATATATCTTTTGGATAAACTCCATAAAGCTAAAAGAACCTCCAATGTAGCCTATGATACCCGCTAAAAGCGTCCCGATAACTAAGGTAGAAAAAACATTGATTCCAATCAAAGCCAAAACAATTACTAATATATAAGGTATGATAGGAATCCATTCAAAACTAGCTCGTGGTAATTCCACTGTGACAATCTCTGAATTTAAACCTAAATAAAAGAATAATACTATGGTAATCAATGCTGCAGGAAGAGCGATAAATAAATTAATTTTGAACTTGTCTTTTAATTCGCAACCCAAAGATTGTGTTGCGGCAATAGTCGTGTCTGAAATCATAGAAAGGTTATCTCCAAACATAGATCCGCCCAATAAAGCGCCAGAAATAAGTGGCAAAGAGGCTCCGCTTTTATCTGCTAATGTCACTGCTATAGGTCCTAATGCAACAATTGCTCCCACAGAAGTTCCGGTCGCAGTTGATAAAAAACCTGCAATCAAAAAGATTCCTAACGGAAAATAAGCAACATCAATAGTACTGATTCCTAAATTAACAACAGCATCAACACCGCCCATTGCTTTACTAACCACCGCAAATGCTCCTGCGAGCAAATAAATTAAACACATGGTCATGATTTTACTTTCTCCACAACCTGCAATTAAGGTGGCTACTTTTTCATCTGTGGAAGACTTGAATAATAAAAATGCGGCTATGATTCCAACCAATACGGCAACAGGAGAAGGAAACGCATAGAAATCATGCAATACAATTCCAGCACCTAAAAAAGTAAAAATAAAAACAAACAAAGGAATCAAAGCGTACGGATTTCCTGTTTTTTTCGAAAAAATAGTCATAAAATTAATTTAAAAATGAATTAAATATGACGAAAAACAAAAGCTAAAAAATGAGAATGAAACAACATTTTTTCCAAAGGATTTGGCTTATCGTTTTAGCACCTTGCTCGTTGTTGCAGGTTGCTATCTCATAATGAGATTCGTGATAACGGCTGCAAAAGTAGTACATCTTTTAGTGAAAAACGATAAATATCTTATTTTTATGCATAAAAAAAGCCTTACCGAAGTAAAGCTCATTTATAATTATATAGATTGAAATGCCCTAGAAAGCTACATTCCATTTTGGTAATCTACCGTTTTCATCTAAGAAATTTTGTAAAACTTGTCCTTCTACAGCAGTTGGAATACCTTTAGTTTTGTCATTGAATGTTTCGTACCAAACTACTTCTAACAAACTAATATCTTCTTTTTTCATTTGTGCTGGCCAAGAATATTTTCTTCCTGTTTTAGCGAATTGATGTCCTTCAACAATCTTTTCTTTTAAACCACCATTTTTTATTTTCAAAGTTCCATCATTTTGTACCGTTCCAGTAGAACCTACCATGATTAACTCTTTTTCTTCTGCTACTGCATACACTAAAAACACGCCGCTTCCTTCTGAAGCATTACAAACTTGTTCTAAACTGTCATCTGCAGCAAATGAAAATGAGTCGCTAACTTTAAATTTTTTTAATTCCTTATACATATTTTATTATTTATTTTATTTGGCTTTCACAAAAAAATACCCCACAATAAGTGAGAATTACTACAACCATATGTTTTTTTATTAAATTAAAGGACAAAGAATGACCTCTTTTAATAAAGTGCAAAGATATTCTTTAATTCTATTTTAGAATAAAAAAGCCCCACAAATGTGAGGCTTATTGTATTTTAGTTTAAAATAGCGGACTATCCTAAAACTTCTTTTACTTTTTTACCAATTTCAGCTGGAGAATCCACTACGTGTATTCCACATTCTCTCATGATTTGTTTCTTAGCTTCTGCTGTATCATCAGTTCCACCTACAATTGCACCTGCATGACCCATTGTACGACCTGCTGGAGCGGTAACTCCTGCAATAAATCCTACTACTGGTTTACGGTTACCATCAGCTTTAATCCAGTGAGCAGCATCTGCTTCTAGTTGTCCACCTATTTCACCTATCATTACGATACATTCTGTTTCTGGATCATTCATTAATAACTCAACTGCTTCTTTTGTAGTTGTTCCAATGATTGGGTCTCCACCAATACCAATTGCAGTAGTGATTCCTAATCCTTGTTTTACTACTTGGTCAGCCGCTTCGTATGTTAATGTTCCTGATTTAGAAACAATACCTACAGTCCCTTTTTTGAATACAAAACCTGGCATAATACCAACTTTAGCTTCACCTGGAGTAATAACCCCTGGACAGTTAGGTCCAATTAATCTTGCGTTTCTTTCTTTAACATAAGCATTTGCTTTGATCATATCAGCTACAGGAATTCCTTCTGTAATAGCGATAATCACTTTTATTCCAGCATCTGCAGCTTCCATAATTGCATCAGCAGCAAAAGCTGGTGGTACAAAAAGAATTGAAGTATCAGCTCCGGCTTGTTCAACTGCATCTTTTACAGTATTAAAAACTGGTCTGTCTAAATGAGTTGTTCCTCCTTTTCCTGGAGTTACACCACCTACAACGTTTGTTCCGTACTCAATCATTTGAGAAGCATGGAAAGTTCCTTCGCTTCCAGTAAATCCTTGAACAATTATTTTGGAATCTTTATTAACTAAAACACTCATGATATATATTTTATGTGATTTTTAAAAATTGTATTGCAAAAGTAAGGTTTTGAAATTATTTTGTGGCCTTTTCTTATCAAAATAAATTATGATAATTGACTCATTTGATAACCTCTGTATAATTTATTGTCTTTTATTTCCCAAATTGCTATAAAATGCGCCAATAACATCTCCTCTCTCGGATTTTCAATTGTTTTTACAAAATGCGAATAACGTACACTGATCATATCATTTTCGGAAATGATATGACTAATTCTGATCTTGGAGCGAACATAAGCTCTACCCAATTCTTCAGAAAGATCTAGTAAAGAATCATAGTCTAGTTGGACCAATCCCTTACTACTATTCCAATCCACTGTAACATCAGCGTGCAAATATTCTTTCAGAGTAGCGCTGTCAATAAGAGCATCTGATTTGTAAAAACTTTGAACGAGTTCCTTTGCTGTCATATTATTTTAATTTATTTAAA
Source organism: Flavobacterium gillisiae (assembly GCF_900107635.1). Lineage (GTDB taxonomy): Bacteria > Bacteroidota > Bacteroidia > Flavobacteriales > Flavobacteriaceae > Flavobacterium > Flavobacterium gillisiae. The sequence continues at coordinate 186,961 of NZ_FNRD01000005.1, forward strand.
ATCTCTGGTATTTTTTTAATATTAGCCAGTTGTTTTAATTTTTCCCTAGATTCTTCTATGGGTGTGCCAAAATAGGATTTTCCGCCTTCGACAGATTTAGTAACCCCTGTCTGACCCATAATCACCGCTTTTTTACCTATTGTAATTCCGCTGGTAGTACCTACTTGTCCCCAGATAGTAACTTCATCTTCAATAATAACGCAACCTGCTATTCCAGTTTGAGACGCAATCAAACACATTTTTCCAATTACAGTGTCATGACCTACATGAACCTGGTTGTCAAGTTTTGTTCCTTCTCCAATGATCGTATCTCCTGTAACTCCTTTGTCTATTGTACAAAGTGCTCCAATACCCACATTGTCCTTTATTACAACCCTACCACCCGAAAGCAATTGGTCAAATCCGTCATCTCTCTTTTTATAGTAAAACGCATCGCCTCCAAGAACTGTTCCTGCGTGAATGATTACATTATTTCCAATTACGGTATTATCATAGATGGCAACATTAGCATGAATCAAACAATTCTCCCCTATCACGACATGATTACCTATAAAAGCATTCGGTTGAATTACAGTTCCTTGCCCTATTTTAGCTGAAGCAGAAATAGAAGTGCTTGAAGACTCAAAAGGCTTAAAGTATTTTGTTAACTTATTGAAATCATTAAACGGATCTTCTGATATCAATAATGCTTTTCCTTCTGGGCAATCTACTTTTTTGTTAATCAAAATAATCGTTGCCGCTGAATTTAAAGCTTTGTCATAATATTTCGGATGATCTACAAAAACAATATCACCCTTTTCTACAACATGAATTTCATTCATTCCAGATACTAAATAATTAGCATCTCCAACATATTCACAGTTGATAATAGTGGCAATTTCGTGTAGAGCGTAAACTTTTGGAAATTTCATAAATTTAATTAGAAAATGTATTAATTAGAAAATGTGATATCTATCTAATTATCACATTTTCTAATCATCAAATTATTTACTCTTTTACGCGCTCCATATAAGAACCTGATGCCGTATCGATTTTGATTTTATCTCCTTCATTTATAAATAAAGGTACATTTACACTTGCTCCTGTTTCAACTGTCGCTGATTTCGTAGCATTAGTAGCTGTATTTCCTTTAATTCCTGGCTCAGCATAAGTAACTTCAAGAATTACAGATGATGGCATATCCACAGAAAGAGGTAAATCAGTTTCTGTATTGATACTTACCATTACACTTTCACCTTCTTTTAATAAATCTGGAGAATCTAAAATGTTTTTGTTTAAAGATATTTGTTCAAAAGTCTCCGTATTCATAAAGTGAAAATCATCTCCTTCTGGATACAAATATTGAAATTTATGGTTTTCTACTCTTACTTCTTCAATTTTATGCCCTGCAGAAAAAGTGTTATCTAATACTTTTCCATTACTTAAACTTCTAAGTTTTGTTCTAACAAAAGCAGGTCCTTTCCCTGGCTTAACGTGAAGGAATTCTATGATTTTGTATATGTCATTATTGTACTTAATGCATAATCCGTTCTTGATGTCTGATGTAGATGCCATTTTATTTGCTTTTGGCTACTAGCTTTTGGCTACTAGCAATTTATATTTAATTATTTATTTTTAGGCTAAGAGCTTAACGCCAAGAGCCAAGAGCTTTTATTTAATAATTTCCTGTATATCCTTTCATAACCCCACGTGATGAGTTTCTGATAAAATCCAGGATCTCGTCGCGTTCTGGAGTTGCTTCCATCTCTGCTTCGATAATTCCTATAGCTTGTGTTGTATTATAGTTTTTTTGATATAAAATTCTATAAATATCTTGAATTTCCTTGATTTTCTCTGTTGTAAAACCTCTTCTTCTCAATCCGACAGAATTAATTCCCACGTAAGACAAAGGCTCTTTTGCTGCTTTTGTAAAAGGAGGAACATCTTTACGAACTAATGAACCACCAGATATCATCGCATGGTCTCCAATATGAATGAATTGGTGAATCGCTGCCAAACCACCTATTACGGCATATTTACCAACAGTAACATGTCCTGCCAATGCAACACCGTTCACAATTATAGCATTATCACCAATATGGCAATCGTGCGCAATATGAGCTGTAGCCATGATCAAACAGTTGTTTCCAAGGGTAGTTTGACCGGATGCAATTGTACCTCTATTGATAGTAACACATTCTCTAATCGTACAATTGTCCCCAATTATAGCTAAAGATTCTTCTCCACCAAATTTTAAATCCTGCGGAACAGCAGATATAACTGCACCAGGAAAGATATTACAATTCTTTCCGATTCTTGCGCCTTCCATAATGGTAACATTAGATCCTATCCAAGTACCATCACCAATAACTACGTTATTGTGAATTGTTGTAAAAGGCTCAATGACAACATTTTTGGCGATTTTCGCGCCTGGATGAACATATGCTAAGGGTTGATTCATCTACTTTTTTTTATAATTTATATATATACAATAAAAACCTTGAAATCGTATATTTCAGGGTTTTTACATACTTTTAATTTACTGTTTTTTAGCAATCTGAGCCATTAACTCAGCTTCTGCAACTAACTTACCATTAGCATAAGCGTTTGCTTGCATATGACAAATTCCTCTTCGTATCGGTGTAATCAAATCACACTTAAAAATAAGAGTATCACCAGGTAAAACCTTTTGTTTGAACTTAACGTTATCAATTTTCATGAAATAAGTCAAATAGTTTTCAGGATCTGGAACTGTACTTAATACAAGGATTCCCCCTGTTTGTGCCATTGCTTCCACAATTAATACCCCAGGCATTACTGGTGCTTCCGGGAAATGTCCAACAAAGAAATTCTCGTTCATTGTAACATTTTTCATTCCTACCACATGACTTTCAGACATTTCTATAATTCTATCAATCAATAAAAATGGAGGTCTGTGAGGAAGAACAGCCATAATTTTGTGAATATCCATCAATGGCTCTAGGTTTAAATCATAAACAGGAACATAATTTCTTTGTTCGATTTTTATGATTTTAGCCATCTTTTTAGCAAACTGAGTATTTACAAAATGCCCTGGTTTATTAGCGATAACTTTACCTTGTATTTTTGTACCAATTAAAGCTAAGTCACCCACTACGTCAAGTAGTTTATGTCTTGCAGCTTCATTAGGGTAATGCAAAGTTAGGTTGTCTAATATCCCGTTTGACTTCACATTAATATCTTCTTTTCCAAAAGCAATTTTCAAATTCTCCATTGTAGCTGCAGATATTTCTTTATCTACATAAACAATAGCATTATTTAAATCGCCTCCTTTAATCAAACCATTTTCTAATAATGATTCCAATTCATGTAAAAAACTAAATGTTCTAGACTCAGAGATTTCTTTTTTAAATTCAGAAATACCTTTCATAGTAGCATTTTGTGTACCTAAAATTTTAGTTCCAAAATCTACCATCGTAGTAACGCAATAATGATCACTTGGCATGATTAAAATTTCACTTCCGCTTTCCTCGTCTGTAAATGAAATAACTTCTTTTACTACATAAACATTACGTTTTGTGTTTTGTTCTTCAACTCCTGCTTTTTCAAGTGCTTCAACAAAATACTTAGACGAACCATCCATTATAGGAAGCTCAGAAGCATTCAATTCTACAATAACATTGTCTAAATCACAACCCACTAAGGCTGCTAACACATGTTCTGGAGTTTGTATTTTTACACCAAGTTTTTCTAAATTAGTTCCTCGTTGTGTATTTACAACATAATTTGCATCTGCTTCAACAACAGGATGTCCTTCTAAATCTACTCTGACAAAAGTGAAACCATTATTTACCGGAGCAGGCTTGAAAGTCATTGTAACTTCTTTTCCTGTGTGTAATCCAACTCCTGTTAGCGAGATTTCTGTCTTTATAGTCTTCTGTTTAACCATTATTCCCGTTTTTTTGGTTTAATATATGTTTTTTTAATTCTTCTAATTCTGCAACAATCTTAGGTAAATTTTTAAAGTGTACGTATGATTTACTGTAATCATTGTACCCAAATGTTGGACTTCCCTGTAAGATTTCATCATCCTTGATGTTTCTTCCCACACCAGATTGCGCCTGAATGCGAACATTATTCCCGATGGTTAAATGTCCTGCAATTCCAACTTGCCCGCCAATCATAGCGTTTTTACCAATCTTAGTCGAACCAGCAATGCCAGTTTGAGCTGCAATTACGGTGTTCTCTCCTATTTCTACATTATGAGCAATCTGAATTTGATTGTCTAGTTTAACTCCTTTTCTTATAATTGTAGAACCCATAGTAGCACGGTCTATAGTGGTACAAGCACCGATATCTACATTGTCTTCTATAATAACATTCCCTATTTGAGGAATCTTTTTGAAGGTTCCGTCAGGACTTGGCGCAAAGCCAAAACCATCTGCCCCTATAATTGAACCCGAATGTATGGCGCAATTATTTCCTATTATCGTTTGCTCATAAATCTTAGTCCCAGCAAAAATAGTGACATTATCTCCAATGACAACATTATCACCTATAAAACAATTGGGATAAATTTTGACATCATCACCTAAAACCACATTTGACCCTATATAACTAAAACTACCCAGATATAAGTTGACACCATATTTAGCATTCTCTGCTATAACTGAGGGTTGTTCTATTCCGCTTTTATTACCTTTTGCCTTATCATAAAACTCTAATAATTTAGAAAAGGCCATATAAGCATCATCAACTTTTATCAAGGTCGTTCTTAATTCTGATTCAGGGATAAAGCTTTTATTTACAATCGTGATTGTAGCTTCGGTGGTATAAATATAGTTATTGTATTTGGGGTTTGATAAAAAAGTTAGAGAGCCTTCCTTTCCTTCTTCAATCTTAGATAGCACATGTACTTCAGCATTGGGATTCCCAACAACTTCACCATCTAATATCCCCGCTATTTGTTCTGCTGTAAATTTCATTGCCACAAAAATATAAAAAAATAGATTTTAAATGTTCATTTCCACAAGTTGTTTTGGGAAACAGATGTAATATTTGGTCACAGATTTGGATAATGATTTTAAATTCAACTGATCAGAAGATTCAATAACATCCTCCACCGTCTTGTCTTTTTTCAATATTCGTATCGGTTCCGCTTCCTTACTATAGGCTTGGTTTTTTATTTTTCCTTTGAAAATAAAATAATTAGTTTCCAGTAAGCTGATATTGTTTTCCAATGCAAAGCGTTCTTTTAAAGGCTGTAAATCTTCAATAGGTACTTTCTCACTGGTTAATTTAATTTTTAATAAATCCCTGTTGATAATCATTTTACTCAAAGAAGACAAAATAAAATCGTCATGACGCTGCCATCCTTTTAGCGCACTGATAATATCAAAATCATCCAGCTGAGCAAATAAATCTAAGGTCTCTGCATCAAATGTATCCATTGTAACCTTATGTTGCAGAAAATACTGTAAAGGTTCGCTACAAGGTAAAACCACTCCTTTTAACGTTAATTCTTTGGCACGTTTCAGGATGCGGGTCAAAATTAATTCGGCCACTAAACTGGTTTTATGCAAATACGCTTGCCAATACATTAATCGTCGCGACATCAAAAATTTCTCAACAGAGTAAATTCCTTTTTCTTCGATAACCAAAACATCATCCACGACATTCATCATTTGAATCAATCGCTCTGAGTTTACATTTCCTTCTGCCACACCCGAATAAAAGCTATCTCGTTTCAGATAATCCATGCGATCCATATCTAGTTGACTGGAAATAAGCTGCAACATAAACAACCGATGATACTCTCCTTTAAAAACTTTTATAGCTAAATCCAACTGTCCGTCAAATGCAGCGTTTAATTGATGCATGAACAACAACGAGATTTCCTCATGATGTACATCCTCAACAATGCTTCGCTCCATAGCATGTGAAAAAGGTCCGTGGCCAATATCATGTAATAAAATGGCAATATACAGCGCATTTTCTTCTTCTTTAGAAATTTCAATTTCTTTAAAACGCAATACATCAACTGCCTTTTGCATCAAATGCATACAACCCAAAGCATGATGAAACCGCGTGTGATTAGCTCCTGGATAAACCAGATATGACAATCCCATCTGCGAAATACGTCTTAGACGTTGAAAATAAGGATGCTGTATTAAATCGTAAATTAAAGCGTTGGGGATGGTAATAAACCCATAAATGGGATCATTGAATATTTTAAGCTTATTGATTTGACTCACTATAAGTTTGTTTTTAGGACAACAAATATAGGTAAAATAGATTTTACTTATTAAAGTGTTTTTTCTATCCCTGATTTCCGTCGAAAATATTTTTTCAAGGTGATTTCTAAGCAATAATTCAATTTTGATAAAATTAACATAACATTAAGTTCGATTAGTTCGGTGTTTTACGAACCAATCATATATTTGCAAAAAAAATAGTATGGACAATATACAAAAAGAAAGAGAGGAAATCATTGAGATATTCGGTATTCATTTTGAGTCTCTATATCAAGTTCCTCCTTTAGCAGCAAGAATTATAGGAATTTTAATTATCGATGGATGTAAATCAGGATTGACCTTTGAAGCATTAATAGAAAAATTAGGAGCCAGTAAAAGTTCTATTTCTACGAATTTAAAGTTACTCCTTAACATGGAGAAAATTTACTATTTCACTTTAACGGGTGATCGAAAAAAATACTTTAAGTCAGCCCCACTAAGTGACCGATTAAACAATTATTTAAAAATGATCGAAGCCGAAAGTTATATTATCAATAGAATGCATGATTACCGACATAAAACAGCCTCTTGTGCCGAAGAAAAATGCAATCTAGAAAATATTATTTCGTATAAAAATCACATTCAAGAAATAGAAAAAACATTTCACAAAACGATAGCTGAATTTAAGAAAATAGAAATCAACAATAATAGTAATCAATAATTAATTAAATTTAAAAAAATGAAAAAAATTTCATTACCAATAATAGCTTCTTTGCTCATCCTTTCTTCATGTGGAAAGAAAGAAGAACAAGCCCCAGTACAAGGTCCTGCTCCTTTCGCTGTAAAAGAAATAGTACTGCAGGATGCAACCGTATACCAAGAGTTTACGGCTAATCTTGAAGGACAACAAAATATTGAAATCAGACCTAAAGTAAGCGGGTTTATCCAAAAAGTATATGTTGATGAAGGTCAGATGGTTAAAAAAGGACAGCTTTTATTCAAATTAGAAACTCAAATGCTAAACCAAGATGCTTCAGCTGCAAAAGCAATGGTTTCAGCAGCGCAAGTTGAAGTGGATCGTTTAAAGCCCCTTGTAGATAGAAATATCATCAGTAATGTACAATTGGCGACAGCCAAAGCCAAGTTAGCACAAGCAAAAAGTGCGTATGGGAGTATTGCTGCTAATATTGGGTATGGAACTATCTATTCTCCTGTAAATGGAGTTATTGGAAGTTTGCCCTTTAAAGAAGGTAGTTTAGTAAGTCCTACTGCCGAAATACCAATGACGACAGTGTCTGATACGAAAATTGTTCGTGCCTACTTTTCAATGAATGAAAAACAAGTACTGTATTTTAATAGGACTTTTAAAGGATCTACAACTGCCGAAAAACTAAAAGCTACCCCTCCGGTTAGCCTAATTTTAGTTGACAATTCTGAATACAACCAGAAAGGGAAAATTGCTACAATGAATGGTTTAGTGAATTCTACTACTGGAACTACAGAGTTTAGAGCTGACTTTACGAATCCAGAAGGGCTTTTAAGAAGCGGAAGTAGCGGAATAATTCGTTTACCAATCGTACAAAGCAATGTTATTTTGGTACCGCAAGTGGCTGTTTTTGAAGTACAGGGAAAACAAATTATATATGCTGTCGAACAAGGAAACAAGGTTAAATCAAGAATCATAGAAACCAATGGAACTTCTGGTTTGGATTACATTGTAACTAATGGTCTTGCCGCAGGGGACGTTGTAGTAATTGAGGGTGCTTCAAAACTAAAAGATGATATGGAAATTGTACCACAGCCTACTAAAAATGAGGTAATAGCAAATACTGCCACCACAACGGCTACTGCTACAAAAACGACTACTAAAAAATAATTGCAAAGATGTTAAAAACTTTTATAGAGAGACCTGTACTCTCGACCGTAATCTCAATTCTAATTACCATATTAGGTGTATTAGGATTGATGTCCTTACCCGTAGAACAATATCCCGAAATAGCGCCGCCAACCGTACAGGTAACCGCCAATTATACTGGAGCCAACGCTGAAACGGTACTTAATAGTGTAGTAATTCCGCTGGAAGAAGAAATTAATGGTGTAGAAGGTATGACGTACATGACGTCTTCTGCAGCTAATGATGGTTCAGCTAAAATTTCTGTTTATTTTGCATTAGGGACTGACCCTGATATTGCGGCAGTAAACGTACAAAATAGAGTGGCTAGAGCCACTAGTAAGTTACCTACTGCTGTAGTACAGACTGGGGTTACCACAGTAAAAAGCCAAACTAGTGCTTTGATGTTCTTTGCCCTTTATTCGAAAAACAAAGCTTATGATGAAGTTTATATTCAGAATTATGCGAAAATCAACTTGGTACCCAAATTACAACGTGTAAAAGGAGTTGGACAGGTAAATGTTTTTGGAGCCAAAGATTATTCGATGCGAATTTGGATCAATCCTGAAAAAATGGCTACTTATGGTATTGCTCCAAAAGATATTCAGTCCGCTTTGCAAGAACAAAACGTGGAAGCAGCTCCAGGAAAATTTGGAGAGAATGCAGACGGAGTTTTTGAATATGTTATTAAATACAAAGGAAGACTTTCGGAAATAAAAGATTATGAGAATATCATTATCAAATCTACTGGAAACGGTAATTTCTTAAGAATTAAAGATGTAGCCACTGTCGAATTAGGCGGTTTCAATTATGGAACTAAGAATATCGCCATGGGTAAAGAAGGAGTTGTAGTAGGAGTTTTTCAAACTTCTGGATCCAATGCCCAAGATATTACCACAGAGATTATGAGTATCTTAGAGGAATCAAAAGTAGATTTCCCCTCTGGAGTGGATTACATTATTCCTTTTAACACTAAAACATTTCTGGATGCTTCTATCGATAAAGTGATTTCTACTTTAATCGAGGCTTTTCTATTGGTTTTTCTGGTTGTTTATTTATTCTTACAAGATTTTAGATCCACTTTAATTCCCGCTATTGCTGTACCTGTAGCTATTATAGGTACTTTTTTCTTCCTGCAAATATTTGGGTTCTCCATCAATATGCTAACGTTGTTTGCAATGATTTTGGCCATTGGTATTGTCGTTGATGATGCCATTGTCGTCGTCGAGGCAGTACATGCTAAGCTAGATGAAGGCGCAAAATCAGGGAAAGAAGCTACGATTTCGGCAATGAATGAAATTACAGGAGCCATTGTTTCTATTACTTTAGTAATGGCGGCAGTATTTATTCCGGTATCGTTCTTAAGCGGACCATCGGGAGTGTTTTACCAACAATTTGCTATTACTTTAGCGATTGCTATTTTAATTTCGGCGGTAAATGCCTTGACTTTAAGTCCTGCTTTATGTGCGTTGCTATTAAAACCGCATCCGGATTCTGACCATCATGATGCTAATTTTAAAGACCGTTTTTTCATTGCTTTTAACTCTAGTTTTGATCGAATGAATGCTAAATATGTGAAATCTCTTGGTTTCTTAGCTGCAAAAAAATGGATTACCGTTGTTGGTTTATTAGTTTTTACTGGTATTACGATTTTGTTGTTCCAAACTACTCCTTCTGGATTTATCCCAAATGAAGATAGAGGAATTATCATGGCCGATTTAACACTTCCTCCTGGAACTACTTTGGAAAAGACTAAAAAGACCGTACAAGAATTGGATTCCATCATCGCTTCGATGGATATCGTTGAAGCCCGAATGAATATTGTAGGTTTCAGTTTGCTAAACGGCGTAAATGGAGGTTCATATGCGTTTTCAGTAATTAAATTGAAAGACTGGAGCGAACGTACCGAAGCCAATCAATCTGTAGATGCTGTGGTTGGCCAATTATTCGCTAAAACAGCCGGTTTAAAGGAGGGTCGTGCCTTATTCTTTACACCTCCAAGTGTACAAGGTTTTGGTAGTGCCGATGGTTTTGAATTGAAAGTACAAGACAAAGGAGATGATGATTGGGCGACCGTTAGTAAAGTGACAAACGAATTCTTAAGAGAGTTAATGAAACGTCCTGAAATTCAATATGCCATTACTAATTTCAATCCTACTTTCCCACAGTATCAAATGGATATTAATATAGAAAGAGCCAAGGATGCTGGAGTAGCTATTTCTGATATATTTAATACCATGCAAGGGTATTATGGTGGATTGTATACAACGGATTTCAACAAGTTTGGAAAACAATACCGAGTAATGATTCAAGCAAAACCGGAAGACAGGGCAAACCTTGAATCAATTAACAATATTTATGTTAAAAATGGAGCAGGTCAAAAAGTGGCAATCAGTCAGTTTGTAGATTTTAAAAGAATTTACGGTCCTGAGGCTGTTGCTCGTTTTAACATGCTAAAAGCCGTTAATATTAACGGTAAAGCAAATGCTGGATTTAGTTCTGGTGATGCTATTAAAGCGGTTCAAGAAGTAGCAGAACAACATTTGCCAAAATCATATACCTATGAATTCTCAGGAATGACACGCGAAGAGATTCTTGCAGGTAATCAAGCTCTTGGGGTATTCTTATTAAGCTTAATCTTTGTTTACTTCTTATTAAGTGCGCAATACGAAAGTTATTTGGTACCATTATCTGTACTGCTTTCACTTCCTGTAGGTATTGCCGGAGCCATTGGTTTTGTAAAACTCGCAGGATTAGAAAATAATATCTATTTCCAGGTGGCTCTAATCATGTTGATAGGACTACTCGCCAAAAATGCGATTTTGATTGTGGAGTTTGCTATACAAAGGCGACGAAACGGAATGGACTTGACACAAGCCGCAATTGAAGGTGCAAAAGCACGTTTACGTCCTATCCTGATGACTTCATTAGCATTTATCTTCGGGTTAATGCCATTGGCACTAGCCTCTGGAGTTGGCGCTGTAGGAAACCGTTCTATTGGTATGGGTGCCGTTGGAGGAATGCTTATCGGAACTATTTTTGGAGTCTTTGTTATTCCTATTTTGTTTGTAATCTTTCAAGGATTACAAGAACGTATATCTGGAAAACCAGTAACTACTAAAGAATCAAATGTTGCACTTTTAGAAGAAGAAAATGAAAAATAATATATACAGAGTCGCGCTTTTAGGACTCACAGCAACTGTAATGCAATCGTGTTTTGTTGCTAAAGACTATAAAAGACCCGAATTAAAAACAGCTGATTTGTATCGCAATGAAGTGGTGTCGACTGACACTACTTCATTAGCAAATGTGTCATGGGATAAAATTTTCACTGACCCGCTTTTGCAAGGCTATATTTCAAAAGGCTTACAGAACAATTTAGATATCCGCATTGCTATGCAAAACATCGTGGCTGCACAGGCAACGATGAAGCAAGGAAAATCAGGCTACTTCCCTACCCTATCTGTGGGAACAGACTGGACCCATCAAGAACTGTCTAAAAATAGCCAGTTTGGAGCTTTTTTGGCAGACCGTAGTACGAATCAATACCAATTGTCAGGAAATCTTTCTTGGGAAGCGGACATCTGGGGGAAAATAAGAAGCAATAAACGCGCTACTAATGCTGCTTATCTACAAACAACAGCAGTAAATCAAGCGATAAAAACACAATTAATTGCAAATATCGCGACCGTTTATTATCAATTGCTTTCAGTAGACGCTCAGATAAAAGTAGCTGAGGAAACTTTAATCAACAGGGATAAAAGTATTGAAACGATACTAGCTTTAAAAAAAGCTGGTAATGTTACTGAAGTTGGTGTTAAACAAACAGAAGCTCAAAAATATGCTACTCAAATCATCATTGCTGATTTGAAGAATAACATCATTATCCTAGAGAATACGATGAGCATACTTCTTGGAGAACCTTGGGCTAAAATTGAACGCAGTACTTTTGAAGCTCAAACGATGCAACCGGCGATAACTTTAGGAGTTCCTGCTAATCTATTGAGAAACAGACCTGACGTCATTGCAGCCGAATACAATTTGATTACCAATTTTGAAATGACAAATGTAGCCAAAAGTGGATTTTATCCTTCGCTCAAGGTTACCGCTTCTGGCGGACTTCAAAGTATTGATTTGAAAGAGTGGTTTAGTGCTAATTCTATTTTTGCCAATGTTATTACTGGATTAACACAACCTATTTTCAATCAAAGACAAGTAAAAACGAAGTTTGAAATAGCGAAAGCAAATCAAGAAAAAGCTTATTTACAGTTTGAACAATCACTGCTTACTGCTGGTAAAGAGGTTTCAGATGCATTAGCGCAATATAATAATGAAACCTATAAAATTACAATTCGCACAAAACAAGCCGATGCACTTAAAACAGCATCTAATTACTCCGATGAATTGTTAACCTATGGTTTAGCAAATTATCTCGAAGTATTAACATCTAAAAATGATGCTTTAAATGCTGAACTAAGTTTAGTAGACAACAAGTTCCAGCAATATAAAGCCGTAATTCAATTGTACAAAGCACTTGGTGGTGGATGGCAATAAAGGATTCCTAATAAAAATATAATAAGTTGTTAATTCAAAAAAAGCCACTGAGTATCTTACTTAGTGGCTTTTTTGTGTTTTTGTAAAAACTTTTGACTTATTTCTATTCTTAAAATATCAAAATAATGCAAAAGGATATTTGTAAGATATTGAAAATCATTATTTAAATCAATTTTCAAAGGCAGTTCATTTCCATATATAGCTCTATCTACGGATGCATTAGACCAACATTATATTTTTCAGATAAAAATTTTGCAATCAAAGTAGTAGAATTTATGAACAGAACGTCCCCGTAAGCTGTAAAATAGCTAACATCAACATTATGGGTTTCCTCTTTTGAAATGATAACTACAGGACTGCCCTGGTTCTCTTCTCCTATTAATGCTACAATACCCGTTCTTGGCGTTTCAAAGTCTACATAAACGATGTCTAATTCTTTCCTAAGCTCTGGATAGTAGCTTAGAATACCTTCAATAATAGCACAGTCTGGACAATAATATACCGTTCCATTCTTATCTGCTTTTGGGTCAATGAAATCAGGGTTTAAAAGAAATAATTGTATCATAATTAATTAATATTTTTTACATTTTAAGAACAGACTAACGTATTTGGTCCATTATTTCTTTTTTGGAATAATGAACTTATTTATAAAACTAATTAATTAGTTATGAATTATAACTAATTGAGCGTCAATAAATAACCAAAAAGCGCTCCACCTATAACAACCAAGGCGCTATTTACCTTCTTGTACTTAAAAACAATCGCAACGCTCAGTATTGCTATTAATATCGTGCGCCATTCTGTGATCGTTTCCTTACCTAATTCATAACAGATAGATACAATTATCGCTATAGAAGCCACATTTACAGCATCTAGAAATACAGCTAAAGGCTTCGAGTTTCTCATTTTCTTTACCAAAGGATTCAATAATGCTACAAACACAAATGAGGGTAAAAATATCGCCAGCGTTGAAATGAGTGCGCCTGATATTCCATTAATTTGATAGCCTACGAAAGTAACCGATGAAAAAACAGGTCCCGGCGTGAATTGCCCGACTGCTATGGCATCTATTAATTGGGTTCGCGTCAGCAATCCTTTGGCTACCAATTCAGCATCCAAAAAAGCAAAGAGAACATAGCCACTACCGTATAAGATTGCCCCAATTTTTAAGAAAATTAGAAATAAATTAAAGTTCGTTGGTGCTAGTATAGCCGTTTTAGAAACCGGAAGCAACGTTAACGGGGTCCAACTATTCCATTTGCTTTCCACGTCTTTGTTCGTCAATGAGTTCCAAAACAAAGCCAAGAATCCGGCGCCAAAAAGAAGTGCTATTTCATTGAACTGCAACAGCGAAAGCATCAAAACAATACCCCCTATAACTCCTAATCGAACTGTTTTCAAGGATTTTTTTGCCAAAGGAAAAATAGCACCTAGAATAATGGCGATGATCGCAGGTTTTATACCGTATAAAAAGGGTTGAATTTCCGGTAACTGCCCGTAATCTTTATAAAGCCAAGCAAAGATTCCTGTGAGTATAACGGCTGGGACGATAAAACACAATCCTGCAACGATAAGCCCTTTCCATCCGGCCCTTTCATGACCTATATGGATTGCCATTTCGGTACTATTGGGACCCGGAATTAAATTTGTGGCGCCTATTAGATCTAAAAAATGTTGTTCTTTAAGCCACTTTTTTTTCACCACTACTTCCTCACGCATCATAGAAATGTGGGCGGCAGGACCTCCAAAACCTATAATTCCTAATTTTAAAAAAAGCGCAGCTACCTCCTTTAATTTTTGCTTTTCATTCATTACGATCGCTCGTTTATTATTTTATTACAGGCAGCAAATTTACTGTTTTTTCAGTTTAACTGGAATCCAAATTTCCTCTTCAGAATCAGGATGGTCATTTTTATATTTATCACCTAATATTTCAAAATGAGGTCTGTCATCTAAAACATACTCGGAGCTTGGTAACCAAGTAGCAAAAATATATTCAAACGCAGCAGGCGCTCCGTTCGCATCACCTTTATAAGTAAAAATAGCATAAAGGCCGTGGTTGATTGTAAAAGAATCCATTCCTTCAGGAATTTTTTCTAAATCAGTTGTTGCTACAGCTGCCCAATATTCAAAAGCCGCAGTGGGATTAAAATTATCGTAAAAAGTAGGACTGAACAATTGCATCGAATAATAATCCGTGCCAATGGTATTTAAAACTTCTTTTCTTCTCGGCATAAAACGCTTCCATAGTTCCCTCGCTTTATAGTCGCTATACGACATCGTCATTCGCATTCCTATTAGTTTGGTTTCGGGAAATAGTGCAATTCTTGGAATCATTATCGGGCAATTTTAAATTAGTATTTCGGAATGCAAAATACCAAAAATTAAATTGATGAAAGGAATCTGTTGATTAAATAATAGTTAAACGAATGTACTTTGGTATATTTTGCTTTAGCTTCAAAAAACCTCTTCTATAAATAAATAGAATAAGTCTGTGTTTAATTTTGTGAGAGACAAACGCCGCTACTAATGCCGGATATATTTCGAAAAAAGGTAGCGATTAGTGTTTTTCATTGGCACTCAAAACCCGTAATAAGTTTCCACCTAATATTTTGTTGATGTCCTTTTCACTATACCCTTTTTCTACCAGTGCTTTTGTAATTAGTGGATACGTTGTGACGTCATTTAATTGTTGTGGTGGAGATTCAATACCATCAAAATCAGAACCAATTCCTACATAATCAACGCCCACTAAGTTGATGATATATTCAATGTGCTTGATTACAAGATCAAAAGAGGCTCGAAGGTCTTGTGCCTCTGTATTGTGTTTTTTGAAAATTGTCGAAGACGCAACATGGCGGTTTTGAACTACTTCCATGATGGAATCTTCCTCGGCCATGTGCTTTTTAATAAACGCATCTTCTCTCTTTTCTATAGTAGGATCAAGAAATCCCGAATTAAAATTCACTTGAATGACTCCGCCATTCTTAGCAATGGCTTTAATTTGATCGTCTTTGAGATTGCGCTGGTGCGGACAAAGCGCATAAACAGAACTGTGAGAAGCGATTATGGGTTTACTTGTAGTAGCAATAACATCCCAAAAAGTCTGTTCGCCTACATGAGAAATATCAACCATCATTCCCAATGCATTCATATGTTGTACTAACTGCTTTCCAAAATCAGTCAGGCCTTTGTGTTTTAAATCTTTGTTGTGCGTTTCGTCAGCAGCACTAGTTGCCCAAGACGTAGAATTGTTCCAGGTAAGTGTCAGATAGCGCACGCCTCTTTTATAGAAGGTATCGAGTTTATTGAGGTCATCTTCGATTTGATGGCCACCTTCAACGCCTATCAATGCTGCCATTTTGTGTTGCTTCACTGCTTTATATAGTTCAGCAGTGTTGGCTACTTTTACAATTTTATCTGGATTGCGTTTGACAGCTGCATCTAAGCTATCCATTTGACGCATTGCAAAATCATAGGGATTGGGTTGCTCACCATCACTAAAAACAGAAAAAAATTGCACGTCCATGCCCCCTTCTTTCCATCGTTTTAAGTCGCTATGTGTTTTCCCGCGCAAGTCCTGATCAAAAGCTACGCCGTAGTCCATTGCTTGTGTTAAGAAGTCATTGTGTGTATCTACAAGAATCGCTTTGCTATGAATGTTCTTATAAGTTTGACTTGCTTTCTCGTCTTTCCCTTGGGCTAGACATGTCAATCCAGTCAACAATACCATCCCTAAACTCATCACTTTTTTCATATCTTTTTGTTTTAAAATATTTTTTTTTAGCTGGACTTGTCGTATTGCGGGCTATGCGGTAATTCCTTTGCTATTGCTTTTTAATTACCGCATATCCTTTTTATTATAGGCACGATTTCTATCATTGCTAAATTGACACTTTTTATTCTAAAACGCTAATTTATATAGCAATACCTCTTCGGTATCGTCTGTTAGTTTGATGTTTTTTTGAAACTGAAGGCCCAGTTTCATCAATAATTTCTGAGAACCAATATTTTTTTCTGAAGTGATTCCATTAATTTCGGTTAAATTGAATTCACTAAAAGCAAGTTCTTTTAGCTTATTCGCACTTTCAAAACCGTAGCCTTTCTTTTCATACTGTGGAAGAAAAGCAAATCCAATGTCGATACCCTCTACGCCTTCTCTATCATAAAGCCCGCAGGATCCAATTTTTGCACGATCAAATTTTCTGGTTACCGTATAATTTCCAAAACCAACTTTTTGGATTTGAGGCGTTATCTTATTCGAGATATATTCTTCAGCATCTTGAACATTTTGCAAGTTTCTATCCCCAATAAATTCAATCCATTTTGGGGTATTGAACAGCGCCAAAATAAATTCGGCATCAGCTGTAGTTGTGGGTGTCAGAACTAGTCGCTCCGTTTCAAATGTTTTCAATTCGTTTAGTTTTAAATTCACATTTTGTATTTTTACCTAAAAATTCCGAATCTCTTTACCGAAATTTAAAAACGTAAATATACTCTATTTATCCTACAAAAATATAGGTGTTTTTACGTGGTTTTACCCTACCTTTATTTCACACCCAAATCATTTTCTTTTAAAACCGTTGAAATTAATACTCCTTCACCTGAAAAACCTTGGATAGAGAAAAGACCACCGTTCACAATTGACTTTAACCAAATAGCCCTGTTGAGCAGAGCCAATTGCCGTAATTAAACCAAATAAAAATATCAAATAAACTTTCATTATTCTTTCTATTTATAAAATTAGTAACGAACTCATTCTAATTTTAAAGCAAACGTATGCTGTTCTTTTTATTCGAATGCATTGTACATCATGTCCAAAACTATATTTAAACACACATTTAAAGTACAGTTATTTTTTTGTCAAAACATTTTTTGTTCCGCCCTGAAAAATGGTCATTTGATTTGCTATTGGATTAAATTCTAAGGTAATTCCGGCCGCTCTAAATTCGAATGAATCTTTCTTAGTCGCTTCTAGTGGAAAAGCACCTTGTCCCGTTGCTTGTGCCATCAATTTGGTATTATCCTTTGTAACTGTTATTGCCAATGGAAACGTATCGCTTGCATAAACTCCTAAATAAGCGTCTAAATCTTCTGTTTTTAGGTCTAAAGTGGTAAACGTGGGAATTTCGAATTTTCTATTGTAGTAGCTCGATAAAATAGCAATCACAATATCATTATTTCCATAATTCATTCCGTTTGAAGTGATCGCGACACTCAGTTTACTTTCGGGGAAATAAGACAATGCCGAACGAAATCCATCGATTCCTCCGGTATGTCCATAGCCGATTTTATCATAAAACGGCACTTGAAAAATTCCCATTCCGTATTTATCTTGCATTGTTTTCATTTGTTCCAATGAAGCTGCAGCAATCAATTTTCCGGCGAATAACGCCTCAATAAAATGTGTTAAATCGGTTGGAGTAGAAACCATCCCTCCCGCTCCCATTGGGATTGAGGTATCCGTTTCGGTTTCTTTATTCCATTTGTCTGTATAGCTATAGGAATAAGATTCGTTGTTAGCGGTACTTATTTTACCTCCAAAATAAGTGTTTTTTAACCCTAATGGCTTTGCTATTTTAGTTTGTACCAATGCCGCATACGACTGTTTGTAGACTTCCTCCAGAATATAACTCAACAACACATAATTAGAATTGCTGTATTCTCCTTTGCTGTTGGGTTCAAAAACACTTTTACCTTTGGCAATAATGGCCACCATTTCTTTGGAGGTTTTAGGGACTGCGCTGTAGGACGCATATTCATCAGCGCTGGTGAAATTATAAATTCCGCTGCGGTGGTTCAATAAGTTACTAATAGTAATTTTAGACGCATTTTCAATAGTTGGAAAGTAGCTTTCAATAGTTTGATTCAGACTTAGTTTCTTTTCTTCGATGGCTTTAAAAACTAAAGTCGAAGTAAACATTTTAGAGATGGAGCCAATTCTATATTTGGTAGAAACTGTTGCTTTTTTATTGCTTTCGATATCTTCCTTTCCTATGGCATTCGTATAAATAATTTTCCCATTCTCAGATACGACAACGCTTCCCATATATTTATCTTTGGTTTCGAGAACTTGGAACAGACTGTCAATTTTGGCTTTATTGAAGTTTTGCGAAAATGTAGGTACCGAAACAAGTACTATTAAAAGGACAAGGATTTTTTTCATTTTGAATTTATTTTTATGTTTTGCTAGAATCAAGATTTCAATTGACATTCTTTGTGGCGGCAGTAGCTGTTCCTGATATTTATTGCTCCGTAATTTTTTCAGCTTTTTTGATGTCCCAATACGATTTCATGAACAATACTGCTATTGCCAATCGAAACACTCGATACAACCAAATATTAACCTCCCAAAAGAATAGTTTGTGTGTCGCTCCGGTATCAAATAAGGAGTAGATGAAAGAAATTAAAAATAAAATAGCCAATGCTAAGTAAACGTTTTTGTGCATTCTCATAAAAAATTGTTTGGTCTTGTTAGTTTCTAGTTTTTGTTTGCCCTTGATTTAAATAAATAACCAATAATATTTAAAGTAAGACCAATAATAAGTACAGCCCCAGCGATTCCTTGTATTCTTCCAGATTCCGGATATTCGATAATTAAGAAGATTGCTGTTCCCAATACAATAAGGCTAATAAAGTAGATTATATTTTTCATTTGTGATTGCTTTGTTTTTAAATATTTTATTAAACTTTTTATTTTGGTTATCGTTATTATTGAAATAGTAGCACTCTTTACGAACTAATTCTGCACGCTTGCACTATCGGGGTATCATTATTTTCTATTTTTTGTTATAATAACCAGTTTATTACGGTTATTTCTATTGTTTAAGGGATGAAATTTTTTGTAGTACAAATTGTAAATCTGCGCTACCATAGTACAGACATATGGGACGTTTAATCCTCCATAAATACTTATATTTTTTCATTTACAAGTGCTTCCAAGTCAATAGAATTGTTAACTGTATTTTTCTCTTGTTCTAAATTCATTCCCGCTTTTATGTTTGTATCATAATGTAATTTGATAATTTGTTTATCGCTCTTTGAAAAATTATCATTATTATCTGTAGAATATTTGTAAAACAAACTAAAGGAATCATCATTAACACCTAACAAACCTAATGATTTTAAAAACAAATTTTTAAGGTAAAAAGTTCCATGATTGTATTTCTGAATCTTGGACGGAACAATACAAAAACTTGTTTTCATTAATTGATATTGTTTATTGTAAGTTCTATTGCTCCAGTTACTCATTTTAAAATCTACAGCTAAAGGAAGTTTGTTTTTTGTCGCTAAAAAATAATCTTTTAACTCTCCAAAAAATACAGTTATTTGAACATCAGATCCATCCGTTGCTTCAACTATTTTCATTCCAGTAAGAAGTTCTAAATCTGACAGAAAACTATCCCACTTCTTTTTTGACATGTATGTAAACTCTCCTACAATTTGATATTTTAAAGTATCTTTATTTTCCCATTTCATCAAAGGGAATTGGTAATTATTTACCGTCCAGTTTGCTACTTTTAAATACTCAGTTGATAACACTGCTGCTTTTTTAGATTGGGCCTGTGCCAATTGGAATACTACTAAAGCGAGCACTAGACTTAATTTTAAATTAAAGATTTTCTTCATTTTTGATTTTATGATATGGTATTGGCAACAATTTTAATTAATTAATATTTGATATTGTCTGGCGGCACAAGAGGGACACTAGCGGCTGCAGAGACACGCTTTTCTGCAATTTATCGAGGATCTTCTTGTCACTTTTTCAATAATTCGTCAATTTTCAAAAGCATTTCTTTTGCGTTTTGGTTTGTTGGCTCTAATTCTAACACTTTTAAATAATCGCTTTTTGACAACAAGTATTCCTTTTTATTAAAATAGGCTTCCCCACGACTATCATACACATTTGATGAATTTGGAAATTCATTGACATTTAGGCTGAAAATTTTAATGGCTGATTCTAAATTTGCATCTCTTAGAAATTCGTAGCCCAATTGATTGAGTTCACTTTCATTAGAGAAATTGTATTCATTACTCTTATTTTCTTTAAGATTTTTGTAGAGTGCAATGCCTTTATCAATGTTGCTTTGGCTTTCTTTTCTTATCGTTAAAGAAATAGATTCTTTTTGGGATTCCAATGGGTAGTTTTTCCAATTATTTACACTTGCAATACTGTTAACTATTTCGTTTATAATCGTTGATACTCTCCCATTTGTCATAACTACTACCCCGTTTCCATCTTCAAAACTACCTACGTAATAGCATACAAAGCCTTCATTACCGCCACTATGCCCAAAATATTTTACCCCATTAAAATCATTTAAGAATACTCCGAAATTAGTATCTAATCTTTTTACAGACATTTCTTTAGATAGTATTTTATTTGACTTTCCCAATAAGGACAATTGCGTTTCAATAATATATTTTGATAGATCCGTTGGATTTGTCCATAAGCCAGCTGCAGCTTTTTCGGGATATATATGGTACTTTCCTACCACTTCTTTATCTATATTATATCCTGTTGCAAGAATATTTTCTTTCTCTTTGGCGGGAGGTTGATTAAAAGAACTGTTGCTCATTCCTAATGGAGTTAAAACATTGTTTAGCAGATAATCTTCGTATTTCGCTTCCGTGGTATTCTCCAGAATTAATTGGGTAATCGTCGTTCCACCTCCTGAATATTGAAATTTTAAACCAGGTTCAAATATAGACCGAACAGCATTAGAATTAGAAGGTTTTAATCCGTCAAGGGTTTCTATTGTCGTTGGCAATTTTTCTCCCTTTGCATAGCCTTGGAAGCCGCCAACAGATAAACCTGCCGTATGGTTTAATAAATGTGCTATTGTTATTTTCTTACCCTTAGAAATAGAATCGTACGGGAATTTCCATTCTTTTAAATAAGTATTGATGTCATCATCTAATCCTAATTTCCCTTCTTCCACTAGTTTTAATATCGCTAAACTATTGAAAGATTTACTTATGGAAGCCGCTTGAAAAAGAGTTTGTGTTGTTGCTAGTTTTTTCTCACTACGATCTGCATAACCGTATGCTTTTATCCATTCTATTTTATAATCTTTAATTACCGCGATACTTACCGCATTTACGTTGTAAAACGCCATTCTTTCTTTTAATGACCATTTTTTGTTTTTAGATTTATCCCAATGGTTTAAATCGTTTTCAATTAAATGTATCTTATCATTTACTTTTTGTCCAAAAGTGCTTACTGATAAAAACACTATTGCTAATACTAAATATAAGGTTTTAGATAATTTCATAATTTAAGTGTTAGTTATAATTAGATTCTACTGTTTATTTAAATAATCCCTCAATTATGGCTATTTCTATTGTTTAAGTGTTCATTTTATAGTTGACATTCTTTGCGGGCACAGATTGCAAAGCTGCGATAACTTTGTGGTCATAGAACCAATTACTATTAATAAACACTATTTATTATATCATCTTGTCATTTCGACAAAGGAGAAATCTCCGTTTGCTATTTCTATATAATTACTCAATTTTATGAGCACAGATTGTAAATCTAAGCAAGATTTACGGTCCTATTTTAAAAACGGCGGGGTATTCTTTGCGGACACAAGCGAGACGCTTGCGCTAGCTTGGGGAAAACGTAATTAGTTATTTTGCCTTATTGAATTTTGTTATTATATTTTTAATTTCTTCAGGAATCTCGCCAATGAGGTTTACCCTTCTCAACTTATTATTTTTTAACTTGATATCAATAAATACATTTCCAAATCTTTGTTTTAGCGCAATTGAATGGACTTCATTATTTTCAATCTGGCTTTTGCTTGTTCTAAGCAATGTTAAGATTAAGATTAGAAAATAGGCGATTCCAATAAACAAACCCGACCAAAGTAAGAATTCATCACCCGTTTTTATATACCTTAAAACCGACATCGTTCCGTAAAACGTCCAGCAAATGGAAGAAAATAATTGGATCCTAATTTGTTCTTTTGAATCGTCAGCAATAACTATTTTATTTTCATCAAAAGTGATTTCACCATTTTTGATTATATAATTCTGTTCCATAGAGATGTTTTTTTTTCTAACGTCTCGCGACTTTTAGATGGTTTGTGCTTCTTAAGCACTGATTTTTAGGCTTAACAAAAACTTGATACGAAACGATAATTACACTAAACCACAGCTAGCTCAAACGGCTGTTATAAACAGATTTTGTTGTATTCTTCTACAACTTTTAGGATATCATTCTTTCCGTAAATGTGGGCTTCTAATTTGGAAACCAAACTAGGGCAATCGCTAAAATATTCGATAGCTCTGTTATTGAACGAACGTGAGATACGGGCTGTAGCCAGAGGGCTTGCTGCTAGTTCATTTTCCCGCAAAATATAAAATTCATTGAAATCAGTTGTAGAATAATTCCACATTCCTCCACTGACTCCGCTAGAGGTCATATAGCCGCCAGATGATATACTGACATTTCTTGCATATAGATTTGCTTTTCCTTTGGTTATTATTTTAAATAGCCCTTTTTTAGTCTCAGATAAATTTATATATTCAAAATAGGCAACTTCAGAATCCGAATTTTTAAAAATGACTTTGTCTACTTGACTTTCGCCATATTTTACTTTTTCAGATTTACGATCTTTTCTGAAACTTATTTTTTCTTCCCCATTTATAGATACAAGATTTTTCGAAATCATAGGTACACGAATTTCACCGACGAGTGTATCCGCATTTTTTAGGATTAACTGACCTTGTGTCCAATCATATTGACCATATCCAGCCATTGCTATCATGTTGATAAAAAGTAATAAGGTAATTTTTGTTTTCATTCGTTGTTCTTTTAAAATTGTTTACGTTTCGCCACTTTGAGAGGACTGGAAGTTCGTGACCGCTCAATTTTCGGCTTAACGAAAACTTGATGCGAAACGACAATTCCACTAAATTCCAGCTATATCAAAACAGCTGTTACAGGCTGGTTTTTTTCGCCGAAATTATGATTTTAACGGCAAACTTTTCAAATTTATGTTGGCAGATTCTACCTTTTATATTTTCTATTTGCTATTCCAATTTACGTTTCAACGTCATTTCTTTTTAAAATTTCAGTCCTGCTTTTATGTCTTCCGGAATCTGCTGTTTGTTTTCTATTTGTCCATAAAATTTTAAAGCTTTTTGTTTCATTTTTTCGTCATTTATAATTTCAGAAACTTTGAGTAAACATAATGAATAGTGTATTTTAAAGTTCTCATCTTTTTTATAAGTTGAATAACATCTTTCTAAATATTCTAAACCTTCATCGTAATTTTTGTTTTGAGATAATAAAACGCCTTTTAGAAATATTACTTCGTCTTTTAATTTTAGATTTGATAATTTGTATTTTTCAATTGCGATATTTATATTTTCTAATCCCTTATCTACATCTCCAAAAATAGGAGAAGTTAATGCAAAACCATAATAACCTTCAGGATTTTCAGGAAATAAAGTAATTATTTCATTATACTTTTTTCTAGCAATTTTTAATGATCTATCTTGACCTAATCTTAATCCTTCAGAAGCTAAATTTATTTTAAATTCTAATGTTTTTTTTGATAAACTGTCAGCCATTATATAGCAAGCTATTGCCTTTTCGTCATTCAATAATCTCAAAGTGTATCCCGTAAAAAAAATTGCATCACAAAATGTCTTGTCAGTTTTGTATGCCTTAAAGAAAATATTTGAAGTTATTTTGAGATATTTTGGGCTTAAAGATTTATTTAAATATAAAGTTTCAATACCTAAATTAAAGAGCTTCATCGCTTCGGGATTTTCAGATTTACAATACAAGTTTTTACCCTCGAAGTAATCTTGAGAAAAAGTTAAATTAAAGCTTAATATTAGTAAAGTAATAATGATTTTTTTCATTTTAAATATTTCTATTTTCTATGCAGTTTTTTGGTTCAACTTGCCTGTAACGTTTTGCTGCTTTGAGATGGCTGGAAGTTCGTAACCGCTCAATTTTCGGCTTTGCAGGATGCTGATGCGAAACAATAATTCCACTAAACTCCAGCTAGCTCAAAATGGCTGTTGTGCGATCGGCATATTATTGATAGTTATAGAATTCGATTTCTTTTGAAACTTTTTCCAAGCGTAAACCATATTCTTTTAAGTCATTAATTAATTCGGGGAATGTACCTTTTCTAATTATAAAGTCTAAGTTCTTATCTTGTTCTGTTTCATTAAATATTATTATTTTATGATAATTACCAACATCTCTAATTAGTGTTTCAATATTAGAATTTGAAAAAATAAAATGTGTTGTGCTGCTACCACTATGTTTTTGTTTCTCTTCTTGATTAAGGGAAAAGTTTAATTTTTCAGTATTTTCTACTTTTAGATTATAAACTTCTACTTTTTTAACTTCTACTTTTTCTGTTAAGTTTAAGGAGGTTAATAGATTGTTCTTTAATACTTTACTATGTTCGTTTATCTCAATTTTATTTAAATTTTTGTAGAAAATATTATATTTATTTTGAACTAACTCATTTGGAATACTAATTTGATATTCAGGCTTTTTGATGATTTTTGAAATCATGGACTTTAAATTATTATTTAAGTCAATGTATTTTCCTTTCCATAAGGCATCGAATGCCATAACATCGTCATTTTCAGCTGCATTTATTACGCTAAAAACATAATAAGCTTTGCTGTCTTTCAAAAGTTCTAAAGTGATATCTATACTGTTTGCCGGTTCTTGTTCTTCGGTTACTTTTTCTTGCTTCTTTTCTGTAGGTAAAGTTAAATTTCCCTTTGAAATGTTTGTTCCGTTCAAAAAGTTTTCAATTACTGAACTATTTAATTCAGTTGGTATTCCAATCCATCTTATAATTCCTTTATTATCTATTAAAACAGTATGTGGTATTTCGTCAACATTAAAATTAGCTTCATTTAATTTTGTTTGATCAGAAACGACTACCGTTTTAAATAGTATTTTTTCGAGTGTTCGTTTTGTTTTTTCTGGTTTTTCGTAAGTCATAGAAAGAAAAAGTAAATCTTTTCTATTTTTAAAATTATCATGTAATTCATTTAAATGCGGTACAGCGCTTAGACAAGGTGCGCACCAAGTAGCCCAAAATTCAAGAACTATAAATTTACCTTCAATATTTTTATCTTTCGGAGTATTTAAGATATAATCTGTAATATTTAATTTTGGCGCTTTATCACCAACTTTTAAAGTGTCTTGCGAATAAAGATTTCCGCCTAAGAAAATAAGAAGGATTAGAACATTGATTTTTTTCATTATTTTGGTTTTTGATTATTATTTTTCTCCAGCGCAATGCTGTCGCACAACTAGTATATAACATAAAGTATATACCTCTTTTTATTAAATTCAATCTTTTTCCTAGAAACAAAAATCCACAACAAAAACAAATGCACTGCATCTTCTTGTTGTGGATTAATTTTGTTTTTCGTGGTTTTCAAATGTAAGATTTTTTTGTCCAAATTAAAGCGCGACTTATTAACAACTTAATACTACTTATGAGTTATAAAGTTTACTTAGTCGCTTTTTTAGTTAGTAGTAGCATCCGATAATTGTTATTGGTTTTATTTCATTTGTATTTTTATGTAAAAGCTCTTCCTTATTAAGAAGCAGCGTCACAGAGAGAATCGCAGTATTTGTTTGATTGCTTCGTTATTTCCTTTCCATTGCTCATACCCTAATAGCAATGAAAAATATGTGGATTAGCGGTGTTTTTACTTTCATGATTAGGAAACACATTCGTGATTTCTAGACCTGATGGAAGCGGCATCCTCTTTATCCCGGCTTTTCGGGATAAAGAGATATAGCAGACAGCAGGAACTATCGGGCTTGAAGCCACAATCGCTCTGCTCCTAAAATATATTTTAAGGCTATTCTTTTGAAAATCATTTCTTTATAAAAATGAACTTTCTATCCAATTATACATTATTCCTTAACTAAAATGTTTTTATTGTTGGTATTTTGACACAAATTCATTAAATTAGTGCTTTATACTTCCATTATTTTAACAAATAAATAATAAACTTAATCTTATAGCATACTAGAATTATATTCCAATACCAGAAAATCATAAGTAATACCCACTAAAAATAAATTAATGTATGAGTGAATATATTAAAATTAAACGGGGATTGAATCTCAAATTGATCGGTGAAGCTGCTAAGACAGTATTAGACCTGCCTGTGGCGGAAATATTTGCTATAAAACCAAAAGATTTTGTGGGGCTAACACCCAAATTATTAGTGAAAGCTGGTGCCAATGTAGAAGCCGGAACTCCGCTATTTTACGATAAAAACAATAAAAAAATTCAGTTTTGCTCTCCCGTGAGTGGTGAAGTAATTGAAATTCTTCGTGGCCAGAAAAGAGTTATTTTAGAAATAAAAATCCTTGCCGACAGGGAAATAAAACACCTTACATTTACTAAATCAAATCCCAACCAACTTTCTCGAAAAGAAATCATTGACCAACTATTGAATAGTGGTGTTTGGCCGTTTATCCGCCAACGTCCTTATGGAACTATAGCGAATCCAAGCGAGAGCCCAAAAGCCATCTTCATATCTGCCTTTGACACGAATCCATTAGCTCCTGATACTGATTTTATCATGTCAGGGAAAGAATCTTATTTTCAAACGGGAATTAATGCCTTGCAGCAATTAACGACTGGAAAAATACATTTAAACGTTCAAGCGAATACCGCCCCTGCTCCTGCTTTTAGTCAGGCTCAAAATGTACAAATCAATACGATATCTGGTCCTCATCCAGCGGGAAATGTTGGCGTTCAAATTCACCACATTGATCCTATTAACAAAGGAGAAGTAGTTTGGTACATCAATCCACAAGATGTAGTCATCATGGGAAAATTATTTGACGAAGGACTATTTGATGCTACTCGAATTCTTGCAGTAACAGGTTCTCAGGTCAACAACCCTAAATATTATAAAACCATTGTAGGTTCGTCTGTAAAAAATATTCTTTCGGAAGCAGGGCTAAAAAAAGGCGACAACAGAATCATCAGTGGTTCTATTTTGTCTGGTAGCCAAATTCCAGCTGACGGTTTTTTGGGTTTTTATGATTCTCAAATTACTGTAATTCCTGAAGGAAATGAATATGAATTTATGGGTTGGCTAGCGCCCGGTTTTGATAAGTTTAGTGTTTCTCGCACTTTTTTCTCTTGGTTGACACCAAATAAGAAACACGATTTAAATACCAATTTACATGGCGAAGAACGTCCTTTTGTAATGACTGGACAATATGAAAAAGTGTTTCCGATGGATATTTATCCTGTACAACTTTTAAAATCAATCTTAATTGAAGACATCGATATGATGGAGAAATTGGGAATATATGAAGTAGTAGAAGAGGATTTTGCGCTCTGCGAATTAGTCTGTACATCCAAGATCAAATCGCAAGAAATCATACGTCATGGTCTTGATATGGTACGAAAGGAGTTTAGTTAATTGACTTTGTTGTTTACGAGATTCTAATGTCATTAGTGCCCGCAGTCGAGCGTCAAATGTTTGAAGAAGTCGTAAAAACAAAAGCTGTTTGAGCGTAGCGAGTTTTTTTGTTTTAGACTTCGAAAACTAATTTGACCGACGAGGGAGCGGAAGAGTTGATTTTTTTGTTTCTTTTTTGATCAAGCAAAAAAGAAAATTATGAAAAGGAAATTGATCAATTTTAAAAAAAGCAACGTTGAAAGTAAAAGTCAAACTGACTCATAAAAAAATTTAACGTAATATATTAATTAACAATACATAATATCCATACAATCTAATAGTTACCAAATTTAATCATTTAAAAAATCTGAATTTGAAGCCACTTAGAAACTTACTGAACAATCTCAAACCTAATTTTGAAAAAGGGGGAAAACTAGAAAAATTCTATCCCGCATTTGATGCGTTTGAAACCTTCCTATTTGTACCCAATCATACTACAAAAAGCAAGGGAACACACGTACGCGATGCTATCGATTTGAAACGCACGATGATATTAGTGGTTCTATCTTTAGTTCCCTGTTTATTATTTGGGATGTGGAATATTGGTTACCAACACCACCATGCTTTCGGAATTACGAATGTTTCTCTAATGGATAATTTTGTTTTTGGAGCCATCAAAGTACTACCCTTAATTATAGTTTCTTACGGAGCAGGATTGACGACGGAGTTCATTTTTGCCATTATTCGAAAACATACTATCAATGAAGGCTTTTTAGTTTCAGGGATGTTGATTCCGCTCATAATGCCCATAGATGTCCCGTTGTGGATGCTGGCGGTCGCGACGATATTTGCCGTTATTATAGGTAAAGAAGTTTTTGGTGGAACAGGAATGAATATTTTAAACCCTGCGCTTACCGCTAGAGCGTTTCTATTTTTTGCATATCCAAGCAAAATGTCGGGAAACGAAGTTTGGATAAACACGAGTACTGACAAAGGACAAGCCGTTGTTGATGCGTATAGTGGCGCAACTCCATTAGGCGATGCTGCAGCTGGTTTTGCTGATAAAATTCCGAGCATGATGGAATCCTTCATCGGTATTATTCCTGGTTCTGTAGGGGAAACATCTACGCTTGCTTGCTTGATTGGAGCTGGTATTTTATTATATACCGGAATTGGTAGTTGGCGAATAATGGCCTCGGTTTTTGCAGGTGGATTTTTGATGGCTGTAATCTTTAATTTCTTTGGATTGAATACGTTAATGCAAATTAGTCCACTACATCATTTAGTATTAGGAGGATTTGCATTTGGCGCAATTTTTATGGCCACAGATCCAGTGAGCGCGACACAAACAAATACTGGAAAATACATATATGGATTTTTAATAGGACTGCTGGCAATTCTCTTTCGAGTTTTTAACCCCGCTTACCCTGAAGGAATGATGTTAGCGATTTTATTTATGAATGTAATGGCACCTTTAATAGACCATTATGTTGTAGAAGCAAATATCAAAAGAAGACTAAAAAGAGTTAATCCAATACATAATCAAAATGGATAAAGACAGCAACAAAGCCACGTTTATTTTTTCCTCTGTTATGGTGGTAGTTATTGCCGTACTGCTATCAGTAACCGCCATAAGTCTTGCACCCTATCAGGAGAAGAATGTTAGGATAGAAAAAATGAAAAACATACTAACCAGTGTTTCGATTCCTACTGAAACTACAGGGACCGAAACTGCCTTTAATAAATACATTACGCAACAAATTGTATTGAATAATAAAGGCGAGCAAGTAACAGGAAGTGTTACTGCATTTGACATTGACCTTAAAAAGGAATTAGATAAAGTTAAAATAGGAAAAGGAAATGAGCAGTTGTTTCCGCTATTCATTTGCAATAAAGAGGGAAAATCATTTTACATTATTCCGATAAGAGGAAAAGGATTATGGGGACCTATATGGGGATTTATTTCTCTGGAAAGTGATATGAATACGGTTTACGGAGTCAGTTTTGGTCACAAAAGTGAGACTCCTGGATTGGGTGCCGAGATTGAAACACAAAAATTCCAACAGCAGTTTATTGGGAAGCAAATATTTGATGAATCAGGCAAATTTGTTTCGGTTACCGCAATTAAAGGAGGTGCAAAACCAAATGATATGCATGGTGTTGATGCTATTTCGGGCGCAACAATAACGAGTAAAGGCGTATCTGAAATGTTTGAACGAACATTAAACAATTACATTCCCTATTTTAAAAAACAGGAAACAATAGCATTTACAAACTAAAATAACAGGATATGAGCAAAGAAACAATCGCAGTTCCTGCAAAACCAAAAAAGACAAAAGAGCCTTTATTTTCGCCAAAAAATAAAAGACTTTTATACGATCCCTTAAATGATAATAATCCTATCACCGTTCAGGTATTGGGAATCTGTTCGGCATTGGCTGTTACCGTAAAAATGAAACCATCTATTGTGATGGCTCTCGCGGTAATCGTAGTTTGTGCCTTTTCGAATGTTATTATTTCATTTATTCGAAATATTATCCCAAATCGCATTCGGATTATCGTTCAATTAACGGTGGTTGCTGCGATGGTAATTTTAGTAGATCAATTTTTAAAAGCTTTTGTATTTGACGTAAGTAAGCAGTTATCCGTTTTTGTTGGATTAATCATCACAAATTGCATCATCATGGGACGTTTGGAAGCTTTTGCAATGTCTAACAAACCTTGGCCTTCATTTTTAGATGGAATCGGTAACGGTTTTGGCTACGGTTTGATTTTGGTAATCGTTTCTATGATTCGGGAACTATTTGGTTCAGGAGAACTGATGGGAAACCGTATCATTCCAGAGTCTATTTATAAGTTAGGTTATTTTAACAATAGTCTGGTCATCATGCCGCCTATGGCGCTAATCATTGTGGGGATTCTTATCTGGATTCAAAGAAGCCGAAATCAAAAATTAATTGAATCGAAATAATACTTTAATAAACACGATTTAAACATTTCATCATGGAACACATCAATATATTTATAAAAGCGGTTTTTATTGAGAACATGATATTTGCCTATTTTCTAGGCATGTGTTCCTATTTGGCCATTTCTAAAACCGTAAAAAGTGCTGTGGGGCTAGGACTTGCAGTGACTTTTGTATTATCTATCTCGGTTCCGGTTTGTTATCTATTAGAAAAATATGTCTTAAAAGCGGGAGCATTAGAATGGTTATCTACTGATTATAAGACTGTTGATATTAGTTTTTTAAGTTTTATAATGTTTATTGCAACAATTGCCTCTATTGTGCAATTAGTAGAGATGATTGTTGAAAAATATGCACCAGCATTGTACAGTTCTTTGGGGATATTCTTGCCGTTAATTGCGGTAAACTGTTCTATTCTAGGAGGAGCGTTATTTATGCAAGAAAGAGAATATGCCTCCTTGGGTGAAGCCACTGTTTTCGCCTTCGGTTCTGGTGTGGGATGGTTTCTAGCCATCGTTGCTTTATCTGCTATTCGAGAAAAATTACGATATTCTAATGTACCTGGCCCTTTGAGAGGTTTAGGGATTACGTTTATTTTAACTGGATTAATGGCTATTGCATTTATGAGCTTTATGGGGATTTCGTTATAAATCTATAATCAAATTGAAAATGATAGTATTAGGTATTAATAGCACAACAATAATCAGTAGCGTAATTGTATTTTTACTCTTCAATTCGCTGCTTGTCTATATAATTCTGTTTGCCAAATCTAAGCTTACTCCTTCAGGATTAGTCAAGATAGTCATAAACAAAGAGGATGTGCTCGAAACTGAAGCAGGCTCAACACTACTTTCCACGCTGTCCAATAGAAAAATATTTCTACCCTCAGCCTGCGGTGGCGGTGGTACTTGCGGTATGTGTAAATGCCAAATACTATCAGGTGGTGGTCAAATCCTCCCTACTGAAACGCCTTATTTTTCAAGAAAAGAGCAACAAGACAATTGGCGATTAGGTTGCCAAGTAAAAGTGAAGGAGGATATGGAAATTGTCATTCCTGCTAGCGTTATGGGTATCAAAAAATGGGAATGTGAAGTAGTTTCAAATGACAATGTCGCTACCTACATCAAAGAATTTGTGGTTAAATTACCGGAAGGGGAATTTTTAGATTTTCAGTCAGGTTGCTATATTCAAATTGACGTCCCTGAATGCGAAGTGGATTTTAAAAATGATTTGTACAAAATTGATGATCGTTTCAAAGATGATTATGACAAATTTGGAATTTGGAATTTAAAAATGAAAAATCCAGAATCTATTTTTAGAGCTTATTCCATGGCAAACCATCCTGCGGAAGGAAATATCGTTATGCTCAACATTCGACTTGCAACTCCCCCATTTGACCGTAAAGTAGGTGGTTTTATGAAATTAAATCCTGGAATTGCGTCTTCCTTTGTTTTTTCTCGAAAACCAGGTGACAAAGTTACTATTGCCGGACCTTTTGGAGATTTCCATATCAAGCCCACACAAAGAGAAATGATTTATATCGGCGGAGGAGCAGGAATGGCTCCGCTACGCTCCCATTTATTCCATCTTTTTCATACCGTAAAAGAAAGAAACAGAAAAGTGAGTTTTTGGTATGGAGGAAGATCTTCGAGAGAGGTTTTTTATACCGAGGAATTTAAGAAAATTGACAAAGAATTTCCAAATTTCGATTACAACGTCGCACTATCTGAACCTCTACCTGAAGACAATTGGACGGGGGATACCGGTTTTATTCATAATGTATTGTTTGAAAATTATTTGAAACACCATGAAGCTCCAGAAGACATTGAATATTATATTTGCGGCCCACCCATGATGAATGCGGCGGTCTTTAAAATGCTCGACGAACTAGGAGTTCCAGGAGAGAATATTGCATTTGATGATTTTGGAGGTTAATAGGAATGATTCCAACATGAATTGAATGAGTTTGTGATTCATTAACCACGAAGGCTCAAAAATCAAAAAATAATCTATACCGTTTAACATATTCTTTTCGGTAAAACATTTATGCCTTAGCGTCTTTACTTAGTCTGTTCGCTTTCGCTTGGCTGTGGCAATAAAACATAATTTATGCAAAAACTACTATTTCTTCTTCTCTGCACTTTAGTGATGCTAACGAGTTGTACTTCCGCTAAAAAAGAAATCATAAAGCTCGAAGGAAATGCACAAGGAACTAGCTACCATATTACTTATCTGTCTGACGATGGCATTCTTTATCAAAAGGAAATAGATTCTCTGCTTGCAGATATTGATGGATCGATGTCTACCTGGATTCCGAATTCGATTATTTCGAGAATAAACAAGAATGAAGAAAATGTTATTGTAGATGATTATTTCAAGACGGTTTTTAACAAATCTGTAGAAGTATCTGAAAAAACAGAAGGAAATTTTGATATTACAGTGGGGCCATTGGTAAACGCATGGGGTTTTGGACCAACATCAAAAAATACATTGAGTAAATCCCAAGTGGATAGTTTACTACAATTGGTCAATTATAAAAAGGTGATTTTAAAGGATAACCAAATCGTAAAAGTAAATCCGGAGATTAAAATAGATTTCAATGCCATTGCACAAGGATATTCAGTAGACGTGATAGCAGATTTTCTTGAAAGGAAAGGAATAAACAATTACTTAGTCGAACTAGGAGGTGAAGTAAAAGCCAAAGGGAAAAAACTGAATGAAGAATGGAAAGTAGGTATTGACCAACCTAGTGAAGAAACATCTACAGAAAGAAAACTAGAAGCAGTCGTAAACTTAAACAATAGAGCGCTAGCCACTTCTGGTAATTACCGAAAATTTTATATTGAGGGAAATCAAAAACTGTCGCACATCATTGATCCTAAAACGGGTTACCCTGCAAAACATAATTTACTAAGCACCACAGTAATCGCCGATGATGGAATTACAGCTGACGCTTATGCTACCGCTTTCATGGTGATGGGCTTACAAAAATCAATTAGCTTTTTGGAAAAAAACGAAAACTTAAAATTGGAGGTTTATTTTATTTATGACGAAAACGGAAAATGGAAAACTTATATTTCTGAAAGTTTAAAGAAACAGATAAAAGAATTGAATTAAGATTTACATTTTTCCTGTGGTTTAGCGCCACAAATACCGCATGCCTCCCCATCGCCTTGTACCAATGGGTTATTACTACTGCAAGTACCTGAAAATCGTCCGTTTTTTTTCACTAAGATTTTGATGGCAATACCTGCCATTCCAATTCCTAGAAGTAGAATAGAAAGAAAAATAGTTGCCATAACGCATTTCTCTAAGTTAATATAAATTAAGGACCAATTAAGCTTTAGTTCCGTGGATATAGGAATCTAAATGATCAATCGTATTTTTTTGTAATTCAATGATTGATTTCACCACATCACCAATAGAAACAATTCCAATTACTTTTTCATCTAACAAAACAGGTAAATGTCTGACTCTTTTATTGGTAATTAAATCCATACAATAATCTAAATCATCCGTTGGTTTTACACTAACGATTTCTTTATCCATGATTTCATGAACAAAGGTATCCTTTGACGCTTTATCCTTCAAAACAATTTTTCGGGCATAATCTCTTTCAGACAATATTCCTTTCAAATTATCATCTTCAATTACTAGAACAGCACCAACATTTTTTTCTCCCATTATTCTTAAAGCTTCATAAACCGTAATGGTAGAAAGTATGGAATGAACTTCATTTCCTTTTTTGTTTAATATTTCGTTTACAGTCATAATAGATGGTTTTATGTTATGCATAAATTTAAGTAAAAAATAAGTAAAATGCTATGAATCCACATTAATTTTTTGTGTTAATACCAATAATTTAATATTATGAAACAACATTAAATCCTACAATTATATTTTTTTTATCAACATGAAGAAGAAATAGCTCAAAGAACTACTTCGCTTTATCGCCACAGATTCACCAATTAAAAAAGGTCCTCAATTCTCTCATAATTTGTGTTTTAATCTTAGTGCGCTTTGTTGCAATTGTATATTTACGTGTGCTTTACCACTTCATCACTTTTTAAAATAGGCAACAATACTTCCTATTTAGGCGTTCTTAAGTTAAAAGTGTTGCACTTTTTTTAGGAGGTCAAGCTATAATTTTGACAATAGAATCAAACTTTGCAGTTCCTGACGATTTGTAGGTGTGAAAAAAGGAGAGTTTAAACATTACTCAAAATTAAGTGATATTAGCCATAAAACGTTTTGCATGTTTAACTTACTTATTAGTAGTTAGTTAAATTAAAAAAGGTTAGAAAATAGAAATTAGAGGTTACAATGTAGATGTTAGAGATTAGATATTAGTACGTAATGGTTTTTAATCTTGCCACTCCTCTCTCGTCTTTTTTCATTTTACTATATTCTTTTTTCCTTATTTTCACTCTTGATTCTATTTTATTGCTTGTACGAGTATCTAATTTTATCAAGAAATTTTATCATAATATTAGGAAATAAGCGCCTCAAAAAGCTGTAAATTGGCACAATAAATTAGAACTTTTGAATACTATTTATAAAAAATATGGATAAGATAAAAATACTTTGGGTAGACGATGAAATCGATTATTTGAAACCCCACATATTGTTCCTGGAAAAGAAAAACTACAGTGTCACTACTTGTAACAACGGTCGCGATGCGATTGATATATTTGAAAACGAGAATTTTGACATCGTTTTCTTAGATGAAAATATGCCCGGCATGAGCGGACTAGAAACACTCTCTGAAATGAAAGAGAAAAAATCTTCCGTTCCGATGATTATGATCACCAAAAGTGAGGAAGAATATATCATGGAGGAAGCTATAGGTTCTAAAATTGCCGATTACCTGATTAAACCGGTAAATCCGAATCAGATTTTATTGAGTTTGAAAAAGAACCTGGATCATTCACGACTGATTTCGCAAAAAACGACCTTAGACTACCAAAAAGAATTTAGAAAAATCTCCATGGAAATGGCGATGGTAAATTCCTATGAAGACTGGGTAGAATTGTACAAAAAATTGATTTTTTGGGAGCTTAATCTGGAGAACATCAACGATCATGGAATGATTGAAATTTTGGAATCCCAAAAAGCAGAAGCCAATTCGCAGTTTGGAAAATTTATCGAACGCAATTATGAGGACTGGTTTTTACCAAAAGCAGACAAACCCATTCAATCCCATACTTTATTTAGAGAATTAGTCGTTCCCGAAATTGTAAAAAAAGACAAACCTATTTTGTTTGTGGTGATTGATAATTTGCGCTACGACCAATGGAAAACCTTTGAAAGTGAGGTATCCAACTATTATAAACTGGAAAAAGAGGTTCCTTACTTCTCTATTCTTCCCACGGCTACCCAATATGCTAGAAACGCTATTTTCTCTGGTTTAACGCCGCTAGAAATGGAAAAACAGTTTCCGCAATATTGGAAAAATGATCCCGAAGAAGGTGGTAAAAACTTGTATGAAGCAGAGTTTTTATCGGCGCAATTGAAACGATTAGGACTAAACATCAAGGAAGATTATTTCAAAATCACCAACTTGGCTGCCGGTAAAAAACTAGTGGAGAACTTCAAAGGATTAAGAGACAACGATCTGGTTACCGTAGTGTATAATTTTGTTGACATGCTATCACACGCCAAAACAGAAATGGACGTAGTTAAAGAACTTGCTTCCGATGATAAAGCCTATCGCTCATTGACCTTGAGCTGGTTCAAGAACTCGCCGCTATTGGAAATTATTCAACAAGCACAAAAACTGGGTTTCAAATTGATATTAACAACCGATCACGGAACCATTAATGTCAAAAACCCATCAAAAGTAGTGGGGGATAAAAACACCAGCCTTAATTTGCGTTACAAAACGGGGCGTAGCTTAACTTATGAGTACAAAGATGTTTATGCGGTCAAAGAACCAAAAAAAATAGGTTTACCTGCCATTAATATGAGTAGTTCTTATATTTTTGCAAAAAATGATTTGTTTCTGGCCTACGTAAATAACTTCAATCATTATGTGAGTTATTACAGAAACACCTATCAGCACGGTGGGATTTCATTGGAAGAAATGATTATTCCGTTTTTGATTTTTAATCCGAAATAGTCTAGTCAATAAAACTTAAGACCTTAAACTTTAAACAAATTTTTAAAATGGAAATTACTTTTTCATTAGATGAAATCGAAAATACAGCACGTAAAATTGTTGCTGAAAAGCCAAATAAAGTGATTCTTTTTCACGGAGATATGGGGGCTGGAAAAACCACTTTTATCAAACAATTAGCCAAGGAACTCGGTGTAACGGAAGCAACTAGCAGTCCAACCTTTTCTTTAGTTAACGAGTATCATACCGTTGACAATCAAGTTGTTTATCATTTTGATTTCTATAGATTAAAAAACGAAACTGAAGCATTAGATATGGGAGCAGATGAATATCTATATTCTGGCAACTGGTGCTTTATCGAATGGGCAGAAAACATCCCAAACCTTATCCCAGATTCCCATTCCGTTATTACAATTAAGGAACTAGTGGGCGGTAAACGTTTATTAGAATTAAGCTAAATCATCATCTATCATGAATGCAGAGAATACCGTTGTAATCATCCCTTTTTCTTCCGATTTGAAGGAACCGATAAAAACATTGAACATAGAATGGCTTAGCAAATACTTTAAAATTGAACCTAAAGACGAACGGGTTCTTTCTAATCCACAGGAAGAAATCATCGATAAAGGGGGAATGATATTTTATGCCAAATACAATGATATGATTGTTGGTACCGTTTCCTTGATAAAAATGAACGATACGGAATTTGAATTGAGTAAAATGGCCGTTACCGATGGCGTTCAAGGCCTCGGAATAGGTAAAAAATTGATGGAACAATGCATCAAAGCCGCCGAAGACCACCATCTTGAAAAAATTATTATCTATTCTAACAGAAGACTGGGGCCTGCAATTGGTCTGTATGAAAAATACGGCTTTAAGGAAATACCTTTAGAAGATGGCGTATACGAAAGAGCCGATATTAAAATGGAAAAACTAATTGAGAGACTGTAAATTGTTCTTTTTCGAATATTTATCCCCTTTGAAAGCTTTTTTTTTTAATCTTTTTGCGTATTTTTACCTTTAATAATCACTTTATCAATGTCAATAGCAATAACTCCTTTCACTAAACAACAGTTATTACCACAGGAAGAAAAACTCGAAGTAAGCCGAAGAAAAAGCGAACTTTTTATTGGTATTCCCAAAGAAACCTGTTATCAAGAACGCCGTATCTGCCTTACTCCAGACGCCGTTAACTCCTTGTCTTTCAATGGACATCGAGTAATGATAGAATCAGGAGCTGGGGAAAGTTCAAGTTATTCTGACAAAGAATATAGTGATGCCGGTGCCGAAGTAACGAAAGATACTGCAAAAGTATTTGGCTGTCCAATGATTTTGAAAGTAGGTCCTCCTACTCTTGCCGAGATTGCCATGATGAATAACCAGACTATTCTTATCTCATCGATTCAATTAAAAACGATGCAGAAGAGTTACTTTGAAGCTTTAAGCAAAAAAAAGATTACCGCTTTAGCATTTGAATATATAAAAGATGAAGACGGCAGCTACCCTGCAGTACGATCATCTAGTGAAATAGCCGGAACCGCATCAATATTAATTGCAGCCGAACTGATGATAACCAATGAATTTGGAAAAGGTCTGCTATTTGGGAATATAACCGGAGTTCCTCCTACAGATGTGGTCATTTTAGGCGCTGGAACAGTTGGAGAATTTGCAGCTAAAACTGCCATTGGATTAGGAGCTAGCGTAAAAGTTTTCGATAATTCAATTACTAAATTGCGCCGCCTACAAAATAACCTGAACCAACGGATTTTCACTTCCACCATACAATCTAAATCTTTACTAAAAGCATTAAGACGTTGCGACGTTGCCATTGGAGCACTAAGCGGCGTAGAACGTTGCCCAGTAGTCGTTACTGAAACTATGGTAGAACACATGAAAGGTGGAGCGGTAATCGTGGATGTAAGCATTGATACAGGAGGTTGCTTTGAAACTTCAGAAGTAACATCTCATGAGAAACCAACCTTTATTAAAAGCAATGTAGTTCACTATTGTGTTCCTAATATTCCCTCGCGTTACTCAAAAACAGCTTCACTTGCCGTTAGTAACATTATTTCTCCCTTTTTAATGCAAATTGCTGAGGATGGTGGACTTGAAAGTGCTATTCGCTGTGATGTTGGACTAAAGCACGGAGTCTATTTTTACCACGGAATCCTGACCAATAAAGTCATTGGAGATTGGTTCGATTTACCTAATAACGATATCAATTTAATTGTGTTTTAAGTAAACTTTCCGCTACCTTTGCAAAAAAAATAATTCATGAAGTTTTTCCATCGTTTTGCCTACTATTTAGTGGGGTTAGTTATAGGTCTATTTTTTGTTTCCATGATATTTAGCGGAAAAGATACACGCTGTAATTATTTTCCAAATGCCAGAGTTTTAAATGATTTAAGAAATAAACCTTTTGAATATTCTGAAAAAGCATCCAAGGTCTTAGCCGAAAAATGGATTGACACCATTGACATAAAGAATACATTAGAATATGGAGATGTTGATTTTGACAATAGTAATACTGAATTCCACAAAGCAAAACTTTACGTGATTGAAGGGAAAACTACTAAAAACCAAGAAATCATATTGAAAGTAAGCAACCGCGAGAACAAAGCTATTCTGGAAGAAATCATAAAGAAATAAAACAAAAGGCACTTTCATTATTTGGGCGTGCCACCATCTAAAAAAAGGGCTCATTACTTTGCGGTAATGAGCCCTTTTTTTATATGCTGTCGGGCTTTACGCGCTACTTCGGTAGCTAGCTTCAATCCCTCACGCGAGATCTTTACTAATGATATATTTTATAGTCCAATATGACTTAATTATCAATCATTCGTATTATTAGATCTAATTGAAACTTCTCTCCAAAGTCACTCACCTATCTTGAAACGTTTTCAGCGCAACAAACTAAGTGGTTTAGTTTTTAAAGAATAGAACCCTTTTACTATTCGGTTATACTATAGTTATAATTAGTATTAGATGCAGAAAAATCTATGTTTCTATGTGTTTAAAAAAAGGTACGTTCTTAAAAAAGGCTACCGTTATTAAAAATCCAATCAATCTCCTTTTCACTATTTACCTTCAAATACGAATTTGTTTTACTGAAATGCTTGTTCCCAAACCATTTTCCCTGATTTGCACTCATAGGCGATGGATGCCCACATTCTAAAACTAGATGTTTACTTCGGTCTATTTTGAGTCCTTTTTTATGTGCAAAATTGCCCCAAAGTAGAAACACAACTTTTTCCTTACCCTCAGAAATCTTTTGAATTGCCGCATCGGTAAAAAGGTTCCACTTTAAATGTTTATGACTGTTGGGCGTATCTTCCCGTACCGTTAGCGAGGCGTTTAAAAGCAAAACACCTTGCTTTGCCCACGATTCTAAATTGCCTGAAGATGGTAAAAACAGTATTTCTAAATCATCACTCATTTCCCTGAAGATATTTCGCAACGAAGGCGGAATCCGTACCCCATCGTTTACAGAAAAAGCCAAGCCATTAGCCTCCCCTTTTCCATGATAGGGATCCTGACCTATAATCACCACTTTTACCTCATTGAAACTGCAATAATTAAAAGCGGAAAAAATCAGCTCCTTTGGCGGATAACAAGTATGAAGCTTATATTCTTCATCCACACTTTTTATTAATTCATGAAAATACGGTTTCTGAATTTCGTCTGCTAAAATAGCCTTCCATTTGGGGTCAAGATTAATTTTCATAATGTAGAGTTGTAGCGCAAATATACAGTAAGAATACTAACTCATTTATCTAATTAGCATAAACAAATAGCAATTCCTTTCTGAATCTTCTAGGTTTTTATACACCAATAAGAGTAAAATAGAATTCAACTATACATATATCATAAAGTACAGTATGCGATAGTCCATTTTAACACGGAATCTTTGTAACTTTGCTTCATTGCAATTTAGAAAAAAGAATGATATCCATTACCGAAAAGACATTACAAGATTTACAATTCCCAACTGTACTCGAAACTATTTCGACCATCTGTAATACAGACATTGGGAAACAAAAAGCCTTAGAAATTACCCCGTTTAGAGACAAAGAAACTTTGATGCAAGCTTTAATGCAAACATCTGAATATGTCTCTTCTTTCCAAAATAACAATGCGATTCCAAATCATGGTTTTGATGCCATAAGTCATGAAATTAAATTTCTGGCGATTGAGGATAGTTTTCTGGAAGTGGGTAGTTTTAGAAAAATTGCCACCTTGTCTTCAACGGTTAACTTTTTATTGAATTATTTCAAAAAATTCGATGACTATTACCCGCATTTAAATACCAGAGCT
Organism: Flavobacterium gillisiae; assembly: GCF_900107635.1. Lineage (GTDB taxonomy): Bacteria > Bacteroidota > Bacteroidia > Flavobacteriales > Flavobacteriaceae > Flavobacterium > Flavobacterium gillisiae. Next base: position 228,426 of record NZ_FNRD01000005.1, read on the forward strand.
TCTCAAGTGGAACTTACTAAAGACATTATCACTTCAGTTGATGCGATAGTCGATAAATATGGTGAAATAAAAGACAATGCCTCTCCTGAATTATTGAATATTCGTAGAGACATCAACTTGATACGTGGTAAAGTCAATCAGAGTTTTGGAGTAGCACTCACACAATACAACAGCTTAGGTTATCTTGATGACATCAAAGAAAGTTTTGTTCAAAACCGCAGGGTTTTGGCTGTTTTAGCGATGTATCGTCGTAAAGTAAAAGGATCTATCTTAGGAAGTTCAAAAACAGGAAGCATCGCTTATATCGAACCAGAAGCTACCTTAAAATATTCCCGCGAACTAAGTAATTTAGAATATGAAGAAAGCGAAGAAATCACACGGATACTAAAACAATTATCGAATGATATTCGGCCGTTTTTACCGTTATTAATTCAATATCAGGATTTCCTAAGTGATATTGATGTTATTGCGGCTAAAGCAAAATATGCCAACCGAATCAACGGTATAATGCCCCAAATTACAGACAATCGCCGACTCTATTTTAGAGATGCCTACCATCCTATTTTGTATTTGAACAACAAACAGAAAAAAGAAATTACGCATCCGCAAACTATTGAACTGAAGCAAGAAAACAGAATCATTGTGATTTCTGGACCCAATGCTGGTGGTAAAACAATCTCTTTAAAAACAGTTGGATTACTACAATTGATGTTGCAGTCAGGAATGTTAATTCCGGTTCATGAACGCTCAGAAACTTTTTTATTCGATCGAATACTTACAGATATTGGAGACAACCAATCTATTGAAAATCATTTGAGTACATACAGTTACCGACTAAAGAACATGAACTACTTCTTGAAGAAGTGCAACAAGAAAACCATGTTCCTAATTGATGAATTTGGTACTGGTTCTGACCCAGAATTAGGTGGTGCTTTGGCAGAAATTTTCCTCGAAGAATTCTACCATCGAGAAGCTTTTGGAATAATAACTACCCATTATTCGAATCTTAAAATTCTAGCTAATGAGTTGCCTTTTGCGACTAATGCTAATATGATGTTTGATGAAAAGTCATTGGAACCTATGTATAAATTGGCTTTGGGCCAAGCGGGAAGTTCCTTTACTTTTGAAGTAGCATTAAAAAACGGAATTCCGTTCAGTCTGATCAATCGTGCTAAGAAGAAAATTGAAGTTGGAAAAGTACGCTTTGACAAAACCATTGCGACCTTACAAAAAGAACGTTCGAAAATGGAAAAGACTTCACAAACGCTAAAGGAAGAAGAAACCAAAGCACGCGAGGAAGGAAAGAAAATGGAAACGATCAATGTCAAAATCAAGCAAAAGTTGGAAAGCTATCAAGAATTATATGACAGCAACCAAAAAACGATTTACATAGGTCAAAAGATTGAAGACATTGCGGAGAAGTATTTCAATAATAAGAGCAAAAAAGACCTTATTGGTGAATTTTTAAAAATCATCGAAATTGAAAATTCAAAACGCAAGAAAGCAACGCCGAAAGAAGCTAAAGCGATTGTAGCTAAAAAGAAAGAAGTTATTGCCGAAGTTACGGTGCATGTAGAAGAAATAAGAAAAGAAAAGAAGGAAAAGAAACTGAAGCCTGTTATTGAGAAAGTCAAAGCTATTATTCGTTTAGGTGACCGTGTACGAATGTTAGACGGAAAAGCAGTAGGTACAATTGATAGTATAGAAAAAAATAAAGCAACTGTAAATTACGGTATGTTTACATCCAAAGTTAGTTTAGACGAACTGGAATTAGTGGAAGCGATGAAGAAGAAGTAGTCAGCGTTCAGGTTAGTAGTGTCATTGCGAGGGACGAAGCAATCACACTAAAACACATCGACAAACTGAATCGAAAAACAAATTCATTGCGAGGGACGAAGCAATCACACTAAAACACGTCGACACTTAATAAAGCTCATTGAAACGGAAATACTGGATGAGATAGCTTCGTTCCTCGCTATGACTTAAACAATGGATTTTGACTTAGTGAAAATTAGAAGTAATTATTATTCGTAAAAGTTAAAGACGTCAAACTGAATCGGCAAACAAAGTCATTGCGAGGAACGAAGTAATCAAGCTAAAATACATCGACAAACTGAATCGGCAAACAAAGTCATTGCGAGGGACGAAGCAATCACACTAAAACACATCGACAAGCTGAATCGACAAACAAAGTCTTTGCGAGGAACGAAGCAATCACAATAAAACACATCGACAAGCTGAATCGACAAACAAAGTCTTTGCGAGGAACGAAGCAATCACACTAAAACACATCGACAAACTGAATAAAGCATATTGAAACGGAAATACTGGGTGAGATAGCTTCGTTCCTCGCTACGACTTAGGTAATGGATTTTGAATTTGTAAAAATTAGATAAAGGTACCCATTCCTCTAAACGACTTTGTATATTAATAATTATATTAGTGGTAAAAAAAATAAATGAAACCAGGATTTATATATATATATATATAATTACAAATATTAATCAGACTGTTGTTTATATTGGTGTTACCTCAAATCTTCCACAAAGGATAATGGATCATAAAAATAAAAGAGATCCAAAATCATTTTCTGCGCGTTACAATTTAAATGTTTTAGTTTATTACGAACAATTTCAGTAGATTGGTGATGCAATAGCACGAGAAAAACAAATTAAAGCTGGTTCTAGAAAATCTAAAAATAATTTAATCCGTTCTACAAACCCAACTTGGAATGATTTATTTGAAGAAATTAAAGATGTCATGACCGAATGAAAAAATATAAACAGAAACAAAGTCATTGCGAGGGACGAAGCAATCACACTAAAACACATCGACACTGAATAAAGCTCATTGAAACGGAAATACTGGATGAGATAGCTTCGTTCCTCGCTATGACTTAAACAATGGATTTTGACTTAGTGCAAATTAGAAGGAATTACTATTCGTAAAAGTAAAACGTCAAACTGAATTAAACATATTTCAACGGAAATACTGGCTGAGATAGCTTCGCTCCTCACAAAAACAATCAAACCAATTTTTAAACAATAGAAATGGATAAACCTAATGAGATTGCTTCGTTCCTCGCAATGACACTCACCCCTAAAGACAAAAAAATAATCCTCTTTGATGGCGTCTGTAATTTGTGCAATTCGGCAGTACAATTTATTATAAAACACGATAAAAAGGACGTTTTTAGATTTGTTGCATTGCAATCCGATTTAGGTCTGCAAATTTGCAAACATATTGGCGTAGATCAAAAAAGTATGGACAGTATAATACTCTACGTGCCTGGAATTGCCTATTACTACAAATCAGAGGCAGCTTTAGAAATTGCCTCCCAACTTGGTTCTTTTTATAGTTTGTTAGCCATTTTTAAAATTTTACCATCCAAATTCAGTAACTTTATATACGATTGGATTGCAAGAAACAGATACAAATGGTTTGGTAAAAAAGAAAGCTGCATGATACCTACACCAGAATTAAAATCAAAATTCTTAGCCTAAAACTCCATTTACTGATTTTTATCATATTGTTTCACCGACAAAATTTATATTTTTGAATTTAAAATAAAATATACATGAAAAATACAGCACTTATTACTTGGGATAGCGGTTCGATAATTATTGTTTTCGTCTTTGGTTTCGTATGCTTGGCTTTGGTAGCTACTGTCTTACTATTAATGAACAGCGATAAGAAAAAGAAATAAAACCAGACTCCTTCTAAATAATTTAAGAATACATAAGCAGTCATTATTTAATGTCTAAATTTCTTGTATTCATTACTGCTGCGTCTTCTTCTTTTGAATTTGCAGTAGCAATTACTTCTCTATTTCCAATATAAAACTACACTACAGTTAACGTTGCTTCAACAGCGATACTAAACTATAATTTACTTTAACGAAAAAAGGATGCCGTAAATCGACATCCTTTTTGTTATTGTATCAAAAACTAAAATTAACTTCTGATTAGTTTTCTGTATTTTAAACGTTTTGGGGTTAAATCTCCACCTAAGCGTTTTTTCTTATTTTCTTCATATTCAGAGAAACCACCTTCAAAATAATACACATCAGAATTTCCTTCAAAGGCAAGAATGTGTGTACAAATTCTATCTAAGAACCATCTGTCGTGAGAAATTACTACTGCACAACCGGCAAAGTTATCCAAACCTTCTTCTAAAGCACGTAGCGTATTAATATCCAAATCATTGGTAGGCTCATCCAGTAATAAAACGTTACCCTCCTCTTTCAAAGTCATTGCAAGGTGTAAACGGTTACGCTCACCACCAGAAAGTGTTGAAACTTTTTTGTTTTGATCACTTCCTCCGAAGTTGAAACGGCTTAAATAAGCACGAGAATTCACTTGACGACCACCCATCATAATTAATTCTTGACCATCACAAAAGTTTTCCCAGATTGATTTATTAGGATCAATATTAGAGTGCGCTTGATCGACATAAGCGATTTTTACTGTGTCACCAATTACAAATTCACCCGCATCTGGTTTCTCTTCACCCATTATCATTCTGAAAATAGTCGATTTACCAGCACCATTTGGCCCGATGATTCCAACGATTCCAGCTTGTGGTAAAGTGAAATTTAAATTATCATATAGTAATTTATCTCCATAGGATTTAGCCACTCCCTTTGCTTCGATAACGTTAGTACCTAAACGTGGCCCATTAGGAATATAAATTTCTAATTTCTCGTCTAATGCTTTTTGATCTTCATTAAGCATTTTATCGTAATTCTGTAAACGTGCTTTTTGTTTCGTTTGACGTCCTTTGGCACCTTGGCGAACCCAGTCCAACTCACGTTCTAAGTTTTTTCTACGTTTAGAAGCTACTTTTTCTTCAAGAGCCATTCTGCTTGATTTTTGGTCTAACCAAGAAGAGTAATTCCCTTTCCATGGAATACCTTCTCCTCTATCTAACTCTAAAATCCAACCCGCTACATTATCCAAGAAGTATCTATCGTGCGTTACAGCGATAACTGTTCCAGCATATTGAGCTAAATGTTGCTCTAACCATAATACACTTTCTGCATCCAAGTGATTGGTAGGTTCATCAAGAAGCAATACATCCGGTTGTTGCAATAACAAACGACATAAAGCCACACGACGACGTTCACCTCCTGAAAGGTTCTTTATAGGAGTATCTGCATCTGGAGTACGTAAAGCATCCATTGCAATTTCTAATTTTGTATCAATTTCCCAAGCACCTAATGCATCAATTTTGTCTTGTAACAAAGCTTGACGATCCATTAGTTTTTCCATCTTATCTGCATCTTCATACACTTCTGGAAGACCAAAACTATCATTGATTTGATTAAACTCCTCTAAGACCGCCATTGTTTCAGCAACACCTTCACGAACAATTTCGATAACGGTTTTACTATCGTCAAGAATAGGTTCTTGCTCTAAATATCCTACAGTGTATCCTGGTGCGAAAACAACATCTCCCTGATAGTTTTTATCCGTACCAGCAATAATTTTTAATAAAGAAGATTTTCCAGATCCATTAAGACCTAAAATACCAATTTTTGCTCCATAAAAGAAACTCAAATAGATATTTTTAAGAACGGGTTTATCTGCTCCTGTGTAGGTTTTACTCAATTTTGACATTGAGAAAATCACTTTCTTATCGTCTGCCATTTTTTTATTATTTTTAATTTAAAATTCAATATTTAAAACATTTTTCTAAAGTCTCCCTTTGAGTGAGCTAAAAACCCACGCATTTGCTAAAAACCCCACGCCAACAGCAGCAAATCCCCATCCGGAAACATCGCTGTATCTAAAAGCGCCAAGACCTATTAAGAGTAAACCCATTACTATCATTATAAAAGTAGCCCATCCTAAGATGGTATTCTTATTCATTCCCATAATTAAAGCCTGTTTTTTAAAGTGCAAATATCGTGAATTTAACTGCTAATTGAATATATTATACAGCATTTCTCGTAACAAGTCGGAATTTGACATCGAACTCGCTCCTACTCCTTTGCTTTTTACGTCGATATCCCGCAAGGAAGCTACAATTTGGCTTACCTTTTTCATGGGGTAATTTTTAAGAGCCAGATCATATTCTTTTAGGAAAAAAGGATTTACTCCAATAACTGCTGCGACATTTTTTGGATTTCTGTCTTTGAGTCCGTGGTATTTCAATAATTGGATAAAAAAACCAAAAACCAGACTTGTGGTAACCACCATTGGGTTCTCTTTTGGATTGTTTGCGAAATTTTCAGCAATTGTGTATGCTTTAAGTTGGTTCCTTTCTCCTATTGCTTTCCGAAGCTCAAACACATTAAAGTCCTTACTGAAACCAATGTTTTCTTCAATATCTTTAGGAGTAATCACACTTCCTTTTGGCAATATAATTTGCAGCTTCTCTAGTTCGTTATTAATTTTACCCAAATTCGTTCCTAGAAATTCCACAAGCATTGCGTTAGCTTTTGGTTCAATGGTATATTTTTTACTAGCTAATATACGTTTTATCCAATCGCCAACCTGGTTCTCATATAATTTTTTGCTTTCATAAACCAAACCATTTTTTCCTAAAACCTTGGTTACTTTTTTGCGTTTATCCAGTGTTTTGTATTTGTAACAAATCACTAAAACGGTAGTAGGCATTGGATTATCGGCATAGCTTTCTAGCTTGTCAATAGTACGACTCAAATCCTGAGCTTCTTTTACAATCACTACCTGACGTTCCGCCATCATTGGATAACGTTTAGCTGTAGAAATAATATCTTCAACAGAAACATCCCGACCGTACAAAACGGTTTGATTGAATCCTTTTTCCTCTTCAGACAAGACATTTTTTTCAATGTAGTCTGATACGATATCAATATAGTAGGGCTCTTCACCCATCAAAAAATAAATCGGTTTGATGTTCCCGCTTTTTATATCATTCAGAATTTTTATAACCTCGTCCATTTTTTCAGTATTCAGTGTTCAGTTACAGTATTCAGTCACAATGTTATAAATAACTATAACTTTAAACGGTAAACTTTAAACATTTTAATTATTTTTGCCTGATGCAGCAATTGGATTTTTCTTCTTATAGTTTCCGCTTCAAAAATAGCGAAAATAAAGTGTCTATTTTTGACGAAATCAGGAAAAAATTTATCATTCTCACACCAGAGGAATGGGTTCGCCAACATGTCGTCCGGTTTTTATTGGAAGAAAAAAAATACCCTAAATCCCTGATTAATGTAGAAAAAGTTCTTAAAGTCAACGGATTACGAAAAAGATATGACGTAGTAGTGTTTAACTCGGATGGTTCAATATGTGTCTTAATCGAATGCAAAGCTCCCGAAATAAAAATAGGCCAAGCTACGTTTGACCAAATTGCCCGTTACAATATGACGATGAATGCGGAATATTTGATGGTAACCAACGGAATGAATCATTACTTTTGCCAAATGGATTTTGAAAATGAGAAATACCAGTTTCTACCCGAACTCCCTGAATACAGTATCTAAATAATCAAAATGAATATAGCAGTCGTTATCCTAAATTGGAATGGTGTACAATTATTAGAGCAATTTTTACCTTCAATAATAGCATTTTCTCCAGAAGCCACTATTTATGTAGCAGATAATGCCTCTACAGATGAGTCCATCTCTTTTGTAGAAGAGCACTACTCAAGCGTAAAAATCGTCAAAAACACCCATAATTTTGGTTTTGCACAAGGCTATAATGAAGCACTGAAACATATTGACGCTGAAATATATGCTTTGGTAAATTCTGACATAGAAGTTACAGCAAACTGGTTATCTCCTATTATTGATACTTTTAAAAACGAACCGCAAACTGCTATTGTACAACCTAAAATATTAGATTTTAAAAATAAAAAGTACTTTGAATACGCTGGCGCAGCAGGTGGCTACATCGATAAATTTGGTTATCCCTATTGTAGGGGCCGTCTTTTTGAAACCGTTGAGGAAGACAAAGGACAATATGACGATGAAATAGAAATTTTTTGGGCTTCAGGAGCTTGTTTTTTCATCAGAAGCTATGTTTACAAAGAACTGCATGGATTTGACGATGATTTTTTTGCACATCAAGAGGAAATTGATCTTTGCTGGCGTGCTATAAATAAGGGATATACCATAAAATACAATTATAAATCAATGGTGTATCATGTGGGTGGAGCTACCCTAAAACAGGGTAATCCAAAGAAAACCTATTTGAACTTCAGAAATTCATTACTAATGTTAACCAAAAACGTTCCCAAGGAAAGTTTGTATGCAGTTCTATTTAGTCGAATGATTTTAGATGGAATTGCGGGATTACAATTTATTTTTCAAGGAAAATTTTCGCATTTTTCAGCCATTCTGAAAGCCCATTATTCTTTTTATACTTTATTTTCAAGAACTTACAAAAAAAGAGGTAGTTTTCAGACAAAAAAGTACTATAACATCAAAAGCATCGTTTACCAATATTATGTAATTTGTGGCAAGGTATTTGCGAACTGATTTTAACATTAAATTGTATATTTTATTAACTATTTTAAAACTATTTTTGTAATTCACTAAACATTAAATTTATGAAAAAAATTGTAATTGCCTTATCCGTATTAGCCCTTTTAACGTCTTGTGTTTCTAAAAAGAAATACACTGATCTAGAGGCGAGAAACAAGGAAACTCAAGATTTATTAAACAGTTGTACCGTAAAATTAAACTCTTGCTTAGAAGAAAAAGCGGGTCTAACAGCTACAGTTGCTGGTTTAAAAGACCACAACCAAACGTTAATCAGTACTTCAAAAGATATGACTGTATTAACTACTAAAGGTGCAGAAAATATTGAAAAAGCATTAGAGTCTATTAAAGAAAAAGATTTAAAAATTACAAGAATGCAAGATGCGTTAACTAAAAAAGATAGTGTTACACTTGCTTTAGTTACAAGTCTAAAAAGATCAGTTGGATTTAATGATCCAGATATCGAAATTAATGTTGAAAAAGGAGTTGTATTTATATCAATTGCTGATAAATTGTTATTCAAAAGCGGTAGCTATAATGTAACTGATAAAGCAAAAGGAGTTTTAGCTAAAGTGGCTAAAGTAGTAAATGACAAACCAGATTTCGAATGTATGGTTGAAGGTCATACTGATAGCGTACCTTACATTGGTAACAGCATATTACTTGACAACTGGGATTTAAGTGTGAAACGTTCTACATCAATCATTCGTGTATTAACGAATGAATTAGGTGTTAACCCAGCACAATTAATCGCTGCAGGTAGAAGTTCTTACATTCCGTTAGTAGCAAATGATTCTGCTGATAACAGAGCCCGTAACAGAAGAACTCGTATCGTTGTATTGCCAAAAATTGATCAATTCTACGAAATGATTGAAAAAGAAATGAAAAACCAAAAACAATAGTTTTAAATTTTCATAATGTAGTTTGTAAATTCAAAGTACAGAAACATAAAAACGTTCCGAATTTAGGAACGTTTTTTTTTATGCTGCTTTTTTAAAAAGAAAAAGCAGGCCAATTGGCCTGCTTCCATGTATCCTTAAAATTTTTTTAATAACCAATTAAATATTAATTAAGAATAACATACCATTATTTTTATGCTAATATATAAATTAAACAAATACAATCATTGGCTTATTTTCGAACTAAATTATTCTTTATAGAATATCTAAACTTCCTTTTCCTTCACGAATCACCTCCGGCTCATCGCCCGATAAATCAATTATCGTAGAACCTACATTATCGCCATATCCACCATCAATCACCATATCAACGAGATTCTGCCATTTTTCAAAAATAAGTTCTGGATCGGTGGTATATTCAATCACATCATCATCATCTCGAATGGATGTAGAAACAATAGGATTTCCTAATTGACGAACGATTTCCAATGCGATCGAATTGTCGGGAACACGTATTCCAACTGTTGTTTTCTTTTTGAATTCTTTAGGTAAATTATTATTGCCCGGTAAGATAAAAGTATACGGTCCAGGTAAAGCTCTTTTTAAGAGTTTAAAAGTTGCCGTGTCAATTTGCCTTACATAATCAGATATATTGCTTAAATCGTAGCAAATGAATGAAAAATTAGCTTTATCCAGTTTGATCCCTTTTATCTTAGCAATACGTTCTAAAGCCTTCGTATTTGTAATATCGCAACCCAACCCATACACTGTATCAGTTGGATAAATAACTAAACCACCGTCTTTTAAAACCTTAACTACTTTGGCTATTGCCGCTTCGTTGGGTTTATCAGGGTATATTTTTATAAATTGAGCCATTTTTATTTTTTGTTTAAAGTTTTAAAAATGTAAAGTTTAAAGTTCGTGATATCGGCAACTTTAAAATTAAACAAATTTTATCCGATTATATCCAATTTAGCAAATCGTAATAATAATTTTTTTATACCGCCGACGTCAAATTTGATCTCTGCTTTTTTATCAGCTCCCACTCCATCTATGTTTAATACTTCCCCTTTTCCAAAACGCTCGTGCATCACGATATTTCCGGCAACCAATTTATTGTCAAACAAATTAGCACCTCCTGACACTGATTTTCCGCCTACAGGCTTCAATTTACGAATATTTATTTCAGGATTCACTACATTTCCTTTGATTTGTGGTGGTGGCGTTCCATTAGCCGGTTTAGCCAAACGCAATTTGGATTTATCCACATCTCCAAAAATATCGCTATCAATCATCGGTTTGTATCGATAATTATTTTCGGCAGGAGTTAGGTACTCTAAATATTGTCCGTCAATTTCTTCAATAAAACGAGAAGGCTCACTATCTGTCAATTTACCCCAACGGTAGCGTGATTGAGCGTAGGTTAAATAGGCTTGATGCTCTGCACGTGTTAGCGCCACATAGAACAAACGACGTTCTTCCTCCAGCTCACTTCTGGTACTCATACTCATCGCACTTGGAAACAAGTCTTCTTCCATTCCCACAACAAAAACATGAGGAAACTCTAGTCCTTTGGCTAAATGTATCGTCATTAATGCGACACGGTCTTCATCGCTAGTATCTTTGTCTAAATCTGTCGCTAGAGCCACATCTTCCATGAATTCAGATAAAGCACCACGCGCGCCATCAATTTCTTTTTGCCCTTCGGTAAAGTCCTTGATTCCGTTTAATAATTCTTCAATATTCTGTATTTTAGCCATTCCTTCCGGCGTGGCATCTTTCTTTAATTCCTGAACTAATCCTGTTTTTTTCGAAACATGATCCGTTAAATAGAAAGCATCTTGATTTTCATTTATCACCTGAAAACTTTGAATCATCGTAACAAAATCTAGTAGTTTTTGTTTGGTTCCCGAGTTCAGTTTTAAGTCAATTTTATCGATATTCTGCATCACCTCAAAGATGGATCTTTTATAGTGATTAGCAGCTACCATTAACTTTTCGACCGTGGTATTTCCTATACCTCGTGCCGGATAATTAATCACGCGCATCAATGCTTCTTCGTCCTTTGGATTGATTACCAATCGCAAATAACACAACACATCTTTTATTTCTTTTCTTTGGTAAAAAGACAAACCTCCATAAATTCGGTACGGAATATCTCTTTTTCTCAGGGCGTCTTCCATCGCACGGGATTGTGCATTGGTACGGTATAAGATTGCAAAATCACCATTGTTCATTTGGTTTTGCATCTTTTGTTCGAAAATCGTTCCAGCAACAAAACGACCTTCTTCAGCATCCGTCATACTGCGGTGCACTTTTATCTTTGGACCAAAATCATTGGCCGTCCAAACGATTTTATCCAGTTTAGTTTTATTCTTGTCGATAATCGTATTTGCCGCTTCCACAATGTTTTTTGTCGAACGGTAATTCTGTTCCAGACGAAAGGTTTTAACGCCTTCATAATCCTTCTGGAAGTTCAAGATGTTATTGATATTCGCACCACGAAATGCGTAAATACTTTGCGCATCATCACCTACCACGCATATATTTTGAAATTTATCCGATAATGCTCTAACAATTAAATATTGAGAGTGATTCGTATCTTGGTACTCATCCACTAGAATATAACGAAAACGGTTTTGGTATTTCGCTAGAACTTCCGGAAAACGAGTTAATAGTTCATTGGTTTTCAATAATAAATCATCAAAATCCATCGCTCCCGACTTGAAACATTTATCTACATAGGCTTGGTACAACTCGCCCATACGAGGTTTTTTCGACATCGCATCTGCTTCTTGTAAATCACGATCATTGAAATACGCCTTTACGGTAATCAAACTATTTTTAAAGTTGGAAATCCTACCTAAAACCTGTTTGGGTTTATAAACATCTCGATCTAATTGCATTTCTTTAATAATTCCAGAAATAGCACGTAGCGAATCTTGGGAATCATATATCGTAAAATTAGAAGGGTATCCCAATAAGTGAGCTTCCGAACGCAAAATTCTTGCAAATACAGAGTGAAACGTTCCCATCCAAAGATTCTTGGCTTCACTAGACCCTACAATATCAGAAATACGCTTTTTCATTTCACGTGCTGCCTTATTGGTAAAAGTCAGCGACAAAATATTAAATGCGTCCACTCCCTGATGCATCAAATAGGCAATACGTATCGTCAAAACACGTGTTTTACCTGAACCGGCACCAGCGATAATAATCATTGGACCGTCTTTTTGCAATACGGGTTCGCGTTGTGCTTCGTTAAGTTGGGAAATGTATTTTTGCATGGAAATTATCTATTTATGCAAAAATAAGAATTTAAGAATTAAAAAACAGATTTCATTTCTTATGATTGAACTGTAAAAATCAAAATTCAGACTTGACTATTCAATCCCGATCTAAAAAATTTGAAACAAGAAATGTATAATCGTAAGTTACAAAGTATTTATATCGAAAAACAGTTGGTTTTATATAAAAAACACATCATATGCAAACCGAATTAATGTTGCCACCACAACGACTAAAAAGAATATTCGGATAAAACCATTTCCTTTCGAAATGGCTATTTTTGCACCCAACCATCCACCAAAAGCATTACAAGCTGCCATTGGCAGGGCAATTGCCCAAATTATTTTTCCTTTTAACATAAACAGACAAATAGATCCAAAATTAGTCGCGAGATTGACCATTTTAGCATTCGCAGAAGCGTGAAGAAAATCAAAACCCATCAAAGCAATGAAGGCTACTACAAAAAAACTTCCTGTGCCTGGACCAATAAAACCGTCATAAAACCCAACGATAAAACTAATCACGATAGCATTTAATATTTGAGTTCGCTCTGATAGATTTTTAGCAACATGCTGTCCGAAATTTTTCTTAGCATAGGTATAAATAGCTAATAATGAAAGAATAAACAGTAAAAGCGGTTTCATAAAATCATTACTCATGTAAGTCAATAACATAGAACCTGCAAAAGCTGAGGGCATCGCAACACCAACCATAATCAATAACAAACGCCAATTCATCGTGACCTTTTTTAGGTATTGGTAGGCGGCAAATGAAGTTCCGCTAAAAGCCGGGATTTTTAATGTTCCAATAACGGTTGAAACTGGTAAATTAGGTAATAATATCAAACCTGCAGGAGTCTGAATCAAACCTCCTCCACCAACAATCGCATCAATAAATCCAGCAGCAAAAGCAGCAACGCAAAGTAAAACAATAATGTATGTTTCCATTTATATTTCCAATTCAGCAAGCGAAAAATGCAGCTATATTTTTTTTGCAAAAATAGTACTCGCCGTTGTAAATTGCACTATAAATAAGGAGTAATTAAATCAAAAAGTATATTTTTGCTTGACAAAATTTAAATCAACATGAATTCTATAAATATCATCGAAATATTAGCTTACACTATTCCATCATTAATTACTGGCGCTGTTGCCTATTATTTATTCGATGCCCATTTTAAAGATCAACAAAACAATAGACGTTGGTTGTTGCAAAAAGACAATCAGTCAGCAATGCTTCCTCTACGTTTACAAGCTTATGAACGCATGACATTGTTGATGGAGCGCATTAACCCCTCTCAATTGATAGTGAGAATTAACCCTCTTTCACAAGACAAAGATGAATATCGCAATTTTGTAATTGCGCAGATCGAACAAGAGTTTGAACATAATTTAGCCCAACAAATATATCTTTCAGAAAAATGCTGGTCCATTATTGTTACAGCCAAAAATGCAACAATCCAAATAATCCGTTTGGCCGCTAAAAACGAAAAAGTAATCAATGCTGATGGTTTGCGCGAAGCTATTCTTAGTGATTTATTGGAAAAACCATCCCCAAGTAGTGCTGCATTAGCCTTTATCAAAAATGAAGTGGGAGAATTGTGGTAAAAATCAAATTCTATTGTTCATACCTTTACTTTTATTCTGCGCAAAATCAAATCCCTTTATCCACCACTCTTTCATTTTAGTTTTATTAAATATTAAAGCATTATGGGTTAATTCTACTGGGGTATAGTATACATTTAGTTTTACGTTATTGTCAGAAGCAGAGAGGATTCCTAATAATAAATCGTGTTTTTCAATTTGGTCTAAGGCAATTCTAAACAAATCAATCAGCAATGAAAAGGGGTTTTTACCAATAACAATTTTACCAATTGTTTTTTCTGTTTCTAAGACGACGACATCAATTTCAGTGGCACCACGAAGAATGGCTTCTTGAATTGGAACTAAACTAGAAAAGCCTCCATCGCCATATTCAAAATCATTTCTAAGAGCTAAACTCATAAAGGGAATATAATTACTTGAAATCCAAATCCAATCGCAAAATTCATCATAAGTGCAATCATGAATTGATTTATATTCCGCTTGGTTTTTGGAAAGATTCGTGACCGTAATTACAATGTCGGCTTTTAATGTCTTTAGTTGCTCAAACTCTTCAATGGCAAAACTTTCTTTAATATATTGTAATAATTTTTTACTTTCGCCGAATGTCCTTCTTCTCCTCAAAAATTGTTTTATAACGTTGAAATGATTGATTGAGACAACATGGTTACCATTTCGATTTTTGACAATAAAAGGGTTGACGTCAAAAATTTTACTCATACTAACTTCTGTAAAAACACTGTGAATTTTGTCAATCTTCCCCAATGCTAAATGAGGAATCAGTAAACTTCCAGTTGAAGTACCAATGAAAAGATCATATTTATTATTTTGTACTTCTAATAGATATTGTGAAACACCTCCAGCAAATGCCCCTTTACTACCTCCACCAGAAATCACTAATGCTCTCATAGAATCTATTTTTTAATACAAAATAACAATTGAAAAAGTTACTTGACACAGTAATCCTATCCAATTTACCAGCTAAATATACAATTCTTTTAACAGTCGATTTAACTGAAACTGCTCTTTTTCATCTAATTGAGGTAAAATTCTTTCAAACGAAAGTACCATCACCTGATCTTTCAATAACTTTCTGATAGTGTCTCTTCCAAATTTAGAAAATTGCCACATGTGATGGGTTGTAGCATTTACCAAATTCTTTAAAACAGCATCATTGATAAGTTGAAAAGCCACTAGTTTTTCTAATGCTTTTTGACGTGTGATAGCCTCATAATTGGGTGATGAATAATTGATCAACTCTGCTATCAGAGCTGTTTTATCCGCTTCATATTCTGGAGTAGATAGCGCCTGTGACAACCATAATGTTCTTAAATTATAGTCGCTGAAACCAATCCAGTCTTTAGATAGTTCCAAGTAAACAGAACGTTGTTCTGGAAAATTATTCCATAAATAAAACAAAGCTATTTCCTGTGTCTGATAGGATTTGTCACTTAATAAACTTTCATATTGAATCCTGAAATCTGCGGGAATCTTTGAATTTGTACTGGCAACAGCCTGACGAACTTGGACATTATTAGTAGCTAAAGCCAACTCCAAGAGCTTCTTCTTAGCTTCAAATTTTTCGTTTTTCAGCTGATTAACAACTGCTTCTTTCGCAGTGTAATAAGCATTTGACTGAAGAATTTCTGTCATAAACCCAGCTTTCTCTGACAGTGGTTTTTTCTTAACTTTATCCAATTCAAGTAATAATTGAGTTGTTTTATTTTTACTAAGTAACTCATTGACTGTCTTTATTTCAAACACAGTAGACTCAAGCCATACTTTACTAAATTTAGCGGTGTCAAAATCAGACACTTTATTCACTTCATCAAAGAAATCCTGCGTTTTGACACTCTGAAAAGAATATTTCTCCAAGTAACTACGCACCGCTTTTTTAAATGCTTTATCACCTATTGCTTGATGCAAAGCAAATAAAGTCCAAGCCCCTTTTTGATAAAAACTTAAGGAACTTGCTTTTTCATTGAGAACCGGAATTGTATCCGTTCTAGTTGCATATTTAATTTGCTGTGCTGTTTCGTATAATTTCGAGTAGAAATAATCATCTCCATAGATTTCTCGTTCTGCAAGTAAGGCATAGTAAGTCGCAAAGCCTTCTTGTAGCCAATGATGTTTTCCGCTTTCGGCAGTGATTAAATCTCCAAACCACTGATGTGCCAGCTCGTGTGCATTGACATTTGTATAATTACGATCTTCAAAACCAGTAGAATCAACTACATAACGACTGGAAAATAAGGTTGCCGACGTATTTTCCATTCCAGCATACAGAAAATCACGAACTGGAATTTGCTTATACACTTTCCAAGGATACTTCACTCCTATTTCTTTCTCCAGAAAATCAAATATTCGAACAGAATAACGGTAAGCAGGTTCGTACCTATCCACATCCTTAGGTTCCAAATATAATTCTAATTCAATACCGCATTTTGTAATCTCAGTACGCTTATCAAATTTACCGATAGCAAGCATCAACAAATAAGAACTCATGGGTTTTTCCATTCTATATTCCCACAGAGTCATGTTGTTGTTCGTCGTTTTCTTAGTCAATATTCCATTTGAAATCGCCTGGTACTCTTGACTAAAAACCAGTTCTATATTAAAAATTACTTTTTCATTTACATCATCAAAACTCGGAAACCAATTACTGGTATACTTCCCTTGACCCTGAGTCCAGATTTGCAAATCATCTGCCGTTTCAGAACCTACGAAATATAAAGCCTGCTTAGGTATGGCTGCATATCCAAAACTAATTTCATTTCTACCTTTTTTAAACGGATATATAATTTGTAACTGCTTCTCTGTATTTATAAAAGGCACCGGCTTATCATTGAGTCTTACTTCTGTAAAACTCATGTTTTGTGCATCTATTTTTATTGTATCAATAGGTTTTAATACCTCCAACCAATAATGTAACGAACCCACAACAGATTTCTCTTTTGCATCTAAAGTCAATTGACCAGAAACCGATTTAAAATCAACAAATCTTGTCTGTTGGGCGAAAGCCAGTGAAGAGATTAAAAGAAACAGGTATTTCATTTAAGAAAATTTAATTAAGTAAAAGCCAAAGTTACAAAGGAATCAGGAACAAACAGAAGTATTTTTGTAAGTTTACCAATAGAAATTTACAATATAAAAACCTTGAAAAAGAAAGCCATTTTTAACTGGAGTAGTGGAAAAGACTCTGCTTTAGCTCTTTATAAAACCTTGCTAAATCCGGAATTTGAAATTAGTTGTTTGCTCACCAGCGTTAACCAACAATTTCAGCGTATTTCCATGCACGGGGTTCGTGTAGAATTATTGGAAAAACAAGCCAAAAGCATCGGCTTACCGCTTGAAATCATGCAAATTCCGGAAATGCCAACAATGGAAGTGTATGAAAGCGTGATGCAGACAACACTGGAAAAATTGAAAATTCAAGGTGTAACCCACTCCATTTTTGGTGACATATTCTTGGAAGACCTTCGTAAATACAGAGAAGACAAATTAGCCACTATGGGATTTGAGGGCGTTTTTCCACTTTGGAAAGTACCAACTCATGACTTGATACAGGAATTCATTGGACTGGGCTTTAAAACCATTGTCGTTTGTGTCAACGAGCGATTTCTCGACAAAAGCTTTGTAGGAAGGATAATTGATCAGGATTTTATTAACGATTTGCCTGAAAATGTAGATGTTTGTGGTGAAAATGGCGAATTTCATACCTTCACTTTTGACGGTCCTATTTTCTCAAAGCCTATTGATTTTGAAATTGGAGAAATCGTGTATCGCAAATATGAAAAACCAAAGGAAGACTCCAGTAACACCGCTTGCGATAGCGATGCAACTGATGCGTTTGAGTACGGGTTTTGGTATTGTGATCTTTTAGAGCAATAATTGTAATAATAAAACGCTGAATACCAGAAAATTTCGGAGTAGTAGTGTTTTTTTGTAAAGGTTCTTATGCCTTAAGTAAGTTGATGCACACCATCTTTGAGTCCTTGTAAAAGGAAACATAAAAACAGCGTTATTTTTAGACTTTCCATTTTGAAAAACTTATTTCTTGAAGATGCCGTTCCACATAATTTTTAAAATTATTTAAAATGGCCTGCCAACCTTCT
Organism: Flavobacterium gillisiae; assembly: GCF_900107635.1. Lineage (GTDB taxonomy): Bacteria > Bacteroidota > Bacteroidia > Flavobacteriales > Flavobacteriaceae > Flavobacterium > Flavobacterium gillisiae. The sequence goes on from NZ_FNRD01000005.1 coordinate 246,802, forward strand.
TTTTGTAATTCAATGGGATTTTCAGTTTCTGCTTCAAATAGTTGTACCACTCTGGTTTTATACTCCACCTTTGTGAAAATAATTTTTACTTTTCTTCCATCATCCGCGGTATATGTAATTTGTTCATTTGCTTGAACTTCCTCATATTTCCCTCTAAAATCAAAACCGGCACTCCCATCTTTGGCTTCCATCCTAAAACAGAATTTTCCATCAATTCGTAAATCATTCTCAGCCCAAGTCGTATGCCAATCCTCAGAAGCCGCATTCCACAAAACAATATTTTGAGGCGAAGTCCAATTTTTCCAAACCGTTTCTATTGGCGCATCAATTATAGTTTCTACCGTAATAATTATTTTCGTATTTGATTCCATAATGTTTTGTTTTTAAACAGCTAACCATGTAAACTTTTACTTAATTAAGTATAAATTTAAAACAAAATCTCCAAAACTATTCCAAATATTATCATAAGAAACATACCTATACTATCTTTTTTTTAAGAGTAGTTATTATAAAAAAAACTCCGAAATCAAATGATATCGGAGTTTTTTTTATACAAGTGAATCCTAAAATCACTATTTACGGATCTAAATATATTAGTCTAAACTAGGCAAAGTAAAGCCGTCGAGCACACTCTTTTCTTTCATAAGCGCTTCGATTTCCTCCGACTTTCTCGGGGCTTCCCCAGATAAGTTTACTGGCTCATTTGCTGTAACCAATATATCGTCTTCGATTCGCACGGCAATTCCCCACCATTTTTTATCACAATTACTACCCTTAGGAATATAAATCCCTGGTTCTACAGTAAGAACCATATCAATATCAAATGTGTCGTATAGTCCAGGATCATGAACATCTAAACCTATATGATGTGAGGTTCCGTGCGGAAAATAAACTCTTGACTCCTCTTCTGTCGATATAATCCCCAGTTTCATTAAACCTACGGTGATCACTTTCCGTGCTGCAATATCAGGTGAATTAAAGCTGTTTCCCTGTTTTACGGTGGCAATTCCAGCTTCTTGCGCTTGATAAACTAAATCATAAATTAGTTTCTGCTCTGTCGAGAATTTCCCATTGGCAGGGATTGTTCGGGTTACATCGGCAGTGTAACCGTGGTACTCTGCGCCTAAATCCATTAAAACCAAATCATTTTCGACCTTCATTTTACTATTCTCGATGTAATGCAAAACACAACCATTATTTCCGGCTCCTACAATTGAAGGGTAGCCTTCAAACTCACAACCATATTTTTTATAAACAAATTCATGAATTCCTTGTATCTCCGTCTCGGACATTCCGGGATGCATCGCTTTCATTATTTCACGTTGTCCCATGGCTGAAATCCGAACTGCCTTAGTCAGTAATACTAATTCTTCTTTGGATTTAATCTCACGTAAACTTGCCATATACGTTTGAATCGACTGGGTATTGATAGTTACTTTCTTTTGCGTTATGTTTTTTTTATTTCGAAACTCATTCTGTACATTAGGATCTATTTCAGGTACTACTTTTGCGTTGTATCCCACTTGACTCTTAAATGCTTCTGTCAATTTATATAAATCAGCTTCATCACGTTTCGAATCCCGGTAATCATCTTTAAATTCTTTAAAAAGAACCGAGCTGAAGTCGGCATAATTAATCCCTGAATTCAAAAACTCTTTGCCGTTATATGCGATGTCAAAACCTAAATTATTCTTGGCGCCTTCCGTACCTAAACGAATTCCAGTCCATTGCTCTGCTCTAATATTTTTTTCTTGAACATAAAGAACTTCATTATAGGTTTTCCCTGATTTATTAGTTTGCTCATTCGAGAAAATAACTAAAACCGAATTAGGTTCTTTGTATCCTGTTAAATAATAAAAATCAGGATCTTGGTGATACACATAATCTACATCATTGGCTCTGTTGCGAACCGCATTTCCAAAAAACACAGCTACACTATTATTAGGCATCTTACTTCGTAAGGCAGCTCTTCGTTCTTTGTGGAACTGGGAAGTTAAGTAATCACTAGGAGTACCTGTTTGCCCGTTGGAAAAACAAACAAAAAAAATACTGATGATAACGGAAAGTTTGAAATTCATCTCTTCTAAATTAAGGTTTCTAATAATTAATTACGGAGTAGTAAATATAAATCGTTTTTGCGTCTAAACCATGCGATTTACTAATTCATGAGTAGATACAAAAAAACTATTATAAAATTCAATTAAAAAAAAATGCTGATTCGCAACATACAAGGATCGTATATTGCGAATCAGCAGTCAGTCTATATTCAAAAGGCATCTCTTAATCTAAGCCAATTCTTCATACATCTTCAACAATTGTGTCACTGTGTTCCAGTTTCTAATTGTTGCCGTTAGGTTTAGTTTTTTCTCAATATATTTCTGATCTAATCTTGTTTTCCCAGCCCCGACAGCATATTTAATAAAAATCCGATTGCCGTCTAGATGGGCTTCATCAGGTTTAAATTGGCTAATTTTCAAATCATTAATATTTTCAGAACGAAGCTCTTTAGAAACAAAAGCAACATATAATTTCTTCGTATCTACTTCTTTCTCTTTCATAAAAGGATTATTGGAGAAACAAGCTTTAAGATCTGCCACATTAAGAATGATTACTGGCACATCACCACCAAAGACCTTAAAAATTTCCTGCTTAATGATAAAACCAACTTTAGCTGCATTTTCTTCTTCGGTGGTTACAAAAACATTCCCTGATTGAATATAAGTTTCCACTTTTGTAAAACCAATGTTTTCCAATGTTGTTTTTAGTGCGTTCATTTTTATCATGTTGTGACCGGAAACATTAATACCACGAAGCAAGCATAAGTGTACTATACTTTGATTATTATTTTTATCTTTATCCAAAATTAATTTATTTTATATGACAAATCTAGCTATTTATGTGAGAGTATCGACGACCAATCAAAGTTATTCTAGACAAATTGAAGATATTGAAAAATATATAGCTACCATATATGATAATAAAAAAACTAATATAGACGTATACGCTGAAAACATATCGGGATTCAAAAACTCAAAAGATAGGCCACAACTAACAAGGTTTTTAACCAAGGTTGCTGCAGAACCAGAGTACTATAAATGTTTATACGTAACCGAATTGTCTAGGGTTGGTAGAAATCCAATTGAAGCACGTACCATTGTGACTAACCTACTTGAACAAAATATAGATGTATGTATAACATCAACAAATGGCGGTTCTAATTTCCTTAACGCTGATGGTTCAATAGATAAAACAAAATTTGCGGTATTGGGTTTACTTATGGACTTTGCACAAATTGAAGTTGATGTATTCAAATCACGTACCGCATCTGGACTTAAAGAAAAAGTACTCAAAGGAGGTACAACTGGTGGGCTACTTCAACCCTACGGTTATTCCAAAGATGAGCATAAAAAACTTGTTATAGATAAAGAGGAAGCTAAAATAATTGATTCCATTTTCGAACAATATCAACAAGGTTTAGGTATGAATCATATAGCACAACAATTAAACAAAAACAATACACCAACTAGAACTAATAAAGCATTTGAAGGAAAAGAATATAAAGGTAAAAATGCTGATGCTGTAAAATGGACTGCTAACCAAATCTATGTGATACTAACCAACACTATCTATTACGGTGTACGTGTTTTTAACAAAAGAAAAAAGAAAAATAAAGACGGTATACTTGAAGATAATTCTGAATCATTTGATTCACCTGATGTTGCTATTATTACAAAAGAACGATATGATAAGTGCACTGAGATAAGACTTAACAAAAAAGGTAATGGTAGAAACATACATACAAAAAACGTTATTCTACTTCAGTACCTAACTACTTGTGGTGTATGTGGTCGTAATTACACACATAGAGTTGGTGACACCAATCAAAATTATATTTGTTCATCACGGGTTATTTTTGGTCTTAAATCGTGTGGAAATCTCGGCGTTAATATTGATTTGGTTGATAGTAGTATCTATAATATTCTTTGTAATTCACAAACAGTACTAAAATACCTAAGTGATACCGATTCAATCAAAAAAGATTTAGAGAATAAAATAAACCTACTTGAATCGTCTATACCCTTTTTAGAAAAGGAATTAAAAACAAATGAACTTAAAATCGATAGGTTACTTGATTCAATGCTTGATGATACAATAACTAAAGAACGTTTTAATTCTAAGAGTACAGAACTGTCTTCAATCAGTACCAACCTAACTACACAACTTGAAATACAAACAAAACAACTTATATCAAATAAAAAATCACTAAAGAACCTAACTAAAGTAAATCTTGATGATAGCGTGTTAAAACAAGCTAAAAGCGATAGAAACAAACTGAAATCAATCTATAAACAAATAATTAAAGATGTAACCATTACAGGACTTAACTACCAATTCATCAGACTAGACATAACACTACAAATAAATGGTTCACCAATTGCTGGTACCCTTAAAGTTGTTGTAAGTAGAAAAGGATTGAGAAAAAAACCATACAAATATCAATACCAAGATGAATATCTAGCACCGTTTGAACCATCTGAAGAAATTGATGATTACTACGAGCGTATTGGTAATAATACTAAGTATCAATATAAAAATAATAATGAATACAATGCTATAATAAGTGATTTTAAGATAATTACAGATAATATCATCAACATAAAAGAATCATATTCTAAAAACCCTCTAAGTGATTCTAATGTATAATATTCGACATAGCATTAAATCATTTTTCTGTTAGACATTACTTTTTTTACCTTAATTATAGTAGCACTAGACGCTCCCGTTATTTCATTGATTTCACGAACGGTTAATCCCTTCTGTAACTTCTTTTGAATTGTTTGATGGCGTTGTAATAATTTTTCATCCGATTGGATGGTTCCTAATTTTCTACCTGTAAATTTGCCCATGGCCTTACCTATAGCAATTCCCTCAGCGGTTCTAGTTTTAATTCGGTTACGCTCCATTTCTCCAATACTAGCCATTACACTAATCACAAGTTTTGCCATTGGGTTTTCATCACCGTTATCAAGTAAGGTTGTAAAACCTTCTTTAAGCGATTTTAAATTGATACCATTTTTAGTAAATGTTTCAATAGTATGTAAAATATCTAGCAAGTTTCTACCTAAACGGTCAATTGAATCAACAACAACAGTACAGCGTTGTGAATCGTCTGTTATTTCATCAAACATCTTATTTGCTTCGGGACGTTCGAAAAAAGGAACGTTACCCTGAATTTTTTCAATGAATACTTTTTTAACATCGTACCCAACATGAGATTTGAAATTTTCTAGTTGGCGGCTTGAATTTTGTTGAGCGGTTGAGATTCTTGAATAGAAGTAAAACATAGTGGTGAATTTTAGGTTATTTTGTTTTAAAATTAGAGTCTGAATTATTTTAAAACATTAGTGTTGGTTTTGTTGAGGTTGTGATTTTTAATGTGTTTCATTTTATGGTTATAGTCTAAATCTAAAGTGGATTGAAGATTACTTACCTTCAATCCAATCTATCACAGGAACTAGCATATCGAAATAAGCTCTTTCAAATGTTTTTACAACTTTGCGGTTTTTGTCAATGAAGATAATTGTGTAATCATCTGCCCATCTTAGACAAACCTTAACCCATCCTTGATGTGTTAATCCGTTTACTTGAAAAACTAGTCCCCCTTGATACTCATCTGTTTGACTGATTGCGGAAAAACTTGTTGCTCCCCATGCCATCAAAGCACTTCTATCACCATAGTTAATTTGTTCTAATATCGTTTGCGCTATTTCCATTGTTCTCGTAGTCGTTTCCATATGTATCTGTTTTTGCGTTAGTCTAAAGCTCCAAAGCTTCTTATGAATGAACTTTCGGTAGTATGACTAAAAAAGCTTTCAAATTGAATTGCTATTACCGTTCCTGTTTGGATTAGTTCACCAAGGGCTTTAATTGATTTTACACCAACAATACCAGCAGTTGTCCAAACTTGATTGATTCTAATATCATTACCTTTTTGCTCTTCATTTAAAATTGCATTACCAAATTCTCTTAAATTGAAATATGGTCTATAATCATTTTTTACAACTAATTGAAGAGTCAATCCTTTCAAGTTGTCTTTAATCTCTTTAATTCCTATTTTAAAATCTGTTGCAGTCATAAATCAAGTGTTACTTCATTAATACATTGTAAAATAAAGCAATATTTTACTATAAAGCAAATAATACTTAATATATTTTACTTGAAATAAAGCATGGCTTTATTTATATTTTTGTATGTTTGTGAAAACTTTATAAAAATGGCTGTACTACGATTAAAAGAATTGATGTCAATTAAGGGCATCGGTAGAGAAGAACTAGCTAACAAGGTTAATGTGTCGACTACTACTATCAGTAATATTTCAAGTGAAAAGAACCTACCTACCATTCAACTCTTGTTGAGTATAGCAATTGTTCTTGATGTCGATGTAAGGGAATTATTTGTTCCAACAAAAGGGACGGCAGTTACTCAATTAGAGATTGAAGAAGCTAAAGTACTGTTAGAAAAAAGTCTTAGGATTTTAGAGGGAAGGAAATAAAAAGAAAGACCATTTGTCAGAAACTGGACAATATCGACTTCTAATTCTCGAAGCAAAAAAACAAACAAAAATTATGATATAAATAATTATATTTTCATCAGAATAGCAATTATCTTATTTAAAAATAACAAGGAATGAATATAACTAAAACAAAGACTTTTAACGCTACAATAACTTTGGGTTTAGAAGTTGGTTACAGTGAAGAGCTGTACAATAAAGAGTATTTACTAAATGAACTCCAAGCCTATCAAAAATTAAGAATTGATGAGGTTGGTATTTATTTAAGTGCATCAATTAGTGAATGCGATATTGTGTTGAGCGGTCAGATAGAGAAGCACTTGAAACTAGAGTTTATTAACTATCCAAAATTCCCCTTGGAACTGGAAGTGTTTAAAAAAGAGATTCTTGAATTAGGCTCTTATTTACTTAATCGAATGAAGCAGAACAGAACGGTTATTGTCTTTTCTGACGAGACTATAATGTTAGAAATTGATGAAGCAATAGACCCTAGAATTTGAAAGAAAACAAACTAAATTTGTGAACCCTACACCTCAAATTAAGTTAAGAATTAAACCATAATTTTGACTTATAAAATAAACCAATGAAAAAACTAATACTACATATTCCTCATTCCTCCACCGCAATTCCTTCATTGCAAGGCTATGTCGTAAGTACCGAGATTATCAATACCGAAATTGTGAGACTAACAGATTGGTATACCGATGAAATATTTAGCAATACAACTGATATAAGTATCATTGCACCTTTCTCTCGTATTTTTTGTGACCCTGAACGCTTCACAGATGATAGTCAAGAAGAAATGGCAAAATTTGGAATGGGTGTTTTATATGAAACACTAGACAATGGTGACGTGATGAGAGAAGTTACTCCTCAAATTAGAGACTATGCATTAGAAAACTTTTACTACCCGCACCATAATAAGCTAAATAAGGCGGTAATAGAAGAATTAAAGCAGTCTGAAACCTCTATAGTCGTGGATTGTCATTCATTCCCCTCAATTCCTTTGAAAAGAGCTCTGTCACAAGATATTGATACTCCTGACTATAATATAGGAACAGATAACTTTCATACTCCTCAAAAGTTAATAGATTTCTCCCAAAAATATTTTGAAGGTTTAGGTTACTCACTGGGTATTGATACACCCTATAGTGGAGCACTAGTACCAATGGAACACTATCAAAAAAACAAAAATGTCCAAGCCATAATGCTTGAAATCAATAGAAGATTATATCTTAATGAACCATATAATGAAAAATCACAGGGTTTTGAAAACACAAAGAAAGTAGTACAAGGATTTTTAGAAGGAATAAGAAAACTTTAACCAGTTTTGTAAATTTAAAAATTCACACCAAAATTCACGGCTTTGTACCTCATCTCTTTCTCCAAATAAATATGTATTTCTCTAATGGATTCGACGGTACACTGTGAGAAATTAAGTCCCTATTCTTTTATCTGTTTAATACTCCACTTGGTTATATAAATTAAATAACGTAGCGGAAAAAGTACAGAAAAAATAAAAATTCCAAGAGCGATAGCCTCTTCATCGTCTACACTTTGGTTAAAAAATAGTTTGTTTCTAGCTTCAACATCTTTTTCTAAAATTATTATCTTTTCGAGATATTTCTCAGAATCAACATCTTTTTCTATTTCTCTTTTAAATTCAGGATTAGTGAGAGTTATTTTTTTGTCTTTAAGTAACTCCAAATATACACTTTCCGCAGTAACTTCTTCAGACTTTAAAAGTGGGACAAGCTCTGCATAATTAAGTAAAGTACTAACTGAAGAATCATCCGCGATTTTAACGATAACTTTAAGACGAAACGGTAATTTTTCAATCTCAGTCATTGATTCTAATTCACGCTGAATTTTATATGTTTTTTCTTGATTAGATTCAGTAATAAATATCCAAGGCAATATAAGTAATAAATAGAGCACTGTTGTTCCCAGAAGAAATAGAAATTCTCGTGCAATTATTTTTTTGGTCGTTTGTTTCATTATTGTATCCTAACGTTTGTTTTGTAATTTTTCAGAATTGTATAATTAATTGGCAAATATCTTTTTTGAAATAATTTTATAGCCTAAAATCATGTCTTGGCTTTATGGTATTTCTAGAATTGCCTTATTTTCGTGGTCGTATCTATACTTCACAATTGTTTCATCCAAAATCAAATCAATTACTTTATCAATGATTGCGAATGGTACAACAAACCATTCTCTAGGAGTGATTCGCCTTCCTTGGTTATCATGTATGTCCACATTCAAACAAACCTCAGCAAAGAAACGATGTAGCAACTGTTCAAACTTATGAGGATTCACACTGTAACATTTATAAGTTGAAACAATCTCTACCTCAGCCAGTAAGTATGTAGGTTCCTTGGCCGCATTTTTTATTCTAGCTTTTACATCAAGTTTTGAAAAACCTATTTTATGTAAATCCTTAATCTCTGAAATAGATTGGTTCGTTGATTTTGATTTTAAAACATAAATCCAACCTGTTTCTATATCCTCTTCATTTAAAATATTTGCATTTTTAAAGAGTTCATTTTCTGCTTCAGAATCGGTATTAGAAACTATCCTACCATTATTATATAGTCCTTTAGATAAACTACGATAATACATGTTGCTTACTGTACCATTTTCAAAAATAATTTTGGTACGACCGTCTTTTCGAACTACATCTCCTAATTTTCTTCCTTCAATACCGTCTTCCTCTAAAAACAAAAGAATTCCATCTAAAATATAATACTTCCCTTTTTCTAGGTTTTGTTCCACATCTTTAAACTCTGAAAGTTTTCTTTTTCCTTCACGTAAATCTTTATGAACTGCCTTGAAATTAGCCTCATAAGGCGCAAAATCTTTGTCTTTCATTGCTTTCCTTCTGGCCGTGAAATCGGTTTCTGCTCTTTCTGCTGAAGTTGGAACGTTTTTTATATTAAATATCTCAGATGCTTCATCGGTATCTAAAATACCTAATTCATCATCGTTCAAAATATCATCAACTGAAGTAATTTCTACACTAATTTCATCCAATAAATTATGGGTGTCATAGGGCTTTAATATCTCTGTGGTTAAGCTACAGTTTCTAAATCCTTTCAACCGAACTCCCAAACTACGCTCATTTACTATAAAAACATCCGCTTTGGGTTCTCTATTATTTTTTTCAAAAAAGGCATTAACTTCTAGGAACGAATCAATTAAGCGGTCGTTCTCAGATTTGATATTAGAAACTTTAGCTTTGGTGTCTAAAATTCCTAATTCATCATCGTTAAAAATATCGTCTAATGTTAATTTTTTCTTATCCATTTGCCGTGGCTTTACGCTTTTGTTCCTTCAGATAAATAATGATTTCTGCCATTCTCTTTTCTTTAGGGTCTAAAGCATCAATTCTGGGTTGTGTTCCTGTTCTTTTAATCCATTCTTTTATCGTTGGCCATTTCTCGATAGCCTCCGATTCTTCCACTTGAATTCGGGTGGCTTCAATGGTTTCTTGAATAGCTCTGAATACAGATGCTGTTACTGATTTAGATAGTATCTCAAATGCTTTTTGAAACGGATTGATACTGTCTATCAAGTCAATATGTATATCATCAATATTTACAAAACTATCGGCCATTCGAATAAAACGCTTGTCGCCTTGGGTCTCAATGGTACTATTTTTTATAACTGAATCGACCACCACATGTTGACGAACTTGCTCTACTTCTTCATCCGTTAAATCAGGATAGGTTTCTCTAATGATTTTAGGAATTAAAACTTTATTAATCACTTCAGGGTCAACATTTCCAGGCAAAGCTTTAATCATCGTATCATTTTGCAGGATAGTAGCTTTTAAATCATTAATATCTGATTCTATTATATTCTTTACCCTTTTTGATGATGGCTTCTTAAAACCATTGATTCTTATAGTATCATCATCGTCTTCTGATTCATCATCATTTTCGTCTTCGTCTGGGAATTTAGGTTTAAATTTAAAATTGGGTGCCAAAACTTGTTCCATTAATAACGAGGCTGTAATAGCTTTTAGCATATTATTAACCGATAATTTTACTTCACCATCTTCTGCATCGGGTTGGGCTATAAGGTTGGTAAACTGAGCATGAGATTTATTATCACTGTCTCTGGTCGCTCGACCTATAATTTGTATAATCTCAGTCAAAGAACCTCTATATCCTACCGTTAAGGCATGCTCGCAATAAGGCCAGTCAAAGCCCTCCTTAGCCATTCCTAATGCAATGATAACATCAATATCATCAGCACTTTTTACATCTCTTAAATAGCCTTGAATCTTGTCTCTTTCTTTTTGAGTATCATTGACTAAATCAGCAACTTTCAAGGTTCTACCTGTCTTTTTGCTTATGACAAACAGAACTCCTGTATCTGGGTCTTGATAATCTAATTCTCCTAAGCTTTCAATAATACGGCTTACTTCTTCATATTTATCTTTAGTCGATTCCCCTGCATTTACACTTGGAATGTGAACTATTGTTTTTTTACTTTCATCCAATACCTCATCGATTGCTGAGGTATACTTTCCTTGGTAAAAATGATATCCAATACCCAATGATTTTAAGTATTCGTATCCATTCAATTGCTCGTAATAATTGTAGGTTACTTTTATGAATTTCTCTTCCACCTCTGGCAAAAGTACTGGAACACTATCGCCTCTAAAATAGGAACCTGTCATGGCCACCACATGTGCGGTTGATTTATCCATTACAGATTGTAATACTGCGCCTAAACGATTTTCTCCATCAACCGAAACGTGGTGGAACTCATCAATGGCCAGAACCACATCATTTAAAGCTTTTTCATCTATTGCGTCAAAGGCAAAACGCAAGGTTGCATGCGTACAAATCAATATCTTTTCCTCACTTGCTAGAAAGTTCATGAAGGCGGTTACTTTGCTTTTTTCTCCAGTTGCCGTACAAAGATTATATTTAGGGTTTGGGTTCCAATCAGCATAAAAACCGTATTTGGTTAATTCCGTTTTACTAAACGAACTACCAATACTACGCTCTGGAACGGCCACAATTACTTTTCTTAATCCTTGTTTGATTAACTTATCTAAACCAATAAACATCAAAGCTCTTGACTTTCCAGAGGCAGGCGGTGCTTTAATTAGTAAATATTGAGCCGTACGAGCTTCAAATGCTCTGGCCTGCATTTCTCGCATTCCATATTCATTGGTGCGCTTGCTTTTCCCTGTTTGATTGTAACTAACGTGTACTATATCTGGCATATTATTTAGCTTTCTTGGTTTTCTTTTCTTTTACAAACAAATTGTTCTTGGTCGTCATTTCTTCATATAACTTAAACAGATACTCTAAACGCTCGGTATCATTCTCAAATGGTTTCAAGCGATAACAACGCTCAATGGCCAAATCTAACTCATGGTGTGCCTCTTTTAGCCCTTTTGGCATTTTCTCTGGGTCATACAACTGCGCTAAAGTTTTCGTTGGATGTTTTGCTCTTTCATCTAAAACGGCAAAAACATGTAAGTTGATGGTTTCTTTTTGTTTGTCAGAAATTTCAGGAAAAGGAAAGGTATTATAACATAATGTATTAGAATATTGCATATCCATCTTTAACCTTCCTGCCACTGCTTTTACCCAAACGATGTGCATTTTAGATGATAACATGCCAAATAGCCATGGTTCAGCATCATAGACAACTCTAGCTGCATTAGAAATAACATAAGTATTATCATAAAAACCAACAGGTAAATACTTTCTTCTTTCTGAACCCGTTTGAGGAATTAAAATACAATCTGAATCTTTGTACTTCATTTCATCAAATTGATTTGGAAATGATGCTTTTTTAACAGTGGATTCTTTTTTACTGGCAAGCCTAAATTCCCTAACTTTTTCTAGCCTATCTACAAAGGGTTTGAAGTTTTTAATTTCCTCCAAATACTTATCTTCAATCAAAATGCAATACCTTAAAAAGCCATTCATGAATTCTCTAGCGCCTATATATTTTTTTATAAATTTATGATATTCAGGGTTTTCTGTAATAATCTTATTTTTTTCTTCTTCATCTAGTAATAAATTACCATTATCTCCAGGAGAACTACCTTTAATCATTTGAGGCAATTTCGAGATTGGTTTGTTAGTTTGATTTATAAAAACATTGGAGCCTTCAATTAAATACCCGTTAATATTCTTAGTCTTTTTTAACAAACCATTATTAAATAAATATTTTTCATCACTGAACTTATTTGCTAAACCAATAATCACAACACTTACACCCGCATTTCCTTTCGCATTATTTGTCCATTTAAAAGATTGGTAAGCAAAAGAGATTTCAATTTCTTTAGAAAATATGAACGGCCACAAAAGAGCTACTTGCTCTCCTTGTGTAATTGAATTTGTAGTTACAAATGAAAATTTACTATTGTTATTTCTTATATAATCAGCCCCTTTAACAAACCAACATGCAATATAATCCAGCTTTTTATAGTCTACCATTTTTGAGCATACAATAGACATGTCTGCCTTTTGTTCAGCATCTTGCCTGCTATAGCCTAAATAGGGTGGATTACCCAATATATAAACCTCATCGGCTAAATCTATCGGACAGACTGTTTTCCAATCTAAACGAGTCGCATTACCTTGTATAATATTCCCCGCTTCTTTTAATGGTAAAATAGGCTTGGCTTTACCCAAACCGTGCAACTCCTCTACAAACTCTTTGTTCATTTGGTGTTCTGCTAACCAAAGGGACAAAATCGCCATTTCGTGTGCAAAATCATCTAACTCGATACCGTAAAACTGAGAAAGTTTTATCTCTGTAAATAAGATACTTTGTTGCGATTGAATCTCAATTAAATGGTTTAGTATTTCTATCTCTAAACGTCTAATTTCTTTATATGCAATAATCAAAAAGTTACCGCTACCACAGGCAGGGTCAAAACATTTTATTTTTGAAATTCTATAAATCAGTTTCCTTAATTTGTTTACATTTCCTTTGCTTTTTTCAAATTCTTCCTTTATTTCGTTTAGAAACAAAGGTTCAATTACCTTCATGATATTAGGTACCGAAGTATAGTGCATTCCTAAACCACTACGGTATTCTGGGTTTACAACGGCTTGAATCATGGAACCAAATATATCTGGATTGATTTCACTCCAATCAAGGTTTCCACATTCAATAATTATCTTTCTGGCCTTAGATGAAAATACAGGCGATTGAATATCGTCTCTAAACAGCCCCCCGTTTACATACGGAAACGCTTGTAGGAAATCTGGTTCTTTACTATTATTCTCTCTATTTAAGACAGTAAACAGACGGTTTAAAAAGGTATGGGTATCTGTTCCATCTGGCTTGGTATGTTGTGCCAGTGCATCGGTAAACATTCCTTCAATCGGGAATATATTGGTATCCTCAGCAAAGAAACAAAACAACAGACGAGAAAGAAATATGTTGAGGTTGTGGCCACCATCATCATAAATAGTTGGGTTTTCATGTACCAAAATATCATACAGCTTGGCCATTTCATACGAGGCTTTGCGGTCAGCATGATTTTCGTTCTTGGATTGGTATTTTTCTTGACCCGCCCATGGTAAAAAGAAATCGTATCGTTTGTTTAATTCTTTTATTGGTGTATCTAAAGTAATTCCAGTACGAATATCTTTGGCCAATAATGTTTTATAATCGGTTACAATTACAAAACGTGGATTGTGTTTTAAGCTTTCTTCGCTTTTGGTTAAATCATCAATAGTGGTTAGTAGTTTATCTGAAGCTACTTCTTTAAAAAGTACTTTCTTTTTGTATAAAACCTCTCCTTCAACTTTAGATAAGTTGAAGTCTCCTTTCTTTAATCGAGTAACCGTAGTCTTAGAGATACCATAGGCCACCAACAAATCGTAGATAAAGTTTTCTTTATCAATCGATTTTACTAATTCATCAAGATTCTTTTCTATTTGAGTGGCGCCCATTGACTTTTGAATTGTTATTTTGTTATTAAAAATCTTTATGTAGATTTTGCTTAAAGCTCAAATGTAATAAAATTTAACCTATAAAATATTCAATAAAAAACGCTTTTACGCACCCAAATATTTGCAAAAAAATTACAAGTCCCGCCAGAAACGTAAAAATTAGTTTTTCTTATTTCTCTTTTACTTAATAAACTATCTTATTACACTTCAAGAAAACCTATTTTTTTCGAACTTCATACATACCCTTCATTGTACGCAATAATATAATTGGGCATCAAATCTCTATACGGTTTTCCTCATTATGCTGAAATTAATATTCACTAAATTTATTAAAAAATGGAAAACGCAATCATGTTACACAATTTATCTCTAAAGGAATTGGAGCAATTAATAGAGCGAGTGGTTAAAACACAATTGGAAGAGTTTAGAAAAAACCAAGCTAAAGAAAAGCCAGATGAGTTATTGACTAGAGAAGAGACTTATAAATTATTGAAGATTGATAGTAGTACACTTTGGCACTGGACTAAAAAAGGAAAAGTAACTGCTTATGGAATTGGTAATCGTAGATACTACAAAAGGTCTGAGTTGCTGGAGAGTTTAATAAAGCTTAAAATATAAACTGTCTAAATTATATGTCCCTAGACATATTGCATACTAAAATATTCTCCAAAATTTTTAGAAAAATAATTTTCACACATCCGAGCACTTGTATATACGCTATCCATTTCAACCCTAATATAAGGCAGAATACGTAGAGACACTGATAATATTACAATATCTGACGGCATGTTGAACACCCCTCCCTCCGCTAGCACTCAAATGGATATAAAAACGACACTTTATGCAATGTCCATACACTCTCAAGGGTGTCGTGGTAATACAAAATGGTACCTATTTAGATATCTATAATTAGTACTTAGGTGAAGTTCAATTGAAACCGACATATTTATATACAAATACAAATGTCATGGCGAAACTTCCCAATACCGAAAATACCGAAGTACTTACAATTAGAATATCACCAAAACTAAAGGAAAAACTAAATCAATTGGCAAAAAAAAGCAAGTATGGTGGAAGTGCATCATCTTGTATTCGCTACCTAATCGAATACCACTCAAAACTTTAAAATATCATTGTATATTTATATCGTAGATATAACAAATCGCTAACTTTAGTTGGCCATTCATTATATGATTTTTAATTATTATCTCACTGATTTAACTAAATTATCACCAGCTGAATAAATTCTAGAGAGAATGTAAATATAAATTACTAAGTTGACAATCCCAAAAAAACTGTAAACATAGACATAGTTCTCTACTAGAAATAATATCTTATATGCAAAAATCGCAACCATAATGATAAGGATAGTCATGTATAAGACTACATTGACTATGTTTTTCATGTCCTTACCTGCTGCAATGATATTGGCTGGATTAATTACAGTTTCAAGCACAATAGGTGCAGCCTTTACCACATTTGGCAATGGTTCTATACTAAACTCATTTTTAGTATTTAGTAAACGCTCTTTCAAATAACTAAACTCTTCTTGAGTTGAGAGTTCGAGATTTTCGTAATTCAACTAATTCTTTTAACTTTTCTAATTTACTTTCCATAAACTTTTTATTTAATTAATTTTCGAAATCAAAAAAGAAAAAGACAATCGCAACCCATACTTTTTGTACACCTCTACCATATCCAATAGTACTATAACTACTATTTTGTACTGTGCCATCTTCTTTGATATAACCTAAGGTTTTATACTTGTTATTTTGTACCGTGCCATCTTCTTTGATACAACCAACAGTTTGATAGTTTTTATTCTGAATAACACCTTTCTCTCTAATATAACCAATGGTGCTATAATTTTTATCTTGAATGGCTCCGTTACTTTTAAAGTAACCAACCGTTTGATAGCTCTTATTTTGAATAAGACCGTTACTTGTAATATGAGCAGTTGTATTATAACTACCTGATTGAATTTTTTGTGCTTTTATTGCAGTACTACTCAATATGAGAATAATAAAAAAAATACTCTTTCTCATAATTCTTTTATATTAACTTATTAGTCTTTTGTCTTTACATATAGCAAATATTCATTCTATTAGAAGCTTGTGCCAACCTTAACTTTATTTTTCTCTATACTCGCGTCCTTTTTTGTCAATGTAAAAGGATTGACCATCTTCGATATTGCCTTCCATTGCAACAATTGCAAAGCCGTTGGGATAAAAACCGTATGCAGATGAATACTTTATTGGAATTACCACCTCACCCGATTTGTCAATAAACCCATATTTTGCCGCCATTAATTCACCAATTCTATCACAACAATCACCTAGCCCTACTGTGGCCAGCCCGCCACTGAAAAAAGACCCTACAGCATCAAATTTTGTGCTAGATATAATAGATTCGGTTTTATCGATGAACCCCCATTTATTTTCACCTAATTGAATAACAGCTAGACCGTCTAAAAAATCTCTCGCACCACTAAAATTAAACCCCATTACTTGCTTTCCTGAATGGTCGATATATCCCGTTTTCCCATACTTTTCTTGCCATACTCTAGCTAACCCATCTGAAAAATCTGAACAATCAAAATATTCCAAAGGAATAACAATTTTTCCTTCTTTATTAACATATCCGAATTTTCCATTTAATTTTACTCGTACTAATCCTTCTGAAAAATAACCAACTTCATCATAAATCATAGGAATAACTACTTTCCCTGTTCTATCAATAAACCCGTATTTTCCTTTAAAAATTCGCAACCCATCATCAACTCTAATCACTGTTTTTCCGACACCCACTGCAGCAAGATTTTCACTGAATGAGTTTGCAAAATCATATATTAATGGCACTATCTCTTTACCCGTGTTGTCGATGAATCCAAATTTCTCATCAGAATCCACCTCGTTTTTAACTACGGACAGATTATTATCTTTTGAAAAACCATCAATATCTTTATAATTTTTTGATACAATAATTCCTTCTTTATTTATTAAGTAATATTCTTGTCCTCCTAAACGACTAAGTATCGCAACCTCATTCGAAAAATTATGTGAATAAAATTCCTTCGGTATTGTAAAAGCAATAGCTCCAGAATTATCAATATATCCTGTCGCATTATTCCGTTCAAAACGAGCCAAACCGTCAGAATAGAAGTCTAGATTATCATATTCATCATTATTTTGTGGTTTCATTGTCAATGAATCAACAAAAATATATTTTCCATTAGCTTTAAGAAAAGGAACCAACGTTTTATTCCTTGAAATAAAAATAAAAAATAAAGTGATTAATACACCTACTCCCAAAAGGGAAAAGCCAACTGTTTTGTATGAAATATTCCTTTTTTCTTTTGGTCTTGAAATAAAATTTTTTGATTTTATATTTTGGAATTCATCAGTTTTAATTACTTCCAAATCGAGTAATTTGTCTGTTTTCTCAAGTTTTGGTTCTTCAATAAAATTAGCTATAGGATTAAGAAGTTCATATTTCAATGTATCAAATTCTTCTTGAGTTATCGTGCCAGATTTTTGTAATTCAGCTAATTCATTTAATTTTTTTAATTTTTCTTCCATTGTTTGCTTTCATTAAAAATTATTTTTCCGTGCAACGCAATCTGATAGTCAATTCCCCATCAGAAACTGTAGTGTCCTCATTGGAGCATCCGTTATATGATTCAATAGTCAATGTTTCATCCTTATAATATTCAGAGCCTTCACCAGAGTATGTAGTTGTGCAGATACACGTTTTTTTTTGTTCGTTACACCCGACTATTGCCATAAATAGAAATAGTCCCAAAATACTTTTTAATTTTTTCATATTTATTCATAATTTTTATTAATCTCGTAAACGTCCAAAACCTATTTATAATGCTATTTTTAAATCCACTAAAAAAGCGTTCCATTATGGCTCAACTTAGATATATTATTTTATCAATAATTTAATTACAGTACTTCTTATAAGGTTATTCTCTTATGTTCTTCCTAATTTACGAAATTGAGTAAAAATTTAAACAAGCACTGTTAATTTGTTTTAATTTTATTTTTGACATTCCTCTCAAGCTATAATTGCGAGCATCTGTAGGTTCTAATTGAATTGCGTTAGTGTAATCAGCTATTCCTCCTGTATAATCTTGAAGCATATGTTTTGATACTCCTCTCATTGCAAACGCATCTGCCATTCCAAACACATTTAAATATTTTGGCTTTAATTCAATTGCTTTGTTGTAATTAGCTATTGCTTCTCTATAATTACGATTACTATAATTTTCTAGTCCTTTTTCATAAAAACCGTCAAAGCTCGTCTGACTATAAGAATTCAGACAAAACAAAATTATTATTATAAATAAAGCATTTTTTTTCATGAATTTAATTTTTACAATTATCAGCGTTATTTAATAATATATCTCATTGTGAGTAAGAAGAAACAAATAGTTATTTCTATACTTCTCATTTACTATAAAAACCTTATTATTATCTCATCAACTTTAATAAAACAGTACTAGAATTCCCTCTCCCATCCATCAATGTTCCTCTTATATCTCCGTTAAAATTAATATAGAGTGTACCAAATGAATCACTATTATTTGAAGCATCAT
Source organism: Flavobacterium gillisiae (assembly GCF_900107635.1). Classification (GTDB taxonomy): domain Bacteria; phylum Bacteroidota; class Bacteroidia; order Flavobacteriales; family Flavobacteriaceae; genus Flavobacterium; species Flavobacterium gillisiae. The sequence goes on from NZ_FNRD01000005.1 coordinate 265,913, forward strand.
AATTACCGCCAGTAGCAACTAAACTTCTAACTTTAAAAGAAGAATTATTAAGTATTACAATTGTTCCTGTAAGTGTATTTCCATTTCCGCTTATCATAATATTTCCAACTCCAGATGAAACAACATTAAAGTTTACTCTTCCATTTCCATTTAAAGTAAATGCATTTCCCCTAAGGTATTTGATGATGTCAAATTGCTCTTCTTTATTTTCATTTTCGTCAAAGGTATTACCCATATTGTTATTCGCAACAACTTGATTATCAGTAAATTTTGATTTATTGTCCTTACAAGCTATTACAATAAATAGAAATAATACCATTAGCAATAAATTCGTAACTGTATGTATTCTTCTTCTCATATTAATTAATTTTCTTATCTACTTCCTTCTAAGAGGTTGCTTTTATTCTACAATTTTCCACATATAAGAATGTTCATCAGCAGTAACATCAACTTGATAAGTATACTCTTGTCCTCCTTCTATTGTTTTTAGAACGCCTGAATATTCTTTACCATTTTTATGCATCAAGTCAAAGCTATTTATTGAAAGGCTAATTCCATTGCTAGAGGCTCTTTTCTGAAGTTCTACGTTAATATCACTTCTTACTTTTGAAACTAATTTGTCTTTCGAACCCCCTTCATTACAGGATATTAATGAAATACAAAATAAAAGGCTGTATAAGATTTTTTTCATTATAAATTATTTTAGGTGTTAATATTTTTGTTGTCTTATTTAGTTTGGATTAATACTATCCTTTTTTATTAGGATGATGCATAAATCGCTGTTCTAATTCCATTACAGCATCTTTCGTGAGGAGCGTCAAGCCCAATCAATTGCGTGGATTTACTTTTTATCCCAATTTCAATAAGTAATGAGTTATCGGATTGAGTTATTAAATAGACAGGATAGATATATCCATAACTTGTCAAGGAGGCGGAGTCGCTTAAAACGATAATACCATTAGTTTCATTAAAATCATCAACCTTGTAACCATTTGACTGCGCAAATTGAATTATAGTTTTCATCGATTTGTCTAAAGGACTTGTTGTTGAAAATGATTTTATTCTACTTGGCTTTTTCATTTTTACCGAACCTTTTTTCATTGCGGCAAATATCAAAAACCCCCCTACTATTACTACACTTATTATTAAAATATCCATAATTTATATTATTAATTCCCTACTACTTTGGTTATACGGTAACACCCCGTTTTTTAATTGGTTTCTGGACTCCAATTTTAATAAATATTGCCTTATGATACTCACATTGAAGAATTACTCTTCCATTTAAAGTAAATGATTTTCTATGAAGGAGTTTCCTAAATTATTCTTTTTTATGACGTCATGTAAATAAAGTCTAGTTTTGAAATCGTTCCATTAGAGTCGCAAAAATTGTTGCGTAGAAAAAAATTGATATGACAAAAATTATCCCTGTCCAAATTAAGTAAGCGACCGCCCAATTCTTTCTTATTTTGTTTTTGTCATCATTTGCCCAAACGATAATAAATATTATACCCACCAACGAAATGATTGTAATTAAAAAATTCACCAACCAATCACCAATAGATAAATTTTCTGCCACGTCATAAGACGATAGTTTTTCTTCAATAGTCCGCACATTTGTATTTGACTTACTGCTCATTAAAGCAATTGACAAAATAAGAAATGATACAGGTACAATAATCATTAAGGTAGATATTGTTAATTCGAATAGGTTTTAATAGGCCCATCTATCACCAGTAAAACGTTTAACAGTCCAGTACAAATCATTCAAGAGCCAAAATATTGAACTAATCATTAGAAACATTGCTGCATTTTTTTTTTTCATTTTATTTTATTTTTGATTTTATTACTTAATTAGATTTTTAGATTTCGCCTTGTTTTTTTTGTGATTGCTAATCTGAACTTTCTGTATTTACTCTTAAAATTTAAAAACTATCAAGCCGAATTGTCTTTGCTCATGTCTTGATGTTAAGTCGTTTTTTGATTTACCGATAACTCCTTCCTTTAGAAATCTGCAAATTCTTTTAACTTGGTCAATTTACTATCCATAATTTTTATTACAATAAATTTAATATTGCTCTTTCTTATAATCTTCTTCACTCTTCATCATTTTTTTGTATCTAGTAACTTTATCATATCGGTTATTGATACATCGCATATTATCATTCATCCCATTACAACACCAATACTCTCTTCCACCAGACAATACATCTCCAATTGAATATATCATACTAGACTCAAATTTAGTAGCACTACATTCTATACAAGTATGCTTAAGTTCAGGTACATTTTGATTGTAAGAATCATCGGTAGTGTCTTCAGGCTCTATAGATTGTAAATTTGAAACCGATGTAACAACGCTTTCACGATAAACTTCTAAAGATGTCTTGGCTACAAAAAAAAAAAATAAAAAAATGACTACTATAAAAACATATTTCTTCATTTTAATCTGGTTTAATTAGTTAGAGATAATATAATGACTTTGCTATTAGTAATTGAGATTCAAATAGGTTTTACACCTATGAGTTTTTTATAGCACTGGATTTTTTACAAGAGTACATACCCGAATGAGAAAATTTGGTTTCCACTTTTAATTGCTAAAAAAACCAATTTTATATTGATACATCAACCAAAAAATATTTAAAGTTGTAAATATCCCACCGATAATTCTTAACGTACTTCCTTTCATTTCTTTATTATCTTTCAAACGATAATAGGAAACGATGGCAGCAATATAACCTACAGGCACAAAAATAATTGGTAAAATTACAAAGCCACCTAATCCTGCAGCAAAAGAAATAATAGCAAATGGGTCAGTTTTTTGTTGTGTTTCAATCATAATTAAAAAAATTTAGTTTTATATATAAGATACTTTCTTCCCGAAAAGTAGTTTGAATAAAAGTCTAAATTCTTTTGAATTATTTAACGTAAGCTTTTTACTGTTTAACGTAAATAACCTTAATAAAAAAGCACTATTTACTAAATAGTGCTTTCAATTCAATTGTAGATAACCCAAAATGAGTAATATGTTGTCAGTCTACACTTTTTCAATTGTCATTGTGTTTGTTCTATTCTCTTCTACTATTTTATTCTATCTGCCACATAAAATCCAGAATCAACATATTAATATTTTCTCATGTGTTTTCCTTTCAAATCAGAAATTAGGGGTTTCCATAAAAAATGTATTGAAATCGTTTACGGCTTCATCTCTGAAAGCTGTTGAACTACCGATTTTCAAAAATTTAAACTTAAGATTATTGACTTCATTTATTATATATTTCTTTAAATCTTTGAATTCTTTTAATAAATTATTTTAACGCTTTTATATTTTCACCATCATTAAAATATAAAATCCCATTAGATATTACGAATTCGTCGTCAATCAAACAGTTATTAGCCTCAAATTTCCACTTTTCCGTACCTGTATATGCATCAATTGCAAAAACGCCTTCGTAATCTACTCCAAAATATACCAATCCATTAGCCACAACTGGCTCTGAACCAGAAACATTATTGTTTTGCACTGCAAATTTCCACTTTCTAACACCTGTATTAATATCAACAGCATACAAAGTATTAGATAAATCTACAAAATAGACAGTCCCATATGCCACAGCTGGGCTATTAATGTATGAAAATGAATTATTATTGTCCGTTTGAAAACTCCATTTTTCAGCTCCTGAATTAATGTCGAAAGCATATAAAGACTTAAAGCCAACAACGAGTACAGTATTGTTATTTATCACTGGACATGAAAATGGCGAATACCCTATATACTTGCTCCAATTTTTGACTCCCGTAGAAATATTAAAACTATATACATAATTTTTACTTCTTATAATTATGTTGTCTAAGTTAATAGCAACACTTGAAAAAAACTTATCCCCAACAGTAACTTTCCAATTCTCCTGACCATTTGCAGCATTAATTGAATATAAATATCCTTTAGTACTGCCAAAATAAATATTGCCATCATGAACTTTTGGACTTCCTTCTACGCCTCCTATTATTTGAGATTTCCATTTTTTCTGCCCCGACACAATATCAATAGCGTATAAATATTTATCGAAACTATCATTACCGTGGTCAAATGTACCGATAAACACAGTACTACCTAAAAAAGTTGGATATGAAAAAGTTGAATAGTTTTGGTTAGTATCTTCTTCAATTTTATAAAACCATCGTTGTTTGCCTGAGCTCATATCTAGCGCAATTACATTTCCGTCTAAACTTCCAGAAACAACTATTCCATTTGCTGCAGCAAGTCTATGAACTCCAAAACCCGGACCTAGACCAGGTTTAAAAACCCATTTTTCACTTGGTTTAGTTTTTGGCGAGTTATTTTCTGTATAACCACTATTGCTATTATTTCCCCTTTGCATTGGCCAACTTTCATTACTACCTATAGTATTTGGATATCTCGGTTCGATTTGTGCCACTGATTTCGGTTAGACCGTGCCACCCATTTCGGTCAATTTGTGCCACTATTCCGGTTCGATTTGTGCCA
>NZ_FNRD01000008.1 GCF_900107635.1 Flavobacterium gillisiae
TTAAACTGAACAAACTTTTTGTATTATTGTAATATCTTTCAAAGTGGCACCATTTCAACCGAAATGGGTGGCACGGTCCGACCGAAATACCCAACTAGTTCTATGCTCGATCTAAATAGTACTATAAAAGCAAGACTAGCAACCTTGCGAGGATCTGATACTAACTTAGCAAATAAAAAAAGGATTTGATGATGCCAAAAGCTCTGAAAAGAGTTAGGTTTTGCTCGTTAAATAATCCCTAAATCCTTAGCTATAGCGATAAGATGTACGGTATTGTTTGCCTTAAAATAAATTTTAAGCTTATTGACCCGCTTTTCAATAGAACTTATACTATTGGGGCTAATGCCTTCTTGTTTCAATACCGTTTCCATTTTCTCTTGCGATAGACCAAGGGAGAGATGCCTAATCAACTGCACGTCATAGTTGTCTATTTCACTTGTAGTCTTGTCTTGAAGCAAGTTTAACAATTCCGGTGAAATATTTTCCGGTTCATTATTGTACGCTTTTTGAATGGCTCTTTTAAGATCATATATGGTGTTTCTCCCTTTTAATACATAGCCATCTATGTTAAGCTCGTCAAATAATAATTTGATACGGTGTGCTCTGTTTTCAATCGAAAAAACAATAATCTTAATGTTAGGGAACAACTGTTTTACTGCAGCTATTAATTCTTCACCAGAATTGAGTTTGTTCACCTGATGATCCTCTTTAAAAGATAAATCAGAAATTAGCAGTTCAAAAGGAGTACCATCAATATGTGCTTTTTTAATTTTTAACAAAGCTTCATCACAATATTTTGCATATTGAATTTCGGGAACATCAAGTTCCTTGAGTATTTGAGCCGCACCCACATCATTAAAATCTATATCATCTGCAATTAAAACTTTTGTAAACATATTATTGTTGTATTATTTAGGAAGTAAAATTTTAGCTTTGAAACCTTTATTAATTTGAGAATCAAAAGTAAGTATTCCTTTTACTGCCTGAATACGGTTTTCCGCATTTTGGAGTCCATTTTTTAAAATTAGTTTTTCGGTGAAGCCTACTCCATTATCTGAATAGTCAATTTTTACATTATTTTGATCGCTATCAAAACCAATTATCACAAAATTGGCTTGGCTGTATTTTTTCATATTGACCATCAGCTCTTGCAATACTCTTTGCAGTGCTATCTTTTTTTCGTTTTGAACTTTTGACCAATCTATTATATTTCCATTTTTTATAATAACTTCGACACTGTCACTTTTATAACTACTGAGCATTTGTTTGAGATTGTGTTCAAAACTTTCTCCTGTCTCTATCGTACTATTCTCCTTAGAGAAATCTCGTGTTCTAACATATATTTTATCAAGATTGTCTAACAGCGTTTCCTTTTTTATAGGGTTTTGTAAATCTTGGGTTTCCGCAAAAGTCATCGTATAAAAAACATCATTAGCGAGTTCATCATGAAGTTTCTTAGAAATTCGAGTTTCGGTATTGTAACTTGCTACTAATAGTTCTCGTTTGCTTTTATTTCTAGAATAATGGATAAGGAAACTGGTTCCTCCAAGTAGTACAACGAATCCAAAACTGAGCAAGTACTTTTCGTTTTTTTGCGTTTCAAGTTGCAAAAGGGTTTCTGCTCTTTGCCCCTTGTATTTTATATTTTCCAAAGTCGCTTCTCTGGAATCATACTTAATTTTAGCAAACTGATTTTTAGCATTGTTTCGTACTGTTTTAATGCTATCATTAAGATTTACAAACAATGCGGCATAAGCATTTACCCCTCTTTCTAGATTGTAAGACATTAAGAGTTCCAATGCTTCCAATCGTTCATCTATACTTTTATACTTTGTGGCTACCTTATAAGCCTCCAATGCATTCTCCTTCGATTTTTGATAGTCTCTATTTTGATAAAAATCCGCTAAATGCAAATAGCTTTTAATACTACCATAGGAGTCATTAATTTTAGTTCTGATTGCTAAAGCCTGGTTCATTAAAACTAGTCCCTTTTGAATTTGATTGTCTTTGTAATATGCAAATCCCAGATTGTCAATAATTCTAGCTTTCTTATTCTGTAGTGTATCTAAAACATCCGATTTTAAAATGGGCTCTAAAAGAGCAATGGCTTTTTTGTACTTTTTTTGTTCCGTATATACCGTAGCGATATTATTGAATGCTACCATTCTAGAAACAGAATCTTTTACCGATTTTAAAATTGTAGTATAATAACGAACGGCGTCATCGTAATTTTTCACTTCTTTTGCTGAAATCCCAAATAAATTATTTGCGGCCATTTGATATTGCAAATCACTATTTATGTACGGTAAAGCTTCGGTCAAAGTTTCTTCGCTGCTATAATAATCGCCATAGGTCTGTTGGATATGTGCCATTCCGAGTAGATTATAAGCAATGTAAGAACTGTCCCCCAAATTTTCAAATAATTCTTTGGACTTATTATAATAATAAAAAGCACTATCTGGCTTATTAGCAACATTATAAGAATCACCTATGCCTGAGTAATTAATAGCTTCAGTCTTTTCTAGGCTATCTTGTTTTGTAGAAATATCAATAACTGTTTTTACATTCTTTTGACAAGACACAATTAAAAGCAAAAACAGCACAATAAAAAACGGGGAACGGAACATATAAAGTTTCTTTCCCCGAAAATAGTATTTAATTGTAAATTAAAGCTTTTTATTATGGCTTTTTTGGAGGTGTAATAATAATTATTTCATCACCAGGATCTTCACTTGCACTAGCCGTGTTTGTGTTAAGAACAGAAATACTGTCTCTTTCCATTGATTTTAGGTTTTCTTTTTGAATTGCGAATTCCTTTGATTGCGCCGTTGTACTATCAATAGCATCCGCATCACAGGATACCATAACTAAGCCCGATACTGCAAAAGCAGCTATAAAAAATATTTTTTTCATGATTGTAATTGTTAAAAATTGGACATAGGTTTGGCCGTTCGATATCTTTAATCGAATAATTAATATTGGCTAAACCATTAAAATGAGAACAGTTTGTTTTGGTTTCGGGAAGTAAAGTGAGCTAGTACAGAACCGTTTAATTATACTTCCCGGAATAAAAATTCTGTTCTGTATAGCGTCACTTTTATAGAAGTAGTTTTGTACATTTGTCCTTATCGCGAAATAGAACAACAACTAATTCTGAGGCAAAGTAATGATGCTTCTGAAGTAAAATTGATACGGAATTCCTATGATTCCCAGTATGACGAAGGATTCCTGAAAATTCCTAAAAATTCCTTTAAGCTTATGGTGAAAAATACTTTAGAAGATTATAAAGCAACTATTAAATTGAAGTACGAGATAGAAAAAATGGGAAGTCATTCCAGTTTTTTGCTAAATCCTTCACGCGCTAAATTGAGGAAATTGTGTGCCGAGTTATTTAAAAATGATGCAAACGCTGATGATTTAAAAAGCTTTTCTGCTTTTTTTCAATTTGATTTTGTTCCAAATTGTTCCAATAAATTAAAAGATCAAACAGATAGATTCAGGCCTATAGAAACCTTTTTTAAAGGAGAAACAGATTTAACTGATATTGAAGCGGTGAATATTGCGGCAATATTGGTTGGCTTTAATCCAAGACCTTACCTTAAATTTTCAAAAATAGAATCTTTTAAAAAAGAGCTTAATCTTATTGATAGTCATGAAGGTACAGTTGTACCCAAAGTTACCGGAGAAGAGAAAGTTGCAATAAATAACAACATGGAGAATGATGGAATAATTCAACAATCATTCTTGGTGAAAAAACAAATGCGATTTTTACAGACACCGCAAATTATTCCCGCAATGCTTCTGATTTTTATCCTAGGTGGTTTCGTATATTGGTTTTTAACAAAAAAAACGTGTATGCAATGGCAAAAAGACCATTATGAAGCGGTTGTCTGTGAAACTGAAGAACTCGGCATTGTAAATTTATACTCCAAACTGCCCATGAATGAAAATATGCTAACTTTTAAAAAAATTGAGGTCTCGGATACAACAACTTTTTTTAAGCATAATAAACCCATTTTATGGTATTATAAAAATGGAGATCATCTTGATTTTTTTAATGCCCCAGGTTTCCACCCTGAAAATGAAAAAACATTAAAACCGATTACACAATATATGATTGATAAGTACGTGAAGTAAGCCTTATCTACTAAAACAATCAGCGATACTTCGATAACTACAATCGTAAACCGTTCACATCCCCTACTCACCATTCCAAATCATATAAAAATTACTACCCATAAAGATAATTGCAAACAATTTATAATTAAAAAGAATTCATTTTCTAATGGTCAATTCGCAACAATAATTTCTAATAAAGTAATTCCAATATAATTATTACCGCGACATCTCTTGTCGTTACACTGCCTTAGTTTTGCTGCTCAAACAAACAACACTATGGAAACCTATTTTCATCTTAAAAATAATTTAACCTACAGATTAAACAAAAACCAATTGGGTGAATGCACTTGCCTGGAAGCACTACGATACCTTAAAGGCATTTATACTAATAAAGAACGTTTTCAAGAACGCTATTTAAAAAATATCGCTTCAATTCCTGAATTGCATAAATTACATTCCTATCTATTAAACAACTATGATTCGGTAGAAGCTTTTTCGTTTAAAGAGGCTTTCCAAATAGAATCATTGGGATTTAAAAGGATGGTTTTCGACAGCATCAACATTACTGAAATGATTAATAATCTTGGAGCTACAAGATTACAAGTTGCAGGCAAACAAGTGACAAGAAAACAATACGATCATTTCGGGGATTCTTTGCCAGAGACAAACTACCATGTCATTTACGAAACCTATACAATAGACGGCAGATTGTTAGAACTAAAACTAGACATCAATTTATTCGCCGTGAAGTGTTGGTGTACCTCGACTAACAAGGAACATTGGTTATGGATTGAAGAAGAATATAAAGACGATCCCCTTGCAGCAATTGCCAGTACATTCCGTTTTCATGAAAATGTCATCCCACACATCAAAGAATTAAAGCGACAGGGAGATATTATGCTCGTTGAAATGAAAACAGAGGTGAATCCTAAAGGTAAAATCATCCCGCTAACAGCAGACCAATATTTTAATCTACTAACTGCAGAATCGTAATCTAAAAAAGTAGTGAGATCAAACATTGATATCCCTAATTTTATGTTCATCGTAACTCTTGAAACCAAATGATTATTACTTGATTAAAATAATTTGCAAATTCAACAAATAAATTTAAAAATCAAATATTAAAGTACTTAACTAAAAAGAACCGTATAATGAAGAACCGTATTACACTAGAACCATCAACAAACACCCACACACTTGAAGCAAAAAACATTGAAGTGGAAGATTTAGAAACCGGGATCCTAAAACTAATAATTATAGGGGAGGGAATTGTCACGCATGGAGAACATGGCACCTTAAAGACCGAATCGCCTCATGTTCTTAAATATGTGCAACAAGAATTGAATCCGGTAACGAATGCTTTGCAAAACGCTTTTGATTAAAACATTGATTACGACAAAACGAGAATATATTTAATTTATAAGATAGTTAGAATTAGTACTTGGTTCATCATATTTACTGTGGCATAGAAATAAGTCAATAGTATTGTTATGATGCAATTGAACTTCTTTCTTATAAATATTTCGATATTTGGTCGTTGCTTTTTTGAACAAGACCAAATTATTTTTTCAAATTTTCACACAGAATTCAGATACTGCGTCGTTCTATTGTTAATTTGAACAAAAATAAATTTATTTTAAAAGCGCAACTGCTTTTTGAGCTTTTTGGTGACTCCATTTCATTACTTATATGACCTTCATTTATTGAGTTTTTTTTATTTAAAGCACATACGATAAGCAATTGTGACGACGCTAATTCAATAAGTTCTTCTGCTTCTAAATATTCTTTGATTTTTTGGTTATACCGGTCTTTAAACGAGAGCTTTTGAGTTTCCATTTTTATTTTTTTTTCAAAATTAACCGTGAACAAAGACAAATGGTGTCGTTGCAATCAAAAGTTCTTATTTACTAAGCAAAGAATTTATCTAATCAAACAGACTAGGACCCATTTTTCTGGTAAACCCTCAAAATAATAAACAGCCGACCCATACCGATCTTTAACACGAAGAGTTTGACCATCTATGAAATATAAAGCCTGCCCGTATTTATCCTTTTCGCGTATAGTTAATCCGTCAAAGTAATAGATTTTAGCACCGTATCGATCTTTAATTTTAGCCGTGTTACCATCCATAAAATATATTTTATCTCCGTATCTATCTTTAATTCTAATGGTTTGACCATCATAATAATAAAGGGGCTTACCATATTTGTTTTTTGATTTCAAAGTCAAACCATCTACATAAACAAAGGCGTTGCCGTATCTGTCTTTTTGCTTTACACTTTGTCCAATAATAGCATTTGAAAAAAGTAGAATAATTAGAATAATAACTTGCTTTCTCATATATTAAAGGGTAGTTTTAGTGGTCAATAATTCTTATAAAAACTTTGTTCCTCTAAATTACAGCTACTTTTAAAAATAACCGTTAGAAAGACGAATGATTTTAAATAACCGATTTAACAACGTCACGTTTTGGCGCTATAACCCACTATTTTTACATAATAAATAAGAACGGATGACTGTAGAGGAAATAAAGCAAAAAATACTGGAAACACATCCATCGTGGGACTCCACTGGAGATTCCATAGACGACGATAAATATGCTGAAGTACAAGAAGGCTACATTAGAGAACTCATATCAGATTATTGCGAAGCGCAAGGCTACGAGGCTGAAGGATTTCCAACGAAACAAAAGGAACTAGGTAAAACGAATGAAGATTATGACGAAGACTATTTTACATGGGAACGATATGAACGATATATAGACCTCTTGTGCCTTGAAAAAGAAGACGTTTTAGAATTACGCTTTTTCTACTATAATACCTTTTGGCCGGACCAAGTGACTTCTAAAGAAGAGTTAGTAGCGGAAATTATATTAAATTTCAAAAACAACTTATACGATGAATTTTAAAACTGAAAATCAACAACACATGAATATTTTATACCTACACGGGCTCGAGAGCAAACTAAATCCGCAAAAACGATCCGTTTTAGAACGTTTCGGAACCGTTATTGCACCTGACCTAGATTATCACAACAATCCTAATGTTTTTGATTTACTTAAAAAACTAAATGAAGAGAAACGATTTGATGTTGTAATTGGCAGCAGCATGGGTGGTTTTATGGGCTATTATTTTGCCAACACCATCACATGCCCTGCACTACTCTTTAATCCGGCTTTGCCACATAGACCAGTTCCTCTAAACATTCCTAAGATAAATACTTCAAATACTGCATCGCTTCTACATTTTGCATTAGGTGGTCAGGATGATATCATCAAAGCCAATGATAATTTAAGATGGCTCTCTGAAAACAGACTACCAAATACTGACATTAAAATTTCAATTCACAACCAAATGGGGCATCAAATTCCATTGGATGTTTTTGAAATGGAAGTAACAGGATTCTTCAATGAATTGGATCTTTTGAAATAAAATTAATCTTTCCTACGCCCTCAAAAATTAGCTTTGTCAAGGTCGTAGTTTGAATCAATTACAATTATAATAAATAAAAAAATACATGGATAAACATCAAAATTTATTAAAACAAGTTGGCTTTTTACTAAATAGCTACAATAAATTAGCAAAGATAACAGGTGAAAACTTTAATATCTTCTCAGTAATGGGAATGGAAAGCAACGAGGTAAAAACACACTCAGCTATTATTGGTCATTTACTAGATCCTAATGGAAGTCATGGCCTAGATAATATTCCTTTAGAGTTATTTATCAAACAAATTATACCTAACTCAGCTGAGAAAGAACCGTCAGAAGAAGAAAACTTAATCTTAAATCGATTCAATCTAGACATTAAGAGTTGTCAAGTAAAAATTGAAGAACATGTTGGTAAAATAAGTGATGATTATTCAGAAGGTGGACGAATTGATGTTGTGGTTAAAGACAATGTGAATGGTGCAATAATTATTGAAAATAAAATCTACGCCGAAGAACAAAAGAAACAACTTGTACGTTACAGTAAAGCTTATCCCAATGCACCAATTATATTTCTAACCTTAGATGGTCACGATTCTACTTCAACAAATGATATAAATACAGTAATTGATGTAGAAAGTAATAAAAAATTAGAAATAAATAAGGATTACTTTTTAATGTCTTATGAAAAAGATATTTTAGAATGGTTAGAAAATTGTTTAAAAGAAGCTGTTAAATTCCCAATGTTAAGAGAAGTGCTTCAACAATATATTTATTTAATAAAAAAATTAACTCACCAAACAACAAATGCTAAAATGAAAAAAGAAATAACAACCTTAATTAAAGATAATTATTTAGAGTCTACTGAAATTTATAATAACTTTATAAATGTAAAACTCAATATACTAGCTGATTTTTGGGATGAATTAGCAGAGTCAGTTAAAACAAAAATTGACAATAGTAAATGGGAAGTTAAAATAAATAATAAGTTTTTTACTGGGAATTTTAATTTTTTACTAATTCACGAAAAAGGAAAAGAAAGTATTTATTTCTACTATAAGTATAACATAGGAACGAGTAGTAATTTTGTTACATTTCATGGAATAGTTTTGAATCCTAAATTACTCGCCAAATATAAAGGAAGTGATATTTGTAAAGAATTAAATTTAGCCGGTAATCCAGGGAAAACTTCCGTAATATACAATACGACAAAATTATACAACCTTAATGACGATAACATTATTGCCGAGCTTTTATCTGAAACTTCGAAGAAAAAAATTATCGATAATTATTCTGAAAAGATTAAGGATTTTATTTCCGAAGAAATGCATGTATTTGACAAAATTTCAAAGTATATCGATAACGCGGAAAAAAAGTAAATCCAAATAATCCCTTCTAAAATCAATACATTTTTCTAATCCAAAAAACCCAATATCGTCGCAAAAAATAGCTATTGTTTTTAATTTTTGAAAAGAGACTAAGTCCACTTATCTTACATGTTGTTTACCGTTTAATAATCATCTTTTAAATTTAAAACGGTACGTCACGAATTGGCGCTATCAAAGTCTTATTTTGCATCAAACAAATAAATGATGATAAATAAAACACGTTCAAATTTTACATGCCGTTCTGGTGGCGCAATTGGTGCGGACACCTGTTTTGAAGAAATAGCTGAATCTTTTGGGGTTGCTGTTGATGTTTATTCCTATAAAACAAAAACGCATACCAGCAAAAACAAAGTCGAATTAACCGAAGCTGAATTTCAAGAAGGTATAGAGCATGTAGAAGTTGCTAACCATACGCTTCAAAAATTAAACTATCAACGATACTTTAAGTTATTGGCTCGTAATTGGTTTATCGTAAAAAATGCCAAACATATTTACGCTATAACTACCATTAAAAAAGTGAAGGGGAAAGAAATGGTGGCTGGTGGAACAGGATGGGCCGTTCAAATGGCTATGGACAATCACAAATCCATTACCATTTTTGACCAAAAGAAAAAATCTTGGTTTATCTGGGATTATACTTTACAACAATTTCAATCATTGGAAACAGCCCCTAAAATAACTAACATTGATTTTGCTGGTATTGGAGCTCGTAATATCAATGCGGATGGAATCAAAGCGATAGAAAATTTGTTTGAGAACTCATTTAAAAAACCAAACCTTTAAAAATTGTGTTATGAAAGAACTACGAATTACATTAACGGAAGAACAGCACGAAAAACTGAAAGCAAAACTAAGTAACGAGGGACAAAAAAATTTAGAACACAGCACGCTTTCTGGATTCTCTATTACGCTAAACGAAGCTTTCGCAGGTATGTCATGGCTAACGGTTGATATGAACGGTGAACTAGATTTGGGTGAAGTGGACTGGAAAATAAACTAATTGACATAACGACACCATTTGACGCTCTAAAGCTGTAAATTTGATTAAAATAAAAAGACATGTCCAAAAAACAATTCATAAAACGCTATTCTCTAGTTATCAATCGTCTTCGTAAAGGCCCTGCTAGTTTTGAGGAAATTCAAACGTTTTTAGCGCAACAATCAGCCTTAGATGAAGAAAAATACACCATGTCCAAAAGAACACTTCAACGGGATTTAAAAGAAATTCTTTCCTTATACAACATTGAGATAAAAAGTAATAGATCTCAAAATAGGTACGAAATAATTGAAGATGAGAATGATGACAGGAGCGAACGCTTAATGGAAAGTTTTGAAATTTTAAGTGCTTTAAATTTGTCCAAAAATTTACAAAATCATCTTATTATTGAAAAAAGAAAACCTTTAGGAACAGAGCATATGCATGGTCTACTGCATGCAATTAAAAACCAATTGCAAGTGCAGTATAATTATGAGAAATATTGGGATTCTCAAGGTGAAACAAAAGAAAGAACGGTTTTTCCTCTAGCATTAAAAGAAGCTCGAAATCGATGGTATTTGATAGCACAAGACCCTATTGATGGAGTTGTAAAAAACTTTGGATTAGATCGCATTTCAAACTTAGAAATATCGAACACTAAATTTATCTATCCAATAGCTTTTAACACCGAGGAACAATTCAAACATACTTTCGGAATAATTAATAGTGAGAAAGAAGCACAAAAAATAATCTTAAAGCTGTCCAATGCACAAGCCAATTATATTAAATCTCTGCCGCTCCATCATACCCAAAAAGTAGTTTCTGAAGATGAATCCAAATGTACAATTGAACTCTATTTATGCCCTACTTATGATTTTGTAATGGAACTAATGTCAATGGGGAAAGAAGTAAAAGTGTTAGAGCCTAAAGAATTGCAGGAAGAAATAATATCAAAATTGAAAGCTAGTTTAAACAGTTATTTATAATAAAATTCAATTCTGCAGTGCCTAAGTTAAAAATCAATATTTTCGGAGAAGGAATAGAAATCAGACAAGTACAATTGGACGCTGATAGGTATCAGCAATGGACAGAAATCGCATTAAAAAAGAAACGATTACTGCCTGACTTACTGTTGGATCCGTTTTTCTATTATCAATTAAAAGATAGTAGCATTACTTCTATTTTAGATTTAAATGCCACCGTAATATCAGGGGTCTTGGATAAACCAAAAAGCCAAATTGAAATTTGGTTTAACCGGCACAAAGTGTTGAAAGTAAAACCAAACCAGCTATTCAATGAAATGGTATTATTTCCATTATACCAAATCGAGAAAAACAGTGCTTTCAATTCAAACGAATTAGAACCAGGCCTCTATAGTATCAAAAAGGAAATTGGATTAATTGCATCGTTAGAATTACAAATTGCTACCGATCGAATTGAAATAGATGATTTTACTTTTACAACATCCGTATTCCAAAACGAGCAATTTCTAACTGATATCAAATATCAAAACCAAAACTTGAATGTCTTAAAGAACGATACCCTTACAACTTATCAAACTGGTTTTGAGATAAAATAAGTACTGTGATATGCTCTAATACGCATAAAAGCAGAGTGATTATAGTTTATCAAACAGGGGATTTTTTTACCTTAGAAAGCCAAACGAGAGTACGTTTTATATAAAATCATACTCATTTTTCTCATCGTACTTTACACTTTTCTTAACGATTCACAAAAACAATTTAACATCAAAATGTGTGTTATTTAAAACAAAATAACCATCTTAGATTAGAATAACGGTCATTTTACCAACCCTTACCAACTCATTGTTTAAAAATTTTATCGTATCGCCATAATGCAATTTATCATCCTCTATTCTTGCTGAATAAAAAGAATAATTATTGATTAAGCTATCTTTAAATTCAGGAGATCATTTTTCCCTTGGGAATTTCTCTTGGAACTTTTGAAGGGCTTCATTAAAGTGTTGAAGGTAGTCGGGAAGCATTAACGAATTAATCTTTATATTTATTGAATATAAAACGAACCCACATCTTAATATCGTGAGGGTAAGCAAAAAGAGTGTCATTATCTTTCACCAAAGTTTTTCCAAAAAAGAATCTTTGAAAATCATTTTTAAAAGCAGCGGGTATCCTATCAACAGAAACGAAGTCCTTTACTGTTGAAAGATTTTTTAAAGATAATATGTCTTGCCTTGTCATTAACATAGTGTAAATTTAAGTAATTGATTCTAAATGTACACAGATTAATGGATATTTTAACTATGAAGACTATTTAATACCGTGAGAATAGCAGCGTATTTCTCTGTATTAATGAAGTATTTCTGTATTAAAAAGAACATTTCCGTTAAATATCACGGGCAATCAAGCGGTCTCCCTACGGTCGTTCCCTTTGTTCCGTTCGGCAGTTCCAGTCGCTTCACCCTGAACTCGTTTCAGGGTCTTTATCGTGATTTTCTTTAGGGTTTCCCTCCATTCCACAGACACTACACCGCACAAAAAAATATAGCAGTCCCGCTAAAAGAAAAGGCGGGACAGCTATTTTTTTTTGCGCCGTTCCGTTCCTCATCTCCACACGGTCACTTCCTGCGTTCGTCGGGGCTATTACAGCCACAATACAGCTTCATTCCGTTCCGCTACGCTACTCTGCAGTCAGCAGTATTATGTCTGTCGCCCCTTATCTTTTCAGCGGTTGCTCCTTCGCACAGCCATCGGGGTTGGCTCCGTTCGGTGAAAAACCTCACTTTGCCCTAAATCAAGGTTTCCCTCCAAAAAAAGTCGGGAGTGTTTTATTTTTTCCCCGCCGTTTCACGCTCCTATCCGCTACGTTTCGCTCCGTTTACCCTGATGAAAATCAGGGTCTCCTCCGCTTAACTCCCGCGTCTAGGGTGGCTATTCGATTGCCGCAACCCCGCCACTGCGCTCCTCATCCGCATAAAAAAGTTCCTTCTCGTCTAAAAAGACGAGACCACTTTTTTATGCTCCTTGCGGTGCTTGGGGGTGTTTAATTGCCGATTTCACAAGAACGACCCAAAAAGAAGAACAGTAACGAGAATATTTTGTGATACAAGAAAAAAAATAAAAAAAAGAAAGTAAAGGTAAGCTCCGGTTTCAAAAAGTAAAGTTCAAGCCCTCCGGGTTTTTGAAAATATCTCCATTCGCCGCGGCGAATAGTATTTTTTCAAAAAAACTGGACTCCTTTTGAAACCTCCTCTTCTTAGACGACTTTCTTTTTTTTTCTTTTTCTTTTAAAATATTAGGGTGCCGAGCGCAGCGAGGCACACAATCTAAAATCCGAAATCATGCCAAACTTCATCATCAAAACCCATCAGAAAGAAACCATTTACAAGGGAAACCAAATCTTTATTCTCAACAAAGGAATGAACAGCGGCAAGCCGCAAAAAGAGCCTTTTACCAATAGTTATGTGATCATTTTTTCATCTGACGAGGACGCCGAAATGATTTAATGGTTAGCATACAGCCTATGGCAAATGAAATTTTGGCATCAGCATCTTATTGGGTCCGTTATTCCATTTATCAGAATTAAAAACTTCAAAACCGAATTTGACCAAAAAGTAAATCAATTACTTTACGACTTCGAGCAGCATCAGAAAGATATTGATGCAATCAAAGCGCTAGAACTACAAAAAGAACATCTGGAGAAAAATCTAAAACTGATTAATGAACTAAAAAAATGTATTTTGTCTAGGTACTGTCGGTAAACAAAAAAAAAGCCTAATCTTGCGATTTAGGCTTTCTTATAAAATTCAGTAAAGGTTACCACACAAAAACTGAATTTATTCTGAACTTGTTTCAGAATCTAATGAAACTGAATTTATTTTTTATTTTTGGTCAACCGCTTTAAAAGAAGTGAAACCAGAAAACTAACTATCGCTCCAACAACGGCTAAGATAATAGTTTTTAGAATATCTTCAGAAAGGATATTGGGTGCAATACTCAACAAAGTTCCTAAAATGGTGCCTGATTTTAAAGTAAGATTAGTCTCCATCGCTTCTAGATTTTGGAATTATTTCTTGTTCTGCCTTCGACAGGGCTGCTTCATCAACTGTAACCTGACTGATAGCAGAAATAACCCCTCCAGCAACAGCAATATATCCTGCAATACTTACCACAGCAACAGGCAAAACAACCGGCGCCGCAATCACACTTCCGCTTATGGCCAACAAAGCCAATCCAATGGCTCTCAAAATCCTAAAAAATTTAGGAGTTGGAGCTTTCGCTCGTTTTATTACATTCATAATTTATTTCTTTATCATTCCCTTTTGGGAATCTGATTGAATACTTATTTTCACTATTTCATTACGATCTAAAGCTGCGTAAACCATAGATTTCAGCTTTTCCAACGCTTTTCGGGAGGAACGGCCCTTTCCTACTCCGCTATGTTGCGTTACAGGAGCAATACAGCCCAATAATTCTTTTTTGGCGTCATTGGCGGGATGGATCAAGATTAAATCTCTTCCCGGAACATTTCTCAAATGCAAGTGCCATTTAAATTTTGGGCTAAACCGCTTCTGCAAAACATATTCTCCTTCCGGAATACAAGAGATACGCCTTTGATTTCCCAACCAAGGCAATTCGATGGTATAACAAACTAATGTGCCGTTCCATTCTAGCATCCCTTGCGTTCCTTCAGGAAAATAGATTCTGGTTAATACCAAAATCATCTTACAATCCGCTTACGCTAACCAAAGCTAACGGGTTGTAAGACCCGTTTTTCAAGGGATACATCTGGCCATTTACTTGTTGGTAAAACTCAACACCTAAAGCCAAAAACAACGGTTTTGTGCTGTTTGGGGTGACCGGGTTTACATGACTAATCGCCGCTGTTGCTGTCATATCCCATGGAAGAATAGCAGTTTCAGAATTTTTAGAAACGAAAGTCTCTGCCTCAAAATCAATTTCAGCACCAGCTGAAATAACTTTGAAATGGGTCGTTCCTCCTGGAGCTGCAATCATATTAGCGGGAATAAACGAATCCAAATCAACGCTGATATCTCCAGATACTCTGTCGATTATCCCTACATAGGGAGCAAACAAACTAGTCCCCAGTTTCCCTCTGATGTTGAACTCAAAACCAATAAGCAATTCCGCCTCACCATCAATTACATTTCGTAACCCACGCTCGCTAATCGTATCCGCTTGGATCACTTTTACCATCGCTTGGGTAAGTCGACTCACCACTCTACCGTCCGCAGAATTTAGAAGTAAGACTCTCAGAGCCGTTCTTAAAATTTTCCCAGCCTTGCCGGCTCTTCCAAATTCAGAACCGTTCTCACGCGTTCTTTGAAACGCAGGATCATTTTTGATTCTGCTGGCATCGATGCCTCCTTTTTCACGTGCCAAATGCCCGTCTTGGGTCTTGTAAAAAGTAATATCTCCAATAGTACCTTTCAACTTAATTATGCCTTTCTGTCTTGCCATAATTCCTAAAATTTAAGTTTATAAATTAATTTAAAATGAATTCAATCGTCATCCTGTTGCAACACCTTTCAATTGATTTGAATACAAATTTTAGCTAATTAAATCACATTAAAAAGGCCTCGACGACCAGATGGCACGATCAGACACAGATGGCATAAATCGACATAAATGACACTTGTGAGTTCGTTACGAGTTATAAATTTCTATATGCAATTACATATAGATTGTGTTTTAGCAAGTGAATTATATGCTTTTACATATAATTTCATATATTTGCTCTAATTCGATGTAAATGCATATAATTATGATAACACTAGCAGACTTTGTAAAAGAAAAAAGAAATGAAGTAAACCTTACCCAAGAAGCATTTGCAGAACGTGCTGGAGTGGCGCTGACCGTTATTCGAAAAATAGAACAAGGCAAAGAAAATCTAAATCTCGAGAAGGTAAATCAAGTGCTCCGAATGTTCGGGCATACCCTCGCACCGGTTAACGCACGAGAATTATCCAAAAATGAAAAGAAAGAATAATGAGAAAGGCTGCAATACATTATAAAGACGTCTTAGCGGGAATACTCACCGAAACAGATGAAGGAGACTATATCTTTCAGTATGAAGAACAATACATAAAGAAACATCCCAAGCAGTTCATTACGTTTACGATGCCAGTAAGTCCTAAAACATATACCGACAAACGATTATTCCCCTTTTTTGAAGGACTAATTCCTGAAGGGTGGCTCCTGGATATCGCATCCAAAAACTGGAAAATCAATCCCAATGACCGCATGGGATTACTCTTGGCCTGCTGCCAAAATTGTATCGGAGCCGTTAGTGTTCAACCAATATCAAATGAAAATGAGTAAGAAATGCGTATATTGTTATCAGATAGTAGAGGATACAATTGAAGGTGATTTTCACGAGCAATGTAGCTTAGCATTTTTTGGAACAAAACACCAACCTGCATTTGAACATACCCTACAACAAATGACCGCCTTAGCGCTAAATGTCGTGGAGCGAAGCGTAGCAGTACCTGGGGTACAACCCAAATTATCACTATCAATAGTAAATGACACGATTCAGGACGGGAATAAAGGACGTCTTACCGTGGTAGGTGCTTTGGGCGGTAATTATATTTTCAAACCGCCATCCGAACAATTCCCTGAAATGCCCGCAAATGAACATGTAACGATGCGCATTGCAGAAGCTTTTGGAATTAACACTGTAAAATCAAGCTTGATCCGCCTACAATCTGGCGAGCTTTCCTATATTACCAAACGCATTGATAGGACAGCTACTGGAGAAAAAATCCACATGCTCGACATGTTCCAAATCACGGAAGCTTTTGACAAATACAAAAGCTCGATGGAAAAAATAGGCAAAGCCATCAACGAATTCTCAGACAACACCTTACTGGACAAACTATACTTTTTGGAATTAGGAGTTTTCAGCTACCTGACCGGAAACAACGACATGCACCTGAAGAACTTCTCGATGATCAATACAGGGGATAGTTGGACATTGGCTCCAGCCTATGATCTGTTGAACGTGGCCATAGTAAACCCGGAAGACACCGAAGAACTAGCCTTAACGCTCGATGGAAAAAAGAAAAAACTAAAATGGGAGCATTTCCAAACACTAGGAACAAACCTTGGCCTTAACGAAAAACAGCTAAAAGGAATAGTAAAACGATTCCAAAAAAACAAACCAATTGCAATACAATGGATCAATAATTCATTCCTGTCTGAAGCATTCAAAGAAAAATACAAACTACTATTAGAGGAAAGATACAGCAGTTTATTTCAGCCTAAGTAAACAAGCACTTTTTTGTTTAATTTTACTTAGAAGTTTGGATAATAGAATTTTAAAGTAAGCCAAAGCCCAATCAAAGCTATAGATAGAGTATGAAAGCAGCAACCACGAGATTGTGTATCTACCCTAAAGACATACAACGTATTACAGGAAAGAGTTATCGCCAAAGCATTAGACTGTTGCAAAACATCAGAAAGGAGCTTAACAAGCTCCCTACGGAGTTTGTATCCGTGCAAGAGTTCTGCCAATACACTAGCCTGAAACAAGAGCAGGTAGAATTACATATTATAGGTTAAACTCCCGACTACCCTTTAAAAATATTTTACCATTATAATAGTTATATTTAATAAATTTAACTAATTTTGATTAATATAATGGTTATTTTATGCTAGATCCAATCACAATAAAATCGGTTAAACTCAAAATCGGAGCGTTTTGTAAAAACAAAAGGAAGGAATACGGTTTATCCCGAGATGAACTTGCCAAAGAGCTTGATATCTCCCGCACCACCATTCAGAATATTGAGAATGGCAAAAATGCCACATTAGATAATCTACTGAAAGTAGCCAATCATTTTAATGTCCTGGAAACCATTTTTCTTGCTATCGATACCCTAGATCAAACCGATAATAACATCTCATTGTACTAATTATGGCAGCAGATAAAAGCATATCAATCATCGCTTTCGATACCGAGATAGGAAAATTAGGATACGATTTCAACCAACGTAAATGCTATTTCCAATACAGTCCTGAATTTTTAGATTCGGGCAAGTATTCCAATATGTTTCCTTTCCTGTTTAAGAGAATAAAACCAGTACAGGTATTCACCCAATTTGAAGGAGAAACGTTTAAAGGTCTTCCTCCTATGATTGCCGATTCCCTGCCGGATATGTTTGGGAACATCATTTTCCAGGAATGGTTCAACGCTAAGGAAAAAGGATTTAAAATTACACCTTTAGAACAATTAACTTATGTCGCCGACCGTGGTATGGGTGCGCTGGAATACCGTCCCGTCAAAGACCTACCTATGACCTCCAAAATTGATATTGAAGAAATGGTGAAGGTTCTTGAACGTGTCTTACATCTAAAAGACGAAACCACTTCAAACAACCTGAGTGATTTATCGCTTTTAAACATATTTAAAATTGGTACTTCCGCAGGAGGTGTCAGACCTAAAATAGTAGTTTCAGAAAACAAGGAAACCGGTGCCATCGTCGCGGGAGACCAAATATTCTCTGAAGAGTATAACCATTACATTGTGAAACTTCATTTGGAAGAACCACAGGGTTATAATAAAGAAAAGGTAGAATACATCTATTATTTAATGGCTCTGGAGGCTGGTATTGACATGATGCCTTCAAAATTAATCGATGACACCCATTTTGCCACCTCACGATACGACAGACAAAAAGGACAAAAGCAACACGTACTTACCGCATCGGGTCTTACAGGCTGGGATTTTAAAAAACCTGATAATTCATCCTATGAAAATCTATTTAAACTTTCCATTAGTTTAGATGTTCCACACAAAGACATCCAGCAACTCTTCAGAAGAATGATATTTAATGTAGTCTTCAAAAACGTAGACGACCATTTAAAGAACCACAGCTTCATCTACGATAAAGAAAAAAATAGCTGGAATCTTTCCCCAGCGTATGATATAACGTATGCCTTAAACCCATTGCTTACTTTTACAAGTATTTCAAGAGCATTATCGATTAATGGCAAACGACAGGATATAAACTGGAATGATGTCCTATCAATTGCAGAGGAATTTGCTGTTAAAAACCCTAAAGGAATTATTGATGAGGTTCAGAACACAGCAGTATTCTGGAAAAAAACGGCCACTGAATTAAATATCCCAGAAAATATAATCAATACAATTGAAAACGATTTTTATTTTATAAAGAACTAATCGTTGATAAACGGAATCTATTCCTAAAAAATTGGATGCTAAAATCAGAACAAAACTTTAATACCTAGGTCAATTTTTGTTACTGTACAAGCTTAAAAATTGAACAGCTTAAACATATAATTATTTGGTAAAATAGTACTTATCCATACCATATTTTGAACCAATCAATGGTGCAAATTCCAATAAAATTGATTAAATTTGAGTCATCAATACGAGTACTAAATTGAGTGAAATTTAAAGGTGCACAATTCGGTGCACTCATTTTGAAAAACAAACGCTAAGTCAATAAAATTAAGACTTGACAGAGGTTGACAAGTCCCTCTTTCTCCGCCAGTATAAGTAAAACCCTTTAAACATAACGTTTAAAGGGTTTTTTCATTGTCATCATTTCTATAACCCCCTCTTCTCAGACAGCCTTTTGCTTTCATTTCAAAAATTTAGCAAAATCCCAAACATAGTTACCAAACCTTAATCATTTTTAAAATTAAAATATTCAATAGTATCTATAGTCCGACACTAGCACAATACAAGTCTTTATTCATTACTTCGATCGAGCGATTTGCGCCTATCTTTTTAAAATATGTTCCAATGACATACAAAAAGTCCTATAGTTTAAAAAACAACCTTCAAATCAACTTCTAATAGCTAATTATTTAAAAGACGAAAAGTTCCTACCAATCCGCTACAATTTAAAATCGAACCACTAAATTTAAAAAACAAGGCTACAAATTCAACATTCAACCTTAAATCATAAGGTCAATCAATTAAAAACTTTGAGAAATAAAAAAAGCTGCTGAATTTCTCCAGCAGCTTGTCATTATTCATAAGTATATTCTGTCTATACGTTAAATCTAAAATGCATTACATCTCCGTCTTTAACGATATATTCTTTTCCTTCTACTTTAAATTTCCCTGCTTCTTTTGCCTTAGCTTCTGAACCATAATGAACAAAGTCCTCATATGAAATCACTTCGGCACGAATAAATCCTTTTTCGAAATCAGTATGAATCACTCCTGCTGCCTGTGGCGCAGTTGAACCAACATCTATCGTCCAAGCTCTAACCTCTTTTACACCTGCAGTAAAATAAGTCTGTTGCTTTAATAATTTATAAGCAGCTCTAATCAAAACCGAAGCACCTGGCTCAGTTAACCCCATATCTTCAAGAAAAACTTGACGCTCTTCATAACTTTCCAATTCTGTAATATCAGCCTCTGCTCCTACAGAAAGAATAATAACCTCTGCATCCTCGTCTTTTACTAACTCACGAACTTGATCCACATATTTATTGCCGTTAACCGCTGAATTTTCATCTACATTACAAACATACAACACTGGCTTTGCCGTAATCAATTGAAAACCCTCCATTAAAACTTCTTCATCATTGTTTTGAGGCGTTACCGTTCTTGCTGATTTTGCTTGAAGCAATGTCTCTCTGATACGGTCTAAAAGGGCTTTTTCTGTTTGCGCTTCTTTATTACCAGTTTTAGCTGCGCGATTTACTTTCTCTAGACGTTTTTCTACATTCTCAAGATCTTTCAACTGCAACTCAATGTCAATCGTTTCTTTATCCCTAATTGGGTTAACATTCCCGTCAACATGAACAATATTATCATTATCAAAACAACGAAGTACGTGGATAATAGCATTACACTCTCTAATGTTACCTAGAAATTGATTTCCTAAACCTTCCCCTTTACTAGCCCCTTTAACCAAACCTGCGATGTCAACAATATCAACTGTTGCCATTTGTACGCGTTCCGGTTTAACTAGTTCTTCCAGTTTTTCAATTCTTGTATCTGGTACATTAACGACACCTATATTAGGCTCAATAGTACAAAAAGGAAAATTTGCACTTTGCGCTTTTGCATTTGACAAACAATTAAATAATGTTGATTTCCCAACGTTCGGTAATCCTACAATTCCTGCTTTCATGATAGTATCTTTTACATATAACGTTTAATCGCTACAAGTTTAATATTTAATTTTAAAAAGTGTGCAAATATAATATATAATAAATCGTAGACAGCATAATCCACAGATTAATGTAATTGCAAAATTTATTTTACACTTTTACATATCTAATAATAAAAATTATAACAAATTATCAGTCCAATAAATTATCATTAATATAAAAAGAATAACACATATTTTAAAGTAAATCTTAACGATTCCTTAAATATATGTTAAAAATTTCCTATCTTGCCACCGAAATTAAACCAAACAAAAACCAAATTAAATTATTTATGAAAAAAATCACACTATTATTTTTACTGCTAAACGTCAGTTTTCTTTTTGCACAAAAAGAAATTTCTGGAGTAGTAAAAGACAATTCGGGAGCAGCGCTTCCAGGAGTTAACATCGTCGAAAAAGGAACTAATAACGGTGTTTCTACCGATATTGACGGTGCTTACAAAATAAAAGTAAAAGAAGGAGCTACAATCGTTTTTAGCTACATTGGTTTTGCCAAAGTAGAAAGAGCTGCTACTGGTTCTAAAATTGATGTTGTTTTATCTGAAGAAGGTGGACAAGCATTACAAGAGATTGTTGTAACAGGGACAAGAACTGCTCAAAGGAGTAACACCACGACTGCTCTTCCTATTGATGTAATTTCTGCTAAAGACTTAGCTTCAACTGGACAAGCATCATTTGACAAAGCTTTACAATACAAGATTCCATCTTTTAACACGGTACAAACACCAGTAAATGATGCGACTTCTTTATTAGATCCTTATGAAATTAGAAACATGGGACCTAGTAGAACTTTAATCCTTATCAACGGAAAACGTAAAAACTTAAGTTCTTTACTTTATGTGCAAACGTCTCCAGGACGTGGTGAAACAGGTGCTGACATCTCAGCTATACCTACTGACGCTATCGAAAGAGTAGAGATTCTTCGCGATGGTGCATCTGCACAATACGGTTCTGATGCCATTGCTGGGGTAATGAATATCATCTTAAAAAAGAGTACTAATGGTGGATCAGTTACACTAAGAAGTGGAGTAACTTCTGAAGGTGACGGTGAAATGTTAGGAGTTAGCTTAAACAACGGATCAACTGTTGGAGACAAAGGGTTTATAAACTACACTTTAGATTTCTCTAAAGTAAGCTTAGCAAACAGACCTGGTACAGTTGATGCTGCCGGAGAAGCTGCAGATTTTGGCGCTAATATCGCTGATGTACAATCATTTCTAGCAAAAATGCCAGATGCAGGAAATATTAATGGTTCTCCTGAAACTGCTGCAGCCAAATTCTTGGTAAATGGAGGTTTTGATTTATCAGAAAATACTCAAATGTATTATAACGCTGCTTATGTTTACAAAAAAGTAAACTCATTTGCTAACTACAGAACTCCATACTGGAGAACGCTGTCTGACTTTCCTTATTTAAAAGATTTCTTTGGAGACGGAACAGCAGCATCTTACCAAGGGTATGTACCTACTTTTACAGGTGACTTGAATGACTATAATGCTACTTTAGGTTACAAAGCGGTTCAAAACGGTTGGAACACTGATGCAAGTATTACTGTTGGTGGTAACACTCAAACGTATAATGTAGATAACTCGCACAATAGATCAGATATCAAAGACGGAAACGGAGCAAATGTATATCAAGAAAATAGCCCTATCTTTTTCAAACCTGGAGGAACATCTTTCAATCATGTTGTTGGTAACTTAGATATCTCTAAAATATTATCTGATAAAATCAGTATTGGTTTTGGTTCAGAGATCAGAACAGAAACTTTTGAAGTTATAGAAGGTGAACAATCATCATGGGAAGGTATTGGAGCTGATTCATTTGCTGGAAACAGACCTGAAAATTCAGGAAAATGGAACCGTTACAACTTAGGTGGATATTTTGATGTTGCGTTTGACGTAACTGAAGATTTCTTAATCAACGGTACAGTTCGTTATGAAGATTATAGCGATTTTGGTGGAGCAACTGTTTGGAAGTTAAGCTCTAGATATAAATTTGCAGAAGATAAAGTAACACTTAGAGGATCAGTTTCTACTGGATTCAGAGCCCCTACATTACACCAAATTTACACTCAAAAATCACAATACTCTTTCGTTCCTGGAGAAGGAATTCAAGTAAGTGGTATTATTAATAACGTTTCTCCTCAAGCTCGTTTAATAGGTGTTCCAAAATTGGATGCTGAAAAATCAACAAACGTTACTGTTGGAATAGGTGTTAAACCATCTAGAAACTTTAATTTCACTGTAGATTATTACAACATCAAAGTAGAAGATAGAATCATCTTGGGAGACATTAAAGAAACTCCATTTGGTGATGTAGCTTGGTTTGAAAACTCATTCGATTCTAGAACTTCTGGATTAGATGTAGTTGCAAATTACAGTAACATCGAATTAGGTGAAGGAAAATTAGGATTCAATTTATCTGGAAACGTAACGTTTCAAAACGAAAGAATTTCTCCAGTAAAGAGTGATAACTTTGGTCAAACACTTGAATCTTTGATGTTTACTTCAAGACCTGTTACTAAATGGATTTTAGGATCTAACTACGAAGTTGGAAAATTCGGTTTTTCTCTTAACAATACTTACTTTGGAAAAACTACATTTAACCAAGCTGGTCTAAGTTCTGACTTAAGAACAGAATTTATTCCTAAAATCGTTACTGATTTAGGAGTTACATTTTCTGCAACTGAGAAACTTACACTATCATTAAATGTAAACAACTTGTTAAACGTTTTACCAGAATGGGAATTCAAAGCTGAAAACGCTGCTGGTACTGCACTCTTAAATGATCCAGCACAAGTAAAAAATCAATCTAACTTGATTACTTTTAACCAACGTTATTCTCAAATGACGTATGATGGGTATCACTTTAGCCAATTAGGAACTATGTTCAATTTATCGTTGAACTATAAATTCTAATTATTTAAAATAATTTTTAAAAGGGCTATCCATTGGATAGCCCTTTTTTTATATCATAATTTTCCCTAAATTTAAAGGTTATTAATCTGAACTGCAACAGTTAACTCATTTTAGCAACATCGCTCTTAGTAACTAATCAACTCAAATTAGAAGCATATGGCTACCTTATACGATGGAAAAATGGCCACTATATATGACGCCATGTATCAGACCTTTGTCGACTATGATGAAGAATATAACTTTTACAACACATTAATTCAAGAATACAATTGTAAAACTGTACTGGAAATAGGAAGCGGTACTGGAAATTTAGCTAAACGATTTCAAGAAAACAATCAAAATTATACCGGATTAGATTATAGCAAAAGTATGATTGCTATTGCAGAAGAAAGAAATCAAGATTGTCATTTTATCCTCGGCGACATGCGGAATTTTAATCTCGAACAAAAAGTAGATTCTATAATTATAACAGGACGTTCTACTAGTTATCTCATTTCTAATGAAGATGTGAACGAAACTTTTGCTTCTCTTCATAATAACATTACAAATGACGGCGTCATTATTTTTGATTTCATAGATGCCAATCGATTTATCCCCTATGCAAATGAAAACCCTCTTATCATTCATAAAGCAGTACATGAAGGAATTAGCTATCTAAGAGAAAGTACATGGGAAACCACTTCGCAGGAAAACTTCATGTTGGATTGGATCGCTAAATATTATATAATTCAAGAACAGGAAAAAGAATTAATCGCCACTGATTTCTCGACAGTGCGTGTGTTTACGTTAAATGAAATACAGTTATTTTTGTATCTAAATAAGTTTGAAATCATAAAAACAATAGATAGAAAAACCTATGCTTATGACACTTACGTCATTGTAGCAAAAAAGAGATCCTAAACAATTCAATAGTGCCTCATCGTTTTTTATTTCGGAGTGAATAATATAATCTTTTGTAGAAATTATGTAACAGTTTTAAAGTCAGATACTTTTAAATTTGTAACATACAAATCATTAAAAATAAATATCATGAAAATTATAATATTAGGAATGGCTGCTTTTTTATTTACTATAAATATCCAGGCGCAGAAAAAAAATGTAAAGACTGAAGTTACAACTAATATCACTACAGTAAAAGATTCTGATGGAGATAAAAAAGTAATCCAAACTAAGGAAGTAGAAGAAGTTCAAACAATTCAACTAAAAGATGCGAACTCCAAAGTTTTAAACAAGGATATAAAAGAAAGTCCGGTAGAAGTGACTGCTACCACAAAAATTACAGAAAACGGAGTAACTAAAGTAATTTCTGTTGATAGATCTGCCTACTATGAATTAGACGGAAAGAAATATCAAGTTGCAAGCGACAATAGCGGATACACAATGTTCTCCCCTAATGGCACTAAATCAGCAGTTTTAAGAAAAACTTCAAATAATAATTACATCTATAAAGCAAAAGATAAAACATCTTATGGTTATTTTACCGCAGATGGAAATCTAGTTTTAGAAAATTATGATGAAGCTACAGATACGGTAACCATCACGACTTATATTATAACAAAATAATTAAATACTAGTTTAACGTACAGCCCTAAAAACAAAAAATCCTGTTCGCCATGGCGAACAGGATTTTTTGTTTCTATTCTATTCTTACAATTAAAGAGTCTATTCGTTATGCAAAAATGCTTGTCTACTCAATAATGTCTCTTCTGTTTCAACATGATTATCATCAGGAATACAACAATCTACAGGACATACAGCGGCACATTGTGGCTCATCATGAAATCCTTTACATTCTGTACATTTTCCTGGAACAATGTAATATACTTCATCAGATATTGGCGTTTGTGCGTCATCAGAATCTACCTCAGTACCATCCGGCAAAATTACTTTTCCCGTTAATTTAGTTCCGTCTTTATATCTCCAATCATCTGCACCTTCATATATTGCTGTATTTGGGCACTCTGGTTCACAGGCCCCACAATTGATACATTCGTCAGTTATTATTATTGCCATTTTACTATAGTATTTGTTATTCAAGCTAAAAAAAACCTTGGTAAGTCACATTTGACTTTAAGACTTTTGACTTTCGACTTATTAAAGCTTATTTTTGTGCAAAATTACAATCAAAACAATTCATAAGCAAACATTATGACATTAGAAACAAAAAAAAGTGTTTTTGTTGAATTAGGGAAATTCTTAAGCCAATTTTCTGAAGATAATACGATTAAAAAACCAAACGTTTTAAACAACGATCCGTTTTTTGACTCCTTTATTGATCTGATAAAATTATCACAATCTCATAATGGCTGGTACACGCCAGAACACGTATATTTTTCAATTCAATCCTGGGCTAAAGCGCTTACCGAAGAAAATTTAAATCAATGGCTTTCCGCTTATAGTATTGACACGACCGAATCTAAAAATGTAGCTTTAATTTTAGCTGGAAACATCCCTTTAGTGGGATTTCATGACTTCCTTTCCGTTTTAATTTCTGGGCATAACGTTTTGATCAAAACATCCTCTAACGACCAACACCTTCTTCCTTTTTTGGCTAAATACATCATAGCGATTGAACCAAAATTTACTGATAAAATTACTTTTGTCGAAGGTAAATTAGAAAACTTTGACGCTGTAATTGCCACTGGAAGTAACAATACGGCGCGTTATTTTGAATATTATTTTAAAGACAAACCCTCTATAATTAGAAAAAGTAGAAACTCAGTTGCCGTTTTAAACGGAAAAGAAACTAAAGAGCAACTAATTGCTTTAGGGGAAGATATCTTCCGTTATTTTGGTTTAGGATGTCGCAATGTGTCTAAACTTTTTGTACCAAAAGGATATACCTTTGATGCCTTTTTTGAAGCTATATTTGAATATCAGGATGTCATTCATTACGAGAAGTATGCAAATAATTACGATTACAATAAGGCTGTTTTTCTAATGAGTAATTTCAAACTGCTAGATAATGGTTTTTTGACTTTAAAAGAAGATAAAAGCCCCGCCTCTCCTATTTCGAGTGTGTTTTATGAGTTCTATGACGATATCAATGAATTACAAACGCGGTTAGAATCAGAAAGTGAGCAAATCCAATGTGTCGTAAGCGATAAACTGATTGAAAACAGTATTGATTTTGGACAAACACAACATCCTAAATTATGGAATTATGCAGATAACGTCGATACTATTTCGTTTTTGTTAACAACATAGTGGAAATATGTTTAATAATTCCGAAATAATTAACGCTTTTTAAAGTCCTATTCCCGAAATTTGCGTTTTAATTTTTCGGACATAAACTACACCATGAAAAAACACAACTACAGCGCAGGACCATGCATTTTACCGCAAGAAGTTTTTGAAAAATCAGCACAAGCAATATTGAATTTTAACGATTCTGGTTTATCAATTTTAGAGATATCGCACAGAAGTAAAGATTTTGTTGCAGTAATGGATGAAGCCAGATCTCTTGCACTAGAATTATTAGGATTAGAAGGCAAAGGATATCAAGCACTTTTCCTAGCAGGAGGAGCAAGTCTAGAATTTTTAATGGTTCCTTATAACTTGATGAAAGAAGGCGGTAAAGCAGCTTACCTTGATTCAGGAACATGGGCTAGCGGAGCGATAAAAGAAGCTAAATTCTTTGGAGAAACTGTTGTTGTTGCTTCTTCAAAAGAAGAAAATTACAATCACATTCCAAAAGGATACACCGTACCTGCCGATGCAGATTATTTTCACTGTACTAGTAATAACACAATCTTTGGAACTCAAATAAAAGAATTTCCATCGTTAGACATGCCAATCGTATGCGATATGAGTTCTGATATTTTTTCTAGAGTATTGGACTTTACAAAATTTGACATTATATACGCCGGAGCTCAAAAGAATATGGGGCCAGCTGGAACTACTTTAGTTATCGTAAAAGAAGAAATTCTAGGTAAATCAGGTAGAACAATTCCAAGTATATTAGATTATGAAAAACATATTAAAGCAGAGAGTATGTACAATACACCAGCTGTTTTTCCTGTTTATGCTTCATTATTAACTTTACAATGGTTGAAAAACCTTGGAGGAGTTGCTGCTGTTGAAAAATTAAACAACGCTAAAGCGGCATTGTTATATGGTGAAATAGATAGAAATCCATTATTTAAAGGAGCTGCAGCTGTTGAGGACCGTTCTAACATGAATGCAACTTTCTTATTAAATGATACTGCCCATACTGAAGCTTTTGATACTATGTGGAAAGCAGCAGGAATATCTGGGCTTCCAGGACACCGTTCAGTAGGTGGCTACAGAGCGTCTATGTATAATGCATTACCAATAGAAAGTGTTCAAGTTTTAGTTGATGTTATGAAGGCATTAGAAACTAAAGTATAATATGATTACTGGGATTACTAGCCCCGATAGTAGTGAAAATCCCATGCTTTTTAGCGTGGATTGTAACGAATAGCGGGAATAGCTCCTAAAAAACAACAGACAAATATGAGGACGATACTACTTCGTTCCTCGCAATGAAATAAAATAATGAAAGTATTAGCAAATGACGGAATTTCAAAAAGTGGAATTCTAGCTTTAGAAAAAGGTGGATTTGAAGTAATTACAACAAAAGTAGCGCAAGAACAAGTAGCTAACTTCGTAAACGAAAATAACGTAGACGTAGTTCTTGTAAGAAGTGCAACTAAGGTTCGTAAAGATATTATTGACGCTTGCCCAGGATTAAAAATAATTGGTCGTGGTGGTGTAGGAATGGACAATATTGATGTGGATTATGCTAAAAGCAAAGGAATTCACGTGATCAATACTCCAGCATCTTCATCAGAATCAGTGGCTGAATTGGTTTTTGCTCACTTATTTTCAGGTGTACGTTTCTTGCACGATTCTAATAGAAATATGCCTCTTGAAGGAGATTCAAACTTTGATGGTTTGAAAAAAGCATACGCTAATGGAGTTGAATTAAGAGGAAAAACTCTTGGTATTGTAGGTATTGGTCGTATTGGTCAAGCTACTGCAAAAATGGCTCTTGGATTAGGTATGAAAGTAATTGCTGCAGATAGTTTTATCCCAAAAGTGGATGTTAAAGTGGAATTCTTTGACGGACAATCTATCACTACTTCAATCGTTTCTCAATCACTAGAATCTTTATTTAAAGACGCTGACTTCATTACTTTACACGTTCCTGCCCAAGATGGTTACATCATTGGAGAAAAAGAACTAGCTATCATGAAAGATGGTGTAGGTATTGTAAACTGTGCTCGTGGTGGTGTTATTGATGAAGTAGCATTAGTAAAAGCATTAGACAGCGGAAAAGTTTTATTTGCTGGATTGGATGTTTTTGAAAACGAACCAACTCCTGAAATGACTATACTAATGAATTCTAAAATCTCATTGACTCCACATATTGGAGCAGCAACTGGAGAAGCTCAAGATAGAATTGGAACAGAACTTGCTTCACAAATTATAAGTTTATTGAAGTAATTATTTCAAGTAAATACAAAAAGGGGATTATTAATTTTATTTAATAATCCCCTTTTTTTTTGTAAATTGTAGTCAAACCAAAAAAAATCTAAAAATGTTCGAACAATTAACACAATTAGCACAACAATTTGGAATAGATGCAGTAGTAAAAAATGATGCTATCCCAAATGAACAAAATGAAGCAGTAATAAATGAAGCCAGCTCTTCAATAGTTACTGGATTACAAAAAATAGTTTCAGAAGGCAACGTAAGCCAATTAGCAGAGTTATTCCAAGGAAACAATGCTCAGGATAAATCTAATCCAGTAGTACAAAAGCTTACAGAACAACTTACGGGTAACTTGGGAGAAAAATTCGGATTGAATAGCGCGGCGGCTTCAGGAGTAGCGGCTAGTTTAATCCCACAAATTTTGAACTCACTTGTAGGAAAAGCTAAAGATCCTAATGACTCTAGTTTTGAAATTTCAGATATTATTGCGGCCATCTCTGGTAACGGTGATAGTGCTGGAATTATGGATACCATTTCTAAATACGGAGGCCAATTTGGCTTAGATCAAAATGCCGATGGCAAAGTAGATATGAATGATGCCATGGAAGCACTTAAAAAGAATAGTGGCGGCTTTGGTGATACGCTAGGGAGTTTATTTGGAAAGTAATAAAAGTTATAATTTTAAAAAGCCAGTTTTCAGAGATTACTGGCTTTTTTTATGTTAAATAATTAACTCACAGTAATTTAATTTTGTAATTTTAAGATTCAATCTATCCATTATGAAAAACATATCCTACGTCTTGCTTGTTCTTTTGGCTACGTTACTAAGTTGTAACTCAGTCAAAAATACTGATGCGAAATCTGACAAGATAAATTCTTCGATGAAAAACGATACAGTACGAATAACCAATGATGCACTAGAATATGAAGTAATTATAATTGACGCAGGATTTAGCACCTGGCTTGCATCAAGATCTTTACCACGCAACTACCACTCCCAATCTTATTTAGAGAACAAAAATATATTGTGGGTTGGCGAATGGAACAGAAGAGTACTACAACCATTCAGTTACAATCGAAACCTCTATGAAATGACCATTAACTATGATCAAAATGTTGATTATGGATATGAAGTGAATTATTTAATTTACAACTATATGGTCTATTTTCAAAATACCTTTAAACAAAAACTTTTTGGCTATGTTCCTCCAAGATAATGTTACTATATTTGTAATCATTATAAATAAAAATGAAGGAATTAAAAAAGCGTTGGAAAATTGAATCCAATTTTCAACTTGCCATTATATTTATCGTCTTTGCGATAACCGGTTCTACTTCGGCCTGGTTATCAAAACCCGCTTGTTTTTGGTTGGGAATTATGAAAGAAGACTTTGGATTCTGGTACACACCCGTTCGGTTGCTTATAATTTTTCCTTTATATCAAGTCCTTTTGGTCTTAATAGGATCGCTTTTCGGGCAGTTTAAATTCTTTTGGACTTTCGAAAAGAAAATGCTTAAAAGAATGGGATTGGGTTTCCTTTTTAAGCAATAAACAAACCTAACTCCCGCTCTCTTTTTTTATAATATAATTGTATACCCACATTAGCGTAAAAGACGGAATGAAATCTGTAAAAGGAAAGATTTCTTCAAGAAATGTTACCACTCCCCCTACTTTTCCTGCCGTTCCTTTATACATTCTCGTCATCAAATAAGCTGCTATTGGTGCCCAAATAACATCCGAAAACTCACCAACCATAGGCACCGTAAAGGACAGCATTCCTATGGCATCAAACAAAATACCTAAACCTAGATTTTTCCTTTTAGCATTTCTATTAACCTCGATCACTTCTTTCTCCATTACTTTTTAAGTTTATCTTTGTAAACTTTTTTTAACTTTTCTATTTTGGGAGTAATGATATACGAACAATAGCCTTGCGATTTATTATCATTATAATAATTCTGATGATAATCTTCTGCTTCATAAAATTTTGACGCTGGCGAAATCTTAGTTACAATACGCTTCCCAAAAGTATCCTCAGCTGTCATTAAAGCAATATAGTCTTCAGCTGTCTTTTTCTGCTCCTCGTTGTGATAAAAAATTTCACTTCGGTACTGCGTCCCTACATCATTTCCCTGACGATTTATTGTCGTAGGATCGTGAGTGGCAAAAAATATTTCCAAAAGCTCTCCAAATGAAATTTTTCCAGAATCAAAACTAATCTCAATTGCTTCTGCATGCCCTGTTTCACCTCCACATATTTCTTTGTATGTTGGATCAATCGTCTTTCCGCCAATGTAACCTGAAATAACACTGTTTACACCTTCTAATTCTAAGAATACAGCTTCTGTACACCAAAAACAACCTCCTGCAAACGTAGCTACTTCTATTCCTTCTTGTATACTCATTGTATTCGTTTCTTTAATTTAAGATAAAACAACCTTATTTTTATTTCGACTGATGTGAAATTAGAATTATTTTCAGCGTAATTCTAATATACCTGTTCCTAATAACACATTATAAATCAAATTTAGGCTATTAAAAAGACTCCCCTATTTCTTATTAACTAAATTTTATAGTTTGTCTCATGAAAATTAATTTGTCTGCCATTTAATATTCATTTAAATCTTTGTTTCTTTGCAGAAATAGCTTCTTATGATATATGCCAAAAATTTGCACAAATATTACGACCAACTCCATGTTTTAAAAGGAGTGGATTTACATATTAAAAAAGGAGAAATTGTTTCTATCGTGGGGGCTTCCGGAGCCGGTAAAACAACTCTTTTGCAAATCCTTGGGACTCTGGACAAGCCTTCAGTAGAAAAAGAAATAGAACTTCGCATCAATAATGAAGATATTCTAACGATGAATGATAAAAGCCTATCCAAATTTAGAAATTTGAACCTCGGTTTTATCTTCCAATTTCATCAATTGCTACCTGAGTTTACAGCGTTAGAAAACGTATGCATTCCCGCTTTCATTGCTAATAAACCCAAACAAGAGACGGAAACTGAAGCCAAAAAGCTATTAGATTTTCTTGGCTTATCACACAGGTTGAACCATAAACCAAATGAGCTTTCAGGAGGAGAACAACAACGCGTGGCAGTAGCCCGAGCATTGATAAACAAACCCGCTATAATATTTGCAGATGAGCCGTCTGGTAATCTTGACACCGCATCAGCAGAAAACCTGCACCAATTATTTTTCAAATTACGTGATGAATTTGGTCAAACTTTTGTGATTGTAACCCATAATGAAGATTTAGCTAATATGGCCGACAGAAAACTGGTGATGGTTGATGGCCAAATTAGTAATTAGGAGCTATTTCCAGCTATACGCTACAATCTTTTTACCTCGTCCTAAAAACGAGATAAAAAGGATTTTCACTTCTATCTGGGCTAAGCTTATTTGCTATCATTAGTAATTTTTTCACAATTTGTGTAAATCTGTTTTAATCCATGTTATCCAGTTCCCATAATGAACAAATCAGAACTTAAAGATTTTCTCGACGAAAAAGTACTTCAATACAACACACTCGACTTCATAGAAAGTGATCCAGTGCAAATACCTCATCTCTTTACTCGAAAAGAAGATATTGAAATTGCAGGCTTTCTAAGCGCTACAATTGCCTGGGGGAATCGTACTATGATTATCAAAAATTCTCATCGCATGATTGATTTGATGGGTAATGCCCCTTTTGACTTCGTGATGTCTCATTCTGACGATGATTTACAAAGGATCGAGACTTTTGTACATCGTACTTTTAACGGACAGGATTTTAGCAGTTTTATAAAAAGTCTCCAGAATATTTATCTAAACCACAATGGCTTAGAAGCAATATTCTCTAAACATCAAGAGCCAGCATCAATTCAAAAAAGCATCTCTGAGTTTAAGAAAATATTTTTTGAAATCCCACATCAGTACCGTACCCAAAAACACGTATCAGATCCTATGAATGGCTCCGCCGCAAAACGCATCAATATGTATTTGAGATGGATGTGCCGCCAAGACAACAAAGGAGTTGACTTGGGAATATGGAAGAGCATTCCCCCTGCAGTTCTATCTTGCCCTTTAGATGTCCATTCCGGTAATGTCGCCCGAAAACTGGGCCTCTTAACACGGAAACAAAATGATGGCAAAGCAGTGGCTGAATTAGATGCAAAACTACGAAAACTTGACCCTACCGACCCAGTTAAATATGACTTTGCACTCTTTGGTTTGGGTATTTTTGAAGGATTTTAGATAATAAATTACACGTATTCCTTTACATTAATTTTATATTTTTCAATACCTTTTCTTTAAAAAAACCAAAACCACAACTCGAATACCTTAATATTTAACATATACATTCCTACATATATCGCAATTAAGTGTGTTTAATCGATGTATTTAGTACTTTATCGTATAATATAAAACAAATTATACTATTTTAGCGTTGTACAAATGTTGAATTTTTTTTTGTTTTTATCATTAAGCTATTCTAATTGAATACTTTAATAAACGAGATTAATAATTATTAAAAAAAACAAAACCGAAACCGAAAGCATTACGTATACATTAGTAGAGTAGTTAATCAATTTTACCCTGAATTTATTATACAAAAATTAACATGAAAAAAATTTTACTAGCCGAAGATAATTCGATGCTTTCGTTACTACTTAAGTTCAGATTAGAGAAAGAGGGATACGAGCTTTTGATTGCAGAAAACGGAAAAGAATCGATCGCATTGATTGAAGAGCACAGTCCTGCATTAATTCTAACTGACATTATGATGCCATTTATCAGTGGCTTAGAAGTAATTAGTCACGTTCGTAATACATTATTCGCTAAAACTCCCATAATCGTTTTTTCAGCATCTGGTCAGGAAGAAGTTGTACTTAAAGCCTTCAAACTAGGAGCTAATGACTTTATGAGTAAACCGTTTAGCCCTAATGAATTAATGAATCGTGTACAGCGAATTTTACGTTAAACAATATGGTTGTTTTTAATTATTTTATTGAACTTTTTGAAAAATCTGATTTAATCATTGAATTTGTCTGGTTTCTCATTGCTATGCTATTGTTCTTAGTTATTACAATCATAATCTACCTGAAATATTTAAGAAGTACCTTACGCAGAAATGAAAAGTCAAAAAACAAATTAGAAAAAGAATTTGAAACTGCCATTATCACCTATTTGTATGCCGGTGATCCTGATAGTAAAGAAATTAGTTCAGATCAACTATTAATCATTGAAGGCCTAAAAAAAGGAACAAGCAAATCGTATAGAAAAGATATCTTAATTGCAACAATGTTGAAACTAGGCTATGAGATTTCTGGAGAAATGGCTGAGTCTATTGATAAACTCTACATTCAAACCGGTTTAAAAGAGTACAGCCTGTCCAAATTAAAAAATAAAAAATGGAATTTAATTGCTGAAGGAATTAGGGAACTTACCCTTTTTGAAGTAAAAGAAGTCCAACATTTAGTTAAAGAGCATTTAAATCACCCGAAAAGTGAAGTGCGTAGTGAAATGCAATTGTACCTCGTTAATTTATTTCATTTTAAAGGTCTGGATTTTTTAAACGAAATAAAAACTCCAATATCAGAATGGGATCAAATTCAATTACTGGAAGTGCTGCAGTTATATAAAACTCAGGAAATCTCAGATATTTCGTCTTGGTTAAAATCATCAAATGAATCTGTAGTCTTTTTTTCATTAAAACTTGCTAAAATCTACAACCAATACGGCGTAAAAGAGGAACTTATTGCTCTTTTACAGCATCCAAATGTTAACGTAAGAGTTGAAGCAATCCACATTATAAGCCACCTCGATATTATAGAAGCAAAAAATGAGTTAAAAACTAATTTTAACACACTCGATTTAGAAGAACAAATCGCTTTTTTCGCAATGATAGAAGAGACATACGAATTGGCCGACAAGCCATTTATACTGGATAATATCCTAAATCCAAATTTCGAAATTAAATACTCTGCACTTAAAATCTTAAAAGAATTGAGTCTGGATGAATTTAATAGTTTTAAAGATCTGTCTTTAGACCCTCAGTTTATAAAAATTATTAATTTTGTCGAATCAAATTAATTGTTTTTTTAAATGCAAAATACAATCCTTGTTATTCGTTTTCTATTTTTTCTATACGGTTTTATGCTTATAGGCTCTTATATTGTTCTGGGAATCATATCTGTAATTGAGAGTATCGAGTACATGAAAAAGAACAGCTTTGTAAACTATAACAAAATATTATCCTCTAACATTTCTCCCTCTATTTCCATTATTGCCCCAGCATATAATGAGAGTTTAAATATTATTGAGAATGTAAGATCACTCCTCTCCTGCCACTATGCTAATTACGATGTAATTATCGTAAATGACGGTAGTAAAGATGATAGCCTCGAGAAACTTATTGAAGCCTATAATCTGGTTAAAGTGGACTTCCTCATCAATGAACAAATACCTACCCAACCGATAAGGGATGGAATATACAAATCAACTAATCCAGCATTTGAAAAGTTGATAGTTGTTGACAAGGAAAATGGAGGAAAGGCTGATGCGTTAAATATGGGTTTGAATATCAGTACGAACAAATATGTTGCTTGTATAGATGTAGATTGCTTGTTAATTGAAGATGCGCTACTTAAATTAATCAAACCTTTTTTAGAAACGACGGACACGAAGGTTATCGCTGCAGGCGGTGTAATCAGAATTGCAAATTCATGTATTATTAAACAAGGGAAGTTAATCGATGTTAACCTTCCTAAAAACATGATGGTACAAGGACAAATTCTGGAATATTTACGAGCATTTTTATTAGGAAGAATGGCGTGGAGCAGATTAAATGGCTTGCTCGTTATTTCAGGTGCTTTTGGATTATTTGATAAAAAGATAGCAATTGAAGTGGGTGGCTATGACATTCATACTGTAGGGGAAGACATGGAAATCATCGTTCGTATGAGGAGATATATGGAAGAGTTGGAAGACAAACCGAAATATAAAGTGGCCTATATCCCTGATCCTCTTTGTTGGACCGAGGCTCCTGACAATTACAAAACATTTATCTCTCAAAGAAACCGTTGGACTCGCGGTACTATAGAAACACTTAGAAAACATAGAAAAATTGGTTTAAATAGGAAATACGGCGCTATGGGACTCCTAAGCTATCCATATTGGTTTTTATTCGAAAGGCTGGCTCCTATAGTAGAAATCCTTGGTCTGTTGTATTTTGGACTTCTTGTTTTTTTCGGTAAAGTCAGATGGGATTACACTATTGCTTTTATACTTGTAGCGTATTTATTCACTGTATTATTTTCGATAATAGCCATCATTTCTGAAGAGCTTACCTATCATCAATACAAAAAAAAGGGAACAGGATTAAAAATGGTTATAATTTCTTTCACAGAGCCTTTTATCATTCATCCTTTTATACTATATTCCGCCGTAATGGGGAATATAGATTACTATTTCAATAAAAAAAAGAAATGGGGAGCAATGACAAGAAAAGGAATGAGCAACACACAAACAAAAAATTAGTCTAAAAAATATGGAGAACACAGAGAAAAAAAAGAATGCATTTTCTTTTAAAAATGGCTTTAGATATATTTATCTAACACTCTCTTTAATATTTACTTTTTGGCTCATTACATTATTTGAAATCTACTCTAAAACTGCAAGCGGAATTCAAATACAAGACCTTACCACTACGTTATCATTTAAATTATTAAATGATTTCTGGACAGGATTAATAATTGGTTTATTATTCTTACCCTTGTACCTTGCTTTTGTATTCGTTAAAAAACCTATAGATGAAATACTGATAAAAGTACTGTTTTGTTTGATTATAATTGGCCAGTTTGCATTAGTAAAGTACAGCCTGACTACACTTATCAACTTGGGAGCTGACATTTTAGGCTACTCGATGGATGACATGTATACTACTGTAACCGCATCAGAATCTTTGTCTTACCTCTACTTCTTACCTTTTATTCTTTTTCCAATGGTTTATTTAGGTATCAATAGTGCCTTTGTTAGATTTACCACGGAAAAGGGGATTTACATTACTGCAGCTGTACTTGTTTTGATTTTGGGAGGTTTAAAGCTATCTATACCCGATGTTTCGGCTTCGAATTATCAAAATAAAATGTACTTTTTCACAAGCGATATTATCCGCTTTCAAAATGACAAAAGCTTAACTGACACTGACAATTTATTCTACAAAAAGGAATATCCCTTAGTACAGCCTTTTAGTTCTACCCCAGATGTTTTAGGTCCGTTTTTTGAAATTCACGAAGAAAAACCAAATATCGTAATGATCATCGTAGAAGGTTTAGGGAGTGAATTCATTGGACAAAATACCTATAGAGGATTTACACCTTTCTTAGATTCTATGATTCCAAAATCACTTTACTGGGAAAATTTCATTAGTAATGCCGGAAGAACTTTTGGAGTTGTTCCCTCATTGTTAGGTTCTTTGCCTTACGGCGAAAAAGGATTTCTAGAACTTAATCCGTTACCATCCCATACTTCTTTGATTAGTATTCTAAAAGCAAACCAATACACTACTTCTTATTATAGTGGAGATGAATCCAGTTTTGACCGAAAGATTAACTTCTTAGAATACAACGGAATTGATAATGTAATTGATGTAAATAAATTTGGTTCTGGCTTTACCAAAACAAAAGAAAATTCAGGTGGATTCTCTTGGGGATATCCCGATGCAGAGATATTTAAAAAAACACTGTCAGATTTAAATGGCAAAAAAGAGCCACGCCTAGATATAATCATGACCTTATCTAATCATGAGCCTTTTGATTTTCCTTCAAAAAATGTATATCTAAAAAAGGTCGATAGCATTGCAAATGCTAATCCTAATTTAGGAATAAACAAAGGAGAGATTAAAGCGTACAAAGATATTTTTGCCTGTCTTTTGTATACTGATAATTCTATCAAGAACTTTATGCAATCGTATGCCAAAAGACCTGAATACAAAAACACCATATTCATAATTACAGGAGATCACAGGTTGATTCCTATTAATCAAAAAGACAAATTATGTCGCTTCCATGTGCCTTTGTACATCTACAGTCCGATGCTAAAAAAAGCAGAAAGCTTTAAATCTATTTCTTCTCATTGGGATGTAACTCCTAGTTTAATTTCATTTTTAATGAATAATTATAAATTAAACAAAATGGAAAAAACAACATGGATGAGCCAAGGTCTAGATACTGTCAAAAAATTTAGAAACATTCACCAAATTCCTTTAATGCGTTATAAAGGAAGTATAAATGACTATATCTATAAAGACTATCTATATTCTGATGGCGAATTATTTAAAATCAACGCCAATTTCGACATTGAAAAAATAAATGATGCAGCGCTATTAAAAACGATTGGGGACTCTTTAAACGAAGCTAAAAAATTAAATGCATACCTGACTAAAAAGAATAAAATTATATCCAATGCCCTCAACATCTATACTCAGCCTGCTTTCCAGTTTTCTGAGCAAGAAATGGTTACAATAAAAAAACTTACTAAAGGATTAAGCTACGATGAAATCTTTTTCCTTGCCCGTGATTTTGCCTTTAACAAAGAGCGCAAGAAAGCCCGATTATTATGCAATTACATTCTAAATGAACTTCCTAATTATGGTGACGTACGTACTTTAAAAGCGCGAACATTAGCATGGGATGGAGATTATCCTAAAGCGGAAACAGAGTTATTGAATGTGATAAAAAGAACTCCATACTATGAGGATAGCTACCTAGCCTTAATGGATGTTTACTGGTGGTCTGACCAAAATAGTAAAGCGATTACAATTGCAAAACTAGCTTTGAAAAATGAAGTAAAAAGTCCAGAACTGAGTGTT
Source organism: Flavobacterium gillisiae (assembly GCF_900107635.1). GTDB lineage: Bacteria > Bacteroidota > Bacteroidia > Flavobacteriales > Flavobacteriaceae > Flavobacterium > Flavobacterium gillisiae. The sequence continues at coordinate 39,301 of NZ_FNRD01000008.1, forward strand.
AAACTCGCTCAGGCTTACCAACGAACAAATGCAATTCCCAAGGCTGAAAAAATTATGGATAGCATTATAAAAAAATATCCTAAAAACACGGAATACCTTAAAATAAAAAAATCCTTTAAAGAATGATTTCAAAAATAACGACCAAACTGTCTTTTATACTTTCTTTTTGTTTTGCATTACATATGCAAGCACAAGAGAAAATATATAATGGTAACCCAGATACCTCTTTTGAAACTGCTCGAAATCTAGCTTTTAATCAAGAACGGAAACAGGCGCAAGATACACTTAGGCATATTTTAACAAAATACCCTGACTATCACGACATTCGAACTTTCCTGGCTACTACCTATTCTTGGGACGGAGACTATAAAAAAGCAAGGACTGAGTTTGCCTATGTTATAGATAAAGACCCTAAGAATAAAGCGAACTGGGTTGCTGCTATAAAAAATGAATCTTGGAGTGAGTCGCCATTTGTTGCTTTAGAAATGTCAAAAAAAGCATTGAAATTTTTCCCAGAAGATCCAGAACTTACTTATTTGAAAGCAACAGCCGAAAAAAGTACGAACAACCCACTTGAGGCCTTAAATAGCATTGAATCCATATTAGATAAAAATCCTCAGGATGAAAATGCGCTAAGCTTTAAAGCAAATTTAAATCAAACGTTAAGAAAAAACACCATTGGAGTAATAGCTGCAGTAGACTTTTACTCTGAAGTTTTCGACCCAATGCAGTATTACACCTTAAACTATAGCCGACAAACAAAATACGGGACCATTATAAGTAAATTTAATGTCAATAGACGTTTTAATGAAAATGGAACGCAAATCGAATTTGATTTGTATCCTAAAATAGCAAAGGGATTGTATGCTTATTTAAATATTGGTTTCGCCAATACCTTCCTTTTTCCCGATTTAAGATACGGTGCGGAATTGTACAAATCATTACCACATAGTTTAGAAGCCTCGCTTGGATTCCGTTCTCTAAAATACAGTACAACCACTAACATCTATACCGGTTCCATAGGTTGGTACACTGGAAATAGCTATTTATCATTTCGCCCCTATATTACTCCGGGAGATAATGGAACTAGTACTTCAGGAACATTTACCTATAGAAAATACAGGAGTGATGCTGATAATTTCTTTGGTGCTACTATCGGTATGGGGTTTTCTCCTGAAATTAACCAATTTAATTTCAGCGGTAATGAAAATGCCGTTGTCGATTTGAAATCTCAAAAAATAAACGTGGGCTATTATTTCACATCTGATAATAAACGAAATGCTTGGGGAGCACAAGTTGGTCTAACACATCAAGAAATTACTTTTGATCAAGGCAATTACTTTTGGATTTACAATATCACTTTAACTTGGGATCTCCGATTTAAATAAAAAAAATACATTTTTAGCTATTGAAAATAGAAGCCGCTAAAGTGTAATTATAGGAGATTGCCTCCCAATTAGCATCTTTACTTTCAAAAATTGTATCTTTGCACAAAATATACGTTTTATGACCACTTTCGAGCAATTCAATCTTCCAAAATCAGTCCAAAAAGCAATAGACGATTTAGGATTTACTACCCCTACTCCTATTCAGGAAAAAACTTTTTCTGTGATAATGTCAGGTCGTGATATGATGGGAATTGCCCAAACAGGAACTGGTAAAACATTTGCCTATTTATTGCCCTTATTAAAATTATACAAATTCCTTCCTGGACATACTCCAAAAATAGTAATCCTTGTCCCTACGCGTGAACTTGTAGTTCAAGTAGTAGAGGAAGTGGAAAAATTGACCAAATATATGTCAGTCCGTACCGTTGGTATTTTTGGTGGTGTGAACATCAATACCCAAAAAACAACGATATACCAAGGTTGCGACATTCTTGTAGGAACACCTGGAAGAATAATGGATTTAACATTAGACAATGTGATCCGTTTTGAAGAAATGCAAAAACTAGTTATTGATGAGTTTGACGAAATGTTGAATTTAGGGTTTCGTACTCAGTTGACTGCTATTTTGGCAATGATGCCTAAAAAACGTCAAAACATCTTGTTTTCTGCGACTATGACGGATGAAGTAGATGCTATTTTAAATGACTATTTTGATTATCCGCAAGAGGTTACTCTTTCGGCTTCTGGAACACCATTGGAAAACATTAAACAAGTCGCTTACAATGCAACAAATTTTAATACGAAAGTAAATCTATTGAAACACTTGTTACAAGAAAATGAAGACATGAGTCGTGTTTTAATTTTCGTAAATAACAAGAAAATTTCAGATATGCTTCACGTTCGTATCGATGAAGATTTTGCAGATCAATTTGGAGTAATTCACTCTAATAAATCACAAAATTACCGTTTGAGTACGATGGCTTCTTTCCAAGAAGGAAATCTACGCGGACTTATTACTACAGATATTATGGCTAGGGGTTTAGATATTTCTAATATTACCCATGTTATCAACTTTGAGATGCCAGCGATGCCAGAATTATACATGCACCGTATAGGTAGAACTGGACGTGCAGATAAAACTGGAAAAGCAATTAGTTTTATTGCCCCTAGAGAAGAAGAAGCAAAAGTGGAAATTGAAGTCTTAATGAACATGGAATTACCTATTGAAGCGTTTCCTGAAGAGGTGGAAGTTTCAGCAAAGTTAATTGAACCAGAAAAAGAGAGACAAGTCGTTAAGTTCTTAATGAAAAAGAAAACACTTGACGGAGATGGGGCCTTTCAAGAAAAAAGTAAAAAGAATAAGAAAGTCAATTTGGGAGGACCTGGTGTCACCAAGAAAAAAACGCATGGATCTGTCAATCGTAACATGTTAAAAACAAGAGACAAGAAAAGAAAAGACAAAAACAAATAGGACTTTTGAAAGTCCATAAGTCGAAAGACTAAAAATAAAAAAAAGGCTAGAAATGATTTTCATTTCTAGCCTTTTTTTTATAAGCTAACACAAATTATTATGGAGATTGAATTCTAATTATTAGCAGTAAAAACCAAACATACCGGAGCACACAACTCTATTTTTTTTCCAGTATCCGTTAGTTTTCCCGTAATAGTATCTCTTTTAAATATAACAATGTCATTCGAATATTGATGTGCTACTAAAAGAAATTTACCAGTTGGATCAATTGCAAAACTTCTTGGGCCTTTACCTAAAGTACCTGTTTGTCCTTGAGATTCTAATTTTCCGTTTTTTAATATTCTAAAAGTTGAAATAGTATTGGCTTCCCCACGGTTTGTTGCATATAAAAATTTTCCGTCAGGCGAAATATCTATCGCAGCTCCAGTGAAACTTCCTTTAAAATCTTTGACTAAAATAGTAGTTTGATCCACTTTTTTCAACTTTCCTTTCGAATAACAAAAGACCGTCAAACCTCCAGTAAGTTCTTGTAATAGATAAACATACTTCCCATTTTTACTAAAAGTTAAATGTCTTGGACCACTTCCTGCTTCTACAGCAAAGCTATCTTTTACTTTTAACGCAGCTGCACTTGCATTTGGATTGTACTCATACGAATACACCTTGTCATTCCCTAAATCATTCGATAAAACAAACTTTTTGTCTGGAGAAAATTGAACCATATGAACGTGCGGTCCTTCCTGTCTACTAACGTTACTTCCTTTACCGTAGTGTTGAACCACTTGTTTTGCTTCGCCAATACTTCCGTCGCTATTTTTACCAAAAACTCCAATGTTTCCGCCAGAATAATTAGCTACAATTACATTTTTATCATCATTAATAATATAACAAGGATCTGCTCCCATAGACTTCTGTGAATTTACAAAATCTAATTTACCACTACTTGGCGTATACCCAAAAGAGCTTACTTTACTTTCCTTACCATTTTCATTTACAGAATATACAAACTTATTATCTGCAGAAACAGTCAAATAACTTGGATTTACAGTGTTTTCAGAAGTGTTTTTAAAGTTGAAATCACCCGTAATTACATCAAAATCATAAACATAAATCCCTTTGCTTTCACATCCCTTTGTATAAGTACCTATAACCAAATTGAACTTATTGTCTTGTGCTTGAATACTGCAGCACATTAAAGCTAACAGAAGTGTAGTAATTTGTTTTTTCATTTTCGTGAATTATATTTAAAAGCTAAAATACATAATATATCGCAGTCTGTTTACAGCTGTTAAAGAATATAAAGTTCATTAAAATTTGATTTGTTATAAATAGAAAAGAAAATTGAGTCTGCAATAAAAAATTTAAACATTAGCGTCTTACAACTGTTAACAAATTTGTATTTTTGGTTGCAACTTCATTGAGAATTTAATCCAATGCAGTAAACTCGACGTAAGAATGCATTTTAAACATCCTGAAATTTTATACTTTCTCTTCCTTTTGATCGTACCAATTTTGGTTCATTTATTTCAATTTCGCCGTTTTAAAAAAGAATACTTCACTAATGTTCGATTCCTATCAGCGCTATCTGTTCAAACCAGAAAAAGCTCTAAAATAAAAAAATGGCTACTTCTTAGTTGCCGACTATTATTGCTAACCTGTATAGTCGTCGCTTTTGCCCAACCTTTTTTTGAAGCAAAAGACAAAGAGAATGCAACAAATGAAATGTATATTATTTTAGACAATTCATTTAGTATGCAGGCCAAGGGAAAAAAAGGAGAATTATTAAAACGGGCCGTTCAGGAATTACTTGAAGACACTCCAGAAAACACTACCTTTTCTTTGTTGACGAATTCTGAAATTTTTTGGGACACCGATATTAAATCAATTCGGAGTTCTCTACAAAATCTGAAATACAGTGCCTCACCCTTTCAGTTGGATCCAATTATGGCTAAAATAAAAGCACATAAATCTGCATTTAAAAAAGACATCATTATTATTACAGATGCAGTTGGTCTAACTGAAAAACAACTTAAAAACAGGGATAAAAATGATGTCCCTTATTTTATAATACCAAAAGCAGAACAAAAAAATAATACTTCGATAGATAGCGTTTACATTAATGAAATATCAGATGATTTCTATGATATATCGGTTGAATTATCACATTATGGGACTGATTTTAAAGCGGTACCAATTGCAGTTTACAATCAAAACAAGCTAGTTGCAAAAACCGCAGTCAACTTTGAAACTAAAAAGAAGAGCATTAATTTCACTATTCCAAAACAACCCTTTCACGGTTATGTTACTATTACTGATAATGGTCTTACCTACGATAATACTTTATATTTCACTATTTCGAAAATAAAAAAAACCAGTATCATTAGCATTGGTGAACCCGAAAAAAGTAACTTCCTAAGTCGGATTTATACTGAAAATGAATTCAATTTTGTTAATGCGACTATTCGCTCATTAGATTACAATAACATTGAAAAACAAGATGTAATTATATTAAATGAACTCGATGATATTCCGCAAGCTTTGCAAACTACTTTACGTTCTTTTGTGGAAAAGGGCGGTAGTCTTGTCGTTATCCCTTCAGATAAAGATACAGCAGCAAACCTGAACCAGTTTCTAGGAAATTTTGGAGCCATCCAATTTAAATTTTTTGAAAATGTCGAGAAATTAATCACTAAAATCAATTTCAATCACCCGTTGTTTAAAGCTGTTTTTGAAAACAGAATTACTAATTTCCAATATCCGAAAACAAACGGTTCCTTTACAATATCAAATACAAATCCGGCAGCACTATATAATGACGATCAAAGTACCTTCTTAACTGCATTACCAAATGCACTTTCTACCGTGTATGTTTTTTCGGCTCCAATAAATACTGCAAATTCAAATTTCCAACAGTCTCCTCTTATCGTTCCCACTTTTTATAAAATGGCAATGAACAACCAGCCAAAAGGTATCAACGCATTTACTATTGGAGATTCAAATCCATTTTTGGTTGATGTTGCACTATCGAAAGATGCGGTCTTAAGCGTTACTAATTCAACTGAAAGTTTTATACCCGTGCAACGAATCATCAATGATAAGGTAAAATTAACGTTTAATGATTATCCAGAAGAAGCCGGTAATTACGGAATCTACAACCAAAAAGAACTTTTGGAAAACATTAGTTTTAATTACGACAGAAGAGAAAGCGATCTTAGCGCAGTCTATGAAAACGTACTTTCTGAGTATAAAGTAATTGATTCAGTAGCAAATGTATTTGATACTTTACAAACCAACCGATTGGACAATCAAATTTGGAAATGGTTTGTTATCTTTGCATTGCTATTTCTAGTCACTGAAATGGCAATCATACGATTTATGAAATAAATTATTTGTTTTTAGAATCTAGAATTAAAAAAAACAGTCTCTATATATGAAATTTATCCTCCGAAGCGCCAAAATTATCGATTCAAACAGTGCTTTTCACAATCAGACAGTAGATATTTTAGTGGTAGATGGTATTATAAAAAAAATAGCTACTTCCCTTCCAAATACAGATAAAACCGAAGAAGTAAAACTCGATAATCTCCATGTATCACAAGGATGGTTTGACAGTAGCGTTTCACTTGGCGAACCGGGTTATGAAGATAGAGAAACCATTGCTAATGGATTAAGTGTTGCCGCAAAAAGTGGCTTTACCGCTATCGCTTTGCAACCCAACTCCTTCCCTATCATAGACAATCAATCTCAAGTTAACTTTGTTCAAAATAAAGCTACCGGAAGTGCTACACAGCTTTTCCCTATTGGCGCTTTGACAAAAGGAAGTGAAGGAAAAGATATGGCGGAACTATTTGATATGACTAACTGTGGAGCAGTTGCCTTTGGAGATTATAATAAAAGCCAAGACAATGCTAATTTGCTGAAAATTGCCTTACAATATGTTCAGGATTTTGACGGATTAGTGATCGCGTTTCCACAAGACGAAAAAATAAAAGGTCAAGGTGTAGTTAACGAAGGTATCGTTTCCACTCGACTAGGCTTAAAAGGAATTCCGAATCTGGCCGAAGAATTGCAAATTGCTAGAAATTTATTTTTATTAGAATACACTGGAGGTAAGTTGCACATCCCAACTGTTTCTACTGCAAAATCAGTTCAATTAATTAAAGATGCCAAATCAAAAGGACTTCAGGTTAGCTGTAGTGTCACAGTACATCATTTAGTTATGACGGATGAAAAACTGGAAGGTTTTGATACACGATTTAAAGTTTCGCCTCCACTACGTACAGAAAAAGACCGAAAAGCATTGCTCAAAGGAGTATTGGACAATACCATAGATATGATCACATCAGACCATAATCCTATGGATATTGAACATAAAAAAATGGAGTTTGATATGGCCAAAAATGGAACTATCGGATTAGAAAGTGCCTTTGGCGCTCTAATGACTGTTTTACCACTAGAAAAAGTAGTAGAAAAATTGACTTCAGGAAAAACATTTTTTAGTATCGAAAGTCAACCTATTGCGGAAGGAGCCAAAGCGAATATGAGTTTATTCACTCCAGAGGGAAAAGGTATTTTCTCTAAAGCCGCCATCTTATCAAAATCTAAAAACTCCGCATTTCTGGGAACAGAAACAAAAGGAAAAGTGTACGGAATCGTAAACCAAGGAAAATTAATATTAGCATAATCATACAATATGAATAATACCATTGAAAAAGGAAAAACGGCAGCGATTACCAGCTATATTTTAGGTATTGGCGTTTTTATCGCGATGTCCATGAACTCCGAAGATAAAAATACATTTGCTTCATTTCATATCCGTCAAGGACTAGGAATAACGCTTACTTTTATCTCACTAGGATTAATTATTAGTAATTTTGACAGCCTACTTATATCCGCTCCAATGTGGATTTTCGTTTCAGTATTGTGGTCATATGGTATCTTTAGCGCAATAAAAGGAGAAACAAAACCGATGCCTTTATTGGGAGCATTATTCCAAAAATGGTTTTCAAGTATTTCCTAAATATTAATTTCAAAAATTATTCAATTATGTCAAAATTTAGAACTTTGACATAGATTTTTAAAAATCATAAACAAAATGAATTCATCTTTACAATATCTCATTAGAGAACCAAAAATAAAACTAGATAAAAACCCACTTTTACTTTTACTTCACGGATACGGCAGCAATGCCGAAGATTTATTTTCATTTGCAGATGAACTTCCTGATGAGTATTATGTAATATCTGCACAAGCACCTTATGATCTCCAATATGGAAGTTATGCTTGGTATGCCATCAATTTTGATGCAGACCAAAATAAATTTTCAGACAACGAACAAGCAAAATCTTCTAGAGATTTAATTGCTGGTTTCATCGATGAATTAATTCTTAATTATCCGATTGATCCGAAAGCAGTTTCCTTGCTTGGCTTCAGCCAAGGAGCGATATTGAGTTACGCGATTGCATTATCACATCCAGAAAAGATCAATAAAGTAATTGCTTTAAGCGGCTATGTAAATGACGAGATTTTTGAAGAAAATTATCGAAATAACGATTTGTCAAAACTAAAGATATTTGCTTCTCATGGTGTCGTTGACCAAGTAATCCCGGTAACATGGGCAAGAAAAACAAAGCCTTTTTTAGACGCATTAGGAATCAATTCTATATACAAAGAATACCCAATTGGACACGGAATATCACCTCAGATATTTACAGATTTTAAAAATTGGTTGTAAAATAAAGCAAAAAAAAGGTTCCGAAATCGGAACCTTTTTTTTTATTTCTGATACAATAGGGTTTGATTTACTTCAAAAGAAATGCTTTCATCACTATTTACAAAATATTTAAGAAGCACTTCTCCCCAAATTTCTCCATCACTATAATCAGCAATTATCCATCTGTGATTTAGAATTTTTACTTTATTGATGATGAATTTATTAGCCCCTATTTGATCTTGACCTACATAAGGATTCCCTTTGGGATTTGAATTATAATCCAATAATTTCTCCGTTACATAAGGAATTAACTCTTCATACTTAATCATTTTTTCCGCATCATCGGAGTCAAAATAATTTTGAGCATTTTCATTTTTTTCTAAAGAAAAATAATTAGCATCAGTCAACTTAGCTGTAACTGAAGTCAAACTATCTTTTAATTTTTTAGTTGTTTTTTCATATCTGTTTTGTTCAAAAGCGACCTCGCTACTGTAAAAACTATAGGTAAAAACATTCATAAGAACCAGTATTATAAAGGCATAGAGCAGAAACGATTTTTTCATTTTAATTATTTATTATAGTGTAATTTCTAAATTATCATAAGCAAGGAAAACATTTTCAGGCAACTTTTTTTGTACCTCTTCATGAAAACCAAAGACATGACTAATATGTGTTAAATATGTTTTTTCAGGTTTTAGTAGCGCAATTAAATCCAAGGCTTCTTCTAGGTTTAAATGGGAGAAGTGCTGTTCTTCCCTTAATGCATTTATTACTAATACTTTTAAACCTTTAAGCTTATGAATTTCACTTTCATCTATTGTTTTTACATCTGTAAGATAAGCAAAATCATCAATTCTATAGCCAAAAACTTGTAAATCACCATGCATTACATTTACGGGAATCGCAACTTTGCTTCCTATTTGAAAAGGCTCATTATTGACAACAGCAATTGTTTTTACCGAAGGTGCACCCGGATATCGATTTTCAGTTCTAAAAATATAATCAAAACGTTCTTTAAGGTTATTAATCACCCGATGATGGGCATAAATAGGAATCTCTCCCTGTTTAAAATTAAACGGACGAATATCATCTAAACCGGAAGTATGGTCTGCATGTTCATGAGTAAATAGGATTCCATCTACTTTTTGACAATTAGACGCCAACATTTGCTGTCTAAAATCAGGACCGCAATCGATAACGTAGGAATGTTCATCCCAACTAATCCAAACCGAAACACGTAGCCTTTTGTCCTTAAAATCAATGCTTTTGCATACAGGATGATTACTCCCAATGACAGGAATTCCTTGTGATGTCCCAGTGCCTAAAAAATATACTTTCAATTGCTCTTTAATTTTTTTACAAAAATAGGATTAATTCTCTTTCATTAGAAACCTATTTAACTAACTTTGTATCATATTAGCCATATTTAAAATATAATGGATACAGAAATAAAACTAAAAGGTGACAAAGTCATCGCACAAATACCCTCAATAAAAGATAAAGCTCTACGTATAAATTTGAACGAAAATATATATGGAACCTTTGCCGAGATTGGTGCTGGACAAGAAACTGTAAGACATTTTTTTAGATCTGGAGGTTCGTCCGGAACTATCGCAAAAGCAATGTCAGCTTATGATAAAGATTTTAGTGACTCTATATATGGTATAGAAAAAGATGGACGGTATGTAACAGAAAGCCGACTTAAGAGAATGATTACCATGGAAGGTGAGCTAATTGAGAAGCGATTGAGCAGAGAAAAACATCCCAATAAAATGTTTTTTAGTTATGCCAATACTGTTGCTACAATTGATTTTGCCAAACAATTTAAAGGTCACGGTTGGGTAGGTATCCGCTACCAAATTGAGCCTGATGAAGACTATAACGAAATTATACTTCATATTCGTTTTAAAGAGACTGATGCTCGATTACAACAAGAAACACTTGGTATCCTTGGGGTGAACTTAATTTATGGTGCTTACTATAAATACAATGACCCTAAACGATTATTGCGTTATTTATATGACCATTTAGACAAAGACCAACTAGAAATAGATACTATAAATTTCTCAGGTCCTCGTTTTGCAGATGTAGACAATCGTTTGATGAGTTTACAATTAGTAAAAAACGGAATGACTGATGCGGTTATGTTTGATCCTCAAGGACGAAACATACTTCCTGCAGCCATATTGTATAAAAAGAACATTCTTGCGCTAAGAGGTAGTTTCCGTCCTGTTACCAAGGTAAATATGGACATGTACGAGAAATCATTAAAGATGTTTCTTGAAGAAAATAAGGTGGAGAAAGAAAATACACTAGTTGTTTTTGAAATTACCTTATCAAATTTACGTTCCGACGGTGAAATTGACGAACGCGATTTCATGGACCGAGCTGAATTGCTTTGTTCACTGGGGCAAACGGTAATGATTTCGAATTTCCAAGAATATTATAAAGTGGTTGAGTATTTTGCCAACTATACCAAAGCAAGAATGGGATTAGCCATGGGAGTAAATAACCTGGTTGATATTTTTGACGAAAAGTACTATCGCCATTTAAGTGGAGGAATTCTAGAAGCTTTCGGGAAATTATTCTTCCGCGATATGAAGGTGTTTTTATATCCAATGCTTGATGAGAATGGAGATATCACTACTTCAGAAAATCTAAAAGTACATCCTAGAATGAAAGAATTGTACAAATTCTTCAAATTCAATGGAAAAGTAGTTGATATTGATGATTATGATCCTGCAATTTTAGAGGTTTTCTCAAGAGAGGTTTTAAAAATGATTAGCGATGGAAAACCAGGCTGGGAACCAATGCTTCCTTCCGGTATTGCTGAAATAATTAAAGAGCATAGCCTTTTTGGATACAATCCGACGAAAATATTGAACGAAAATAATTTGAACACCGATTGTTAAGACAAACAGTTTGGTCTATAAAATAAAAAAGCCAAGAGAGTAAAATTTACTTTCTTGGCTTTTTTTAATTACTAAAACTGATTGCTTCTAGATCTCTTTTAGAATCTGGTCAGCATGGGCTTTAGTTTTCACTTTTTCGATTACTTCATCGATAACTCCATTTTCGTCAATTACAAAAGTGGTTCTGTGAATTCCATCGTATTCTTTTCCCATAAACTTTTTAGGTCCCCAAACACCAAAGGCTTCAATTACTGATTTATCCTCATCTGCCAATAATGGAAAAGGAAAATCATATTTTTCTTTGAATTTAGCTTGTTTCGCTTGTGCATCGGCACTAACTCCTAGAAGTTCATAGTTATTCGCTTTAAAGCGTTCAAAATTATCCCTAAGATCACAGGCTTCGGCTGTACAACCTGGTGTACTTGCTTTTGGATAAAAGAAAACAACTAGTTTTTTTCCTTTATAATCTCCTAATTTATGAGCATTCCCGTCTTGGTCTAATCCTGAAAAATCAGGTGCTTTATCTCCTTTTTTTAATGTTGTCATATTTTTTTATTTATAATCTATGAAATGCCCCAGATGATAATGGAAAGCCCGGACTGAAAAAAACTATTTTTTTCTTGTTTATAAAGAGCGACCGGCAGGAAGCTCCTTTATAGACTTAGAAAAAAGGTTTTTTAAAGGAGGACTTGTAATGAACAGCTGGATTAGGCACATCCTAAAATTTATATTATTTTTACAAGATATAAAAATACAAAAATGACGAAGCAAGAACGGGTAACATTTGTTATAAATACGTTAAAAGAATTATATCCTACGATTCCCATTCCTTTAGATCATAAGGATCCTTATACTTTATTGATCGCGGTGCTGCTCTCTGCGCAATGCACAGACGTTCGCGTTAACCAAATTACGCCATTACTTTTTGCTAAAGCAGATAATCCGTATGATATGATAAAAATGTCTGTGGAGGAAATTAGAGATATCATACGTCCGTGTGGGCTTTCGCCAATGAAGTCGAAAGGAATTCATGGTTTATCCCATATTTTAATTGATAAACACGGAGGTGAAGTGCCTCAAAGTTTTGAATATTTAGAAGAATTGCCTGCGGTAGGACATAAAACTGCAAGTGTGGTGATGTCTCAGGCTTTTGGAGTTCCGGCTTTCCCAGTAGACACGCACATTCATCGCTTAATGTATAGGTGGAATTTGACTAATGGTAAAAATGTGGTTCAAACCGAAAAAGATGCCAAACGTATTTTTCCAGAAGAGATTTGGAATGATTTGCACTTGCAAATAATATGGTACGGAAGACAATATTCTCCAGCACGAGGCTGGGATCTAGAAAAAGACATCATCACTAAAACGGTAGGAAGAAAAACGGTTTTAGATGGGTACTATAAAAAATAAATTTCACTAGTTTGAAATACAAATTAGTGAAATTTATCAATTCAAGTTCCTCAATAGAACTTCATTTTTAAGCACTGAAACTAACTGATGTTCTAGTTCGAAATAATTTCGAAACTATGATTGTCAATTTCTATCATGCTTAATGCCTTTGAATAATTTAACAAAAAAGAAACGACTTCTTTTCTTGGTTTCATTGTCCTAGTGACTAATGATTTTTTAGAGTAAATTTTTGCCATGCTGTGATTAATTTGTTTTCATTAATAACGCAGCATATATCTATATATTGTTAATTAGTTAAAACTATTTGATGTTTGTCAATAACTTTCCTTAAGTTCATTAAAGCGTAACGCATTCTACCTAAGGATGTATTAATACTTACCCCTGTGATTTCAGAAATTTCTTTAAAACTCATATCCTGATACATACGCATCACTAAAACTTCCTTTTGGTCAAGAGGCAACTCTTCAATTAGTTTTTTTATGTCTCTTTCTACTTGATCAGAAATAATTTTATTTTCAATTGTAGGGGAATCATCAGACATGATCGAAAAAATGGAAAACTCCTCTGTTTCTCTAAATAAAGGCATTTTCTTATTTTTTCTAAAATGGTCAATAATAAGATTGTGTGAGATTCGCATAACCCAAGGTAAAAACTTACCCTCCTCATTATATGAATTAGATTTTAACGTTTTGATTACTTTAATAAAAGTGTCTTGAAAAATATCATTTGAAATATCTCTATCGGAAATTTTAGAGTAGATAAAGCCGTAAATTCTTGATTCATGCCTTTTGATTAATGTGGACAGGGCTTCTTCATTACCTGCTACATAATTTTGTACCAATAAAGCGTCTGGGGGTTGTATATTAGCCATAGTTATACCTTTTAGTTTTTGTTTAAAATTTGGAGTAATTTTTTCTAAAAGTAGTTTTATGGAATAGGCTAATTTTTGTTTAATGTTAATTCAATACTCAAATTTAACAAATATTTACGCTAACAAACAAATAAAATTAAGAAAATTTAACAGCCTAAGCTTTAAAGTGTTAAAAACAAGGAGTTAAAGATTCCATTTAAACAGATTTACAGGATGCTAAAAAAACTTGAAGACCATTGCTACCCGTAATTTTCATATCTTAAAAACCGCCAATGTAATATGAAAAAGATGAATATACGCTGAAAACAAAAAAAGTAGCAAGTTTAAATTTACTTGCTACTTTTCTTACGGTGTCTCCTTTATTTATTGGTAAACTCTGATGTAATCTACAGAAAAATCTTGTGGAAAAATAGAGTCGTCCACATCCGGTCCTCCAAAATTTCCACCAATTGCCAGATTAACAATAAAATAGAAAGGTTGATTATAAGGCCAGATTGCTTCCGTTTTATGCTCTGGATTAAAAGTGTATACTAATTTACCATCGACAAAAAAATCTATTTTATCTTTAGACCAATCCATAGCGTAAATATGATATCCGTCCTCAATATCTTCAAACTTTGTTTTTTTTGTATTGATAGTATTTCCATGACTGTCCTGCGTGTGCAAAGAAGTAAAAACCATATCGGGCTCTCTCCCTACATACTCTAAAATATCAATCTCACCACATTTTGGCCAACCTACTTTATCAATATTAGATCCCAACATCCAAAAAGCTGGCCATATGCCATTCCCAACTGGTAGTTTTGCTTTCGCTTCAAAATAACCATATTGAAATTCTTTTTTCCCTTTGGTTGTAATTCGAGTGGAGGTATATTTATCCTCTTCTTTTTTAGCAGTGATTACAAGGTTTCCCTTTACGATTTTATGATTTTCATTAGTGTAAAGCTGCCTTTCACTATTCCCCCAACCACAATTAGGGCAACCATCTCCAAGTTCTACGTTCCAAATTTCCTCATTTAAGTTTTTGCCATTGAAGTTTTCTTCCCAAACTAATTTTTTACCTTTTGGCTGAGCGAACGAAATCGAACATACCATTAGTAATATTAAGAATTTATTCATTTACTAGTTATTTAAATATTGAAAATCCCCTTCTAATGTTTGCGCAGAACTTCCTCCTACAAACACTTTAAAATCACCTGCTTCAGCTTCCCATTTTGAATTAGCCGTAAAAAACTCAATTGTTTTTTCATTGATTATAAAAGACACTTTTTTGGATTCATTAGGTTGTAATTCAATCATTTCAAATCCTTTTAATTCTTTTACTGGTCGTGTTACCGAAGCAAACAAATCACGGATATAGAACTGAACTACTTCTTTTCCTGCATATTTCCCCGTATTCTTTACTATTACAGATACTTCCATTTGACCATTGTCTGAAAATGATTTTTGACTTAATTCTAAATTCGAATATTCAAATTTAGAATAACTCAAACCATAACCAAAAGGATACAAAGGCGTATTTTTCTCATCAATATAATGTGACCAAAAAACACTTTCTGGCTCATTCATCACAGGTCGACCTGTGTTTTTGTAATTGTAATAAATAGGTACTTGCCCAACATTTCTAGGAAAGGTCATAGGTAATTTTCCACTTGGATTGTAATCCCCGTACAATACTTGTGCGATAGCATTCCCACTTTGCGTTCCTAGTTGCCAAGCCTCAACAATAGCAGGAATATGCTCATCTGCCCACGGAATGGCCAGTGGACGTCCATTGTTTAAAACCAAAACAATATTAGGATTCACTTTATAGACTTCTTCCAACAATTCTTGTTGTACTCCAGGCAAACCAAGATCAGTTCTACTTCTACCTTCTCCAGATTGCAAACCGTGTTCTCCTAAAGACATAATAACTACATCAGCCCCTTTAGCAGCATTAATTGCTTCTGCAAATCCGCTTTTATCCGTCATGTTGATTTTGGTTTCCCAAACAAATTGAGTTCTACCTACAGCAACATCAGCTCCTTTTACATAAGATAAGCTATTGTTTTTATACTTTTTTAATCCTTCTAACAATGAAACCGCAGAATTATCATCGGCAGCAATTCTCCAACTTCCTAATGGGCTAGTTTTATCATTTGCTAATGCTCCTATAACCACTATTTTTTGACCTGATTTTTTAAGTGGTAAAAGTTCTTTTTCGTTTTTTAAGAGAACAATTGACTTTTTAGCCATTTCGAGCACTGCTTCTTGAAAAGCAGGTTTTCCTACTGTTTCTTTTTCATAGTTTTCGTCGCAATACAAATACGGATTATCAAATAAACCCAACTCAAATTTCACTTTTAGAATTCTTCGAGCTGCATCATCAATTGTACTTTCTTTTACTTTTCCTTCTTTTACTAATTCCGCTAAATGTTCTACATAAGCACTAGATTCCATATCCATATCAGAACCTGCATTAATAGCTATCTCTGCTGCTTGTTTGCTGTCTTTTGCATAACCATGTGCAATCATTTCGTTGATAGAACCCCAGTCAGACACTACAAAACCATCAAACTTCCAATCGTCTTTTAAGATTTGCCTTTGTAGGTATTTATTTCCGGTAGCAGGAATTCCATTCAATTCGTTAAACGAATTCATAAACGTTCGCACACCTGCATCAAGAGCCGCTTTGAAAGGAGGAAAAACAATGTTTTGCAAAGTAGATTCTCCTACATCTACAGTATTGTAATCACGACCTGATTCGGCAAAAGCGTAACCTGCAAAATGCTTGGCGCAAGCCAAAATTGTATTCTTAGCTTTTAGATCATCTCCTTGAAAGCCTTGTACACGAGCAATTGCGATTTGGCTTCCTAGATAAGGATCTTCTCCTGCTCCTTCCATCACACGTCCCCAACGGGCATCACGAGCAATATCTACCATGGGTGCAAATGTCCAGTTTAATCCAACAGAAGCTGCTTCTTCGGCCGCAACAGCTGCCGATTTTTTAATCTCCACTAAGTCCCAACTTGCTGCTTCAGCTAATGGAATAGGGCTAATCGTTTTGTAACCATGAATCACATCAAATCCAAAAATTAATGGAATACCTAAACGGGTTTCTTCCACCGCAATTTTCTGTAACGCTCTAACGTCTTTGACTCCTTTGACATTCAACATCGAACCTACCAAACCATTTTTCAAGTCGGCATATTTTTTGGCGGCTTGCCCTTCTTTTGGAGTTGGGCCTGTAATTTCCCAAAAACCATTGTACTGGTTGAGTTGTCCGATTTTTTCTTCTAAAGTCATCAACTTTAAAATCGAATCTACTCTAGTTTCTAAAGGATTATCTGTCATATAAGAAACGGATGGTTTCATGATTTTATCACTACAAGCAACAACCGTAAGGCTGACTGTAATGATTGTTAACATAAGTTTTAATTTATTTTGCATGGGTTCCTTTTTTTTATTTTATCAAAATTAAAAGGCCGGTAAAATCCGGCCTTTCAATCTGATAAATATATACCTAATTATTGATACACTCTTACGTAATCTATCTCCATTGAAGATTGGGTAAAGGCAGAGTCAACTGCTCCTCCAAAAGTTCCTCCCATGGCTACGTTCATAATCATGAAAAAATCTTTATTGAATGGCAAACTGCTATTATTTGCTACAGTATGAAACAACACGTCATCAACATATAATTTTACTGTTGCTGGACTCCAGATGGTTTTGTAAACATGGAATTCAGTAGAAGCGTTAGTAATTGTTTTAGTACTTCCATTTCCATTACCACCAGAATTATTAGGGTAATGTAATGTTCCATGAATAACATTAGGCTCACTTCCTTTGTGTTCCATAATATCTATTTCTCCACAACCTGGCCATGTATTGGTAGCGTAATCTGAACCTAACATCCAGATTGCTGGCCATGTTCCTGCACCTGCAGGCAATTTGGCTCTTACTTCTACTTTACCATAGGTAAACTTGTATTTACCTTCTGATTTTAATCGCGTTGAAGTATATCCACTTCCTACTTTTTTCGCAGTGATTTTTAAATTTCCACCAGAAACAATAACATTATCTGCACTACTAGTATAGGTTTGCAATTCGCTATTTCCCCAACCGCCAGCACCTAAGTCATAAGCCCATTTTGTAGCATCAGGAGCTCCATCTGTATTAAACTCATCAAACCAAACTAATTTTGTATAATCAGTAACTGTTTGTGTTGGTTTAGTTGTAGTAAAAGTGTGATACCATGCAACTCCTGCGTCTCCACCCATAAGGCCTCTAACCACCATTCTGTTTTCAGTAATCGACAAAATTTCATACGTGCTTTGTCCAATATAATACCCCATAAAACCAGAATCAGCAATAGTCATTGATGTACCTCTTGTTTGAGTAGCGGCATTTGGGTTTTTTAAGATAACCGACTCAGATGGGCTTAGTGAAACTGATTTTGTTCCAGAAACCGTGTAATTCAAACAAGAGTCTTCACTACCTGATCCACCACCTACACTTAAGTACGATGCATTAAAGAAAGTTTTTCCTCCATTGTCTAAATTAAATTTCAATTGTCCTCCAACTAATGAGAAAGTCATTACATTATCATACAAACAACTACTACTTGCTGCTCCTGCTTTTTCAAAAGCGGCTGCTTGGTACCAAAACCCATAATAGTTTTGCGTTGCATCTGAATTGTTTGGGCCTACCCCTAAATGTCCTACTTCGGAAGCAGAAAAATACCATTTTTTAGACGTACCTCCTGTTAACAAAGTAACTGCTTCATCATCACTAAAAGTACTCAACACCTTAACGTCAACAGTTGTATTAGATGTTACTCCAGCTTTTCCTGAGGCAATTACGATAACCGTATAAGTATTAACACCTGTTTTTGTAAATCGTTTTTCAAATACACCGCTAGGTGCGTTTTCAGTAGTACCGTCGCTAAAAACAAATTTATAGGATATTGCATCATCTGCTTTTACGGTAAACTTTACTTTTCCTGTTCCATCACCATCTGGCATTGCAGTTGTTTTTCCAATCATCTCATAGGTAACAGTTAAATTAGTAGGGGAAGTTAATTCCCCAAAAGAATAATCATCTTTGGAACAATTGACCATCAATAGCAATGTAAAAATGGTAATTGTATTTATTAATATCTTTTTCATCTTTTATATTTTTAGTTGGATTGTTTAATGTCGTCAAAATAATAACTTGTTCCAGTACCACTTACATTAAAGTCAGGAAATAATATTACTCTGTCATAAGCGTTTGTCGTTTTAAATGCCGCAAAACTAGTAAGATCAAAGGTTAGTACTTGCCAAGAATTAGCAACAGTAGCAGTGGCTTCAACCTCTACAAAAACAGTTGGATTTCCATTTCCATCTTTTGGAGATGTTGAGACTTCCATTTTTAATAATATTTTTGCTCCTGCCTTAGGTGACCAAACATTTACGTTTACTTTAGTTCCTTTAGAAAAATCAACTTTTGAATCTAAATTCAAACTTGCTCCTGCCCAAACTTGCGCTCCTGCAGTTTTTTCTATTTTAACCACTTTATTCGAAACATTATTTCCTGTTTTGTCAGGATTTGTTACTACAGAAACTGGTATGCCACTAAAATCAGCAGCTCCAAAACCAGCCCATGGATATGTCAAAGTAGTCGATTCAAAATCAATTGGCATTTCAATTAATGCAGTAGGAGCTTTATAGAAATAGATGTTGTCAATAAACACACTTCCTGCTGCCCATGGTGTACCTACAAATTTCAATTGAAAAATATCAGCAACAGTTAACCCTTGACTTGTAAAAGCTGAAATTGGAATATCAATACTATTCCATTGATTAGCAACTAAGTTTTTTACTACTGGTTTCTCCCCATTAGTTTTGCTAATCAAAGACGTTTCTAGCTTTTGTAAATCTACTGTCCAAACATCCATATGAATGAATTCCATTCCTGTTACATTAACAGTTTTTCCATCAGCTAAAGCTATTCCTTGGTAACTCAACTTAATATAATTAAGCATTTTATCACCGTTCAAATCAAATTCTGTCCAGCTACTACCTTGACCCGCTTGTCCCCAATCTGGGAAGTAATTCGTTCCAGTAACATCTGTATATTTTGAACTGTAAATAGAAATCACATCTGATGCTTGTCTATTAGGAGGAGTCGCTGCAGAAGTAAAAGGCTTATTCACTACAGTTACTGTAAACACCTTAGTAAATTCGGTAGTTTTAACGGCAGCACTTTTAGAAACCACTCTGATGGTATAAACCCCAGCATTTTGGTAAGTATAAGAAAGTGACTCTCCATTATTAGCTGTTACTGGCTCTGGTTTCCCAGCTTCACCAAAATAAACATCGTAAAACAAAGCATAATCCGCCGTTGCTTTTACATTTACTTTTTTAGAAACTGACAAATCATTTTCAATAGTGACAACTAATTTTTCTGGTGCTTTAAAAGAAACAACCACTCTTTGAACTACTTCTGTTCTTTTACCGTTTAGGGTAGTCCCTATAATTTTGGCATCATAAATCCCTTCTTTATAAGTATGATCTACGGTTCCTCCCGCACTTACAGAAGCTAGAGTCGTAGTTCCATCTCCAAAATAGATTTCATATTGTGTAACACCTTCCCCACGAGGTAAAAAAGTTACTTTTCCGGTATTATCCTGAGTCACTGTGGTCAATGCTGAGATATTAGTTGGCGCTCCAAGAGTATCTAAATCAATCAGATCATTCTCTGTTGAGCAACTAAAAACTAGCGCAGCCACGATAAGACTTGTTATATATTTTATATTTTTCATGATATTGATTTTTAATAGTTAGGATTTTGTTTCCAGTTTCCACTAGAAAATTGAATTTCTTCAATTGGTATTGGAAACAATTCGTTTTTACCAGCGGTAAATCCAGGTATTTCTTTAGCCGCTTTACCAGTACGAACTAAATCAAAGAAACGGTGTCCTTCACCTACTAATTCCAATCTTCTTTCTGCCAAAATAAAATCAGTTAAAGCATCCCCTGAAGAAGAAATATCATGATTTAAATCTCCAAAAGCTCTTCTTCTTACTTGATTTAAGTATCCTCTTGCTTTTGCATCATCAAGTTTACCACGATTATAAGCTTCAGCCGCCATTAATAACACATCAGCATAACGAATAGCTCTGTAATTATTAGGATTAGTCAAATTCAAATCTCCTGCTGCTGAGGCACTTCTTTTTCTTGGAATGTATTTTCTATTAAAATAACCTGTGTCTTCATACCCTTTTCCGTAAGTTGCACCAGTTTTTAATCCCCAATCTTTCATGTCCAAAATGGCAACATCCTTACGATTGTCACCTACTTCAAAAGCATTAACAATTTTAGATGTAGGTACATTAAAACTAAATCCTGAAGTAAATAAAGTTCCACTGTAATTTCTAGGTCCGTTAAAACCAACTGCTACATTTCCTTCACTACACTGTAGACAACCAAATCCAGCACCTTCCACATCTGTGTATTGTACTTCAAAAACTGATTCAAGACCGTTTTCACCTTCAGATTCAAATATTGAATTATAGTCTGCTACTAAAGAGTATTTTTGTAATCCAATAGCGCTATCAAAAGTGGTAGCCGCTTTTGCAAATTTATCTTGATATAAATACGCTTTTCCTAATAAAGCTAGCGCAGCTCCTTTAGTTGCTCTTCCTTTTTGTGAAGCAGTGGCATTTAAATTAGCCGAAGCGTAAACTAAATCAGCTTCAATTGCCGCATAAACATCTGCCACTGAAGAACGGGCAATAGTTTTCTCATCTCCAATTTTGAAACGAGCATCTCCTTTTAATGGAATTCCACCAAACCATTTTACCAATTCGAATTGATAGTAAGCTCTTAAAAAACGAGCTTCGGCAATGATTTGTGTTTTACCCTCGAATGTGGTTTTATTTTGAAATTCTAAAATATAATTGGCTCTGCTTACACCTGCAAACATCCAATTCCAGATATCTCTCAAATTGCTATTTACTGGCGTATGAATCATGTCATCAATTTGTTGAAAACCGATAACATCTGTTTGACTTTCTCCACCTGCTAGGGTATTATCAGAAGCTATCTCCCCTAACATTACGTTTACATACGATGATTGAAGTGGATCATAAGCAGCTACTAAAGCATTTTCATAATCTGTTTTTGAATTGAAATAATTTTCAGAATCAATAGAGTAAACTGGGTCGCGATTAACAAAATCATCGCTACATGAAACAGTTAGCAACGAAAAGAGCGCTACTGCTGTAATTGATATATATATGTACTTTTTCATCTTAAGTTGAATTAGAAATTAATATTTAGACCTAACAAAAAGGTTCTAGGAACAGGATAAAAACCGTAATCGATTCCACCACCTATTGGGTTACCGTTTGAAGCTCCTGGGTCAAAACCTTTGTATTTAGTGAAGGTGTACAAATTATTTACTCCAGCATATAAACGTAATTTTGTTATTTTGACGATTTCAGATACTTCAGGATTTAAAGTATATCCTAATTGAATGTTTTGGATTCTCAAGTACGAAGCATCCTCTACAAAATAATCAGAGAAAACATTGTTAGCAGTCGCTCCAGTCGTTACTCTTGGAACAGAATTGCTAGTACCTTCTCCTGTCCATCTGTCCAAAACATAATTTAGACGATTTGCATCAGATAATGTTCTTTCATAGTTTCTTACCATATCATTCCCTACCGAAGCGAAAGTATAAACAGCAAAATCAAGATTTTTATAATTCATTTGCAAATTGAAACCCATTGTCGCTGTAGGTATTGGATTTCCAATATTCGTTCTATCACTAGAATTAATAACACCATCATTATTCACATCCACAAAACGAATATCACCAGGAGCAGCATTAGCACCTAAAGCTACTTGTGAAGGATGCGCATTAATTTCTGCTTGATTTTGAAAAACACCATCCGTTTTGTATCCGTAGAAATACCCAATTGGCAATCCTACTTGCATTCTAGACGGAGAGGGTTGTCCAACTCCGAAAGAGCCACCTTCGATAAATCCAGTACCGTTGTTCACTTCCAAAACTTCATTTTTCAAGAAAGTAACATTGTACCCTACACTCATATTAAAATTTTCCGAAAATTTATTTTTATAATCTACAGAGAATTCAAGCCCCGAATTGCGAACTGTACCTGCATTAACTGTAGGTGCAGAAGCTCCTGGAGCATAATTTCCTGTAATTCCTGAAACAGGAATGTTAGGAATTAATAAATCCTTACGAGTATCAATAAAATAATCCGTTACAATAGAAACTTTATTATTGAATAATTTTAAATCCAATCCAACATCAAATTTTCTTGCCTCTTCCCATTTCAAGTCAGGATTAGCAATTTGACCTGTTGCAGTACCATTAACCAAAGAACCGTCAAAAACATAGGTTGCTTCTCCAGATAATAAACTTACATAACCATTATTTGGTATTTGGTCATTTCCTAATGTACCATAACTAGCTCTTAATTTCATGAAATTGATTTTCTTGTCTTCACCAAAAAAGCCTTCATCTGAAATTACCCATCCTGCAGTAAAAGAAGGAAAGTAACCTACTTTATTACCTGTACCAAATTTAGTAGAAGCATCACGTCTTATCATCCCTGACAAAAGGTATTTCCCTTTGAAATCATATTGCATTCTTCCAAAATAAGAAAGACGTCTTTCATCGTATGAGTAAGCGCTATTGGTTTTAGCATCTAATATTCCTGTGGTTAACGAAATATCAGCATAATCCCATGAATTATTAGGAACATCATATCCTGTAGCATACAAACCGCTACCCCATTCTTTAAAAATAGTGTTACCAATTGTGGTTACAAAATTGTGGTCAGCAATTTTCTTAGTATAGGTAGCAAAGGCATCAAACGAATAATTATTATCATTTACTGCACCTTGAGTAACAGAACTTCTAACAACATCAAATACTTTTCCTCCGTAACTGATTTGTTTTGCAAAATCTCTTGATTTACTATTTGAACTATTAAATCCCATAGAACTAGACAATACCAAACCATCTATTAGTTTGTACTCTAATCCAAAGTTTCCGTTTAATTTTTTGAAATTGTAATCGTTATTCGTATTGGCAACTTGCGCCAATGGATTGATAATTTCATTTCCTAATCCTGTTGTGTTTGGCACTACTGTAAAATCACCATTCGCATTATAAGGACTCAATGTAGAAGGAATATTTAACGCATTAAACAAAACAGAACCTAATCCATTTTCACTTAACGTTTTGCGGTTAAAATAAGTATAAATAACATTGGTTTTCAGTTTTAATTTATCACTTACATCGGCATTTAAAGAGACTCTGGCAGTATTTCTTAAAAAACCAGATTTACTTTGACCTACAATTCCTTCTTGGTCTAAATGAGAACCGCTTACTGCATACGTAACTTTATCAGAACCACCAGAAATAGATAAATCGTGATTGATGATAGGAACACCTTTACTGATAACTTCATTTTGCCAATTAGTGCCTTTCCCTAAACCGCTTACATTAGTATAAGGTAATGCTTTACCACCATTTGCGTAGCTTTCATTAAGCAACAACGCATATTCAGTAGCATTTAATAAATTTAATTTTTGAGAAGTTTCTTGAAAACCAGTATAGGTGTTATAAGAAATTCTAGATTTCGAATTCTTTTTTCCTGTTTTGGTCGTTATTAAGATAACTCCATTGGCACCGATAGTACCATATATGGCGGCTTGAGCATCTTTAAGAACTGTAATTGACTCAATGTCATTAGGATTCAACAATCCTAATTCTCCAACATAACCATCAA
Organism: Flavobacterium gillisiae; assembly: GCF_900107635.1. GTDB lineage: Bacteria > Bacteroidota > Bacteroidia > Flavobacteriales > Flavobacteriaceae > Flavobacterium > Flavobacterium gillisiae. The sequence continues at coordinate 63,855 of NZ_FNRD01000008.1, forward strand.
TAATAGTCGTCGGACGGTTTTCACCATTTGTAGCGATACCACGAATTCTAATATCTAACGCAGCACCCGGGGAACCAGATTGTGTCGTAACATTCACACCCGAAACTGTTCCTTGTAAGGCTTGCTCAATTTTAACAGGCTTTAAAATTTCTAGTGTCTTACTGTCTACAACAGAAACAGCACCAGTAATTTCTCTTCTTTTTTGACTACCATAACCAATAACAACAACTTCGTCTAAAGCTTTAGCATCGTCTTGCATCAAGACGCTCATATTATTATTACTAGCCGTTACTTTATATTCAAATGTTTTATATCCAATAAACGTAAAAACAACAACAGAACCTGATGGAATTCCTTTTAAAGAAAATTTACCATCAAAATCAGTTGAGACTCCTTTATTGGTATTTTTAATTTGAACATTTACTCCTGGTATTGATAAACCAGAACTGTTTTCTTTTACAGTTCCTCCAATATCAAAACTCTGGGCGAAACCAAAAGTAGAGAGGAATAGAAAAATAATTAATAGATAATTCGACTTCATAATTTATGTTTTTTGTGAATTATAAAAATAAGACAGAAACAAAACAATCTGTTAAAAATTACCTTTACAAAAAACATACATCGCAAAAAAAAACACATATTTTTATTCATTTTGATAAAAACATACGAGTTTACTAAGGATTTAGGAATGAGACATTCACACATGATATAAGGAAAAATAGCTACTACAACGTGAATGTTGTGGTAATGTATAGTTTTATTGTCCCTTTTTATTAGTAACTATACAATTCAAATAATGAAAAAATAATCTATTCGATTAACTATTGACCAAAACACCACAAAACCCAAAAATTTTAACATTTAAAAATGAGCTTTGGATATCGATACGAGTCTAATAAAAATGGTTCTTTGGGCATTTTAACCATCATTTCATAATGAATCATAAAATGATTATATATTAAAATAATAGTTAAAATATTAGGGTGAAATTATTTTCGACCTATCGAATTTATCGTCTTGATGAAGCAGATGATCCAATTACACGCAAACAAATATCGATTAAATAAAAACCAATTACATACCTACCAAAGAATCACTGGATATAAGAAGATAAAGGATGTCATAATTTAAAACTACTGGTTAGTTCTTTTTGACGGAAATTAAAAATGTTTTTTTTAGTCAATAATAGCATGCTTACTAAAATTTGTTAGAACATCCATTTTTAATAGAAGTTAAACGCTATCGTTTTAAGGTAAAATGAGACTTAAAGTTTTTATTAACTCCATTTTCAATATAATCGGTAGAAAACCAATAATCGTTTGATTGTAATTGTACGGTTGTCAGTAAATGCTTCTCCTTGTTGTATTAATAAATCCTCCCCTTTTACAAATTTACTTATGGTGGTGGCATAACCAACTAAAGAAGTACGTCCAGTCACAAGATTCGTAGCTTCTACAGCATACTTCTCTATTTTATTGGCATCATAAGTACTATTAATCGCATTAGGAATAAGTACCCCTTCAAAATACCAAGCAAAAATGTATTTACTTGGATCCAGCTTTGTATCAAGAGTATAATTTAGTTTTTTTAGCTGTATATAAGAAAAACTATACAGCTAAAATATACTCTACAAGACCTTGTTCATGAGACAACTCCATTTTTTTTCTCAAACGGTATCTTTTAATTTCGACACTGCGTACAGAAATATTCAATAATGGAGCAACTTCCTTAGAAGAGAGGTTCAATCTTAGGTAGGCACAAAGTCTAAGATCATTTGGGGTTAAAGAAGGATGAGCCAATTTTATTTTTTTCAAGAAATCTTTGTCAGCACTGTCAAAAGCTTCTTTAAAGACATTCCAAGTATCGTCCTTGGAAATGTTTTTATTAATCGTTGAAATGACTGATTTTATACTTCTGCTTTCATTTTCATTTGTTTTCTTCAAATCTTCTTTGATGTAAGCTAACAATTCATTTTTACTGTTTAAACTCATCGTTGATACTGCTAATTCTCTACTTTTAGAATCTACATCCTGAGAAAGTTGTTCGTTTCTAATTCGCATCATCTGCTGTTCATTCTCTAATTCTTTTATCTCTAATAAAAGATTGTTTTCTTCAATCAGCTTTTCCTTCTGTTTATGATAATAATTCCTATATGCTTTATGAATATAATACCCCATTACCAGGATGAAAACGAGATATATAAAAATCGCAAAGTTAGTTCGATACCAAGGTTTAAGAATCGTAAACGAGTATATGGCGGTATTATCTAAAGTTGCATTCGCAAATTTTGCTTTAACTTTAAAGGAATAATCACCCGGCGGCAAGTTTTTAAAATTTACTGTAGGCTTTGCACTCCATTCACTCCACTGGTCTTGAAATCCTTTTAATAAATACTGGTACTCAACATTAATATATTTATTGTACTCCGGCACAGTATAACTAAAGCTAATGTTATTGTCATCGTACTTAAACTCCCCATTTTCTTTGATTGACTGACTAACAATGGTTTCATTCAGTTTGTTTATAGCTATGTTAGCTATTGAAATAGTATAGTTTTTAAAACTAAGATCATTAATATTCATGATATAATAACCATCAGTTGTTCCTATAAGGTACTCAGACTTTGACAACTGCGCTATGTTTTCATACCCCAACATTGAATTGGTCAATGACGAAGGAATAGAAATCACATTTTGCTTTAGCTGGTTATTAATTTTACTCAAAGAAAAATAATGAATATAATTTTTTGAAAACAACCAGATTTTATTCGAATCATCTAAAATCAATTTCCCCGATGTATATTCGTCTTTTTCAAAAACAGCACTTAATAACTTATCTTTTTCAAATAGCTTGGTTTTATCATTTAACTTGAAAACACCTTCTTTGTAAGCGTAATAGATTTTATTATTAAATTTTACTAAACTGGCATTTTTTCCTTTTTTTGGAGTTTCATAAGAAGTAAAAGAACTTACTTTCGAAAATTTATTGTCTAATTGCAATCTAAAAACACCTTTATATTCATGACTGATATATATTTCATTTGTGTTTAAAATTTCAAAATACTTTGATGAATAGTCAAAACCTGCAATTTTGTTTCTAAAAGTCCATTGATTATTGATTTTTTCTAATACTGAAATACCATAGTAATTTCCTTGAAGCAATAAGTCTTTTTTATGTGGAACAGCTTCAAACTTCCACGTTCCAGAAAAAGGAAAGATGTTTTTTGCAGTACCGTCTCCTACAACAAATGTTCCTGAGTCATGACCACAAAATAAACTTCCGTCATATTCAAATAAAGACCACACCTGACCTTTAGTCCCTGAAATTAATTTAAAAAAATCACTACTGTGATAGTTTTTGTAGAATAACCCTTGATTTGTTCCAATATATAATTTACCATTATACAATTTAGAACAATAAACTGTTCCCAGAACACCTGTATTATCAACAAAATTATGAATAGGCGACTGAAGGTTAATACAGTTTATACCATTGTCTAGACCAGCCCAAAGATTTTTATCTGCATCTTCAAACAAGCATAATGCGGTATTATTACTCAGTCCTTGACTTTGCGTTATATGATATATTATTTTACCGACGCTATTTATAATAAAAATTCCATTCGATACTGTACCAATTGCAATCGTACCATCCGAAAGCAATTGACTACTATACACACTGCTTACTGACAACTGGACATCTGCTTCAGTTGAAAACTTAGACAAATCACTTCCTATTAGCGTATAAAATCCATTTAATTGGGTCTGGATTAAAAGTCCCTCATTGATAGAGATAATATTGATTATTCTATTCTTTATCAAAATAGGCTCCTCAGAAACTAATCGTCCTTTACCACTTTCAATTTCAAAAAGCTTTCCAGCAATCGTTTGAAAATAAATAGAATTATTTGTTTTAAACGATTTATTTACGCCTGTCTTAGGCGAAATGATTTTAAAAGTGCCAGCCTTCGAATCATAGATATATATTCTATTCAACGACTGAAATATTACCCACTGATCTAAATTTAATATATTCCAAAATTGCTCGTCGTCGAGAATTTTATTTTTTATGGTTTGACTTAACGAAGTGTACTTAAGTTGTCCATCTGATTTTCTTGTCCAAAAACCAAATTCCATGTAACTCCCCGTATAAATTTTATTGTCTATTACTTTTACAGAACGAATTATTGTTTCATTAGGAGATGGATATAGCTTCCAGTTAGAACCATTATATTCCAAAAGTCCTTCATTGTTTGCAAAGAATAAATAATGATTTTGATCCTGAGAAATCATCCAATTTTGATTTCCTGCACCGTAGAAATTCGGTGTGTATTTCACAATTGGAGGCAACTCCTGTGAAAAAGCAAAAGAAGTAAGTAAAAAGAAAAGTATAAAAAAATTTGTTTTCAATGGATGAGGATTTTATTACATTTCAAAAATAAAACTAAAAACGGAAATTATCGTGAGAAAGTTCTTTTTTAAACGACATGGCAAGAAAAATTAGGATTCTAAATCCAAAACTAATTTAAAATAATAGAATTAGCTAAAATTTGTGATTTGTTCAATCCCTTTTCTCTGTTCAAAATTGATTACTTTTGTGAAAATACATTATTTTTTATGCAAGTTGACTTTTCCAAAATAGATCCAAAGAAAAACATAATTATAAAAGGGGCGCAAGTACACAATTTAAAGAATGTGGATGTTGTGATTCCACGCAACAAATTAGTTGTTATTACAGGTCTTTCCGGTTCCGGAAAATCCAGTTTGGCCTTTGATACTTTATATGCTGAGGGGCAACGCCGTTATGTAGAAAGTTTATCGTCTTATGCCAGACAATTCCTGGGAAGGTTAGACAAACCTAAAGTAGAATATATCAAAGGTATTGCACCTGCGATTGCCATTGAGCAAAAAGTAAACACTACAAACGCCCGTTCTACAGTGGGAACTTCTACTGAGATCTATGATTATATGAAATTGCTATTTGCCCGAATTGGGAGAACCTTTTCACCAATTTCAGGTCAAGAAGTAAAAAAGAACACGGTTACTGATGTTGTTTCTGACGTCAAAAAATTTGATTTAGAGAGTAAATGGCTACTCCTTGCTCCAATTCATCTCGAAGAAGGGCGCAAACTAGAGGATAAACTAAAAGCATTACTGCATCAAGGGTTTGCTCGAATTTTAGTTGACAATCAAATGATTCGTTTAGACGAAATCGATCAGCATACACTTGACAATAAAGATATATTGCTAATCATTGACCGAATTGTAGTAAAAGACGAAGAGGAATTCTATAATCGTCTTGCAGATGCGGTACAAACCGCTTTCTATGAAGGAAAAGGCATCTGTCATTTACAAGAATTAAATTCAGACACAAGGTTTTCTTATTCCAATAATTTTGAACTCGACGGAATCACTTTCTTGGCGCCAAATGTACACTTGTTTAGTTTCAATAATCCTTACGGTGCTTGTCCCGTATGTGAAGGATATGGAAACATAATAGGTATCGATGCTGAACTAGTTACCCCGAACACCTCTTTATCTGTATATGAGAATGCCATTTTCCCTTGGAGGGGAGAAAGTATGAGTTGGTTCCGTGATGAACTAGTAAACAACGCTTACAAATTTGATTTCCCTATTCACAAACCTTTCTATCAATTGACCGAAGAACAGAAAGAGTTGATATGGAAAGGAAACCAATATTTTCAAGGTCTAAATGATTTTTTTAAAGAACTAGAAGAAAAAAATTATAAAATACAAAATCGCGTCATGCTTAGTCGTTACCGCGGTAAAACCAAGTGCCATTCCTGCAAAGGAAAGCGTTTGCGCATTGAAGCTTCTTATGTAAAAATCAATTCAAAAACGGTTTCTGACTTAGTGGATTTGCCAATAAAGCATTTAGTGACTTTTTTCGAAGGAATCGAATTGGATGTCTATGAAAAACAGATTGCAAGACGTTTGCTATTAGAAATCAATAACAGATTGTCTTTTTTAACTGAAGTAGGTTTAGATTACTTAACCTTAAATAGAAATTCTGCTACACTTTCAGGTGGAGAGTCGCAACGTATTAACTTGGCTACTTCACTAGGAAGTAGTTTAGTAGGATCGATGTATATTTTGGACGAGCCGAGTATTGGGTTACACCCAAAAGATACGGAACGATTAATAAAAGTCTTGATATCATTGCGTGATTTAGGCAATACGGTAATAGTTGTTGAACACGATGAGGATATTATGAAAGCTGCTGACATGATTATTGATATTGGTCCAGAAGCTGGTTCATTCGGTGGAGAATTAGTAGCTCAAGGTACCTTTGAAGAAATTTTAAAATCAACTTCGCTAACTGCCAAATATCTCAACGGAGATTTAGAAATTTCCATTCCTAAAAAACGTAGAAAATTCAAAAATTTTATTGAAATAAAAGGGGCGAGAGAAAATAACTTGCAAAATATTGATGTTACTTTCCCATTAGACGTATTAACTGTAATTACAGGTGTATCCGGAAGTGGAAAAAGTACGCTAATCAAGAAGATCCTGTTTCCTGCAATGCAAAAGAAACTAGATAACGCAGGCGAAAAAGCAGGTCAGTTTAGTGAGATATCAGGCTCTTTTTCACAAATAAAGCATATAGAGTATGTAGATCAAAATCCGATAGGGAGAAGCTCCCGTTCTAATCCAGTAACCTACATCAAGGCTTATGATGACATTAGAGAATTGTATGCAAAAGAGAAATTATCAAAAATAAGAGGATATCTCCCAAAACATTTTTCTTTCAATGTAGATGGCGGTCGATGCGAAACTTGTAAAGGAGAAGGTTCCATCAATGTAGAAATGGTTTTTATGGCCGATGTTCAGCTACCTTGCGAAACCTGCAACGGCAAACGATTTAAGAAGGAAGTACTTGAAGTTACTTTTGCCGGAAAAAATATCAATGATATTCTGACCATGACAATCGATGATGCAGTTGCTTTTTTCGAAACTAATGCCCAACAAAAAATCACACAGAAATTAAAACCATTGCAAGATGTTGGTTTGGGGTATGTTCAATTAGGACAATCCTCTTCTACTCTTTCTGGTGGTGAAGCCCAAAGAATAAAACTAGCTTCTTTTCTGGTAAAAGGAGCGACAAAAGAAAAAGCATTGTTTGTATTTGACGAACCTACAACAGGATTGCATTTTCATGATATAAAGAAACTTTTAGCCTCTTTTGATGCGCTGATAGAGAAAGGACATTCGATAATGGTAATAGAACACAATTTAGACCTTATAAAATGTGCAGATTGGATTATTGATTTAGGACCTGAAGGCGGAGAAAATGGAGGGCAATTACTAGCTGTAGGAACACCAGAGGAAATTGTAAAAAACAAAAAATCCATTACTGGCACTTACTTAAAAACAGCCTTAAAACTATAAAAACAAAGCAGAAAAATCGTAACTGATTTTTCTGCTTTTTTATATATTCTCTAGAATCTATATCCTAAACTTAAACCGCTACGAATTCCTCCCCACGGCCCACTAATATTTAATGTTGCTCCATTTGCATTCGCTTTGGCATTAACATCAGATAAAGGAAGCTCTATTTTATCTAACTCCTTTTGCAGTTCTGCTTGTTCAAAAGTAGATAACGTCCCATCAGTGACACCTACAAAATCCCCTTTCGAAGTACCATAATGAGGTCCGATGATCCACCAATCTAAAATAAGATTTTTACCTAAATTGAATTGTGCTCCAAATTGTAATCCAAACGTATTTGCCGAGAGTTTACCTCCCATATCGATATCAGCTTGACCGCCTAGATCAGTTGTATAAGTAAAATTCACACCGGTAATATCGTATTGTAAATGTCTATAAAAAGGGGCAATATAAAATCCTTTACCATATCCTTTACCCAAATAAAATCGAACTTCAGGTGTGATTGCAGTGTACCCTAATTCCGCATTAGTAAACATATTTTGCGTATCAGGATCACTTGATGCTAAATCATTTATTTGGCTTTTAAAAGGAACACTCCCTTTTGGTATAAAACTATATCCTAATACAAAACCTATACGTTTTGTAAGACTTCTTTCATATTGAAATTGAAAATTCTTAAAAACAAGACTCGTTAAACTGATTTTAACATTGTTTTTTTTCGGTATAATCAATTCGTTATTTATTGATAAAGAATCAATGGATGTTGCGGTATTCGTTTGCGAAGAAGCAATAAAAAAATTGAATAAAATTACTGTTAGAGTTAGTAAAATTTTTTTCATAAAAAATGGTGTATAATATTATTTTTGATTTAAATCGTACACAAATATATTAAAAACATTTGTCTTCAAATGCATTTCCATCTTCATCAATGGCAACTAATATTCTTTTCTCGCGAGAAGAAATAAAACTTTTGTACATCCAAGGAATTGACCACAAACCCAATGTAGCACATGAAAAGACAAAATTAATATTGTGGTTTACTTTGATTCCTTTTTTTGATAAAACAGCAAAAGGCAACTTATCATTTCTCTCTTCTATTACAAAACCCTTACTAATTTTTTCGGTTATAATTTTTGAGAACTTAATTCTATTCTCATCCAAAGTTAATGCTTGGTTCTTCATAATAATCATATGATTTAATTTCAACATTGTTTTTACTCGAACAATAATGACAACCCAAAATTAAGAACTTAGAGTGACTACCACAATACCCACTTTTAGTGATATTTAAGACCTAATATTCTTCTACACTTCTGGTTTTCAGTTTATGTCTACAAATGTATTTTTTAAAGCCAATATAATTCTTACACAATAATTCAATTAGTTTGTAAAATTTACTGTCCTACAGCAACAACTATAAAATAGTATTACTAAAAAAACAAATATTATAAAACTAAATAACAAGAAAGGGAAACCAAGAAATTTTAGCGCAAAAAAGTCGATAAAGGATAAAGTGATTAAATATTGGTCAAAAACACAATTAACTATAGGTTTGAAAGATTTGGTATCATCTAACAAATGAAAGAAGCTTATAATTATATTAGCAATCCTCTCACAGTTTTGATATTACAATTTAATGTTCAATTTCTTGAATACACTATCAATAACTTCATTTATCTCAATCGAAATAACAAACTTATAGTTGACATAGAGATAGGCAAGAGTAACAAGAATTGATTTCAATGCGATGGCGATGATAGGTATAAAAGGAAATTGCCAAAAATAAAACATTAAAAATAAAACAAGCGTAAGTGCCATCGAATACAAGGTTTGCTTTGTAAAAGGATACAAATGCAGTCTTTTAACCACAAACATTAATTTAGCTAAACTATATAAGGTTATTGATAACAAAGTCGCAAACGCAGAGCCTAAAATACCATAAATCGGGATGAAAATCATATTCAAACCAACAGTTAGAAAAACCAAAATCACTCCGAGAAATAAAACTGCACGATAATATTTAGTATTGAAAATTATTGCATTATTATTACCTAATATCAAATCAAAATACTTTGATAATCCAATCATAAAAACAACTAAAATTCCCCCACCATACTCCGCAGGAACCATCTCATACAACTGCTTGATATTAACAAAAATGCACAACATAACAAACCCACCCACGACTTGAAGATTGATAGAGGTCTTCTTATATAGCACATTTAAATCTTCAAATTTATCCTCATGCATTAATTTTGCGGTTATCGGATACACTATTTGGTGCATCGCCCTGCTAGGAACTGAAATAACCAAAGCAATGTAAGTTGCCACCGAATAATAGGCTATGTTTTCAATTTTAATGTACTGATTCAGCATTAATTTATCAATATCTAAAAGCAAAGTGGCTACACTACCTGACAAAATTATGAAAAAAGTATACACCATTATATCCTTCACATTATGAGGAACTGAAAACTGAAACTCCGGTTTTTTAAGATAAAAAGCATACAACATAGTAACTATGAACGCAATGAAGTAAATCCCTGCAGTAACATAAACAAATTGTATAACTGTAATCCAATTATAATATACGGCAATCAGGGCAAGAAGAGAAAAGGAACGCAAACCCACTTCTTTAATAAAATTCCCAAAGACAGAGTGCATATGTACTCTAGCCCAAGCGTAGAAAATTTCGAAATAGGCCATGCATAAGCCAGTGAATGGTATTAACCATAAGTAATCCTTCACTATTGGATTTTCCTTAGATAGAAAATCAGAAATAGCGCTATAAAAGAAAATGCCTATTGAAATTAATGGAATACTTAGCAATAGAGGAAGTAGTACGGTAAAAGACAAAAACTGTGATTGCTCCTGCTCTGTTTTACATTGAGAATAGAACTTAACCAAGGTGTTTTGCATTCCAAAAGCCAATAACGGCATAATGATACTGGATGCTGAAAGCACATAATTAGTTAATGCATAATACGTAGCACCAAGAAAAAAGGGATATAAATAAATTGTATTTATAGCCCCAATACCGAAACCGATATATGTTATTATTGTATTTTTTAACGACTGATTTAATACTATTCCCATTCGGAGATTAGAAGTTATATGTTAGATTTTAAAAGCTTACTTTATTAAAGCAGCTAATTCCTTAGTTAGATTTTTTCTTGAATACTGTTGCAGTCCTACTCCATTTGCCTGTAATTTACCTTGCAAAAATTGATTGTAAAAGTCCAAAATTACACTTTTTAGCTTCACTTTCTCTGAATAGTTAAAAAACACCCCTGTATTAGTAGTTGTTATTATTTCCGCGAAATCAGAATTCTTGGGCCCGATAGCCACAATTGGCCTATTGGAAACCATATATTCAAATAATTTACCCGGAATTATACTTTTTGTATCTTGAGAGTCAATTTCGATCAACAACAAAACTTGTGATTTACGTTGATGAGCAATCGCTTCTCCATGTGAAACATATCCCAGATTATTCAAATAAGAATCCAATCCAAATTGTGAAATCGTTTCTAAAACTTCCTGACTTACGGCTCCTATTAATTTTATCTCTAAATGTGATTTAAAATCAGGAACCTCATTAATTAACTCCACTAAACTCTCCCATAAAATCATAGGATTTCGCTCCGAAAGAAATGAACCAATGTGTGCCATACTGAACTTGGTATCCAATGGCTGTGTTTCCACATTCTCCACATCATATCCATTTGTAATTACGGCAATAGGTTTGCGTGTAATGGCTTCAAATTCCGTTTTTGTAGTCTTGCTCGTGACAATAATAGTATCTGCTGTATTCAATACTTTTCGTTCTAGCATTTTATGCTTTTCAGTGGCATAATTTGATAATCGCAACGATTTATGATAACCAATAGTTGTCCAAGGATCTCTAAAATCAGCAAACCATTTTAAATCTAACTTCTGTTTTAATTCAAGTCCGATGAGATGTAAACTATGCGGTGGCCCTGAAGTAATAATGGTATTAATATTATTGTCTACAATGTATTTTTCTAAATAAGAAACAGAGGGTTTTACCCATAAAAAACGGGCGTCAGGAATAAACAGATTTCCTCTTATCAAAAGAAAAAGTTTATCCATAAAGGACTGTTTTTTCTGATTTGGAATAATTCCGGAACTTATTTTTTTTGTTTTATTTTTCGAAAAAAAAGAAGCCAATTGATAGGGTTCGAAAATTTTTTGCTTCAAGACAATTGCCTTATCAGAAACTTCTTTTATTAAATTTTCATCAACGATGGGATATGTAGGATTCTCCGGAACATAAACTATAGGTTGAATTCCAAAATCCGGCAAATATTTTACAAATTTAAGCCAACGTTGCACCCCTGGTCCTCCTGCCGGTGGCCAATAATAGGTTATGATTAAGATTTTTTTGTTTTCCACTATCTATGAATGTTGAATTATAAAACTAACGACCAATCGCTCTAAAGCTCTTAAATCAAAAATCGTTAATCAACATTCTTAAATCTATTCTTTCTTTCATAATAAATCCCACCCAGTAAAAGCAATAACATTCCTACCGCACTTATTAAGGTAATAGTACTTCCTGTTTTTATAACTTGTGGTTCAAATTTGAATTCAATAGTATGTTCCCCTCCAGGTACAATCAAAGCTCTCAATACATAATCAACAGGAAAATGCTCCGTTTTTACACCGTCAATATAGGCGTTCCATCCATTTTCATAATAGATTTCAGAAAAAACCGCTAATCCTTCGTTATTATTTCTCGAAGTGTATTTTATATAGTTGGGCTTATATATATCTATTTTTATTGTTCCTGAGGTATCTAAATTTCTTTTTAAACGGGCATTCTTAAATTTATCTCCGTACAAATGAATATTAAAAATAGCCGCACGTTTAGTGTCCAACTCATTTAGCAATTTCATTTCATCATTAGCTTTATTAACTAATTTGACATCATTGACAAACCATGCATTCCCATTAGCATTAGGGTTTACAGTTGGAAATTCTTTTCCTTCTTTATTGGTCTGGATAATGTATTTAACATTCAGCATGTTTAAAATTTCCATGTTGTTTTTAGCGATCTGGTAATCAAACAACTGCTGTACTTTTCTCGGTTTTGCGGCATGATACCCCCCGATAGATTTATGGAAATAAGAGGCTCTCGCACTCGAAAAATTACCACTTACTTCAAAAACGCGGTAATGACTAGTATCTTTTAATATCATGGCATCCGAAGGAGTTTCCTGAAAAGGAACTTCAACTTCTCTCCCACTGACAAAATCTTTTGATGAAACATAGTTTTTATCAACAAAAAACAAATCGGAAACCATAAATAATCCCACAAGAATTATTGCAGTATTCTGAGCTATTTTATTTTTTATAAATAGCCAAAGAACTCCGGCCGCTAGCAGGATAAAAAATCCAGAACGCAGCAAATCTGCACTATACAAACTCATTCTATCGCCTTTAAGCGCATCCACAAATTCCGGTCCGTAACTTTCTCGATAATATCCATCATTAGCTCCTGAAAAGCTAAACATGCTTTTGCTTAAAACCAAAGCCACAATGAGTCCTAAAGCTACGGCTCCTGAACGCCATAACGCCTTCCATTGCATTTCTTTATCTAATTTAAAAAACGACTGTAATCCCATAATTGCTAAAACTGGGAAACATAATTCTAAAATTACCTGTATCGAAGAGACGGCTCTAAACTTATTGTACATAGGAACATAGTCAATAAAGAAATCGGTCAATACTGGGAAATTTTTTCCCCAAGAAAGTAATAATGCGGTAATTGCTCCAGAGAGAAAAACATACTTAATTTTTCGTTCATCAATAAATAAAGCTATAATTCCTAAGAAGAAAACAATAGCCCCAATATAAGCTGGTGCTGCTACTATAGGCTGATCTCCCCAATAGGTTGGCATTCCCTTTACGTAATCAGCTGCTTGTCCTTCAGTAACTCCTTGCCCAAGCATGAACTCATACATTTTACTGTCTTTACCTAGTGCTTCGTGATTTGATCCACCAAAAAGTCGTGGCGCTATCAAATTGAAACTTTCTGCCAGACCATAACTATATTCGGTAATATAATCCCTAGTCATAGCGCTTGAAGAAGTGCTTTTTGAACCATCAGGATTAAAGCTTAATTCGCTTTTACCTCTGGTACTAAAAGTAGCATATTCTGAAGTTGCCAATAAGTTTGTAGCATTGGCACCAATAGCGAATATCCCGGCAATTGCCAGAACGCCAAGAGAATTTAAAAGTGGTTTATATGATTTCTCCTTAATATCTAAATAGATAAAATAAGCCGATAGGATCAGCAGGAAAATCAATAAATAATAAGTCATTTGAAAGTGATTGGCATTGATCTCTAATGCTGTCGCAAACATAGTAAGCAAACCACCCACAATATATTTTTTTCGGTACACCATTATAAAACCAGCAATCACAAGTGGCATATAAGCGATTGCATGCGCTTTAGCATTATGCCCTACACCAAGTATAATAATCAGATAAGTAGAGAACCCAAAAGCTAATGCACCAAAAAAGGCTTTTAGTGGGTCTGTTTTTAAAACTAACAACAAGCCATAAAACCCCAAGAAGTATAAAAATAAATAATCCGATGGACGTGGTAAAAATCGCAAGGCGTCGTCTATTGCACCAATAAAATCGTAGGGATACTTAGCCCCTAATTGATAGGTAGGCATTCCACCAAAAGCACTATTTGTCCAGAAAGGCTCGACATGATCAGAGGCTCTAAAGTCATTTTGCTCTTTGGCCATACCCGTATATTGAGCAATATCAGATTGGTAAATTTGTTTTCCCTGCAGAACAGGATAAAAATAGATTAAAGAGACAAGGACAAAACCAAGAATGGCTAAAGCGTGCGGGTAAAATTTATTTATAATTTTCAAATTTCCAGATTTATTTTTAAAATATGAGACTATTAACTAGAGCAAATCTAATCTATTTCTTCGTAATCGACATAATCTCCTACCTTTTTGGTCTCCCGTGGTTTTGTAGTGTTTTTGGTATTATAGATTACCTCATCGCTAGATTGTGCTTTCTTCCATGAAGTATCTTGAGCCTTGTTTTGTTGTTGCTGGAAATTCTCTCCCGCTTTTTGCACTACTTTTTTAACTAATAAAGGCAAAAATAATTTTGCCAAAAACTTAAAAATATAATAGGAAGCCAGAATGTAAAACAGTATTCTTATAAAACCTGTAAAGGAGGCAGTTTGCATAATCAAATATTTTTTAGCAAAATTAATAAATCCATCCCGAAATTTCGGGACAAAATTAAAATATCATTCTTAAATAAATGATAAAATATAGTACATTTGAACAGCGTTATTACTTTTAAACCCAAAAACAATATGTCAAAACTTAAAATAGTACTTGCTGCTTTAATTTTTATGTTGCCGATAATTCAGTACGGACAGCATACGGATCAAATTAATTCAAACAGACCCGGCGAGACTATGTCAGCCTTTGCCGTTGGAAAATCAGTTATTCAAGTAGAAACTGGTATTTACGGTATCCAAGAAAACCACCGTTTATTAGAATATGATGCTAAAGGATTCGGATTAGACCTTACCTTGCGATACGGTGTATTATTAGAAAGACTAGAATTAATAGCCGACTTGCAATACCAAAACGCAAATTTCACCACACCATTTAGCAGTGTCAAAAAGTCAGCGCTGAAGCAAACTGTTTTCGGTGCTAAATATCTAGTTTACGATCCGTTTAAAAATTACGAAAAGAACATTAACATTTATAGTTGGAAAGCCAACCATTCTTTCAATTGGCATCAATTAATCCCAGCGGTTTCTGTATTTGCTGGAGCTAATTTATCTTTTTCTGATAATCCATATTATTTTAATCCTAAAGGAGATATCTCCCCAAAAGCCATGCTTATTACTCAGAATCATTTGGGTGACGGGACATGGGTTTTTGTAACAAACATCATAGCAGATTATATCGGCACTGAATATCCAAGTTACGGTTATGTACTAACATTGACAAAAGGATTCAATGACAAATGGTCTGGTTTTGTTGAAAACCAAGGGTTTAAAAGTGATTTTTACAGTGATGCGATTATTAGAGGAGGTGCTGCTTACTTATTAAACAAGGACATGCAAATCGATGCCTCGATAAGCACTAATTTTAAAGACACACCAACCGTCCTGTATGGAGGTGTTGGATTTTCTTGGCGCTACGATGCGAATTATAAAGAAGTGCGAATGAGCATTGACAGCGGTGACAACTCCAAATCAAAAGCGGAAAAGAAAGCAGAAAAGAAGAATAAAAAACGTAAAGACCAAATTGAGTCTACACAATAAAAAACGATAATGATTACTATAAAAGAAGCGATTACAAAAAGTGAACTAACGGCATATGTCAAATTTCCTTTCTCCTTATATAAAGACAATGAGTTCTGGGTTCCTCCCATTATTGCAGACGAATTAGAATCCTTTGACAAAACAAAAAATCCGGCTTTCGAAAATGCGGAAGCTTATTTTTTTCTTGCCTATAAAAACAATGAAATTGTTGGGCGAATTTCGGCAATTGTCAATTGGAGTGAAGTAAATGATCAACAAAAAAAGAAAGTCCGTTTTGGCTGGTTTGATGTAATTGATGATATTGAAGTTACAAAGGCACTTTTAGAAAAAGTATATGAATTAGGAAAAAAAAATGGTCTTGAGTACGTAGAAGGACCAATGGGCTTTTCAAATCTAGATAAAGTAGGCGTGCTTACTGAAGGGTTTGACCAATTGGGAACCATGATTACCTGGTACAACCATCCATACTACGCTACCCATTTTGAACAGCTGGGTTATGTTACCGAAAAAGAATATATCGAAAGTAAATTTCCTTTCGAAAACGTAAAGCCTGAATTTTTCGAAAAGGCCAATGATTTAGTAAAAAGAAGATACCAGCTAAGTCCACTTAATTTCAAGACTACCAAAGAAGTAATGCCTCATGTAGATAAAATGTTTGATTTATTCAATGAATCCTATGCTAACTTATCTTCGTTTGTAGCCATAACTGACATACAAAAAGAATACTTCAAGAAAAAATACATCAGCTTAATAAATCCGGAGTATATTAAATTTGTAGAAGACAAAGACCATACTATTGTTGCTTTTAGCATTGTTATGCCTTCATTTTCTAAAGCTTTACAAAAAGCAAAAGGAAAATTATTCCCTTTTGGTTTTATTCATTTACTTAAAGCTAAAAAACAAAGTAAGGATATGATATTCTATTTAATTGGAGTTCATCCTGACTTTCAAAACAAAGCGGTAACGGCAATCATATTCAACGAATATTATCTTACTTTCAAAGAAAAAGGAGTACTAAACTGTTTCCGTACACCGGAACTTGCTGACAATACTGCTGTTCATAATCTATGGAAACACTTTCATCCAGAAGTTCATTGCAGAAGAAAAACTTTTAGAAAAGATCTTTAAAAAAGTGTTCCGTTTTTAGTTTTAAAATTTAGCACTAGAACAAAAAATATCCATTAGCGTAAACTAATGGATATTTTTTAATTTTATATTTACTTAAAATTTATTCTTTGCAATTAATTTTTTTGTAAACTATATTTCCGTCAAATTTGATTTTACTTTTATCTTTAAATACCATTTTCCCTTTAGTTTCTAATATTTCACCATAGCCTTCAACAAAAGTATTTGCATCTTTTTTTAGAAAGACCAACTCTCTTACTGACGTTTTTCCTTCGGACTGAAAAGTATAATCCGCAAAAATAGTATCGCCTTTTACGTTTCCAAAAACTGTTCCAAAGCTTTTGTCTTTTTGATAATAAGAATAATCCAATTCTCCTTCAAATTGATTTACATTATTAACATCAACAGTTAACGTGATGGTATCCTTTTCAATTATAGCTTGATAACATTCTTGGACTACTGTTTCCACTGGTGCTTCAACTTCTAATTGAGGAACACTCACACCCTTTTTATTTATGGTTAATACATTAGTGAAATTATCTAAAAACAAAAAAAACCATTCATAATATGAATGGTTTTTGTTATAACATTCCCATGAAGAGAATATATGAAAATAACGTATTAAGCGTCTAAATCAACCTTAGTTGTTGATGCAATTTCTTTATAAGTACCGTTTTCTAACTTCTCACGAATTGCTTCAAAAGCAACTAACGTCTCATCAATGTCAGACAATGTATGAGGAGCAGTAGGAATCACACGTAATAAAATCATCCCTTTTGGAATAACTGGATAAATTACAATCGACAAGAAAATTCCGTAATTCTCTCTCAAGTCGTTTACCATCACCATAGCTTCAGGTACACTTCCTTCAAGATATACTGGGGTTACACAAGTATTTGTATCTCCAATATTAAATCCTTTTTCTCTTAAACCACTTTGTAACGCATTTACATTTTCCCAAAGCTTGTTTTTCAATTCTGGGTGATTACGCAATAACTCTAATCGTTTCAATGAACCTACAGTTTGAATCATAGGCAATGCTTTTGCAAACATTTGAGAACGTAAATTATATTTCAAATAATCAATAATATCTTTATCAGCCGCTACAAATGCACCAATGTTAGCCATCGATTTTGCAAAAGTAGAGAAGTAAACATCAATATCATCTTGAACTCCTTGCTCTTCACCTGCTCCAGCACCTGTTTCACCAAGAGTACCGAAACCATGTGCATCATCAACTAATAAACGGAAATTGTATTTTTGCTTCATAGCAACAATTTCTTTCAATTTACCTTGTTGACCGCGCATTCCAAAAACACCTTCAGTAATAAAAAGGATTCCTCCTCCAGTAGCTTCAGCTATTTTAGTAGCACGTTGCAGGTTTTTCTCCATGCTTTCAATGTCATTGTGTTTGTACGTAAAACGTTTTCCACTGTGTAAGCGAACTCCGTCAATAATACAAGCATGTCCATCAACATCATATACAATTACGTCATTTCTAGTAACCAAAGCGTCAATAATAGACACCATTCCTTGGTAACCAAAATTCAATAAATAAGCTGATTCTTTCATTACAAAAGCAGCCAATTCATTCTCTAATTGCTCATGGTATTTAGTGTGACCACTCATCATACGAGCTCCCATTGGGGCAGCCGCACCAAATTCTAACGCAGCATCAGCATCCGCTTTTCGAACTTCTGGGTGATTTGCTAGACCTAAATAGTCGTTCAAACTCCAGTTCAAAACCTCTTTACCTTGAAATTTCATTCTCGGTCCTAATTCTCCTTCTAGTTTTGGAAAAACAAAATATCCTTCAGCTTGTGAAGCCCATTTTCCTAACGGTCCTTTATTGTTTTGAATTCTTTCGAATAAATCCTTTACCATAATATATTTAAGTAATAATTTTAATTTTAAGAAGTTGCAAAAATAATTATTTAAACCTTAAAAAAGGATTTTATGTCATTTTTTTTTAGTACCCGTCCCGCGCGCTACACTTTTCACCCTCAAAAACGGCCTATATGCCATGGTGAGAACCGCAAAAATTAGTTTTCAGTAATAAACTTTGTACCTTTGAATAAATATTTCAATTCGACTTAATTTATGGCACAAGATACAAAAGAATTAAAATTGGCTGTTCTAATTGACGCAGACAATGTTCCTTACAGCAATGTAAAAGGAATGATGGAAGAAATTGCCAAATACGGAACACCAACGACAAAACGGATTTATGCCGATTGGACAAAACCCAATGCAAATGGATGGAAAGGCGTTTTACTAGAACATGCCATAACACCTATTCAACAATATAGCTACACCGTAGGGAAAAATTCTTCAGATTCTGCCATGATTATTGACGCTATGGACTTATTGTATTCTGATAAAGTGGACGGATTTTGTATCGTTTCCAGTGATTCAGACTTTACGCGATTAGCGATTCGATTAAGAGAATCTGGAATGAAAGTTATTGGAATTGGAGAGAAAAAAACCCCTAATTCTTTTATAGTAGCCTGTGACCGATTTATTTATATCGAAGTTTTGGATGGTGCTATTCAGAAAAAAGCTAAAAAACGTTCTGCCGACACTAAAAAACCAGTTGGAAAACCCGTTGAAAAAACGATTGAAAAACCTATTGAAAAATCATCACTTAATAAAATAGACACACAAACCATAGAACTTATTGAAAGTACTATAGAAGACATTTGTGATGATGACGGCTGGGCTTTTCTTGGTGATGTCGGGAACTTTATCGTAAAAAGAAAACCCGAATTTGATCCACGTAATTACGGTTTTGCAAAACTAACTCCGATGTTAAAATCGCTGACCGATATCCTAGAAATTGACGAAAGAGATTCAGAAAAAAAAGGAATCAAACATGTTTACGTACGATTGCGTTTTAGCTAGGCTAATTCCTTAACTATATCATATAAAGCTTCTTTTTTAATTGGCTTAGATAAATAATGGTTCATTCCTATTTCTGAGACACGTGATTTTGTGCTTTCCATGACGTCAGCAGTTACCGCGATAATAGGAATGTTCGCATTTTCTATTCCTACTTCACCATTTCTTATCGCAATTGTTGCTTCATAACCATCCATAACCGGCATTTGGAGATCCATTAAAACAATATCAATTTTATTTTCCTTCAATACATCTAATCCCTCCTGACCATTATTAGCATAGAGGACAGTGGTGTTCAACCATTTTTTTGTAATCATCTTAATAACCATCTGATTCATCGCATTGTCTTCTACCACTAGAATAGTTTTTCCTCCTAAGTCATAAACAGCAGGTTCAGCAGAAACTACTTCAATTCTTTTTGACTCGATAATATCATAATCAATTGAAATTTCACAACTTGTACCCTCACCCACTCTACTTTCCATTTTTATTGTCCCATCTTGCATATCCACTAACGTCTTAACAATAAACAACCCGAGACCAAGTCCACCGAATTTTCTTTTATTATCGATATTATTTTGAGAAAACGAATCAAAAATACTATCCATTTTTTCTTTTGGTATTCCCACTCCTGAGTCAGAAACCTTCAATATTAAACGTACCTTATTATCTTCTTTCATCAGAACACTCACATTAAAATTCACAAAGCCCTCGGACGTAAATTTAATGGCATTACTAAGCACGTTATTTACAACTTGTACTAATCTAGTTTCATCCCCCTTAATAACTGCAGGCATATCATTTGAGATCGAAAATTGAAAGTCTAGCCCTTTGTCTCGCGCTCGTATATCTGCATTCTTTTTTAAACCCTCTAAAATTTTCCCTGGGGTAAAGGTGACTTTCTCTAATTTCATTTCTTTTTTTTCAATTTTAGAAAAATCTAAAATATCATTAACAGAACTCAGTAAACTATGAGACGAATATTTTATGACTTGGCAATTCTTTCTGATTTTTTCATCTTCTACTTCATTCGAAACAGAATCTATTAAATTCATAATTGCATTTAATGGCGTTCGCAACTCGTGGCTGATATTGGATAAAAAATAAGTTTTTAGATCATTCATCTCCTCTGAGCGAACTAACGCAATTCGATTCAGCTCATTTTTTTCGTTTTTTAAACTTCTTATTAAATTAGACATCGACAGTGAAAGGAAAATAACTTCCACGCCAGTTCCCAACTTAGAACTATTTTGAGTCAAAAAATTACTAGGAAGTAGCCCAAAATTATGTAATATAAATACGCTAAACCCAACAATCAAAAACAAAATACCGGCCGAGAAAAAAGAGTCTACCGGTTTTCTGTTGTAGTACAGGTAAATTATAGAATATACGATCAAGACCAGGAATACTAGTGTAAGTACATTTACTAAAATATAGCAAAGTAACAAGAGTGAAGGAAATAAAATCACACAAGCTAATAAAGTAAAGAGTAATACATAAGCAACATTAAACAAAATGTAAATCGTTCTACTGTACTTTTTTATTTTCAAAAATACTTCGCTATATTTTCCCGATAAAAAAACGGCAATTATCGCAATAAAAAGTACGGAATAGTTTGAAAACCATCCGCCAAAAGGAGTTACAAATTCATAGAAAAAACCATCTAATGCAAATTGCAAGAGACCTACAAAAACAACATATAAACTATAATACAAAAAGGTAATTTTCCCTAAAGCATAAAAGAAAAAAAAGTAAATAACAGCCACAATTGCCAAAATGCCGTAAAAAAATCCGAAAACTAATTGTTCAAAAGAAATCTTCTGTATAAAATTATCGGCCGTGCGCAAAATCAACGGTATCTTAAGTACTTCTCCATCACTTTTTAAATGCAGAAATAATTTTAAGTTTGACTTAGACTGGATGTCAATTTTAAAAATGGTTCTGCGATTATCATATGCTCTTTTTGAAAAAGCTAAAACATCTCCACTTACTGCCTTTGTAATTTCACCAGAAACTTCGTCAATCGTATATAACTCCACGAGGTCCGTTATCGGCAATGCCGTTTCTAAATAATAATGTAAGTCTGAATCAGTTGGGTTTTGAAGTGTCAATTTTGCCCAAAAATTATTTTGGGTAAAACCTAAATCATCATTTTCCGTTTTTAATGCCCTAGGATTCAATGCATCATAATGGCTCATTATATATTGAATATTTAATTCTTTCTTACCCACATCTGCTATAGTCGTATACTTATGTAAAGATATTTCCTCAGGCAATGTATCAGCCTGAAATACATATTGCGAATATGTATTACTAAAAATGAACATAAAAAAGAAAATTATAAAAGCATTACTCGTGGTGGTATATTTTTTCATTCTTGTATTTTATTCTTTGTATTAATCGTATTTACGTAGAAACTACTTCTTTAGTTTTACTAATTCGTTTCCGTCTATGCAATTATATAATATTTTTTATAATAATTAAATATGCGAAAGAACTTATATTCTTACTAAATTAGAGGTCTACAAAAATCGTTGCTATGAGAATCAAATTTTTCGCTTATGGAATGGCAGCGTATTTCTACTTTAACATTGGGCTAGTCTTACCTATTTTTTTATTAGTCCTATTATTTATTGGTCTTTTAAATAGCATTCAGAAGAAACATGCCATTCTTAGAAATTTCCCTATTTTAGGTTATTTTAGATATTCCTTTGAAACTATTGCACCGGAGATACAACAGTATTTTATTGAACGAAATACTGATGGAAAACCATTTTCAAGAAATGAACGTGCTCTTGCTTATCAAAGAGCTAAAAATATAGACGCCACCACTCCATTTGGAACACAATTAGACATCAACCAATCCAATTACGAAGGCATAAGACATTCCGTCTTTGCAGTTAAAGTTAATCATGATTTACCCCGAATTCTAGTGGGCGGACAAGATTGCACCCAACCTTATTCAGCTTCTATATTAAATATTTCTGCAATGAGTTTTGGTTCGTTGAGCGAAAATGCAATTGTAGCGCTCAATAAAGGAGCGCTAAAGGGAAATTTTTATCACAATACTGGTGAAGGTGGGTTAACTGAATTTCATCTACAAGGCGGTGACGTAACTTGGCAAATAGGTACTGGATATTTTGGCTGCCGGAGTGATGAGGGAAATTTTGATCCTGAAAAATTCACCCAAAAAGCCAACAACCCTTTTGTAAAGATGATTGAAATAAAATTATCACAAGGCGCGAAACCAGGTCATGGAGGCGTATTACCCGCGAAAAAAAACACAGCCCAAATCGCAAAAATAAGAGGAGTCAAACCACACACAACCATTCTTTCTCCCCCTAGTCACAGTGCGTTTCATGATGCGACAGGCTTAATACAGTTCGTCGTTTTGTTACGCCAATTATCTAATGGAAAACCTATTGGTTTTAAACTATGCATCGGTCAGACAAACGAATTTGAATTAATTTGCCAAGAAATGATACTGCAGAACTGTTTCCCAGACTTTATAACGGTTGATGGTGCTGAGGGCGGAACAGGTGCTGCGCCATTGGAATTTTCGGACGGTGTAGGAATGCCATTTGAACCTGCACTAATCTTTGTAAACAAAACATTAATCAGGCTGAATATTCGAGACAAAATACGCGTAATATGCAGTGGCAAAATAATCTCAGGCTACTCCATACTTAGAGCAATCGCAATGGGAGCAGATATGTGCAACAGCGCCAGAGGTTTTATGTTTTCATTAGGCTGCATTCAGGCATTGAGATGCAATAGCAATACCTGCCCTACGGGCGTTGCTACACAAGATAAGGTGTTAATGAAGGGTTTGGTTGTAACAGATAAGTCAGAACGAGTTTTTCATTTCCATAAAAACACCTTACATGCAGCAAATGAACTACTTGCAGCAGCGGGCAAATCTAGCTATAAAGAGGTTGACGGTAGTATTTTTATGCGTGGGGATGAATTCACACATCTCTCTGATTTGTATTTCCCAGACAACTTGGGAAGCGTTACGCAGTACTAAAGCAAACTTCGAGGTCAAAAAAAAGGAGGGCTATTAAAGCCCTCCAATTGTTAGTTCTGATTTACCATTATCAACTCATCCATAAAATATAGTATAGCTGAATATTGCGTTATCATTCTCATGTGAAGATTGAAATACACAAGTAATTAATCAAAACCACATATCAAAGATACAAATAATTCAATAAAAAACCCTGTAAATCAACACTTTAACCGATAATTAACTCTATTTCCGTACGGTTTTACACAATTGTTAATTATGTCGACGAATCAATAATTTATAGTCATCAATTGAGTTCTTTTTATACTAATATTAAATTACTATATAAATACCAGATTAATGTGGAATCTTATTCTAACGATTAATCCCAATAAAAAAGGAGGTCTTTTTACAGACCTCCAATATTTAGACTTTGGTTTATCATCATCAACTTATACCTTTCGATACAACTGATTATCAAATACGCTACTCCTTTCAGATGGCCATATTCAATAACAAACCGAAATCATACTCAAAGATACGACAAGTACAGCATTAATATATTAAAAAACAGTGTTTTAACTTTGATTTAACGCCTTTAAAAAAAAGGTAAAGAAATCCCAGACAATTAAGCTAACCAATATAACTGAGGCCTATTTCAAAAAACACTTACCTTTGATACATCCAAAATAAAAACAAATGAAACTCGTCTTCGCTTCAAACAACAAAAACAAAATAAAGGAAATCCAACAACTACTTCCATCAAGTATAGAAATAGTAAGCTTGGAAGATATCGGTTGTCATGAGGAGATTCCAGAAACTGCTGATACTATAGAAGGGAACGCCATTTTAAAAGCTAATTATGTAACTGAAAAATATGGCTACGATTGTTTTGCTGATGATACAGGACTCGAAGTGGAAGCGCTGAACGGAGCTCCCGGGGTATACTCTGCTAGGTATGCTGGTGAACAACGCAGTTCTGAAGACAATATGGATAGACTACTGGAAGCCTTATCTGATAAAACTAATAGGAGCGCGCATTTCAAAACGGTAATTACGCTAAATATAAAGGGAAACCAATATCACTTTACAGGTATAGCCAAAGGCCAAATCTCCTTAGCCAGAGCTGGAAGTGAAGGTTTCGGTTATGATCCTATCTTTCAACCTGTAGGGTATGAGGAAACTTTCGCGCAACTATCGTCTGAATTAAAAAATCAGATCAGTCACAGAGGAAAGGCAACGCAACTACTAATCAGCTTTTTGAAAAATGAAAAATAAATGTTAAAATCCACCGATTTTAATTCGGAAATTTGCTGTTCGCACTCTTATTTCTTTATTCAAATCGAAATTCAGAGCGCTAAATCTAAAAATAAAAATCTAACTTTCTGATAATCAAATAATAATAAAATACCAAAACTTGAAATAGCATTAGTTTATCTCAAATATTAACAGTACTTTTGCACCCTATTTTAAAAACACATATGAATAAATTTGAACAATTAGGATTGAGTGAATCGTTACTGAAGGCGATTTTAGATCTAGGATTTGAGAATCCGACCGAAGTACAGGAGAAAGCGATTCCCCTATTATTGGAAAAAGACACAGATATGGTTGCGTTGGCTCAAACAGGGACAGGGAAAACGGCAGCATTTGGATTTCCAGTTATTCAGAAAATTGATGCCGACAACAGAAATACACAAGCATTAATTTTATCTCCAACACGCGAACTTTGTTTGCAGATTACCAACGAAATTAAAAACTACTCTAAATACGAAAAAGGTATTAATGTGGTAGCAGTTTACGGTGGAGCTAGCATAACAGACCAAGCAAGAGAAATTAAGAGAGGCGCACAAATTATTGTGGCAACTCCAGGAAGAATGCAAGATATGATTAACAGAGGATTGGTAAACATTTCTCAAATTAATTATTGTATTCTTGACGAAGCTGACGAAATGTTGAACATGGGTTTCTACGAAGATATCGTAAACATCCTATCAACTACGCCAGACGAAAAAAACACATGGTTATTCTCGGCTACAATGCCAGCAGAAGTTGCTAGAATTGGAAAACAATTCATGCGTGACCCAATTGAAATTACTGTAGGAGCTAAGAATTCAGGTTCTGCTACGGTTTCACATGAGTTTTACCTTGTAAACGCACGTGACCGTTATGAAGCTTTAAAACGTTTAGCTGATGCTAATCCAGATATCTTTTCTGTAGTTTTCTGTAGAACAAAACGTGATACACAAGCTGTTGCTGAGAAATTAGTAGAAGATGGATACAGCGCTGCTGCATTGCACGGAGATTTATCTCAAGCGCAACGTGATGGTGTAATGAAATCTTTTAGAGGAAGACAAATCCAAATGCTTGTAGCTACTGATGTTGCAGCACGTGGAATTGACGTTGATAACATTACTCACGTAGTAAACTATCAACTACCTGACGAAATAGAAACTTACAATCACCGTTCAGGTCGTACTGGTCGTGCTGGTAAATTAGGTACTTCTATTGTAATTGTAACTAAAAGCGAATTGCGTAAGATTTCTTCTATTGAAAGAATCATCAAACAAAAATTCGAAGAAAAAACAGTTCCTTCAGGAATCGAAATCTGCGAAATCCAATTATTGCACTTAGCTAATAAGATTAAGGATGTAGAAGTTGATCACGAAATTGACAACTATCTTCCTGCAATTAATAACGTACTTGAAGACTTATCGAAAGAAGAGTTAATCAAGAAAATGGTTTCAGTTGAATTCAACCGTTTCATCAACTATTACAAGAAAACTAGAGACATCTCTAATCAAGCTTCAGGTTCTGAAAGACGTGATGACAGAGATGGCGCTCCAAGAGATAATAATGGTGGTGCAACAAGATATTTTGTGAACATAGGTTCTAGAGATAACTTCGATTGGATGTCATTAAAAGATTACTTGAAAGAGACATTAGACTTAGGTCGTGATGACGTTTTCAAAGTAGACGTAAAAGAAGGTTTCTCTTTCTTTAACACAGATCCTGAGCATACAGATAAAGTTATGGAAGTATTGAACAACGTACAATTAGAAGGACGTCGTATCAATGTTGAAATTTCTAAAAATGATGGTGGCGGAAGACGTGATCACAACGGAAGAAGCTCTGGTGGTGGTTTTGGTGGTGGAAGAAGTTCTGCTCCAAGAAGAGAAGGTAGTTTTGCACCAAGAAGAGAAGGTTCTGGTGGTGGTGGTTTTAGAAGCGATAGAAACTCTGCTCCAAGAGAAGGTGGTTTCGGCGGAAGAAGCTCAGCTCCTAGAGAAGGTGGTTTTGGCGGAAGAAGCTCAGCTCCAAGAAGCGAAGGTTCTTCAGACAGAGCTCCTAGACGTTCTGAAAGTTTTGGTGACGCACCTAGACCAAGAAGACCAAGAAGAGACTAACATCTACTGTTAATTTTCTTATAATTATAAGAGAACTATAAAATATTTAATCCTGTTTTACTACTTTTAAAGTTTTAAATCAGTTTATGAAATATTTTATAGTTCTCTTTTTTTTAGCACTATCCTTAACCGCAACTGCACAAGAGATAGTTCACTCCCAAAAAGTATCCGGCTTTATCTATAACGACAACACTAAGTCGGCATTGATTAATGCAAATATTATCAATATCAATAAAGTTAGAGGAGCTCGAACCGACTCTAATGGTTATTTTGAAATTGATGTCCAACCAACCGATACTTTACATATTTCCCTTCTAGGCTTTCAATCTCTTCGAGTTAAAGTGACGAATGACTGGATCAAAAACAAAGTAGCTAAAATTTTCCTGACTGAGAGTGCTATTGCGCTTGAAGAAGTAGTAATAAGACCATTCAACTTAACAGGATATCTAGAAGTAGATTCAAAAACAATTCCTACAAGCGAAAATTACCGCTACAGTATTTCTGGCTTAACGCATGGGTATGAAGCTGGTGAATACTCTCCAAATGCATTTGGAAGAGTTCTAGGCTCCATTTTCAACCCCACAGATATGCTTTATAATTTCTTTGGTAAAAACCCAAAAGAATTAAAAAAATTAAAAGAAATGAGGAAGGACGATACAGTGCGTAATCTTTTGGAATCTAAATTTGATAGAGAAACCCTTGCGGTACTTCTGGGGATTGATAAAAAAGAAATACCCGAAATATTGCAACGCTGTAATTACTCTGAGTCTTTTATTCAAACAGCAAATGACTTACAGATAATGGATGCTATTAGTGGTTGTTATGAAGAATATAAAATCTTGAAAAAAAGGTAATTAAGCTATATTCTCGATTTTAATGAATCACGTACATAAAAACTATATATCCCCAATTACTAACGTGATTGGGGATTTTTTAAAATAATATTTAGAAGAAACCAAAATATTACATACATTTACTTACATTAAACAAGAAAATCCAAATACTGATATCATGGCAAAAAGTCAAGACGCGAAGAAAACCGCCAAGAAAGAGCCTCTTAAAACGGCTAAAGAAAAGAAAGAAGAAAAAAGAGAGAAAAAAAACGCTCCCAAAAGAGAGTAATTCTTTTAAATAACAAACCCTCGTTTATTACTAAACGAGGGTTAATTTTTGTAATTAAATCTAATTATTATTTTACAGGAATATTAGCTAGAATCTCTAATAAAAATTTCCAGAATTTTTGAGAAGATGAGATACTCGCTCTTTCATCAGGGGAATGTGCTCCACGAATAGTAGGACCAAAAGAAATCATATCCATCTCTGGATAATTTGTTCCCAGAATCCCACATTCTAATCCTGCATGACAAGCAACAACACTTGGTTTTTCACCCGTTTGTTTCTCATAAATAGGCACTAACACATCTAGAATCTCAGATTCAGCATTCGGCGTCCAACCAGGATATGATCCTGCAAGCTCCACTTCACAACCCATCAATTCAAAAGCGGATGTCAAAGCATTCGCCAAATCAAACTTAGCCGTCTCTACAGACGAACGCGTTAAACACTGTACAGAAAGCTTTCCTTCGCCTAAAACTACTTTAGCTATATTATTAGACGTTTCTACTAAATCAGCAAAGTCAGCGCTCATTCTATACACGCCGTTGTGAGCAGTATACATCGCTCTTACAAAATAATACTGAGCAATAGACGGCATTACTTTTGCCGGTGTAGTATCTAGTTTCTCAAAAACCACCTCTAAATTAGGTTCAGTCGTTTTTAATTCTGTTTTAATATCATTAACCACTTGTTGCATATCAAACACAAAAGCTTCATCAAATACCGAAGCAATAATTACTTGCGCCACACTCTCACGCGGAATAGCATTACGAAGGCTTCCTCCTTTAATTTCAGCTATTTGCAATCCAAAATTATCAAAACCATCAAATAACAGGCGATTCATAATTTTATTAGCATTCCCAAGTCCTTTGTGAATATCCATTCCTGAATGCCCACCATTTAATCCTTTTACCGTAATTGAATACCCTACAGAACCTTCAGGAGTTTCCTCTTCATCATACTCAGCAGTAGCAGTAACGTCAATTCCACCAGCACAACCAATGTCGATTTCGTCATCCTCTTCTGTATCTAAATTCAAAAGAATTTGTCCTTGCAGGATTCCGCCTTTAAGGTTCAAAGCACCCGTCATTCCAGTCTCTTCGTCAATAGTAAACAAAGCTTCAATAGCAGGATGCGCAATATCAGTGCTTTCTAAAACCGCCATAATTGCGGCAACTCCTAATCCATTATCTGCTCCAAGTGTAGTTCCTCTAGCGCGAACCCAGTCTTCGTCTACATACATATCAATTCCCTGTGTATCGAAATCAAAAACAGTATCCGAATTTTTTTGGTGCACCATATCTAAGTGTCCCTGTATTACTATCGCTTTACGGTTTTCCATTCCTAGAGTCGCCGGCTTGCGGATAATTACATTGCGAATATCATCTTCAAAAGTCTCTAATCCAAGGCTCTCACCAAAGTTTTTCATAAATTCAATTACACGCTCTTCTTTTTTTGAAGGGCGAGGAACAGCATTCAAATCGGCAAACTTATTCCAAAGTACTTTTGGTTCTAAATTTCTTATCTCTTGACTCATTTATTGTTGTTTGAAGTTTAACATTTTTAAAGCTCAAAGTTACAAAGTTTAAATTCGTTTATAGCCTTACAAGGAAATTTCTCCCTTAAAATTAGCACAATTTTTTGGGCGTGCCACCACTATAAAAAGGGGCTTTCTTATTTTTCCGTTCACAAAGCCCCTTTCTATAGTGCTGTCAGGTGATACGCACTACTTCGGTAGTTAGCTCCTCCCCTTCACGCGATCAACTGCAAATAGATAACGTTTAAAAAAAAAAATCAGCAACCTTAGTCATTACGAGGCATTAGATAAAAAAATCACAAACTGAAGCTAGAAAAGTACACCTATAATGTGATGCCGCAGTCGTGATAGGTTCGTTCCTCGCAATGACCTGTTTTGTGGCGTTTTTTATCTTTTTCTGTCTTTTTTCACAAGGAAAACTTATATGCGCTCCTCTAGTCAAGCTGCCATCGCGAAATTTCTGCGAAATGACACGCTGTGTGGAAAATCTTTATGAATGGCTGCCCTTTCTCTGCGAAACAAAAACTTATATGACTTATATAGTAAAAAAACTTTGTGCCGCTCTGTGTTTACTTTGCGTTTCTCTGTCAAACAAAAAAGTCAACGTCTTTCTGCGAAACAAAAAGTCACTATATTTACCATTCACAAAAAAAATGCCCCGTAAATAAAATTCCGCTTCGTGAAATCAAAATACTTACTACCTCTTTTCCTTATTGTCCAAATAATTCTGCTGCAGCTTATTTCGTTTTTCCCTGAAAGTGTGGAGCGTTATTACAGTAATGGCATCTATTTAATCATATCTCAATTTTCAAGAACTGCATTGGGCAGCATTCCTTTTTCGGTAGGGGATTGTCTTTATATCCTTTTAATTTTCTTTGTTTTGAAATGGTTCTGGAACAAAAGAAAATCCTGGAAACAAAATTGGAAAGACAATAGCTTGCAGTTGCTCCGTTTTTTCTCCGTATTTTATTTTTTGTTTCATATTCTGTGGGCTTTGAATTATTATCGCGAGCCATTATTTAAAAAAATGGAAATTAAAAGAGAGTATACAAATATTGACTTGTTGGATTTTACTAAAAAATTGATTGCAAAAACAAACCAAATACAATTACAAATCACAAAATCAGATAGCTCAAAAGTAGTTTTTCCTTATTCGCAAGAACAGGTTTTTGTAATGAATTTAAATGGTTACAATAACTTATCGAAGCAACATCAGAACTTTCATTTTATAACTTTAAGTACTAAAAAATCATTGTTTAGTCTGCCCTTAACTTATATGGGATTTGGAGGATATCTAAATCCGTTTACTAACGAGGCAAATGTGAACTATTTAGGCCCCATGTATAGTTTTCCCATGACTACCAATCATGAAATGGCGCACCAAATGGGATTTGCCAACGAAACCGAATGCAATTTTATTGGTTTTCTAGCCTCTGTAAAAAACGACAATGTATACATTAAATATTCAGGTTACAGTTATGCTTTATGGTATTGTTTAGGAATTTTAGAATATAGCAACCCGGAATCATTTGACCAAATACTGAAAACCGTTCATCCTGGAATATTAAAAAACTATAAGGAAAGCACCAATTTTAGAAAGCAATATAGAACCCCTATTGAAACTGGTTTTCATCTGTTTTATGATCAATTCCTGAAATTGAATCAGCAAAAAGACGGTATAGAGAGTTACAGTAAGTTTGTGAATTTGATGGTGAATTATTACGGCAAAAAAAATAATGAGTTATAAAAACAAGCCCGGACATATTATTGCCTAACTTACTTTTTATAACTCATTACAGTCTTATCATTCTAAATTATCTAAGAAGAATACTTATTTATTAGTTTGTATTCTAGACGATACTTATATTTTTTCCAGTAGCAATCCTGTGGCGGTAAGACCGGGTCCAAATGCCATTGCAACAATTTTAGTTCCTGCTGGTATATTTGAATCGTTGACGATTTCATTAAAAATATGAGGTACCGTGGCTGACGACATATTTCCATGACGATACAATATATCATAGGACCAACTGGCTTGTTCTTTAGTTATTCCAATAGCATCTACTACATAATCAATAATTTTAGGTCCACCTGGATGTATAGCGAAATGCATTTTGGATTTTTCTGCTTCAAGATCAACACCTACTTTAGCACAAAGTGTCGATAGAAAACCCTTGATGTTTTTACGGATAAAAACAGGAACTCTCTTAGAAAGGGTCATTAAAAAATTGTACTCGCCTATTTCCCAAGACATGTCCTCCAATGAATCTGGAATGATAACTTCATGTGAAGCTAAGATTCGTAAACCTTTTTTCTCTAATATCGTCTCATCGTTCATGAAAGAATCTTCTTCGTACAAAGAATACCCAATAAAGCCATCAGCAAAAAGAGAACAAATCATCGTATTAGCTATAGAAAATTCAGTTAAATTTAAATGCGCTGAAAGCAACTCGGTATGAACCACATCAGCTCTTCCATTAGTTGTACTACCACTTATGAGGCTACTCGCCGTACGAATAGCTGGAAAAGCACCGTAACACCCCATTTGGTAAGAATGTGTAACCTGGGTCGTTTCCCATTCTCTACTTATTGCGGCCTGTTGTGCTACACTCGGAGATGAGTATCCCGAACAAGTCACGTGAACTAAGTTTTCAGGAGCTTTATCAATATCTGAATAAAACTCGTCAAAAACATACCCCATTTTGTTTTTGAACCATTCCATTCGAACTCCAATTTTGGGTCCAAATGTATCTCCTGTCTTTGTCGCCAAATTTGAAGGAAAGTCATAGTCTATAGGTGAAGTTGCGGCCATTTTATTTTCAAGAAAATCTTCCACCTCTTCAAAAATTAGAATTTGCCTTTTATTGATGTTTTCAGAAGAAACTGAATACTTATCAACCTGATTTGAAATCTCCTCAAAACTACTCGGTACAATTTTCACTTTATCAATTAAAGTTTCACATGATTTCCCTAGATGTTGAAAATGATGGTATAGAAACTTGGTGTATTGATTAAGCTTTTCTTGATCGATTAATTTTCCCACAAGAACGGGTTTGAAATTGGAAATAATAATGCTTTTCATTAATTTTAGGACTTGGTTTAAAAGTCTAAATTAATTTAAAACTGTTTAAAAAAACAGCTTGCCAAAACGTAATAAACATTTAAAAACATAAAGAGCTCATTTTCAATGAGTTACTAATATTAAAAATAAGTTAAATTACTGTTAATC
Source organism: Flavobacterium gillisiae (assembly GCF_900107635.1). GTDB lineage: Bacteria > Bacteroidota > Bacteroidia > Flavobacteriales > Flavobacteriaceae > Flavobacterium > Flavobacterium gillisiae. The sequence continues at coordinate 96,923 of NZ_FNRD01000008.1, forward strand.
AATACATTGTAAGAATGGTATCACAGGTCAATATACGCTGATTATCAGCCTCGTAAGAATGATATTACAGCCTTTAGCAAATCCGTTTTTTTCAAGAATCATCTCCTAGGTCCAAATTATTTTCCAAGTATTTAAGTAAATAAATTAGAATAACTCTGTCCTTTATAAAATATCGATAACTCCTACTATAATCAAACCTCATCACTAGTAAAAGCAGTGAAGCTTTTCTTTTTGTAGGGCCTGATAATCAGACGGCCTTCACGGTCAAAACGAATATAATTATAAACCCAGTTTAAGAAAACCACGGCTTTATTTTTGAATCCTATTAGCGAGAATAAATGCACAAACATCCAAACAAACCAAGCAAAAACACCGCTGAAATGGTAATTAGGTAAATCTACTACAGCTTTATTGCGACCTATAGTTGCCATCGATCCCTTATCATTGTATTCGAATGGTTCCATGGCTTTATTTTGAATTAAATTCACAATATTTTCCCCCAGTAGTTTTCCTTGTTGCAAAGCAGGTTGAGCCATCATAGGATGTCCTTGCGGATACTCCTCTGTTTCCATAGAAGCAATATCTCCTACAGCAAAAATGTCATCATAACCTTTTACTTGGCTGAACTGATTGACGCGGATGCGTTCTACTCTTTCCACTAAAGAATTAGCATCAAGCCCCGCTACTACAGCTCCTTGAACTCCCGCAGTCCATATTACAGTGGCTGTATCAAAAGCCAAATCAGAATTAGTAGTTATGGTACGACCATCATAATTAGTCACCCGAACATTTTTCCAAATCTTAACCCCCAGTTCGACCAAGAATTTTTCGGCGGCCATTGATGACTTTTCGGTCATGGTATTAAGAATCCTATCGCCGCTCTGAATTAGGTTAATTTCCATTTTGGCAATGTCTAAATCGGGATAATCCTTTTGTAGAATTGCTTTTTTCATTTCGGCAAGAGCACCAGCTAACTCTACTCCCGTGGGGCCTCCACCTACAAGTACAAAATTGATTAAACTATTCTTTTCGGCAACGTCAGTCGTTAAAACTGCTTGCTCAAAGTTCTCTAGAATAAGGCTTCTGATGTTTAAGGATTGCGGTATGGTTTTCATCGCCATACTGTATCGTTTAATGTCTTTATTACCAAAATAATTGGTTTTTGACCCTGTAGCAATAACAAGATAATCATAGCTTAATTCTCCAATTTCGGTAATGATTTTTTTATTCTTAGTATCGATTTCCTGCACATTTGTTAGTCGGAAATAACAATCATCATATTCCTGAATAACCTTACGGATGGGATAGGCAATAGAACCTGCCTCAAGACCTCCAGTTGCCACCTGATATAATAGTGGCTGAAAAGTGTGGTAATTATGCTTGTCTAAAAGAACTACTTGTACTTTTTGATTCTTTAGTTCTTTGGCTAGAGCGATTCCTGCAAAACCACCACCAATAATTACGATTCTCGGCAAATTTGAATTAGGGATATTCATGTTTGTATCTACTGTTATATAAAAACAAAGTTAAGGAAGATTTGAGAAATGGATCATATTAAAATTTATAAATATAATTCACGAAAATAAAAGCGTCTGAAATGTAGTACTAAAAAAAATAAAGTCCAAATTATTGCTTGTACTATTTATATTACTATTTTCGTGTTCCATATTAATTATTTAACAAACAAATTCATGAAAAAAAGATTTACAGTTATCGCCTTGTCACTATCTATGCTTATTTTTTTAAATAGCTGTGGCGTTATGTTTGGCGGAAGCCGTTACGAAGGAACAATCGTTGCTAAAGATCATCCAAATGCCCAAATCTATGTTGACGGTCAAAAAATGGGTAACGGTCAAGTGACTGGTTTATTTCCTAGAAATAAAGCATTAAACGTAGAAATGAAAGAGGATGGTTGTGATACAAAAACACAAACATTTAATAATGCTTTCAGAACCGGTAACTTCATTTTATCTGTGATTTCATGGGGTTTACTAGGAATTGGAGTTGATTTAGGCACTGGTGCTTCTTACAAGCCAGACCACAAAAACAATCCTGCTATTCAAAAAGTGAGTGATAAAAAATACACTTTTAATGTAGATTATTCAGACTGCAACAAATAGTCAACAAAACATACAATCTAAAGCCCTTTATGAAATTTCATAAAGGGCTTTTTTATGATTAGTTCTATACCACGATTGGAGTACTTACACCTCCTCAATTATAGCATGTCTTCATTTTGCCTTATTACTTCCTTAATACATTTGAGAAAAAATGTCATTCTGAAAAATAAAAATACTTAAATAGCCCCGATGGAAATGGAAATCCTCCCGATTTGTTTTTTCGGGAGATTGTAATGTACAGCGGGACAAGGCGCAAATGTTAAAGTAAATGGTTGTGCTCCTAAAAATTGTATTACTTTGTAACAAAATTGACATGAAGTACACTAATGAATTATGAGTGAAAATCTAGAACATTCTTTTGTAACGCAATTGAAGGAAAATCAGAATATAATCCACAAAATTTGTAGGCTATATACTGATTGTGAAGATTCTCATAAAGACTTATTTCAAGAAGTGACGATTCAATTATGGAAAGCATTTCCAAAATTTAGAGGCGACAGCAAATTTTCTACTTGGGCCTATCGTGTAGCGCTGAATACGGCAATCACATTATACAGAAAAAACAAACGATCACTATCTACCGTTGAATACGAGGGACGTCAGCACTTTATTAAGGACGTCGAGTATAATTATGAGGAAGAGGAGCAAATCAAGCTTATGTACAAGGCTGTATATCAATTAAACGACATTGAAAAAGCGTTGGTTTTTATGTACCTTGAGGATAAGGATTACCGCGAGATAGCGGAAACTTTAGGGATTAGTGAAGTAAATGCCAGGGTGAAAATGAATAGAATAAAGGGAAAACTAAAAAAAATATTAAATCCTTAAGGAATATGAAAGAGCTGGATTTATTAAAAAAAGACTGGCAAAAGAACAACGATTCTTTTGAGCAGATATCAGAAAAAGAAATTTACAAGATGATTCATAAACAATCTTCTTCTATTGTGAAGTGGATTTTAATCATCAGTATATTAGAATTTAGTTTAGGAATAATTTTAAATATAATATTATCATTTACAAAAGTAGAGGAAAAGAATACGGAATTTATTAAAGGCCTTGGGATTTATGGATACTATCAAGCTTTTACGATTGTACTATACGCTGTAATTATATGTTTTATCATACAATTTTATCTTATGTATAGGACGGTTGCCACTACTGACAGTACTAAGCTATTGATGAAAAATATTCTCAAAACTAGAAAGACTGTACAAAATTACATTCTTTTTAACTTAATAACTTTAGCAGCGTTTTTTATTACAATTACAACCTTTGGCCTTAAGAGCGCACTTCTACATAAAACATTAGAAAACGGAAAGCATTTAGTTGATATATCGAATACTATATATATTATTTCATTTTTAGTAATTATAGCTATTACAGCTGTGGTGATAGGAATAATATGGCTGTTTTACAGACTGCTATACGGTATTTTACTGCGAAGATTGCATGCCAATTATAAAGAACTGAAGAAGATAGACTTGTAGTAGCGGTATTTATTTTTTTCAAATAAAAAACCCAGCAATTTTAAGTAATTGCTGGGTTTTTATTTTATGTGAAAAATGGTATTTCTTAGCTATTAATATTCCCATTTACGAAGCTTATTTAATTTCTCTTGCTCTTCGACTTCTTCGACTGGAATTACTTTTAGAAAAGAGGAATGTTGCTCGATTGCGTATTCTACTTTTTCCACGATATCATCAATGGAATCATTGTCATAGTCAATCTCAAGAGGCTCTTTAATAATGAAGGATTGTAAAATCCCCTTCTTTTTCATGCGCAAACCTTTTTTATCAAATGAACGGCGAAAACCGTCGATAACAATAGGAATTACGATAGGACGGTGCTCTTTAATTATATGTGCTGTTCCCTTACGAACAGGCTTGAAAGATTTAGTCGTTCCCTGCGGAAAAGTGATCACCCAACCATCTTTAAGCGCAATTTTAATGTTCTCCGTATCATTAGGGTTGACATCTTTTTTATCAGTAACATCCTTACCTTTTGCACGCCAAGTTCGTTCAACCGTAATTGCACCAGCATACGCCATTATCCTGGGCAACAAACCAGCTTGCATCGTTTCTTTGGCAGCCACATAATAGATGTTCAACTTGGGATTCCATAAGTACAATACATTTTTTATATTGTTCTCTCTCCCCTTTAAGCTGGCATTAAATACATGAAACATCGCTACGACATCAGCAAAATACGTTTGATGATTAGATATGAACAGCACGTTAGTGTCTGGTAAGTTTCTAATAATCTCTGAGCCTTCAATCTGCAATTCATTGAAACCTCTATAACGCCTATGGGTAACCCCCCCGAAAGCTCGAATCAACCATCTCTTCACAAAAAGGATGTGACCAAAAGGATTTCTCTTAAATAACCCCATATAATTGTGTGTTTATCTTGTAAATTTGGATTACAAACTTACGAAATTATTTTTTGTACTCTATTTTCATCCCTATATGACGGGCACAGACATCAACCTTGATTGGTCGTCGCTTATCCTAACATTTTTCAGCCTCCAAAACCGACTTCAATACATCTTTTAACTCACTAAGCATCATTGCCGTAGCACCCCAAACAACATGACCTTCAATATCGAAAGCAGGAACACTTATGTTTTCGGCATAAGAAGTAGTCAGTTTTGCCTCAATGATTATTTTGTCACTTAGAAAAACAGATAACGGCAATTCAATGATACTAGAAACTTCAGTTGGATCTAGTACAAAACAAACTTCCTCTTTACAAATTCCTAAATAAGGATAGACCATAAAGTTACTTGGAGGAATATAGGTAGGCGTAAATAACTTAATAATTTCCATTTGACTAGGTCGTATTCCTACCTCTTCATGCGTTTCCCGTAATGCGGTTACAGAAAAATCTTCATCTTCTGTTTCCCACTTCCCTCCTGGAAATGCTATTTGTCCAGAATGAACACCTTCATAGGCATTCCGAACAATTAAAACTAAATGCGTCATCCCATTCTTTGGGTAAAACAACATCATAACAGCAGCCATTCTTGGGTCTTTATTACCGCTAAATGCATTTTTCAAGCTTTCCATTCTTTCAAATGGAGCCATTTTAAGATGCGCCTCCATCGCCGGAAGTTTCGCTTGAGCGAAATGAGGAACATATTCTAAAAAATGTTGAAAATCCATAATCAAAGTCTATTTTTGCATATTAAAGTAAATATACTCTAGAAAATTAAAGTGCGCAAATTTTCTAATAATCAAACAATCAAAATGTATAGCAAAGAAGAAACTCAAAAATTAAAGAGAGAGTTCTGGGTCACATTCGCAGAAAAATTCCCAAGAAAATGGGTATTATATGATACCAAAATTAAAGACTTCTCTTTTAAATTTTATGTGGATAATAAAAAAGCCCAAGTTTTAATTGATATTGAGCATCGAAATAATGAAACCCGAAATGCTTATTTTGATAAGCTGGAAGCTTTAAAAAGCATATTGTCTGAAGAATTCATAGCCGATTTAGTATTCGAAAGAGACTTCATTCTCGAAAACGGAAAAACAATCAGTCGCATTTGGGTTGAAAAGCTAGGAGTAAGCGTTAGTAACAGAAACTACTGGGACGAAATATTTGCTTTTTATAACGAAAAAATGACTGCTTTAGAACTTTTCTATTCTGAATACGATGATTTCATAAAAGACATAGCATAGTTGGAAATGGCTGGTTTTATTAGTTTTTTTTGGTTTCGACACCACTTATACTATATTCTTATAACTAAAAAAGCGATTGTTAAATAGATTTTCCTCTATTCAACAATCGCTTTTCTAATATACATATATAAAACTACAACGGAATATTCCCGTGTTTTCTATTAGGAGTAACGCTTACTTTATTTTCGAGCATACTGAATGCTTTCAATAACTTTCGTCTCGTATCTTGTGGTAGAATAACCTCATCTACAAAACCTCTTTGCGCTGCTGTATAAGGATTTGCAAATAAGTTGGCGTATTCAGCTTCCTTTTCTAAAAGTTTAGCTGCAGGATCTGCTGCTTCATTGATTTCTTTTTTAAAGATAATTTCCGATGCTCCTTTTGCACCCATTACTGCAATTTCAGCAGTTGGCCATGCATAATTCATGTCGGCACCAATGTGTTTCGAGTTCATCACATCATAAGCACCACCATAAGCTTTACGGGTAATAACAGTAATTCTTGGTACGGTAGCTTCGCTTAATGCATAAAGCAATTTAGCTCCATGTACGATAATTCCGTGCCACTCTTGATCTGTTCCCGGTAAGAAACCTGGTACATCTACCAAAACCAACAAAGGAATATTAAAACAATCGCAAAAACGGGTAAATCGAGCTGCTTTGATCGAACTATTTACATCTAAAACTCCGGCTAAATACAACGGCTGATTGGCCACAATACCAATGCTTCTTCCGCCTAATCTAGCAAAACCTACAATAATATTTTCGGCATAGTTTTTATGAACTTCGAAGAAAGAATCTTCATCGATAATCCCAGCAATAACATTATGCATGTCATACGGCTTGTTTGGATTATCAGGAATAATCGTTGCCAATTGCTCGCGCACCTCATCGTTTAGTTCATAAGGTAACTTTGCAGTCGTCTCTTTATTACTTTGCGGTAAATAACTCAACAATTTTTTTAGATCTTCCAGACATTCTACATCATTTGCAGAAGTACAATGTGCCACACCAGACTTAGTAGAATGTGTACTTGCTCCTCCTAGTTCCTCAGACGTTACGGTTTCATTCGTAACCGTTTTTACAACATTAGGCCCAGTCACAAACATATAACTTGTATCTTCTACCATCATGGTAAAATCAGTCATAGCAGGAGAATAAACCGCTCCACCGGCGCAGGGTCCCATAATAGCAGATATTTGCGGAATTACTCCACTTGCTTGTACATTTCTATAAAAAATATCGGCATATCCACCCAAAGAACGAACTCCTTCTTGAATACGAGCACCTCCAGAATCGTTTAATCCGATCATAGGCGCACCCATTTTGACTGCCATATCCATCACTTTACAGATTTTTTCAGCATGTGTTTCAGACAGCGCTCCACCAAAAACAGTGAAATCCTGAGCAAAAACATAGACTAATCTGCCGTTGATGGTTCCGTAACCCGTGATCACTCCATCCCCGTAATATTGTTCTTTCTCCATTCCGAAATCAGTGGTACGATGTGTTACCAATATTCCAATTTCTTCAAAAGAACCTTCATCCATCAAATAGTTAACACGCTCTCTGGCGGTTAGTTTCTTTTTTTGGTGTTGTTTTGCAATTCTGTTTTTACCTCCACCCAAATGGGCTTGAGCAATTTTATCGTTTAATTCTTTTATCTTAGACTCCATAATTTATTGATTTGGTAATCGTACTATTTTTTGATCTTCAAAATATTGTTTCAAAGCGATCATAGCGGCAATCTGCGCTTCTTGTGCCAATTGGTTTTTCAACAAGTCTGCACTGTAATATTTTTTCACGAAATGCGTGTCAAAATTCCCAGAACGGAAAGCTTCATGTTCACATACAAATTTCCCGAAAGGCAAAGTAGTTTGTACTCCTTCGACCAAATATCCATCAATTGCTTTGATCATAAGCTGGATAGCCTCTTCACGAGTGTCACCATACGTAATCAGCTTGGCAAGCATCGGGTCATAATATATGGGAATATCCATTCCTTGCTCAAAACCGTTATCAACGCGAATTCCGTCTCCAACAGGCAATTGGTACACCTCTAAATGTCCAACACTTGGAAGAAAATCATTCATAGGATCTTCGGCATATACACGCAATTCTAATGCGTGACCTTTAATCACTAAGTCTTCCTGCTTAATCATTAAAGCTTCTCCACGAGCCACTTTAATTTGCATTTCAACTAAATCAGTACCCGTAATCAACTCGGTTACGGGATGCTCTACTTGCAAACGCGTATTCATTTCAAGAAAGTAGAAATTATTGTTTTCATCCAATAAAAATTCCACAGTTCCAGCTCCTAGATAATCACAAGATTTAGCCACCATAACGGCCGCTTCGCCCATTTCTTTACGCAATTCCGGCGTTAAAACTGAAGAAGGAGCTTCTTCGACTACTTTTTGATGGCGACGCTGAATACTACATTCTCTTTCGAATAAATAAAGAATATTCCCATGACTATCAGCCATGATTTGTATTTCGATATGACGAGGAGAAGCAACGTATTTTTCTATAAAAACAGAACCATCACCGAAAGCATTTATAGCCTCGCTAATCGCTCTTTTCATTTGGGATTCAAATTCTTCTTCATTCTCAACCACACGCATTCCTTTTCCACCACCACCGGCAGAAGCTTTAATCAAAATAGGGAAACCTATTTCTCGGGCAACTCCTTTTGCCTTATCAATATCGGTAATTGCTTCGTCTAAACCGGGAACCATTGGAATATTATAGGCTTTAACTGCTTCTTTGGCAGCCAACTTACTTCCCATTATATGTATGGCTTTCGATTTTGGCCCAATAAAAATGATGTTATTTTTTTCGGCTTTTTCAGCAAAATCAGCATTTTCACTTAAAAACCCATATCCTGGATGAATGGCATCCACGCCCAAAGATTTTGCAACTTCTATAATTTTATCTCCTAATAAATAAGACTGATTTGAAGGTGATTCTCCAATCCAAACGGCTTCATCAGCAAATTTAACATGTGGTGCATTTCTATCGACTGTTGAATAAACAGCCACTGTTTTAATACCCATTTTCTGGGCGGTCTTCATTACTCTAATGGCAATTTCTCCTCTATTAGCAACTAATATCTTTTTCATACGCTTATTCAAATTCAATTAATAACTGCCCTTTATCCACAGCATCTCCCAATGCTATAGATATCGATTTGATAATTCCGTCGCGTGGAGAAAGAAAACTGTTTTCCATTTTCATGGCTTCTAGAATTAACAGACTGTCATTTTCTTTTACCGTTTGTCCTACTACCACACTAATTTCTAAAATCAATCCCGGCATAGGTGCTTTGATCGCATTGACCTGCTTGGTCAATCCTACCTCAAATCCCAGTTCGTGGATAAGCTGATCTAAATCATTGGAAATAGCAACAGTATAACTATTGTTATTTACTTTGACGGTATAGGTTTTATGATTGAAATCAGCCGAGAGAATCTCCGCTTTGTAGGGCTTATTTTCGTGTAATACATGGAACGTTTTAACATCCATATTTACAGCGTCAAGCCGTGAAACTTGTTCCTTATCAAAATCGAATTGAAAAGAATCATTTACTTTTACTTTATAGCTATCACTCATTAATGCAATTTTTATGGTCGTAAAAATAAGTAAAAGAAAACGTTTTCGTAAGATAAAAAGATAGATTTATGCTAAAAAGATATAGTTATGCGCTTATATTTTGAAAATATAAATTTGACTCTTCCCTTTAACTTTTCGAATTATATAAAAAACTCTTTTACGAAAAAAGTTAGTATAGTAGTTAAAGAACCAACAATCCAAACTCCCTTAGAGTGTTAATTGGTTTTGAGTACCAAAACAGTTCAAAGTCCTCTAATTGAGTTTCAAAATCAGCTTTAACTTCCTGAAATGAATAGGTCTTAGCGTTTGAAACAGTAATTTTCAACAACATTTCCACAAGCCATTCTCCTTCTTGCTTATTCGTTTGTATGCTAAAACTTTCTTTTTTATCGTGAAAAGTCAGTGTCATCATTTCCCATGAATTTCCTTTTTTGGATTTGGTAAAATGATCAACAGAAGGTTTCCCTCCCAACCAAACAATTTTGGCTGTGGATTTAATTTTAAAATCTTCTGGCACTTCTAAAGCATTAAAAATATAGTCTTCCGGAATTTTAGTCTTCGGAATTTTAAATTCAAACCAATCTTGCAACTCATAGTCAAAACAGATTCCGTGCATGAAATTGAACAATGATTTTTTTAGTCCAAAACTAAACTTGTCATGATCTATTCCTGTCGAGTCAATATAGTTAATATCATTATTGGCAAAAGTTCCAATGACTTCAGTTTCTTTTACAACGCCAAATTTCTCTGGATACAATCCCACGGGACTGTGCGCCGTCATGGCAAACTGATGCCAAAATCCCGACTGCAATACTCCTGCTTCAAACAATTGGCGCACCATTTCAAGACTGTCTATCGTTTCTTGAACCGTTTGCGTTGGATAGCCGTACATCAAATAAGAATGCACCATAATCCCTGCTTCGGTAAAATTTCTAGTTACTTTGGCTACTTGTTCCACTGTGACCCCCTTGTCTATCAATTTCAACAAACGATCTGAGGCTACTTCGAGACCGCCAGAAACGGCAATACAGCCGGAAGCTTTTAACAGCAGGCATAAGTCTCTAGAAAAACTTTTTTCGAATCGAATGTTAGTCCACCAAGTCACTGATAATTTTCTTCGAAGTATTTCGAGTGCTAATGCCCGCATCAGTGCCGGAGGTGCCGCTTCATCGACATAATGAAACCCATTTTCACCGGTTTGCTCCATCATCTGCTCCATGCGATCACAAAGTAAACTGGCTGCAACCGGTTCATAAATTTTGATGTAATCTAAGGAGATGTCACAAAAAGTACATTTCCCCCAATAGCATCCGTGCGCCATGGTGAGTTTATTCCAGCGACCGTCAGACCACATACGATGCATTGGGTTTACGATTTCAATAACCGAAATGTATTTATCCAAAGGCAAATCAGAATAATCTGGTGTGCCTACTTGCGCTTGCTTGTAATCTGGTTTTGCCGAATTATTTTTATAAATGACTTTCCCGTCTTCTAGAAGAAACGTTCTTTTGAAAGAGTTGTGAGCTGGGTTTTCGACGTTGGCTATTAATTCTTCAACAGGTGCTTCACCGTCATCTAAAGTAATAAAATCGAAAAACTCAAAAACACGTTCATCTGAAAGAGAACGTAATTCGGTATTAGGGAAACCGCCTCCCATGGTGACTTTAATTTCAGGATGATAGTTTTTAATCCATTGCGCTGATCTAAAAGCACTGTATAAATTCCCCGGAAATGGAACAGAAATTAAGAAAATCGTAGGTTGGATTGTCTCAATTTTTTCTTTCAGAATCGAAAGGAGTACCTCATCGATATAAGTTGTTTTTTGTTGTAAAGCTTCGTACAATTCATCGAAAGAATTAGCACTTCGCCCTAAACGCTCTGCATATCGGCTGAAGCCAAAATTAGCATCCACACATTCCACAATAAAATCAGAAATATCTTCGAGATATAAGGTAGCCAAATGCTTTGCTTTGTCCTGCGTTCCCATACTTCCAAAAGCCCAATCAAGTTCCTCTAGTTGCGCAAAACGGGAAGCTTCAGGCAGATAATCTTCTTGACAGATTTGGAGTGCCAAAGTTGGATTTTTCCCTTGTAGAAAACGGATTACCGCATCAATCGTTTTGATGTATTCCTCTTGCAAAGCAAAAATTCTTTTGGAATTATCTGAAATAGCATCGTCTATCGTTGCGATTTTAAATAAATCCGACAATCCAACTTTAGAAAACAATTTCAAAATCACTTCAATCCCTAAATCTGCTTGCACTGATTCCACATTAATTGTATTCAGGAACCCTTTTATATAGGCAGTTGCTGGATACGGAGTATTCAATTGGGTAAAAGGAGGCGTAATAAGAAAGAGTTTTGTTTTCAAAAGGAAATTGTTTTGTGCAAAAATAAGGGTTATTTGTTTTCTTTCCACGAAAAGATTGTCCTCAATTCGAATTACACATTTGACCTCAATAATGAAACACTTTCGAAATTTAATAATTATGAGATTTGTAGATATTTAATTACATTTACTATTATTTAAATTATTTTATGACATCTTTTTTCAATAAAAAAAGTAGCAAAGTACCATTCTTGTTTTTGATTTTACTGTATTCATTTCTAGCTAATGGGCAAGATTTTCAATGGGCAAGACAAATTGGAGATCGGGGGACTGATGAATCTACTGCTATTGAAGTTGATCAAGAAGGTAATTCGTATGTAATAGGAGAATTTGATTCAAATTCATTTGATCTAAACCCCACAACTACCGGTTCTCAAATTATTAATAATAGTTTTTCACAATATTCTCAGATAAGCGATATTTATTTAATAAAACAAAATGAAAATGGTGACTTTCTTTGGGGAAAAACATTTGGCGACATAAAACGTGATCAATATGCGTATGAAATTAAAATTGGAAATGATGGCAATATATACTTGTTTTTAAGAATTATGTATTCGATAACCAATAGTACATTTGATTCCTTCACTACTATTGTAAAGTTAGCCCCAAATGGAAATGAATTATCTAGAATAAAAATTAAAAATCCAGATGGTTTTTTCACAAATGGTTTTGACATTGATAATCAAAACAATTTTATTATTAGTGGATGGTTTACAAATTCAAAACAAATTGATTTTAATAATACTAGTGTTAATTTTCAATCGAACCAACTTGCTTCTTTCATTCTAAAACTAGACAACACTGGTAATTTTCTTTGGCAAAAAACATTTGAATATCCAAGTTTAGCTACTAGTGAAATCCACGCAAAATCTAACGGGAATATAATTGCAATCCAAAATGGTGTTGAAGAAGGTCACCTCCTAATTCGAATTTTAAACATCGATTCTCAAAATGGATCAGTCGTATGGGAAAAAAAACTAACAGACCAATCTGCAACTACTTTCCAATTAGATCGCCTTCAAAATATTGTCATTGCAGGTAAAAATATTTATCAAGGAACAGCTGATGTAGACCCTTCAAATAACACGGTTTCAGTTACCTCCCAAAACTATATATTATGGCTGAATAGTAACGGTAGTTTTTTAGATGTAAAAGAATATAACGTTAGAGAGTATCAAGATGAACTTGATATGAATAAAATACAAAGCGACGTTCATAATAATATATACGTAGTGGGGCGTTTTAGTGGAAAAATAGATGCTGACCCTTCACCAAATGAATTTTTTATTGAAAATCCCCGGGGTCGTACTCAATATGGAGATGGGTTTTTAATAAAATTTGATTCAAATAGAAATTTTGACAATGCCTTTTCACTTGAATCTGACTATAGACTTGTTATTAAAGATTTAAAAGTACAGAATGAAAACATCTATCTCATGGGTGATTTTAATTCCAACTGTGATTTAGATCCTTCAATAGAAGTTGCACCTTTTAGTTCCCTTAATGGCGGTATTGTCTTAAGCACTGATGGATTCATTGTAAAACTTGGTCCTTGCAATAGTAGTAAAGTTGTGGGCTTAACTAACCAATCTTTCTGTTCAGATTTAAATCCAACAGTAAGCTCTATCAGTCCAAACTCTAGCTCAGTACTTTGGTATGATTCAGCAATTTCGACTACACCGCTATCAAATACAACTCTTTTATCAGATAATAAGAAATATTATGCAGCACGAAAAAATGGTAACTGTCCTGAAAGCACAGAACGATTAGAAATTACAGCCCATATTTCATCAAGTCCAAAAGAGCCAATGTTATTAAGCCCTGAATTTTGTCTAAGTGAAAATGCTAAATTGTCAGAAATCAATATTTTAGGTCAAAATATAAAATGGTATACAAACTTAACAGATTTATCAAGTATTCCTATTACAACTCTACTTCAAAATGCTACAACATATTATGTATCCCAAACTGTTAATGGGTGCGAAAGTGGAAGAAGTCCGATACCGGTCATTGTCCATAATACTGCTCCCCCCACAACAACTTCTCCCCAAACTTTCTGCATCCAGCAAAACACCACTTTATCTACTATTGTTATTTCGGGACAAAACATAAAATGGTACGATGCTTTAACGAACGGGAATATTTTACCAAATACAACAGCACTTCAAAACGGCATCACCTATTACGCTTCGCAAACAATCAATAGTTGTGAAAGCAAAAGGATTCCTATTTTAATTAACATCGTAAATACCACTGTACCAATAGGTATTAGTCCGCAAACTTTTTGCAGCAGTCAAAACCCAACTCTAGCCACTATTATTATCTCTGGAACAGCTATTAGATGGTATGACAATGCCATAAATGGAAATTTTTTACCAAGCAGTACTCCACTTAAAGACGGAATTACTTATTATGCATCACAAACAGAAAACAGCTGTGAAAGCCCTAATCGTTTAGCTCTAAAAATTCAACTTATCAATACTTTACCTGCTAGTAATTATGAAGAACTACTTTGCGATGATTTAAATGACGGCAAAGAAACCGTCGATTTAACGGCATATAACTCCAACTTAATTTCCAATACCGCTGGTTATTTATTCGCTTACTACAATACACTATCGGGCGCGGAAAAAGAATCGGCAGTAAATAAAATTATAAATACTTCTAAGTTCAGTTTAAATTTAGGAGCCAATATAATTTATGTTCGCATAAATTCAAACACTCCTTGTTATGCAATTGCAGTTTTAAAACTCTCTGTCGTCGCTAAACCACTTATTCTCATTCCTGATATTGTCCCTATTTGCGAAAACAATACCATTACAATAAACGCAGGTTCAGCTACAGAATCTTTTTTGTGGTCTACAGGAGCAACTACCCCTTCAATCACAGTAGCAAACCCTGGTGAATATGCCGTAACTGTAACCAAAAACTACGGTACTATTTCCTGTTCAAGTTCGAAAAGATTTAGCGTTAAAAAATCCACTATTGCAACGATAACTTCGATTAAAACTCTCGACTGGACCGATAAAAACAACGTGATTACCGTATATGTAAGCGGTGCCGGTGATTTTGAATATTCCATTGACGGAACGCACTATCAAGACAGTAATGAATTTCAAAATCTAAATAGCGGTGCTTATACGGTTTTTGTCAGAGACAAAAACGGCTGCGGAATCGTAACCGACAAAGTATATCTACTGATGTATCCTAAATTTTTTACACCAAACGGTGATGGATACAATGATACTTGGAGCATTCATTTTTCGGATACTGAAATTGGATTAACCGTTCAACTATTTGATCGTTATGGTAAATTAATCACCGTATTGAATCAAAATCAGACTTGGGATGGCACTTTTAATGGTCTTGAACTTCCATCAACAGATTATTGGTTTATCGTAACCAGAGCAGATGGAAAAGAATACAAAGGGCATTTTACGTTAAAGCGATAGCATAGAAAATTTAATTACATTTACGATTGTCAAATTAATCGAATGAAACATACATTACTCTTCCTTTTTTTATTAATTATTGCTCCTTCATTTGCGCAATACAAAAATAAATCAGTTGGTTTTACGGAAAACAAAGGGCAGATTATTGACCAAAAGGAAAAGGCAAACCCAGCAGTAAAGTTCTTATTGAATTCGAATGGATTAAATGTACAATTAAGAAAAAATGGCTTCTCTTATGATATTTATGAAATAAAAAAAACGACTGCACTACCTTTACAAACATCAAAAAAAACAACAAATCAGAGTCCTCAAAAAGAAATAATAGAACCCGAATATAATTTTGAGTATGTATTTCATCGCGTTGACATCGATTTTTTGAATTCAAATTCAAATGTTGAATTCATTAAAGAACAAGAATCAAAAGATTTTGATAATTATTATAACATTCCAAACAAACCCGAAGGAGTCCTGGGAGTCCATAGTTTCAAACAAATAACATACAAAAACATCTACCCGAATATTGACGTAGTTTTCACTATTCCAGCTGACGCTGCAAAAACTGTCGAATACAATTTTATAGTACATCCAAAAGGAAAAATTTCCGATATCCAACTCAAATTTAATGGTGCCAAAACAGAATTAATTGATAATAAAATCCGAATGCATGTTCGTTTTGGCGAGATGGATGAAACCTTACCAGCGAGCTGGACGGAAGATAAAACTGGTAAAAAAGACATTGCCATTGGTTACAAAAAAATCAAGAACAATGTTTATGGTTTTGAGGCAGATATACAGTTTTTAAATAAAACGTTGATTATTGATCCTATTCCAGTAAGGTTATGGGGGACATATTATGGCGGAAACAATGGAGATTACTCATTAGATTTATGCAATGACAGTAATAATAATGTTTATTTTTCTGGTTATACATCAAGTACTACAAACATTGCTACTACGGGTACTTTTCCAACTCCATATTACTATACAAATGGATATATTGCAAAGTTCGATTCGAATGGAGTTAGACTTTGGGGAATTTATTACTCCACAAAACCTTCCACTATCAAAGTAGATACTAACCAAAACGTGTACTTTACTGGAGCCGCATCTGGCGAAACTAATGTTTCAACTCCAGCATCTCATCAACCGTTGCGTAGTGGTTATTATGATAATGCCTATTTGGTAAAATTAAATTCGTCTGGGGTTCGAGAGTGGGGTACTTATTACGGAGGAACAAGGTCTGATCAAGGGAGAGACATTAGTTTTGACAATCTTAACAATGTTTACTTAGTTGGCTCTGCACAAAGTTTAGAAAACATTGCAACCGATACTGCATTTCAACCTACACATGGTCCAGGCTATCTTGATAATGACGGTTTTATCGCAAAATTTAATCCTCAAGGAACCAGAATTTGGGGAACCTATTATGGCGGATCAGATGGTGATCAAATTACTTCTTCTAATATTTCAGAGGATGGTTTTTTATATATAACTGGAACTAGTAATAGTACTAATAACATTGCCACACCAAACTCTTATCAGCCCAGTTTAATAGGGTACGGGGCTGGATTAATTGCTAAATTTACGCTAGATGGAGAAAGAATTTGGGGTAGTTATTTTAATGGAGAAAGATTTGCATCCATTACTAAATCCGAATTAAAAAATAATTTTTTATACTTAATAGGCAAAACTGATTCTAAAAATAATTTGATCAGCTCTGGTACGTTTAACGAAACTTTTCAAAGATCCTCTTTTTCTTTAGGAAGTAACTTTAACAATTTTATAGTTAAATTTGATTTAAACACTCAAAGTCAAATTTGGGGCACTTATTTTGGAGAAATCATACAAGATTTGGCCGTAAATTCTAAAAATAAAATTATAATTGAAGGTTGCACTGATTTTGATAGTGGAATTGCAACTGCAGGCGCCTACTCTACAGTCCGTCAATATGGTGACGCCTATATGATCAAACTTGATGAAAATGGACAGCGAGAATGGGGGACTTATTACGGAGGAAACCTTAGTGAAGGTTATAATGGTGCCGCTGATGTTAACAATAAAATTTCAATCGATAAATTAGATAATATTTATTTGGTAGGAAATACAGAAAGTACCTCAGGTATTTCAACACCTGGTTCACATCAGGAGAACTATTCATTAAATTCGCTTGGCGGATTATACAACGTCTATCTGGCCAAGTTCCAAGATTGCCTTACCAATCCTATAGCATCTAGCAACTCCCCAATCTGCATTGGCAACGAATTAAAATTAACTGCTTCCGGCGGAACAAATTATTTATGGACTGGTCCAAACGGATTTACTTCTACCGAGCAAAACCCAATAATTCTAAATGCAGCTGCTTTAAATAGTGGTGAATATAGCTGTACTATTACCGGAACTGGTGGTTGTGACGATACCAAAAAAATTGATGTGGTCGTTGGAGATCTTGTCGCTCCAATTCCCAATCTAGCAAACTTACCTAATATTACAGGAGATTGTACAACTACAGTTAATACAATCCCAACAGCAACTGATGCCTGCGCAGGAGCAATTACAGCAACGACGACTAGTCCGCTTTCATATAACCTACCTGGAACGTATACTGTTGTTTGGAATTATAATGATGGAAACGGAAACACAGCAACACAAAGTCAAACTGTTAAAATAAACACTCAGCCCTTACCTACTGCCGTTTCTCCACAAATCTTCTGTATCCAAAAAAATGCCACTTTATCCGCTGTTGTTATTTCGGGACAAAACATAAAATGGTATGATTCTCAAACAAACGGAACTCTTTTATTAACTACCACAATTCTACAAAACAGCACCACCTATTACGCTTCGCAAACAATCAATGGTTGTGAAAGCAAAAGGGTTCCTATTTTAATTAACATTGTCAATACCGCTGCACCAACTGGCAATAGTCCGCAAACATTTTGTAGCAGTCAAAACCCTACCCTAGCTACTATTACCGTATCCGGAACAGCTATACGGTGGTACGATAACGCAACTAGTGGATTACTTTTACCAACCACGACTCCGCTACAAAATGGAATTACTTATTATGCTTCCCAAACAGAAAATGGCTGTGAAAACATTACTCGCTTAGCCGTAAAAATAGAACTGATCAATACTCTACCTGCGAGCAATTATGAAGAATTACTTTGTGACGATTTAAATGATGGTACCGAAACTGTGAATTTAAATAATTATAAATCGAATATAATTTCGAGCAATCCTACTTATACGTTATCTTATTATTCAACTAAAGCTAGTGCTGAAAACGAATTATCAGCAAATGAAATTACAAACACTTCTAGCTACAGATTAAATTTAGGAGCCAACATAATTTATGTTCGCATCAATTCGAATACGCCTTGCTATGCAGTTTCTGAATTAAAACTGACTGTCGTGGCTAAACCAATTATTCCCATTGCAGATATTGTTCCCATTTGTACAAACAATACCATTACAATAAACGCAGGTGCAACTACAGATTCTTTTTTGTGGTCAACAGGAGAAACAACTCCTTCAATCACTATAGCAAACCCTGGTGAATACGTTGTAACTGTAACTAGAAACTATGGTCCTATTTCTTGTTCCAGCTCGAAAAAATTTAGCGTAAAAAAATCTATTATTGCAACTATAACTTCGATTGAAACTCTAGATTGGACAGATAAAAATAACGTAATTAGCATATATGTAAGCGGTACCGGCGATTATGAGTATTCCATTGACGGAATGCATTACCAAAGCAATAATCAATTTCAAAATCTCTTTAGCGGAGCATACACCGTGTATGTCAGAGACAAAAATGGATGCGGAATCGTAACCGATAAAGTCTATCTACTGATGTATCCTAAATTCTTTACTCCAAACGGTGATGGATACAATGATACCTGGAGCATTCATTTTTCAGATACTGAAATTGGATTAACCGTGAAACTATTTGATCGTTATGGTAAATTAATTACCGTATTGAATCAAAATCAGACATGGGACGGCACTTTAAATGGTCATGAACTTCCATCAACAGATTATTGGTTTATCGTAACCAGAGCAGATGGAAAAGAATACAAAGGGCATTTTACGTTGAAACGATAACTCATTAAAACTTATGCTCCTCTTTACTAATCATCAATAGCGAAAATAAAGAGATACAAGCAGCTGCACTTAAATAAAAACCAACATAAGTCAAACTGTAATGTGTCGCCAGCCATATAGCAATCATAGGCGCAAATGCTGCTCCGATAATTCCTGCCATATTAAATGCTAATGAAGTCCCAGAATAACGAACGCTAGTAGGAAACAATTCTGAAAGAAAAGTACCTAATGGGCCATAGGTAAAACCCATTAAAGTCATCCCCATGCATAAAAAAAACGTTACTAGAAACGGACTTCCTGAATTTAGGAAGAAAGAAAATACAAACCCAAAAACAGCAATAGCAACTGTAGCATAGATAAGCATTTTTCTGCGCCCAATGCGATCAGCAATTAAAGCTGAAACTGGAATAAAAAGGGCGAAAAACAAGACTGAAAATAACTGCATTAATAAAAAATCTCTTTTGGAATACCCCAAATCTGATGTTGCCCAACTGAGCGTAAAAACCGTCATTAGATAGAAAACTAAGAAAGTCGTAATGGCTGCAAATGTTCCGAAAATCAACTGATTTTTATAAAATTTCAATAAAGTAAAAAAAGGAATTTTCACTTCTTCCTTTTCTATTTTTGCATTTTCAAAAGCAGGAGTTTCAGTAATTTTTAATCGGATATAAAAACCAACTACTACTAGTAAGGAACTCGCGATAAAAGGAATTCTCCATCCATAATCAAGAAAAGCTTTGGCACTCATCGTATCTGTTAAAATCAAGAAAGTTCCACCTGAAAGTAATAATCCTATAGGTGCACCCAATTGCGGAAACATACCGTACCAAGCCCGCTTGTTAGGCGGAGCATTTTCTATAGCTAGCAATACAGCTCCACCCCATTCGCCCCCCAAACCAACTCCTTGACCAAAGCGGCATAGCATCAATAATAAAGGCGCTGCAATTCCTATGCTTGCATAACTAGGCAAAAAACCAATACTGACCGTTGAAATCCCCATGGTCAACAAAGCAATTACCAAGGTCGTTTTACGTCCCACTTTATCACCATAATGACCAAATACCGCCGAGCCTAATGGCCTTGACAAAAACGCTATTGAAAAAGTAGCTAAGGATAACAAAACGGAATTGGTACTATCTGAAGAAGGGAAAAATAATTGAGGAAACACCAAGACCGCTGCATTGGCGTATATATAAAAATCAAAAAACTCAATTGTTGTTCCAATTAAACTACCAAAAAGAACATGTTTTAATGAGTTTTCTTTTTTCGGATTTGTATTATCTTTCATTTGTCTATTAAAATATTTGGATAAAATTGACGCTATTTTTTGAAAGTAACAAATATAATAAGATGTAAATACACGTTTAAACTCTAGTACAATAACTCCTAAATATTTAGACGTACTAAAATCTTAAATGAGCTCAATTCCTAAATCGTCTTGAACTAACTTAACGGTAAGTTTAGTTCATTTAGGCACTGGTCTAACATGAACATTCAGCTGGTTAAAAAGGAGTACTAATAAGCAATCCTTTTATTCGAAAACAAAAAATGATTTATAAAACACATTTCATAATGATTTTTACACATTTGATGTTGTCAAACATTTAACTCTCGATTCTCAAGTCAGTAATCTTTAATCAAAAATTAATTCTCTCCAGGATAAAATAATTAATAACTTTTGCTACTAAAAATTATTTTTAAAAGAATTAAAGCCTTCTTAAAATAGCAAAAACTCATAATTAAGATAATTTTAAAACTTTTGCTTGTTTTTCTATATTAAACTCCGTAAAATTACATAAAATTAACATTAATTTAATACCCTATAACCATAGTAAATATTGAAAATTAATTCTACATACTACCGTACAACCGATGATTCGACACTTTGGAATAATCTAAAAAAAGGTGATGAAAAAGCTTTTTCATTACTTTTTGAAAAGTATTATGAACATTTGATTCGTTATGGTAATTCATTTTCACCTCATGCTGAAAAAGTGCAAGATTGTATTCAAGATGTATTTGCGGATCTCTGGTTATATAAAAATTCTTTAAATGAAAATGCTAATGTTAAAGCATACTTATTATCAAGTGTGAGAAATCGTATCGCTAGACTTCAGGAACGCGACCATATTTTTAGAAATACAACATCTACAGATTCTATTCAATTTTTATTTGACTTCTCAATCGAACATCAATTAATCATTGACGAAAATACTGCCGATAAAGTGCAGCAACTTAATAAATATATTAATCTGTTACCATCGAGACAAAAAGAGGCATTATACCTTAGATACCACCAAGGTCTTAGCGTTGAAGAAATTGCCGATATGCTCGATGTAAATTACCAATCGGCCAATAATTTATTGCACCGTGCATTACTCAACTTACGCAAGGAGTGGAATACTACAATTCCCTTACTGGTACTGCTCTCACCTGGCATACTGTAAATTTACCTTAAATAAATTAAAAAAAAATCTTAATTTACTGAGTATACAATACTAAATCTGTCCTTTATGTATTTGTAACCTTATTTTTAGATGCAAAAACGTAACAATTATACAGAAATAGAAGATTTTTTAACTGACGAATCATTCCAGTCTTGGGTACACAATAATGCGGATCTAGAAAACTGGGAAGAATGGACTTTAGAAAATTCTATGCGCGCCAAATTAGTTGAAGAAGCCAGACTTTGGATCTTAGCGATGAAGGTTCCTGAAAATAATTTATCCTCTTCAGCATTACAAACAGCTCTAGTAGCAACTTGGAGTAAGATTGAAAAGAATGAAAACACTCAAAAGAAAGAAATTAAACTTTGGAATAATAATTGGCTAAGGTCTGTTGCGGCAGTTTTGGTTTTTGGTTTACTCGCTTCATGGACTTATAGCCATTTATTTATTCCTAATAATTCTACAGAAATTTACAATAAACTTGTTAATGATGAGGGTCTAGTTGAGCAAACAAATAATTCTAACAATCCTCAAATCATAACTTTATCTGATGGTAGTTCTGTTTTATTACAACCTGATAGCAAGTTGAGTTATCCTAAAATCTTTGTTGGAAATGAACGAAAAGTTTATCTTTCAGGAGAAGCCTTTTTCGAAATCAGTAAGAATCGAAAAAAACCATTTTTTGTCTTTGCTAATGAAATTGTAACTAAAGTAGTAGGAACAAGTTTTAGAATAAGAGCCTACGATAATCAGCCTGACATTGAAGTTCTCGTTCGTACAGGTAAAGTAAAAATACAATCTAATAAATCAATTCCGAACTCAAAGAAAGAAGAAATTGTCTTGTTACCCAATCAAGCATTACGCTTTGTTCGTAAAAATTCAACTTTTAATAAAATTACTGATATTACAAAGGACGAGTCTCTAGTTAATGCGACAAACAATATTGAACAGCTGAGTTTTGATTTCACAGACATTCCTGTATCACAAATCTTTAAAACAATTGAACAAGCTTATTTAGTTGACATAGACTTCCCAGAAAGCAAATTAAAAAATTGCCACCTAACTACGTCATTAAACGACCAACCCTTGCCTCAAAAATTAAAAATTATTTGTAAAAGTCTTGGAAACAATACCAGTTATGAAATGAATGGAAACCAAATCATCATAACCTCTGATGGTTGCAATTAATAATTAACATGCCTATGTAATAACTTATAAATAAAAAAGCGCCGAATATGCTGTAACACATTCGACGCTTAAATGAATTCAATTTGCTTTCTGTAAAAAGCAACTTGGAGTGTTCCGTAAATACCCGATTAAAAAGTATTAATTAAAACTAACCAAAATTATGAAAAAACCTGTTGTTAAACAACGATTACTCTTTCGAATCATGAAAATAACACTATTTCAATTTGTCCTGGCCTTTGTGTTTTCCACAGTGACCATGGCAAATAGCGTTAAAGGGCAAAAGAAATTAGATACCAAAGTAACCATTTCAATTTCTAACTTAAGCTTATTCAATGCGCTATCCAAGCTTGAAAAAAATGCAAATGTTAAATTCTCGTACAATTCTAGAATTAGCCAATTAGATCAAAAAGTGAATATCAATGCTACTGACGAAACTCTATCTAGTATCCTAAGCAGTATTTTAAAACCACTTAACATCGAATACAGCGAAGTTAGTAATCAAATAGTATTGCAAAATAAAATTGCAGAAGACGGGATTATGGGATTTGAACCTCTAAAATCATTAAGTCAAAACTTATTACCCTTACCTATTGTTAAAGGAAAAGTAATTGATGAAAGAGGAAGCCCGTTACCTGGTGCAACGGTATTAGCAAAAGGAACAACTAAAACGGTACTAACTGATGCCAATGGTGATTTTACTATTGACATGCCTACAAACAGTACTAGACTTGTTATATCTTATATCGGTATGCAATCTCAAGAAGTTGGTATAAAAACTACACCAATTACTGTAGTTTTAGTTGATGAGGCCAATAACTTATCCGAAGTAGTTATTACAACTGGTTATGAAAAAACATCTAAAAGAACCTTTACAGGAGCAGTAAGTAAAATTACGGGTACAGAGCTTTTGGTTGAAGGAGTTGTCGATATCAGTAGAATGATTGAAGGAAAAGCAGCTGGTGTAACTGTTCAAAACGTTACTGGTACTTTTGGTACAGCTCCAAAAATTACTGTACGTGGATCTTCTTCTATATTTGGAGATACTAAACCACTTTGGGTAATTGATGGTATTGTACAAGAAGATATCGTGAATCTTTCTTTTGCTGATCTAGCATCAGGAAATTCAGAAACATTATTAAGTTCTTCTATTGCAGGATTAAACCCAAATGATGTATTAAGTATTGAAGTACTTAAAGATGCATCTGCGACATCTATTTACGGATCAAGATCCTTGAATGGAGTTGTTGTTGTAACTACAAAACAAGGAAGAAGAGAGTCGCCTTTAAGCGTTACTTATTCATTAGAAGAAACAGCAAGATTAGTTCCTAGCTACAATCAATATGATATTTTGAATTCTCAAGAAACAATGAGTATTTTAAAAGAAATTGAAGCTAAAGGTTTTCTTAGTTTGCCATCTACTTCACAAGGACGTTACGGAGGTGTTTATAATATATTAGCAAATGCAATTAATACTTATGATCAAACTAATGGTACTTATGGCGTTAAAAATGATGAGCCTAGTAGGAATGCTTTTCTAAAAAAATATGAATTAGGAAATACGAACTGGTTTAAAGTTTTATTTAGACCTTCTATAACTCAAAATCATTCGTTAAGTTTCTCTGGTGGAGGAAAAAACAATGCGTATTTTGCTTCTCTTGGTTTTTATAATGATCCAGGATGGACTGTTGCTGATGGTGTAAGCCAATTAACATCTAATATCAAAAACACGTTTTTTATCAATGATAAATTAAACTTAACATTATCAACTCAAGCTTCGGTAAGAGATCAATCAGCTCCAGGAAGTTATGACAGCCTTAAAGATGGTGTTAGCGGAAGCACTACTAGAGATTTTGACATCAACCCATTTAGCTATGTGTTAAATACTAATAGAACCTTACGTCCTTATGACGATAATGGAAACTACGAGTACTATAGAAACAACTGGGCTCCACTAAATATAGTTGAAGAATTAAAAAACAACTATATGGACATTAAGGTTAAAGACATTCGTTTTCAAGCAGATTTAGCTTACAAAATAAATCCAAAGTTGACGTATAACTTTACAGCTAATGCTCGTTATGCAAATACAACTAGAGAACACAATATCTTAGAAAACTCCAATATTGTAGGCGCTTATAACGCTCAAGAAACAACAATTGTAAGAGATGCAAATATCTTCTTGTACCAAGATCCAGACAACTTAACTGCACCAAAAGTTTCTGTATTACCTAATGGTGGAATTCTAAGAAAGTTCACTAATGAATTAACATCTTATAATATTAGAAATAGTTTTAATTATAAAAATGTTTTCAAAGACACTCACGAATTAGAAGCATTATTTGGTCAAGAACTTAGATCTGTAGATAGAAACAGTAATAATTTTACTGCATATGGATTACAATATGATAGAGGATTAACTGCTTTTACTGACCCTAGAATATTAGAGAAATTAATCAATGGTGGTGAATCATATTATGCATTTAATGAAGAAAGAGAACGCACAGTTGGTTTCTTTGGTAAAGTAGGATATACTTACGATCGTCGATATACAGGATCTGTTACAGGTCGTTATGATGGATCTAACAGACAAGGTAATAGTACTTCATCAAGATGGTTGCCTACTTACACTTTCAGTGGAAAATGGAATATCATGGAAGAAGATTTCATGAAAAATGCTAAAACTATAACTAATTTAAGTCTAAGAGGGTCTTATGGTCTTACAGCAACAGCTGGACCTGCAACTAACTCATTAGCAATTTACAAAAGTTTTATCACAAACCGTCTTAACTTATCAGATAGAGAAACTGGATTAAACATAGATGAACTGCAAAATGCAGATTTGACTTGGGAAAAACAATTTGAAACTAACATTGGTTTAGATTTAGGTTTGTTTGATAATCGAGTTCAATTTACAACAGATGTTTATAGCCGTAAAGCGTTTGACTTAGTAGATTTTGTTACTACTTCAGGTATTGGAGGACAAAAATTAAAACAAGGTAACAATGCCGATATGGAAACAAGAGGTATAGAAATGTCTTTATCGACTAAAAACCTTAATAACACGAGACTAAAATGGTCAACATCATTTAATTTCTCTATCTACAATCAAGAAATTACTAAGTTACAAAATAACCCAAGTGTACTAGGACTTGTTGACGGTACAGGTGGGAATACAGTAGGTCACCCAAGAAATGCCTTATACTCTTATCAATTTACTGGTTTGAACAATCAAGGTTTACCAACTTTTGTGATGGCTGATGGTGAAGACGACAATATCGCTGGAGCAAACTTCCAAGATTCTGATGACGTTACGAAGTACTTAAAATATGAAGGGTCAATCGAGCCTAATAAATCTGCTGGTATCTCTAATACATTCACTTATGACAATTGGTCATTAAATGTATTTATTGTTGCCGCTGGAGGAAATAAAGTTCGCTTAAACCCTATATACTCTGATGTATATGATGATTTAACTGTTTTTACAAAAGAATTCACAAACCGATGGATAAATGCAGGTGACGAAGCTTTGACAAACATCCCAGTGATCGCTGATCAAAGACTAATTGCTAATTATGCTGCACAATCTAAAGATTTGACAAGAGCATATAATGCTTATAATTTCTCAGATGAGCGTGTTGCTGACGGAACTTTTGTAAGATTGAAAAACGTATCCTTAAGTTATGAATTCCCTAAAGATTTAAAGAAAAAATTAGGACTAAATGTTTTCTCTATGAAAGCATCGACTGCTAATCCGCTTTTAATTTATTCTGATAAAAAACTAAACGGCCAAGACCCTGAGTTTTATAGATCAGGAGGAGTTTCACAACCAATCACGAGCCAATACACATTCTCTATTAACGTATCATTTTAATAAAAAAACATGAGAAACATAAAAATAACCCTAACGCTCCTATTATTAGTAGGACTTAGCAGTAGTTGTGATGATTTTCTTTCTGAAGTTCCGGACAACAGAACCCAGCTAGATACTCCAGAAAAAATATCTGAAATATTAGTTAAAGCTTATCCTGAAGCTAATTACATGGAATTTGCAGAAACAATGTCAGATAATGTTTTTGACAGCGGAAATTTAACATTAACAACCATTAAAAACAGCCAAAGTTACAATTGGGAGATGCTTGATGATATTCAACGCGACACCCCATCTCAATATTGGGATGCTTGTTATACAGCAATTGCTCATGCAAATCAAGCTTTGGATGCAATAAAAAAACTTGGTAATCCAGCTAACTTGAATCCACAAAGAGGAGAAGCTTTAATGGCAAGAGCTTATGCTCATTATATGTTGGTCTCTTTTTGGTCTCAAAGATACAATCCCGCAACTGCTAATACAGACTTGGGTATTCCTTATGTCCTTGAACCAGAAACTGCTTTGATCCAAAAATACAACCGTAACACTGTTGCTGAAGTATATGCTTACATCAAAGCTGACATCGAAGAAGGCCTACCAATAGTTACAAGTAACTACACACTTCCTAAATTCCATTTTAACAAAGCAGCTGCAAATACTTTTGCGAGTCGTTTTTACGCTGTAACTGGAGAATGGGACAAAGTAATTGCAGTTTCAAATGAATTAGGTAACACACCAGTTGCACAATTAAGAGATTATCAGTCGTACCTAGATGTAGATTTCAATACTGGTCAAAGAAAATATTCACAAGAGAGTGAAAACACAAATCTTTTAATAGTATCTGCGTCTTCTATTTATTCAAGAAGTTTCTATTCTAATAGATTCCAATTAACAGGAGCTGATCGAAATGAACTTTTTGGAAATAACACTAACTTAGTAAATAAAGAATTCCTTTACAGACCTTTATCTTATAATGGTCAGATAACAATCTTTGTTCCTAAATTTGTTGAGTATTTCAAATACACTAATGCTAATGCCGGAATTGGACTTCCTTATGACGCTTTAGTATTACTAAGTAATGACGAACTGTTCTTAAACAGAATAGAAGCACATGTTATGACTAATCAGTTAGCCCTTGCTAATCAAGAAATGGACTACTTCTTATCTGTTCGTGTAAAACTTTACAATGCAGCAACGGATAAAATGACTGAGGCTAAAATAGTAGCTAAATATCCTGTAATTGAAAATGAGTACACACCATTTTATAGCATGACTGCCGTACAAACTTCATACATAAAGGCGATAGCCGAGATGAGACGTAGAGAATTTATTCATGAAGGATTAAGATGGTTAGACATCAAACGTTTTGCTCTAAAAGTCACTCATAAAACATACAATCAACCTGATAAAGTTTTAGCGAAAGACGATTTACGTAAAGCAATTCAAATTCCATTGCATGTTACAAATACTGGAGTAGAAAAAAACCCTCGTTAATTAATTTAACTAATTACTATTATGAAAATAAAAAAACAATATAAAATTATAGCATTACTATGCACAGTGCTATTATTAGGAGCTTGTTCTGGTGAAGAACCTCTTAAAGAAAGTCAATTAGATTTATCCACACCTGCTAAATCAGATTTAGATAAATGGATAGATGCTAACTACCTAGATATTTACAATATTAATGTTCAATACAAATGGAACCAAAACGCTGTGGATAACAACCGTTTTCTATACCCACCTCTACAGTCAAAAGTACAGCCGGTATTAGAAATTGTTCAAAAAATCTGGTTAGAGAGCTACAAGACAATTGCAGGTCCTAATTTTGTAAAAACAATTGCTCCTAGAGAATTTGTACTAGTTGGAGGTATCAACTTAAATACGACAGGAACTATTACATTAGGATTAGCCGAAGGTGGTAAAAGAATTACTTTATTCGAAACCGATAATGTAAATAAAAAAGATCGTGCCAATGTAAAGCGATTTATTCATACTATCCAACACGAATACATACACATTTTGAATCAAACGAAACCTTTTGATGAGAAAACACTTTCTAAAATTACTCCAACTGGATATACTTCAAATTGGTATGCGACGTCTACAACAGTAGCAAGAGAGGAAGGTTTTATTACTGACTATGCTAGATCTAATATAAATGAAGATTTTGCAGAAATGGCAGCAATAATGTTGATTAACTCTAAAGCTGAATATGCCGCAATTTTAGCAGCTATAACAAGCCAAACGGCTGTAGCTAACATCAAGGCTAAAGAAGCAGTAGTGGTTAAATATTTCAAAGACAATTTTGGTATCGATTTTTATAAGCTAAGAGATGAAGCTGAAAAGAACACTAATGCTGTTATAAACGGTTAGTAATTAAATAGGAGTTTTAGTTTATAAGACTCCTATAAAAATCTCATTTATCATAACATAAATTAAAAATCATGAAATTAAAAACTATAATAAATTATCTTTTGGTAGCTATTTTAGCCGTCCAATTGGTCTCTTGTGATAATAAGGAGACTTTAGATTCTCCTTTTAACGCTACCCCTACAGAGCGTTTAAATGCAAAACAAAAAGAACTTAATGATCTATTACAATCATCCGAGTTTGGATGGAAAGCAATCTATTTTACAGATACTACTCAGTTAGGTGGTTTTACACATGTATTCAAGTTTAAAGATGGAAAAGTTGACATGGCATCAGACTTTGATGATGATACTGCAGTCTATCCTAGTGAGTACAGCATTGGTTTAGGAAGTACGGTTAGCCTTATTTTTACAACTAAAAACAAAATTCATTTATTATCTGATTCTAATAATTATCCTACGGCAGCCTTAAGAGGTAAGGGATATAAGGGAGACTTCCAGTTTTCATACTATGGACAAGATAACGGACAAATCGTTTTCAAAACAAACAGAAGTTTTGAAGAATTACGTTTTGTAAAAGCAACCGCAACAGACTGGACTGATTTAGCTAAAAACAGAGCTATGATTCCTAATGTAGTTGGAGCTTCCACAAGACCTTTATTCAGACTATTAGAAACAAATGATGGTACAAAAGTTAGTCAATTCGATTTTTCTTTTACAGCACCCTCTCGATATGCAACAGCTAACTCTATTGAAACTGGTTCTTCTGTAACGAGCAACATGGGGATTGCATATACTCCAACAGGGATTATTGTTAGTCCTGCTGTAAAAGTAGGCACACAAAAACTATCAGTATTTACTTTTGATGCAGCAACTGGAAACTTTAATGCTACAGGTACAGGAGGAGCTACTGCATCAATCAGATACAGCAACAAACCTTTAGTATTAACAGATGATTATAAACCACTATTAGCTGGAAATACGAAAACAGTTTATGCTTATATAGCTGCAAATTTAGCAACTGCACCAACTAACTCATTACTTTGTAATTCAATATTAAATGCCATAAATGCAAGTTTACCTTCAACTCAAAAAGTGAATAGAGTCACTTTTAATTTTAATGATGGGGCGAATGGCAGTTATATTTCTTATTCGTTTACTGGCGGAAAAGCAACTCTATACCACTTTGTAAAAGTTACAGAAGATCCTGTAAACAAAACTTTAATACTTACTAATGACGGCTGGCTTGGCGGAAGTGAACCTGCTCTTTTAAAGGATTTAGACAAACAATTATTAGACACAAAAGGTTTATATGTAAAAAAAGAAAGTTTTAGAATAACATTCTCTAACAGTATC
Organism: Flavobacterium gillisiae; assembly: GCF_900107635.1. GTDB lineage: Bacteria > Bacteroidota > Bacteroidia > Flavobacteriales > Flavobacteriaceae > Flavobacterium > Flavobacterium gillisiae. Next base: position 127,513 of record NZ_FNRD01000008.1, read on the forward strand.
TACACCTTTACTAGCGCTTCAAGCAACTTTAGAATAACAACTTATGCATTTCAATAAATAGATCTATTTATTTAGTCAAATAGGCTGCCCTGCAAAGGCAGCCTATTTTTATATATATAAATATGAAAATCTAATTCCTCAATTCCTTAAATTTCAGATACGAATAAACCACCGGCACTATCGAAATGACAGCAATAATTGTGATAAGAATGTAAATGAAAATGCTTTTATCTATAATCAAGCTCCCTAACACGATCAATAACCCGCCAACAATCCATAGTTTACCCGCCATTATGTGCGTTAATTTCCAAACTTCCTTACTCTCTAATGTCCATGGAGTTTTTATTCCAATAAAATAATTGGGCTGAATTACTTTGAAATAATTACCTAACGCAATAAACAAAACACCTATGGGAATGAAAATCAAATTCGCACTTGAAGTGGATTGATTTACCGATATATGTAAAATAATAAAAGCTAAAGTCGACATGAACAAAACCAAGATAAATTTTAATTGGTAATACTTCCCTCCCATTTGCTCGATTTTCTTTTTCGGATCAATTTTAGGAACAACTACCATTAATACATAAGTCAAAACAGGCAATAAAAACAACAAGGTTATCAATGAATATTTATCTCCCCATTTATCAACTTCTCCCTTGTAATTCCAATGCGTTGGTACTTTCTCTGGTAATGTATTCCAAATTATAGCTAAATAGATGAAAGGTGCCACTACAATTCCAATTAAAGGTAGCTCTTTTTTTAAGGTTAATTTCATGATTTTATTTTTTAAAAGTTAATATCCATTGCAATACATCCTCCATCACCGTTGTGTTAATGGAATAAATGATGAATTGACCGTTTTTTTCGAAAGTGATCAAATCCGCACGTTTCAAAATGTCCAAATGATGTGAAATACTAGGTTTTGAAATATTGAAATGAGCTGCAATTTCACCTGCCGATAAATCCTTAACTTTCAAAAGTTCTAATATCTCCCTCCGGGTTACATCATTTAATGCTTTAAAAATGGCATTCATTATTTTGTATTTATATATTTAGACAAATATCTAAATATTATTTTGAATGACAAAATTAAATTTGAATTTAGTACATTTACACAAATTACTAAACTATGCCTACCGACTGTATCAGCTATCAAAATTCAGGGTATTTCTCCCCGTTGATGAATGATTATTTAGATCAAAAAAACAATTTACACTCTTTATACAATCGCTTCCCCACACTTGAAAACTTTGAGGGACAAATCCTCGAAAAGCAGACCAATTTCGACAATTCAAGTAGAATCACTTTAGTTTCGGTTCTACAAAAACAATATGCTGGTATTGAAAGCTCCCATTTAACACTTCAAAATATTGAAGCTTTGAAAGTGAACAATACTTTTACAGTAACCACCGGACATCAATTAAACCTATTTACCGGTCCTCTATATTTCCTTTATAAAATTATCTCCACGATTAATCTTACCAAGGAATTAAAGGCAAAATATCCTGCCTATAACTTTGTCCCTATCTATTGGATGGCGACCGAAGACCATGATTTTGAAGAGATTAATTATTTTAATTTTAAAGGAAAAAAATTCAGGTGGAACAAGGAAAGCACTGGACCTGTGGGAAGATTGTCTACCGAAGGATTATCAGATGTTTTTGAACTATATTCCCAGGAATTAGGTTCAAGTACGAATGCTGAAACCTTGAAGAACTTATTTAAAGATGCCTATCTAAATCACGACAATTTAGCAGATGCTACACGTCATTTAGCGAATGCACTTTTTGGAGCTCAAGGTCTGGTAATTCTTGATGCTGATGATACCAATCTCAAGCGTAGCTTTATTCCTTTTGCAAAAGAAGAATTACTACACCAAACTTCACATAAAGCAGTACTTGAAACAACTGAAAAATTAAACAAGTACAACATACAGGTAAATCCACGCGAAATCAATTTGTTTTATATCGAAGATAAAATGCGAGAACGCATTATTCTGGAAGAGGGGAAATACAAAATAAACAATACTAAAATTGAATATTCTGAGGACGAGATCTTGACATTACTAGATACCAACCCGGAAATATTCAGCCCTAACGTGATTATGCGTCCATTATATCAGGAAGTAATTTTACCAAATCTTTGTTACATTGGTGGAGGTGGAGAAATTGCCTATTGGTTGGAATTAAAATCATTTTTTGACGCGGTAAAGGTTACTTTCCCAATGTTATTAGTGCGTAACTCTGTTCTTTTAGCGTCTGAAAAGCAACTAAAAAAGGCAGATAAACTAGAATTAACTTGGAGTGACTTATTTTCTAAACAAGCCGATTTAGTAAATACTAAAACAATACAATTATCGGAATTCCCAATCGATATGTCCACTTTAAAAAAACAGCTTCAAGAACAATTCAAAGCATTGTATGAGATTACTAAACTAACCGATAAATCCTTCGTTGGAGCAGTAAAAGCACAAGAAATAAAACAAACCAAAGGATTAAACAATCTTGAAAAACGCTTATTAAAAGCACAAAAAAGAAAGTTAAGCGATATATTAGAACGCATCACCGACTTACAAAACGAACTGTTTCCTAATAAAAGTCTGCAGGAACGTCAAGCTAATTTTTCAGAATACTATTTGGAATCGGACGCTAATTTAATTCCAAGAGTAATCGATACCTTGAAACCTTTAGAACAAGATTTTAATATAATTACACTTTCATAAAGGAATACAAGCATTAAAAAAATAGTACGTACTTTTAATTATAATCAAACGAAAAGCAATGGTAAAAGAACGCTTAATTTCATTGGATATATTTAGAGGGCTTACTGTTTTAATGATGACCATAGTCAATAACCCAGGTGATTGGTCCGCCATATATCCACCGTTAGAACATGCGGATTGGAATGGCTGGACTCCAACTGATCTAGTTTTTCCTTTTTTTATTTTGATCATGGGGGTAGCAATTCCCTTTGCTCTACCATCAAAAACTTTTGATGTCGCCACTTTCACTAAAATAGTAGCGCGCTCGCTTCGGATAATTTGCTTGGGTATCTTTTTTAATTATTTTGGTAAAATTCAACTTTTCGAATTAGAGGGAATCCCATTATTACTGGCAAGATTGGCAATAACATTTGGTGTAGGCTATGCCCTTTTGGGTAATTTTAATTCTAAAATCAAATTGTACCTCGCGCTTACAATTTTTGCAGCATATCTCTTTTTGGCTTTTGGTGGTATCGAGGCCTATAAGGAAGTTAGACTTCCTGGTGTACTGCAACGCATAGGGATTGTTTATTTTTTCATATCTCTACTGTACCTCAAAACAAATCAAAAAACACAAATAATAACGGCCATAGCATTATTGTTAGGGTATTGGATGTTAATGACACTTATACCCGTTCCTGGAATTGGCGAAGCAAACCTTGAAAAAGGAACTAATTTAGCCGCTTGGCTCGATAATGCTCTATTAAAAGACCATTTGTGGGTGTATTCAAAAACATGGGATCCAGAAGGAATTCTAAGTACCCTACCCGCTATCGCTACTGGAATAATAGGAATCTTGATTGGGCAATTACTAAATAGCAACATCAGTAAACTTGAGGTTTTAAAAAAAATGATAATTACAGGAAGCGTACTGCTCCTACTTGGATTGCTTTGGAATAGCATTTTCCCAATAAACAAATCGCTGTGGACCAGTTCCTATGTTTTATTCACTGCCGGTCTGGGTATACTCGTTTTTACCTTTTTCTATTATATAATTGACACTTTAAACATCAAGAATGGATTCAAATTATTCTTGATTTGGGGTGTAAACCCAATGATTGTTTTTTCATTTTCCCAAATCATACCGCAAGGATTAAGAATGATTCAATTTCAAAACACACAAATTCCATCGGAACAGATAAACCTGCAGCAATATCTCTATAGTTTTTGGATTCTCCCCTCTTTCAATAATCCCATGACGGCATCTTTAGCTGGGGCTTTAATTTACTCATGTATATGGAGTTTCATTTTGTGGCTCTTTTACAAAAACCGCTTAATTTTTAAAGTGTAGGCTAAAAAAACAGTATAATTAGCAAATAAAAAAGCCTAAACTGCTGATTTCCTAATTTCAATTCAAAAAAAAGTCTACTTTTGCACAAAATCTAAAAAATACAAAACAAAATGGCTACAAATAGAACATTTACAATGATTAAGCCTGATGCTGTTGCTAACGGACACATCGGAAACATACTTGCAATGATTACAAACGCAGGTTTCAAAATTGTTTCTTTGAAATTAACTCAACTTACTGTAGCAGATGCTCAAGCATTTTACTCAGTACACGCTGCAAGACCATTCTACGGTGAATTAGTAGAATTTATGTCAAGAGGAGCTATTGTTGCTGCTATTTTAGAAAAAGACAACGCTGTTGAAGATTTTAGAACATTAATCGGTGCTACTAATCCAGCTGATGCTGCTGAAGGTACAATCCGTAAAGCATATGCTACTTCTATTGGAGAAAATGCAGTTCACGGTTCTGACAGTGATGAAAACGCAGCTATCGAAGGTGCTTTTCATTTTGCAGGAAGAGAGCAATTCTAGATTTTAGAATGTTGATTAACGATTTTTGATTGCAGATTTAAAAATCATCACATAAAAAATTCCCGTTTCCAAAAGAAACGGGAATTTTTTATATCTACTAAAATCTGAAATCAAAAATCTGCATTCTGAAATCAAAAATCTTTATCTCAACACCACATCTCTCACCACATCGCGACGCAGTTCTTCGTTTATCATCTTGACAATTTTACTTTTCCCGTGACTCAACTCTTCACGAAGTACAGACGAACTCAACTCAACATACAGCGTACTTCCTTTCAATACCACATTTTTAGTATAACTGTTCACACCGTTCCCCATTAGATTTTTCCAGGCATCCTTAACGTCTATCTGGTCCATTCCCGGCTGTAGTTTGTTAACTTGGATAATTTGCTTTAAAACATCCCCAACCGTACTTTGATTATTTAGTCTTTTCGCCATCGCTTGTCAAATTTATTGGTCCTGCTTTCTTATAATGATATTCCTTCTTCTCTTCATTTCGCACCACTAACTCCTTATCAGAGACAGCAATTAATTCTTCACTCCATTTCGCATAAGGAGTAGAATAATCTAAGAATGCTTTACCCTCTTTAAATCGTACCACCACATTCTCATAAGCATCATTCACTAAAAAACTACCGTCTAATTGAGGCATCACTTTCTTTCGGATGCCATTATTGTTCTTGGTAATCTCAAAATAATCATAACTTTCATTCATTTTATAATCCTTGTCTTCCCCGTCGTCAAAAACCACTTTTTCTATTTCCCAATAGCCATTCAACTTGGAGATATCTGTAGGTTCAATCTTTTGTTGACAACCCACAAAAAACAAAGAGAGCACTAAAATTCTAAGTGTATTTATCATATCAATTATCTATTTTTTTTAGGAGCTTAATCCTGCTTTCCACTATAATCTTTTTATTTTTTAAAAAAAATAAAAAGGATTTCCGCTTCAATCAGGGCTAGGGCTTTTGGATAAGTAAGTCCGTTTTTTTTATGCCACAAAGCTAAGCTTATTAAATTCAAAGAAAACAAAAATAGCAAAACACATTAAACTATTTTGATTATTTTTGATCAAAGAATGACTAATTAGTACAAGATGCCAAAATCGATACAATGTCTACTAATCCTGCTATTATGTATTGGATGCACCAAAGAAAATACAGAAACAAACCCTTCACCTTCTGCAACCAACTATTTCCCTCCTTTAACAGGAACCCAGTGGGAGACACAATCGATTTCCAGTTTAAATTGGAATCAAGGCGCTGTTCAACCCTTATTAGATTATTTAGAACTCAAAAATTCTAAGTCTTTTATTATTTTAATCAATGGTAGAATAGTCATGGAGAACTATTTTAATGGGCATTCAGCAACAGCTAATTGGTATTGGGCAAGTGCTGGAAAAACACTGACGACTGCAATGACAGGAATTGCAGAACAGGAAGGGTATTTGAACATCAATTCTAAAGTTTCAGATTATATTGGTACCGGATGGACCAGCGCACCGCTGGCAAAAGAAAACTTGATTACCAATAAACATTTGCTGGCCATGACATCCGGCATTGAGGACATTGCAAATGGCGACGATGTGGCTCCAGCAAGTTTACAATATAAAGCAGATGCAGGAACACGTTGGGCCTATCATAATGTATATGTAAAACTTCAAGATGTTGTGGCTAAAGCATCAAAACAAACTTGGCCCAACTATTTCAACACTAGACTAAGGGATAAGATTGGTATGGATGGCGCTTGGTTTGATTCTGGTAATAATTCCGTTTATGCCAGCACAACCAGAAGCATGGCTCGCTTTGGCCTATTAATGCTTAATAAAGGAAAATGGAAAAACACGATAATACTCAATGAGAACTATTGCATTGCTGCCACTACAACATCACAAAACATCAACCTAAGTTACGGCTATTTATGGTGGTTAAACGGAAAAAGTAGCTACCACTTACCGCAATCACAATTGCAATTTTCAGGAAGCATCATTCCATCTGCTCCAAATGATATGTATATGGCTTTAGGAAAAAACGACCAGAAAATTTACGTTATTCCAAGTAAGAATATGGTGGTAATAAGAATGGGGGATGCTGCCGATAATGTAAATCTGGCATTATCCGATTTTGATGAAACATTATGGGTAAAAATAAAAAGTCTTTATCAGTAAAAGCTCATTGTTTCGTTTTTCTTTTGGCGATAAGCCCAAATAAAAAAAACATATCTGAATACACTCCAAATATGTTTTCGCAAAAAAGCCAAGAACAAACCTTGTTTTTTAAATCTCATCTTCTAAACAAACATCAAAAAACAAAATAACATTAATCTTATAAAATCGGTAGGCCGAAAAATGACTCTCGATATCCGCTCTAAACCTGGTATGATTATTTAAATAAAAAGTCTCACATTGCACGTCATCACACTCCCTGATCATTTCTAATTTATTGACAAATTCTACTAAACTGTCATGGTAGGATTCGTTTATATTTTTAACGTTAGTTAAATCATTAATCAAATTGTCTTTCTTTTGTTGATTGGAATTCAAAACTCTAAAAATGGAGGAATGCAACATTCTCTTAAAAAATAGAATCTCTACCCTAACAATAGAGAGATCTTCTTTCCAACGCTCAATATCTCTGTCCATGAACTTCATTTGAATATCATCGATTGTCTCGTGCTTATAAATTAAATCTTTCATATTGTTTCATTTTCTATAGTTCTACCTTGTTGCTTTACTCCAATAATTTTAATCGTATTAATCCCTGATGGAAATTGCCACACAATTTCATCTCCAGCTGCATAACCAAAGAGCGCCAACGCCATAGGGGATAAAATCGATATTTTGTTTTGTTGAATATTGCTTTTTTCAGGCGTTACAATTTGATAGCTGCGTTCTACGTTAAAAGAAGTTCGAATGCACACAATAGAATTATACCGAATCACATCTGCTGGCACCATACCATCTTCTATAATTTTAGCCGTTTCTAGCTCTAACTTCAATTTTTTAATTGAGTCTCTGTAAATTTTATCTTCATGACTCCTAGAGTTTTCTATGTTTCCTTTTAGTAGATCATACTCACTCTTATCTATTATTAGTTGACCGTATTTCATAATTTAGTTATAGCGTATAAATTTTAAACCTTTATAGAAATGGGTAATAACTATAAAGGTTTTTAAAATCTAACAGAATTAATAAAAAGATTAAGGAAAAATACCTCTTTGGATATAAGCGGTTTCTATTCTTGTAATTGCTAAAATATAAGCTGCAGTTCTCCAGTCTATTTTACCTTCCTTAACCAACCCTTCTACCTTATAAAACACCTCTGAAACTTTTTTATCAATCTTTTGCATCACTTCATCAAGTTGCCACAGTTCTCCATTCCTGTTTTGCAACCACTCAAAATAGCTACCTATCACACCTCCAGAATTGCAAAGAATATCGGGTATAATAGTAATTCCATTCTGCAACAATATTTTTTCACCTTCCGTATCGATTGGTCCATTAGCACCCTCAGCGATAACATCCGCTTTGACTAAATAAGCATTATCCGCGGTAATTTGGTTTCCTAATGCAGCGGGAATAAGAATATCACATTCGAGTCCAAAAAATAACTCTGGGTCAATTTCTTCTGCCCCTGTGAATCCTTGTATAGATCCTTTTCTTGGTTTCGAATGTTCGAATAAGTCCTCTACCGCTATTCCATTTTCATTAATGATCGTGGCGTGAGCATCTTGCACAGCAAGTAAAACAGCTCCTTCTTGTGTTAAAAAATGAGAAGTCCAATAGCCTACATTACCAAAACCTTGAACAATAAACTTTTTGCCTTCCAAACTTTCGCCTCTACTTTTGTACAACAATTTAATTGTCAGATACACTCCGTAACCAGTGGAACGATTTCTCCCTTCTAAACCACCAGAACCGACTGGTTTCCCTGTTACGACATGTTGATTACGAGAGCGCTCTGATGATGACTTAGTAGACATGAATGTATCGGCCATCCACGCCATCGTTTGTTCATTAGTATTGACATCTGGTGCCGGAATATCATGTTCAGGTCCTATATTTTCTCCTAAAGCGTACGTAAAACGACGTGTAATTCGTTCTAACTCCCCTATCGAATAATCTCGAGGATCAATTTGAATCCCTCCTTTTGCACCACCATAAGGCAAGCCCGCCAATGATGTTTTCCAAGTCATCCACATCGCAAGCGCTTTGGCATCATCCACATTTACAGTTGGATGATAACGTAATCCTCCTTTATATGGTCCCAATGCATTATTATGCTGTACACGATATCCTGTGAAAATCTGAACTTCACCATTATCCATTTTTACGGGAAAATGAAGTATAATTTCATTATTTGTTATTGATAAAATTTTTCTAATGTTTGAGTTTAAGTTAATGGAATCAGCTGTTTTATTAAACTGTTCCATTACGTTGTCAAGCATGCTTCTTTTTGTTGCTTCTTTTATAGCTATCATATTATTTTATTGATAATGTTCACAAAACATTTTGTTATTACGTTGCCAAGTGCAATGGATATTGCTATCACAATTGATACATAACCCAACGTTCACTTCTCCTTTAAAAGCTGATTCTTCTTTTGCAACGACAGAAAAATCCAAGTCAATGATCATTTTATCTCTTTTGACTTTTCTTTTAATGGCTACGGGAATAGAATCAATCCCTTGTTTCTCTAGAATATTCATCTCATCTAATTTTATTGTTTGTTTAGTAAAAAACAGCAATTGTTTCCATGACAATAGACAAACTGCATGCCAATGGGGCATATCAGAATAGTACAAACAACAAAACCCTTGCAAACAAAGGGTTTATAAAAACAACAGATTGTATTTTGCTAAAAAGCAGCGGGGAGAAATTCCCCGAAAGAGGAAAAATTCCTCGGATAAATAGGAGATATTACTCTATTTTTTGACGTAGTGTTTTTCGATCAATTTGAAGAATTTCTGCAGCTCGCGTTTTATTATTATCAACTGCCGCCAATACTTTTAGAATATGCGCTTTCTCAATATCTTTTAATGTTCTAAGTTCTTCTTTTTCAAAGGGCATAGGGTATTTTAAGTACTCAGGCACATCACCAACTTCAATTTGATTACCACTCATGATAATCATTCTTTGAATTACGTTTTCTAATTCACGCACGTTTCCTGGCCAAGAATGACGCATTAAAACCAGAATCGCCTTCTCTGAAATAGTTATTTTAGATTTATTATACTCGCCACCGTATTTATTAAGAAAAGTGGTTATCAATAGTCTTATGTCGCTTTTACGATTGCGAAGCGGCGGCGTTTCAATATTAACTACATTTAATCTATAATAAAGATCTTCACGAAAACTACCTTTACTAGACATTTCATACAAATCATTGTTAGTAGCAGCAATAATTCTCAGCTCTATTTTTTGTGTTTTCTGAGAACCAATCATACTGACCTCCTTTTCTTGCAACACTCGCAGTAATCTGGTTTGAACTGCTAATGGAGCCGTTCCTATTTCATCTAAAAATATAGTTCCACCCGCTGCGGCTTGAAAAAAACCATCTCGGGTATCATTTGCACCGGTAAAAGCCCCTTTTACGTATCCAAAAAGTTCCGATTCCATTAAATTCTCAGGTATAGCACCACAATTTACAGCAATAAACGGTTTCGAAGAAAAAGCTCCTTCATAATGAATGGCTCTAGCTACTAATTCCTTTCCTGTACCACTCTCGCCTTGAATCAATACGGTAGCTCTATTATCTTTAACCCTCTGAATCAAATCTACTAATTGGACAATCTGTTGAGACTGCCCAACGATTCCTGCGTATTCCGTTATATAATCAGTAGAAGAAATACTAGTTTCATTAGTACTCGTTTTAGTATCCTCTTTCGAATCAATTAAAGCTTGCACTGCCTTCTTTAACTCATCGTTGGTAAACGGTTTTGCCAAATAATCTAAAGCTCCTGATTTTACAGCCTCAATCGCGCTATCTACAGAAGGAAATCCAGTAATAACAAGTTTTGGAATAGTAGGAAAATGTTCCTGAACATACTTTATCAGCTCAATGCCATTAATACCGGGCATTTGCAAATCAGTAATTAGCAAATCTATGGTACTAAATTTTAATATCTCAATTGCTTCCATAACAGAAGAAGCTTTATAAGTATGAAAGTTTTGGGCTTTCAAATTGCGATGAAGCAGCTCAAGCATATCATAATTATCGTCAACAATTAGAATGTTTTCTTTCTTTAATTTCATTACATCATCTTTAAGGGTAATCTCACTTGGAAAATAGTTCCTTGAGGTACATTATCAATAGAGAGAATATCCCCTTTATGGCTTTTAACAATTCCATGTACTACACTAAGTCCTAAACCAGAACCCTCTCCAATAGGTTTTGTAGTAAAAAAAGGTTCAAATATTTTAGACTTAAATGCTTCTTCAATACCAGGTCCTTGATCGGCTATTTCTATAATAAAATTCGACTCCTCTGAATATACTTTTACTTTAATAACCTTATCCCTAGGCGACACATAAATGGCATTTATCAGAATATTAAACAAGACTTGAGTAAGTTGAATAGAATCTAGCTGTCCTTCTAATTGAGGGTCATTAAAGTCAAACTCATAGCTAATTTCGGCTTTCTTGAAATTTGGCCCCAATAAACTTAATGCTTCCGAAACAATCGGTATAATTTTAACAAACTTCATGTTTTGTGGCATTTCGCAGGAAAAAAACATAAGCTTCTTAACCACCTCCCTGGAATAGATGGCTGCCTTAATAATCTTATCGCTGTCTAATTGTGATTGTTTATCTTTAGTTCGTTCTCGAATAAACTCTGCAAAACCAAGAATGTTTCCTAGTGGCGTATTTAATTCGTGAGCGATACCAGCTGTAATTTCTCCTAAAATAGAGAGACGATCTGCTCGTTCCACACTTCGTTTCAACAATTCTTCTTTCCCTTTATTTAATTGTCGCTCATAAAACACACTAATATCTGAAGACACTTTATTAAGTAGCTTTTGCTCATCGTCCAAAAAGTGATCTTTGGAAAACTGATTTGACGGATAATGCACTTTTACATATCCATTTTCTTCATTAAAAATGATGATAGATGACTTTTGGAAAACAGTATTTTGAGGGATTGCACTCGTGGCGTAATAGTAATTCTCTAGCTGCAACTCTACTATTGATTGCTCTGAAAATCGCCAAGCATTTTTTAAAATAGAACAAATCTTATCTAAAGTCTCCGAGATCGATTCTTCATGCTGAACAATCACTGACGAAACATCATACAAACAAGATAATTCCTTAATTCGCTCTTGAAGTATTTCTTCTGTAGATATAGTGGAATCCATAGTTCTCAAAGTGATAGATTATATAGAAAATCAGCTTAAACATAACCCGTGATTACAGCACTACTTCTAAGTCACTTTTTCCTGGCTTTAAAGAAACCAAAAATAAAAAATAATGCCCCTGCAATTAATAATACATAATAAAGAACAACATTTTTGTCTCGAACCACATTTGACAAAACAAAGCAAATGACGCTGATCAAATACAAAATAATTGGGTTTGCATTCTTAATGGAAGAGAAGTTCATAAAGGTATTTTATTTAAAGAAAGAATCTACAAATTCATGTTTGTTGAATACTTGCAGGTCTTCAATTCCTTCACCAACACCAATATATTTTACGGGAATTTTAAATTGATCTGAAATTCCAATAACAACACCCCCTTTTGCAGTACCGTCTAATTTAGTTACAGCAAGAGAAGTTACCTCTGTAGCCGCTGTAAATTGTTTAGCTTGCTCAAAAGCGTTTTGACCAGTTGAACCATCCAAAACTAATAAAACGTCGTGAGGTGCATCAGAAACGACTTTTTGCATCACACGTTTTACTTTAGTCAATTCATTCATAAGGTTGACTTTGTTGTGTAAACGTCCTGCCGTATCAATTATTACAATATCGGCATCTTGAGCCACCGCTGATTGTAAGGTGTCAAATGCCACAGAAGCGGGATCAGAACCCATGTTTTGCCTAACAATAGGAACTCCTACTCTATCAGCCCAAATTTGTAATTGATCTATTGCAGCGGCACGAAACGTATCTCCAGCACCTAAAACTACTTTATAACCCGCTTTTTTAAATTGGAACGCAAGTTTTCCGATGGTAGTTGTTTTACCAACACCATTTACGCCTACTACCATTAAAACGTATGGTTTTTTATCTTTTGGAATTACAAACTCTGTTGCTTCACCTGTATTGGTCTCAGAAAGCAGACCTGAAATTTCTTCTTGTAGAATTTTATTGAGTTCTTCAATACCAAGATATTTGTCAGCCGCAACACGACTTTCAATACGGGTAATGATTTTAAGAGTGGTATCAACCCCTACATCAGAGGAAACAAGAATTTCCTCTAAATTATCCAACACAGCATCGTCAACTTTAGACTTACCTGCAACAGCTTTACTTAACTTAGAAAAGAAAGTTGTTTTTGATTTTTCAAGACCTTTATCTAAAGTCTCTTTTTTTTCCGATGAAAATATTCTTTTGAAAAAACTCATTGTATTAACAGTGTTAGGAATGAAGCATTAGACACAATGAACTAACACCCTCTTCAGAACGGTAAAGATATAAAATAAAAAAGCTACTTCCGAATGAAAGTAGCTTTTCTATATAATGCTTTTATTAATTACTTCTTTTTCAAGAATTCATCAACTAGTTCAGGTGCCATTATAGATTCTACGAATGTATAAGCGCCAGTTTTTGGAGATTTCACCATTTTGATGGCTTTTGATAATCTCTTAGAAGATGTTTGTAACGATGCTACGGTTTTCTTTGCCATGATTCAAATGTTATTTAAATTTAAATATAATCTTCAAATGTTACCATTTGAGACTTTTATTAAAATCTCTAATTATTATTTAATTTCTTTGTGAACAGTTACACGTTTCAAAACTGGATTAAATTTCTTAATCTCTAATCTATCAGGTGTATTTTTTTTGTTCTTCGTTGTTATGTATCTTGAAGTTCCTGCCACACCACTTGTTTTGTGCTCAGTACATTCTAAAATTACCTGGATTCTATTACCTTTCTTTGCCATCTTGCTATTTTTTTTTTAGAATTTAAAGATTATTTAATAAATCCTTGTGCTTGAGCTTTTTTCAAAACTGCAGCAATTCCATTTTTATTAATTGTTTTTACCGTAGATGCTGCTACTCTAAGAGTAATCCATCTATCTTCTTCTGGAAGATAAAAACGCTTTTTCACTAAGTTAACAGAAAATTTTCTCTTAGTTTTATTCATAGCGTGAGAAACGTTATTTCCTACCATCGCTCTTTTACCTGTAAGGTCACAAACTCTTGACATTATGCTTATCTTTTATCGTTATTCAAAATCAGGGTGCAAAGAAAAGAAAAATAAACCTATAAACCAACAAAATTATAGGACATTTTTAAAAATTTCTTTCTTCAATAACTCTAAACTTTTAATCACCGCTCTATCTATCACTTTCTCACGGGGTTGGCCAAAATTATATTCTTCGACAATAACTTCATTTGGCGTTGCCAAAGCGATAAAGACAGTCCCAATTTCGGCATTTTCATCTCCTTTTGTCGGACCAGCGTTCCCAGTTGTCGCAATCGCATAATCAGTATTCATAATTTCTTTTACCCGCAAAGCCATCGCCGAAGCCACTTCTTTACTTACTACAGAAAACTCTTTTATCAAGCTCTCAGGAATCCCTAGCACGTCTGTTTTAACCTCCGTAGCATAAGAAACGACACTGCCCTTAAAATACGCAGAAGCACCCGCTATCGAAGTTAATATCGATGCAATCGCACCTCCGGTACAACTTTCAGCAGTAGCCAGTGTTTTTTGTTGTTGTTTCAACATCTTTCCCACTAAGAACTCGATTGTTTCCTCCTCCTCAAAACCAACTATTATATCATTTATAATCGCATCTAAAGAACTAACATATTGCTCCAATGCATTTTCTAATAGTTCTTTGTTCGTACCTCTCGCGGAAAGACGCAAACGAACTTTTCCAGGACTCGGTAAATAAGCCAGCTTCAAAAACTCCGGAAGACTGTTTTCCCAATCTTCAATCCGTTCTGCAACCATACTCTCTCCTTGCCCGTAAGTAAGAATTGTTTTATGAATAATATAGGGGCGACTGTACTCTCGCACCACCTTAGGAATTATTTCACTTTCCACCAGATATTTCATTTCATAAGGTACGCCCGGCAGCGAAATAAAAACAGTGTTCTCTTTTTTCATCCACATTCCTGGGGCGGTTCCCACCGCATTGTGCAACACAGTACATTTTGAAGGAACTAACGCCTGATCTTTGTTAATTTGAGTAATCGCTCGTTTATAGAAACCTTCGATCATCTCCGTAACATGTACCAAAACAGACTGATTTACAACTAATTCATCTTCAAAATAATCACAAAAGGTCTTTTTAGTAACATCATCTTTTGTAGGCCCTAGACCTCCAGTAATAATCACTAAATCTACCGTATTTTGAAGGGTTGAAAACGTATCCAGAATATGCTGTTTATCGTCGCTAATCGAAATCATTTCGCTTATTTCGACTCCAATTCTATCTAATGATTTGGCTATAAAAGCCGAATTCGTATCAACAATTTGCCCAATTAAAATTTCATCGCCTATAGTAACTATGGTTGCTTTCATTTTTTTGATATGGATTTAGGATTTGCTTTATACCTAAAATTCAACATCCAAATAATTTGAATGTTGAATTTTAGCGTTTAAAAAATAAGGGTTGATAGTACTTTACAGATCAAAATCCTTTTTTATTTCTTTGATTGCATCTTTAACCTGAGACTTTATGCTCTTAAAAGTATGATCTATATCTTTTCTTTTTCCTTCAATTTTCGTCCATGCTTCCACTTGAAGAATTTCTTCAAAGGCAACATTTAACCCAAGTAAGTCTAGAGTTGGTTTAATTTTATGTGCATAAGCATAGGCATGCTTATGATCTTTCTTTTTAATTCCTTCTTTGATTTGAGATAAATCCTCTGGAACTTCAGTAACGAACAACGTTAGAATTTCATTTACAAATTCCGGGTCATTATCTGAAAGTGCGTACACTTTTGCAAGGTTGTAGTTTAAAGCCATTATTTTACTTGTATTCTAAATAGTTTCTGTCCCTCTAAAAATCCCTCCAATACGTCGTCTGGTTTCACAGCAGCAACCCCTTCAGGTGTTCCCGTAAAAATAATATCTCCTATTTTTAATGTAAAAAACTGAGAAACATACGAAATAAGCTCATCAATTTTCCACAACATATAGCTAGAATTACTGATTTGAACTGTTTTACCGTTATTGGTTAACTCAAAAGTAAGATTTTCTAACGAACTAAATCGCTCTTTTTGTAAAAAATCTCCAATTACAGCAGAACCGTCAAATGCTTTGGCTTTTTCCCAAGGTAAACCTTTAGCTTTTAGCTTAGCTTGTAAGTCTCTAGCGGTAAAATCAATACCTACACTAATCTCCTCATAATACTTATGAGCAAACTTAGGTTCTATGTATTTCCCAACCTTATTTATTTTAACAATAATTTCGATTTCATGATGAATATCTTCCGAAAATTCAGGAATCACAAAAGGATGCTGCTTTAATAAAATCGCCGAATCAGGCTTCATAAAAATAACAGGCTCCGTAGGCCGCTCATTCTGCAATTCTTCTATGTGGTTAGCATAATTTCTACCAATACAGATTATTTTCATTTCTTTATAGTGAATAGTAAATAGTAATTAGTAAATAGTCTATTTCACTATTCACTAATTACTAATTACTTAGTTTTTAGTATTCAGTTTTCTAAGTTTAATCGCCGTCAAGACCTTTTTAGTATACAAAGGAAAATCTGCATTTTGAATCCAACTAAAATAGCCCGGTTCTGTTTCTAAAATTTTATCCACTTTTACTCCTTTGTGTTTTCCAAAAGCAAAAATTTCTTCATCGTCTTTATCAAATGCTATCATTCCTGCAAAATCAGCAATTTTCTTTCTTGTCGAAAACTCCGACAATGCTTTCATGTCATTCTGTAAATCTGGATAGCGTTCTAACTGGGCTTTTAATATTTCATAAGTCGCCATAGTATCCGCTTCTGCGGAATGCGCATTTTCTAAACTTTGTCCACAATAGAATTTTAACGCCGCACTTAACGTTCGTTCTTCTTTTTTATGAAAAATCGTTTGAACATCAACTGAGACACTATTTTTCATATCAAAATCAACTCCTGCACGAAGCAATTCTTCCGCCAGCAAAGGAATATCAAAACGATCAGAGTTAAATCCAGCCAAATCACAGTCTTTTATCATATTATGAACCTGTGAAGCCAACTCGTTAAAAGTAGGTTCATTCGCTACTTTTTCATCCGTGATTCCATGTACCGCAGTTGTTTGCGCCGGAATTGGAATTGTCGGATTCACTAACCATGTTTTACTTTCTTTATTTCCGTTAGGAAAAACTTTAAATATTGATATTTCTACAATTCTGTCTTTTCCAACATCAATTCCAGTGGTTTCAAGGTCAAAAAAGCAAATTGGTTTATTAAGTTTAAGTTCCATTTTTTGTTTTTATTATCATACAAATGTAAATTTTAAAGCTGAGTTTCACCAATTATCAAGCATTAATTTCTTCCAAAAAAACAAAGCTTTTTAATGCGGCAAACTATTCCTAAAAAACAAAACCCAACAAATTTAAAAAATCTGTTGGGCTCTATTATCTATTTATTTAAATATTAAATATCTCTATTCACATCAAATGCTTCTAGGTATTCAGCAACTCGTTTTACAAACCCACCTCCTAGCGCTCCATCTACAACACGATGGTCATAACTGTGAGAAAGGAACATTTTTTGACGAATTCCAATAAAATCACCTTCTGGCGTTTCTATAACTGCCGGTACTTTTCTAATTGCTCCAAGAGCTAATATACCAACTTGTGGTTGATTCAAAATAGGCGTACCAAAAACACTCCCGAATGTCCCTACATTAGTAACCGTGTAAGTTCCGCCTTGTGTATCGTCCGGTTTCAATTTCCCTGCTTTAGCACGTCCACCAAGATCATTTACGGCTTTTGCCATACCCACCAAGTTCAATTGATCTGCATTTTTAATCACAGGAACAATTAAATTACCGTTAGGCAATGATGCAGCCATACCCAAGTTGATATTTTTCTTTTTGATGATGTAATCACCGTCTACAGAAATATTCAAACCTGGAAAATCTTTCAATGCTTTAGCCACCGCTTCCATGAATATTGGAGTATAGGTCAACTTCTCCCCTTCTCTTTTTTCGAAAATATTTTTATTTTTTTCTCTCCATTTCACAATATTAGTCACATCCACTTCGATAAAAGACTGAACGTGTGCTGAAGTTTGTACTGAAGCAACCATATAACCCGCAATAAGCTTACGCATTCTGTCCATTTCAACAATTTCATCACCACCGTTTACAGAAACAGGAGCTTCTTTTTTCGCTACTGGAACTGCTGCTTGCGCAGCTTTTGGAGCTTCAACCGTTTTTGCCGGAGCAACAACAGCTTGACTTCCTTTATTTTTAACGTATTCTAAGATATCATTTTTAGTAACTCTACCGTCTTTTCCTGTTCCATTAATCTGTTCCAACTCATCTACAGAAACACCTTCTGCTGAAGCAATGTTTTTTACCAATGGAGAAAAGAACTTATCAGAATCAGAAAAATCAGCCGGTGTTGCAACGCTATCTTTAGCGGCATCAACGGTTTTTGTTACTTCGGCAACAGCCTCAGAAGTGGCAGCTGCTTTAACAACTGAAACCATCTCTCCACCTTCGGTTTCAATAATAGCAATGGTTTGACCCACTTGAACTAAATCATCTTTACCAAATAATTGCTCTACCAAAATACCTGAAACTTCACTAGGCACCTCACTGTCAACCTTATCAGTTGCAATTTCAAGTACCGCTTCATCCGCTTCAATTTTGTCGCCTACTTCTTTTAACCAGTTTGTAATGGTTGCTTCTGCGACACTTTCTCCCATTTTAGGAAGTTTTAATTCAAATTTTGCCATATTGTTAACCTAAGAAGGCGTTTTTGTTTTCAGTTTGCGAAATTACTAAATATTTTAAATATAAATTACATTTAATGTAATTTATCACTCTAATTTTATAATCGCTCCTCTTTCATTAGAATTATCACTGCCGATTAAAAAAGCAGTGTTTTTTGGTAACACTTTAAAGGATAACCCCTTGTTTTTTAACGATTCTATAAAATTTATAATCTCTTTAAAAGAAATGCAATTATTATCTAACAACATTTCTGTCTTAGTTCCCAATGAAATCTTTGACGAAATTACCATTTTTTCTGTTTTCAAATCGTGAAAAACCACTTTTTTTTGAAGTTTTGACGCTATTTTGTTAATTAACTCATCACTAGAAGAATAAAATATATAAGACTGTGCTGTCTTTTTTTCTTTAGTTTGACCTTGAAACATTTTAATAAAAGAAAAAAAGATAATC
This sequence comes from Flavobacterium gillisiae, assembly GCF_900107635.1. Classification (GTDB taxonomy): domain Bacteria; phylum Bacteroidota; class Bacteroidia; order Flavobacteriales; family Flavobacteriaceae; genus Flavobacterium; species Flavobacterium gillisiae. The sequence continues at coordinate 146,623 of NZ_FNRD01000008.1, forward strand.
CCTGCTTGCATAAAAGATGAGAACACCCGCGAAACCTTGAAGTGCTTTTTATAGAAAAACTCCATAGCCTCCCGAAACCGTTTCATATAAACCCCATCCTTAACAGTGCTTTCTCCCTTATAATGTATTACTGTTGTTTCGTGATAATAATAATTAGATTTTCCTTTCAACAGCATTCTATAGGACAAATCTATGTCGTCTGAATACATGAAACAGTTCTCATCAAACCCTCCAATTTCCAGATACAAATCTCGCTTCATCAGCATAAAAGCGCCCACCAGAATATCAACTTTCCCAGTTTCATTTTCCGATAGTTGCTGCGCATAGTATTTTCCAAGCAATTTCACTTTTGGAAATAACTTGTACAAGCCCATCATTTTTGTAAAGGCGACAAAAGGTGTAGGAACCCCTCTTTTACTCTCCGGTAGAAAATTCCCTGAGCCGTCGATAAGCTTTACTCCCACTACCCCTATGTCGTTTTGCCATTCGGCGAAAGCCAACACTTTTGCAAAGGTATCCTCTGCAACCACGGTATCAGGATTCAAGATGCAAATATATTTGCCCTGAGCGGCGGCAACACCTATATTATTCCCTTTTGGAAAACCAGAATTGTCTTTGTTTTCTATAAGTTTTACATTTGGAAAACGCTGCTTCATCATTTCGCAACTATCATCTTGCGAGTTGTTATCGACAACGATTATTTCGCCCTCAATATGCGCTAAAGCACTTTGTACACTTAAAACGCATAATTCTAAGAAATAGCGCACGTTATAGTTGAGGATGATTACTGACACTTGCATGTCTCAAAGATATATTTTAAGATGTAAAATCACAACGGTAAAGTAGAATACAGCAGCAATTGTCTAAATAAAACCTAATGATTCAATCCCAATTCTAATTTTAATCCCGCGAATAAATTACTTTTGAAAAACAAAAGACCGCAACAAATCTATTCCAAGTCATTGAAAAAAGCATTTTTATTAGTATTCCTATTTTTGATCAGTCAAATGCATGCCCAAATTTCGGGCTGCACTGACCCGATGTCGAAAAACTTCAATCCTTCAGCAACTATAAATGACGGTAGCTGCAGCTATAATTCGATAAAAGTAAAACCGAAGTACTCTGTGGAATTGTCAGCCGTACTGCACGAAACATCTGGTTTAGTATTTAGTGATAATATGATGTGGACGACTAATGACGATACAGACACTACTCTTTATGGAGTAGATACAAGCGGCGTGATTCAAAAGAGAATACCCCTTAAAAAAGTATTCAATAAGGATTGGGAAGAGATTACGCAAGACAGCAGTTATTTTTATATTGGCGACTTTGGAAATAATGTCTCGGGTAACAGAAAAGATCTGCATATTTTAAGAATTGAAAAAAAATCTATTGAAGGGAATATTCAAAAAACTGATACCATTTCATTCTCCTATTCCAATCAGACTGATTTCACACAACTAAAATCCAACACGACTAATTTTGATTGCGAAGCCCTTGTTATCGTCGATGATAGCATCTATTTATTTACAAAACAATGGAAGCAAAAAAGAACGTCAGTATATACCATCCCTAAAACTCCTGGTCAATATAATGCCCGCCTGAAAGAAACTTTCAACGTAAAAGGCTTGATTACTTCGGCTACAATTATACCCGACAAAAAACTGCTTGTCCTCAGCGGATATAGTAAAACGCTGTCTCCATTCGCCTATTTGTTTTATGATTATAACCGTTCAGATTTCTTTTCTGGCAATAAAAGAAAAATTAAAATAGCACTTCCGTTTCATCAAATCGAAGGTATTACTACCCAAAATGGTTTGCAATATTATCTAACCAATGAAAATTTTACAAGAAAACCATTTATAGCTGTACCACAACAATTACATCACTTAGATCTAAGTCCATTTCTGTCGCAGTATCTTCAAAGATAATTTGAGTATAACTATTATTTTTTATGCTTCTCTATTATAAAAAAACAATTTTCCAGAAAATATTCCACAATAATTACTTACATTTCTATCACTTACGAAGTCCTTTTAAACTAATAACATTCATGAAAAATAACCTTGGATCGATCTCTTTACTTGTTGCCTTTGGAGGCCTAGTGCTTTTTGAAGCGCTGCTGCGTTTGGACATTCTCACTCATCAAGGATGGAAAATTGTCACAGCAGGTTTTGAGGCGGCAACTATCGGTGGATTTGCTGACTGGTTTGCGGTTAGTGCTTTGTTTCATGAAATCCCAATTCCCTTTGTACGTAAGCACACCAACATTATCGCCAAAAACCGAGAAAAACTGACAGAAGGAATAGTCGATTTGGTAACCAACAAATGGCTTTCTCCAGACGTTATTGCCGAAAAACTAAACGAAGTGGACTTAGCCAAAACTATTTTGGATTTCATCCAACAACCCAAACATCAGCAGAATGCAATTGGTTTAATTCAGAACATAGTTTTAAAATTAGCCAACGAATTAGACAATCCAAAATTTGCAGATGCTTTGCAAAAAATACTAAGAGAACAGATTGTCAGTATAGATTTAGCTTCCCCATTGGGAACTTGGTTAGAAAAATCCATCAAAAATGGGGATCATCATCAAATATGGGAACTGATTATCGAGGAAAGCTCAAAATCCATTACTAATCCAGACACAAAAAAACTGCTTCTTTCTAAACTTAAAGATGCAGCCGATGAATACTCCGACAAAGGTTTTTTCAAAAAAACAGCCTTGTTTTTAGCCGAAAAAAGTGGCGGAATAGATTTAAATCTTATCGCGGACGAGCTTCTCGAAAAAGCTAAAGAACTGATGATGGAAGCCAAAGCAGACGCTAATCACCCCATACGAACCAAGTTTGACGAATATATTCTTGGTTTTGCAGAACAGCTGACCTCTGGCGATGAAAAATCAACTACGCTAATCCAGAATCTAAAAGAACGTGTTATGCAGCATGTGGAAGAAGAAAAAGTGATTCATACTCTTTTAAGTCGTTCCAAAGAAACTCTTGCAGCGCAGCTTGAAAATAATGAAACTCCATTGATGCAATTCTTAATTTCGAATCTAAATCGCATGTTAGCTGATTTGCAGCAGGATTTAGACGCTCAACAAAAAATAAACATTTGGATACGTGAAACCATTTCGGAAATGTTGGTAAAATTCCATAGTGAAATCGGGAATATGGTTCGCTCCAGCATGATGAAACTCAACAATAAAGAATTGGTCGAGCAAATCGAAGATAAAGTCGGCAATGATTTGCAATATATTCGCTTGAATGGTGCTGTTGTGGGTGGTTTAGTTGGTATTGTACTTGCTTTGCTTAAATTGCTTTAAGTTAAGGCTCGAATGTTATACAACTGTCAACTATTCCCTACGAAGACTCATTTAACCAACTTAAAGTCGTTGAATTAGAGAAAGTTCTTCTTTCCAAATAATTTTAACCTAAAAATAATAAACTACCTTTGCACGGTGGTTTTTTTTTGGCACCTGATAATTAGCTATTTAAGTAGCCTTTATACAGTAAAAAAAAGCCCTAATCATAACAAATACATCTCGTTACACGCATGAATTACTTATCAGTTGAAAATATCTCGAAATCCTACGGTGAGAGAACGCTTTTTGAAAATATCTCTTTTGGAATTAGCAAAGACCAAAAAATTGCCTTTATAGCCAAGAATGGCTCGGGAAAAACTACTATAATGAGTATCATTAATGGTTTGGACGAATCAGATACTGGACAGGTAGTTTTGAGAAAAGGAATCAAAATGGCTTTCTTGTCGCAAAACAATAATCTACAGGACGAACTTACCATTGAGGAAAGTATTTTTGCCTCGGATAATGAAACGTTGAAAGTAATTGAAGCCTACGAAAAAGCATTGGAAAACCCAGAAGACGAAGAAGCCTACCAAAAAGCTTTTGACGGAATGGACCAACACAATGCATGGGATTTTGAAACCCAATACAAGCAAATTTTGTTCAAACTGAAGTTGGAAGACTTCAAACTGAAAGTAAAAAACCTTTCAGGTGGACAACAAAAACGTTTGTCTCTAGCTATAATTCTGATCAACCGTCCTGACCTATTGATTCTGGATGAACCTACGAATCACTTGGATTTAGAGATGATCGAATGGTTAGAAGCTTATTTTGCCAAAGAAAACATTACCTTATTCATGGTGACGCACGACCGTTTCTTTTTAGAGCGTGTTTGTAACGAAATCATCGAACTAGACAATGGAAAATTATATTCCTACAAAGGAAACTACTCTTACTACTTAGAGAAAAAAGAAGAACGCATTGCCTCTGAAAATTCAAGTGTGGACAAGGCTCAAAACCTTTTCGTGAAAGAATTAGAATGGATGCGACGTCAGCCAAAAGCGAGAACGACTAAATCGAAATCGCGTCAGGATGATTTCTACGACATTAAAGAAAAAGCACAAAGTCGCCGTAAGGAGAACAAGGTGGAACTGGAAATCAACATGGAACGTATGGGAAGTAAGATTATCGAGCTTCACAAAATCTCCAAGAAATTCAAGGATCATGTGATCATGGATAATTTCAGTTACGACTTTCAACCGGGAGAACGTATTGGAATCATTGGAAAAAATGGGACAGGAAAATCAACCTTTTTGAACTTATTGACTGGATCACTTCCGCTTGATGGTGGAAAAGTGGTGATTGGTGAAACAATAAAAGTTGGCTATTATACTCAAAGCGGAATCAACCCAAAACCGGGACAACGTGTAATTGATGTGATCAAGGAATACGGAGAATTTATTCCGTTGATGAAAGGAAGAATGATTTCGGCATCGCAATTGCTAGAGCGTTTTCTTTTTGATGCCAAAAAACAATATGATTTTGTAGATCGATTGAGCGGTGGGGAATTGAAACGTTTGTACTTATGTACGGTTTTGATTCAAAACCCTAACTTCTTGATTCTGGATGAGCCAACAAACGATTTGGATATTGTAACCTTAAATGTACTCGAAAGCTTCTTGCTTGATTATCCTGGTTGTTTACTAGTGGTTTCTCACGATAGATATTTCATGGATAAAATTGTAGATCACTTATTTATCTTTAGAGGCGATGGTGTGGTCGAAGATTTCCCCGGAAACTATTCTGATTTCAGAGCCTACGAAGACAGTACAGATGTGGCTCAAAAAGAGGAAAACAAAGCGGAGAAGAAAGACTGGAAGCAAAACAACCCAACAGGAAATTTGACTTTCAACGAGCAAAAAGAATATCAGAAAATAGAAAAAGAAATCAAGGATTTAGAAGTTCAAAAAATTGCAATCGAGCAATTATTCACGGACGGGAAAGTACCGGATGCCGATATTTCAAAAAAAGCAAAAGAACTCGAAAACATCAATAATAAAATTGAAGATCGAGAAGAACGCTGGTTTGAACTGAGCGCGAAGATTGAGGGATAAAATCCCCCTAGCCCCCGAAGCGGAAATAAAAAGACATTCTTTATAAAATTAAACCCTCAACATTTTGCAGTAATGCTAGAAATGTTGGGGGTTTGTTTATTTAATAGAAAACACAAATTTCCAGACAACTTAAGAGCTTATTTTATCCCTTTTGGAAAACCAAATAAAACAAAGTACATTGTAACCCAATTAAGCAAAAACGATTATGGTACTACTTGCAAAATGGATCGTAATCCTGTTTGGATGTTTTTTAATTAGCGCTGGTTTCCTTATGCTTTTTTATCCATCAAAAGCAAGAGCAATTATAGGTAAAGCAGGCAGTACAAACTTCATCAATTATGCCGAAATTACAATTCGGATGATTCCGGCTGCAGCATTAGTGATATATGCCGATTTTTCAAAATATCCGGAAGTGTTTTCAGTACTAGGTTGGTTTATAATAGCTACCTCACTTGTCCTTTACGTTATCCCAAGAAAAATACATCATGCCTATGCAGTGTATTGTGCTGCGCTTTTAAAGCCAAACCTGATTCGGCTGACTTCGCCCTTTTCAATACTCTTTGGTTCGTTTATTATTTTCTGCGTTGTTTAAATTTAGGTATCCAAAATCGGTAATGTTCGATACAGTGAAGCAATTTTTTTAAGCAGCGAAATTCTTCTATATTTACACTCTCATACTCGCTTAAAAAATCTTTTTTTTAGGCTGACAGCCAATTAAAGCATGCTATTCCAAATCAAATCCTACCTTAAATTCCTTTGGCACTCTAAGAATGAGCACGCCGTACACTCCCCTTTTGTATTCACTTTGATTACAAAATGTTTTTACGACCGCAAGCCAAAACCGGAATACCAGGTCTTAAAGGAATATCAAAAGTCACTTTTAGAAAATAAAAATACAATTGAGGTCACTGATTTTGGCGCTGGTTCTAAAGTCTTCAAATCCAACAAAAGAGAAATCGCGAAGATTGCCAAAACGGCCGGAATCACACAGAAACGAGGGGGATTATTGTTTCGAGTTACATCTTATTTTCAGCCTGATGCAATTTTAGAAATAGGAACATCACTAGGATTGGCAACAGTTTCCTTATCCGTTGGAAACCCAAAAGCACAAATAACGACACTTGAAGGCTGTCCAGAAACATCAAAAATTGCCCAAGAGCAATTAGAGAAATTTGGCTTACCCAATGTTGAGTTTGTAGTGACTGAGTTCAGTAGTTATTTAGAAAAAGTGAATACTTCAACGGAGCACTTTTCCTTAATCTATTTCGACGGCAACCATCAGAAGCAGGCCACATTAGACTACTTTGATCTATTATTACCTACAATAACTAATGATACCGTTTGGATTTTTGATGATATACATTGGTCTCCAGGAATGGAGGAAGCTTGGGAAACGATAAAAAAGCATCCAAAAGTTACGGTAACCATTGATACCTTTCAGTGGGGATTCGTTTTCTTTAGATATGAACAACCAAAGGAGCATTTTACCATAAGAGTTTAATCCATAAAAAAAAGACAGCCATCCCTGACCGTCTTTCTTTTCAATATGAATTAGTAAAGCCTTATTGTTTAGCTTCTTTCATTTCTTCAGATTTAGCACCTATTCTGTTAACTTTTAACATTGGACCAAATTTGAATTTTAAACCTGCAATTTCTCTGTTATCAGAAGAAGAAAGACCTTCTTTTTCAACAGTATTTTTTCTGCTATCTAGTGCTTCATACATCAATTTAACTTCATCCCAGTCTTCACGAGAATAGTTGTCTTTATTATCTTCAGCAGTATGAATAAATTGTCTGTATACACTAAGGATGTTATCCTTATTTACCCAACCAAAATTCATATCATCACCAATTTTTCCTTCACCAAACAATGCATTTCTCATTTGTTGTTTAGAATTTGGAGCTGAAGCTTCCATCTCTGCTTGCATTCTAGCTTGCAATGCAGCATATTTTGCTCTACTTGCTTCGATTTTTGCTTTTGCTTCTTCGCTTTCTTTTAAATCCGAAAGTGCTGTTTCAGCTTGGCTGCTTCTTACTTCATAAGTAGCTTCAATTGCAGACCAATTTGCTTTAGCATCTTCTGGAGCTACATTTTCTAATGAGTCAACATAAACAACATAAGATTCAACTGTTTTGTTTGCTGCTTCTGTTTTTTCGTCTTTACAAGATGTAAATCCTAAGGCTATAACTGCCATTCCTAATACTAAATTTGTACTTTTCATAATGTTTGATTTTATATTTATTAAATATTACAAAACGAATGTACAGCAGATTGTATTGCATTCAATATAAACATGTTAATTATATAAACAATTCCCAAAATTGTGAAATAAATTGGAATTGATACCAGATCAAGAGCAACGAAGCAGCATAACATTCACCTATTTCCTAACTATTCGTCCATAAAACGGCTACTATTACCAAGAGTCGTCAAAGCACTAGTCATAATAGTTTAGTGTCTCACAACAGCGGGCCAACTAATGCCTTAATTCACTCTAAATATAGAAAGGCACTACTTAAAAGATAAAAAACGCTATCCTCTATTTTTTTGTAACAAAAATGTATTTTAAGCAACTTACTTATAATTCAAAAGTGTTTTGTACTTTTAAAATTCAAAAACCATAATTCATCAATTGCAAATAACAATGTCAAATCCATTAATAAAAATAACCAATATCAAAAGAGATTTTGTCCTTGGTAACGAGATTATTTATGTACTGAAAGGTATTGATTTAGAAATTAATAAAGGCGAATATGTAGCGCTGATGGGACCTTCTGGTTCTGGAAAGTCTACCTTGATGAATCTTTTAGGTTGTTTGGACACGCCTACATCTGGAACATATATTCTTAATGGACAAGATGTAAGCAAGCAAAAAGATGATGAGTTAGCCGAAATCAGAAATAAAGAGATTGGTTTTGTTTTTCAAACTTTCAACCTGCTACCCCGCACAACGGCATTGGCCAATGTGGCTTTGCCTATGATTTATGCTGGATATTCTAAATCAGAACGAACCGCTCGCGCTTCCGAAGTATTAGAGCAAGTCAATCTTGGCGACAGAATGGATCACCAACCCAATCAATTATCGGGTGGGCAGCGCCAGCGTGTGGCCATTGCCAGAGCCTTAGTCAATAAACCGTCTATCATTCTTGCTGATGAACCTACAGGGAACTTAGACAGTAAAACCTCCGAAGAGATTATGAAACTTTTTAATGACATTCATGCCGAGGGTAATACCGTTATCTTAGTAACTCACGAAGAGGAAGTTGCCGCTTACGCCCATAGAATAATCCGTTTGCGCGATGGTATGATTGAAAGTGACACTACAAAATAGTTTTATTAGGAGCTTTTTCCGGCTATCCGCTACAATCTTTTTTATCCTGAACTGAGTTCAAGATAAAAAAGGATTTTCACTTCTATCCGGGCTAGGGGAATCGTTTCCAAAATAGAATCCAATAACCCATTACACTAATCGAAAATGAAGATAGCCTTACTAACCTGCGAAAAACTACCTGAATTAACACCACAAGACCAACTTTTAATTCCAGAACTCGCCAAGCACAACATTACTGCAACTGCTGAAATTTGGGATGATGCAAGTATAAACTGGACTGATTTTGATTATTTGGTTTTTCGAAATACCTGGGATTATTTCGAAAAAGAAACCGAATTCAACCTTTGGCTTGACCAAATAGAGAAATCAGGAATTAAAACACTTAATCCTATTGCCATCATAAAACAGAATAAACACAAATTTTATTTGCGTGAAATGGAGCAGCAAGGAATAAAAATTCTCCCTACCGTATTTATAAATAAAACCACTGACTTAAATCTACCAGCACTTATACCGTCCCATTGGAAAAAAGCGGTTATAAAACCCGCCTTTTCTGCCGGATCATATCTAACAGAAGTCTTTGAAACAGCCGAAGCTGAAAAAATAAATACCCAATATAAAAGCATCGCTTCCGAAAAGGAATTGCTAATACAGCAGTTTATGCCTGAAATTCAAACTGTAGGCGAAACTTCCTTTATATTCTTTAATAAAAAATTCTCCCACGCAGTCAATAAAAAACCCGTCCCAGGGGATTTTAGGATTCAAGTACAGTTTGGAGGAACATACAGACTAACACATCCTGATGTCGAACTGATAGCCAAAACACAAAAAATTGTAGATACCTATCCCGGAAAATTATTATACGCCAGAGTAGACGGAATTGTAATTGACAATGAGTTGCATCTCATGGAAGTGGAATGCATTGAACCTGATTTGTATTTTAACCTCAGTGCAGGTTCCTTAGAACGATTTGTTAGCGCCATAGTAGAATTAATAAAGTAAATTTGGTGTTCCTAGAAAAAACAAGCAAATCCACGAATAAACAAATAAACAGCATATGAAAGTATATACTAAAACAGGTGATAAAGGAACCACTGCCCTATTTGGCGGAACAAGAGTACCTAAAGACCACATACGCATTGAAAGTTACGGAACGGTAGACGAATTAAATTCACATATCGGGTTAATACGGGATCAAGATATGGATGCACACTACAAAAAGATTCTAATCGAAATTCAAGATCGCTTATTTACTGTAGGTGCAATTCTAGCTACTCCTCCGGAAAAAGAAGTGATGAAAAATGGCGAGTTACGTCTTAAAAATCTTGGAATTACTGAAACTGATATCGAGTTATTAGAAAATGAAATAGATACTATGGAAGAAGCACTTCCACAAATGACTCATTTTGTCTTACCTGGTGGACATACTACTGTGTCATATTGTCATATTGCAAGATGCGTCTGCCGCCGCGCAGAGCGCCTTGCCGTGCATTTAAGCCATAATGAGCCAGTCGCTGAAATTGCAATTAAGTACCTAAACCGACTTTCTGACTACCTTTTTGTATTGGCACGAAAGTTGTCTCATGACTTGAAAGCTGAGGAAGTTAAATGGATTCCCAGAAAATAGTAATCCGTAAAAAAGTATTCAGAACGCAGTTAAAAAAAATCTGAGAATACGATACGTTTACAGCATAAGCTGAACACTAAAAACGGACTACTGAACACTAAAACAAAAACGTTCTTAACTTTTTATAAAAATAAATAGAATTTTACTTGTCTTTTTCGGTAAAATTTTTATTTTTGCACAAAACTAAACCGACAAAAAATGTATTGGACATTAGAATTAGCATCTTATTTAAGTGATGCACCGTGGCCTGCTAACAAAGACGAACTTATTGATTACGCTATACGTGCAGGAGCTCCGTTAGAAGTGGTAGAAAACCTACAGTCTATTGAAGACGAAGGTGAGATATATGAGTCGATGGAAGAAATTTGGCCGGATTACCCTACAGACGAAGATTATCTTTGGAATGAGGATGAATATTAAAAAATAATCAAAGAAAAAGTCTCAAAAGAGGCTTTTTTTTTGGTTAAATTTACACTTTAAATAAATTAGAAATACAAACATATTATGAGTTTCATAAATAGCATTATTAAAGCCTTTGTTGGAGATAAGTCCGAGAAAGATGTTAAAGCTTTGCAACCTTATCTTGACAAAATCAAGTCTTTTGAAATTAGTCTTATCGCCCTTTCACATGACGAGTTAAGAGAGCGTACTTACTTTTTTAAGGAAAAAATAAAAGTAAACCGTGCCGGAATCGATGCTAAAATCGCAGCACTTAAAGCTGATGTTGAAGCGGTTGAAGATATTGATAAAAGAGAAGACATCTATCTTGAAATCGATGCTTTAGAAAAAGAAGCTTACGAATTATCTGAAAAAACCTTAATGGAAATTCTTCCTGAAGCCTTTGCAGTAGTAAAGGAAACAGCAAGACGTTTCAAGGACAACTCAGAAATTACTGTAACAGCAACTGCTATGGACAGAGAGTTTTCTGGAAATAAAGCTTACGTTAGTCTTGAAGGTGACAAAGCAATCTGGCAGAACAAATGGAATGCTGCCGGAAAAGAAATTACTTGGGACATGATTCATTATGATGTTCAATTAATTGGAGGAATGGTTCTTCACGAAGGAAAAGTAGCAGAGATGCAAACGGGTGAAGGAAAAACATTAGTAGCAACCTTGCCAATATACTTGAATGCATTAACTGGTAACGGAGTGCATTTAGTAACGGTGAATGATTACTTGGCTAAACGTGATAGCACGTGGAAAGCGCCTTTATTTGAATTTCACGGTATGACTGTGGATTGTATTGACAACCACCAGCCAAGTTCTGAAGGAAGAAAAAAAGCGTATAATTCTGATATCACCTACGGTACAAATAACGAATTTGGTTTTGATTATCTTAGAGATAACATGACACATTCGCCTGATGATTTAGTACAAAGAAAACACAATTATGCGATTGTCGATGAGGTCGATTCTGTATTGATTGATGACGCTAGAACTCCGCTTATTATATCTGGTCCAGTACCACAAGGAGATCGTCACGAATTCAATGAATTGAAACCAAAAATTGAAAACTTAGTAAGTTTACAACGTCAATTAGCGAATGGTTTTTTATCGGAAGCTAAAAAATTACTTAAAGAAGGAAACACTAAAGAAGGTGGTTTCTTGCTTTTAAGAGCTTACAGAAGTTTACCTAAAAACAAAGCGTTAATTAAGTTTTTAAGTGAAGAAGGAATAAGACAATTGCTTCAAAAAACGGAGAACTCTTACATGCAAGACAACAATCGCGAAATGCATAAGATTGATGAAGCCTTGTATTTTGTAATTGAAGAAAAAAACAACCAGGTTGAATTAACTGATAACGGAATTAAATTCCTTTCAGGAGATACTGATTCTGACTTTTTCGTTCTTCCAGATATCGGAACTGAAATTGCCGCTATCGAAAAGAAAAAATTAGACAAAGATGCTGAAGCAGAGGAAAAAGAAAGATTATTTCAAGATTTCGGAATAAAAAGTGAACGTATTCACACTTTGACTCAACTTTTGAAAGCATACAGCCTTTTTGAAAAAGATGTAGAGTATGTAATCATGGACAATAAAATCATGATTGTTGATGAGCAAACAGGTCGTATCATGGATGGTCGTCGTTATTCTGACGGATTACACCAGGCGATTGAAGCGAAGGAAAATGTAAAAATCGAAGCTGCAACTCAAACTTTTGCTACGGTTACTTTACAGAATTACTTTAGAATGTACAACAAACTTGCCGGTATGACTGGTACTGCTGTTACTGAAGCAGGTGAGTTATGGACAATATATAAATTGGATGTAGTAGAAATTCCTACTAACAGACCAATGGCAAGACAAGACAAAGAGGATTTTATTTATAAAACGACTCGTGAAAAATTCAATGCGGTTATTGAAGATGTAACACAATTATCAAATGCAGGAAGACCAGTTCTTATTGGTACTACTTCTGTTGAGATTTCTGAATTATTAAGCCGTATGCTTAAAATGCGAGGGGTTACGCACAATGTCTTGAATGCAAAAATGCACAAACAAGAAGCGCAAATCGTAGAAGAAGCAGGAAAAGCCGGAGTGGTTACTATTGCAACTAATATGGCTGGTCGTGGAACCGATATTAAATTATCTGCCGAAGTAAAAGCAGCTGGCGGACTTGCAATTGTAGGTACAGAACGTCACGATTCACGTCGTGTTGACAGACAGTTAAGAGGTCGTGCTGGTCGTCAAGGAGATCCAGGAAGTTCACAATTTTATGTGTCTCTTGAAGATAACTTGATGCGTTTGTTTGGTTCTGAAAAAGTAGCCAAAGTAATGGACAGAATGGGACTTGAAGAAGGTGAAGTAATTCAGCATTCTATGATGACCAAATCTATCGAGCGCGCACAGAAAAAAGTAGAAGAAAACAACTTTGGTGTTCGTAAACGTCTATTGGAATACGATGATGTTATGAATGCACAACGTGAAGTAGTTTACAAACGTCGTCGTCATGCTTTATTTGGAGAACGTTTGAAACTCGATATCGCTAACATGTTATATGATACTTGTGAGTTAATTATCCAAAACGCAAAAGCAACGAATAACTTCAAAAACTTTGAATTTGACGTGATTCGTTACTTCTCAATCACTTCTCCAGTTAGTGAAAGTGATTTCATGAAAATGACTGACATCGAATTGACAGGGAAAGTATATAAAGAAGCTTTAAAATACTATCAAGAGAAAACAGAGCGTAGCGCAAGAGAAGCGTTTCCTATTATTAAGAATGTATACGAAGATAAAAACAACCAGTTTGAACGTATCGTAGTACCATTTACTGATGGTGTGAAATCATTGAGCGTGGTTACTGATTTGAAAAAAGCATACGAGACGGAAGGAAAACAACTTATTGCTGATTTCGAGAAAAACATCACTTTATCTATCGTTGATGAAGCTTGGAAAAAGCATTTACGTAAAATGGATGAGTTGAAACAATCCGTTCAACTTGCCGTTCACGAACAAAAAGATCCTTTGCTTATCTATAAATTTGAAGCATTTAACCTTTTCAACGCTATGTTGAACGGTGTAAATAAAGAGGTAATCTCCTTCTTATTCAAAGGGGATTTACCACAACAAAGTGCTCCTGAAATTCAAGAAGCTAGAGAAGAAGTTCGTCCAAAAGAAAAACTACAATTAAGCAAAGATGAGATTCCAAATAGCGAAAGTGCCAATCGTGAAGCCGGTGAAACGCAACAACGACAAGTTACTGAAACTATAGTGAGAGATATGCCTAAAATTAATCGTAACGATAACGTTACTATCCAAAATGTGGCTAACGGTCAAACACAAGAAATGAAATACAAAAAAGCCGAAAGCTTAATCGCTAGTGGCCAATGGGTTGTTATAAAATAACAACTCCTTTTCTGTTACCGTTTTTAGGCCTTGAAAAAGAGCCGTAAATAATACAATCCCCAATTACGAAATGTAGTTGGGGATTTTTTTGTTGTTTTTTTTAAGGAGCTATTCCTGCCCTACGCTGCAAGCTATTTGGTGTCAAGACCTTTTTCTAGGCGCTTGCAGGAGCTTCCTTTGGTCGCTCTGCCACCACCAGAAAAAAGTGACTTTCCACCGGCATAGGCTTTCTGCTGCTGTCAGGGCTATTCGTTTTGTAGAATAATGGAAGTGATTGTTATACTATTTGACTTTTGAAAATACTGCAATAAAATACAACCACAAACTTGTCATTCCGACGCAGGAGGAATCTCCTCAAACTACTCAGGTGACCGAGGTACCACCTTCATCGGAATGACAAACTAATTGCTAGATGTAGCGTTTGAAAAATTTTACATTAATCCCTAAGTTTAAATTGTATTACTTCCAGTAATAATGGCACATAAAAGACTATCTGCTAATATTGTACAACCCCATAATACAAGCATTCTATTTTTAACCACACTATACCGAATAGTTTGTCACGCTGAAAGCGTCTCAAGATAGCTGAGTAACTTTGCTGAGATGCTTCAAGCGTGACAAATACTGCCAATGATTGTTAACTAAACAACATTGGACTGTAGAATAAATATAATTGCTATTAATTATTAGATAGTATTTAGCTGAGATTATTTTATATATTTGAAAGAACTATAGTTTTAATGTCCTTGCATATATAAACGAGTTAGCTGTCAGCTTAGAAAAAAACGCAATCAAAAATAGAAATGACCAAAATTGAAATCCCTCTTAGTAAGAAAAAAATGTTCTTAGCTTTATTGGGCTCACTAATTTTTGCGCTTTTGGGAATGGCATTTATCCTCAATCCTGAAAAATTTGTTTCCTATATTTTCAGAAATGCCGAATTAATTAGAATATCTGGTATTGCAGCGATTATATTTTCAACTTTATGTATTCTTTATATTTCAATCAAATTATTTGACAAAAAGCCAGGATTAACAATAGACCAGAAAGGTATAACTGACAATTCAAATTACAACAAAGTTGGACTAATAGAATGGAACGAAATAATTGGAATAAGAACAGAACAAGTAATGTCAACAAAGTTTTTACTGATTGATGTCCGAAATCCCGAAAAGTTCATTAAAAACGCCTCTACAATAAAAGCTTTGTTAATGAAAGCTAATATGAAAATGTACAACACTCCACTATCAGTAAGCTCAACAGCTTTGAAATACAGCTTTGAGAATCTTGAGAATCTAATTGAAACAGAATTTGAAAAGTATAAAGAAAAGCCGAACAGCTAACACCGATTTTGAACAAGCAGGGCAATAGTGCAAGCGAGGTTAATTTTCATATCTTCGTTTCGACGAAAAAAATATGCTATCAACTCCCCGCCCGCTAAAAGCCTCGGGGCATCGTACAAAAGCTGAAAAAATTATGCTAGAAAGTGTACTATTTATAATTCTGACTTTTGTGGGAGGACTATTTTTTATAATTTCTCTAATTTTTTTGATTTTTGGAGCAATTCATAAATCATCGAAATTGAAAAAAATTGCATTCGTAATTGGAGTTGTTCCAATAATCTGTTTTGGTATGATTGCATTTTGGTATGTAATTGCAATTCCATCATTTAATAATAGTCAAATGGAGACTTTTTCAGGAACATATGAAAGTTACAAATCTGAAAATGAATTATTAACTAATAACAAATTGATTCTACTTGAGGATGGAACATATAAATTTGAAGGGATGAAAGGTTTTAGTCTTGAAAAAAATGGAACTTGGAAAACTGGCGGAATTGATGGTCAGTTCGAGTTTTACGACAATAACAAAAGACTTATTGAGTTCGCTTCACCTTTTGGAGGAGATGGAAATGAAAAAATTATTTTCAATCTTTATGATTCGAACAAAGTGACATTTATGAAAATAAAGCATCAATAAAAGTCTGCTACAATATCATATAAAATTAATTGCTTCTGCTCGCCTACTTACGAAAATCCTCGCGTATTTTTCAGTTAGTGCCCCTGGTGCTCGTTTGCGACGAGTACCTACTTTGATTAGAAAACAAATCGTAGCGTTTTTAACGCGGTATTTTAAATCCACACCTTTTGAAATACTGGATGAGATTGCTTCGTTCCTCGCAATGACTTTCGTTTAACGGAGATTAGCTGTAACAATCCAATTAACGCCAAACAAGTAGCCAATGGAAATACGGAATCTATGAAATATAAAAAAAGTAAAAAATCTATTGACTTCAATCTACAACGTAGCTGGGTATTTTTTTATATTTGAAAATTCTTAAAATCAAAAGTCTTTGAAAACTGCTACTGCCATCTACAACGACCTGTTTATCACAAAGGAACTTATATATGACCCGTGTGGTTTTAATTTTTCTTCATTAGAAAAAGAAGTCGAAAGTACTGAGTATGGAGCTGCCATATTTGAGTTAAATGGTCTATCCATTACATACCGAAATGCAAAAACAACTCCAACTAAAACAGGCCAATTTGTTACGCTATGGAAAAGAATTGAAAAAGGGCCGATTCAACCTTTTGACTTCACAGATCCAATTGATCTCGTTATTATTAACACGAGAAAAGGCGAGCGTTTGGGTCAATTTGTATTGCCAAAATCGGTATTGTGTGAACGAGGCGTAATAACGACAAGCAAAAAAGAAGGCAAGCGAGCCATTCGGGTATATCCACCTTGGGATCAAGCAAACAATACACAAGCACAGAAAACCCAAAAATGGCAATTGGATTATTTCTTAGAAATCCCATCTGACAAACCAATCAATGTAGACCGTGTAAAAATGCTTTACGGCCTATAAAACCGTTTTGTTATTTTCTAAAAAATACCTCTCCTCTATTCGTTTAATATCTTTAATGGAGTTCTTGGCCCAAGCCAATCTTTTTACTAGAATTTCTTCTTCAGACAAATGCCAATCAATATCTGATTTTCGTAGCCGGTTTGTCAAATCTTGAATAATAATCGCAGCTGACACAGAAATATTCAAACTCTCCGTAAAACCTACCATCGGGATTTTAAGAAAACCATCGGCACGCTGCAAAATTTCTTCCGATAATCCATCACGCTCCGTCCCAAAAAACAAGGCACTCGGTTTCGAAATATCAAAATCTTCTAATAAGCAATCATTATCATGTGGCGTGGTCGCAATGATTTGGTATCCTTTATTCTTTACTGTATCCAAACAATCTGTAATACTGTCGAAAGTATTAATATCAACCCATTTCTGAGCACCCATCGCAATTTCCTTATCGATACTTTTACCGTAACGCTGTTCGATTACATTTAATTCTTGAATTCCAAAAACCTCACAGCTACGCATTACCGCACTCGTATTATGCATCTGAAAAATATCTTCTACTGCAATGGTAAAATGATTGGTTCTATTTTCTAGTACTTTCAAGAATTTCTCTTTGCGGTTATCCGTTAGTATGTTCTCCAGAAAATGTAAGTAATCGATATCAATCATAATTCCATTTGTTTTGCGGCAAAAATACTAACTTTAAAATTTAAGTTTCAAGCGAGGCATATTTTTTTTTGAAAACATATGAGAAATAGAAGAACATATAAGTGTTGTTGCGCAAACCAACTCGGCAAAGTCATTGCGAAGAATGAAGCAATCACGTTTACTGCAACAGCTCTCGCTTTTCCTTCATTTGATTCACTTTGAATGAGTGTTTTCAACTAAAATCGACAAATGCTGTACCTAGTAATATCCGTAATGATAATTACTTTATTTTTACAAAAAAGCCATTTGACTTAGTTTGTCTCGCAGAAAACGTCTTTACATAATGTGAGCAACTTTGCTGAGACGCTTTCAGCGTGACAAACTGTATGGATAAATATCGAAATGAAAAAATGAAAAAGAAATTAGTAGTCTTGACTGGAGCCGGAATTAGTGCTGAAAGCGGAATTAAAACTTTCAGAGACAGCGATGGACTTTGGGAAGGACATAATGTTCAAGATGTCGCCACTCCCGAAGGATGGAACAAAAATCCAGCTTTAGTCCTTGATTTTTACAATCAAAGGCGAAAACAACTCAAAGAAGTGCAACCCAATTTAGGACATCAGATTTTAGCTGAATTAGAAGCTCATTTTGACGTTTTTGTAATTACGCAAAATGTAGATGATTTACACGAACGCGCAGGAAGTAAAAACGTATTGCACTTGCATGGCGAATTGTTAAAAGTGCGAAGTACTGCAAATCCAAATTACATTTTAGATTGGACAGAAGATTTGAATTTTGGTGATTTCGATAATAATCAAAATCAATTACGTCCACATATTGTTTGGTTTGGCGAGGAAGTTCCCGCTCTTGAAGAAGCAATCAATATTACAGAAACTGCGGATTATTTTGCCGTTATTGGTACTTCATTACAAGTCTATCCAGCAGCGGGACTAATCGATTTTACAAATTCTAAAACTCCTGTTTTTTACATTGATCCAAAGCCTGTTAAAATTCCGAATTTGAGAAATTCACTCCAAGTTATTCCCGAAGTTGCTTCTGAAGGAATGAAACTTCTACAAAAGGCACTTATTGCCCTTATTTAAAAAAACAATCCTTTTCGAAATTGCCTTTAAAGGTTTATATTTGTGCCTTTCGAACAAACAACAAAACAATGACTACTTTAAACGAATTGAATGCTATTTCTCCAATTGACGGAAGATATAGAAACAAGACTCTTTCTTTGGCTCCTTTTTTCTCGGAAGAAGCATTAATCAAATACCGCGTATTAGTTGAAATTGAATATTTCATTGCTTTGTGCGAAGTGCCTTTGCCACAACTTTCAGGTGTAAATCCTGAGCTTTTTGATACTTTAAGAAATATCTATAAAAACTTTTCTACTGAAGATGCACTTTGGATCAAAGAAACGGAGAAAGTAACTAACCACGATGTAAAAGCGGTAGAGTACTTTATCAAAGACGCTTTTGAAAAATTAGGTTTATCTCAATACAAGGAGTTCATCCATTTTGGATTGACTTCTCAAGACATTAACAATACAGCAATTCCTCTTTCAACAAAAGATGCATTCGAAAAAGTATACATGCCTTCGCTAATTACTTTAACTTCTAAATTGAAAGATTTAAGTGTCGAATGGAAGGACATACCAATGCTAGCACGTACACACGGACAACCGGCCTCTCCTACTCGTTTGGGTAAAGAAATTGGTGTTTTTGTAGAACGTTTAGAAGAGCAAATGCGTTTGTTGTTTAATATCCCTTTCGCTGCTAAATTTGGTGGAGCAACTGGAAATTACAATGCACATCATGTGGCTTACCCACAAATTGACTGGAGAAAATTTGGTGGTAAGTTTGTTGAGGATATTTTAGGTTTACACCACTCTTTCCCAACAACACAAATCGAGCATTACGATCATTTTGCAGCCTTTTTTGACGCGTTGAAAAGAATCAATACCATTATCATCGATTTAGACAGAGATATCTGGACGTATGTTTCTATGGAATATTTCAAACAAAAAATCAAAGCAGGAGAAATAGGATCATCAGCGATGCCACACAAGGTAAACCCGATTGACTTTGAAAACTCTGAAGGGAATTTAGGAATAGCAAACGCTATTTTTGAACACCTTTCGGCAAAATTACCATTATCAAGATTACAACGTGATTTGACGGACAGTACGGTATTGAGAAATGTAGGTGTACCAATAGGTCATACCATCATTGCATTTGAAGCTACGTTGAAAGGTTTGAATAAATTATTATTGAACGAACCAAAATTTCACGAAGATTTAGAAAAAAACTGGGCTGTAGTTGCTGAGGCAATTCAAACTATTTTACGTCGTGAAGCCTACCCTAATCCGTATGAAGCACTAAAAGGATTGACGAGAACAAATGAAGCGATTGATAAAAAAGCGATTCATGGTTTTATTGCTACGTTAGATGTAACTGAAGAAGTAAGAGCTGAATTAATGCAAATCACACCAAGTAATTTCGTAGGAATCTAATAGCAATACAAGAGAATAGAAAATTGTTTCTTTATATTTTTTTGAATTTCATAAAAATAAATCGGGCAGCTACTATTTTAAATAGAATAACTCCAAAAAAAGCTATCTTTAAACGATAGCTTTTTTTTTGCTAATCCTCTGATTGAAATGGATTGACAAGAGGAACGGCAAAAGTATAGCCCAGACTGCAATGGAAAGCCTTGCAGGATAAAAACTATTTTTATGGCAAATTGCAGAGCGACCGAAGGAAGCTCCTGCAAATGCCTAATAAAAAAGTTTTTATACAAAAGCTTAAAATGGAAGGCTGGAAACAGCTCCTAAAAAAATAAAATATGAGTACTGTCGCAACAGTTGCTGAAGCATCACACCATTTAGAACCTTTAATAAGTGACTTAGGATTAATTCTTATGACCGCTGGAATTGCTGTTTTAATATTTAAAAAATTAAAACAACCCTTAGTTTTGGGGTATTTGATTGCCGGTTTCCTTGCGGGAACCCATTTTGATTTTTTTCCATCTGTATCTGATGTTAAAAGTGTCGAAGTGTGGGCAGAAATTGGAGTAATCTTTCTACTGTTCAGTTTGGGACTCGAATTTAGTTTTAAGAAATTGATGAAAGTGGGCGGAACCGCCTCTATCAATGCCATGACCCAAATTATTACGATGGTTATCGTCGGTTATTTAGTGGGTCAATGGATGGGTTGGCGCCAAATGGACAGTATTTTTCTTGGGGTAATCCTCTCCATTTCCTCGACGACAATTATTCTAAAAACCTTTGACGAACTAGGCGTTAAATCACAAAAATTTGCCGGGATCGTTATTGGATCGCTTATTGTTCAGGACATTGTAGCCATTTTAATGATGGTTTTACTCTCGACAGTTGCGGCAAGTCAGCAGTTTTCTGGTATGGAATTACTACAGTCTGTATTGAAATTAGCATTCTTCCTAACCGCATGGTTTGTAGGAGGAATTTTCTTCATTCCTACTTTATTAAAGAAAGCCAAACCGCTATTGACAGATGAAATGATGTTGATTATTTCACTGGCTTTATGTTTAATGATGGTAATTTTAGCGGCAAATGTTGGCTTTTCTCCAGCATTGGGTGCCTTTATCATGGGTTCTATCATTGCCGAAACGACGCAGGCAGAACATATCGAACACTTGGTAAAACCGGTAAAGGATTTATTTGCGGCCGTTTTCTTCGTGTCCGTTGGTATGCTTATCGACCCTACAACATTATACACTCACGCTTGGCCGGTAGCAATACTTACTTTGGTGGTTATTTTTGGTCAATCCATCAGTTCCATAATTGGTGCGTTAATTTCTGGACAGCCCTTAAAGCAGTCGATCCAAATAGGAATGACATTAGCACAAATTGGAGAATTCTCCTTTATCATCGCTACATTGGGGATGTCGCTAAATGTTACCAGTGATTTCTTATATCCTATTGTCGTAGCCGTTTCTGCCGTGACCACTTTTACGACTCCGTTTATGGTAAAAATGGCGGTGCCTTTCTCTGAATATTTAGAAAAAAAACTACCTAGAAGATGGGTAAAAAGAATAGCGCGATACAGTGCAAATGCACAAGCCATTCGATCTGTAAGCACTTGGCAAATCGTACTAAGAGCTTATATGTCACAAATTATAATTCATACTATAATTATAACTGCAATCATCCTGCTGTCTTCTAAATATCTTTTGCCATTAGTGGAGAACTATAAATTTGGGAATCCTATTGCTGCATTAATAACGATTATAATCATCGCACCTTTTTTATGGGCATTAGCCCTTAGACGTGTAGCGGTAAAGGAAGTCGAAATATTATTTAAAGAACGCAAGTACAGAGGACCAATAATGATGATGATCTTTTTTAGGATGGGATTGGCGTTATTCTATATTGGTTTTTTATTGAATATCTTTTTCTCTCCAATAATTGCCTTTTTTGCCTTGGTAACGGCTGTTGCAATTTATTTTTTCTATCCCAAGCAATTGCATCGTCAATATCACAAAATTGAAAGTCATTTCCTGAAAAATCTTAATACCAGAGACGAGGTAAGTATAAAACGTCGCTACGCCAGCTTAACACCTTGGGATGGTCACATGACCACCTTTCAAATAGCCAAAGAATCTAATATCGCCGGTAAAACACTAGAAGAATTGCGCATTAGGGAGGAAATGGGGATTAACATCGCTTTTATAAAAAGAGGGGAGATTATGGTAAAAATCCCTACTAAGAATGAGCGACTTTTTCCGGGTGATGAAATTTGTGTCATCGGTTCTGATGCTCAGGTAAAAGAATTTGATAACTACTTGCACCAACACGAATTTGACCCACCTAAAAATGTTAAAAAAGCAGAAATTGTATTGCAACAACTGGAATTAAAAAGAGACGAGTTTGTTGGAAAAAGTATCAGCCAATCCAAAATAAGAGAAAGAACGAACGGTATGGTCGTGGGTATCGAGCGCGGTGGAAAACGTTTGCTGAATCCGGAATCCAACTTAATATTAGAGAAAGACGATGTTTTATGGGTAGTGGGAGACAAAAAAAGGTTGAATCAGTTCTTTAAGGAGTAGCTTTTAGGCTTTGCCTATTTCTATTGTATTACAGTGCATAACCATATTATTTATAGCTTTCGAATTAAAGAATAATTCCTAAATTTAAATGAAAGCAGATAAATTCAGCTTAATAATTTGCTTACTATTTTGTCTAAATCTATACTCTCAAAAAGAATATGTTTTTTTTGGTTCCTATAATTGGGACAAAAAAATCGAAGGAATTTATGTGTACCAATTAGACACCATAAATGGAAAACTAACAAAATTAACGTCCGTTAAAGACGTTTTAAATCCATCATATTTAACCATCTCTCCGAATGGAAAGTACATTTATGCTTGTACGGAAAGTAAAATTCCAAATGCAGGAAGTGTTTCAGCCTATAAATTTGATTCTGATAACAAATCATTGACTTTCATAAACAGCCAACAAAGCGGAGGAGAAAATCCTGTTTACTTAAATGTACACGAAAACGGGAAATGGTTAGTAAATGTAAATTATACCGATGGAAGTGTTTCTGTCTATCCGATTTTAGAAAATGGCGCAATTGATTCAATAGCGCAAAACATTAAATTTATAGGAGGAAGTATAAATTCTAAAAGACAAGAAAAATCACATATTCATTCCGCTGTTTTCTCTCCAAAATTTGATTGTCTATTTCTTACAGATTTAGGCGCAGACAAAATAAGAGTTTATCCTTTTTACAATTCTCAAAAAGCACCGCTGAATTTAGAAAAGTCAAGTTTAATAAACACCGAATTAGGAAGTGGGCCAAGACATTTTACTTTTAGTCCAAATGGACAATTCGCCTACTGCATCGAGGAAATTTCAGGAACTATTTGTGCATTTAGTTACGCAGAAAATGAACTTAAAAAAATCCAAAGACTCGAAACTCATTCTAAAAACCTAAAAGAAGGTTTTGAAAGTTCAGATATTCATATTTCTCCAGACGGCAAATTTTTGTACGCATCAAATAGAGGAAAGGAAAACAATATTGCCATCTATACAATAGCGCCAAATGGATTTATAGAACTTATTGGTTACCAATCAACATTAGGGAAACATCCCAGAACATTTGCTATTGACCAAACAGGTAAATTTATAATTGTCACCAACGTCATCACCCAAAACGTTGTCGTTTTCAGAAGAAATTTAGAAACAGGCTTACTAAAAAAAGTAGGTAAACCAGTAAAAATAAAAAATGTTTCTTGTGTAAAAACGAGAATCTATTAGAAGAAAACGCACAGCTCGAAAAACACCGTTTCAATACCTATAAACTATAAAACTATTTGTTTTTCTATAATAAAATAGTAAAACTAAAGCAGCGGTATCTATTTAAAAATTCAAGCTGCGTACAATAAACGGCCAGGAAAACTCTTTCTAAAATTAACAAGAATAAGTTTCTAATAAACTACCTTAAACTAAAAAGGTTGCATATATTTGAAAATAGGAACGATTTTGGCGCGCTTTAACCGCCTAAAGAGAATTCAATAAATTATAAACTTAACAAAAAACATGAAATCAAAATTAGAAAAACGAGTCAATTTTTTAACGATCTATGCAATTGCTAGCAGTTTAATTTTTAGCTTAATACTATTGTCTTCTTTTGGAAAAGAAGATAAAAAAGAAACTTTTGATGAGATCACAACAAAAAAAATCAACTTAATAGGAGAAGACGGCAGTTTAAGAATGGTATTAAGCAATGAAACGAGACAGCATTCTGGAAGAATGAATGGAGTAGACTTTCCAAAAAGAAAAAGACCAGCTGGGATGATTTTTTTCAATGAAGAAGGCGATGAATGCGGAGGCTTAATTTTTGCAGGAAAGACTAAAGACAATAAAATTAGCTCAGGAATGTCATTTACAATGGACAATTACCATGATGATCAAGTAATTCAAATCCTAAATGATGAAAGTTACGAAAACGGAAAAGGATCAATTCAAAGAGGTTTAATTATAAATGAATTTCCCATTGGCTCTAATATAGTAGAACGGAATAATAAGTTTAACGAACTTGAAAAAATTGAAAACCAAAAAGAGCGTGACGAAAAAATGGATGCGCTTTGGAATAAAGAAGGATCAAAAAGAAGGCTTTTTGTAGGACGAAATAAAGAGAATAGCTCGGGATTATTTCTATACGATGAAAATGGAAAACCTAAATTGAAAATCTATGTTGATAAAGATGGAATTGGAAAAATTGAAGTTATTGACAACGATGGAAAAATAAAAAATATAATCGAAACTAATTAAGTGCGAATCGCGCAACACTTCGAATAAAAAAAAGGCTGTCATAAAGTTTTAACACTTTAGACAGCCTTTTTATACTTTAAGCTTGATATTATCTCGAGTAATTAGGAGACTCTTTTGTAATCGTTACGTTATGCGGGTGACTTTCGTTGATACCACTTGCCGTGATACGAACAAAACGCCCTGTTTCTTGCAAAGTCGGAATATCTTTAGAACCACAATATCCCATTCCTGCACGAAGACCGCCAATGAACTGAAGCATACTTTCGTTTAGTTCTCCTTTGTAAGGCACGCGACCTACAATTCCTTCAGGAACCAGTTTCTTTACATCATCTTCTACATCTTGGAAATAACGGTCTTTAGAACCACCTTCCATCGCTTCTACAGATCCCATACCGCGGTAGGATTTGAATTTTCTTCCTTCAAAAATAATAGTTTCTCCAGGAGATTCTTTAGTACCTGCAAGAAGTGATCCTAACATCACACAGTCAGCACCTGCAGCAATTGCTTTAGGAATATCTCCTGTGTAACGTATTCCTCCATCAGCGATAACCGGAACTCCAGTTCCTTTTAATGCCGCTGCAACTTCAAGAACTGCAGAGAACTGAGGAAAACCAACACCCGCTACGATACGTGTTGTACAAATTGAACCAGGTCCAATTCCTACTTTCACACCGTCAGCACCGTTTTCAACTAGGAATTTTGCCGCTTCAGGAGTGGCAATATTACCTACGATAACATCTATTTGAGGGAATTTAGCTTTTACTTCTTTCAATGTATTTACCACACCTTGCGTATGACCATGAGCCGTATCAATAATGATGGCATCAACACCCGCATTTACTAAAGCGGTTGCTCTTTCTACTGCATCACCAGTAACACCAATAGCAGCTGCTACACGCAAACGCCCGTAAACATCTTTATTAGCAATTGGTTTTTGAGTTAATTTAGTGATATCTCTAAAAGTGATTAATCCCACTAATTTACCTTCTTTATTGATAACTGGAAGTTTCTCAATTTTATGACCTTGTAAAACTACTTCGGCTTGTTCCAATGAAGTTCCTTCAGCAACGGTAACCAAATTTTCACTTGTCATTACCTCAATAATAGGTCTTGCATTGTTTTTCTCAAAACGCAAATCTCTATTGGTTACAATTCCTTTTAATCTTTGATCTTCATCGATAATAGGAATACCACCAATTCCGTATTCTTTCATCGCATTTTTAGCGTCCGCTACTGTAGAAGTAAGCGGTAAAGTAACAGGATCGATAATCATACCTGACTCCGCACGTTTTACTTTACGTACTTTGGCAGCTTGTTGCTCGATTGTCATATTTTTGTGCAAAACACCTATTCCACCTTCTTGAGCCATAGCAATTGCCATAGCACTTTCAGTAACGGTATCCATAGCTGCGGATACAATAGGAACATTAAGCGTTATATTTCTTGAAAATTTTGTTTGGATACTTACCTCTCGAGGAAGCACATTAGAGTAGTTTGGAACTAATAATACATCGTCGTATGTTAAACCTTCGCCGATAATCTTGGAGTTATGTGCTATCATGTTGCAATTTGTAGTTGAATTGCGTGCAAATATAGCAAATTATTTTGATTTAAAAAAGTAAAAAAAATAAGGATTTAAAAACCAATACTACTAGTAGAAAATGATTCTGCCAATGTGCAATACCCCTACTTAAAAGGAAATTTTTAATAACTTAAAATAATCACAATCGGTTGAAAAGAGGATTAGTACGGCGAATTAGTCTCTTTAAAAATAAAATTAAATCCAAATTGAAACGATAAGCTATGGGCTTTCGCCAAATCTTTATACTCTAATAAATTATCAGCCATGAGATAGACATTGAATGCCCCCAACCTACTTGACATTCCTAATCCTATATTTTTAAACGAATAGGAATCTACTGTATAGGTTGCTTTCATTTGTAGTTTATCGAGAATATTTCTT
The DNA here is from genome assembly GCF_900107635.1 of Flavobacterium gillisiae. Classification (GTDB taxonomy): domain Bacteria; phylum Bacteroidota; class Bacteroidia; order Flavobacteriales; family Flavobacteriaceae; genus Flavobacterium; species Flavobacterium gillisiae. Next base: position 173,647 of record NZ_FNRD01000008.1, read on the forward strand.
CTATAATACCCAGTCAATGCCATCATCGGAGCTCTTGGAGTACTCATAACAAAGAGCTGCCCTCCTACTGCATTTCTATATTCCGATTCTGATACAGTACAATTACAGTCTGCTCCTCCTCTCGAATCATTGAATGAATATTGATATGAACTGTTAATTTTTATAGGTCTCCAAGTCTTGTATGCACTGTAAATAGTGTCTCGCGGAATAGCATCTACAAACTGCTGATATGTACTACCTGAAGTATTAGCACCAGTAAAATTTGGGTTTATACCCTCGTATTTATAATAACCCCTATAGGTGAGCGTTTCCACATCTTTGCTGTGTTTTATAAATCCAACATCAAGAATACTGGCTGTAAACTGAATGTTCTTTTTAGGATAATACGTCAGTCCTAAATCAAATCCAAGTCCTAGGTCTCCACCAAACAGTGTCTTTTTCCTAATATCTCCCACTGCATCACCTTCATAACCCTCGGCAATATATTCTGAAATTCCTGAGGTATTCAATTGCAAATCGGAATAAATAACTTGCTCGTACACTGTATTTGTAGCTGGAATAGTATAGACATATCCTGAATTTTTAGTAGAGGACGCATTAAAAGCACTCGAATAAATTTTGGCCCGTCCACCAAGAATAAGCTTCTCAGTTATATTTTTATGAAAACCCACATGCAGTACTGAAAGCATTTCCGTTCTTAAACTCAAATCCCCTAAATTAAATGATTTACCCAGATAATCCCTGTTTCCTTCTAAGGCAAGAATAGCTATATCCTTTGGCATAAACATCATAAAGTCAAACTCCTGGTACATTCCAAAAGAAATATATCCTTTGTTTTCAAGCCAATCTCCTAATTTAAAACCGCCACTAAATAATTCTATTTGCTCATTGAAAGCCAATTTGTCGTTTCGAGAAGAACGATGTACTACATCGCGTAGTTTGGTGTTATAATTCACTCCATTATCAGCAAATAAATCATAAGCCGAAAAACTAGTCGATCCGGCATTAACAGAAATTCCCGATAGTAATGGAACACCAAAATAAAATTTATAACTAACATCAGCGCCAGGATTAGTCATTAAAGACTGAGGCACTGCCGTAAAATTATATAAAATTTGTTTATTTTGAGACAAACAACCAACAGATACTAATACCATGAATAACAGAAATACTTTTCTCATTCTACCACGAGATAAGCAGTTGCACTTGAACGCAATTTTAAACTTCCTGGACTATTGGCATTTAAAGCAGGACCGGCACCCATCGTTATAACAAACCCCATTCTCTTGGCTCTTTTTAATAAATCGAGGGTAGCATTTTCGAAAATTTCTGTTCGGGTTACTAATTTTTGTGTGCCGGAATAAGCCGGAACATCAAAATGAACCCTATAAAGTGGTTGGTCATTTTCGTCTAATAATATAATATCGATAGAGTAAGACCTATTAATTGTATTGTTGATTTCAAAAAAGAAGTCGGCTCGTCTTAAATTTTTTCGAAAAAAAGAATCCCGGAACATATCAAATTCTTGCGTATCAAAAGCAATATTCTGCTCCATTCCATTCTCTATAAATTGATTGGCAGGAATTTCAAAATAGGTCAGGTTTGCAATAAAAACAGGTTCTAATTTAAAATCGTTTACTTGATCAAAATCTAAATTACTGCTGCATGAAAAAGACAGCAACACAAGTAGCAATAATCCTATAGTTTTAATGGAGTGGTAATGATTCATACTAAGAGTGTAAGCAACGAAAATAAAGTATTTATAGTAATAACAACGACGTTGTTATTAACTTATTATTACATTCATGTACTATTACCACAATCTCATCCTTTAGTGTTTTTTAGTGAAACTCGCCAAACAACTTAGAAGCTTCATTGTAAGCACTTTCAAAGCTTAAGGGATTTAAATTTGTAATTTCCTTATTCGCCGTAAAGTAGGACAACAACTTCTCTGTCGGCATATTACCCGTTAAATCGTCTTTAGCCATTGGACAACCTCCAAATCCCTGAATAGCGCCATCATATCTTCGGCAACCCGCATTATAAGCTGCATCTATTTTCTCAAACCATTTATCTGGCGTGGTATGCAAATGGGCTCCAAACTCAATTTCGGGATATTTTGGAATCAAATTAGAGAATAAATAGCTGATTACGTCCGGAGTAGAACTCCCTACAGTATCTGAAAGTGACAAAATCTTCACTCCCATATTGGATAATTTCTCCGTCCAATCCCCAACAATTTCTACATTCCAAGGATCTCCATACGGATTTCCAAAACCCATAGACAAATAAGCAACTACTTCCTTATTAGTTTTATCGGCAATTTCTAGAATTTGCTCTAAGGTAACTAAAGATTCAGCAATGGTTTTGTGTGTATTTCGCATCTGAAAATTCTCGGATATTGAAAAAGGATATCCTAAATATTGAATTTCAGCATGCTCAGAAGCCATTTCCGCTCCTCTAGTATTAGCTATAATAGCCAGTAATTTGCTTGTTGTTTGCGATAAATCCAATTGTGCCAATACAGCAGCGGTATCTACCATTTGCGGAATCGCTTTTGGCGACACAAAACTCCCAAAATCGATCGAATCAAAGCCTACTCTCAATAAAGATTGAATGTACGCTACTTTTCTTTCGGTAGGTATAAATGGCTTAATGCCTTGCATGGCATCACGAGGACATTCTATAATTTTTATTGGCTCCATAGGTTTTCAAAGATAAGAAAACTTGCATAGTAGCAAAGACTAAGATTATAAAATTTTTTAGGAAATAAAAATGCGTAATTCACAATGAAGAATTACGCATTTTGATAATAGTGCAAAGCAATCACTTTTACATGCGGCTTACTATTTTTTGATTTATGGCTTTCACCAAAGCGGGACCTTCATAGATAAAACCCGTATATAATTGTATTAAACTGGCGCCCGCTTCGAGTTTTTCTATCGCATCATCTGCAGAATGAATCCCCCCTACTCCGATAATAGGAAAGGCTTTGTTGCTTTTTTGAGATAGAAAACGAATCACTTCTGTAGAACGGTTTGTTAATGGTTTTCCTGATAGTCCGCCCATTTCTGTTTTATTTTCAGATTGTAAACCTTCACGCGAAATAGTCGTATTCGTAGCTATAACTCCTGCAATTTTAGTTTCCTTCACGATATCTATAATGTCCAATAATTGCTCATCTGTCAAATCTGGAGCAATTTTGAGCAATATGGGTTTCTGTTTTGGCTTTGCCAAATTCTTATTTTGTAAGGTTTGCAGCAATTGAGTCAATGGCTCTTTGTCTTGCAAGGCACGAAGATTAGGTGTATTTGGCGAACTCACATTCACCACAAAATAATCAACATGATCAAACAAGGCGTCGAAACAAATTTCATAATCTAAGGTGGCATCCTCGTTTGGCGTCAGTTTGTTTTTTCCAATATTCCCTCCAATTAAAACCCCGGTATTTTCTTTAAGTCGTTCTACCGCCTCTAAAACACCTCCATTATTAAAACCCATTCGATTAATAATAGCCGAATCTTCTTTCAATCGAAACAAGCGTTTTTTTGGATTTCCTTCTTGTCCTTTTGGCGTAAGCGTCCCTATTTCTATAAACCCAAAACCAAAATTAGACAATTCTTTATACAACTTAGCGTCTTTATCAAAACCAGCGGCAAGTCCTACCGGGTTTTTAAACTTCAACCCGAACACTTCGGTTTCTAATCGTTTGTCATTGACTCCGTAAAGTAATTTAAATAGTGAAGAGAATCCTGGAATTTTAGATAAAAATCGAATCAGGGAAAAAGTAAAATAGTGTACTTTTTCTGGATCAAACCAAAAAAGTATGGGACGAATAACTAATTTATACATGAGTGTTTTGTTGTGTGTTGCAAAAATAGAACTATCTAACCGATAAATAAATCTTTAGCCTTAAAATTTAATTTCACTATCCCGAAAACAATATTGATTTACAAGAAAACAGTAACGCAAAACAAAGAATCCTTAATTTATTTCTAAATTAGCCAATGCAATTAACATCCAAACACATGAAAAATTACTGCAGCTTTTTACTATTATTTCTGACCGTTGGCCTTTTTGCGCAAGCAGAAAAACCAACCCGAATTTATTTAGTGCGCCATGCCGAAAAAGTTACAAGCGATCCAAAAGACAGCAATCCGTTGCTGACCGAGAATGGAAATCAAAGAGCTATTGCGCTTGCTGAAAAATTAGAAAACAAATCATTAAACACAATTTATAGTACAAACTACAAGCGTACTGAGGCTACCGCAAGACCTACATCTGAAAATCAAAAAAAGGAAATAAAAATATATGATGCGAAAAAATTAACAGCCGCAGCGGCAATGATTCTCAAGGAAAACGAAGGAAAATGCGCTTTAGTCGTAGGCCATTCTAATACCGTTTTAGAAACGATTGAAGCCTTAGGAGCCAAAAGACCAATACCGACTATCGAAGATCAAGAGTACGACTATCTTTTCCTGGTTACTATTCACACCAACGGAAAAATAAAAGTAAAAGTGATGCATTACGGCCAAGCGAATTCTAATACGGAAGGAGCACAAATGATGCATTAAAACAATTGCTAATCGTTAATGGTATTCTAACTCTAAATGGGAGTTTTGAACCCTTCTTTCTAAATAAACCTTATATTTGTACCTCATTATAAAAATACTTTATGCAACATATTATAGACCGTTTTATCAGTTACGTTACTGTTGACACGGAATCAGATCCCAACTCAGAAACAACTCCAAGTACAGCAAAACAATGGGTCTTAGCCAATCAATTGGTTGAAGAACTAAAAAAAATAGGAATGCAAGACGTGACTATAGATGACAAATCTTATATCATGGCGACCTTACCAAGCAATGTAGATCACGACGTTCCTACAATTGGATTTGTATCGCATTTTGACACTACTCCTGATTTTACCGGAGCCAATGTAAAGCCTCAAATTATCCCTAATTATGACGGTAAAGACATCGTTTTAAACGCGGAACAAAATATCATTTTATCTCCAAGCTATTTCAAAGATTTATTGCAATACAAAGGGCAAACCTTAATCACAACTGACGGAACTACTCTTTTAGGTGCTGATGACAAAGCCGGAATTACGGAGATTGTCACAGCAATGGAATTCCTAATTAACAATCCAGAAATCAAACACGGAAAAATCAGAGTTGGTTTTACACCTGACGAAGAAATTGGTCGTGGAGCGCATCATTTTGATGTAAATAAATTTGGTGCTGATTGGGCCTACACCATGGACGGAAGTCAAGTAGGAGAATTAGAATACGAAAATTTTAATGCGGCTGGAGCCAAAATTACTTTCAAAGGTAAAAGTGTGCATCCCGGTTATGCCAAAGGAAAAATGATTAACTCTATGTTAATTGCCAATGATTTTATTACGGCATTGCCTTCAGACGAAACACCTGAGACAACAAAAGGATACGAAGGTTTTTATCATGTGCACCACTTAACCGGAAGTATCGAAGAAACTGTTGTAGAATTAATAATCAGAGACCACAACAAGATTAAATTCGAAAAACGAAAAGAAAAAGTTGAAAAGATTGTCCGCAAAATCAATAAGAAATTTGCAAAACAATTTGGCGAAGATGTTGCAATAGCTGAGATCAATGATCAGTATTACAATATGAAAGAAAAGGTCGTTCCTGTAAAGTATATTGTTGACATTGCCGAAAAAGCAATGAAGGAATTAGATATTAAACCATTAATCAAACCCATTCGTGGAGGTACTGATGGCTGTCAATTATCATATATGGGATTGCCATGCCCGAATATTTTTGCTGGTGGACATAATTTTCACGGAAAGTACGAGTACGTACCTGTTGAAAGTATGCAAAAGGCAGTAAACGTTATTGTAAAAATAGCGGAACTGACTGCAATGCCAGATTATGGGTTGGTTGTTCCAAAGAAAAAGAAATAATTAATTTACGATACTACTTTCAAACCCCAAAAAGGCTACAGCTTTTTTGGGGTTTGTTCTTTTACACCAAGTTGAAAGTTTATTCTTTTGTAATTCTTTCGGGATATTTCTGTGATACTTGATGCGGATATTTGCAATAACAAAAATGAATAACCATTTAAAACAAAAATCATGAAAAGAATTTTTATCGCAATTTTCGCATTAGCATTGACCTCTTTAACAGCAGTATCTTGTTCTAGTGATACTGAAACTGTAACAGTACAAGTAGATACAGCAAAACCAGTAGGTGCTTTCACGGTTACGAAAACCGGAACTTTGACCGCACAAAACGGCACACCAACAACAGGGAAAATCGAAATTGGTACAGACAGTCAAAATACCACGTTTATCCATTTGGGATCTGATTTTAAAACAGAACTTGGAACAGGAACAGCAACTGTTTATTTATCAAAAACAGCTGCTTTCACAGCAAGTCCTGGTACTGGAAATCCTGATTTGAAATTAATCGGAATAGTAGCAGCAAACGGTGAAGCGTATTACAAAGTAAACGGAACAATTCCTGTAGGTTTGGATTACCTAATCATCTGGTGTGGTTCTGCCAACATTCCTTTTGGAAACGGACAATTAAAGTAATAATTTAGTTTTTCTGAAGCAAAAGGCATTGGTATTTTACCGATGTCTTTTGTTTTTAAACACAGCAACAAAATGAAAAAATATATTTATACCTTCTTGACGATAGCTTTATACCTACCTACGAGCACGATCGCACAAAGCGGCTGGACGAAAGCAAAAGACACTTATTTTTTAAAATTAGACTATAGTACTTATACCTCATCTGATTTTAGAAACAACAACGGAAACAGTTTAAAAACCAGTGAGTTTTCACAAAATGCAGTTTCGTTCTATGGCGAATATGGCATTACAGATCGTTTGACTGCCATTACTTTTATCCCGCTCTACAAACAAAATGGTTACGAAACCACTAATAAAGTGAGCGGTTTTGGTGATATAAAATTGGAATTGAAATATGCCTTATTACAAAAGTCTTTCCCGCTTTCTATTTCGATTGCACCAGAATTACCTACCGGAAAAAAAGATAATTTTGCTACTAATAAAAACAATCCTTTGGAGAAAATTAACCTTCCATCGGGTGATGGCGAATTTAATGTATGGACCACCTTGGCGATTTCTCATTCTTTCGCACCTTTAAAATTGTATGCTAGTGCTTATAGTGCTTTTAATTATCGAACAAAATATAAGGAACGTAATTTTCAAAACCAATACCAAGCCGGTATTGAGGTGGGCTATCAGTTTTTTGACAAATTATGGATCAACTCCAAAGTATCTATTTTGACTGGTGTGGGAGCGAAACCTGAAACAGCCGATTTTATTAGAGGTGACGGAACAAGTTACACCGGCGTTTCTGTAGGCGGAATGTATGAATTGGGACAGAATTTTGGAATCACAGCACAATATTTCAATTCCAATAGTGCCATCGTCAAAGCGCAAAACATTTATGCAAACAACATTTTCTCGGTGGGAATTGTATATCAGAAGAAATAACTTTCCTTTTCGACCCTAAACCTTTATATTTACAAATACTACAAAAAAATAGTAGATTATGAAGAATATTTTGATGATCGAAGATGATCCCTCTATTGTCGAGCTTGCCACGATTCACCTTAAAGACATTCATTGTACGGTGAGGAAAGCGCACACCGGTTTTGAAGGGCTTCATCTCGCTACAACCAATAGTTATGATGTGATAATCCTAGACATCATGCTACCCGATATTGATGGAATCGAAATCTGCAAACGCCTACGAGCCGACAAAATCAAAAGTCCCATTATGATGCTCACCGCACGTACCGAGGAAATTGACAAAATAATCGGTCTCGAAACAGGTGCCGATGATTACCTAACAAAACCCTTTAGCATAAGAGAATTTATCGCCCGCATAAAAGCATTAATACGCCGTAGCGAGATCAATCATATTGACAAAGAGGCATTAGATGAAATACTGCAATGTGATAAATTACAACTAAATACGCTAAAGCGAAAGGTAACTCTAGATCAATTAAAGATTGAACTCACGCCAAAAGAGTTTGATTTACTATACTTATTCATGTCAAATCCTGGAATAAGTTACTCTCGAGAAACATTGCTAAATCTTGTTTGGGGATATGAATTTTCAGGATATGAACATACCGTAAACTCACATATTAACCGCTTACGAACTAAAATCGAATCTAATTTAACGAACCCAAAATACATTCTAACCACTTGGGGAATAGGGTACCGATTTACAGATGAAATAAAATAATTATGGGACTGAAAAAATTCAACAGCTTATTTTGGAAAATATCTTTGGTTTTCTTCATCTTGCTTGCCATAGTAGGGGCGTCACATGTCTACATAAGCTACAAATATTCGACAGAATACTTAGACGAAGTCAATCAACAATTAAACCATAATACGGCCAAAAACATCATTGAGAACTCTACCCCGTTTTACAACGGAGAAGTGATTAAACCTGCTCTAAATGAGATGTTTCATCACGTTAAAGCTATAAACCCTAATCTAGAAGTGTACTTGGTTGACCCAAAAGGAGCAATCATCTCCTATTATCCTCCAGAGAAAAAATTACTAACTAATACAATTAGTTTACTCCCCATAAAAGAATTTATTGAGGATAAATCAAATAGTTTCATCAAAGGAGACGATCCCTTAAACCCAGCAACGAAAAAGGTTTTTTCAGCATATCCCTTAACGATGAATAATATGCTATATGCTTATATATACGTAGTTTTAAATGGCGAAAAACAAAAAGCAGAATCCGACAACTTGTTCACAAGCTACCTATTGCAAATAAGCTATAGAACGATGGGAATCACCTTATTCTTTACTTTTTTGATTGGTCTATTTATCATTCGAACAATTACTAAAAACTATACTAGAATGCTCCAAGTCATGCAACAATTTAGACAAGGAGATCTAACTTCCAGAATAGACTTAAACACTGTAGGTAGCGAAAAACAATTAGCACAGATGTTTAATGAAATGGCTGATATTCTAACTACAAACATTGACAAACTTAAAGAGGTAGAAAATTTAAGACGGGAGCTTATCGCCAATGTTTCTCACGATTTACGAACTCCGATCGCCATCATTAGAGGCTATCTAGAAACCCTACAAATTAAAGAAAAAACCATCACCGATGAAGAACGAAAACGCTACATTGACATGGTGAGTCAGAGTTCAGAAAAATTAGAGAAATTAGTCCACGAACTTTTTGAGCTATCAAAATTAGAAGCCAACCAAATTCGTCCTAACAAGGAAGCCTTTATCATTAGCGAACTAGTGAATGATATTAGCTCAAAATACCATCTTATTGCGCACAATAAAAAGATTACTATTGACACCTTTTTATCGAAAGAATTAGCACCCGTATTTGCTGATATTTCTTTGATTGAAAGAGTGATTCAAAACTTATTAGACAACGCAATAAAATTTACTCCCGAAAATGGTTACATCAGTATCACGACAGAAAAATGCCTTAACAACACAGTAAAAATAACTATTACTGACAATGGCATAGGAATTCCAGAGAAAGATAGAGAGCGCATTTTTGCCCGATATTACCGCGCCAATAATTACACTGACTTAAAAAATAGCACTGGACTAGGATTAGCCATTGCCAAAAAGATACTAGATTTACACGATTCAACCTTAGATTTAATAAGCACCGAAGACAAAGGAAGTTCGTTTGTTTTCAAACTCAAATGCAGCTAAAAAAAAAGACCGATGCAAATGCATCGGTCTCTTTTACTTCTTTAAAAAAAAGATTATTTTTTAGCAAGTGTCGCGCTCATTTCCATAGAAATTGCAGAACGCTCCATTTTTAATTTTCCAGACATTGTTTCAATTACAACTGTAGTCTCTGCAAGCTCTGAAACTTTACCGTGAAGTCCACTTTTAGTGATGACTTTATCGCCAACTTTTAAAGCGCTTTCAAATTCTTTTTCGTTCTTAGCTTTTTTCTGTTGTGGTCTGATCATAAAGAAATAGATCACTACAAACATTAATAAGAAAGGTGCAAATTGAGTTAACTGTTCCATAATTTTTAATTCTTTTTTTTTTATTATTAGTGTTACATTAAACCGCGACCGGTTTTATTTAATTTTTTACTGACTTCTAGTTCTTTAACTAAATTATCTAGAATTCCGTTGATAAAAATACTACTTTTTGGTGTAGAATACTCCTTAGCTAGTTCTAAATATTCATTTAGCGTCACTTTTACTGGAATTGAAGGGAATTTTAAAAACTCACAAATAGCCATTTTAAGGATAATAGTGTCTACCTCAGCAATCCTATCACTATCCCAGTTTGGAGTTTTGTCAACAAACTCTTTTGCAAGCTCTGCTTCATTCAAAATTGTTTTTCTAAACAAGTCTTTAACGAAAGCCTTATCCTCACTATCCTTGTATACTTTAGGCACGCTAAAGTTATCATCCATAATAGGTTTCATCGCCTTTAACTGCTTAATTATTTGAGTGTTTACCAATGGTATATCATCAATCCAAGTCAGTTTATCGTCTTCCAAGTATTCGTACAATTTTTCATTTGGTACAATTACTTCCATAAACAAATCTACAATAAGCTGTTTGTCTTCTTCGAAAGAAGATGCTGCGTTATTCATGTAATCTGTATAAAACTTACTTGCTTTGATAGCGTTGAGCAACAACAAAATATAATCGTCATTCAAAGTCCAAGCGTCAATCTTACGCGTTTCCATAGCGATGCTAAGAGAATTGTTTTCGGCAAGAATTTGAAAGATGCTGTTCTTAATAAATTTTTCGTTGGGTTTACGCTCCTCAGGAGTTGCAAGATGCTTAAGACTTGATTTATGTAAAAATTCTGATTCTTTTTTACATATTTCCGATAAGGAAGAAATCATTGTAAGGTATAAATCTTGAATGTTGTCGATACTATAAAAAAGGAATTTCTCTTCTTTTTCTAGATTATCAGAACCGTTTTGATGCATTGCATAAATGGACTGCATGACTTTAACGCGAATGTGTCTTCTATTTACCACCTTGTAAGAACTTTTATTAAATTAGTTTGCAAAAATAAGCATTTCCTTTTTCAAAATAAAATTAAAACATCAAATAAAGATTTTGCTGCTAATTTTGTTTCGTTTATACTAAAAAAGTCACAGTTTTCAATGCTATCCTGAAAACTGTGACTCTTAACTTATTAAAAAATAAATTACTTTTTACTGTTCTCTATTTTTCTTTGATCGATGCGGTTTTGAGCAATGGTAAGCGCCGCATGATGCGTCGTAATTCCATTAGCAACAGCATAATCAATAATTTCTAAGGTTGTATTGTAGATATTCTCTGTTTTACGCATGATTTCTTCTTTACCATAATGCGCTAATTCAGCATAAACATTAATGATTCCACCAGCATTAATCAAGAAATCAGGAGCATATAAAATACCGCGCTCTTGCAAAATTGCACCATGAACATCTTCGTTTGCTAATTGATTGTTAGCAGCGCCAGCAATTACTTTTGCTTTTATTTTGTGAACCGTAGCGTCATTAATAGTTGCTCCCATCGCACAAGGCGCGTAGATATCTACATCTGCCGTGTATAAATCAGCTCCAGTATAAATAGTAGCGTTATATTTAGTTCCTACTTCATATAGCTTTTCTTCATTGATATCAGCAATCGTAACAATGGCTCCTTCTTTAGTTAGATAATCCACCAAAGTTTCACCCACGTGACCAATTCCTTGAACCAATACCTTCTTTCCAGCAAGAGAATCTGATCCAAATTTACTTTTTGCAGCCGCTTTCATTCCCATGTACACTCCATAAGCAGTAACGGGCGATGGATTTCCCGCTCCTCCTCTTTCTTCAGAAATTCCAGTAACATAAGGAGTAACGTCGCGAACGATATCCATATCTCTAGTTTCCATTCCTACATCTTCTGCAGTAATATATCTTCCGCTTAAACCATGTACAAATTCACCAAACTTACGCATCAATTCAGGTGTTTTCTGAGTTTTGGCATCGCCCATAATAACGGCTTTTCCTCCTCCAATATTCAGTCCTGTAATTGCTGCCTTAAAAGTCATTCCACGCGAAAGACGCAATACGTCATTTAATGCTTCCCACTCATTAGCATAATTAAACATGCGGGTTCCTCCCAAAGCTGGTCCCATAACCGAATTATGAATACCAATAATTGCTTTTAAACCCGTATCTTTGTCGTTGCAAAATACAATCTGTTCGTGATCATCAAATGATAATTGTCCAAAAACGGGATCCATTTTTTGAAGTTCCTTTCCTGTTGTGAAAGTTGCATCCATAGTATTAATTTTTATAGTGATAAAATTATGAATTTGTCAAAAAGACAAGTCAAAATTACACAAAAAATGAATATCTATCGATATTTTTAATAAAATTTACCAATTCAACAATTCAAGGCTGTAAAAGCAAAATTGAAAATTAGTGGAAAATTAAAAAAAATCATAAAATTAAAACGATTACAATACAGAATATCTTAAAAAAATGAAAGAATTACTTTATTTAAACAAATACTTCGTCAAATACAAATACAGTTTTTCACTGGGTATTATCTTCACAATCATCGCACAAATCTTCATGCTGTTCACTCCTAAATTGATCAGTAGTTCTTTTAAAGTTATTGAAGCGTTTTCTAAAGACAAAAATATCTCGGCATCAGTAATTCGAGAAGAGTTACTTTCGAATATTTTGTTGATCATTGCAACCACAATAATTGCTGGTTTCCTTACTTTTCTAATGAGACAAACACTAATCGTTATGTCGCGTCACATTGAATTTGATCTAAAAAATGAAGTTTTCAGGCAATATGAAAATTTATCACAAAACTTTTACAAAAAGAATCGCACAGGAGATTTAATGAATCGCATTAGCGAGGATGTTTCAAAAGTGAGAATGTATGTGGGGCCCGCCGTCATGTACTCCATCAATACGATTATCCGTTTCACAATCGTTATTGTGTACATGTACAATGTCTCTCCTCGTCTGACTCTATACACGATTCTTCCTTTACCTCTATTGTCTTATGGTATTTTCAAATTAAGTTCAGAAATCAATAAGAGAAGTACTGTTTTTCAACAATATTTATCGAAAGTATCTAGTTTCTCCCAAGAAATATTTTCAGGTATCCGAGTAATCAAGGCCTATTCACTAGAAGACCAACACCAAAACAACATGGTGTCCTTGGCCAAAGAAAGCAAAAGCAAAAGTTTAAACTTAGCCAAAGTACAGTCTTTATTCGGTCCGTTAATGTTGGCTCTTATCGGAATTAGCAACCTGGTTGTAATCTACTTTGGTGGATTGATGTATATTGAAGGTACAATTAAAAGTATCGGTACAATCGCCGAATTTATTTTGTATGTGAACATGCTTACTTGGCCCGTAGCTTCGCTAGGATGGGTTTCCTCTATGGTTCAAGAAGCAGAAGCTTCCCAAAAACGTTTGAATGAATTCCTAAAAATCGAACCCGAAATAAAAAACAAGAATCCGAATAAATCAATCATAAACGGCTCGATTTCATTTGAAAATGTAAGCTATACTTATGAAGACACGAATATAAAGGCACTTAAAGGCATCTCTTTCACTGTAAAGAAAGGGGAAACATTAGCAATTCTGGGAAAAACAGGATCTGGAAAATCAACCATTCTATCATTGATTTCACGTCTATATGATGTAACTGATGGAAAAATCTCCATTGACAATCAGGAGATCAGTCTTTTAAATCTTAATGATTTGAGAAACAGTATTGGGATAGTTCCACAGGATGCTTTTCTGTTTTCAGATTCTATAAAAAACAACATCAAATTTGGTAAAGAAGATGCTACTGATGAAGAGGTAATCGCTGCTGCAAAAAGTGCCGTGGTTCATGATAATATCGTAGGATTCAACAAACAATACGACACCGTTCTGGGTGAACGAGGGATTACACTTTCAGGAGGACAAAAACAAAGAGTTTCTATTGCCAGAGCGATTATTAAAAACCCTCCAATTTTACTCCTTGACGACTGTTTATCAGCTGTTGACACCGAAACCGAAGAAACAATCTTGAATAATCTAAACGAAATCTGTAAAGACAAAACAACTATTATTGTGAGTCATAGGGTTTCCTCTGCTAAGAATGCTGACAAGATTATTATTATCGATGGAGGTAAAATTATTCAACAAGGATCTCATAACCAGTTAGTAAATCAAGAGGGCTATTATGCCTCCTTATATTTAAAACAACTTTCAGAAAAAGAATTGCAGTAATTGTTGTTTAATACATATATTTTTATGATTTTTGGTTACGATTTAACAACCATAAATTGAGAGAAAGGATTATGAGAGAAAATGACATGTTAGAAAAAGAAGAGATATTTTCTAAAGTTTTACGTGCTGGAAGAAGAACCTACTTCTTTGATGTAAGAGCAACAAAAGCAGATGATTATTATATTACGATTACTGAAAGCAAAAAATTTACTGAAGAAGATGGATCGTTTCACTTCAAAAAGCATAAAATATATTTGTACAAAGAAGATTTTTCTGCTTTCGCAGAAATTCTTGGCGATATGACTTCTTATGTTTTGAACCACAAAGGCGAAGAAGTAATTTCAGAGAGACACCAAAAAGATTTCAAAAAAGAATATGCTACTGAAAAAGTAACCGCAGATGAAGCATTGCCGAATATATCTAGTTTTACAGATATTGATTTTGATGACATTTAATTTATAATTCTAAATTAAATATTTTACTTACTTAAGCAAGAAGTCCAAAAATCAGATGGTTTTTGGACTTTTTACATATTTACAAAACCCTTTTTACAACTTAAAATATAAGACATGCAGGAGATTTTAATGAAATACACAGACAAATACGCTGAACTAATTATCCCATGGCTATTAACCAGCGGACTTAAAATCGTATTTATTGTCATAGGCTCTTTAATTCTAAATAAGGTTATTATAACTTTTATCGAAAAAGCAGTAAGAATTGCTGTAAGACCTGACGGGATTTCTTCTAAAGATGCCGAAGAAAAAAGAGAAAACACGCTAATCCAGATATTTACTACTACTTCTAAAATTGGCTTAATGACCATCGCTGGTTTGATGGTGCTTCAAGAATTTGGAGTCGAGATTGCGCCTATTTTGGCTGCAGCCGGAATTGTAGGACTAGCATTTGGTTTTGGAGGTCAATACCTCATCAGAGATATTATTTCTGGTCTTTTTATTATTCTTGAAAATCAATACCGCGTTGGTGATATTGTAAATTTTGATAATGCAGGCGGTACTGTTGAAGAGATCAGTTTAAGAAAAACAACGTTAAGAGACTTAGACGGAACCGTTCATCACGTTCCTCATGGCGAAATAAAAAAAGTATCTAATCTTTCCAAAGATTTTTCTCGCATTAACTTAGACATGGGTGTTGGATATAGTTCGAATTTAGAGCATGTCATTACGGTAATTAACAAAGTAGGAAACGAAATCGCTACTGACCCATTATGGAAAGACGCAATTATACTTGCACCACAATTCTTGCGAGTAAATGATTTTGCTGATTCTTCGATTATGCTAAAAATATTAGGAGAAACATTACCTAGTAGACAATGGGAGGTAACTGGAGAGCTTCGCAAAAGACTAAAAGTGGCCTTTGACAAGGAAGGAATAGAAATTCCGTTTCCACAAGTGGTGATGCACCGACCAAAAAGTATTGAAGAAACTACAGTTAAAAATGACGCAAACGAAATTCAAAAATCGTAATCGAATTCATTTAGGAAGGTAATCTGTTCCAATACAAACATTATTTTAAATGTCTGAAAGTCATATGATTTTCAGACATTTTTTTTACATTTATAGGACATAATTTTCAATCCATCCTATTTTGAAAAACATCAGTCGTAACGTCTGGATTTTGTCTCTAGTAAGCCTATTTACTGATACGGCTAGTGAAATGTTATACCCCATCATGCCCATTTATTTAAAGTCAATTGGTTTTTCAATTGTACTTATTGGGATTCTCGAAGGTGTTGCAGAAGCTACAGCAGGATTGAGTAAAGGCTATTTTGGAAAGCGATCTGATATAACCGCAAAAAGAGTTCCGTTTGTGCAACTGGGCTATGCATTTAGTGCCATTTCAAAACCCATGATGGCACTATTCGTTTATCCGCTTTGGATTTTCTTTGCAAGAACCATCGACCGTTTTGGAAAAGGAATCCGAACCGGGGCAAGAGACGCCATCCTTTCTGACGAAGCGACTCCGCAAACCAAAGGAAAAATATTTGGTTTTCATCGTTCGATGGATACATTGGGCGCTGTCTTGGGCCCATCATTAGCCTTGCTATACCTTTACTTTTATCCTGAAAATTACGTTACCCTATTCTACCTCGCGTTCATTCCCGGACTTTTGGCTATAGCCGCTACCTTTTTGTTAAAGGAAAAACAAAGAACAATTACGACAGATAAAAAAGCAACTCCTTTCTTCTCGTTTTTGGGCTATTGGAAATCAAGTCCTCCTATGTACCGCAAAGTCGTAATCGGTCTTTTAGCTTTCACCTTATTTAACAGCTCCGACGTTTTCCTACTGCTTAAAGCCAAAGAATCTGGATTAAGTGATACGCTGGTTATTGGTATTTATATTTTTTACAACCTCGTTTATGCCTTATTTGCTTTTCCAATAGGAATATTAGCTGATAAAATAGGTTTAAAGAAAATGCTAGTTTTCGGGATAACTATTTTCTCGATTGTCTATTTTGGCATGGGGTTCAAACAGAACATTTATGTTTTCGCAGGACTTTTTGCGCTTTATGGAATCTACGCTGCAGCAACAGAAGGCGTTTCCAAGGCTTGGATCAGCAATATTTCGAACGAAAAGGATACTGCGACCGCTATCGGCACATATTCTGCTTTTCAAAGCTTTTTCACTATGCTCGCCAGTTCCATGGCAGGATTGATTTGGTACCACTTTGGCGCGGACACCGCTTTTCTAGTAACTGCATTTGCAAGTATTTTAATTGGTCTTTATTTTATCTTCATGACCACCGAAAAAGCATAATTTGAATTTCATGCTCGGATTATACTCTTTTGTTTCATAAACCAATGACTATAACAGGGATACTACGACTAAAAATCTTATATTTGAGTAGCAGTATTTATTCCCAAAACTATGTCAATAGAAATTAATATTCCTGAAAATATCGTAGGCTTGACCGATGCCGAAGTTCAAACTTCTCGGGATGAATTTGGTCAGAACAAACAAATTCACAAACAACAACACAAATGGTGGATCGCTCTTTTTGAGTTATTCAAAGAGCCCATGTTGCTATTGTTAATAGCCGTATCAATCATTTATTTTGTCATGGGACAAAATAGCGAAGCTTACTTTATGCTGGCTGCAATAGTTGCCGTCTCTGGAATTTCTTTTTATCAGGACAACCGCAGTCGGATTGCAATGGAATCTTTAGAAAAATTGAATGAGCCGTTGAGTACAGTCTTGCGAAATGGAGAACCAACAAGAATTCCCACTGCAGAAATTGTCATCGATGATCTAGTAATTGCTCAGGAAGGAAACACGATTAATGCGGATGGAGAAATTATACACAGCAATGATTTTTCTGTTAATGAATCCCTACTGACCGGTGAACCCTATGCTGTTTTCAAATCAGAAAAAACGGAATTGAAATCTGTTTTTAGTGGGACTTTAGTCGCTTCTGGTTTAGCGGTTTACAGAGTAACTAAAATTGGCGCTAATACAGAAGTTGGAAAACTAGGTGCCTCGTTACAAAACATCAAAGAAACACCTACACCATTACAAGTTCAGATTCAAAAATTTGTAAAAGTGATGGCTATTATGGGTATTGCTGTTTTCCTATTGGTTTGGGGCGTTTATTTTTGGAAAACACAAAATATCTTAACCAGTTTACTAAAAGGACTGACCCTAGCAATGTCCATTCTTCCCGAAGAAATTCCAGTGGCATTTACTACTTTCATGGCCTTGGGATCTTGGCGATTAATGAAAGAAGGTGTCATAGTCAAAAAAATCAGAACGGTGGAAACCTTGGGAAGTGCTACAATCATTTGTACGGATAAAACAGGAACGCTGACCCAAAACAAAATGAGTCTGCAATCCGTTTACACTTTTAGCACCGATAAATTATACGAAAAGGAGCAGTGGGATACAGAAGAGGCCAAAAAAGTTATTGAAATCGCAATGTGGGCGAGCGAACCTGTGCCTTTTGATCCAATGGAAAAAACGCTGCATAAGGAATATGCGAAAACCACAACCAACGACACCCGCAGACAGTTTTCCATGGTACATGAATATCCGCTTGAAGGGAAACCGCCCATGATGACGCACGTTTTTGAGAATAGGGAAGGCAAGCGAATTATTGCTGCCAAAGGTGGCCCGGAAACCATTATAAAAGTATCCAACCTCAACACGGAACAAAAAAAACAAATCCAAGACACAATAATTACATTGGCATCCAATGGTTATCGTATCCTTGGCGTTGCTTATTCTGATTATGCAGAAAATAGTTATCCAAAAGACCAACAGGAATTACCCTTTCATTTCATGGGCTTGGTGGTTTTTTACGATCCTCCTAAAGCAAACATACAAAGCGTAATTCAACAATTTTATGAAGCTGGTATACAGGTAAAAGTTATCACAGGAGATAATACGATAACCACAAAAGCCATTGCTGAAAAAGCAGGAATTAAAAATGCCGATATCGTAATGGAAGGTGAAGCGTTCATGAAACTGAACGAAGTCGAAATGCTAAAAGCCATTCACGGCACAACCCTTTTAACCCGCATGTTTCCAGAAGCCAAGCTGGCCGTTGTGAATGCCTTAAAAAAAGACAATCAAGTGGTAGCGATGGTTGGCGATGGTGTAAATGACGGACCTGCATTGAAAGCCTCTAATATAGGTGTTGCCATGGGAAAAAAGGGAACTGAAATTGCAAAAGAAGCCGCAGATCTAATTTTAGTAGATGACGATTTATCAAAAATGATTATTGCCGTTGCCGCTGGACGACGCATCTATTCCAATCTTAAAAAAGCAATACGCTACATCGTTTCCATTCATATTCCAATAATACTAACAGTATCCTTACCCTTATTTTTAGGTTGGATTTATCCTGATATTTTCACGCCTGTTCACGTCATTTTCTTAGAATTAGTCATGGGGCCGATGTGTTCCATTGTGTATGAAAATGAACCTGCCGAAAAAAATGCTATGCAACAAGCACCTCGACCAATAGGCAGTACCTTCTTATCGCTAAAAGAATTAGGAATAAGTATCGTGCAAGGAATCGGGATTACTATAGGAGTTTTATTTGTGTACCAATTAACCGTACAAAATGGAGGTAATGAACAGCTCACACGAACAATGGTATTTGCCACTTTAGTATTTTCGAATGTGATTCTGTCCTTAGTAAATCGTTCCTTTTATTATTCTGTTTTTGCCTCCTTGAAAAACAAAAACAATATGATGCTGATTGCTAATTCACTGACCTTATTGTTCCTTGCTATGATTGTATATATCAGTCCAATTGCACGTTTCTTTGATGTTCTTCCATTGCAACTAGATCAAATCGCGATTTGTATTGGTGTAAGTGCCGTTTCGGTACTTTGGATTGAAATCTGGAAATGGAACAAGCGAAAAAATAACACACAACCCAACGAAATATAAAAATCATGAAAAATCCAATAGTATCTGTTCAGTGGCTCAAGGAACATCTTGAAGATGCAGACTTAATTATACTAGATGCCTCTCAAAAAGCAAATCAAAACAAAGACGAGTCTCCATTTGAAGATCTTCAAATAAAAGGTGCGCGTATTTTTGATATTAAAAATGATTTCAGCGATACTGCAAATTCATTACCCAATACCGTTCCTACTGCTGATACTTTTGCAAAAGCGGCTCAAAAACTAGGCATTAACAAAGACAGTAAAATAGTCGTTTATGACAGCGTAGGCATATACACGAGTCCCAGAGCGTGGTGGTTATTCACGCTTATGGGGCATGAAAATGTTTGGGTTCTCGATGGTGGTCTTCCCGCTTACGCGAAAGAGAATCTGCCGCTCGAAAAACCCGAAAAAAGAACATATCAAAGTGGCGATTTCGAATCAAAACTGAAACCCGAAATGGTAAAAACCACAGAGCAAATTCTAGCTAATATCGAATCAAAAGAAGCGGTCTTGATAGATGCACGTTCTAGTGATCGTTTCTTAGGCGAAACCAAAGAACCAAGAGCCGGATTACGCAGCGGACATATTCCTGGTTCAATTAATATTCCGTACTCCGATTTATTAAGTGATGGAAAATTTCTATCCAAAGAAGAATTGACTAAAATACTACCGCAACAAAACAGCGCTTTATACTTTAGTTGTGGCTCTGGAGTAACGGCTTGTATTGATTTGATCGCCTATGAACTTATTGGAGATACGAACCCAAAAGCGGTTTATGATGGCTCATGGACTGAATGGGGACAAAACCAAAGCTTACCAATCGAATAATAAAATCAAACGATGAACGAAGAATATAAACTAGACAACCCCGTTTGGTATTCCTTGGCGGAAAGCCATAAAAACTTAGCATTTAATTACAATACAACCCGTTTTTATAATCCCGACTATTGTGCTTTTGGTGCGTTTAATGAACTCTCTAATAATGAAGATGATTTATTGGCTTACGCCAAATTAGTTCCTTCTTTTTTTATATTTGGTGCAAAACCAAACCTACCTAAATCACTACAGTTTAAAGACGAATTGTTGTGTTTACAAATGATTGTTAGTGATAAAATCAACTTGACTTATACTGACGAAATTGTAAAATTGGACGAAAGTCATAGACCAGCACTTTTGGCATTAGTAAAAATCGTTTACCCAGAATATTTCAAATCCAAAACAGCTGATTTAGGTAATTATTACGGTATTTTTAAAAACAACCAACTCGTAGCCATAACCGGGGAACGCATGCAAATGGATAATTTCATAGAAGTGAGTGCTGTTATTACACATCCAGAACACACAGGAAAGGGCTATGCAAAACAACTTGTGGCGCACGCTGTCAATGCTATTTTGGAGCAAAACAAAATTCCTTTCTTACACGTTGCAGAAGCTAATATCGGTGCCGTAAAATTATATGAAAAATTAGGTTTCACAACTCGAATAAAAATGAGCATCTGGCAAATTGCACAAGAAAGCTAGACCGGAATTACAACACTATTTTTAAAATTCTCTAATCATTGTTCTTTTTCTAAATTCGGCACTGTTAAAAAGTACTAAATATTAAATACTTTGAAGTTATGATAAACATAAAAACCTTCCTTTTCCCTTTCTTGTTGATTGTTCTGTTTCTATCCGCCTGCTCTTCGAAGCACATTCCTACCCGCGAACAAGACTATACTTATACTATAGATGACCAAGCATTGTATGATGAAATCATCAGTATGGACAGTACTTTTTTTCGAGCCTACAACAACTGCGACATGGATGCGCAGACTGCAATATATGCGGATAGTCTAGAATTTTATCATGATAAAGGAGGATTGATGACTTCAAAGCAAGAGCTTCTAGACGCTACCAAAAGAAATATCTGTGGTAAAGTAACCAGAGAATTAGTCACAGGAAGTATTGAAGTATACCCAATCAAAGATTATGGCGCAGTAGAAATAGGATTACATAAATTCCACAACAATCAAGAGCCATCTGGAACACCGTCAAACGCCAGTAAATTTATAATAATGTGGCAGTACAAAAATGCCAAGTGGCACATTACAAAAGTGATTAGCCTGCATTAACATCACAAAATAGCTACCGTCATAAAAGTAGCTATTTTGTTTTATTACGTCGCCTTACTTTTTTTACACAAACTCATCAGTTCCCCAAACTAAACAATATATAGTTTGACTGCTGTCATGAATTCTTTTTCATTAATGCTTTGGGGTAAAACACTTTCTTTAGTATCTAGAGCATATGCTTTAAGTTGACAGCACTACTCTCTATGCGCCAATTCATATTCATGACACATTTCTGCACATTTACGACAGGCTTCAGCACATTTTTCACAATGCTCCATTTTCAGGTGCTTTTCGCATTCAGAGGCGCATCTTTCACACATCACTAAACATGTTTTTAAAAAGATATCTATATTCTCTGATTTTCTATCCAATACTTGCGCTGTCAAACGACATAAATCAGCACAGTCCTGATCATGCATCATACATGCACTCATATCCATTTCCTTTTCTAATTGGCATGCATCATAACAATGTGTACATTGTGCAGCACAAAATTGCAATACCTCAATCATTTTTTGCTTTTCCATTGTAATCAGACTTTAGATTTATATAGTTATTTCTATTTTATACTCCAAATGCGAATGCTTCCAACACTTGATTTCCAACCAGTTTAATGTGAAGCATATGTTTTTTTAAATCAATTTCAGCAGCGTAATAAGTGTAGACATCCTATTTTATCAGTGACAATCACTTTGATAATATCAGCTAGAAAGCTGTAATCCTTATCAAAGCTTTGATTCCAGATTAATAATTATTTAAGTAAGCGTAAAAAATCTATGCCGCATATAATCAAACCTAAAGTAAATTTACGATAAATTTTAATTTAAAATACTAATTGTTAACACATTAACATTTCTATAATTGAAGCTTTAATTATATAAATAATACCCTTTAATAGAAGCAAGTATTATAATGTTTAATATATTTTACAATCAAAGGGAAGTATGTACTTGTTAACCGATTCGGAGCCCATTTTCAATTTTGAAGTCGGGCGCCAACAGAATCACATCTCCTTCTTCTCCGACTGCGCCAAGCACGAGGCATTCGCTCATGAACTTGCCAATTTGCTTTTTTGGAAAATTAATTACGGCAACGATCTGACGGTGGAGTAAATCGGCCTTAGAATAGCGTTTGGTAATTTGTGCCGAAGTTTTCTTGACTCCAATAGTTTCTCCAAAATCGATTGTGAGTTGGAATGCCGGTTTTCTAGCCTCCGGAAAATCATTAACTTCCACGATGGTGCCCACGTACATTGCCACTCTTTCAAATTCTTGCCACGTTAAATTATTCTCCATCTTAAATTATAGTTTTATTCCAATGCGTTATAAAAACTAAAAATAATCATTTAAGACTAAAAGCAAACCTTTTTCCTTAACTTTAAACCTGTAATCTAAAACAAGAATAATCAATGTCACGAACTCCATCAAATATGGCCGCTCTGGGAACGAAAGCTCCCGAATTTTATCTGAAAGACATGACATCCGGAACAGAGTCGTTTTCTTTTGCCGATTTAAAAGGGGAAAAAGGAACCTTAGTACTATTCATATGCAATCACTGTCCGTTTGTCCTTCATGTAATTGAAGAGGTCGTTATGATTGCTAATGACTATCGCGTTCAAGGACTTGGGGTTATTGCAATTTCGAGTAATGATGTAGTGAATTATCCGCAGGATGCGCCAGAACTCATGACGGAATTTGCTTTTGAAAATAATTTTGAATTTCCTTATTTGTATGATGAAACACAGGAAGTAGCTAAAGCCTACCATGCCGCCTGCACTCCTGACTTCTTTTTATATGACAGCCAGGACAAATTAGTCTATCGCGGACAACTGGATGACAGCAGACCCGGAAACGGAATTCCCTTAAGCGGTAGCGATTTGCGCGGGGCTATTGACAGCGTTGTGTACAACCGTGCGCTGAATCCCGAACAGAAACCGAGCATTGGATGTAATATTAAGTGGAAATAAGACTGAAGGTTAGAGGGAAGTGGAAAATTAAAAATGTCTATTAAACCAAAAATCCCATCTCGTTTTACACGAGATGGGATTTTGAATTATATAAGCTGATCACTGAAAAACTGATCACTAAATACTAAAATTTATTTAACGTCCATTAATTCTACGTCAAAGATCAAAGTAGCATTTGGTGGAATTGCTCCTCCAGCACCACGAGATCCATAACCTAAATGAGATGGAATCACGAAACGTGCTTTATCACCTACACGCAATAAAGCAATACCTTCGTCCCATCCTTCAATCACATTTCCTTGTCCTAATGGAAATTCAATTGGTTTCTTTCTTGGGTATGAACTATCAAAAACTTTTCCATCAGGAAGTTGTCCAGTATAATGCACCGAAACTGTTTTACCATTTTCTGCTTTTTTACCTTCTCCTTTTTGGATGAATTGGTAACGTAAACCACTTTCAGTTTTTTCAAACCCAGCAGCCAGTTTTTCCATTGCAGCTTCAGCATCTGCTTTCAAAGCAATATCACGTTTGTTACGTGCTCCCTTGAAAGTAATAAAAGATTCAATAGCATTCCATTTCTCAGCTTCTTCTCCTACTCTTACGATTTCAACACTTTCCAAAGCATCACCTTGAGCAATAGCGTCAACAACATCCTGTCCTTCTACTACATGTCCAAAAACAGTATGCTTGCCGTCTAACCAAGAAGTAGGAACGTGTGTAATGTAAAATTGAGAACCATTTGATCCAGGACCTGAATTAGCCATAGCTAATATTCCCGGTTTGTCATGTTTTAAACTTGGGTGAAATTCATCATCAAATTTATATCCAGGGTCACCAGTTCCAGTTCCTTGTGGACATCCACCTTGAACCATAAAATCAGGAATTACTCTATGGAATTTCAATCCGTTATAAAATTTTGTTCCTTGTGGCTTTACTTTATTTTCTAAGTTTCCTTCAGCTAATCCTACGAAGTTACCAACAGTTCCTGGTGTTAATTCGTGCTCTAATTTTACTAAAACCGACCCCTTTGCAGTGTTGAATTTAGCATATATTCCATTTTCCATTGTTGTATAATTTTTATTGAAGTGCAAATTTACGAATTAATTTTTTATTCATTGATGCTTTCTAATGCTTTCCGTTTTGATTTATAGGTATACGCGTACACTGACAACGCTAATGCTGATAATAACAAACAACCTAAGCTTACCGCATGCCAGCCACCAAATTGCCATAAAAACAATCCAAAGGCCGAACCTGCTGCTGTTCCTAAAAAGCTAAAAGACATAAATACGGTATTCATACGGTTTCTTGCTTCCGGCATTATCGAATAAACACGGGTCTGATTTGAGATATGTACCCCTTGTAAACCAATATCTATAAATATAATTCCGAAAATGATTCCGATGACACTTGTACCTGAGAAATAAAAAATCATAAAGCTCAAGGTGATCAGCATACAACCGTAACCTACCGCAACTCTGGAACTTCCCTTATCTCCTAGCTTCCCAACCAAAGGAGCTGCCAAAGCTCCCGAAGCCCCGACGATTCCGAATAAACCAATAGTTGCACTATTAAAATTAAACGGTTCTGCCGAGAGTAATAAAACCATCGTGGTCCAGAAAGCCCCAAATTGAGCAAAACTAAATACATTAATCAAAGTAGCCTCTCGTAATAAAGGTTGTTCTTTAATTAAAGTAAAAAGCGAACCAATCAGTTGCCCGTATGAACCATTAAAAACAGGTTTATTATAAGGAAATTGTTTTTTTATGATAAAAAACAATAGCAAACACAATCCTGAGGCAATCCAAAACATGGCGCGCCATCCTAGAACCTCACCTATAAAACCACTCAATGTTCGCGATAATAATATTCCTACTAATAGTCCGCTCATGATTGTCCCTACTACTTTACCTCGTTCTTCGGGAGCGCTTAATGACGCCGCGAGCGGCAAAATAAGCTGCGGAACGATAGATGTGATTCCGATTAAAAGCGAGGCAATTTCTAAAATAAAATAACTTTGTGCTGTAGCAGCAATAATTAAAGCAATTACAGAAGCAAAAGTGGTATATAAAATTTGTGTTTTACGTTCTAATTTATCTCCTAGCGGAACCATAAAAAACAAGCCAATAGCATAGCCAGCTTGAGTAAGATAAGTTATTGTTCCTGCATCAGCATGAGGAATTTTAAATTCGTCTGCTATTAAAACTATTAAGGGTTGGCAATAATATAAATTCGCTACTATAAGTCCCGTAGCCGCTGCCATAAACAAGACATTTTTCTTTGATAAATTCATCGCGCAAAATTACGTTGTGTATTTAGATTATTGTTCTAAACAAAAGATAATTTTAACATAAAAAAACTACTTTTATTAATTAAAATACCCCCAGAAGATTTTCACTTTTGAGGGTAGTAAATAAAACTTTGACCTAATTATACCGGAGGGATTTGAACAAAATTATAAATTTGTTTGGTATTATTTCTGAATCGCATCAAGTGCTGCCAAAATATCATCAGCTTCAGCTCTATTTCTATATTCAGCATCTAAAAACGTGTACACAATTTTTCCTTGTTGATCAATTACATAAGTAGCTGCTAAAGGCAACTCATCTGATTCGTCTCCGTTATAACCATGTAAATCAAATCCTTTTTGGTACGAAGCGGCTACATCATCAGTCAATTTAAAAACGATACCATATTCCTTCGCTACTTTGTTCCCCACATCACTCAATACTTCAAATTGTAATTCGTGCTTTTCTACCGTAGACATTGATTTGTCAGGTAACTCAGGCGTTAAAGCCAATAAATTAGCTCCTTTTAACTGAATGTTTGGCAATTGCTCTTGCAAATAATGCAAAGTCATATTGCAATAAGGACACCACCCGCCACGATACCAAGTTAAAACAACTGGTCCTTTTTTAAGATAATCACTTAATTGCACTTCTTTTCCTATAGCGTTTGTAAGGCTAAAGTTAGGCGCCATATCATGATTTTTCTTAGCGTTTATAACCACATTTTGACGTGTTACATCAGCAATTCCTTCAGCGTATATTTCTTTAATTTGTTCTGGCGCTTTTGCTTCCCATACGTTTCTTGCATTATCTAAAGTTGCTTGTAGACCGTTTGTTATATTTTCTGTACTCATAATATATTATTTTATTAATTAGGATAAATTTACTCTCATCCGTACTATTCTTATTTTGCAATTTTACTTTACTTATTATTTCTCTAGAAAATCAGCGAGAGGCTGAATAAATTTGTCAAAACTTTCAATATGTGGCATGTGCCCAATATTAGGTATCTCAACAAGTTTTGAATTTGGTATTTTCTTTTGTGTTTCTTTCCCTAGAACGGAGTATAACCCCATTGTTTTTCTAACCTCTTCACTTACCAATGGCTTTCCTAAAGCAGTTCTATCTCTAGTTCCGATAATTAAAAGTGTTGGCGCTTTTATGTTTTGGAATTCATAAACAACAGGCTGTGTAAAAATCATATCATAAGTTAGAGCTGAATTCCAAGCTATTTTTTTAAAATCAGAATTTAAAGTCCAACCAGCCAAAAGATTGACCCATTGGTCATATTCTGGTTTCCATTTACCATCATAATAACTATCTAACTGGTATTTTTTGACTCCAGCATAACTCTGTTTCAATTCATTTTGATACCACCAATCTACATTTTGATATGGCACTTTAAGTTTCCAATCTTCTAAACCTATTGGGTTTTCAAGAATTAATTTCTCTGTAACTTCAGGATATAGTAGTGCAAAACGAGTGGCAACCATTCCCCCCATGGAATGTCCTAAAACAGCTGTTTTTTCAATCCCGAGTGTATCTAAAATTTGTTTTGTGTTTTGTGCCAGTTGTTGAAAAGTATATTGAAAGTGATCTGGTTTTGTTGATTTCCCAAAACCTATTTGGTCTGGTACGATTACTCGGAATCCCTTTTTAGTTAAAGCAGCAATAGTTGTTTGCCAATAGGCTCCGTTAAAGTTTTTTCCGTGAAGCAAAACAATATTTTTTCCGTTATAATTGTCTGGCTTCACATCCATATACTCCATTTTGAGTTCTTGTTGCTGCACATTTAATGTGATAAAATGCACTGGATAAGGATATTCATAATTACTTAAATTAATATCTAACCATTTTAACTGCTCTTGTTGTGCAAAGGAAAATAGAGTTATAAAAAATAGTGGAAGAATAAATTTGAATTTCATTTTTGGCCTTTTATACGTTTATTTTGATGAAATGTAAATTTAGACATAAAGATTTTTGTATGAAAAATATTAAGGAAACTTTATAATTTGGAAACAAAACATAATCCGAATTAGATGTGCTAGCCCAGATGGAAACGGCATCCTATTGTGCAGGTGTTCGGCACAATAGATAGAGTGGACAGCTGGAAATTGCTCCAGAAAATGATTCAAAAAAAATAAAAAAAATGGCATCCGTTACGAATGCCATTTTGATTGGTAAATTAAAATACGATTATTTATCTGAAAGCCCTGCGTTTCTTAAATAAGGTTCGATTTCCATATCGTGTCCTATGAATTCTTTGAAAGCTTTATTTAGATCTACACTATTCCCTACTGATAAAATGTATTTTCTAAAACGTTCACTATTTTCTCTTGTTAAACCACCGTTAGCTTTCATCCAGTCAAAAGCATTATAATCTAGCGTTTTAGACCAAGTATAAGCGTAATATCCAGCAGAATACCCTCCACTCCAAATATGAGCAAAATAAGGCGTATGGTATCTTGTAGGCACTTCGTTTACTAACAATCCGTATTTTTGAAGCGCTTCGTTTTCAAAAACTAAAGTAGGTTTAAAATCAGCTTCGTTCTCTACACTATGCCAATTCATGTCTAATGTAGATGCCGCCAAAAGCTCGGTAACATCATATCCTTTATTAAAGGTTTCTGCTTTTTTAATCTTGTCAATTAACTCTTGAGGAATCACCTCTTTAGTCTCATAATGTAGTGCATAATTTCTTAAAACCTCCGGGTCTAAAGCAGCGTGTTCATTAATTTGAGAAGGGAATTCTACAAAATCACGTGGTACAGACGTTCCAGAAAGGCTGCTGTAGTTTTGATTAGCAAATAGCCCGTGTAATGTATGTCCGAACTCATGGAACATTGTGATTACATTATCAAAACTAATTAAAGAAGGGGTTCCGCTTACTGGTTTTGCAAAATTATAAACGTTAACAATTACTGGTTTTTGTTTTAAATAATGAGATTGACTTACAAAGCTATTCATCCAAGCACCTCCATTTTTATTATCTCTTGTATAGAAATCTAAATAATATATTGCCATTGATTTTCCATCATTATCGAAAACTTCGTAAGCCATAACATCCGGGTGATATACAGGCAAATCTTTACGTTGCTTAAAGGTAATTCCATACATTTTTTGGGCTGCAAAAAACACTCCTTTTTCTAGTACCGTTGTCAACTCAAAGTATGGTTTTACTTGACTTTCGTCCAAATCATATTTGGCTTTACGTACTTGCTCCGAATAAAAATTCCAATCCCAAGGTTCTAATTTAAAACCACCCTTTTGTGCATCAATTAAATCCTGAATTTCTTTTGCTTCTACTTTTGCTTTAGCAACCGCTGGGCCAGCAATTTTCGCTAACAAATCCATAGCTCTTGCTGGTGTTTCAGCCATTTGATCTTGCAGCTTCCACTCGGCAAAATTCTTTTTCCCCATCAAGTTGGCTTTTTGCAAACGCAGTTTTGCCATTTTTTCTAACACCTCGCGAGTATCACCATCGTCATTCTTTTCAGCACGCGTCCAAGACGATTTGAATATTTTTTCCCTAGTTGCTCTATTGGTAAGGCTTTGCAAAACCGGTTGTTGGGTTGTATTCGATAATCCTAATAAATATTGTCCGTCATGACCTGCCTCGGTTGCTTTAGCTTTTGCGGCAGCAATTTCATTAGCACTCAAACCATCTAAATCCTTAACGTTATCAAACAAAACGGCACCATTTTTACGGGCAATCAATAATTTCGTTCCGAAAAGCGTACCTAAACTAGCTAGCTCTTCATTAATTTTTTTCATTTTGACTTTATCGGCATCCGATAAATTAGCACCAGCTAATTCAAATTTCTGCAAATAATACTGAGTCAGTTTTTTATCTTCTCCTTTTAAAACTGCTAGATCCAGTGCTTTGAATCGCTTGTACAACTTGCTATTTAAATATATTTTATCATTATGTCCCGAAAAAATAGGCGCATATTCGGCTTGTAAAGCTTGCAAAGTTGGGTTAGTATTAGAACCCGTTAAGTTATAAAAAACACTCATTGCTCTTTTTAAATCAACTCCCGAAGTTTCTAAGGCTAGTACTGAATTTTGAAAACTAGGTTTAGCAGGACTATCTGCGATTGCCATTATTTCTTTATCATGAACTCCTAAACCATACTCGAAAGCGGGTTTAAAATCCGCGTCTTTAATTAAATTAAAAGGGGGAGCTTGATACTGCAGCGTACTTCTTTGTAAAAGAGGATTTGTCATTTTAACCGAATTATTTTGTGCTTGAATCGTGTTTGTTTGCAATGAAGCCGCAAAAACAACTATTGCGCTTGCCAGATTAATTTTTGAAAAAAATTGCATATTTTAAGATTTATTAATTTCTAGCCATAAAAGTAGTTAAAAAAAACAGTTACTAAAACGATCTCATAACTATTGTTGGTCGTTGTTGAAATACACTATAATAGCCCAGATAGAAGTGAAAATCCTTTTCCTTATTTTCTTTAAAAAGGAAAAGATTGTAATGGATAGCTGGATTAGCTCCTGAAAAAAAACTTTGTACCTTTGCACCTTCAAACTTAGATATAAAATCATGCGCATTGATATTGTTACCGTTTTACCTGAATTGCTAAGAAGTCCATTTGAGGCTTCCATTATGAAACGTGCTATTGACAAAGGATTAGTAGAGGTTCATTTTCATAATTTACGGGACTACACAACCAACAGACAAAAAAGTGTTGATGATTACCCTTATGGTGGTGGTGCTGGAATGGTAATGACAGTGCAGCCGATTGACGCCTGCATTACGCATTTGAAAAGCGAAAGAACCTACGACGAGATTATTTATATGTCGCCTGACGGAGAAACGCTAAATCAAAAAATGGCAAACACCATGTCCATGTATGAGAATATCATCATCTTGTGTGGCCATTATAAAGGAGTAGATCAGCGTGTGCGTGACCATTTTATCACTAAAGAAATCTCTATAGGTGATTATGTTTTATCAGGAGGAGAATTAGGTGCATTAGTATTATCAGATGCTTTAATCCGATTGATTCCGGGTGTTTTGAGTGATGAAACCTCAGCATTGACAGATAGTTTTCAAGACGGCTTATTGTCCGGACCTATATATACCAGACCCGCGGACTATAATGGATGGAAAGTTCCTGAAGTATTAACCAGCGGTAATTTTGCCAAAATTGACAAATGGCGTGAAGATATGGCCTACGAACATACTAAAACGAGACGTCCGGATTTGTTAGAAGAGTAGTTTTTTTGTCTAAAGTTCAAGGTTTAAAGTTGTTTTATCAGAACGATTCAACTTTAGACTAAAAAAAACTTTAAACTTTAAACTTTTTTAAGTACTTTTGCGACCACTTTAGACTAACCTCTGGCGAGATCCGCGTATGTTGCTCTGATTCACAACCATAATTAAAATTATCATGGCAGATTTAATGAAATTCGTTAAAGACGAATTAGTAGTAAGAAAAGATTTTCCTGTATTCGGAGCTGGTGATACTATCACTGTGTACTACGAAATTAAAGAGGGTGAAAAAACTAGAACTCAGTTTTTCAAAGGAGTTGTTATCCAAAGAAGAGGATCTGCTAACACAGAAACTTTTACTATTCGTAAAATGTCAGGTGCTGTAGGTGTTGAGCGTATCTTCCCTGTGAACTTGCCAGCTTTACAAAAAGTTGAAATCAACAAAAAAGGTGCAGTTCGTAGAGCTAGAATTTTCTACTTCAGAGAACTTACTGGTAAAAAAGCAAAAATTAAAGACAAAAGAAGATAGTCAAATATCTCTTTATCATAAAAGTCCCAACACTGTTGGGACTTTTTTTATGCCTTTTTTTTAAATCTTAAACACTGTTGCAATCCATAATAAAAATAACATTTTCAGACGAACACGTGAGTTATCTGAAAAATCATATATTTCTGTGTCAAACCGAGTCAATTTTCAGTCTGATTTTCTTATATTTGCTTCGCTTAATTTTAAGCAGACCATACATTTGACATCCTACTTAACAAAGGATACGATTATAAAAATAAAAAAATGACACAAAAATCAAAGATTGTTTACACATTAACTGATGAGGCGCCTTTATTGGCAACTTATTCTTTTTTACCAATTGTACAAGCATTTACTGCAACAGCAGGTATTGAAATGGAAACAAAAGACATTTCACTAGCCGCTAGAATTTTATCTAACTTCCCTGAGTTTTTAAATGAAGATCAAAAAGTAGAAGATTCTTTATCTGAACTTGGAAAACTAGCTACTTCAGCTGAAGCAAACATCATTAAATTACCAAATATTTCTGCATCTGTACCTCAGTTAAAAGAGGCTATTGCTGAATTACAAAAACATGGTTATAAAATACCAAATTTCCCTGAAGACCCTAAAACCGAAGCAGATAAGGAAATTAAAACCAAATATTCAAAAGTATTAGGTTCTGCAGTAAACCCAGTTTTGCGTGAAGGAAACTCTGATCGTAGAGCTCCTAAAGCGGTTAAAAACTTCGCAAAAGCACATCCTCACTCCATGGGAGCTTGGTCTGCTGATTCAAAAACAAAAGTAGAAGCTATGAAAAGTGGTGATTTTTACGGAAGTGAACAATCGCTAACTACTACTGAAGCTACTGACGTAAAAATTGAATTCGTAGCAAAAGATGGTACGGCTACCGTATTAAAAGCAAGTACTCCACTTAAGGCGGGCGAAATAATCGATAGCTCAGTGATGAACTTAAAAGCTTTAAAAAGCTTTGTAGCTAACGCAATTGCAGAAGCTAAAAAAGAAAACGTTTTGCTTTCTGTACACTTGAAAGCAACAATGATGAAAATTTCAGATCCAATCATTTTTGCTGCTATTGTCGAAGTTTTCTTTGCAACCGTATTCGAAAAATATAAAACTTTATTTACTCAATTAAACATTGACACCAGAAATGGATTAGGTGATGTTTATGCAAAAATTGCAGGTCAGCCTCAACAAGCTGAAGTAGAAGCTGCCATTACTCAAGCAATTGAAAATGGTCCTGGTTTAGCTATGGTAAATTCAGATAAAGGAATTACAAACCTTCACGTTCCTTCCGATGTTATTGTAGATGCTTCTATGCCTGCTATGATTCGTACTTCTGGGCAAATGTGGAATGCAGCGGGAAAATTACAAGATACAATCGCTTTGATTCCGGACCGTTGTTATTCTGGTGTTTATGAAGCAACTATTGATTTCTGTAAAAAGAACGGTGCTTTTGACCCAACAACAATGGGAAGTGTACCAAACGTAGGTTTGATGGCACAAAAAGCAGAAGAATACGGATCACATGATAAAACATTCCAAATGACTGCAGACGGCGTTGTACGCGTTACAGATACTAAAGGAAACGTTTTAATGGAACAGCCGGTTGAAGAAAAAGACATCTTCAGAATGTGTCAGGCGAAAGACGCTCCAATTCAGGACTGGGTAAAACTAGCCGTAAACAGAGCTCGCGCTACAAACGTACCTACTATATTTTGGTTAGACGAAAACAGAGCACATGATAGAAAAGTAATCGAAAAAGTAGAAAAATACTTAAAAGATCACGATACAACTGGTTTAGATATCCGTATTTTAAACCCGATTGAAGCAACTATTTTTACTTTAGAAAGAACTAAAGAAGGATTAGATACTATCTCAGTAACTGGAAACGTTTTACGTGATTATTTAACTGATTTATTCCCTATCCTTGAATTAGGAACTTCAGCTAAGATGTTATCGATCGTTCCATTAATGAATGGTGGTGGTTTGTTCGAAACTGGTGCTGGTGGATCTGCTCCAAAACACGTTGAACAATTCACTTCTGAAGGTTATCTACGTTGGGATTCTCTTGGAGAATTCTTAGCTCTTGCCGTTTCATTAGAACATTTAGGTTCTGTTTATAATAATCCAAAAGCATTGGTTTTATCAGAAGCCTTAGATCAAGCTACAGAGAAGTTTTTACAAAACGATAAATCTCCGGCTCGTAGAATTGGACAAATAGACAACCGTGGCTCTCATTTCTATTTGGCAATGTATTGGGCAGAGGCTTTAGCAGCTCAAACCAAAGACAAGGAATTACAAGCTATATTTGCTCCTATTGCAAAAGAACTGGAAGAAGACGAAACAAAAATTAACGCTGAATTAATTGGAGCGCAAGGAAAACCACAAGATATTGGTGGTTATTACCAGCCTAACTCTGAATTAACAAGCAAAGCAATGCGTCCTAGCGCAACATTTAATGCTGTTTTAGCTAAAATTGCTTAATTAATTCACGATACTAACTATACTTTAAAAGGCAACCCGCAACGGTTGTCTTTTTTATTATTAATATTTTTTTAACCTTTGTTTAATCGAATTTCACTTATCGTTACACCAAATTTGCAATTCTAAATATATAGTATGTTCTTCAAGAAAATTATCATCTTAATTGTCGGGGTTTTATTTACGCTCTCCTCCTATTCCCAAGAGAAATTTACACTTAGCGGCGTAATTACAGATATAAAAAATAACGAAACACTTATTGGCGTGAATGTTTACATTCCTGAAATCAAGTCAAGTACTACAACAAATGAATATGGCTTTTATTCGATAACTCTCCCCGCAGCTACTTACACAGTTTTAATTAGCTACATCGGGTTTCAGATTGAATCTCAAAAAATAGAATTATCTGAAAACAAAAAAATGAACTTCAGTCTATCTGAAAGTGGTGAAATACTTAAAGAAGTAATCATTACCGATACTAATCCTCGTAGCGCTATTCGCTCTCCGGAAATGAGCCTCAACAAACTTTCTATTTCTGCCATCAAAAAAATGCCAGTTGTACTTGGAGAAGTCGATGTTCTAAAATCTCTCTTACTACTTCCTGGAGTAACAAACGCAGGCGAAGGAGCTTCTGGATTCAACGTTCGTGGTGGTGGTGCAGATCAAAATCTGATTTTATTGGATGAAGCTACCATATTCAATTCTTCTCATGTTTTCGGTTTTTTCTCTGTTTTCAACCCTGATGCCATCAAAGATTTAAAATTATACAAAGGAGGAATTCCAGCTAATTTTGGAGGTCGAGTTTCTTCTGTTTTAGACATTTACCAAAAAGACGGAAGCAGCAAAGGATTCCATATGAATGGTGGTATAGGATTAATTTCCTCCAGGCTTTTACTGGAAGGGCCATTAGTAAAAGACAAAGGCTCTTTCTTAATAGGAGGTCGAAGTTCTTACGCTCATTTATTTTTAAAACTTTCTGAAGATCAAAAAAACAATTCTGCTTATTTTTATGATTTGAACACCAAAATGAGTTATAAATTGAATCCGAATAACAATTTGTTTTTATCAGGATATTTTGGACGAGACGTCTTTTCATTAAACAAAAGTTTCACCAATATTTATGGTAATTCAATTTTGAATCTAAGATGGAACCACCTTTTCTCAGACAAACTGTTTTCTAACCTGTCCCTTATTTACAGTGACTATTACTATGGATTGGATTTGGACTTCGTTGGATTTAAATGGGATTCTGGCATTAAGAATTACAACATTAAATATGATTTTAAAAATTACATTTCTGATAAATTCAAATTAAACTATGGTGTAAACGCTATCTATTACGATTTTAATCCAGGTACCATACGCCCATCTAATAGCGACTCAGGAATCAATTTCGACCAATTGGATAAAAAATATGCATTCGAACCCTCGATCTATATTAGTGCGGTTCAAGAAGTTTCAAAAAGACTCTCTCTTTCCTACGGACTTCGATACAGCCAATTTTACAGATTAGGATCATCTACAGTGAATATTTATGAAAACGATAGCCCTCTAAATTTCAATACGGATTTACAAATTTACGAAAAGGCAACACCTATAGGAACCAAATTCTACGACAAGAATGAAGTGATTCAAAGTTACAATAATCTGGAACCTAGATTTTCAGCTTCTTATCAGTTAAACGATGCTCAAGCGATAAAAGCGAGCTATAATAGAATGACTCAATATTTACAATTAATATCTAATACATCGTCACCTACTCCACTAGACGTATGGATGCCAAGTGATAATTTTATAAAACCACAAATTGCCGACCAAGTCGCTATTGGTTACTTCAGGAACTTTAAAGACGACAGCTATTCACTGGAGGTAGAAACCTATTACAAAGAGGTCAAAAATAGATTGGATTATATCGATGGTGCTGATATAATTGCAAATAAAGCCATTGAACAAATAATTTTGAACGGCCAGTTAAGATCGTATGGATTAGAAATTATGCTTCGCAAAAACGAAGGGAGATTAAACGGATGGATTTCCTATACTTTATCAAAATCAGAGCAACAAACTCCTGGAAGAACGCCAGAAGAATCAGGTATTAACGGCGGTAACTGGTACAATTCAACTTATGACAAACTACATAACGTAGCGGTCACCGGTTCTTATAATCTAAATGAGAAATGGTCTTTTGGAGCTAACTTTGCTCTTCAAACTGGGCAACCAGTGAGCTATCCAAACGGTCAGTACGAATACCTAGGAATTACGGTTCCAAGTTATGGATTAAGAAATGAAAACCGACTTCCTACCTATCATCACCTTGATATTTCGGCTACTTTGACGCCGAGAAAAAACGAGGGCAGAAACTGGAAAGGAGAATGGGTTTTTAGCATTTACAATCTATATAACAGAAAAAATGCGGCTTCCATTAATTTTAGAAGAAACGACGATACCGGAAATAATGAAGCTATAAAAACTTCTATTTTCGGGATGGTACCCGCAGTTAGTTACAATTTTAAATTTTAAGACTCCAAACGGAAATTAAAAACAGACAACATGAAAAAAGCAATTCAATATACAGTACTACTATTATCCTTTCTACTTATCAGTTGTGAAGAAGTTGTGGATGTAAATTTAGATACTGCCTCTCCAAAACTAGTTATCGAAGCATCTATCAACTGGCTTAAAGGAAACTCCGGAAATGTGCAAAAAATAAAATTAACGACAACAACTGGCTATTTTAGCTCTGTAATTCCAGTCGTATCTGGCGCAACAATATTTATTACAAACAGCTCCAATGCCCAATTTAATTTTGTCGAAACCCCTAATACAGGAGTTTACATTTGCAGTAATTTCATTCCTGTAATCAATGAGACCTATACCCTAACGGTAATACATAATGGAGCTACTTATACCGCTACAGAAAAATTAAAATCAGTATCGCCAATTTCTGAAATCGTTCAAAATAACGAAGGTGGATTTACCGGAAAAAATATTGAAATCAAAACTTATTATACAGATCCAGCAAACGAAACTAATTATTATCTGTACCAATACAATTATTCAAATCAAACAAAGAAAAATTACTATGCCGATGAAGACACTTTCTTTCAAGGCAACAAATTTTTCAGTATTTCACAAAATGACGATTTAAAGACAGGAGACGAAATCACTGTAAGTCATTACGGAATTTCTAAGGCCTATTATAATTACATCAATGTGATAGTAAGTATAGCTGGAGGCAATGGCGGTGGCCCTTTTCAATCTCCACCTGCAACTGTTAGAGGAAATATTATCAATACTACGAATACTACTAATTACCCACTAGGCTATTTTGCCGTGAGTGAAGCGGACACACGAACCTACGTAATACAGTAGTTACCTTTATTAGATTTTGATTAACTTTGCAAAACTAAAATTCGTTTGTCTTTCAATCTAATTTTAAAGTTTAAAAATAAAACCGAAATCTACACTCTAAAATGTCCTCACACCACATCGTTCGCGACGACCAAGAACCCGCATTAATAATAGCTAATGGCGCTTCTTGCGATCCAGAGTTACTCGGACAATTATTAGAATGGTCACCATTAGTGATTGTACTTGACTCTGCGATGGAAAGAGTAATGAAATTGGATATAAAAGTCGATGTCTTATTAGGGGATTTTGACCGAGATTTTGACGCTGAATATTACAAAAAATCTCAGTTTCCTATTGAAATAGTGCATACCCCAGACCAAAGCAAAACAGATCTGGAAAAAGCATTTGATTACTTGTACGAAAGAAAAATTCCTGCGGTAAATGTTGTTTGGGCAACAGGAAAACGTACGGATCATACGATAACAAACCTTACAAATATTGTTCGCTACCGCGAAAAATTAAAAATTGTAATTCTGGACGACCATTCAAAAGTTTTTTTACTATCCAAAAGATTCGAAAAGTGGTACACTGCAAATACCCCTATTTCACTAATTCCAATAGGACATGTAACTGGCATCCATTCTGAAAATTTATTTTATCCTTTGCAAAATGACACTTTAACCATTGGTTATCGCACAGGCAGTAGCAATCACGTAGTAAAAGATGGCATTGTAATTATAGAACATGACGCAGGTGATTTATTGATGATGGAATGCAGTGATTAATTTATAATTCCAGAAAATTAAAAACAAATCTTTAGTAAATTACTAAAGCAATACTTTTTTACATAACTTGCTACAAATCTTGATTTTAAAAAAAATCTGCATATTTGCCTTGAAATAAAAAAAATGACACCTAAAAAGAATACTGAGAAAACAAATTTACACACTAGAAATCAACACCGATTTCGCTACGATTTTAAACTTTTAATAGAAAACTGCCCAGAATTAAATCCACATGTTTCTATTAACGAACAAGATATTGAAACGATTGATTTTAGTGACCCTGAAGCTGTAAAAGCTTTAAATAACGCATTATTAGTTACTTATTACGATATTCAAAATTGGGATATTCCCGCAAATTATCTTTGCCCTCCCATTCCTGGAAGAGCAGACTACATTCATTATATCGCTGATATACTGGCTGGCAGTAATAATGGCATAATCCCAAAAGGCAACTCAATTCAAGGCTTGGATATTGGTGTTGGCGCTAACTGTATTTACCCGATAATTGGTAATGTAGAATACGGCTGGAGTTTTGTAGGAACAGATATCGATGAAAAAGCGATTGAGAATTGCAGTAAAATAATTGAAGCCAATCCAAAATTAGTTGATTTTATAAGTCTGCAACAACAAACTGAAGCTCGTTTTATTTTTAAAAATATTATTACACCCGAAGATAAATTTGCATTCACGATTTGTAATCCGCCTTTTCACAAATCACAAGAAGAAGCTACAAAAGGTTCTTTGCGAAAAGTGAATAATTTAGAATCTCGCGATTTTGCAAATAAAGCAACAAAGCCCGTTTTGAATTTTGGGGGACATAATGCGGAATTATGGTGCGAAGGTGGAGAACTAGGCTTCATTACCCAAATGATATATGAAAGTGCTAAATATCCTATGCAATGTTTTTGGTTCACTACCTTAGTATCAAAGCAATCCCATCTTTCTAGTATCTATAAAACATTGAACAAGGTCAATGTTGTCGAAATAAAAACGATTGATATGGCTCAAGGCCAAAAAACAAGCCGAATAATTGCTTGGACTTTTTTGAGTGAAGCACAACAAAAACAATGGAAGTTTGAACCGTTAAATTAGACTGTCAAAACATATAAACACCCCGCGTAGACCGAAAAATACGTTTAAAAAGACAAGCCCTTTTTTTTATTTAAGAAAGGGCTTGTCTTTTTTTAAATAAAAAATAAATTGATAGCATTTACTCTTTAAAAACCAACATAATCCAATACTAAAAATAGTTTGAAAAAAATTAATTTAGCACAAAAACAACATAAACACAGACGAATATTCAATAATGCGTAACGAAAACAACATTCAGCTACTATTTTGTTATTAATTAACATTTAAATAACATATTGATTTTTTTAGTTGTAATTTTGAATAATCAAATTAAACAAACTAAACCATGAAACAACTATTATTTATTTTAACCTTAATTTTTTCGGCAGGATTGACTGCCCAAGAGATTAAAGTGTCAGGAGTCGTTACTGACGGAACAAAAGCGCCTTTACCAGGTACATCAATTCTGGTTAAGGGAACCACAAAGGGATCCTCAACAGATGCTGATGGAAAATATGCAATATCTGCCGCTATCGGAGATGTTTTACAATTTTCTTTTATAGGATTTGAAAGTAAAAGTGTAAAAGTTACTGGAAGCACAGTAAATGTATCTCTAGCTGAAAGTGGAGAAACACTGCAAGATGTAGTGATACTTGGTTCTCGTAGTGCACCTAGAACAGTTACAGAATCTGCTGTACCAATTGATGTGATCAGCATGAAAGAAATTTCTTCTCAAGGTGCACAAGTAAATTTAAATCAAATTTTGAACATGGTAGCCCCATCGTTTACTTCAAATACTGCAACTGTAGCTGATGGAACGGATCATATTGACCCAGCTCAATTAAGAGGATTAGGACCTGATCAAGTTTTAGTATTGGTTAACGGAAAAAGGAGACATACCTCTTCATTAGTAAATATAAATGGATCTCCAGGAAGAGGATCTGTAGGAACGGATTTGAATGCTATACCAGCTTTTGCTATCGAAAAAATCGAGGTTTTAAGAGATGGAGCATCAGCTCAATACGGTTCTGATGCGATTGCAGGTGTTATCAACATCAATGTAAAAAAAGCAACTAATAAATTTGACATCGCCCTTTTTGCGGGAAGCCAATTTTCAAAAGGAGCAAATGATCACAGAGGTGGTAACGATGGAAATAATGCTCAGATAGACATGAACTACGGAACAGGTTTGGGTAAAGAAAAAAGTTTCATTAACGCCACTGCAAGTTTTCAATTAAGAGGACAAACAGGTAGAGCTAAAGATGCTACAGGTAATCTATTCAATGCATTTAATGCTGTTGAACAAAGAGCTGCTGAAGCAGGAACTAACATTAATGCGTTATTTGGTAATATCAATAACACCCCGAATTCTACTCAAATACTTGGTCTTATTAAGACTTATGCTCCACAAGTAGGATATTTTACAGCTGGTCAACAAACTGCAATATTGGGTGCGACATCTATTTCACAAATGCAAACTGCTTTAAATTTTGATGCGACAGCAGGAGAATTAGCATATAGAAAATTAGAAAGAAGTGCTTTCAACATGAAAGTAGGTCAATCTTCACTACAAAGCGCTCAATTCTTTTTAAATGGAGCTTATCCAATTAACGAGAATCTTGAAGTATACGCTTTTGGAGGTACTAGTTACAGAGAAGGTGAAGCTGCAGGTTTTTATAGAAGACCGAATCAATCAAGAGCATACACTGCTTTGTATCCAAATGGTTTCTTACCTGAAATACACTCTACAATTAATGATGTTTCAGCAGCAGCTGGACTTAGAGGAAAAATATTTGAAAGCTGGAATTTTGATTTAAGTAACACTTATGGTCAAAACACCTTCGATTATACTATCGAAAACACATCAAATGCTACCTTAAGAGAAAAATCTCCTACAGAATTTGATGCTGGAGGATTAGGATTTTCTCAAAACACAACCAATTTTGATGTAAGTAGAAAATTTGATAAATTGAATGTAGCATTCGGAGGAGAATACAGACATGAAAACTTCAAAATAAATCAAGGTCAACCGGAATCTTACAACACCTACGATATTAACGGAGGAATCGTTACTGGAACTACAGCAAATAATATTAAGGTAACTGATTTTTACGGATCTGTTAGACCTGGATCATCTCAAGTTTTCCCAGGTTTCAAGCCTGTGAATGCCGTTGATAAAGGAAGAAATAGTGCCGCTGTATATGCAGATTTAGAATATGACGTAACTGAAAAATGGTTACTTAACGGTGCCCTTCGTTACGAGAATTATTCTGATTTTGGAGGAACTACAAACTATAAATTAGCTTCTCGTTACAAACTAACAGACAATATCAATCTACGTGGAGCAATTTCTACAGGATTTAGAGCTCCTTCATTACACCAAATCTACTTTAATTCTACTGCTACTCAATTCGTAGGTGGTGTACCATTTGAAGTAGGAACATTCAGTAATGATTCGCCAGCAGCTAAATTATTAGGAATTCCTCAATTGAAACAAGAAGAGTCGCAAAGTGCAAGTATTGGTTTTACTGCTAAAATTCCAGAAGCAAAACTTACTTTAACTGCAGATGCTTACATCGTAAATATTGATGACAGAGTAGTACTTACTGATCAGTTTTCTAGACCAGGTGGAACTCCTGCTGCAGGAACTCCTGCTGCTCAATTAAACGCTTTGTTTGATTCTGCAAATGCTACTGCAGCAACATTCTTTGCAAATGCAATTGACACTAGATCAAAAGGTATTGATGTTGTTATTAGCCATAAAGCTAACGTAGGAAACGGATTGACTTTAAAAACTGATTTGTCTGGAACTATTTCTAAAACAACAAGGGTAGGTGATATTCATGGTTCGCCAATATTAGAAGCTAACGGACAAGTTAACAAATACTATTCTGAGACTAGTAGAATCTATTTAGAAGAAGCCGTACCAAGAGTAAAAGCAAATTTAACGAATTCACTTTCTGTAAATAAATTTGATTTCTTCTTGAGAAATGTATATTTTGGTCAAGTTACTGACCCAAATACAGTTGATGTAAATGGAGATGGAAGAATTGAAGGTGCTCTAATTAATGGACAAGTAGTTGAAACTGAACATCCAGTTTGGGGTGGAAAAGTTATAACAGACTTATCTGTTGCATATAATTTTTCTAAATCTGCAAAAGTTGTTATAGGTGCAAATAATATTTTTGATATTTATCCAGATGCTAATTACGGACCAACGACTGCAATTAGACCTAGATTAGTAAACGGTGCAATTGATTATACTGCTGCTCCATCAACAGTAGATTTATCAAATTCAAACCAATTTACTTATTCAAGAAATGTTTCTCAATTTGGACAAAACGGAAGATTCATTTTTGCTAGACTAAGTTTCAGCTTATAGTAAAACAATGATTTTATATTAAAAACCATCATGCTTAGCATGGTGGTTTTTTTTTTTGGTTTTAACTTTCGTATTAGAATGATTATAAACTTTGTAACTTTGCAGCTATAAAACATTGCCTCTTATACAAATGAATTTCCAAGTAGTATCCGATTACCAGCCCAAAGGCGACCAGCCACAAGCCATTGAAAAATTAACTCAAGGTATTATTGACGGCGAGAAATTCCAAAATTTATTAGGAGTAACTGGTTCTGGTAAAACATTTACAGTGGCTAATGTTATTCAGGAAGTACAAAGACCCACATTAGTTTTGGCACATAATAAAACTTTGGCTGCTCAGTTGTATTCTGAATTCAAACAGTTTTTCCCTAACAATGCAGTAGAGTATTTTGTATCCTATTACGATTACTATCAGCCGGAAGCTTTTATGCCTGTTACGGGCGTTTTTATTGAGAAGGATTTATCCATCAATGAAGAACTGGAAAAAATGAGAATGTCAACAACTGCCTCGTTGCTTTCTGGACGAAGAGATATTTTGGTAGTTGCATCGGTTTCTTGTTTGTATGGTATTGGTAATCCTGTGGAATTTCAGAAAAATTTAATCCCTATTGAGAAAGGCCAAATAATTTCACGAACTAAATTATTGCATCAACTGGTGCAAAGTTTATATTCCCGAACAGAAGCTGATTTCAATCCCGGAAGTTTCAGAATAAAAGGAGATACGGTAGATGTTTATCCTAGCTATGCAGATGAAGCGTATCGTATCCATTTCTTTGGTGACGAAATTGAAGAAATTGAAAGTTTCGACACAAAAGACTCTAAGGTTCTTGAAAAATTTGACAAATTAACAATTTATCCCGCGAATATGTTCGTGACTTCTCCAGATGTACTGCAAGGTGCTATTTGGGAAATCCAGCAAGATCTAGTTAAACAAGTCGACTATTTCAAAGAAATAGGAAAACACTTAGAAGCAAAACGATTAGAAGAGCGTACTAATTTTGATTTAGAAATGATTCGGGAACTGGGTTATTGCTCTGGAATTGAAAACTATTCCCGTTATCTTGACGGAAGACTGCCCGGAACAAGACCGTTCTGCTTGTTAGATTATTTTCCTAAAGATTATTTAATGGTGGTGGACGAAAGTCACGTAACACTTTCGCAAGTTAGCGCCATGTACGGTGGAGACAGAAGCAGAAAAGAAAACCTAGTAGAATATGGTTTCAGACTCCCCGCTGCTATGGACAATCGTCCGTTGAAGTTTGAGGAATTTGAAGCGATGCAAAACCAAGTTATTTACGTTTCGGCAACTCCAGCGGATTATGAATTGCAAAAAACGGATGGTGTTGTAGTAGAACAGGTTATTCGACCAACAGGATTATTAGATCCCGTAATTGAAATTCGACCAAGTTTAAATCAAATAGATGATTTAATTGAGGAAATTCATGCGCGTAGTGAAGTAGACGAAAGAGTTTTAGTTACTACTCTAACCAAAAGAATGGCAGAGGAATTAGCCAAATACCTTACAAAGGTTAATATTCGTTGTCGCTATATTCACTCGGATATCGATACTTTAGAGCGAATTGAAATCATGCAAGACTTACGAAAAGGAATGTTTGATGTTTTGATTGGGGTAAACTTACTTCGTGAAGGATTAGATTTACCAGAAGTATCTCTCGTGGCCATTTTAGATGCCGACAAAGAGGGATTTCTACGCAGTCATCGTTCGCTTACGCAAACTATCGGTAGAGCCGCTAGAAATCTTAATGGGAAAGCGATTATGTATGCCGACAAAATCACCGCCAGCATGCAAAAAACAATTGACGAAACT
Source organism: Flavobacterium gillisiae (assembly GCF_900107635.1). Taxonomy (GTDB): domain Bacteria; phylum Bacteroidota; class Bacteroidia; order Flavobacteriales; family Flavobacteriaceae; genus Flavobacterium; species Flavobacterium gillisiae. Next base: position 218,368 of record NZ_FNRD01000008.1, read on the forward strand.
AATTACCGTAGAACCAAACAAATTAATTTCAACACAGAGAACAACCAAGTCCCTCAAGCACTAAACAAAAAAATAGAAAGTGCTTTTACTAAGAATCCTTTGGCGGATTATGAATTAGGCCTTACTTTAAATGCGGCTGCCGAGTCAGAAACAGAATATTTATCAAAAGCAGAAATAGAAAAGCGCATTCGTGAAAAACGAAAATCAATGGAGAAAGCAGCCAAAGATTTGGACTTTATGCAAGCTGCTAAATTACGTGATGACATCAAGAGATTACAAGAACAGCTGACCTAGCTGCGTTCTTCTTTAAAAATTTTCAATAACACATCTGTTGCAATAGTTGTACCGGGAGATTTCTCTATTTTTTTTAACACCCGTTTGGCAGCCTCAGGATTCAACCCCATGCGTATTGCAATTTGTTTAATCGCTGTAGCCTCTTTGCCCTGTGCAATCGCGTCATTATGCATTAATAGCGCCAATCTATAAAATTGTTGAATCCTTCGAGACTCATTCTTTAAAGACAACATTGGTAATTCTTGATGAAATAAATCATTGAATCCTCCTTTTTCGATATTCAATTCATTGGCAATAAAAAATAAAAATTCATATTCTTTTTTATTCAAATGACCGTCAACCGTTGAAAAAGCAATCATATCTAGAAGTAAGTTCTTTTTATCTTCGTACATGTTCATCAAGTTATTAATTTTAGCTAAAATATAGCTTTTATAATTAAAACCCTAAAACAAGTAGTGATTCAACAATTTATCCAAATTATATTATTTTTTTGACAACAGCATAAGTTTTTCTTTCGAATATAAAGGATCAAAGTAAACTCCCATTAGAAATGGCAAAATCTTAGTAAAATCGGTATAGAAAATTCACTTTTTTTTTAATGACTTGCCTCAACTTCAGAATAGAAAATGAAAAGGGGTAAACAAAAAAAAGAGAACCAAAATTGGTTCTCTTTTTTACTATTTATCTAAAATGAGGATTAATCATCATAGCGATCATCGTGATCTCTTTCTTTATATTTTTTATCTTTATGACATTTCCCATGATGTTTTTTCCCTTCGCATCTTCTTTCATCATACCATCTATCATCATCATAATCTCTATTGTCAACGTATATAACACGCTCTTCTCGATGCTCAACAGTCCTTCTTTGCGGTTCGTATCCACGCTCATAATGACCCGAGATAACGATTGACGGCAATCCAATATTTACACCTACTGAAACTTGCGCATTTATTGCACTTGAGGCAAAAAAGGTAATTCCTAATATTGCGAGTAGTTTTATATTTTTCATTTTTTCAAAATTTTAATTATTAGCTATTTGGTTAAAACCAACAACTGTGCCACTTAATGATTCTAAGCAATGTAAGAATTCCAAAAACAAACTAAAAACCGCAGAAAAACAAACTTACAACCATCAATATCAGCGATTTAAACAATAAACCAGCAAACCGAAAAATAAATAAAATTCAATAGTTTAAAAAATAGTATTTGAACTAAATCAAACTAACAAGCAGATCAAGCTCTATAAATTGCATGATTTAATTATTTGAACTAGCTCACTATATAGATAAAAGACTCCTGATTTTAATTGGAATCAAAATCAAATTATAAAAATAATCACTATTTTTAGCTACAAAATTGCTTCTAAATAAAAATATGCCTTAATGATCAAACGACTCCTCTTTCTTATTACACTTTTTTTTGCATTAACTAACACAATCGCTCAAGAAAGCACTGCTTCAAAACAAGTTTCTACCTTTATGATTGAAGCTCCACAATTAGAAACTACAAAAAAAATATGGGTTTATCTTCCAAAGGATTATGAAAATTCAAAGAAGAAATATTCAGTTATCTATATGCACGACGCCCAGAATTTATTTGATTCAAAAACGTCCTATGCAGGCGAATGGAATGTTGACGAAAAACTAGACAGTATTAATGCACAGTTAATCGTCATTGGAATCGAGCATGGAAATGAAAAACGAATGGAAGAGTTGACACCCTTTAAAAACGAAAAATACGGCGGAGGAAATGCCGATGCTTATCTTGAGTTTATTGTCAAAACATTAAAACCACAAATTGACCAAAAGTACAGAACCAAGACAAAAAAGAAAAACACCCTAATAATGGGTAGTTCTCTTGGTGGCTTAGTCTCTTTTTACGCTATTTTGAAATACCCAAAAGTGTTCGGAAAAGCGGGCGTTTTCAGTCCTTCATTTTGGTTCTCAGATAAAATATATGATGTAGCCGAAAACACAAAAAAAATAAAAAGCAAAATATACTTCATGTGTGGCGACAATGAAAGTGAAGATATGGTATCAGACCTAAATAAAATGGAATATCTCATAAACACAAAGCGTTGCTACTGTTTGAACTTGAATGAAAAGAAAATTATAAAAGGCGGCCAACACAATGAAAAATTATGGCGGGATGGCTTTACAAAAGCTATTCTTTGGTTGGGATATTAACTTATTCATTATATTTACAATCCTTTGTCAGCACTGATTTACATAAAATTTTACATCTACAATCAATTATGGAATTAATAATAAGAGCATACGACCTCAAATTAAAGCATACGTTTACTATTTCAAGAGAATCTATCGATTTCCAACCTTCATTAATTGTCGAATTAAAAAGCGGTGACTTTTCAGGTTTTGGTGAAGCAACATCTAATCCGTATTACAATACTACAGTACCAATAATGGCGGAAGATTTGAACAAAATTCGCAGCATTATTGAAGCCAGTGAAGGTGATACCCCTGAGGATTTTTGGAATAAAATGCATTTCCACTTAAAAGACGACATGTTTGCGCTATGCGCTTTGGATATGGCATACAATGATTTGTATGCTCGGAAAAAAGGAAAAAAACTATATGAATATTGGAACTATACAACAGAGAACAATCCATTAACCGATTACACCATCGGGATTGCTTCCATAGATAAAATGGTTTCTAAAATGAAGGAATTGCCTTGGCCCATTTATAAAATTAAATTAGGTACCCACGAAGACATAGCCATCGTAACGGAACTGAGAAAACATACGGATGCGATTTTTAGAATTGATGCTAATTGTGGATGGGGAGTCGAAGAGACAATCAATAATTCAATTGAGCTAAAGAAACTTGGTGTAGAATTCCTAGAGCAACCTATGAAAGCAGATAATTGGGAAGGACACAAGGAAGTTTTTAAACATTCAGTACTTCCAATTATAGCCGATGAAAGCTGTATCATCGAAGAAGATGTCGCAAAATGCCACAACCATTTTCATGGAGTAAATATCAAATTAGTAAAATGTGGCGGATTAACTCCTGCCCGACGTATGATTCAAGAAGCAAAACAACTAGGTTTGAAAACAATGGTAGGATGCATGACCGAATCTTCAGTGGGAATTTCAGCCATTGCACAATTGTTACCACAATTGGATTATGTTGATATGGACGGAGCGCTACTTCTTGCGGAAGATATAGCAACTGGAGTAACTATTAAAGACGGAAAAATTATCTATTCTGAATTGAATGGTACTGGAGTTGTTTTAAAATAATTACAAATGAAAATTAATCAGTTTCCAGACAGAATAATTGAGGTCGAAGGGAAAAGTTATTTATATTTTGGCGGAACAGCCTATTTAGGAATGCCAGCAAATCCAGAATTTCAGCAGCTGATTGTTAAAAACATACTGCGCTGGGGCTCTGCTTACGGAAGTTCCAGAAATTCAAACATACAACTTACAGCATACGAAAAAGGTGAACAATTTCTGACTGATTATATTCATGCCGAAGCTACGGTTACTGTTTCCTCAGGAATGCTTGCCGCAAAATTAGTAATTGAAGAACTTGCCCCTCATACAGATGTCTTCTTTCACTTTCCTAATACTCATACTGCCTTAAAAGTAGCCAACAGTTTACCGTTTTTTATCCAAAACGAATTAAATCCGCGCCTTTTAGATAGTACAATTGAACGGATAACGATTCTCACTGATGCAGTTGCTAGTTTCCAGATAAAAGCAGTTGATTTAGCCGCTATCGATTTAATTGTTTCTAATAAGGAAGTTACTTTGGTTATTGATGAATCCCATTCTTTAGGTGTTTTAGGAAATAACGGATGTGGAATTTTTTCTACGACTCATCATAAAAATATCAAACGGAAAATCATGGTAGCTTCATTAGGAAAAGCAATGGGCGTTACTGGTGGTGTTATTGCCTCTGATCAATCGTTTATTGATCAAATGATGAACAATCCTTCATTTGTTTCAAGTGCAGGAATGAGCCCTGCGTTGATTGAAGCACTAGCAGAAGCAGGAACAATCTATACAAGCCAACATTTAAAGTTAAAAAGCAATCTTAAATACATTGCTAATTTATTGGTAAAAAATGAATCATTTCCCTTTAACCCCGACTATCCTGTCATCTATCCCGAAATAGAAGGAATTAACGAACTCTTAACGGCCAATAACATTATTGTAACTAACTTTAAATATTCTACCGGCGGTAAAGATTTGAACAGGATCATATTTACAGCTAATCACACAGAAGACGATTTAAACAAAATAATTGGTGTTCTAAACCAATACCAATTCTGAACCTAAAATTACAACCACTTACTTTTTAAACGTACCTTTGTAAAAAATATAGAATATGATGACAAATAACGATATCTTCAAAAAACTACGCGTTGCCTTAATGTTGCGTGATGATCAAATAGTTGAAATATTGGAATTAGTAGACTTTAGAATTACTAAATCAGAATTAGGTGCTTTTTTCCGTGATGAAAAACATGAAAATTATATGGAGTGCGGTGACCAAGTGTTGCGCAATTTCCTGAATGCTTTAGTTATTCACTTACGTGGAACTAAGGAAAATCCTAAAAATCCGAATGATGTTTTAGCAAAACATAAAGCACAAATACCTGCAAAGGAAGGATCTAAAGACAGACCTGAATTTAAAGCAAAACCAAGAGACGAGGATAAATCAAGAGGTGATGAAGCTCCTTCGAAAACAAAATCTGCAACAAAAAAACCGTCTAAGAAAGATTACCCTAAAGGAAATTCAAAAACGCAGGTCGTAGAAAAAGTAAAATACAATTTCGGAAAGAATAAAAAATAACTCGATTTTGAAAACTGCATTAATTATTGGAAGTACTGGTTTAATTGGTTCCCAATTATTGGATAATCTTTTAGAAAGTGCAGCCTATGATAAAGTAATTACTTTTGTAAAAAGAGATACTGGAAAGACACATCCAAAATTGACACAACATATTATAGATTTTGATAAGCCCGAAAGCTATCAAAACTTAGTTGTTGGTGATGATTTTTTCTGTACCATTGGTACTACTATCAAAAAAGCGGGAAGTAAAGAAGCTTTCAGAAAAGTAGATTTTGACTATCCACAACAGTTTGCCATCTTTGCTTTAAAAAATAACGTAAAGCAATTTCTAACTATTTCATCTCTCGGTGCAGATAAAGCTTCTGGGAGTTTCTATTTGAAGACCAAAGGAGAAATAGAAGACTTTTTGAAAAATTCAAGTTTTGAAAGTGTTGCAATTTTGAGACCTTCTTTACTTCTAGGAGATCGAAAAGAGTTTAGACTGGGAGAAAAACTAGGCGCTGTTTTTATGAAAATATTCTCCTTTATATTTATTGGAGGTATTAAAAAATACAAGCCCATAGAAAGTGACGCCGTCGCAAAAGCACTTTTTAGAATTGCACAAAAAAACAAAAAAGGTTTTGAAATATATGAATCCGATGAGCTCCAACAAATCGGAAACTAATAAAAACTAAAAAATCCTGTTCGCCGCGGCCAACAGGATTTTTTTGTACATTTAAATTATCATAAAACTATTTTATCTCTCCAAAAATGAAATCATACCAAACGACCTTGTTGTTATTCGTTACTACACTCTGCTTGGGACAAAATAATAAATCTAAAGAACCAGCGATGTTCATTGACTCTGTTTTTTTTTCTGCTAATAATATGAAATATATAAATTCTGACGAAATAGAGTCTGTAAACATTATTAAAAATGACACGATAATTAACAGCAATAGCTATTCTGGACAAATACACATTAGTTCTAAAAGCCCTAATAAATACATTTTTTTAAGTTTAGAACAAATCAAATCTGAATATACTAAAATTAAAAAAGCCGACGTCATCTATATGATAAATGGGGAATTTATTAAAGACAATATCGAAACCTTCAAAATAGATAAAAACTATATTTTAACTGTTGAAGTTACGAATTCAAACGAGTTTTACAATTTAAGAAAAAGCGACACTAAATTTGACATAATTAACATCTTGCTGAAAACTAAAGAAAATTTAGACAATAAGAATAAGGTTCTTTTAAGAGGAGAAGCAATTGGCATTAAATAGATTCTTTACAAACTAAAAAATCCTGAGCTTTCACTCAGGATTTTTTTATATCTAACTAATTTTCTAATTAAGAAAGAGCTGCTTTTACTTGGTCAGCTGCTTCTTGGAATTCAACAGCCGATAAAATTGGCATTCCTGAATTATCAATTAATTCTTTTGCAATTGCTGCGTTAGTACCTTGTAAACGAACAATGATTGGCACTTTAATAGCATCACCCATATTTTTATAAGCGTCAACAATTCCTTGTGCCACACGGTCACAACGAACGATTCCACCAAAAATATTAATCAAAATTGCTTTTACGTTTGGATCTTTTAAGATAATACGGAAAGCAGTTTCAACACGTTTTGCATCAGCAGTTCCACCTACGTCAAGGAAGTTTGCAGGCTCAAAACCAGCATACTTAATTAAATCCATAGTTGCCATTGCTAATCCAGCTCCGTTAACCATACATCCAACTGTACCGTCAAGATCTACATAGTTTAATCCTACTTCTTTTGCTTCTACTTCGATTGGATTCTCTTCAAGAATATCACGCATCTCAGCATACGCTTTTTGTCTGTACAAAGCATTATCGTCAATATTAACTTTAGCATCAACAGCTAAAATTTTATTGTCAGATGTTTTTAAAACTGGGTTGATTTCAAACATTGATGCATCAGAACCAATATATGCTTTATATAAAGCATCGATGAATTTCACCATTTCTTTAAAAGCATTTCCAGAAAGACCTAAGTTAAAAGCAATTCTTCTTGCTTGAAAACCTTGAAGTCCAACAGAAGGATCAACTTCTTCAGTAAAAATTAATTCCGGAGTATGCTCTGCTACTTCTTCAATATCCATTCCACCTTCAGTAGAATACATGATCATATTACGACCAGTTGCTCTATTCAATAAAACAGATACATAAAATTCTGAAGTTTCACTTTCACCAGGATAATAAACATCTTCAGCAACTAAAACCTTGTGTACTTTTTTACCTTCTGCAGAAGTTTGAGGCGTAACCAATTGCATTCCAATAATCTGACTTGCAATCTCTTCTACTTGTTGTAAGTTTTTGGCAAGTTTTACTCCCCCACCTTTTCCACGTCCACCTGCATGAACTTGTGCTTTAATTACAAACCAACTTGTTCCTGTTTCAGTAGTTAATTGTTTTGCAGCAGCAACAGCTTCAACTGCATTATTAGCAACGATACCACGCTGAATGCGAACTCCGTAACTAGCTAAAATCTCTTTTCCTTGATATTCGTGTATGTTCATAATATAGAATTTGTCTGGATCCTGAATTTATTTCAGAATATAAGTGGCACAAAAATAGCAAAATTCATCTTAACAGAAAAATCTTTTCCCTATTTAAATTTCTTATATTACAAGTTAAACAATAAATTTAAAATAACACGAAAATTTAAATTTAAAGAAAAGTAAAAGTCCATTAAAACATTGGAGTAAAAGTTACTATAACGTTTGAAATTAAATCCGTAAATTTGATGATACGCATTATATATCTTAAATTATCGTCATTACAACTAAATCAGGTTGTCGATTTTGTAATTCCCATACGCTTAAATATGATTATTATCATTTATTAAACGTTATTATAGTTTTACTGCAAAAATAACCCGTTTTAACTACATACGCTACATTATATTTAATGAAATCTCTATTTTTGTATAAAAAAAATTATAAAGCATGAAAATTAAAGAACAAGGCCTTTATTTGCCTGAATTTGAACATGACAACTGTGGCGCAGGATTTATTTGTAATTTAAATGGAATTAAATCTAATGACATTATTCATAAAGCACTCGATATCTTAATAAAATTAGAGCATCGTGGTGCAGTGAGTGCAGATGGACGAACTGGAGATGGAGCGGGAATTCTTTTTGACATTCCTCATGATTTTTTTAAAAAAGTATGTGACTTCACTATTCCAGAAACAAGAGAGTATGCAGTGGGAATGGTTTTCTTACCAAAAAAGAAAAACCAAGTTGAATTTTGCAAAACTACATTTGAAACTGCTATACGCAATCAAAATTTGAATATAATCGGATGGAGAGATGTTCCTGTCGATGTATCCAACCTTGGACAAATAGCAGCTGAAAAAGAACCAACAGTAAAACAAATTTTTATTGGCAAGAATGGGTTGGAACTAACCGAACAACAATTCAATGCCAAATTATTCGCAGCTAGAAAAATAGCCGAACACACTATCCTGAATTCAAAGATTTCAGAAAGTCATATGTTCTACTTCTCTAGTCTCTCTACTACTACTATAATATATAAAGGTCTATTGATGCCAGAAGACATCAGTAGATACTATACTGATTTAACCGATACTGATTTGGTGACTCGACTAGCTTTAGTTCATCAACGATTTTCTACTAATACATTTCCTTCTTGGGAATTGGCGCAGCCATTTAGATACATGTGTCATAATGGAGAAATCAATACCCTTCGTGGAAATGTAAGCAGAATGCGTGCCCGTGAAGAATTGATGAAAAGTGATGTATTTGGCGATGATATCAAAAAATTGTTCCCTATAATACTAGACGGAAAATCAGATTCTGCTTCTATGGATATGGTTGTCGAACTTTTATTAATGACAGGACGCTCATTACCAGAAGTCATGATGATGGTCGTTCCTGAAGCATGGGAAAAACATCAAACCATGTCTGATGACAAAAAAGCCTTTTACGAGTACAATGCTTGTATTATGGAGCCTTGGGATGGTCCTGCTTCTATTCCATTTACGGATGGAAATGTAATTGGAGCGCTTCTTGACAGAAATGGCTTGCGCCCCTCTCGTTACACCCTTACAAAAGAGGGATTTGTAATCATGGCATCTGAAATAGGTGTTCTGGATATAAAACCAGAAGATGTAGTTCAACATGGCCGCTTAGAGCCTGGAAAAATGTTCTTAGTTGACATGAATGCTGGTCGAATTATTGAAGATGATGAGATTAAAAATGCAATTGTAACAAAACGTCCTTACAGGAAATGGTTAGATGAAAATTTACTGCATTTATCTCAAGTACCTTATACTAATAATAGCACTCCTACTGAAAATATAGATTTTGAAACTAGATTACGTTTATTTGGATATACTATTGAGGATTTAAAAACGGTAATAAACCCAATGGGCTCTAAAGGGACTGAAGTAATTAGTTCAATGGGAAATGACACTCCATTAGCTGTATTATCTGATAGACCACAACTTTTATATAATTATTTCAAACAACTATTTGCTCAGGTTACCAATCCACCATTGGATGGAATTCGTGAAGAAATTATTACTGATGTTAGTTTGGCAATTGGTGGAGATTTTAACATCTTTGACATTGACCCAAAACATTGCAAGAAATTAAAAATTCAGAATCCAGTAATTTCGAAAGAAGATCTAGATAAAATAAGAAACATTGACCATCCAGATTTCAAGTCAGCATCTATCTCTACCTTATATGAAATAGAAAAAGGAGCAAATGGACTAGAGCGTGCATTAGAAAAATGTGTTCAAGCAACTTTTAAAGCAGTACAAGAAGGACACAATATCATTATACTTTCTGATAGAGGCGTTAGTCAAAAAATGGCACCAATACCGATGCTATTAGCTTGTTCATATATCCATCATTCGATGAATATATTGAAGGTTCGTTCTAAATTCGGAATCATTATTGAATCTGCAGAACCACGTGAACCACATCATTTTGCACTGTTATTTGGTTATGGTGCAAGTGCTATTAATCCATACTTGGTAAATGAAATTATTCGCGATCAAGTAGATAAAGGTTTCATCACAGGGATAGATCCAGATTATGCCATTGCAAATTACAATAAAGCTATTGCAAAAGGGATTCTGAAAATCATGAACAAAATTGGTATCTCTACTTTACATTCGTATAGAGCAGCTCAAATTTTTGAAATTCTAGGTTTAAACAAAACTTTTACCTCCAAATATTTTCCATATACACCTTCTAGAATCGAAGGAATAGGTTTGATGGAAATTGAAAAAGAAGTTAAACAAAGATACCAAAAAGCATTTCCTAATTCGACAGTTGCCAGCTTATTATCTCTAGAAATTGGAGGTATCTACAGATGGAGAAGAACCGGAGAAAAACATATGTTTAACCCTACTACTATTGCTAAATTGCAACAAGCAGTACGTTTGAACAGTCCAGAAAGTTATAAAGAATACTCCACTATGGTCAACGACCAAAGTAAAAACCTTATGACAATCAGAGGATTATTTGAATTCAACAACTTAGACCCTATTTCAATTGATGAAGTGGAGCCTTGGACAGAAATTGTAAAAAAATTCAAAACTGGCGCCATGTCTTATGGTTCAATTAGCCAGGAAGCTCATGAAAACTTGGCAATAGCCATGAATAGAATCGGTGGAAAAAGTAATTCTGGAGAAGGCGGAGAAGATCCAAAACGTTTCCAAAAAGAATTAAATGGAGATTCAAAAAATAGTGCGATTAAGCAAGTTGCCTCTGGACGTTTTGGTGTATCTATCAATTATTTGACAAGTGCCAAAGAAATCCAAATTAAAATGGCACAAGGTGCTAAACCAGGAGAAGGTGGACAACTACCTGGTGAAAAAGTAGTGCCGTGGATTGCAAAGGTTCGAAATTCAACTCCATATGTTGGATTAATTTCTCCTCCACCGCATCACGATATATACTCTATTGAGGATTTATCACAATTGATATTTGATTTAAAAAATGCCAATCGTGAAGCCCGCGTAAATGTTAAGTTGGTTTCTGAAGTGGGTGTTGGAACTATCGCTGCCGGTGTTGCAAAAGCAAAAGCAGATGTGATTTTGATATCAGGTTACGACGGAGGAACTGGTGCTGCACCATTAACTTCATTACAACATACAGGTATTCCTTGGGAACTTGGACTTGCCGAAGCACAACAAACTTTAATATTAAATGACTTAAGAAGTCGTGTAGTATTAGAATGTGATGGACAATTAAAAACAGGACGTGATGTTGCAATAGCAGCTTTACTGGGAGCGGAAGAATTTGGTTTTGCCACTGCGCCGTTAGTAGCTTCAGGTTGTATCATGATGAGAGCTTGTCATTTAAATACCTGTCCAGTTGGTATCGCTACTCAAGATCCTGAGTTAAGAAAAAATTTCAAAGGAACTCCAGAGCACATCATTAACTTCATGTATTTTATTGCTGAAGAGTTGAGAGAAATCATGGCTCAGTTAGGCTTTAGAACCTTAAAAGAAATGGTAGGACAATCACAAAAATTAAATGTCAACAAAGCCATTAAACATTATAAAGCTAGCGGTTTAGATTTGTCTACAATTTTGTACAAACCTGAAAAAGCAAAAACAGTACCGAATCATAATACAACAACTCAAGACCACGCATTAGAGAATGTACTTGATTTCGCAATCATAAAAGAAGCTATTCCTTCTATTTACAGAAAAGAGAAAACAAGAGTAAACTTTAAAATTAAAAATACAGATCGTTCTGTAGGTGCTATTTTAAGTAATGAAATCTCAAAAATATATGGTGCCCAAGGATTACCGGAAGATACTATCCTAGTAGACTTTGAAGGTTCTGCCGGACAAAGTTTTGGCGCTTTTGCTACCAATGGATTGTCATTTAAAATCCATGGAAATTGCAATGACTATTTAGGTAAAGGACTTTCAGGAGGAAAATTAATTATCAAAGTCCCTCCTACTGCAACATTCAAACCAGAAGAAAACATCATTATCGGTAACGTAGCATTGTATGGTGCCATTACTGGTGAAGCCTACATTAACGGTATGGCTGGAGAACGTTTTGGGGTAAGAAATTCTGGAGCAACAGCAGTTGTAGAAGGAATTGGAGATCACGGATGTGAATACATGACCGGAGGTATTGTAGTGGTATTAGGTAAAACAGGAAGAAATTTTGCTGCTGGTATGAGTGGTGGTGTTGCTTATGTTTTTGATGAGAAAAAACAATTCGAAAATGGATTGTGTAATATGGAAATGGTAGCCTTAGAAACATTGGAAGAAGATGACTTGATAAAACTAAGACGTTTAATCAAAAATCATTCGATGTACACCAACAGTCCATTAGCTACAAGAATATTGGAAGATTGGGAAAACCAACAGAAACATTTCATCAAAGTAATGCCAAAAGATTACAAAATAGCATTACAACGATTAGCAGAAGAAAAGAAAATTGAAGAACTAATAGCATAGTCATGGGAAAGATAGGTGGATTTAAAGAATACAATAGAACTGACGAAAGTAATATAGAAGTAAAGGAACGTGTATCAAACTACAATGAGTTTACTATTCCTTTAACAAAAGATAAAATTAAAGAACAAGGATCAAGATGCATGGACTGTGGAATTCCATTTTGCCATAGTGCTTGCCCATTAGGAAATTTGATTCCTGACTTTAATGATATGGTACATCAAGAAGAGTGGCAAAGTGCTTTAGAGATTTTGCAGTCAACAAATAACTTTCCTGAATTTACAGGTCGTTTATGCCCTGCTCCATGTGAAAAATCATGTGTACTGGGAATCATCGAAGAGCCTGTAGCAATCGAAAATATTGAAAAAAATATAATAGAAAGAGGTTTTGCAGAAGGATGGATCAAACCACAAACTCCGCTACAAAGAACAGGTAAAACAGTAGCCGTAATTGGTTCCGGACCTGCTGGATTAGCAGCTGCTCAACAATTAAACAGAGCGGGGCACACCGTAACTGTTTTCGAAAGAGATAATGCTATTGGAGGACTTTTAAGATATGGAATACCTAATTTTAAATTAGAAAAAGGAATTATTGACCGACGCGTACTAATATTAGAAGCCGAAGGAATTGTTTTTAAAACTAATGTAAATGTTGGTGTAAACTATAGTGTAGAACAACTAAACGAATTTGATTCAATCGTATTGTGCGGCGGCGCTACCGAAAGAAGAAGCTTACCTACAAAAGGAATTGAAACAAAAGGAGTAGTACAAGCAATGGACTTTTTGACACAGCAAACTAAAGTAGTTTATGGAGAGGAAATTCCTAACCAAATCAAAGCAACTGCTAAAGATGTTATCGTTATCGGTGGTGGAGATACAGGTTCTGACTGTGTGGGGACTTCTAACAGACAAGGCGCTAAATCAGTTACCAATTTTGAAATCATGCCTAAACCACCAATTGGAAGAAGCGAGACAACACCTTGGCCTTTCTGGCCTTTGCAATTAAAAACATCTTCTTCACATGAAGAAGGATGTGGAAGAAATTGGTTGATCAATACCAAAGAATTTATTGCTAATGAAAAAGGAGAATTGGTCGGTTTAAAAACGGTAGAAGTAGCTTGGAAAATGACACCGGGACAACGACCTGAACTAATAGAAAAAGAAGGTTCTGAGAAAACTTGGCCGTGTGATTTAGCACTTTTGGCTCTTGGTTTTACAGGCCCTGAAAAAACATTAAGTGATCAATTGGGTTTAGAAACAGATATGCGTAGCAATTATAAAGCAACTAATTATCAAACAAATAAACCACACATTTTCACCGCTGGAGATATGCGAAGAGGACAATCTTTGATCGTTTGGGCCATCTCAGAAGGTCGTGAAGCAGCCAGAGAAGTTGATAACTATTTGATGGGATATACAAATTTACCAACGAAGGGAAATGGAGATTTACCTAGTTTATAAATCATAATAACACTAAAAAATGGCTGTCAGAATAGTTTTTCCGACAGCCATTTTTATTTGGGGGTGACCATGCTTCCACTATCGTTACAGCTTGGTCGGGCTATCCGCTACAAGTCCTCGTCACTTTCGCAAAAGCTCAATGCCTGTGGGCTTTTCGCTTCTATCCCTCACCCAAAAAAAAACAATATTACTAAAAATACATGCATTTGTTTAATTTATAACTTTTTGTTATAAATTGTTAAAAATTAAATATTCCCTTGTCATATCAATAAAGAATAATAAATTTGCTAAAAAATAATAACGATGCAATCAAAAGATCTACTTCAATTAGCCGAGCAATTTGGAAGTCCAATATATGTTTACGATGCCGAAAAAATAAAATCGCAATACAATAGATTAACTAAAGCATTTTCTAAAGTAGAGAATCTGCGTATCAATTACGCGATGAAAGCATTGTCTAATGTTGCCATCCTTCAGTTACTAAAAGAAATGGGATCAGGACTTGATACGGTATCTATACAAGAAGTTCTATTAGGACTTCATGCAGGATATGATCCAGAAAAAATATTTTATACGCCAAACGGAGTATCCCTCGAAGAAATCGAGCAAGTACATGCCATGGGCGTTCAAATCAATATTGATAATTTATCAATATTAGAACAATTTGGAGCTAAACATCCTAATGTACCCGTTTGTATCCGAATCAATCCACATGTAATGGCAGGTGGAAACACTAATATATCTGTTGGACATATCGATAGTAAATTTGGAATATCAATCCATCAATTGCCTCATTTAGTTCGAATTGTTGAAAATACAAAAATGAACATAGTAGGTATTCACATGCATACAGGTTCAGATATTTTAGATATCGAAGTATTCTTATATGCTGCCGAAATTCTATTTGATGCTGCAAAAAACTTTAAAAATCTTGAATTCCTAGATTTTGGGAGCGGATTTAAAGTCCCTTACAAAAAAGATGATATCGAAACCGATATTGAAGAGTTAGGTAAAAAACTATCCAAAAGATTCAACGCTTTCTGCGTTGAATACGGTAAAGATTTAACTTTAATCTTCGAACCAGGTAAATTCTTAGTAAGTGAAGCAGGATCATTCTTAGTAAAAGTTAATGTAATCAAACAAACTACCTCTACTGTTTTTGCAGGAGTTGATAGTGGTTTCAACCATTTAATTCGTCCAATGTTATATGGTTCACAACACCATATTGATAATATCTCAAATCCTAAGGGAAAAGAGCGCTTCTACTCTGTTGTAGGATACATTTGCGAAACAGATACTTTTGCAAATAACAGAAGGATTTCAGAAATTAAAGAAGGAGACATACTAAGTTTTAGAAATGCAGGTGCTTATTGCTATTCTATGTCCTCAAATTACAATTCAAGATACAGACCAGCTGAAGTATTGTGGATGAATGGGAAAGGTCATTTAATACGTGCTCATGAAACGTTTGAGGATTTACTTAAAAATCAGATTCCATTACCAATAGAAGCAACTAAAGCATAAAAAAAAAGTCCCATCTCAATAATAAAGAGTTGGGACTTTTTTTTTGTCTAAAAACTATTTTACTTATTATCTAAAACTTCTTCTAGAACATTTGCTTCAGTACCATTAGGAAATGAAACTTTTATTTTCTGCGCGATTGTAGGAGCAATTTGAGTTATTGCCTTTTTATTAAAAGATTCTCCTTTTTTAATATGCCATCCGTAAAAAATAGCGGGCACGTGCGTGTCATAAGAATAAGTTGTTCCGTGTGACGTCCCAGTACCTTGATATTCTATATAACCAGGCTTGTCTAAAATAACCAAGTCTCCGTTTTGAGTTACATCATATCCTTTAGCAATAAAATTTAAAAAATAATCATTACCCGTTGAACTTAAAATCTCGTCTTCAGTATAGACTCTCTTTACGTAGTCTTGTGTCATTAAATAACTTTTAAACTCCTCTTTAACTTTACTCAATTCCAATCCTTTGTTTTTAATAATTTCTTTATTAAAAAATAAATTGAAACTCGAATAATTCAAAACTACATCAACACCAAAAGTTTTCATAGAGAATTCCTTTAAGTTAGTTCTAATGGTTGACGGACTAACACTATTTACATTGTATTTATGATCTTTTAAATAATTTACGTTTTCTGCACCAGCATGATCAGCAGTCAAAAACAATAAATAATTATCCTTTCCCACTGTCTTATCTAAATAATTTAAGAAGTCAGCAATTGTTTGGTCTAAACGCAAGTACGTATCTTGTAATTCCATAGATCTTGGCCCTAATAAATGCCCAACATAATCAGTAGAAGAAAAACTAACCGCTAAAAAGTCAGTGATATTGTCTTTCCCTAGCTCTTCTTTCTCTATCGCTTTCATAGCAAACTCAGCTAGTAGATCATTCCCGAATGGAGTTGAACGTATTACCCCAGCATCATTTTTGGCATACATATCTTTTAAATCATAAGGAAAGACCGCAGCTTTACTATTATATAATTTACCTTCATAAGGATTATTATCTTCTAAGCTTTCGTTATAAGTAGCTTTAGGTTTGAATAAATCCCATCCTTTATTAATGTATGGCATATAATGTTTCTCCTCATTAAATGTTTGAACCCAGTCCGGTAATTTTTCACCATAAAAAGAACTAGAAATAAATGCTCCCGTTTTGCTGTACCAAAAAGCCCAGTTTGCAAAATGACCCGCAGGCAAAATCGCACCACGATCTTTAAGACTCAAACCTATAACTTTACCTTTAAAATTAGTTCCCATTCTTAATTCATCTGTAATAGTAGTGGTTAATAAATTCTTAGGTGACATTTCACCTTCCTCTTTAGTTCCATCACCCACAGTACTTACACTAGCATCATCAGTACAGTACATTTCTTTACCTAACTTTCTACTAAACCACTCATTGCTTACAATTCCGTGAATTGCTGGCGTAGTTCCTGTATAAATAGACGCATGTCCTGGCGCAGTATACGTCGGCATATAATTAAAATGCATATTTTGAAACGTATAGCCGTTATTCATTAAACGTTTGAATCCATTAGCAGAGAAATCGTCTGAAAAACGATATAAATACTCCATTTTCATTTGATCGACTACAATACCAACTACTAATTTTGGTCTTTCTTGTGCTTGTAAATTTGACATAATAAGTACTGTCAAAAACAAAATCATTTTTTTCATCTTAAAATATATTTTTAAAGCAAAAATACACATTAAAGCTCGAACTCATTTAAAACTAACTGCCGAAAGTTAAAATACAAAACTGATTTAACATTAAATTAAAGCTTTACTCTAATTTAAATACCATCTAAGAACTTCACTTAACAAAAAAACTATTCAAATAAATGAATAGGTCTTATATAGAATGTAATAAGTTATTAAAATCAGGTTAAAAACAAAAAACCCTGTTCGTTAGAACAGGGTTTTCAAAGAAAGGCGACGACATACTCTCCCACATAACTGCAGTACCATCTGCGCAGGCGGGCTTAACTACTCTGTTCGGGATGGGAAGAGGTGAGCCCC
>NZ_FNRD01000032.1 GCF_900107635.1 Flavobacterium gillisiae
TAGCAGAAACCACCTCAAAGTGGTCAACTAAAAAATCAGGTAGCATAAATTTCAAAAGGTCTATAGAAGTCATCTCTCATTGTTAGATTGACAAAATTCTAACTTTTTTTCGACATTTCCTCCCCAAGTATTGTTCTTGATCCAGAATATGCGCCCTACGTTTCTAATGAAGGCTTTTTGATAGGAACTATACTTACAAGAACATTTGAATCTGGGAGATTGTAGAACCAACCGCCGGCACATCCAGTAGGTATCGATAAACTGAATGATTTCTGGGAAGCTAAAGCACAGCAACCAAAAACATAAATATCATTTGGGCGTTCCCTGTTATGAAAAAAGAGGCTATACCTATATATAAAGGAGTAACCTCTTTTTTTTTAGGAGCTATTTCCCGCGATTCGTTACAATCTACTGAGTCAATCCCGATGTTTCGGGACTGGCTCAGTAGGGTTTCCACTGCTATCGGGGCTAGGGCAATTGTTTTTAGCATGGTGATTTCGAGATTAACGATAAAGTCTCTAAAAATGGAATACCAAGTTATATAGTAGTATCTAAACCAAAAGCACTAAATGATATAGAAATAATGAGTGGTTTAGCTGACGGGGATTACTATGGACTCAATAAAAAAACACTGTATTTACATAGGAATAACGCAAACTACATCTACAAAGGCTTCCTCTCCGTTGGAGAGGGCCGGGGAGAGGAAAAAACTTTCTCCTTCAGTACGCGTATTTCCAGCGAGTTAAAGGCAAGGTTAAGAAAGCATCAAAAAATAGTCAATTAAAAGTATTGAATAACGGTATAAAGGTGCTATTTTTGCACCCGCAACAGCGAATAAGTTCATTAAAAGATTGGCAAGTGATTAAGGGGTTTAGGATTAGAAATCATTTCTAAAAATAAATCAAAAAAAGCTTGTGAGATTTGATTTTGCTTATTACTTTTGCACCCCGCAAAACATGCAAAGTTCTTTGAGATACTGGTAAGAAAATATAAGGAAATGAGGATTTAGGTCTTCAAAAAAAACTTTAAATTTTTCTTGCGAGAAACAAAAGAAGTTGTACTTTTGCACCCGCTTCGAGAAACATGTTTAACATGTTAATTGAAACGCAAACAAAGAAGAACACGTTCCTAGACATATTGAATTGACAGCCGTTTTAACAGAGATGTTAGAACAAAAGAATAAAGAGTAAT
>NZ_FNRD01000027.1 GCF_900107635.1 Flavobacterium gillisiae
ATCGCACAAAGCGGTACATGGCCAACGGGAATTAGTTTAAACACGACTACCGGAGCAATAAGTGTAGCAGCAGGAACAGCACCTGGCGTATATGCCGTTGCTTACGAGTTATGTGATAAACTGACACCAAAAACCTGTGCTACAGTAACAGACAATGTAACGGTAACATCGGTAGTCACACCGATAACAGAAAGTGGAAGCATCGCTGCAACTGGCGGAATTGCGATTACTACTGTATTATCGAATGACACAACCAATGGCGTTGCAAGTACAACATCGAACTCTACAATCGCGCAAAGCGGTACATGGCCAACGGGAATTAGTTTAAACACGACTACCGGAGCAATAAGTGTAGCAGCAGGAACAGCACCTGGCGTATATGCCGTTGCTTACGAGTTATGTGATAAACTGACACCAAAAACCTGTGCTACAGTAACAGACAATGTAACGGTAACATCGGTAGTCACACCGATAACAGAAAGTGGAAGCATCGCTGCAACCGGCGGAATCGCGATTACTACTGTATTATCGAATGACACAACCAATGGAGTTGCAAGTACAACATCGAACTCTACAATCGCGCAAAGCGGTACATGGCCAACGGGAATTAGTTTAAACACGACTACCGGAGCAATAAGTGTAGCAGCAGGAACAGCACCTGGCGTATATGCCGTTGCTTACGAGTTATGTGATAAACTGACACCAAAAACCTGTGCTACAGTAACAGACAATGTAACGGTAACATCGGTAGTCAGCCCGATAACAGAAAGTGGAAGCATCGCTGCAACTGGCGGAATTGCGATCACTACTGTATTGTCGAATGACACAACCAATGGCGTTGCAAGTACAACAGTCAACTCTACAATCGCGCAAAGCGGTACATGGCCAACGGGAATTAGTTTAAACACGACTACCGGAGCAATAAGTGTAGCAGCAGGAACAGCACCTGGCGTATATGCAGTTGCTTACGAGTTATGTGATAAACTGACACCAAAAACCTGTGCTACAGTAACAGACAATGTAACGGTAACATCGGTAGTCACACCGATAACAGAAAGTGGAAGCATCGCTGCAACCGGCGGAATTGCGATCACTACTGTATTATCGAATGACACAACCAATGGCGTTGCAAGTACAACAGCCAACTCTACAATCGCACAAAGCGGTACATGGCCAACGGGAATTAGTTTAAACACGACTACCGGAGCAATAAGTGTAGCAGCAGGAACAGCACCTGGCGTATATGCAGTTGCTTACGAGTTATGTGATAAACTGACACCAAAAACCTGTGCTACAGTAACAGACAATGTAACGGTAACATCGGTAGTCACACCGATAACAGAAAGTGGAAGCATCGCTGCAACTGGCGGAATTGCAATCACTACTGTATTATCGAATGACACAACCAATGGCGTTGCAAGTACAACATCGAACTCTACAATCGCACAAAGCGGTACATGGCCAACGGGAATTAGTTTAAACACGACTACCGGAGCAATAAGTGTAGCAGCAGGAACAGCACCTGG
>NZ_FNRD01000003.1 GCF_900107635.1 Flavobacterium gillisiae
CGGATACAATTATCAATACCGACTTTGCTAAATTAATTGCCCAGCAATCGAAAGATATTTGGAACGGTATTCTTGATGAATTAAATAAAAACTCCAATTACAATACTACTTTGCAATTAATTTTCATTACTGGTGATAATCACCTACTGCCGTCATTTTGCACAATATCACGATTATTATATAGCGATGAAATAATTGTAAGTTCAGTATCAACCCTACTTGAAGACATGCGTATCATTAACGAACGTCTCTCTGGTTCAAAAATCCGTAGACAAAATGAAGTTACTGCGGTGCAAAATTTACATGATTATATTTTAAGTCATCTAGATGAACCATTACCCACTTTACATTTCTTGACTCAAATGTTTGTTGTTGAAGAACATATATTAAAAAATGGTTTTAGAACTTTTTTTAAAACCAGTGTCTATAACTTTTATCAAGAGGAACGCTTGAAAAGAGCAAATCTAATGATCCGGCAAACATCTGTTTCTTTAAAAGAAATAGCATATCTGAATGGCTTTAAGGGCTATCTTAATTTCTATAAAGCCTTCAAAAAAAGATTTGGCTACAAACCAAGTGATCTTTCAAGACCTGAAGAAGATCTTCAACCCTAATACTTTTGCACAATTTCATTATTTGAATAACGAAATTCCTGATTTGCATAATGTTATATGTTTTTTATTTACAATTTTACACTACTAAAAAATAGTAAAATGAAACTAACAGCTACAAATAGAGAGAAATTAAAAAGCACCATCAACTATTTATTCATACTGCTTTTTGTTTATGCCGCAGTAAGCAAAACACTTGATTTTCAAAATTTTCAGGCTCAATTAGGATTATCTCCATTATTAAGCGCATTTGCTGATTATGTTTCCATTGGGGTCATATTGGTAGAAGTTTTAATTGCTGTCCTAATCGCAATACCACGGTTTCGGCTAATAGGATTATACAGTGCCTTTAGTCTGATGGTAATGTTCTCCACTTATATCTTTATCATTTTAAACTACAGCTCATTTATCCCTTGCTCCTGTGGTGGAATACTAGAAAAAATGACTTGGAAACAGCATTTGATTTTCAATCTTATTTTTGTTTTATTGGCAGCAACAAGCATTGCGTTAACAAAAACAAAAGCACCCACAAAAAACATCCTAATCAGATTGGGAGGATGTGCTCTTCTTAGTGTAGCAGTCGTTGCAGTACTCTTTTTGATGTCCGAAGAAATGATCCAACATAAAAATAGTTTTATCCGTCGCTTCCCTCATGCTGCTGCAACTAAGACTGGAGAAATAGATTTAAAATATAGCGGCTATTATTTCGCTGGAGCTACTTCAGACAAAATCTATCTTGCTAATTACACCGCTCCTTTGCAAATTAGTGTTATCGATTCTAATATACGGCAAAACAATCACTTTGCGTATTAGCGACGATAATTTCCCTTTTCGTTCCGTACAGATCAAAGTACTGCCTCCTTATTTCTATGTACTCGACGGAACGG
This sequence comes from Flavobacterium gillisiae, assembly GCF_900107635.1. Classification (GTDB taxonomy): domain Bacteria; phylum Bacteroidota; class Bacteroidia; order Flavobacteriales; family Flavobacteriaceae; genus Flavobacterium; species Flavobacterium gillisiae. The sequence goes on from NZ_FNRD01000003.1 coordinate 1,499, forward strand.
TTCCAATCATTTTCAAGGGGAGAACCTCTGATTGGAAAGCATACCCTTTACAAAAGGGATACAGCTACTTTTCAAAAGCAGAACCAATCAATTCCAACACGATCCTATTTCGTGCACAGCAACAAAAAACAGGAGAAAATATCCTTGGTGTATTTAAATTGGGGGACACTGTATTGACAAGTTATGCCCCTACCCTTCTAGAGAAGCAAATTGATGGTTTCTTCGATACAGATGGAACCTTACAATATAGCAATCAATTAAAAAAAATGGTTTACGTCTACAGATATAGAAACCAATTTATCGTAACAAATGATGCTCTACAACTGAATTACCGCGGCAATACCATCGACACTACTAAAAAGGCGCACTTAAAAATTATGTATAACAACAAATCAGGAGATCGTAAACTGGGAGGAACTCCATATATAGTGAACGCCTCGACTGCTTTAGATGGAAATTTACTCTTTGTAAATTCTGCCCTTAGAGGAAAATATGAATCCGAAACCATGTGGAAAGAAGCAGCTGTTGTTGATGTTTATGATATCAGTCAAAACAGCTATCAGACAAGCTTTTACATTTATAATATTGGAAATGAAAAGATGAAAACATTTATGGTTACAGGAAACAATTTATATGTGATCATCGGTCAAAATCTTCACAAATATCACTTAGGTAAAGCCATTATTAACAGCAGTACTACTATAAGAACCAAAGAAGCAGATAAATGACCTCAAAAATATACCGGCCAGTATCAGGGGTGCGATCGAAAACCTGTAAAAAAGAGTAGATCATTATTTTTTTAAATTCTAATATTTAATATCATGAAAACAACAATTGTAAAAATGTTGATGCCTGTAGCAGCCTTTGTGCTTGCCAGTGCAGGTGCCGTTAGTACGAATGCCAGTCATTCGTTGAAATCTTCAACGGCTTTAGTGCCAGGCTATATTCATAGCGCTATGCCCTGTCAGCCTTCTATCCAATGCAATCAATCTGGCAGTTTCGTCTGTCAGACAAACATTACCTCAGGCCCTCAGGTTTTTGGTAAGGATGCAGCTGGACCCGGTTGTGCGGTAACGTTGTACAGACCGTAGATTTGATTTTAATTAAGTAAATCAGATGATGCAGTTCCTGAATAGTTCGGGAACTGCATTTTTTCATCTAATGATTAATAAGATGGATATCGCAAATTAATCAGCAACGCCCTTATTAATCCATTCAATAGCCTTTTTGTCTTTCAAGTAATAATCAAACCAGTCTTGAGTCTTATTAGTAATATCGATCTGATTATCCAAACCAAAAATGGCGTGCCCTTCATCAGGATAAAGTAACATAATGTTCTTCTTCCCTAAACGACGTAATGCTAAATAAAACTCCATATTCTGATGCCAATCTACTTGAAAATCCAATTTTCCTGACCATAACAATACTGGTGTTTGAATATTCGACGCATGCACGATGGGAGAATTACGATAATAGGCTTGTTGATCATCATAAAATGATTTCCCCATTCGCCATTGCTGGGTTTCAGAGCGCCACATATCAGGTTTACTCTTGAAGTTACCCATGGTCAGGTACCAACTTACCATATCGGAAACTCCTGCTCCAGAAACAGCAGCAGCAAAAATATCCGTCTGAGTAATGATAAAATTAGTTTCATATCCACCAAAGGAATGCCCCGTCAATCCAATTTTATCTTTATCAATGATCCCCATATCAATAACCTTCTGGGTTGCTGCTACTACACAATCTAAGGCTGATATTCCAGTGTCCCCCTTAACATGAATAATATCCGGTAGTAAAACAAAATACCCCCTAGTCGTAAAATTGGTCACGTTAAAACCTCCCATATTGAGCATAGACGGATTTTCATACTGAAAAAGGTCCCGAGATTGTTTTTCATAAGGATAGACAACCATCGGGTATTTTTGCATGGGATCATAATTTGCTGGATAAAATAAGGCACCGTTCAATGATTGTCCTATACTATTTGAATAATGGATCATTCGTGAAGTCCCCCAATAATAATTTTTCTGCTGGACATTCGTCTCCAGAAAAGTTTGCTTATCAAAATCTGGAGCAGAAAGTATGATGAGACTTGGAGATTTATCAAAGGCCATTTGGCGACAAACATATGTTTCACTGCTTGATGCCTTAGATAACTGGTCAAAAGCGCCACTACCATAAGCCAATAATTTCTCTGCAGTTTTAGTGCTCCAGAGAAAGTATCCCTTGAAACCATCTACAGTACCTGTTGCGGTCAATACCAACTGTTTTGTTAGATCATAAGTGAGACTGTTCCGTCCATTATATAGTAACGAACCTTCCGCACTTGAAATTTTAGATAAGCGGAAACTGATATTCTTTTCCCGTCCCTTCGTTATTCTTCTTTTTAAGCCACTTTCAGGATTGATGATCCAAATATCAAATTGGTCATATACAATTAACTCATTATCTAACGTCCAGCCGGGGTTTCCAAAAGAAGTAATGTCATTGCCTGGATCAAGAGACTCGTTATCCCATTCCATTGGCATGCCTTTGGTGAGATTGCTGGAGGTCGATTTTGCAATATCATATACCCACCAATTTTTGTCTCTGTAATAACAAATGTATTTTTCATTACTAGATAGACCCATCTGTGCCACGTCACCAGATTGCTTTCTCAGCCATGGAGTGCTTTCTCCAGTGGCTATATTAGTAATATAATAGTCCATGTCACCATACATCTTATATTGCGGTTCGTATGCAGCTGGATTGGCCGTTATCGCATAGTTCTGTTTTGAGGTTAGCATAATCCATGGCAATTCATTAGTGCTAATCTGACGGTATATTTTTTTCTTTGGAAACCAGACGGCAATCTTTGCTGTTTTTTCATTACCCTCAAGCTGCTGTGCTAAAGGATAAAGAAATTTATCATTTCCATTCCAAACTTGTACTTTATCAGTAGTCTCAGGCAGATTGATGTAAGACTGTTTTTTTATACCAAAAAATACCTTGCTGCCATCATCGGAAATAGTCAGCTCCATTATATCATGATTAACAATTCCCATCGATGCAGGAAAATCCTTTTCCTTTTCAGGAATAAAAGAATACAGCGAATCATTTTTCACGCTGTAAAATAGGATTTCATTTTTAATACCATTGGAGTCAGAGCGTTCTTTAAGAAAAGCGATACTTTCATCCTTTTGCTGCCAAACCAAATTATAAAAACCGGAACACTGAGCCGCCGCAATTATTGTATTAGTATAGCCTTTTTCGAAAGACAACATTTTAACAATGCTTTTGCTTTTATCTTTATAGTTAAAAACCAGTTTGTCGGCTTTATGGCTCACACTGAACTGATCAACACCCGTAAAAGTATCGGTAGTAGTTTTTTCAAGATTTCGTATGACAAGCGAACTTGTCTGGTCCTTTTCCTTTTTAATGAACGCGAAGTAGGAGCCGTTTGCTAAAAAAGCATAACTGCTCACATTAGGCATTACTTCCTTATTTCCATTTTTTAGATTAATTAGATGAAGCGCCCCATCTGAAGATAAGCAGGCAAACCATTGCTTCTCCGTAAAATTACCTCGGTAACCGGACGGAATTACGTAGGTCGTTTTTTTAGCTTTGTTTTTAACAAACAGGGTGTCAGAAATCCCTGGATACTCTAAACTGTAACTGACCCATTTACCATCAGCTGAAAGTTGATCAACAGCTAGCGTATTCCATAGATGATAATCTGCTTCCTTAAGATTTTTTTTCATCTGGACCTGCCCACTTAGAAGGCAGGAAACAGACAAAAATAACCAATTCAAAATAAAAAACTTTCTCTTATATCGATATATCGTATTTTGCTTTTTCATAAACGTAGATTAATAGCCCGCATTTTGCGGTCTCAAATTAGGATTAGCAATCAGTTCAGTTGATGGCAATGGCCATAAAATATCGGTGCTGTTCCAGCCTACCTTAACACCCGATAATGTCGCGTCAAGTTGTGCCGTTCTCTTCAAATCAAAAAAACGTTGCCCCTGTTCGGTAAAAAATTCCAACCTTCTTTCCGCTAAAACCGCTGTAATAATTTCTTCTGAGGTAATGGCTTCAGTATCGTCTAATCCCGCTGTATTTCTGATTTTATTTAGATCTTCTTTAGCGCCAATCAAATCACCTTGATGAGCACGGGCTTCTGCTCTAATTAGGTACTGCTCGGCTAGGCGAAAAACAATCGAATATTCAACGGATGATCCTGTGAAACCCATTTCTTTGTATTTATTAGCGTAATGCCATACATTCGTCCCTGATGTAATGGTGCCAATCCAGTGAATTTTGCGTTGGTCTCCAGAAGAAAATGCACTTACCAGCGCATTACTAAGAGCCACAAAAGGAGGAGGTCCACTGCTAAAAAGAAACGTACTTCCCTCATCTGTATTCGCTCCCTCAACCTTAGGTATAAATTGCCAGATCGTCGTCGTACTTTCTTTTAGGAATATCTTATCTAAATCGGTTTCCCATACATAAAGAGAGCTATTTAATACAGCCGAAGCACTATTAGAGGCTTCCGCCCAAGAGCGATTATAGAGAAATACCCTTGCCAATAATGCGTTGGCGGTACTTCTATTAGGAAGTGTACGATCTGCGGTACGATACTCTTCTGGTAAAAGAGTGGAAGCATCATTTAGATCTGAAATAATCTGATCATAAACCTGCGACACAGGCATTCTGCCTACCAATCGGTTCACTTGGTAATCTGTCACTGTTATATAGGGAATATCCCCATAGAGATTTGCCAGATAAAAGTGTACCAATGCCCTTATAAATTTTGCCTCTCCAATCAATTGACTTTTATCTGCAACTCCTAAGGCAACTGACTTCTGAACTCCTTCAATAATGGCATTTACCGCATAAATCTGATTGTAGCTCACATTCCATACATTGGATATATCGCTATTAGCGGCAAGCAGCGTGTTGTTGTAGAAATTCGATTCCGAATTAGTCGACCCTCCGTAAAAAGTAAGTTCATCAGCATAAAGCCCTAATCGGCTTGAAATACCCATCGTACTTCCCGTCAGTATTCCACTATCCCTAAGTTTAGCATAGACATCAGCCAAAGCAGCATTTGCAGTGTTTTTATCCTCAAACACTTTTACACCTGTAAGCTGTGAATCAGGAAGACCAACTTCTACAAAATCGGTACAGGAAAAAAGGGTCATACTAAGGAATAACAAGTAAAGAAACGGCCTTTTATTGGCGAACAAACAAGCACAATAATGCCTTGTATTGGATTGATAGTTTATAGTTTTCATCATGGTTATTTTAAGTTAAAAAGTAAGCTGCACACCTAGGTTATAGGTCTTAAGAGGAGGTAAATAACCTGGGTTTCTAAATTCAGGATCCCCATTTTTATAGTTCGTGAAAGTCAAAATATTTTGTCCCTGTAGCGATATCTTACAGTGAACACTTTTACTCCAGTGCTGTGGAAGAGCATAGGATAAAGCAATATTTTTCAAACGGATATAAGAAGCATCAACTACGCCAGCATCACTTAAGGTATAATTAGAATACGCTTGCACTATTTCACCATTTGTACCACTTGTAAATTGCTGAAAGGCGGTCGTGTCGCCAGACTGTTGCCAGCTATTGGCAATCGCTGCAGGCTGGTTATACATGCCCCCAGCATATCCTGCGGCATAATCCCAATTCTGCTGTTTGACAAATTGAAAAAGAAAATCAAGCTGCCAACCGTAATAACTAAATTGGTTTTGGAGCCCACCAAAATACCTCGGGCTAAAATCAAGCACGGTCTGTTTATCATCCGGTGCCGAAATAACACCATCACCATTCACATCCTCAAACTCATAAACACCCGTTTGCGGATTCAAGCCTGTAAAATGATAGGCCTTCTGAATATTTAATGAGTGACCAATCACATAGGTTTCCGAATAAGACGAAGTAGACAAATCAGGAAATGACAAGAGTTTATTACGAGAAGTCGAAATATTAAAGTTGGTTATCCAACTAAAATGAGAATCCTGAATGTTTTGTGTGCGCAAGGTAAATTCATACCCTTTGTTCTCAACAGTTGCATTCAAATTAGCATTCAATGAGGCAAAACCAGTTGTTCCCGGCAACGGAATTCCAACAAGCTGATTGGAAGAAAGGTTCTGATACCCCGCCGCAGTAAAGAAAATGCGGTCTTTAAGCAATCCTATTTCAAGAGCTACCTCCAATTTTTTGTTTTTCTCCCAGCCAAAATTGGGGTTATACAGTCTCGTGGGCTGTAAACCGATAATCCCATGATAATTAGTTCCTGAAGAGGAATAAGTATCTAAGAATTGATAGTCTCCTATCTGGTCGTTACCGGTAATACCATAACTAGTTCTTAATTTTCCAAAGCTTAAAACCGATACTTTATCTTTTATAAGAGGTTCATCTGAGAAAACCCAAGCAGCACCTACAGCCCCAAAATTGGCAAAGCTATTCTCGGGCCCGAAGCGGCTGGAACCATCCCTCCTACCAGTCACATTAAGAATATAACGACTGTTTATATTATAATTAACCCTTGCAAAAAATGCAAGATACTTATACAACGTTTCGCTACTGTTATACACTGCTTTGTATGTCGAAGAGGAAAAGTCATGGATAAGGCTATTACTAGAAAATCCAAAACCAGCTTGGTACAACACATCTGATTTTTGATTTTGCATGGTGCTTCCCACCAAAACTTCCAATTTATCAGTGCCAAAATCTTTATGCCATTGGAGCTGTGGTTCTATAATCCAAGAGTGTCGCGCGGTATCATTAGTAAACAACGATGAATATTCTGGACCTATGCCATAGGCTGGATTATATATTGTTGAGGGTACCGCTCGTGTTTCATCATTTCTCAAATCAGTAAACCCAAAGCTAGATTTCATCTGAAAACCAGGAAAAAATTCATAGGATAAAACACCATTACCAACAAGGTCAGCGGTAACTGACTTAAATTGTATATCCAGATTACTCAACGGATTTTGGAAAGTACCATTTTCCCAATTCAAATTACCCTCGGCATCATAAAGTGCTGGAGCATTTGGTGAGATTGTCGCTGCAATTCGTGTCAAATCAAATCCAGGCTGGATATTATTCTGTGAGATATACCCCGCTGAAAAACTAACTTTTAACTTTTTGTCCTCAGACTGATGATTCATACTAAAATGCAACCCTCCTTTTTTATACCTGAAATCACCCGCAAATACGGTGGTTTCATTACGGTAATTCCCACTCAACAAAAACTGCGTTAAGGAAGATCCACCTGAAACAGTGGCTTGAATACCAGTAATTAGCGCCGTGCCTCCAAGCAACTCTTTCTGCCAGTTGGTGTTTCTATTTTGATCCCAGGTACCATCGACATCATACGCATCATAGGGATAGGGAGTAATTCCATCGTTGGTAAAAGCCTGCCTACGCATGGCCAAATACTGCTTGGTGTTCATCAAGTCAATGAATTTTGTGGCACTCCCCTTCCCTGTCGAGCTATTGATCGTTACAGTTGTTTTGCCTTCCTTCCCTTTTTTAGTGGTAATAAGCACTACGCCATTCGCTCCTCTTGAGCCATAAATTGCCGTTGCATCAGCATCCTTAAGAACTTCAATACTTTCAATAGATGCAGGATCAATACTATTTAACGGGCTTGTTGTAGAAGGCGTACCCACCGAAGTTTGGTTGTAACCAATGCTTTCCGATGAATACGGAACGCCATCTATTACATACAAAGGAGCATTCCCCTGAGTTCGCAGGCTATTTTGCCCTCGTATCTGAATATCAAAACCGCCACCAGGAACGCCACTAGTCTGTGTTACATTTACACCAGCCATCCTTCCTTGCATTACAGCAAGTACATTTGTGACTGGTTGCGTTTCAATAGCCGCCGCCGTAATTCTAGCAATACTTCCAGTACGTTCACTTTCTTTTACACTATAATAACCCGCATTAACTTTCACTTCCTGCAAGTTAGTAGCAGTTTCTTGCAACTGGATATTAAGTATTGTTTGATTATTGACAGCGACAGCAATCGTTTTGTATCCTATAAAGGAAAACACCAGCACATCTGTAGGCAAAGCATTTATGGAGTATTGTCCATCAAAATCAGTAAGGACTGTCGTATTATTCCTTTTTAAATGTACAGTAACTCCAGGTAAAGGATTTCCCTTATCCGTTACAGTTCCCGTAATTTGTTGTTGTTGGCTTGTCATCCCGACGAAGGAGGGATCTCCACTATCTTCCTTCTTACTTACCTCAGCAAAAGAAACAGTGAAATAAAGGCAGCAGCAAATAGTAAAATACCATACCCGCCTACCCTTGTTTAATGAAATATTTTTCATAATATTGGTTTAGTTAATATAAATAATGTTTTTGTTAGCTATAGGTCCTCTATACAGTTGTCCAGACGGTGAGAGGGCCTTTTTTTATGTGTGTGCCACGAAGGGTTTTGTTTTTTTATTTGATCATAGGCGTTTTTTAGAGTGATGAGTTATAGGTTATGAGTTGTTATTAATACTAAATAAGCTGTAGCGGTTTTTAAATCTTTAAAAACAATTGCAACCATATAACCAAAGGCATATTATTGCTATTAAAGCCACTATTAATGCAATTTGTATTTGTTTGTAGTATTTCATCTTTGCAATTTTTGTATGTTATTGATTATCTATTATCTGATCACTACACTCTGCAATCTGGCCATTGTTGTCTATTTTCTATTATTGACATCACTATTAAAATTGTTATTGATATTGCTATTCTTATTGTGTTTTTATTGCATAGGCAGCTGGGTTTTAAAGTTTTTTTTAAAAGGAAAGTACACTGCCGTTGGCAGTTGCAGCCCGACGCAAGCAGTGCATTTCCAAACTAACTAATTCAACAAATAATTTGTTTGCGAGACTTTAAATAAGAAGGAAGATTTGCTAAGAATGGCAGCTGGGTTTGTACCAATAAAAAATGGCATGGAACTCAGCTTACTGCCTTAGAGGTACTGGTATACCTAGGAACAATAAGTGAGCCCACGCCATGGGACGTGAGCATCATACTTATTATTTCGTTCCTTTTAAAATTACCAGTTTTCTAAGACGAAATTCTAAGCGAATGCTTCAAATATTTTCTATATGAAGAAACGCAAATATAATTTATTAGTGACAAATATAATAAATTATTTTTAATAAGTAACCTACAAGTGTCCTTTATTTTCTTTTTAAAAAATGAAATTTACTTCTATGAATAATGATAATTTCACATTAGAAAAGAATGCTTTAGGAACTAGGATTCAAGAGCTTCGACAAAAAGTTATAAACCCAATTAACAAAAAACCTATTTCTCAAGAAGAATTAGGTTTAATAGCCAATGTCACAAAAAAAACGATTGGAGAAATAGAGAGAGGTGAAACTAACCCTAAATTTGAAACCTTATTGATGATTTCCAAAGGACTAAATATCACTATTAAAGAGCTGTTTAATTTTTGATATTTAAACGTACAAAACCATGAAAATAAAAAAAGATGCTTAGGCATCTTTTTTTATGAAAAAGACATAAACTATAGTATTCAATTCGCGAATCGCACACTATACTATTTGCGGCTATCTCAATAAAATTATAGGTTTGATACTTAATCAAATCAATAGTCTAAATGGAATGGCATGAAATAATAGGGGTAATTGTGATTTATTTACTTGGTATTTTTATAGGAATAAAAGTCAATGTGTTTTTAAAACACAGGCATATGAATGAGAGCTGGAGAACAAAGAAGAAATAGATAATTTCCCCCGCTACCGCACGAAACCCGATCGCTCGGATATGTTAGTTATCGCTCAGTTCGTTAGCGCAGAATGCATTCTGTGCCCACAAAGATTGCCCGCTCCTCGAAGTCTTCATAAGGACACTATTGAAAAATGGAATGCTGTAACCCGATCGCCCGGATTTGCACACATTAGTTAGCGCAGAATTGTATTCTGTGCCCACAAAGATTGTCTCGTCCTAAAATAAATTTAAAAAAAGAATCGCTAAATCATTCTATAAAGGAGCCAGCTCTTCTAGGTCTTCCCACCTCGAACCAGTATCTTTTATTCGAAACCGAACATTACAGGATCAAAACTGACAATTTAGCTACAAAACACAATTACTGTAGTAATGCGAATGTATAATCTTCCAAAATAATTAAAATATCAAAGAAGAAACGGTTAAATAGTAATCAACTTATACGATGTACTCCTACCGCTCCCTTCTTGCTCAATAATACCTTTACCCATTAAATCTTGAATATCTCTAAGAGAAGTATCAGTAGAAACTTTAGTGATCTTGGCATATTTAGAAACAGTAAGCTTGCCAAAAAAATCATCAAGAAGCAATTGAAGCATTTTTTGTTGGCGGGAATTAAAATTGGTAGTACGGTGAAATTCCCAGAATTGAGTACGCTTTAAGATTGCAGCAATAGTTTCATCGGTCTGTGCCATAGAACGCAACAAACAATCAAGAAACCATTCCAACCAGTCAGTAATATCCAAATCACCTTTTTGTGTACTTTCCAATATAGCATAATACGTATCACGTTCAGCTTGAATTTGAGCCGACATCGAATAAAATCGTTTTTTACTTTGGTCGGCACGACCCAGTTGCATATCAGTTATAGCTCTTGTGATGCGGCCGTTACCATCTTCAAATGGATGTATCGTAACAAACCACAAATGGGCAAAAGCGGCCTTCAATACAGGATCAATATCTTGTTTTGAACTAAACCAATCTAAAAAAGCATTCATTTCTGTCGGTACTTTATCCGCGCTTGGTGCTTCAAAATGTATAGTTTCTTTTCCCATTGGACCAGAAGTAACCTGCATGGCAGCGTCTCGCCAAGCTTCAGTTTTTATTTTATACATTCCACTTCGCCCGGTCGGAAAAAGAGCGGCATGCCATCCATACAAACGATCTTCACTTAAAGGTTCATCATATCGTTGTGTAGCGTCCAACAGCATTTCTACAACACCTTCAACATTGCGTTCCGCAGGAACAGCGCCGGCTATTTCAATACCTAAACGCCTTGCAATTGAAGAACGAACCTGTTCTGGATTCAATTGTTCTCCTTCAATTTCGCTCGACTTTAGTACGTCCAAAGTCAATGTTTTAAGCACAGTCTCCTCTTGCAATCGAAATCCAAGTCCTTGCATCACTCCAAGTATTTTGCCTTGCCTGTGCCTTACGGTTCCTAGCAGGGGCGTAATCACATCTGCATCCCAAGTAAATTTTGGCCAATCATTTTTTTTATGAATATACATATTTACCGCATTTTTGCGGTAAATATAAAACTTCTTTACCGTAAATAAAAAATATGCAGTGATTATCTCTACTTATCACCGCATATTTACGGTAATCATAAAGTATAATCACCGCATTAGTACAAAAAACAAAGTATGCAATTCGGGAATTTCACTATTCAATTCGGGAATCGAACACCACACCATTTGCAACGGTAGCTATCATCAAATAGATTTACTGCACAATCTAATTACGAGTAAGTCAATTTATAAATCTTAAACCACTTCAATGAAATTATTTTCTGAATCCTTGATGTTCCAATTAGAGCAGCAATTAAAAATGATCCATCTGCAAACAGAAAACCCCATACAATCGGCCGAACAGGCCATGAAAACTAGCGTTGCTGCTTTAGAAAAACTAAAAACCTTTTTCATAAAATACAAATCGTTGAACAAGAAAGAAGAAATAGAATTCTTCCGCAACATCAAACCAAAGTTTGCCAGCAAACTGATTTACTACAACGAAATCTATACTATTGAAACGAATAAGCCATTGGGCTCCCATAAAACAATAGCTAAACATTATAACTCAGAACTTCTTAAATTAAAAGTTTTCTTTAAACAGAACCAGGAATTCTATCGCTACTGCCGCACAGCTAACAATTGCCTTGATCACAAATATTTTATACGCGAAAAATACGACCTTAAATTAATGATGGACAGTGTTTATTTTCAAATTGACAATCGATTCGCAACCTCTCACGACTATAAAATGGCACGCATACTAGCCAACGATGAGATAAAAATTTTTCTGGAAGAGCAACTGGTAAAACTGGGGAGAAAGTCAATAGAAACACAAGCGTCTTCCCTACTCTCTCAAGACCTAAAATGGACAGGATCCAAAGTTGATCTGATAGAATTAATTTATGCACTGCATTCAGAAGGTGTTTTTAATAACAGAGCCACAGGGCTAAAAGAAGTCACAACTTTTTTCGAGACAGCCTTTAATATCGATTTAGGACAGTTCAACAGGGTTTTTCTGGAAATCCGCAACAGAAAATCGGAAAGGACAAAATTTCTGAATACACTCAAAAACAAACTCATAATCCGAATGGATGATGCCGATGAAAATTAAAATAACTTTTCTCCACTCGCCCTACTATTTTTATCCTAAAATCACCTGTTTAGATTCGCCCTTAAATTAAAAACGTCAAAAAACAATGAAAAAAATAGTTGAAATTAAAAGGAGGGCAACCAGTGGCTGTCAGGTAAATTACAAAAGACAGTTTTTAAGATTTTAATTTTCAGGCTTGATCTTTTGTTTCTTTTGCACCCAGTCAAAAGAAAAGAATATTTTCATAAAAATTAATCTCACTAAATATCCACTATTCGCAAACCCGCCCTTAAATTAAAAACGTCTAAAAACAACGAAAAAACATTTGAAATTAAAAGGAGGACAGCCAGTGGCTGTCAGGTAAAAAACAGTTTTTAGGTTTTGAATTTTAAGGCCGTAAAATCGAAGATTCACGAATACAAAAAAACAATAATAAACCACGAATATTTTTTTGTTACTTCTTTCATTAAGACAAATCGAAGATTCAGCGAACACTACCTAAAATGAAAGTCAAGTGAGCTAAAAAAGTAAAATCTAGAATCAAGACCATTCGTTATTGAAGATACAAATCAAATATTCACCGAATACCACCTAAAATAAAAATCTGATAAACTAAAAAAAAGGCTGCCTAATTTTTAGAACAGCCCTATAACTTTGATTACAATAACTCCTATTTAAAAAAACGGAAGTCAACTACTTATTAACCCCAGCACTCCCTGTAAAATGGGTGATAAGTTTTTTCCAGTCTGGATCAACGTCCTCACCTGTCTCTGTTGCACTTACATAAGTCGATAAGCTTTCGGTGACGGGAAATGCCTCCCCTTTTCTGGGAGAATAATATTGAATCTCGTTCTTCGCATCTTCGTTGCCTAATGTATCGCCTGACACAAGAGGACTATCGATGGTACAGGAAGCAAGTGTGAATAGAACGAACAAACAAATTAATGTACTAAAACCTAAATAGAATTTTTTCATCTTGGATAATGTTTTTAAATGTTACTGATTATTTTTAATCAGTTCATTTCTCCCGGGATAATCTGAACAATTTTGATGGTGGTTTTGCTCATAACAAAACCGTTTGAATTCAAGGCAAAACTAAAGGGACCTTTCCCCTCCCGCAAGCCAACAACTGTTCAATTCGCGAATCTATACTATGTAATTCCCGAATTTAACACAGTATATTTCCCTATAAAAGCCAACTATACGACAAGTTAAACTCAAGAAAACGAAAGAATCCTTAATAAGGGTAATTCTTGTAATCAATTGCATTATTTTAGCTACATTTATTTTATAAAATACAGTCCAAAAGACATTAATCTTATGTTTTCTAATCAGTAAGCCCCCAAATTTTTTAGAAATATGACAAAAAAACACTTACTTATAATATGGTTATGTCTGTATTATAATGCTTATGCACAACGAACCAATTTTGTAATTCCAGACAGTCTTTCAACCAAAGACTATGAATATTTTAGCAGCAACATACTGTATGAGGAAAAAGATAGTATCAAAGAAATGCTGTATGCGCAGTCATGGTTAGCCAAAGCAAAACGGGAGAAAAACTACGGCCAAAAGGCGCAGTCCTATAAAGCCTTAATTTATACTAGCGATAAAAAACTACAACTTATCTATGCCGATAGTATGTTGATAGCGGCAAAAAAAACAGCTGATTTTGCATTAATCGGATCGGGTTACATGACGAAAGGAGTTATCCAATACGATCGTAAAGAGCACATGAAAGCACTGGACAGCTACCTAATAGCGGACGAATACATTTCGAAAACACACAACCAATATCAAATTTACAAAGTAAAATATGGCATTGCTCAGATCAAATATTACCTTGGGTTTTACGATGAGGCAATAGCATTGTTTAAAGAATGTTTGGGTTATTTCAAGGAAGATAATAAACGTGCCTATCTAAATACAATTCATTCTTTAGGGCTTTCTTACAACCGCATAGGTAAATATAAGTTATGTAGCCAGATGAATCAGCTGGGGCTGAGCCAGGGCAAGCATTTAAAAAACCTCGAAATGCAGTCGTACTTCATCCATTCCGAAGGCGTAAATCAGTATTTTAAACACAATTATTCCGACGCAATAAAGAAGTTGACAAAGGTACTGCCTGCTTTGAAAGAGACTAAAGACCTTACAAACGAAACGACTGCCTATTTTTACATCGGGAAAAGCTACTGGGCTCTAAAATTGCAGGAAAAAGCATTACCCTACTTAAAAAAGATAGATGAAGCATTCCAAAAACAAAAGTACATACGCCCAGATTTACGGGAAGCTTATGAACTGTTAATTCATTATTATCAGGAACAAAACGACAAAGAATTAGAGTTATATTATGTCACAGCTCTTTCAGAAGTAGACCAAGTGCTTATTAAGGATTTCAAATACCTTTCAGGGAAAATACACAAAGAATACGACACAAAAAAATTACTGCAAACTCAAAGAAACAATGAACAATATTGGACAATTGTAGTCTGCACTATAATTTCAATAATGACAGTAATTATAGCGGTATTGGCGCACAGACACTATAAAAATAAAAGGTTATTTGAAGAGTTGATGAATCGCAAACCCGAAACGAACCAATCATTGGCTTCAAACAATACCAGTAAAGAAACCGAACTCGATATCAATCCCGAAGTGATTACTGCAATTCTAAGAAATCTGGAAAAATTTGAGAGAAATAAAAAGTACCTCGAAAAAGACATGACTTTGGCAAAAATGGCGGCATTATTAAACACCAATATGAAATACGCTTCAAAAATTATAGCACGATATCGAAATAAAGGAACTGTTGACTACATCAGCCATTTAAAGATTGACCATATAATAGAATTACTTAAAAACGAAAATAAATACCGCAATTACACCAACAAGGCATTAGGTGAAGAATCCGGTTTCGGTTCCACCCAAATCTTTACACGCGCATTCAATAACCGAACAGGCCTCTCTCCCACGTACTTCATCAGTAAATTAAGAAGTCAACAACATTCATAAATAATAACAACACATCATTTAGGACGTCTTTATAGTTACCATTCCAAAATTACGGTAAGAATTCTAGCCTTGGACACAGGAGAGATCCCGGAACCGCATACACAACACAAAAGAAAAAGAATCTCTTAATAAACAAAAACAGTAATAGCAAAAGCAAACTTGTAATTACAACCTCCTAACAACGCCCTTAAATAAAAAGTATAGGAAAACAACGAAGAAGTGAAGTGGCAGCAGTCCCCGAGTTGAGGGCGAAGGACGAACGGCTCGGGCTGCGGAACGGCGCTTCAAGGTAGTTTTCAAGCTTTTGATTTTCAGGCTTGATTTTTTTGTTACTTTTTTCATCAAGGAAAAAAGTAAAAATTTTCTTCAAATAAAAAGTCAGTAGTAACATAATCGTACTTCTTATAACCACTCTTATATTTTATTAAAAAAAGTCAATAACCACATCCACTTCAAAATAAAAACTCATTTTTTCTTTCACAACTTGTGAACAACTTGTGATATAAAAACATCCAAAACCGACACTTTTGCACCATAACAATTTAAAACACAAGTTAGGGCAATCGAAATCCTTACCAAAGAAGACCTACATGAATTCGGAAAATCACTTTTAGAAGACATCCAAACAATAGTTAAAGGTAAAAATGAGAAGTCTAAAAAATGGCTAAAATCCACTGAAGTCAGAAAGCTTCTTAACATCTCCCCTGGTACGCTCCAAAACCTTCGAATAAACGGAACACTTACCTATACAAAAGTGGGTGGTATAATATATTATTCTGATTTAGATATAGAAAAATTACTCGAGATCAACAAAGTTAATGCGCTACCTAGGCTCTTCAAATAATGGTATTGCTAAGAACAACGAAATCTCATTATCTAAGTAAAAGTCTTCATACTTAATACTCCAATCTTAATACTTCCAAATGAACTACATAAAACACTTAACAGTCTTTTTTAATAAAGTCTCAAAAGACAAAATTCTCAATCAAACAAACGTTAGTTTATACATTGCATTATTCCAATTTTGGAATTGCAATCGATTCAAAAACCCAATCAGTAATTATCGTGATGAGATGATGCTAACCAGCAAAATTAGTTCCAAAGTAACCTATCACAAATGCTTAAAAAACTTGCGTTCTTTGGGCTACTTCAATTACGAGCCATCGTATAATCCATTCAAAGGAAGTCAAGTATACCTATTTAATTTAGCTAACGAACTAAAACCAATGCCCAAAAGTGAACGAAACACAAGTTCAAATACTGAACCAGTTTTTAAACTAGTTGATGAACAATTAGTGAATAAGTCTTGTACTAGTAGTGGCACAGGCACTGAATAAGCGATAGTATCATATACAAATAATCAAAATATTATAAAGATTGTAAACGGGAATGAGCAAGCACAAAATTTTCAAGATGACATTTCATTTTTTAAAAAAGTAGTTACTGAAATCCCTTTGACATTCGCTGACACCAATAAAAAAAACTGAAGGCGGTCAGCAAAACAAAGAAAAAAAGTTGAGTACGGAGAAAATAGTAAAAAAAATCTATCGCAGTGCCAATTCTGATGATGTAACTAAATGGAAACTGGCCAAAGAGAAGGAACTAGATACTTTATATAAAGTACGGGTCATAGCTAAAAAGCTTGGTTTAGCTATGAAAATAACCGATGTAGACTACTAGGGAGATAAATCTAAAGCCACATTTTATTACACAGCCGAAGGACGTGTGGATTTCCGAGAGTTAATTAAACACCTATCTGAAACCTTTGATATACGCATTGAGATGCGTCAAATTGGGATGCGAGAGGAAGCGAATAGCATTGGTGATATTGGCCCTTGCGGAAGCTATTATTGTTGCCAAACCTGGTCAACTAATTTTAGAACTGATTCTCCTTTTTCTGCCCGTTATCAAAATAATTACAGACGAGAAGGTAATAAATTTGAATGCTACATCAAGGATGAGACGGAGAATATAGACGGCAGTAAATCAGATGAGCTAAAGGATAAAACGCAAGCAAGAAATAAAGCTATAGTTGCAAAGCCTTTATCTTATGCAAACGTTGTTGGCCAGGATAGTATAACCCGTTTTGACGATAAAGATAGTAAGCGTAAAAAAAGCTATAATATTAAGAAACGAAAAACACAATAATAAATCTGCTACATTAAAGAAAAATAACTATGACAGAACATACAGTTAATTTACTATGAAAATTAAATCAACAGCTGGTATAAAAGTAAGCGTTGAATCATTATATCAAGCTAATGAATCACGTCCTCTTGCATCGCATTATTTTTTTGCATACCGCATTACTATTGTAAATACAAGTAATTACACCGTTCAGCTTAAAAAACGGCACTGGTATATTTTTGATTCTAATGGAATGAAGAGTGAGGTGGAGGGAGATCGTGTTGTTGGCGTACAGCCAATTTTAGTTCCTGGTCAGTCGCACCAATATGTTTCGGGTTGTAATCTTTCAACAACAATTGGAAAGATGCATGGAATTTATCAAATGATGCGAACAATCGATGGGGAATTGTTCAATGTTAAGATTCCCGAATTCCTGATGATTGTTCCTTTTAAATTAAATTAGTGTCTAGTCCTTAAAATAAAACAATTTGATATTAATAAATATGAAAAATATTCGAAATAGAAAAACACATACGTTGCCTATACATTCTGTTCAATTTACACTGGAATTGGGTGGTGGTCAATATCACCGGAATTTACATCTCTAAATCAAAAAATCACGAACGTCCTTAAAATATGAATAAGTTACCGAAATCAAAAAAATCTGTTTTTTTTAGTATCTAAATCTAAGAATTGTATAGTCTAATAAATACTACACTTCAGATTGTTACATTTATTATTCGATGCAGAAAAGCTAAAAGTGTAATGGAAAGCATCTGTAAATTCCTCTAAAAAAATCCTTTCAATTATAATTTATAAAAAGTCTACTCTGCTGAAATATAAAAGAGTAGAATGGCTATCGAAAAACCTAAATGTAGTACGACTTGTAAAAGGAATTACTGCAACGCTGTAGCGGCTAGATCTTCTTTAAAGTCTTGAAAACAATTAAAATTTATGAAAACAAGAATAAAACAAAATGCCTGCTAAATTTTGATATAGCTAATTTTATTGTCTTTTGCATAATCCTAAATAAAGTGTTCTGATTTAAACTATATATTAACTTGTGGGAGCTGCCTTTATTTCTATATCCAAGTCTAACTAAAGTATCTTCAAAAAAGAAAATAGGGAAATCAGACTAATCTTCACTCTAGTTAATAAGCATTTTCCTCTCCTTTAAAAATATTAAAAACAGTTCTATAAATAATTTTAATATCTAGAAAAAAGATCCAATTCTCAATATACCAAATGTCAGATTCAACACGATTTTTCATGTCAATCAGTTCCTTAGTTTCCCCTCGTAAACCATTAACTTGAGCCCAACCTGTTATCCCTGGTTTTGCATAATGGCGCACTAAATAATCATTAATCAATTCGCAATATTGTTCGGTGTGCTTCAACATATGCGGTCTTGGACCAACTACAGACATATTACCAATTAAAACATTAAAAAATTGGGGCAATTCATCCAGATTAGTCTTTCTCATAAAAGACCCCATTTTTGTGATTCTACTATCCCCTACAGTAGCTTGCTGAGAGGCATCAAATCTTTTGTCAGTTCTCATGGTTCTAAATTTGATACACCAAAAAGCCTTATTATCTCTACCCGAACGTTCTTGCATAAAGAAGATTGGCCCTGGGGAATCTAATTTTATTAAAATAAATAGAATAGGAAATAGCCATGGAAAAATAAAAACGATGACACATAAAGAAAAAAAAACGTCAAATGTTTTCTTAATTAAACAATTAAGAGTTACTTCTAATGGCTCTCTTCTAAACACCAATACAGGTAAGTTTCCATAGAAATCAATTTCTACTTTACGAGATTTAGTATACAACTGAAAATCAGGAATAAATTTGATTCTGACCATATAACGCTCACATAGTTCAGTTAGCTGGTTAATAATCATTATATCATCAATGTTCAAAGCAATATACATCTCATCCACCTTTTGATTGATAATGTAATTTTGTATGGAATCTAGCTTACCTAATATTGGAGTCGATAGCAATGGATCACTTACTTTTTGATTATCAAAAAAACCCATGACACGATAACCAAAAGTTAAATCTTGAGCTAAAATTTCAGCAATTTTATTGCCTTTTTCATTGGCTCCTATTATAATTACAGTTCTAAAATTAAAACCTCTAGATCGTACATACTTCAAAATTTTCATGAAAAAAAAACGAAATGTAAAAAGAAGAAAGAAAAAAAATAAATAAAAATAAACCAATCGTAACTTAGAAAGAGCACTAAAATCCAATGCACTAACAGTAAAAAAAACGAGAAATCCGTGTATCATTAGCAAACGTATTGTTCTTGATACAATTGACTCAATTCGTTCCACTCGTATAATACGATAAGCATCTTTGTGTAACAGCAAAGAAATCCATATAATATTAGATAAGAATGAAATAGTTTTAAATTCTTTAAAAGCAATATTATCCAATTGGCCTAATTGATCTAAGCGAGGTAAATTTCCAAACCTAACAAACAATGATACTAAGATTGCAATATTAAGTAATAACACATCCCATAAAACAAATCCAATTTTGAAGTAACGGGATAATTTAAAAGCGGCTAATTTTTGTAACATATATATGAAATTTAAATTATTATTCTAGCCTTTTGTACAGACGGCTAGTCTTTCTAGGAAAAAACGACTTTGATTTATATTGTTTTTTATTAAAAATTAAATAGCAAAGAATACTAAGCGCTATTCATGTTTTTAATAAATGCTGGGTTTGTAGGTAAAAGATCTTAACAAACCTTTATTTCGAGTACTTTATGCTGAACGAAAAAATGCATAAGGAAAACTATTTTCTAATTTTATTGTTTGGCCCAGTGGAATCGATAATACTTTTACAATCAATAGCAACTGCTAAGTCATTTGGATAAAACCGAAGTGAAACGCAACGTAAAACAGTGAAGCCTCTTTTAAGGTCTAAACAATAGCACTATGTACTTTAATTTAAAAAAAACTGCTCACTGCTTACATTATTTCACTAATAAAACCGTTAAACTATTTCTATATCTTCTATATCGTAAAACTATCATTAATAGGTTTTACGTAGGCTAAGATTATAGCCCCTATTTTTTATTCGTCTGTAGCGCAACTGTACCAATAAAAAAATTTGACAGCATTCAGAAAATTCAAAAGAATATATCCTATGTTTGTATTCTTTTCAAATGCAGCAGCTAACAAGTTAGCTTGTAGCTACTATTATCATCAATATTACAAGATCATAAACTACAAAAAATAAGCATTCTTGCCACACCAGATAATTAAAACGGACCTTAGTTATCGGATTAGCACGATAAATAAAATGCTTTTGTTTCAGTGCTCTTAATCGCTTTTTCTACTGACTAAATAATTGAAAATATCTAAATTATTTTTTTTGAAATTTTCTTAAAGCGTCAAAACTAATTTCGCCAAACTACGCCTAAATTGTATTGAAAAAGATTCCTGATAGAGTCATTAATTGGACTCAACCCCACTTTTCCATTCCCTTGAATATTTACACCAAAATGATCTGAAAACCAATACCTACCACCGCCAATTATATTTAGCGTGTTATTTCCATTATTTTCTAAGAAATAACGTCCTAGTCCTAAACCAGCATACATCTCAATTTTTTCAGTATTAAATATATAATCACCAAAATAAAATTGACCTCCAGTATCTATACTCACATAACACTTCTCTTCAGAACCTACTATTAAGCGATTTGTAGATGCTCCTAGAACTACCGACCATTTTGATTCAAATCGACGCTCAACCGCAATAAAAAAAGGAGTTTTAAAAGCCATTGCTTCCGCATTAAATGGTAATTTACTTCTTCCGTTGTCTATTACATTTACCCCTACAGAAATCGTATAATTGGACTTATTAAGATTGCTATTTATAATTTCTTGATCTGCTTGCGGTTTAACAGTTGTTTCTTGTGCAGAGATAAATGAAGTAGAAAGAAATAAAACGCCGAGTACTAAAAATGATTTCATATGTTTTTTTGAATAATTAGTGAGTTGTAGTTAAAGTTTAATACCAAGGGGGTTTTATGATAATTATATTCAGGATTAAAAAACAAGATTTCTAAATTTTTCCTATTGATAATTGATCCACTTACAACGCAACTACCCGCTCTATTCTACCTGTATTATTTATTTTAAGGTATAATGTGGCTGTGATTAAAAGAAAACTTAAATGTTGCAATCCTATAGCACTAGTAATTCCAGATGTATTGCTGGAATGAAAATAATTGTTATTTATATGGCTACGCCCAATGCCTCACAACTGTGAAACATGCTACTAGAATAGACAAATATCACTACAAAGTTAGCCTGAAACCAAACAAAAAAACAGGAAATAAAGCCCCTTGTACTAAGTGCGGTATTTATGGAAATAAGTGGAAAATAGAAGTGAATAAGTGGGTTGAATGAACTGATTATAAGTAAGAAAACAACATCAAATAATTAACCTATGATGCTTATTATACATATATCACTAGGTCCAATGCATCTGTGTTTTGCAAGGTACAAGGATGCAAAAAGTGCTGAGAGACTTTCTTCAGCACTCTCACCAACAGTACGGGTATTTTGTAAAGAGGAAGAGGCGGAGTGGTATCGAGAGCTCGAATCGCCTCGCAACTGAAAATAAAAACGAATCCTTAATATAAATGATACATGAAAATTAACTAATCACTTTCTTCAAGATGTAATAGAGTAGAAAACCCAGCTGGCTCCCCAATACCCCAAACAAAACATCCATCCCATCAGGATGCCGATTTAGGATAAAAAACTGACCTCCTTCTGCTAGGCATACTAAGGCTAAGGCTATAGTTGAATTCCTCAACCATAAATAAAATTTGGACTTCTGTTTCGCTGATTGAAGGGTAACAGCGAACCATAGCTCTAATAAAACTCCAAATACAATAAAGGGAACTGCAGTACGCAAATTAAAATAAAAATTAGACCAATCCAGAAGCCAGAGCGGTAAATAACTTTCAGATGCTAAAGACGGATCCGGTATCCAGGAAAAATATAAAATGGAGGAAATAATGACCATAAACAGGAATAGTATTCCTTTAGCTTTCCATTTTGATTTCATATTCATTACCTATTTTGAATGCATATTACTAAACTATTGCACCAATACGGAATTTGAATAGTACATACTTTTTTTAATTTTAATTTGATCTATAACGAAACAGCCAAGCCTAATGGCCTTAGTTGGATATTTTATTATTTCTTAAATTTTTCTAAAATAATTAATTTTATAAAAACAGGACCATAATACAAATATCGTTTCCACATACGCTTCGGTTCTTTTATCAATCGAATAAACCACTCCAAGCGCAGCTGTATCCAGAAAGGATGCGGACGCTCCACGGTACCTGCATAAAAATCAAAAACAGCTCCTATGGAACAAATAATTTTTGCCTCTAATGCGTCCTTATGTTGGTGTGCCCATTTTTCTTGTTTGGGAGCAGTCATCCCTACAAATAAAACATCAGGCTTAAAAGCATTCACCTCTGCCAGCATTTGCTCATTATCTTCAATAGAAAATTCAGGTTTAAATGCTGGAGAAAAAGTTTTTACGATTACATTAGGAAAATCCATCTTCATTCGCTCTTCAATTTTCAACAACGTTGTGGGAGATGATCCTAGGTAAAAACAGCTTCCCCCTTTCGTATTTAAATCCTCTAGAAGGAATTGATGCAAATCAGCACCCGCGATCTTTTTTATTTTATTCTGCCTTAATAAAGAACTTGCAACAACAATTGCCATTCCATCAGCTAATAAAATATCCGATCCCACTAAAGAGGCTTTAAATTCTTTATCTTCTTTGGCTATGCAAAAAGAATACTGATTAAGCGTATTAATCAATGTTTTACCCTTAAAGGAAACATTGCATAAATCGCCGCTAAAAACAGAAAATTCTGCTAACGAAACAGTTGGTACCTGCGTAGTCATAATTAAATAATTTAAATTAGAAAGATAGATTTGAGATAACAGGGGACAATTACTCATTAGAAACAAATGGTTATGTAGTCTAACCACATTTTTAATAAACAGCTATAAAACACAGTTACTTTGACATACAACCTGAATCATGGAATACTTTATCCATATTGTACAGGATAATAAATAGTTGAAAGTTATATTTGAATTTTGAACAATAATGGATACCCACTAAAAGCAAACTCCTAATAAAGCCTATTAAGGAATTATATGGCATCCGAAATACTTGATAAATAAATTTTGAAATAGAAGGTATTCCCAAAAATGTGAATGATAAAAACTCACCTAATAACAATCAAAGAAGAAATCTATTTAGATTCGTATTTAAAAAAACTTCATCAGGAAATTAACACTATTATAAAAGCGTTTTCTTTAAATATTTTAGTGGCTGCGCCATATGGTTCACAGTTGTGAAACATATTTATATTCGTAATTATCCAATACAAAAATACCCCGAAAGAATCCATAAAACTAACGCATAAGATCCAGTTTACTAACTGCTATTCTTATACCAATAACTGGGAAAAACAAAGTCATAAGTAGGGAAAACTATTCTCTTTAGATCAATAAAAAATACTCAATTACTAAAAAGAAGAATGATTACTCACTGTCAAAAAAGTATAAAAGTGGTACATTCAACCTTGTACTTCCTTTGTAAGTTGGTTAAAGAAATTTGGTCCTTTTAATTAGTAAAACAAAAACCCTTCCAGTAGGTCATACTACAAACATATTCCAAAATACAGATTGATTTTAATATATCTATATGGGATAAAAACTTAAACAGCTTTATTTATTGCTGCATTATAAATGCCTTCAAAATAGCCCAATTGCATTTCCGGAGCATAATGAGATTGATAGGATTGAAATGCATTTGTACCCATGGTTTCTTTTTCTACTTTAGAAAGTGATTCAAATTTCATAATAGTCTCTTGTAATGAGGACACATTACCCGCTTCAAATAAAAAACCATTTACTTCATCAGCAACAAGAGAAGTCATTGCGCCCAAATTGGAAGCTATTATGGGAACACTGGCTGCAAATGCTTCCAAAATAGTCATAGGCATTCCTTCAAACCAAATAGACGGAAAAACTAGCGCCTTTGCCTTACCTAATTCTTCACTTACTTCCTTACTAGTTAAATTCCCTATATATTTAATATTTTTCGATTCTAATATTCCCTGAAGTACTTCATCTTTTAGAGGCCCATCACCAGCAATATGCAACTGGAAAGGTAATTTTTTGAATGCTTCTACTAAAATTAAAATTCCTTTTTCGTCACACAAACGACCTATAAACAAATAATGATCTTCATTTCTCTTTAAGGAGACTATTTGAGAACAGGAGGTGAAATTAGGCTTAACCGTAAACTGTTCTTTTGAGACACCAAATTTAGAGTCTTGAAAGAGATCTACAGCAAAAGACGTTAAACAGACATACGAATTTATTAATTGCCAAGTCCCTATTTTCTTATGAAACCAAATAACAAAAGCCAACCAAAAAGTCAGTAATAGGGAATTACGGTACACTTTATTAAAAACTGCTTTCCAAGGAAAACTAGCTGTAAGACTATCAGTAAATAATATACCATCGTGCAGCAATATGCCTGATGGACAAAGCAGACGGTAGTTATGAACAGTATGCACTATAGGAACACCCAATGTTCTAATTTTTCTAAAAACCAACGGACCAAGAGCAAAATGCCAATTGTGAATATGAACAACATCTGGCTGGAAAGTCTTTATCTTCTGAGCCACCATACTAGCTGCAGATAGGTTCCAAATTGAAGATAAAAATTGTACTAATCCTTTAATTCCTGACTGATTTTGAAAATAAAACACTTCTACTGTATGATGTTGCTCCAGCAAAGCCAATTCTTGTTTGACAACGGTGTCTTCGCCACCTTGAAGCTGATACTTCGAATGTAAAAGTAGTATTTTCAAATTATGAGTTTTAATATTATATTAAATAAACACCTACTGCTTGATATGCAACTTCTAGACATTTATACTGGAAAAGTTTTAACTAGAAACTACTAATTAAACATTCATTAATTTTCAACAAAATAGAATTTCTTTCTTTATTCCTTATATAGAACTGCACCAAAGTAACCCTATAGAACTGAATTTACTGCATCAACAATTCCTTTGGCAGCATTGTCAAAACTATATTTTTGCACATGAGATATCGCATTAACGGAAAGCCTCTTGTACGTAGTATCGTCGTTAAAAATTTCAACTATCTTATCCACCCATACCATTTCTGACAAAGGCAACACATAGCCATTAAGATCATTAATTACTAAATCATTAGCTACACCAGCATTACTGCAAGTTATCACAGGCATACCAGATGCCATGGCTTCATTGACTACTACACCCCACGGATCATTAACAGTAGGAAACAAAAATAATTTAGATTGCGCGTAATACTTAGGTAATTCTTCCTGATTAATAAAGCCTGGAAAACTGTAGTCTATATTATATTTATCCAATAATGTGAGAATGTCTTTCTCTAATATTCCATTTCCTAAAATAAGTACGTCACATTTTCCAAATTGCTTCTTAACTAATCTTGCAATTTCTACAAAAAAAAGAGGCATTTTCCGGTCTATAAATTGACCTGAAAACATCAAATCAAATTTTTTATCAATTGACGAACCGTTTATAAACAACTTGTTATTAACAGATAGATAAGTTCTGTAAAATTTATTTTTATTAATACCATAACTTTCATATAATGCAGCAGATGCCTCACTCGGACCAACAAAAGCACTTGTTTTCAAGAAAACAATTCTACGAACTATTTTATGTATTAAACTTAAATGGGATTCTGATTGTAGTGTACCATCCGTAAAAACTATAAGTTTCTTTGCTCTAAAAAGAGACCATAAATAAGCATAAAGCATTGTTGGATAAAAGCCCATAATGACAACTACATCCGGATTAAGTTTATTTAAGTATTTTATTACTTCAGGATTATTATGTACTGCATTAGAACTAATTTTGGATAAAACTAATTTATCGTAATTACCATATTTCACTTTCCACTTTCTATCAGACTCCTTTTCAGCACAATAAACAACTGTATATGCACCACCTAAATATTCCGATACCAATTCATGCATTTTTTCCCTGTAAGGAGCTGGAATATTTGTTAACAATGTTACTTTAGTCATTACAAAATTATATAATTTATTAACTCTTTTAGCAAAACACAAATTGCCTTATTTTCATTCTAATTTTCCTAATTTTAGTACTACACAACATTCATCAACTAAACCAAAGAGATTCACTTTTTACATTTGCATATTACTAACAATATGTTTTCTTCTATTTCGCTTACAAAAACTACTTAGTCAATACATTTTAATTTTGACAAACTAAATTCTATTTCCCGCATTAACTACTTAAAACATACTATTGCACTCTATAAATAAATTTTTAGATACTGCTAGTAATCTAAAAGAATTAAATTAAACTTTTTCATACAGAGCGTCATGATTATTGATAAATGACTCCATTGGAAACAACTTAAGTGCTCTTTCATGGGAAGCATTACCCATCTTAATTCTTACTTCTTCATTTTCTAGTAAATGTACTATTTTTGACGCCCACTGGTCAGCATTATAAGGGTCAACGATAAAGCCGTTAACACCTTCTTCTGTCAATTCAGGCAAAGCACCTGCATTTGAGACAATAGTAGGGCATTTCATATACATTGCTTCCGTAATTGCTATACCAAAACCTTCTGTGTCGGCAGGATGAACATATATACTACATTTATTTAAATATTCAGTAACGGCAGTCGAATAACCTAATAAAATTACATTTTCTTCAATTTTCAACTTCTGAATCAAAACTTCCAATTCTGAACGAGAAGGACCATCACCTAAAATGTAAAGCTTACAATCAATTTTATGATCGTGAACAACCTTACCGATCGCATTAACCAAAACTGCTAGATTCTTACGTTTACACAATCCTGAAACTGAAACCAAAGATTTTCTAGAAGCTACATCTGAAATTTTGTCTGAAATGTGAATCGCAGAATTATAAATCACTTCACTATTCTTTTCCTTTAAAACTGGATAATCATGTTCGTACAATTTTTTTATGTAATTAGAAACATAAATAATTCGATCAACAGGTTTCAATACCATTTTTAAAACTAGTGAACGTAAAATTGACAATGGTTCATCATACCCTACTACTGAACGAATTAAGACCACCTTTGGATTCAGTAATTTTAGAATGGGTGCAAATGTATTTTCAAAATTAAAATAAAAATGAACAATATCAATATTCTGCTCTTTAATCACCTTATTTATTGCTAATGCATATCTAAATATATTCTTACCATAAAACCCCTCATATACTTTAACATTTGTCGATTCAAACCACTTTTTGTTTTCTGGAAAATCTTTAACAATTTGCGAATCACTTAAAGCAAAATAAACTGAATGATTATGCCTTGACTCTTCAACTAATTTCTTTAATTTCACTGTAGTACCACCAGTTTTACCACATACTGATATTACACTTAAAACATTTGCCATTTTCATTAATTTATTTTATAAGAACCATTATTTACCTTAATTTTTTTCTCAGAAACCTTATTAACATTTGAAACTATTGTTCCCTCTTCAATATTAAATGTAAGTGTCGCATTTGCCCCTATTATACAATTATCATTAACCATTATAGGACCCGCTACTACACAACTAGCACATAAAATTACATTATGGCCTATAATTGGTCGTGTTTGTAAACTTATTCCATTGTCAATAAATTTTTTCATGTTTCCACCAATAGTTACATTCTGATCAATTTGACAGTTATCACCTATTGATACGTTGGAATCAATAATTATATTATAAGGATGGTGAAGTATTAACCCTATACCTAAGTCTACATTTTTCCCGACTTCAAAATGATACTTTACTTTAAGCATCCTACGCAGAAAAAAACAAAATATATCATCATTATGAGCCAAATAGTAGACACTTATAACAGCTCTTCCTCGAATTGAAATAAGCATATTATATATTAATCCAAATCGGTTAATATACTTTAAATCATTAGCAACTAAATAACTTTTTAATTTATCGTTCATATAAATACTAAATTATTTTTTCATGTATTGCACAAAATTTCTTAAAAAATCAATTTTTCTAAATGGTTCCTTGCAAAATTGCCATACAATCCAAATATTTGATAAACTAAAATATGGAGCGTTGTACTTTCTCTTTACTTTAATTAAATCCTTAAAAAAACTGATTTTGGATGTATAGGTTTTGCTATCTTCCCATACTCTAAAATACGCAAGATCCTTTTCGATTGTATAAACTTGATAATTCTGAGCAATTCGAATAAATAGATCACGATCCATAGTATAATGAAAACTTTCATCAAGATAACCAGTTTTATTAAATACATCACTTAAAAAAAAAGTAGAATTTTGCATTACAGCAGATTTAACTCCATTTATAAGCCAATCAGCAGAAAAAACCTGTGCTTTTACAGTTTTGATAGTCTTGTTTACCCCATCAATAAACACTTGATTTCCCACAAGAACCGATCTATCTTTATGCTTAACAAAATAATTATTAACTTCATTCAACGCATTGGAGCATAACATATCATCCGAATTTATCCAAGCAATAATATCGCCTGTAGCTTTTTTAAATCCTTTGTTCAAACCATCTGACTGACCTTTATCCTTCTCCGACACCCAATTTAAATGAGGATATTCTTTTAATATACTAACAGTATTATCTGTCGAACCACCATCGATGATTATATGTTCAAAGTTATCATAATTTTGAGATAAGACTGATTCAATATTATCACGAATGAATTGTCCTTGATTATACGAAACAGTAACAATAGAAATTTTATATAATTCCATAATAATTATTTAATTGTATTAGGTAAAATTTTAACAAATTTATCTTTAGTAATGCGTGCATATAAAATTGTATAAACTCTATATATAAGAAAAACATCGAAAAAAGTCGTCATATAACGGGTAAAAATTGTTGATTGAACAATATTTGCACTTTCCGAAATAATGATGGCAATTATCGCAATGAGAAAAACACTTAACACGCTTCTTTTTCTCCTTATTAATTTATTTACGGCCCATAAAAATAACACAACTATTGGCAGCAATCGAATCATAAACCCTATGTAACCTTCACAATACAAAACACCAGCGATAGAAGTATCTTGCGTAAATACAATTGATTGAACACCTTTAGTTCCAGAGAGTTTTAAGTTTTTATTAAAATCCCTTTTATAACCTAGTCCAAATAGTTCAGCATCATTAATTGTCAATACATTTTCTGCCTTATCAATAATTCTAGTTCGTACCGCGTAAGTACCTTGACCCTTTTTCAATTCATTATTTACAGTACTAGAAAACATATTATCCCAAACTGAAATAGTTTTTGGAAAGGCAACTAATAGCAATCCGAAAACACTAATTATCATCATCATGCTCTTAAACAATATACCTATATTTAAAAATTTAATTGAAAATAAAATTAATGAAATCGCTAAAAGAAGCCCAAAACTTAAAATTTGACCTCTACCTAATGATAAAACAACACACATTAAATATAAGCCAATAAGTAAAAAAAACTTGCGATTCCCTGTAAGTGCACCTATCAAAACAAAAGGAACTAATATATTAAAATCTGGAAATGCCCCATACGACCTAACTAAATCTATTCCACCTGAATTAAATCCTCTAGAATCTAGAAACGCCAATCCAGTAAACTGAATGACATATATAACTATTTGAAATAAAGTAAAAAAATACAATATTTTAATAAAACTATATATCTTTTCAACTTTCAAGTTCATTAGATAAGGCAGCATTAGCACAAATGTTAAAGCTTGAATATAGTTGTACTTTAGCACAGTCATTAACTCCTCTATATCCTCGTAAAGCAAATAAGACCTAATACTGTTACAAAATATAAAAAATGAACATAAAACAATAGCTCGAATAACAAAAGATTTCTTATACTTTCGTATACTATCTACGTTAATTAGGTAAAATAAAAATGATAATAAAAAAGCAGTAAGGGCAGCTCCAATTTTAAATGCAGAAATAAAATTAAGAAAAAAACCCCACCATGCATATGAGATATAACGCATTACAAAAACTATAAAAAAGAAACACCAATCAGCCCGGTTTAAAATTCCGACTTTGGCATTTTTTATTTCTTCAAATAATCTCAATTTTTTCTTATTTTAAACATTAAACACAAAATTATATACTGTAATCATTTTTATATTCTACAAATGAAATTTTAAATAAAAAACACATCCCTCATATTATAGTAGCTTTCATCGGTAAACTTTCACTGAATTATAGAATCCGAAAATAGACTATCAAATATCCAGTATCAATATACAATTGAGCTGCTATAAAATATTTATTTTGATGGAAAATAACTCAAACAAAACTAGAACAGCAATATTAAAATTCATAATCCTCAATTTTACATACTAATACTTTTTTGTAAACAAATTAATATTATTTTTAATCCATTCAATATCATTGTCCCACCATTTCATTTTGATAATATTGCTAATCTTATCTTCATCGAACCTACTACCTATTATTTTCGCAGGTACACCGCCCACAATTGAAAAAGGATTAACATTTTTTGTTACCACTGCACCAGCAGCAATGATAGCACCATCTCCAACTGTAACATTGTCCAATATCATTACATTTGCTCCAATCCATACATCATTTCCAATAACTACACTACCTAGCTCTACAAAATAATTCTTATCAACAAAACTTATCTGACCCTGTTTCTTAGTAGAAAAAAAAGCAGGAAAAGTTGATAAATAATTAGTTGGATGCATCCCTAAACCGATCTGAACATTGGGTCCAATAGAACAGAATTTGCCAATCTTACAGTTTTTGATATTTGAATTACTAGAGATGTAGGTGAAATCACCTATTTCGGTATTTGATACTATTATATTGTCGTAAAAGGTGTTATAATTCCCAAATTTAACATTGTGTAAACTAGTCAAATATCCAACTTTCAAATATTTATTTTTATTTTTAAATAATAAAACACGATATTTAATAAACCATGACAACCATATTGTTAAAGGATTTTTTAATATACTATTCATACTTATTTATTCCAAATTCCATTTGCATGGTTATTAACAATTTTCCAATATTGAATTGGACACAATATAATATGCGGTACTAAACAAATAATTGTAGAAAGAATAACACCAACCACCCCAAAACTTAAATTTTTAGCTAATAAAATAGAAAGAGGTATATTAATCACAGAAGTTATCAAAATTGAATACATCTGGAGCTTCACTTTTCCTGTACCATTTATAAAAAAGGTAAAGGGAGAATAAAAGATAGTTAAGGCCATGTACAATGCCATAAATATAGTTAAGTTGAATGGTATTACAACTTTATCACCAATCCACAAATTATAGAAAATAGGAGCCACAAAAACTAAAACACCAACCAAAACAATTGCTCCAAAAGTAATTTTAACTAAACTATTCATTGACTTTCTAATCCATTGTAAATCATCCTTCGCATAAGCCTCCGTAACGGATGACCAATATGGTGTAATCACTAATGATAATGCCATATTTACTATACTAAAATACTTAAAAGCTATATTGTAAGGAACAACTTCTTCAGGGCCAAATAACTGCGTTATAATAATATTGTCTGTTGAAAATAAAATTATTCCTGCAATTTGAATCACAAAAAATTTCATTCCCAATCCAAATATTTCATCTAAATATTCTTTTTTAACCAAGGCATATTTTGGCTTAAACGCTTTATATCGATTATTAAAGGCCAAGAAATTAAGGGCAATAAGAATTAAAACAGGAAAAACAGATATTATAACTCCGAAAATCAGAAGGGAACTTTCAAAACTTTTAGTCATTATAAAAATCAAAAGCAATGAACCTGCCTGAATAAAAAAATTAATTTGTCCCTGCATTGAATGATGCTGATCAGCTGCATAAATGGTTGTTATTAGCTTGATAACTAATTGCAAACAAAAAAAGGCAAAAACAATAGGCATCAAGACGCTTAACTGAGTTTGCAATTTTTCTGAAGCATTAAATACCTTTGTCCAATCAATATAGAAGTTAGAAATCAAAAAAATAAATATCAAACCGACGCTAACTAATCCTATTGTAAAATAAGCAGTACTAACATACCCTTGAGCTAATGTCAGATCCCCCTTAGCTTTAGCTTCTGCAAATTTATTACGCAAGCCATTTCCTAAACCAACATCAAAAAAAGAAAACCATGCGATAAACGAACTTAATGTCAACCAAATCCCGTAATTCTCCGTATCTAGATATGAAATTGTTAGTGGTACAAGCAAAAAACTACATAGTATGCTTCCTCCTTTATATAATGCAGATAGCAAGATATGCTTAGTTATATTTTTCGTCCGATCGCTTTTAATACCTACCTTACCGTATAATTTGTGTATCTTATTTTTCAATGTATATTTTTAAATATGGTATTATATATTGTTGTTCAAAATAGTTCAACTTTTTAAACTAATTACCTTTTTAGAAATCTGAATTACTTTAAATCTAATTATTTATTGATTTAACGAACAAAAGACCTTTAAAAAGGCACTGAATTCAAAAATTCAGTGTCTTCAAACACTTATTCTATAGCTATATACAGCAGAAGCACCTTAATACAACTTCAAATCGCTAACGATCATCTCTTTAACCATAGCTGCTAAATCGTATTTAGGCTCCCAACCTAATTGTGTTTTTAATTTTGTTGAATCACCAATCAATAAATCAGCAACGTATAAAATACCAGTGTTTTTTTGGCAACACGATGAACTGCTTGCCTATCTAAGGGTGTATTAATTAAAAATTTTATTGACCAATTAGGCTTTTATTTTTTTTCTTAAATAAGTGGTTTTTCAATAATGAATCAGCAACTTAGCTCTAAAATAGAATTGTATTCTTTTATATACTGTTTACAAACAATTTCTTGCGAGAAACTAGTTTGTAAATTAATAATTCCGTTTCTGCTTAATTTTTCATAGTATTGTCCATCTACTATCAATCTGATTATGTGCTCTGCTACAATTTTAGGAGATTTTACATCCGTTAAGCACCCTGAATAGCCATCGTCTAAAATCCAAGGGACTGCTCCTGCATCTTTTCCTCCAATTACAGGAATACCTTTACTCATTGCTTCTATCAAAATGTTTCCAAAGCTTTGTTCTCGCGCTGTATGCAAAAGGATATCAAAATGTTGCAGCTCTTCCATTAATCTGCTACGATTCATTTTTCCTCTGAAATGGACATTTTTACTCCACCCCTTTTTTTGAACCAAATTATAATTTGCTCCAGCAGGTTCAAAACCACTACCTATTAAATGAAGTTCGCAATTTTCATACGTTTTTTGTGCAATATAAAAAGCCTCAATTGCTGCCTTTGGATTTTTTCTAGAATCCCAACCATTGGCAATATAACAGATTTTAATTTTTTTTCCATACGAAGGATGCTTTCTCGCTGTTTTGATCTCAGCGTCCTGAATAGGATTGGGGATTACCATTCCTTTTAGATTAATAAGTACACTCAAATACATGGAGTTATAACTAAAATGCTTTGCATTATTACGAACCCACCTATCCATCAACAATCGAGTCAATCGGTAGGGTTGCTTTGTCAATTTCAATTTTGTTTGAGCGTGATCTCTAAAAGTAATTAAATGAGGCACATCGGCCAAAATCGTTCCTATAGCATATTCATAACTCCAATGCGCATTTACAATATCTATATTGCTTTTCTCCTCATCAATAAATTGTTTTATTTGCAAAATTTCAGCTTTCCAACAATCAAACCACTTCATCTTTGATCGTGTTCTACAATGACCAATAATCACTTTTAAATTGGGCCCACTAATACTATATTTTGATTCTATAGTATAGTCAAGGGTAAATACAGTCACATGATGTCCTTCATTTATCAAACCATCAATTAAAACATTTACAGCAGTTCCTCCTAAACCTAATTTGCATTCTTCCTCCGTTACATTAGGTAAATGCTTTTTTAAACACGCTATTTCAATTGGACCTGCTATTCCTATATTCATAAATTAAATAGTTTAACTTTTAAAAACAATGATTTCATCAATTTACTAATCATGGCTTTCTCTTCACTTTTTAATCCTATGGACCTACTAAATTGTAAAAAAAAAGAAAACACCTAAAAAATAACTTCTACGAGCTACCTAAATTGATTAAATCTAGTAAAGACTATGAATTTATGTTCTTATTCGTAGAATGTTTTAGTACAATTTCAAATCACTTTCAACCATTTCTTTCACCATAGCCGCCAAGTCGTATTTAGGCTCCCAACCCAATTGTGTTTTTGACTTAGTTGGATCACCAATCAATAAATCCACTTCAGTAGGACGGTAATATTCAGGGTCTACACGAAGTACTACTGTACCAATTTCTAACTGATACAAAGGGTTAGCACAAGCAGCAACAGTAGCTGTTTCATTTTCTTGTTCTCCACTAAATTTTAAAGTAATACCCGCTTCATTAAATGCCATGATTACGAAGTCTCTAATGTAAGTGGTAACGCCTGTTGCAATTACGTAATCTTCAGGAACTTCTTGTTGTAGAATTCTCCACATTGCTTCTACATAATCCTTAGCATGTCCCCAGTCTCTTTGTGAATTCAAGTTTCCTAGGTATAAACAATCTTGCTTTCCTTTGGCAATAGCCGCTACTGCCATGGTGATTTTACGCGTTACAAAAGTCTCTCCACGTCTTGGAGATTCGTGATTAAAAAGTATTCCATTACAAGCAAACATACCATAGGCTTCACGGTAATTTTTGGTAATCCAAAACCCGTAGATCTTTGCTGCTCCATAAGGAGAACGCGGGTAGAACGGCGATTTTTCGTCGTAAAAACCTGCTGCATTTTTATTTTCGGCCAATCCTCCGTACAATTCAGAGGTAGAAGCTTGGTATACTCTTGTTTTTTTTGTTAATCCCAACAAACGAACCGCTTCAAGGATGCGCAAAGTTCCTACTCCATCTACATTGGCAACATATTCCGGCGAATCAAAAGACACCATTACATGCGACATCGCACCCAAATTGTAGATTTCATCGGGTTGTACTTCTTGAATGATTCGGATAATATTAGTGGAATCCGTCAAATCACCATAGTGCAACTTGAAGTTTACATTCTTTTCGTGTTGATCCTGGTACAAATGATCAATACGTTGGGTATTAAAAGAGGAAGCACGACGCTTTACTCCATGCACAAAATATCCTTTTTCTAATAATAATTCAGCTAAATAAGATCCATCTTGACCTGTAATTCCTGTTACTAAAGCTGTTTTTTGTGCTGCCATCATTATATTTTGTTATTTTTTGTTTTTTGTTTTTTGTTCCTAATTAAGGGTTAATCGGTTATTTGGTTCATCGTTTAAACTCTTCTAACCGTTTAAACCTTTCCCTAACCGTTTACCCAATTCCTATATCAATTCACCTTATCCTTTTAAAGACTAATCTTTTTCACGCTTTCAATGTTTTCCAAAAACCAGCTATACGTCATCCTAATTCCCTCTTCAAGAGAAACACGGTGCTTCCACCCTAAATCATGCATTTTAGTACTATCCATCAATTTTCTAGGGGTACCATCTGGCTTAGTAGAATCCCATACAATAGGCCCTTGATGACCTACAATCTCTTGAATCGTTTCTGCCAGTTCTTTGATGGTTAGATCCTCTCCAGTTCCCACATTGTATAAGTATTCTGGTAATTTATTTTCTAATGCAAAAACCACTGCTGCTGCTAAATCATCTACGTATAAAAATTCTCTCATCGGAGTACCACTTCCCCAAAGGGTTACGGCAGCATGATTATTTAATTTTGCTTCATGAAATTTTCGCATCATCGCAGGCAAAACATGAGAGCTGTCTAAATCAAAATTATCATAGGTACCATACAAATTTGTTGGCATCAAGCTCACATAATCCTTATTAAACTGATTACGGATGGCTTGACAAGCCTTAACTCCCGTAATTTTAGCAATAGCATACCATTCATTCGTAGGTTCTAAAGGGCCCGTAAGTAAGTATTCTTCTTTCAAAGGCTGTGGAGCCAGTTTAGGGTAAATACAAGAACTCCCCAAAAAAATAAATTTTTCAATACCAGATTGCAAAGCCGTATCAATCAAATTATTTTGAATTTGCATATTTTCCATGAGAAACTGGTAGGGATAGTCATTATTGGCTAAAATACCCCCTACTCTTGCAGCGGCATCTATAATAACATCTGGTTTTGTTTCAGCCATAAATTGATTTACTGCCAGCTGGTCTCTTAAATCTAATTCAGCACTCGAAACTCCCATCAAATTGGTATATCCTTTCTCGATAAGCGTTCTCCAAATAGCACTACCCACCATACCACGATGTCCAGCTATATATATTTTAGTATTTTTTTCCATGTTTTATTGTTTTAAATCAAAACGTAAATAATGTGTTTTATATTTAATTTTCAATCAGACTACTCTTTCTTAACTAATTACAGCCACCGGCTTATACCATTGTACTTTTCCCCAACACGGAGCAAACAAAACCAATTTCACTTAAAGCTTTTACATCCAATATTCCCCTGCCATCAAATACAAAAGCAGGTTTCATCATATTATCATAAATACGTTGCCAATCATAGTCTACAAATTCATCCCATTCCGTCAAAACAGCTATAGCATGTGCCTCTTTACATGCTTCATAAGGGTCTAATCCTAAAGAAACACCTCTTATATTCGCTACAGCAGGGCGACTCTCAAGATAATTAAGATCATATTGTATTTGTTTTTCAGACACCTTAGGATCATAAACTGTAATGGTTGCCTGTTCGCTCAATAAATAATCAGCAACATAAATCGCTGCAGATTCTCTAGTATCATTGGTGTCTTTTTTAAAAGCCCAACCTAAAAATGCAATTTTCTTCCCACTAACCGTGTTGTATAGGGTCTTAATTATTTTTTCAGAAAATCGTTTCATCTGATAATTATTAAAAATAATGACCTGCTCCCAATAATCAGCTACCTCATTTAAACCCAAACTTTTAGCGATATATACGAGATTAAGAATATCCTTTTTAAAACAAGAGCCTCCAAATCCAACAGATGCTTTTAAGAACTTACTACCTATTCTACTATCCATCCCTATTGCCTTAGCCACTTCTTGCACATCGGCTCCGGTTTCTTCACACAACTCTGACAATGCATTGATAGAAGATACCCGTTGTGCTAAAAAGGCATTAGCACTTAATTTAGATAATTCAGACGACCAAATATTAGTGGTTAATATCTTGGCTTCTGGAACCCATTTAGAATAAACATCGACCAAGGCCTGTATTGCATTTTTTCCTGCTAGACTTTCTTCACCACCTATCAACACCCTATCAGGAAACAATAAATCCTGCACCGCAGTACCTTCAGCCAAAAATTCAGGATTGGAAAGAATAGTAAATTTACATCCATTTCCAGTATGCTCTAAAATATCCTTCAGTGCTTCAGCAGTTCGTACGGGTAGGGTTGATTTCTCTACTACAATTTTATCTGTTTTAGCTACTTTTGCAATTTGTCGTGCACAAAGCTCGATAAACTTGAGATCAGCTGCCATACCTTTACCAGAACCATATGTTTTAGTAGGGGTATTCACCGAGATAAAAATTGCATCGGCTTCAGCTATGGCTTGTTCAATGTCAGTGGAGAAGAAGAGGTTCCTGTTTCGAGTAGCAGCAATAATCTCAGCTAATCCGGGCTCAAAAACAGGAAGCCTTGTCAAATCTGCATCATTCCAGTCAGCAATACGTTGTGCATTTAAATCGACAATAGTAACCTTGATATCAGGACATTGGTTAGCAATCACGGCCATAGTAGGACCACCAACATAACCAGCTCCAATACAGCAAATATTTTTAATTTTAATAGGAACTTCCATTTGGTCAATTTTATTTAATATAGCAACACAGTATGATGTGTTATAGTTTATTTGTTCAATACAACGAAACTTATTATACTAGATACACTCTAACAAATGTGTATCTCAAATAACTTTTCATCTATTGCAGTATGTTCAAGTGACATTCTAAACAGGATTAATCAACAGTCTACTTCCATATTAAGGCAGCTTTATATTTCCTGCGTAGTTTCCTAAAATCGATTAATACGGTAACAATCTAAATAAATATCCGTGACTGACTGCTACGTGCTTAATGCATTCAACAGTCTGTATAATACTAGCATGATTAGTACTCTGATATTTATAATCATCGTGAATACCACTATCTATCTTCCAATGGAAATGCTCCACCATTTTACTTTCAATAAGAAGATTCATTAATACTGCTCTAATAGCTAGTTGGCCATCGGAAATAAAAACAATCCCAATATCATATTCTGAGTCATTAAAAAAATAAATCCTTAAGTAGTTACTATTTTTACTGGGCCGAACAACAATCATATCCATATATTTATAATTAAACCCAATTGTAACCATCTTTTACTCCTAAAGTATAACGTTCACCAAAAGAAGTTTCTCATGGATGCTATTCGTATTCCATTGAAGCTATAATTTTATATAAGATTTTGTTTGGTCCTTTTTACTGAATTATAGATATCTTTCACCAAATGACTTTCACCTATTGGGAGGACCAGTATAGCATCAAATGTATCAACAACTAACAAACCATCTAAACCACTAGACACTACTAGTTTATCAGATAAGGAATACGAATTTTGAGTACCCTCAATTCGCTTCAATCCACTAACATTTTGATATTGTTGTCCATAAGCTAATAAAGAATCAAAGGAACCTAAATCAGTCCATTCAAACGAAGAAGGAACCGTTTTTACTAGCGTAGAATGCTCTAAAACTGCATAATCAATACTTTCATCAGGAATTGCCTCCATAAGTTCTAATGGCACTTCATTATTTGAAATACCACCATGAGCTTTGATGCAAGCCTCTAGGATTATAGGCTGATACTTGCGTAGCTCGGATAAATAGGTGGCAGCTTTAAAACAAAACATGCCAGAATTCCAATAAAAATTTCCCGAATCTATATAAATTTGAGCGGTCTTAAAATCAGGTTTCTCTCGAAATCGTATAACATCTTCACCGGAAGCTTCGATATATCCAAAACCCGTTTCAGGATATTTTGGACAAATACCAAAAGTGACTAAATAACCATCCTTGGCTAATGTTTTCGCTCGCTGGATTGACTGATGATAACTAGCATCATCTCCAATCATCTGATCAGAAGGAGTCACAAATAAAATAGTTTCAGGATCTACAGCCAAACAAGCCAATGCGATCGCTGGTGCCGTATTTCGACCGACGGGCTCTATAATTTCCTTATAAATGCTACCGCCTATTTCAGCAACTTGTTCATGAGCAGTCGAAAGCTGTGAAGCATTAGTAATCAACATAAAATCATCTACTATTTTTTTATTTCTTTCTATAGTATGCTGAAAAATAGATCGTCCATTAAACAACTTCAAAAATTGCTTGGGCCTACTCTTACGTGACAAAGGCCATAATCGAGTGCCAGAACCTCCACTTAAAATAACATTAATACATTGTGTCATTATCTATCTTTTTTACAATCTTCTTCATGCTTATTAACAATTTCATTTCGCAAAGAAGTGGACGAAAATCGATGCTCTCGTTTATTAAAATATAGAGAAACCCCTGATTCG
This sequence comes from Flavobacterium gillisiae, assembly GCF_900107635.1. Taxonomy (GTDB): domain Bacteria; phylum Bacteroidota; class Bacteroidia; order Flavobacteriales; family Flavobacteriaceae; genus Flavobacterium; species Flavobacterium gillisiae. The sequence continues at coordinate 41,816 of NZ_FNRD01000003.1, forward strand.
TCACAATAACTTCTACCAGTAAAATCCTTGTTTTCATATTCATCCCCAACGATACGAACTGCAACATCAAAACTTTTCAAAACATCTTCTAAATCTTGCTCTGTTGTATAGGGTACAATTTCATCAACATATCTGCATCCTTTCAATTGAATATACCGCTCCACAACCGTCTGTATTGGTTTATTCTTTTCAGGCCTATCTATTGTAGGATCAGTCTGTAATCCTACGATGAGGTAATCGCATTGCTGTTTCGCTTCTTCTAACATTTTTATATGTCCAGCATGTAAAAGGTCAAAAGCGCTGAATGTAATTCCAATTTTCATAATTAAAGTATTTTAGTAGTTATAGCCTTTATGATTCCCCAATTAATTTAATTCCTCTAGGTACTAAACAGCTAAAAAATAAACAGGCAAACAGTTTTCATGAAAATTGGTCCCGAATCAATTTTATAACTAATTTCTTTGTATGGGTAAAGAAATGCTTGCCTGTAGGTTTTTTAGTTAGCTAACTAATTTATAGTTCAGTAAAAACCTAGATATGATATTGATAATTATTTCATCTGGAACAACCAGACAATTTCAATTTTCAGCTACCTATTTCTATGGCTTCGCCCAATGAATCACATTTGTGACACATTAAAATTTATTTTCAAATGCAAAAAAAAAGCACTTTTATGTTTGAATAGCTAAACGAATTAAAAGAGTAGTACTAAAGACTAATAGTAACCATAGCCCCCAATTGTTCTAAATAAACAGTGATACACTTAGTGCTTACCTTTATTACTTCCCCTGATTGATTTTTAAAAGCACCAGTATCGATAGTAACAATTTTACCTACCTTGTATTGTTCCACTTTTACCGATTGATAATTTCCGCTCATATAACCACGTAACTGTTCAATTTCTTGATCCTTTACTTCTGCAGCCTTACCCAACCAAAATAAATAACGAACAACACCCGGCACTTCAAAAACACGATTCCGCTCTTTTTCAATAATTTTAACAAAGACATATGATTTAATCAAAGGAACTTCAATTTTTTTCTTTCTATCGCTCCACTGTCTTACTTCTGTAACTATTGGACAATAAGCTTCTACTCCTATTTTTGTCAAACCTGCTGCAACTTTTTTTTCCTGTTGCGGCCTAGTGTAGATTACAAACCAACTCATAGTTATGCTCATTTATTTTTGACAAAAATATAATTAAACAGACCTAAATACTACACATTTAGCAACGCTTGACTAAGTGTTGAGTATAGTACATAACTGTTATTAAAAGATTAATAACTGGGAGAATAATTAAAAATTATCCACATATGATTTTAAAAATTTGTAACATATAATTAACCTCAAACATCAATTTGAGTAGGACTACTTGATAAAAATTAGGGGGAATTGCACCGATAAACCTGGAGGTTCAGCCCAATGATTCATTTTATAGTGATGGCTACTTTTAAGTATAATTTCTATTTATAGAAAATACTAAAACTGACATAAATAACCGTAGAAAAGTGCAACCACACCAATGAGATAAAAAAGCGAACAAATAATGGCTGTGAAAAAATATCTATTTGAACGCTTAAGTTTAAGTTGTTACGTATACCTGTTACAGCCAGACCTGAGATTTTATCGAAGCTGAAACGAGGTTATTCATTTAACTATGCCGTAAAATCCATTTTGTGTGCTGTCTTCTCGAAACATTTTAAAATAAAAATTATTGAAGTACTCGAAGTGACGGCAATCAAAAAAGCACCGATAACTGTCGACTCAAGTAGCAAAACATGCTTAAAAGAGAGTTTTAGTTAAAAAAATAGAATCTATTACGATATAACTTAAGTTTAAAGATAGTTAGTTATTTTGAGTTTATTTACCACAATATATATTTCAGGACACGATCCATAACATCATTAGACGCCGAGCAAATCATACCACTTATTACTCTTTTTATTACACTTATTACTTTGCAATATATCAGATTAAAATTTACATTATTTTCGCGGCAATTAGAACTTATTGAGTAAAGTCATATGTAATATTAATATAAAATAATTTTGCAGTCTGATATTTCGTTTACTAACACTATTTGAAATTTGGCTATGCTTTACATACGAATGATTTCAGATACTAACAGTAGCCTCCTTTAAAAAATAGGCTTCAGTTACGATAATGAAAACTTACATTACAACACAATCACTTCTTCCATTATTTACAATATCCAAAATAATATATATATGATAGCAAAACCGATGTCAAAAAGCATTCTACTACTAATAGTGTTTATTGTTAGTACAAGTTTTTTTTCTTGTACAACAAAAAAAGATCTTTTGTATTTTCAAAATCCGGATAAATCTAATTTTTCAGAAACAGTTCTAATTGATAAAAAAATCAATATTGATGACATCTTAAGTGTCAAAATATACTCTTTAGACATAGAGTCTTCAGCTCCTTATAATTTTACTAATAACAATAATAATACAGGTACAAGCACAGAAATACTAAAATTACAAAGCTATTTAGTAGATAACTCTGGAAAAATTACCTTACCTGTATTAGCAGGTATGAAAGTAACTGATAAGTCAACGGAAGAACTCGAGCTATTTTTGACCAATAAACTAAAAAATGAAGGACATCTTAAAAACCCTATTGTTGTAGTCCGAGTATTAAATTCAAAAATAACGATATTAGGTGAAGTAAAATTACCTGGCACTTACAATTTTACAGAAAAAAATTTAACCGTATTACAAGCAATTGGTCTAGCGGGCGACTTGACTATTAACGGACAAAGAAATGATGTAATGCTTATTCGTCACGAAGAAAACACGAAGAAAATTATACATCTAGACTTAACATCTACAGATTTGCTGAACTCCCCCTATTATTATATCAGCCAAAATGACGTTATCGTTGTGAATCCAAACAAGGCCAAAGTTAAATCGGCAGGAATCATTGGTAATGCAGGTACTTTGCTATCTGTCTTTACATTACTACTAACAACTATTGTACTTATACTAAAATAAAATCATGGAAGAGGAATTCGGTTTTGATGATCAAATTGTAATTAAAAATTTAATTTTAAAATATCTACAGTACTGGAAACTGTTTGTAATATGTACATTTATTACCGTGCTATCAATGACTATATATTTAAGATATACTAAAAACATTTATAGTATTGAATCAAAAATAAAAATTTTAGATGACAGTAAAGGTTTGAATTTACCTTCGGATGCACTTGGTTTTTTATCAAAGTCCAAAGTAAACTTAGAAAACGAAATAGAAGTTATTAAATCTAAAAAACTTTTAGAACCGGTAGTCGAAGATTTAAATTTAAACACAAAATATTACCACCAAGGTAAATTTATAAATAATGAATTATGGAATATTCCTATCATAATAAAAGTATTAGAAAATAAAAATCTCCAGTCCTTTGCATTTAATATTGAAATAACCAATCAAGGCTATAAAATCAAAACTGAACTACAAAGCATTGATTTAAAAGGCAAATATGCTACGGCAACCATTAATAATCATAAAATACAGATTATACCCAATCCGGATTATGACAAGGCCAGCAGTGAAAAAGAGTTTTATGTAACTATTAGTCCTACTGCTAATTCTGTCAATATACTGGCAAAAAAAATAAAAGTAGAAGTAGTTGGTGAAGATAGCGATATACTAGCAATTAGTATTGAAGATGAAAATAGTGAAAAATCAAAAGCTGTTGTCAATAAAGTAATTCAAAAATTTAATGAAGATGGTATTAATGACCGACAATTAATATCTAAAACGACAGTTGAATTTATTCAAGATAGATTTAAATATTTAGCTCAAGAACTAGATAGCATTGAAGATAAAAAGAAACAATTTAAACAATCTAACAATTTAAGTTTCATTGAAGCTGATGCTGCTTTAGACATCCAAAAGAGAGCGAAATCTGAAACGGAGCTCTTTAAAGTAGAAACCCAACTAGCACTATCTAATTTATTAAAAGGTGCAATTGACGATAAAAACGGAAACACTATCATCCCAGCCAATTTAGGTCTTGAAAATGAAATTATTAATGTCTTGATTGGGGAATACAATACCTTAGTCATTGAACGTGATAAGTTATATAAAACTGCCGGAGGTCAAAATCCCACGGTAACAGGAATAGATTCCAAAATAGGAATACTAAGGACTAACATTAAACAATCTATCACAACCTACTCCAAACAACTCAATATTACTCTTTCTCAACAAGAAAAAGATCTAGGTAACGTAAATAGATTGATAACCAAAATACCTAATGACGAACAAATTTTACGAGGAATTACACGTCAACAAGAAATTAAAGAAAACTTATACTTAGTATTGTTACAAAAAAGAGAAGAGTCAGCTATCGCTTTTGCAGTCACTTCACCCTCAATAAAAATCATTGATTATGCCAATGGAAATTCCACACCTATATCACCCAACAGAAGTAAATTTTATTTAATAGCACTTTTAGCAGGTGTTTTAATACCATTTATTGCTCTTTATCTTTATTTTCTTTTTGACACTAAAATAAAAAACATAAATGAAATTGGCTTTCAAAATTCTAATATTCCTATTGTAGGAGAAATTCCATTTTTCGAAGAGAATAACCTCTTCAAAAATAAAGATGATCGATCTATCCATGCAGAAACTTTTAGAATCTTAACTTCCAACATAAACTTTTCTCTTCCTATAAAAGAAAATAAAATTGCAAACATAATATTAGTAACCTCTTCTATAATGGGCGAGGGAAAAACATATATAACAACCAACCTGGCCTTAGCTTTAGCAAGTTATAATAAAAAAGTACTTTTAATTGGAGCCGATATGAGAAAGCCCAGACTTAAAGAAACACTTCATATGGAACATAACGGCAAAGGATTATCTAGCTATCTACATGAAAAAGAGACCAATTGGAAAGATATTTTAGTTACAAAAAACCCATATAATAGCGATTTACATATTTTATTCACGGGATCTATTCCTCCAAACCCATCTAATTTACTATCAAATGGAAGATTTGAAACTTTAATTGAAGAAGCAAAAAAAGAATATGATTATATTATTATAGATTCAACACCTACAATATATGTAAACGACACTTTCCAGATAGCTGATTTAGCTGATTTAACACTAAATGTTACACGATTCAACCACACTGACAAGCAATTGTTAGGTTACTCTAGAAACTTAGCTGTAAACAATAAACTAAAAAACATGGTTTATATACTCAATGGTATACAAAGCAAATCCAATTTTAATTATAATTATGGTTATGGTTATGGTTATGGTCAAGAAACGCATTCTCAAAAAAGACATTGGTTAAAAAAATGGCTGCCATAGTAGGCTCACTTCTATTTTATCCGAGGCTTACATAATTATTTTATGTAGGCCTTTTTTATACACTTAATTACAGACTAAGTGGTAATTAGAAGTACCTCATATGCGAATACCACCACATACAAAAAGCTAACTAACATTTATGATTTTTTACTAGCCTATTTAGTACTTTTGTCTGAGCTAAAAACCCACCCTTTTTGAGGAGCCCTATTCGTAGCTGTCTCTTCAGTACTTATTCCTTTACTTAAAACTCCTCCTAATGTTCTTATTCTGCACACCTAAATTTTCTTTCTAACTCAGCTATTATTTTTTATTCTGGGGTCTGCTTTAACTTTCCACTACCAGGAAAGACTTCTGGAACCAAACTGTACCTTTTTAGCACTTTTATAACTGAATTGTTTTAATGCTTCTTACATCAACTAATTTAGATATGTTGTCTCTTTCTGAACTGGTTTCACATTAAAAGCTCGGTCGTCAATATTTCGGATCTGTTTTGCAAGTTAAAATTAAATCTTTTATTCCTTATTCATTCTCACGGTAAAAATCGCAAGCTCACACCATAGCACTCCTATTCGTACTCAATTTCGAAACGATAAACGACTCCATCTATCAATAAAAACAAGCCAGTTATCCTCCTGATATGACACTTAATAAAAAGGTGGAATGATTACAGATATTCTTACAATTTAAATTATGAATATTTATTTTTAATAGATTTAATCAAATAAATAAACACCGACTAAGATAACATATTTTCGTATAGAACTTTAAACTTTCAAATTATGAATATATCAGTTTTAGTGATTGATCACGGCATCTCCGAATCAAAAAGTAATGTATTGCAACTAATGAAAAGTATTAAGATGGAATATTTACCTATTGCCTATTGCAATACTATTTCAGAGGCATGTCCAAAATATTTAGAAATTTTTCACGATTTAATAATAGTAAATGTTACAAATTTAGATACCGACTTATTTGATTTTTTAGAGAAATATGTGAATGAAAAATCATCTATTATTCTCATGAGTGATACTCCCAAGCATGCATTGAACTGTATTAAATACAACATCACTGATTACCTCATCACTCCCATTTCAAATACTGAATTTCAAAACACGATACTTAAAGCGATTACCTTAATTGCCATAGCACGAAATAAAAAATCATTGAGATATAAAACCCGAGAAAAATTCAATAAATTTATTACAGTCACATCTTTAAAAAAAATAGATGTTATAAAAGTAGCTGACATTCTTTATTTTGAGGCTGATGGAAGATACACTCTTATTCATTCAAATAACGGGACAAGTAAAATCGCTAGTAAAAATATTGGAGAATTTCAAAAATTACTAAATGACGAAATATTCTGCCGCATTCATCATAAATATATAATCAACCTAAATAGACTGCTGAAAATCAACAAAATAGATGGATACTCCTGCCAAATGAGCAATGACTTAGCTATTCCTGTATCGAAAAGAAAGTTAGAACAGCTTAATAAAATATTAAATATTTGAAACGCCGACAGTAAAAACTAAAAGCTCAACATGACTAACTTAATTTAAAAAAAGTAGGAGAGAGATCGCAATCTATTATTAAAATAATAACCGTAAGTTCACAAATAAATACTTTTGAAATTAGTGAATTTACGGTGATGACAAAACGGTACAAAAAATTAAATTGCAATGATATTAAATCACTTCATCTTGCAAAGGAAAAAACAAGGAAATTTCTGTACCTACATTTTCTTCTGAAACAATAGTAAAAACACCTTCCGACTTTTTTAGAATCGCCTTACTAAGAAAAAGCCCTAAACCTAATCCTTGTTGCTCTCTTTTTTCACGATTAAACTGTTGACCTGCATCTATTCTTTTCAACTCTTCCTGCCTTAATCCAATCCCAGCATCTTTTATCACTAAACTGTAATAAGTATCATTGAATAGCTCACCTACAATACTTATAGCTTGATCACCAGAAAATTTTAGTGCATTGTCAATCAATTCAAAAAGAATAAAATCCAAATATTTTTGACTTATTTTAATATTCGACTCTTTTATTTTAAAAACGATCCTTTCTTCCGAATCTTGATACATAGCTTGAACCTCCTCCTTCACACTAGAAAATGAATTTAATATATTAGTTCGCGAGTTGTCTGGAAATTCAAGTTCATTGTCAATAAAATTTTGATAGAGAAATAAATTTTGCATTGTTCTATTTAAGCGATCTCCAGATATCTTAATATTATCCTGAAATTCATGAACTTTCTTTTTTTTCAAATTATCTCGATTTTCAATTAATAGGTTAATACTTCCTAGTATACCATTAAGTGATGTATTAACTTCATGCAATAAGTATTTTTTTTCACCAATGTATAAATTATTACAAACGGTTTTTATTTTTTTAAATCTGTCTAACTTCGTTTTTATGGTGCCCATTAATTCACTGACATCAAAAGGCTTACACAAGAAATCATCTGCCCCGCTGAGCAAGCATGTACGCATTAAATTCGCTTCCGTTTTTGCGGTTAAAAAAACAAACGGAATAGCTGACAAAGACTTGATTTCTTTTACTCTTTCATGAAACACGTAGCCATCCATTACAGGCATCATGATGTCACATATCACCAAATCTGGTGTCCAATTATCTAGTAAATCCAGTGCTTCTTGTCCATTGCCTGCAGTAATAACATCATAATTTTCAATAAGAAGAAGTTCATGTATTGTCTCTCTAAGAGTTAACTCATCATCAACTAGAAGTATTTTATTTTTGGCCATAAGCAAAGGTCTACCTTATTTAAGTTTTGTGATCTTCTTTATTATTTTTACCCTATTTAAAATTCCGTACTACGTTTTATCGTAGCTACACATAATTCAAAACATTTAATTCTGACAGTCTTTACCCTTTAAAGAAGAATAAATAAATTGATATATCGCGTTTAATAATTACTATCTACTATGTAACCTTAGTATTGAGATAGATTACTATTAAAACAGACTAATGACTATAATAAGAATATTTAAATCAAATTGGTTAGTGCTATAGTAATTTCTAACAAACTAGCAACAATTATAAGGGCCGATATTCTTAGCAGTTTCTATTATTTTGTACTTACCCAGTAATTATTTGAACTACTTGATTTGTATTATGCTCACACACCCATTTTAAATAAAGATTAAATTTATTATTATAATTATTATACAAAAGTATTTTTTTTAGAAACCATTGATACAAATCGTGCAGTATTATTAAAAATAAATACCTATATTTTTAAATAGAAAAGTTTAACTTCACACTATGAAATTTAAAAAAAAAATACTTTTAATTGAAGATGATTTAAACTTAGGCGGATCTATTGTAGAGATATTCCGAATGAGTGATTTTGATGTAGATTGGCTAAAAAGTGGACCTGAAGCACTAATTTATTTAAAAAAAAATACTTGTGCCATTATTATAAGTGATTTTATGATGCCTCATATGAATGGAGAAGAGGTATTATTGGAAATTCGTAAACAAACAAAGCATAATACTATCCCTTTCATTATAATTACAGCTAACCTAGATGAAGTGATTAAATACAGCCTACTAAAAAACGGTATAAATGACTATATAACAAAACCTTTTGAGACGAAAGAATTGATTTATAAAGTTAGGAATTTATTAGATTTCCAACAAAAAATCATAAAAAAATTAACCCCAGATCCATTTTCAAAAGTTACTATAAAATTGTCTGAGACAGATTTTATCACCTCCCTAAATGAAATTCTATCACAAAATTTGAAGTCAAAAATTGATGCTAATGGATTAGCAACAAAACTTTTGATAAGTAAATCAACATTAGACAAAAAAATAAGAAAACATACTAATAAAAACACAAGTCAATATAGAAGAGAGTTTAACCTGGATTATGCAATTAAACTTATTAATCTGGGTGAAACAAACATTCAGCATCTGGTTAATGAAACAGGTTTTAATTCCTTCTCTTATTTTTCTACAAGTTTCAAATCATATGTTGGTATGTCAGCTACAGACTATATAAAATCTATTAAAGTAAAGGATTAAAAAAATATTTAACTTTTTAGCGAATCTACTTCTTAAACCCAGTTGATTCTAATATTTAGCTACTGTAACTCTAGATCCTTTAGTTCCTAAGTAAGTATACGCTTAGGCTATTTTGAGTCCACCGTAACGTTGTTTGGACTCAAAATATACGGAATAATTATTTATTTGAAAGCAACAACTCTTTATTTTTTATATCTCAAAGAAGATTATGTTTAAGAAAAGCATGTCCATCCTTTTTCGGCATCATTATGTAACATACAATAAGTGCTAGTTTTTCCTGATGATTTTTTTAGTTAATAAAATCGGTTATCCATCTGTACTACTTTAGGAGCAAATAATCTAAGTGGTGCAAATAGAGTTTATCTCTATTCAATTAGGCCCCCAAAAATTAAAACTCTTTTCAAAACCCTTTTTTATAAAATTTATTAAATAGTGATAAGTAAAACAAGAAACTTAATCCTAAATTACCACAACTGTTTTATCATCTACTAGAGAAAGACCTATTGTTTTTGGTATTGGAAATTGTAATGTTACTTTAGTCCCTTCTCCTAACTTACTTTCTAATTCAATCGAACCTGAATTCATTTCAGTAAATGTTTTAACAATATAAAGTCCTAAACCTGTACCTGAAATTCCATTTGTATTACTTGCTCGATAAAAAGTATTAAACAATTTCTTTTGGTCCTCTTCAGGAATACCAATACCAAAATCTATAACCTCGACAACAACCACGTCCTGCGTCGTAAAAAGGTTAAGAATAACATCTCCACAACCTTTAGAATATTTAAAACCATTAGCTAATAAGTTAATTAAAATATATTCCATTAATTTCTTATCAGCAAAAACAGGAAAAGCATCCCCTTTAGATACCATTTTTATTTTTCTTCCTTCTTTGTGATCAAAATCATCTAGTCCAATAACTTTCAGACAAATTTGCTTTAAATCAAAATTAACAGGGACGAAATTAGTTTTTCCTAAATCATTTTTAGAAATAACTAGCACGGTGTTCATCAAGTCAATAATACGGTCAATTTCTCCTTTAATAATATCAATTCTATTTTGCAAAAGCGGAAAATTTTCTATAATTTGATCCTTTAAATACATTAGGATTAAGTCCGCACTTGCTCGTATAGTACTCATAGGAGTCCTGAATTCATGAGAAATAGTAGAAACCAAGTTAGTCCTCAATTCGTTCAATTGCCGCTCTTTATTAAAAGCTTTTTTAACAGCGAATTTTGCTTTTTTTTCTTGTGTAATATCTCTGGTAGAAGTATGAAAACTGGCTGGCTCCCCATTCTCTTTAACGAACTTAACTTTAACTTCACACCAAATATACTTCCCTTTTTTATTTCTAAATCGCACCTGAACGACCATCTCTTTCTTTCTAGCTATAAAACCTAAAATCTTTTTTTGCAGGGTTTTCAAATCTTCAGGATGCACAAAATCTATAGGGGACAATCCAACTAAGTCTTCGGGGAAATAGCCAAATATTCCATTAACAGATGGTGAAACGTATTTCAATTTGGCGTCCAAACTATGTAAACAAACTAAATCAACCATATTATCTGCTAAAAGACGATACATGCCTTTCGCTTCATTCAGCTGTACAGTCTTCTTTTTGTTATTTTCCTCTATTAACAATTTATTTTCTTCTTCCACTCTCTTTTTTAAGGTGATGTCGACGATCTGGGAAACAAAATGGATTGATTGTCCTAGATTATCTTTTACCAGTGAAACAGATAATTGACCCCACACTATAGATCCATTCTTATGAATATATCTTTTTTCTCTAGCATAGTTAGAAATGTATCCATTGCTCATTAGCACTAAATTAACTAAATCTTCCGCTTTATCATCAGGGTGTGTAACATCTACAAATGTCATTTTATTTAATTCTTCCCTGGAGTACCCTAAAATTTCAACCAATTTAGAGTTTACCAAACACCATTTAAAGCTTATAAAATCAACAATAGCCATTCCAATACTAGAATATTCAAAAGCTCCTTTAAACTGTTCTTCACTCTGAGTTAGTTCGTCCTTTAGCTTTTTTTCATAAGTGATATCTTGCATAGCACCTACCATACGAATGGCTTTACCGTAAGCATTCCTAATAATTACCGCTCTATCTTTAACGTATGCATAAGTTCCATCAGATTTTAAATAACGGTACTCATCAGACCATGAACTCTCTCCTTTTTCAAAGGACTTTTCAATGCTTTTATAGCAATAATCTCTATCGTCAGGATGCACTAAGTTTATACTATCTGAAATCTTAAGCATATTATTCTCAAATTTGTATCCAAATTGAGAAGGGCCTCGTCCTCCTATAAATACCTCACCAGTTTCAATATCCCAATCCCACATAAGATCGGATGTAGCTTTTCTGGCATACTCAAACCTTTCGGTACTTATTTTTAAGGCATCTTCTGCTGTTTTTTGTGTAGTTATATCACTAAAAGAACATATTACATAAATTAGTTCATCATCATCTCCAAATACAGGTATAGCATTCACCAACAACCAAACCAAATCATTTGTCACAGGACGATGAACTCCCATGACAATATTATTCAATGGCTTTAATTCTTTAATAGCCCGCGGAACGGGATGATCCTCAGCTTTAAAACTACTCCCATCCAAGTGTATTACATTCCACTGTTCGTCAAAGGAAGTTTTACCAAGCAATTGATCCTGTGTAAGGCCCAACATTTGACAAGCAGAGTCATTGTTTTCCAATATTTCTGATTGTGGTCCCTGAACTAAAATCCCAACTCCTGCATTCTTGATAATATTACTGGTTAGCTGTTTACTTTTAAGTACTTCTATTTGAGCATTTTTGCTTTCCGTGATATCTAATCCAAAACCAATTAACATATCAAGTGTTCCATCATTGCGAAACAAAGGAGTAATTATTCGCTTGTGATAGTACATTTGATCACTTGTATCACAGAACTCCTCTTCCCATATAATAGTTTTCTTTTTTAGTATCGCTTTCTCGTATTTATCTGTTCGTTCAATTGCAAATGTCTCGTCACGATTCGTTCTTTTGGCATATTCAAGGTCATTTTTTCCAATAATAAATTGTCGAAGCTCATCGTTTTTAATAGCCGTAGGATTTAAATACATATACCTAAAATCACTGTCAATTACTGCTACACCAGTAGGGAGTCCATTTAGAATTTTTTCGTAAAATTCTTTTTGTAGTATAAGCTTGTTTTGACCTTCTATATATTCAGTTATTTCTCGTGACGCACCAATATAGTACGTTCCTTTTTTATTTTCTAACAATCCTATTTTACAAGAGAACCAAACATAATGGCCATCCTTGTTCCTAATTCTATAGGAATGCTCCTTTTTACCAATTGTTTTTTGTGGAATATTACCTAAATACACCAAACAAGAATCAACATCATCCGGATGGATATATTCGGTAAAATTTCTTCCTAAAATTTCTTCATTAGAGTGACCAAGCAAATTAGTCCAGTTTTGGGATACGTAAGTGACATTTCCGTTCAAATCCATTAGGTAAAAAATCTCCATAGAGTTTTTTATAAACAAATGGAATTTATTTTCATCTTGATAAACAGTATCTTGTAAACTTTTATTTTCAAGGTGCAGCTCTAAGAGGGACTCGATTTGAGCGACAGTCTGTTTTAGTGTTTTTAATTCAATTGAAGAAAGTTCTTTAGGCCTTTTATTTAAAATGCAGAGCGTTCCTGCAATTAAACTGTCTGGAATGTTTATAAGAAATCCAGCAAAAAAGTCAAAAGAGTCACTAGAGTCACTAGAGTCACTAGAGTCACTAGAGTCACTTAATTGAAATTTTGAATCTTTTTTGAAATCTGAAACTATTAAATCTTCTTTACCTACTATAAGTTCTTTAAAACCAAGAATATTGCTTGGATTTGATAAACCTTCTAAACCTATTTTAGATTTAATGGAATGCCCTTCGGTCTCTGCCAGCGTAATAAATGCATATTCAACATTGCATATTTCTGACACAAATAATAACATCCTTTCTAAATCATCATTTAATTTTAATGAATTTAGATCAATAGCACTCGCCATATTACTTATATTAGAAAATGCAGTCTTCATTTAAATTAATTTTATTGTTTGAGTAAATAGTATATTGCTCTGACGGACAATGTTTACTTGCAAATTAACGCCTATTTCATACAATAAAAAAACGCTAATTTAATTTACCGAAAATATAGTTCATTAATCACTCTTTTCGTCTAATATAAATTATTTTTTGGTTTTCTTTTAGTGAATAATTATAGAAATACTAATTTTCAAAATCTATTTGTTATTGTATTCAAACTCAACTTCGTTTTTCACCCCTCAAAATTTAATTATAATTATTATTTAAAAAAATTATTCGCTTTTTTTTTTAATTTATAAGTTACAAATTAGCTATGTTCAACTTCGACATCTAAATTTGGTTTATGATTTAAGGAAAGTCTTGCTGCACAGCTTGTTCAAATTTATTAGAATTATTTGAGATTTTTTTGTAGGAGATTAATCGTTATAAGCTGTGTCTGCAAGATATTTAAATTAAACAATGCGTAAGTCCAGTAAATTCATAGTACGACAAACCTTAAAATATTGCATTGAAGACTCACAACTTTTATTTAACAGATAAAACACTAACTGTTGCTTACTAAAATTGATTTGCTCTGGACATGCTAACTTAGCCCGCAGATTGAGTTAAGAATAAAAGACTTATTTTTAATTTATGAAACAGACGCGCAAGATTTACGACCGAGCTTTTAAAGAGAAAGCCGTGCAATTGAGTTATGAAAGGCATAACCTATCAGAATTAGCTCGTGAGCTAGGTATTACTGCCCCCCCAGTTATACAAATAGAGAAAAGAGGTCGATTATAATCAGAAATACAATAATAGTTCTATAATAATTTTATTAAATTGCTACACTTTCATTCTAAATTTAGCTACATTTGACTTTAATTAAACATGAATTATTACGTTCATTAAAATCAAGTTAAGTAACTGATAATGTTATAATTTAGCTATCAAATTAACTCATTTAGTTTTGTGGCAAAATCGTGGCACATTGGGTTATAAATTTAGACAAATGCAGCATAGATAAGGGTTCAGCCGATTAGGTTCGAATCCTACTCTCCCCACAAAACGCTACAAGAAATTGCAGCGTTTTTTTTTATCCAAGTATTACTATAGTTCAATACTGAATTTGGAAAATAAAAAAAGCTCCGTTTCTTAATAAAAAGAACGGAGCCATCTGAAACTTTAGCAACTAATTTTATTCTAATATAAAACTCACGCTTACGTTTGCCGTTATTGTGATTTCACCTTCCGCCAGCGTTTCTCTTGTTGTTGTAGCACTCTCGTCCATTGCCATAGTCTTCATTCTTGCATAAACAGGCTGTGGTTGATAAATTTGTGAATTATCTGATATAGTCATCGCTTTACCTACTTTTTGCCCTAAAACAGACACATAGTCTTCTGCTTTGAGTTTTGCGTCCTTCATCGCTAATTTTCTTGCCTCTGATTGATATTGCGCTAATTTTGAAGACTGAAAAATCACATTATCAATTCTATTGATTCCCTGATTCACCAATCCTTCCATTAACTCATCATATTGCGATAAATCTCTTAATAGAATTTCAACAGTTTGCGTGGCGTTATAACTCGTTTTCTTTTTTTCATAATCATAGACCGGATTTAATGAAACACGTTGGGTTCTATAATCAGCAGGAGAAAGATTCATTTTTTTAATGACTTTCAATACCGCTTCCATTTGTTGGTCATTTTGCTTTTTTACATCCTTAGCAACATTCCCTTTTGTTTCTACCGTAGCAGAAATAGTTGCCTGATCTGGAACAACTTTTACTTTTCCTTCTCCTGCAACACTGATTTGAGGAACTTGCTTGATTTCTTGCGCATATGACATAGTCATAAACATCATGGACAATACTACTAGTGCTTTTTTCATCTTGAACTATTTAAATTAATTTATGAAGTATTAATCTTTCAAAAGTTGTGCCACTATAATTTTCCCATTTTTGCCATCACAAAAAGAATAATTATAGGGATAGTAAGTAACACTACCATAAAAGTATGATCAACTACTAAATGTGGATTAGATATCAAAGTAATCAAATAGCCCCCAATCGCGCCTCCAAAATGCGCCGTATGTCCTATGTTATCGTTCTTAGCTCTCATTCCGTAAATAGAATACAGCAAATAAAGGATTCCAAAAAGATAAGCCGGCATCGGAATTATAAAAAAGATTCCTAACATCATGTCCGGCTGCAATAATATCGCCGAATACAAAACACCAGTAACCGCACCAGAAGCTCCTATTGCTCTATAATTGTAATCGTCTTTATGAAATACGATGGTCAATAAGCTTCCGAAAATTAAACTTCCAAAATAAATGATCACAAACGACAAACTCCCCAGATGACCAATCACCACCGGAGCAAAAAAGTAAAGTGTAATCATATTAAATGCCAAATGCGAAATATCAGCATGAAGAAAGCCAGAGGATATCAGTCTGATTTGCTCACCAGCACGAACACTTCCCATGTGGAATTCGTATTTTCTAAAAAAGGATTGGTCATCAAAACCTTTGAAACTAATAAGTACAGTTACAACAATTATTGCTATTAAAATGATATTCATAAAGTCTATTTATTGTGAATTACAAATGTACTAATTCTCAAACACCCTATTAGTACCTCATCAAAATATATCTGGATATTCATTTTTGGCCTATCTTTGCAAGAAAAAATACTGCATGCAATTTCTCGTTTTCATCATAGCCTACCCTTTTCTTTGGATTATTTCCATCCTTCCCTTTCGAATTTTTTATTGGTTGTCTGATGGAGTCTATTTTTTAGTGTATTATATTATCGGTTATCGCAAAAAAGTGGTTAGAGCAAACATTGCTTTGGCGCTACCTCATCTTAGCGATAAAGAAAGATTGGCAATCGAAAAAAAATCATACCATCATTTATGTGATATGTTTATGGAAATGGTAAAAACCATGACCATATCATCAGAGGAAATGAACAGAAGATTTGTAATCACAAATATCGAGTTGCTAAAAGAATACGAACAAAAAGAAAAAAGCATAATGCTTTTAGCTTCCCACTATGCAAGTTGGGAGTGGTTACTTGCACTTAATCAAAAAGTAAGTTATCAAGGTGTAGGGGTTTATAAAAAATTAAGCAATAATTATTTTGACAAACTAGTAAGAGATATTCGATCAAAATACAATACTGAACTCGTTACTACCAGTAAAACAATTCCTTATATCTCCCATAATCAAAAAGATGGAATCCTTTCTATATATGGTTTAGCCAGCGATCAATCCCCAAAAGCAGATCGTATTTTTCATTGGAAATCCTTTATGGGTGTTGAAGTTCCAGTACATACTGGTGCCGAAATGCTGGCCAAAAAATATGACCTTAATGTCATTTTTGCTAAAGTAAAAAAAGTAGGAAGAGGCTATTATGAATGCACACTAATTCCTATTAGCGACAATCCAAAGTCGGTTCCTGATTTTGAAATTACCGATGCTTTTATTCAGGAAGTTGAAAAACAAATCCATGAAGCACCCGAATATTATTTCTGGACTCATAAAAGATGGAAGCACAAACGCTAAGTAGCCCGTTATAATTTTAGTTTTAATTAACTGTCGATCCAAATATATTTGACTAATTTTGACATTATGCAAAACAAAATGAAGTTGAAAATCAACAATAGATTTAGCACAGAATTACCCGCAGATCCTGACCAAACTAATGTTACGCGTCAGGTAAAAAATGCTTGTTTTTCCTATGTGACACCCCAAATACCGTCGAATCCCCAATTAATCCATTTTTCAGAAGAAGTGGCAGCAATGCTTGGCATTTCTAATGAAGACGCGCAATCTTCTGAATTCACAAACGTATTTTCAGGAAAAGAACTGCTACCAGGTTCCCGTCCCTATTCCATGAGCTATGCCGGACATCAGTTTGGTAATTGGGCTGGGCAATTAGGAGATGGTAGAGCCATTATTCTTGCCGAAGTAGAAAATAAGGAACAAGTTTATACCTTACAATTAAAAGGAGCTGGCATGACGCCTTATTCCCGTAGAGCCGATGGTTTGGCTGTATTGCGTTCTTCCATACGAGAGCATTTGTGTAGCGAAGCCATGTTTCACCTTGGTGTACCCACTACTCGATCGTTATCCTTGATGCTTACTGGAGATCAGGTATTGCGTGACGTTATGTATGATGGAAACCCCGCCTATGAAAAAGGCGCAGTAGTTTGCAGAGTAGCGCCTTCGTTTATGCGTTTTGGAAATTTCGAACTGTTCTCTTCTCAAAAAGATCTGATAACATTAAAAGCAATCGCTGATTTTACGATTAAATATCATTTTTCCGAAATTAAAGGAAACACGGCAGCCAATTATGTCGCCCTTCTACAAGCAGTTGCTAACAAGACTCGTGAAATGATTGTGCATTGGCAGCGCGTTGGTTTTGTACACGGCGTAATGAATACGGATAACATGTCTATTTTAGGACTTACTATCGATTACGGACCTTATGGTTGGTTAGAAGATTACAACCCCAATTGGACTCCAAATACAACAGATCGTGAACATCGCAGGTATCGTTTTGGCAACCAAGCCGAAATAGCGCTTTGGAATTTATATCAGCTAGCCAACGCTTTGTATCCTTTGATTCAAGAAGCAGCTCCCTTAGAAGCCATATTAGAGGCCTTTCAATCGCAATATGAGGAGGAATATATAAATATGATGCGAAATAAATTAGGACTGTCCACTATAGAAGAAGAGGACAACCAACTTATTCATATCCTTACAGAAAATCTACAACTCACGGAAACGGATATGACCATTTTCTTCAGAAAATTAGGCCAAATCAAGAAAGAAGATTCTGTTGAAGAAGCTTTTGAATTGATAAAGGAATCCTTTTACAAAATAGAAGAAGTTGTAGACAAAACGTACGATGCTTGGATGTATTGGTTTACCCAATATTTAAATAGACTGCAACAGGAATCGATATCAGATGTAGATCGTAAAGTAGTAATGGATCAAGTGAATCCTAAGTACGTATTGCGAAATTATATGTCGCAATTAGCTATTGAAGCGGCAGAAAAAGAGGATTACTCACTAATTGAAGAACTACACCTTTTACTAAAAAATCCGTATCAAGAACAAGACAAATACCAAAAATGGTTTGCTAAAAGACCAGATTGGGCAAGAGAAAAAATAGGAAGTTCGATGCTATCCTGCAGTTCTTAAAAATGAATTAATGCCAACTAAAAAGCCCTTTAAGTATCTCTTAAAGGGCTTTTTTATATAAAAATAGATTTCTATTGGTTATAGTGAAAACCAGCTTTTAACCAATTCATCTTCTAACGGCTGTGCGTCCTTGTGGACAAACTCATTTGTATCTCTATTGTAGGTATAATCCAAGGCCCATGTTTTATGGTTTTCGGCCAAAGCCTTAATGCTGTTGCATACCAATTCAATTTCGACATTTGTTGTTGTAGGATGAATAGACATTCTGATCCAACCCGGTTTTCTGATTAAATCCCCTAAGGTAATTTCGTCAATCAATTTATGAGACGTTTCCTGATCTACGTGCAATAAAAAATGTCCGTAAGTACCAGCGCAACTGCATCCACCGCGAGTTTGTATTCCGAATTTATCATTCAGTAATTTCACACCCAAATTAAAATGTAAATCATCAACATAGAATGAGATTACGCCCAATCGATCTTGATGCTGTGCCGCCAAAATTTTAATATTAGAAACAGCTCCTAGTTCTGAGAAGATATAGTCTACAATTTCATGTTCTCTTTTTAGGATATTATCAATTCCCATCTGCTCTTTTAACTGAATAACCAGTGCAGTTTTAATGACTTGTAGAAAACCAGGAGTTCCCCCGTCTTCTCTATCTTCGATATTATCGATGTACTTATGTCCGCCCCAAGGATTAGTCCAAGAAACTGTTCCTCCTCCGGGATTATCAGGAACTAAATTTTGATATAATTTTTTATTAAAGACTAAAACACCACAGGTTCCAGGTCCGCCAAGAAATTTATGTGGAGAAAAGAAAATAGCGTCCAAATAGCTTTCTGAATCTTCAGGATGCATGTCTATTTCTACATAAGGTCCCGAACAAGCAAAATCAACGAAACAAAGTCCGTGATGTTGATGCATTATTTTTGCCACCTCATGATAAGGCGTTCTTATTCCCGTTACATTAGAACAAGAAGTTATTGATGCAATTTTAAAACTTCGGTCTTTGTATTTATCTAATAGTATTTCTAAGTTTTCAATACTTAATAGTCCGTCCTCCGTAGAAGGAATTACCTCAACATCAGCAATTGTTTCTAACCAAGAAGTTTGATTTGAATGGTGCTCCATATGCGAAATAAACACAACTGGTCTTTTATCTGCAGGTACATTTATAAAATCTTTTAAGTTCTCCGGCACTTTCAATCCCAGAATACGTTGAAATTTATTGACTACCCCAGTCATACCCGTTCCGTCTGTAATGAGAACATCGTCACTATTTGCATTAACATGCTTTTTTATAATGCTTCTAGAATGGTGGTACGCTTTAGTCATTGCAGTACCGGACACCGTAGTCTCCGTATGTGTATTGGCAACAAAAGGCCCAAATTCATTCATCAATTTTTCCTCAATCGGACGGTATAAACGACCACTGGCTGTCCAGTCTGTATAGATAATTTGTTGTTGTCCGTACGGAGATTTGAAGTCTTGATCGATTCCGATGATATTCTTGCGAAATTGTTGGAAATACTGTTCTAATTGGGTTGGATTCTCTTTGGTTGTCATTCTAATCATTATTTGGTTGTAAAGATAATTGAATTTTAGGGAATCTGCAATTGAGATCGACTGTCATTCGTACGAATGAAATTTAGAAAAAACTGTTTCTAAATAATCACTTATTCGAAACAAACAAAACCCTTTCAAAGTACTACTCTGAAAGGGTTTATCTAAATATTAAAATGTCATGACTTACAAATCAAATCCCACTGAAAATTGCCAAACTCGGTTTTGTGCTTTTCCTTCATCATACAAATCTCCAAGACCTAAGTGGTAACGCACTCCTAAACTGATTCCGGAATTAGTTTTAAAACCTCCTCCAAAATTCATTCCCCAGTCAAAGTTATTAGGATCATATTCTTGAGAACTACTAAACAATCCATCGTATTCTTCCTTATGAGAAATAGCTAATCCTATTTGTGGTCCTGCCTCTAGGAAGAAGTTTTTAGACGGATAAGCTTTTAACATTATCGGTAAATTGATATAATTCAGTTTTTGAGTAAATGTTCCATTCGCATCTTTAATTTCATACCCTTGTTGAGAATACAACAATTCGGGTTGGATAGAAAAGCTTTCGCTGATAAAGGACTCTCCATAAACCCCGATGTGAAACCCATGGCGTTGTCCAGTTTCTCCATCACCGTCAAAACTTACGGCAGCTAAATTATACCCTCCTTTTATTCCTGCATTTGACTGGTGCGTCGCTGTATCCTGTGCGTTTGATGTAGCGATACCTACTAATAAAGCTAGTGTACTATATATCGTTTTCATAATTTTTTATTTATATTATTCTTTTATTTCCCTCCGTTTGCTTTAAGATCTGCTAAACATTGGGCGTCTAGTTTCGGGGCTGAACCTCCTGAAACCATATTGGCAACTCCACTTCCTGATTCTGCAGACCAATACATTAAACAACTTTCTACATTACAATGTTTTTCGTGTGCAGTATCTTCATGGTTGCTTTGCAAAGGTGTTCCTAGATTAGTAAGTCCAAGGATATGACCAAACTCATGAGTTATTATTGTTGTTTCAAATAAAGCTCTATTAGGTTCAAAAGGACTATCGCTTAAACTCTGAATCGTCTTCTCATAAATTACAAAGGACGTATTTCTATAAGCCGTTCCTAAAACATAGCTGTTTCCTGAGTCAGAAGCAGAAGCTCCATCTATAAAAAGAGCCCAAACCGCGATCTGATCTGCCGTGTTGTACTTCGTTCTATTGGCATCTTCGATAGCGACAATTTCTTGATTTGTAAAAGTGGCTTTCCCCGGTGACGCAATTGCTCTCTTTACAACTGTTATTCCCCCTGACTTATTAGTTCTGGCATTCAAAAAAGAAGTGAAATTACTAATTGCTGTCGCTGATGGTTCGTATCCTTGGACATAAACCAATTCGATTACCATGCTTTTATAAGTATCCCCAGATAATAAATCATGGGATGAACTTCCTGTTGCTTTTTTATTATTACTGATTGAGAATCCTTCTACAGAAGTAGTAGACGAACTATCTTCTTTTGAACAAGAAACTAATAAGGCAAAGGCCATCGTTACTAATGCAATTCTTTTTTTCATTTTATTCTTTTTTTATGAATCCTTTTTTTTTAAAAAACAGCAACCATTTCCGGTTGCTGTTTTAAACTAATCCAATATTTTTAAGCTAATCGCTTTAATTATATTTGCGTCAACACTAAGGTTACGGCAGCATTTGTTTTACTTTGTAGCGTTATTGTCGATGTAGTGACACTTGCTACTTTCCATGTATTATTCAATAAGCTAAAAGAAGTACTTCCTGTGAAATTCAATTTCAGAAAAACATCTAACTCTGAACTTACTGCATAAGTCCCTGTAGCAGTAGTTGTTAAAGCAGTGACCGCTTTCACTTTCCAATCGTTCGCAAAGTCTACCGTAGTATCTTTATAATTGTTTGCTGAATCTACACCAGCAGTAATAAACGATTGTACTTTAAACGTACCGTTAACTAAAATCGCTTCTAGTTTTTTCGAATTCTGCTCTGCTTGCGTTATCGTTGCTTTCGTTGTAACAGAAGCATTAATATTTGATTGCAATTCAGCATCGCTATTAACTGTTGATTGTGTATCATCAATAAGTTTAACCGTTATTGGGTATTTAACTGCAAACAATTCAGTACTGCTTACATTACTCATATACGTAAACAATTGTTGTTCGGATGTGATAACAACACTTCCCGTTTGTTGTAAACTCACATTATAAGTTAAAATTGTAATAGGAAAGTTAATATTTAAAGAATTAATTGCACCTTGACCTGAACTTTCGGCTGAACTACATGCATTCAAAATTGCATTGTATTCTGTTTGGTTGTTCACTGTAACCTCTGTATAGTTACTTGTTTTAACACGCAATGGAAATTGTAATACCACTGAATCCTGATCATTATTAAACTGACCTAAAATAGAAATCACTTGTTGGTAATCCAGTTGGCTAAAAAGAGAAATCTGAATCCCATTTACTTTTGCCGTAGCGGGCAATATAATAGAAGAACAAGAAGCTCCATCTATAAAATCATCAAATGAACCATCATACATAGAAGTACGTTTCAGGTTGCTTGCAGTTGTTGAATTAGCAGCATTTGTATTTGGATTCTCTCCTTGTACTTCATCTACTTCACTTTGGCATGATGTTAAACCAAATATAGCCATCAATGCAATTCCAGTAATACTTTTTAATCTTTTCATAATTTACAAATTTAAGGTTTTTCTAATGTTATACAGCGATGATTGATTCGCCTTTCTGTTAGTAAGACAACCAACATTATTTTTACCCTACCCCCTTTTTTAATAAAAAAATAAAAAAATATATAAGCAGCTTTAAATCAATATTTTACAACCCTTAAAAAGACGAAAAAAAATTTCAGTTTAATCCTCATGTCCCGTTGTTTAAAAAATAATTTACATTTACAACCCATACAACCAACCTACTATAAATGAATAACGGAGATAAAAACCTTTGTGAGGAGCAACATTTTAGCGACTTTTATATAAAGAACGTACAATCAGCCACTAATTTCGCCTACTATAAATGTGGTGACAGTGATGCTGCGTTAGACCTTGTTCAAGATGCATTTGCCAAAATTTGGGAGAATTGCTCCCAGATTGATTTTAGCAAAGTCAAAACCTATTTGCTGACCACGGTAAATAATTTGTTTCTGAATACTATAAAACACAATAAGGTCGTTATGGCTTTCGCCAAAGAGACGCCTAATTTAGACACTACAAATCAAAGTCCAGAATATCTACTCGAAGAAGAAGAATTCAAAGTAAAACTGCAGAATGCAATTGCCTCTTTAAGTGAAGCACAGCGCGAAGTCTTTTTAATGAATCGCATTGACGGGAAAAAATACCGAGAAATAGCTGAATTACTGGATATTTCGCAGAAAGCAGTAGAGAAAAGAATGTCTGCAGCGCTTAAAATTTTGAAAGCACAAATAGAAAACATATAATTATTTGATTTATAGTAGGGTAAATCGAATTCAAGTTGTCTTATACATATAGAGTTGAAAAATGAAAAACGAAAACGAAATAATAAAATGGCTTAACGGCGAACTTTCAAGCAAAGAAATCGATGATTTAAAACAATCTGAAGGTTTTGAGACGCTTGAAAAAATAGCACATTATGCTTCACATCTAGAAACTCCAAAGGTAGATGCGCAAGCGGCTTTGGGGGCTTTCAAAACCAGATCCCTTTCGAAAAAAGAAACAAAAGTACGAACGCTAAATTTCAAAAGCTTCTTTAAGGTGGCGGCGGCATTAGTGGTACTATTTACTTCTTCCTATTTTCTGTTTTTTAACAACACCCAATCCTACGAAACTGGAATCGCTCAAACAAAAACATTCCGACTACCTGATAACTCCGAAGTGCTATTGAATGCCTCTTCAAAAATAACATTCAATGAAAAGAAATGGGAAAATAACCGCGATTTAACCCTTGATGGTGAAGCCTATTTTCAAGTGCAAAAAGGAGAAACCTTCAGCGTACAAACTACAGATGGTGTTGTAAAAGTATTGGGAACACATTTTAATGTAAAACAACGCAACAATTACTATGAAGTAACTTGCTACGAAGGATTAGTAAGTGTAACCTATAACAATGAAACCGTTAAATTACCTCCTGGAAAAACATTTAGAGTTATCAATAAGCAAATTGAAGCCGTCGATGATTTAAATATTGAAAACCCATCTTGGATGCAGCAGGAATCGAGTTTCTCACAGATTCCATTAAATCAAGTAATAGCAGAATTAGAGCGCCAGTACGATATTAAAATTAAAGTGGATGATGTTGATACTTCTAAGCTATTTACCGGAAGTTTTACTCATACCAACCAAAAAATTGCTCTGGAAGCAGTGACTATTCCTTTAAAATTAAGTTACAAAATTGAAGGCAAAACTATCGTATTCTATAACTATGAATAAATGGATCCTTTATTTATTGTTGTGCATAAGCACAATTGGTCAGGCACAAACAGCAACCAATACAACCGCCTTAACAGCGATTATAGGTACTATTGAGCAGCAATTCAATGTAAAATTCTCCTATGCGGTTGAAGATGTGGCCTCTATAGCTATAGAAAAACCAGCTATAGAACTAACCCTTGAGCAAACTATAGCGTACCTCAACTCAAAAGTACTTTTGAACTTTAAAGCGCTAGACAATCGATATGTAACAGTTTCTGTATTAAACAAAACATTCCCAGTATGCGGCATCGTGAGCGATCTGGATTCACAGACTTCTTTACCGGGAGCATCTGTACGTATTGATAACAGCTCAAATGGAACCATTACAGCAAAAAACGGTGCTTTTACTTTGGACAATGTAGCACTTGACGCCAAAATTACCATTTCGTACATTGGCTACGAATCCAGACAGTTTACTGCGAACGAATTGTTTTCGGCTGAAAATAATTGCAGAAAAATAGTACTGAAACCTTCCAAGGAAGAACTCAATCAAGTGTTGATAAATGTTTACCTAACACCTGGATTACAGAAATATATAGACGGAAGCACGGTTTTAAACACTAAAAAGTTTGGTATTCTTCCCGGACTGGTAGATCCTGATGTATTACAGTCGATACAAGCTTTGCCAGGAGTGGAAAGCACGAATGAAAGTATTGCTAATATCAATGTACGTGGCGGAACTAATGATCAGAATTTAATGCTTTGGGACAATATAAAAATGTACCATTCTGGGCACTTTTTCGGTTTGATTTCGGCTTACAATCCTAATGTAACTAATAAAGTCACGGTAAGTAAAAACGGAACCAGCGCTGCTTATAGTGACGGGGTTTCGAGTACCATCAACATGAGTACAAACGATCACATAGGAACTACAATTTCAGGTGGCGCCGGTGTCAATCTAATTAGCGCCGATGCCTTTGTAGAAATTCCTCTGGCGAAAAATCTCGAGTTGGATATCTCCGCTCGTCGTTCTGTAACTGATTTAATTAATACCCCCACTTTTACTAACTATTACCAGAGAAGTTTTCAAGACACAGAAATTAATGCAGACACTGCAGATAAAAATACCACTTCTGATTTTTATTTTTATGATTTCACTGCTAAATTACTATTTGACTTAAACGACAAGCATAGCTTTAGAGCCAATATAATCGGAATCAATAATGCCTTGAATTATGCTGAATATTCTAATGCCGATCAAAGTGAATCAAAGGTCAGTCAGCTTTCGCAAAAGAACATTGGATACGGAGGAAGTTGGAAAGGGCAATGGACGGATGTCTTTAGTACAGAACTAGTCACTTACTTTTCCAGATACAATATTGACGCTACCGATTATCGCGTACCAACAGACCAGCTTTTGACCGAAGCTAATGAAGTACTTGAGACCGGAACCAAGCTGAATGCATATTATAAAGCAAACTCTAGTCTTAGTTTATTATTAGGGTATCAGGTGAACGAAACCGGAATGCTCAACCAAACTACCGTGAGTGCTCCCTCCTATTCTAGCACTAAAAAAGACGTATTACTCAATCATGCCGTCTTTGCGGAAGCAGAGTACAATAAAAACAACACCTATTTAAGACTGGGAGCACGTTTAAATTATTTTAAAAAATTTGACAAATTACTAGTAGAGCCTCGTATCAATATACGCCAACAAGTATCGAAGCAGTTTGCTCTAAAATTAGAAGGCGAATTTAAAAATCAGACCGCAACTCAAATCATCGATTTTGAAGACGATTTTCTAGGTGTTGAAAAAAGACGCTGGGTATTGGTCAACAACGAAGACATTCCTATCGCAACAAGCAAGCAGAGTTCTTTTGGAATAGAATTCAAACAAAACAAATTGAATATTGAGTTGACAGGATTTTACAAAATAGTAGATGGTATTACAGCTTCTAATCAAGGATTTTATAATAACTTTCAATATAAAAATGCGCACGGCAGTTACACGGCAAAAGGAGTGGAATTTTTAGCCAATAAAACGGCGAGGCGATACAGTACCTGGATTAGTTATACCTATAGCACGAACGACTATGAGTTTGATTCCTTTACTCCTTCAACCTTTCCTAATAATGTTGATATTAGGCATTCTGCTTCGCTTGGATTTAATTATGATATTCTGGACAATCTGAAAATTTCAGTGGGAGGAATTTGGAGAAATGGACAACCGTATACGCGCCCGGTTGAAGGCAACGAAACTGTACAAAACGGCAACAATACCTTGGTCAATTATGATGCACCTAACAGCGAGAATCTAGATGACTTTATGCGATTAGATGCTTCTTTCAGTTACAACTTCAATTTCAGTCCTGCAATAAAAGCAACCCTTCGCGGCGGGATAATCAATATTACTAATGAAGACAATGTCATAAATCGCTATTACAAAGTAGATCCGAACGACAACAGTAATACTATTGCCGTAAACAATAAATCACTGGGTATGACTCCTAATGTAAGCTTTAGAGTAAATTTTTAGACTCAGATAAATCATCACCAATTTATAATTAGTCCCCATTTCAAATATAATTTGGGAGCGGATTTGCTATTGTTGCCGTTTTAATTGGTCAATTAAATACAATTACTCTATTTCAAAAAGTCTATTGTACTACTTACTCATTCAAATTAACAGCTCTCGTTTACACTTATACTATATAATTAAGTATCAAATTTAAATTATAAAAACCATAACCATATATTATATTAACTTTATTTTCAGATAGTTATAATTTTTAATTCATAATTTTATCTATATAATTATTTCTGTGTGGAGACCAGAACCCACTTTAAAAACGGGGCGCATTCGAAAAGCCAAACGAGTAGAGGAATAATAAACTACAAAATGGAAAACAAGAAAAGAGTTATGGTAGAATTTGACTTTCCTGGAATGTCAGTAAAGGAATACGATCAAATATGGCAGGATCTTCGCAAAGCAGGATATGAACATCCAAAAGGATTAATTCACCATGCAGGAGCTCCGACAGACAAAGGAGTAAAAATAGTTGATGTTTGGGAAAGTGCTGACAAGTTTAATGAATTTGGATCTGCATTAATGCCAGTTCTTCAAAAACATGGGGTAAAAGAACCTAAGCCATCTATTTTCCCGTTGCACTATGAGTATAATGAAAATAAGAAACCTATTATGTAAATAGCATAAAATACCATTGGATGTATAACCACAACACAGCTCATCCATCTTTAATACAAACCCCTTTCAAATTCAACTATGAAAGGGGTTTATTGTATTACTAAAAAGAGCCACTGCACTTTAATAAGTAAAAATTACATCCGCTTTAAAAAATAGAATATATTTGAGAAGCAAAAGATAATCAATGACATAGCATAATTATACTGGATATTAACTTCAAACATATAAAAACAAAAAATCATGAGTAAAAACACTGATTTGGGATTGTTAATCCTTCGTATTGCAGTTGGAGCATTAATGCTACTTCACGGAATTGCTAAATTAGGAGATGTCTCTTTTATAGAAGGCATGTTATCTGGAAAAGGACTACCGTCTATTCTTGCCTATGGAGTTTATGTCACCGAAATTGTTGCCCCGTTACTAATCGTAGTTGGATACCGAACCCGATTAGCGGCTCTCGTATTTATTTTCGGTAACTTATTTGCTTTTTTCTTAGTACACACGGCAGAACTATTTTTATTAAACGATAATGGTGGTTGGCAATTAGAATTATTGGGCTTATATCTTTTTGGTGCACTGACACTGTTCTTTACTGGCGGCGGAAAAATGGCTGCATCTTCATCGAACAAATGGGATTAAACTTTTGACAATACATATTAAGCTTAACTTTCAATTTGCACTTTTTAAATACATGAACCAAAAAACAAAACCCCTTTCAAAATCAACTTTGAAAGGGGTTTTTATATTTTAATAAGCGCTGTTTTAGATGCCAGCTACCGCTTTAATTTCATCAATAATTCGCAAAGCCAGCGTATCAGCCTGAGCTTGTGAAGGCGCTTCAGTATAGATTCTAATAATAGGTTCTGTATTTGATTTTCTCAGATGAACCCATTCATTAGCAAAGTCAATCTTTACTCCGTCAATGGTAGTAATATCTTCGTTTTTATATTTCTCAGTCATGGCAACCAGAATCGCATCGACATCAATTTGTGGGGTCAACTCAATTTTGTTTTTGCTCATGTAATACTCCGGATAAGAAGCACGTAAAGCCGAAACAGTCATTTTCTTGTTGGCCAAATGCGTCAAGAATAAGGCAACACCTACCAAACTATCACGGCCATAGTGTGATTCTGGGTAAATGATTCCGCCGTTTCCTTCTCCGCCTATGATGGCATTGTTCTTTTTCATTAAATCCACTACGTTCACCTCGCCTACGGCACTAGCTTCATAGCTTCCGTTATGCCTGTTCGTCACATCACGCAAGGCACGAGAAGAAGACATATTAGAAACCGTATTTCCTGGGGTTTTGCTCAACACATAGTCGGCACAAGCTACCAAAGTATATTCTTCACCAAACATTTCACCATCTTCACAGATGAAAGCCAAACGGTCTACGTCTGGATCAACGACAACTCCTAAATCTGCTTTTTCTTTAACTACTAGTTCTGAAATATCAGTCAGGTGTTCTTTTAAAGGCTCCGGGTTGTGTGGAAAATGTCCGTTAGGTTCACAGTATAGCTTCACTACTTCAACTCCCATTAATTCCAATAATTTTGGGATAATGATTCCTCCAGATGAATTCACACCGTCTACTACTACTTTGAATTTAGCCGCTTTCACTGCTTCAACATCAACTAAAGGCAAATTCAATACCTCGTCAATATGAATATCCATGTAAGCGTCATTCTCTGTGATTTCGCCCAAACTGTCCACATCCGAGAAATCAAACGCTTCTGCTTCGGCGATAGCAAGGATTTTTTCTCCTTCGATACCATTAAGAAATTCCCCTTTTTCATTCAATAACTTTAAAGCATTCCATTGCTTCGGATTGTGTGAGGCAGTAAGGATAATTCCTCCGTCTGCTTTCTCCAAAGGTACGGCAACTTCAACCGTTGGTGTCGTTGACAATCCCAAATCAATCACGTCAATACCTAAGCCAATTAAGGTATTCACAACTAAATTATGAATCATAGGTCCTGAAATCCGTGCGTCACGTCCTACGACAACCGTAAGTTTGTCTTTACCAGAATAGTTTTTTAACCAGGTTCCATAAGCTGAGGCAAATTTCACAGCGTCAAGCGGCGTTAGGTTATCCCCTACTTTCCCTCCTATTGTCCCACGTATTCCTGATATTGATTTTATTAAAGTCATTATTATGTTTTTAAATTTTGAGTATTATATTTCGAATTTCCCACAAATATAATAATTGACAATTTAAATAAGTCATTTAGAATTCATAATTTAGGCGAATGAACTTCTTAGCACACATCTATCTCTCGGGCGACAATGATTTAATCAAAATTGGTAATTTTATGGCCGATGGGATTCGGGGGAAACAATTTAAAAATTATCCTCTGGAAGTCCAGAAAGGAATTATGTTACATCGTGCCATTGATACATTTACGGATGCACATCCTATTTTTCGACAAAGCACTAAAAAATTGCATTCCAGATACCATCACTATTCTGGTGTCATAGTTGATGTTTTTTACGATCATTTTCTGGCAAAAAACTGGGCTAAATACTCAAATGAAGATTTGGAAACATATGTTACTGCTTTCTATCAGTCTTTGAATGACAACATCCCCATTTTAAGCGAAAGAACTATTTCAATTATGCCGTATATGATTAAACAAAATTGGCTACTCAGTTATCAAACCATTGTAGGGATTGACAAAATATTAACCCAAATGGATAGCCGAACCAAGAATGAATCAAAAATGCGCTTTGCTTCAGAGGAACTAACGGAGTTCTATACCGTATTTGAGCAGGATTTTACGGACTTCTTTGAGGAATTGAGAGCACATGCGAGACAAAAATTAATAGAAGAATGATTTCTTTTTTACCACATAGAAACTTAGGTTAGTTTTATTGGGTTAAGAAAGTAGAAAATAAATTTTCAAACATAGTTTTGAAGGATGATTAAATCTATTATTAAGCGAAGCCTTTTTATACACAAACTAAAATTCTATGTCTCTATGTGGTTAAAGCATTTAAAGCTAGTTTCACATTAAAAAAATACCAATAAAACCAAAACACCATACCATAATGAAAAAAATAATACTACTACTTTCTCTAGCGATTATCAGCTGTAAATCAAATGAAAAAATCGTCGCTCCAACAGGTTTGGTAACCGATAAAGCCATGGTCGTTTCGGCAAGGGAAGAGGCTTCCGCAATTGGTGTTGCCATTATGAAAAAAGGCGGAAACGCTTTTGATGCTATGGTCGCGACTGAACTCGCATTGGCCGTATCTTATCCGCAGGCGGGAAATCTTGGCGGTGGTGGTTTCATGGTTTTTAGAAAAGCCAACGGAGAAACCGGAGCGCTTGACTACAGAGAAAAAGCACCTCTAGCTGCAACAAAAGATATGTATCTCGATGCAGCCGGAAATGTAATTGAAGGCAAAAGTACCGCTTCGGCAGTAGCTTCTGGAATTCCAGGTACGCTGGCAGGATTATTTGCAGTACATAAGAAATATGGTTCATTACCCATAGCCGAAATCCTTGCGCCTGTAATTGCGTTAGCAGAAAATGGCGTGGTCGTTACGCAGCACCAAGCACAAAGTTTAGCTGATTACAGAGAAACTTTTATAAAAACTAATGGTCCAAACAGCTTATTTTCTCATGAATATAAAGCGGGTGACACGATTAAATATCTAGCCTTGGCAGCCACTCTAAAACGAATTGCAAAAAACGGACGTGATGAGTTTTACAAAGGGGAAACGGCGAAAAAGTTAGTAGCTTTTCTAAAGATCAAAGACGGAAATATGACATTGGAAGATTTAAATCAATATGAAGCCAAATGGAGGGCACCTATCACTTTTACCTATAAAGATTTAAAGATAACCTCTATGTCTCCGCCTAGTAGTGGTGGTATTTGTTTAGACCAAATAATGAAAATGATCGAGCCTTTTAATCTTGCCGAAATGGGACACAACAGTTTGAAAGCCATTCAAGTAATCACAGAAGCTGAACGAAGAGCCTATGCTGACAGAAATGCTTTCCTAGGTGACCCTGATTTTGTAAAGCTTCCCGTAAAAGAACTCTTGGATTCCACTTACATCCAAAACAGAATGAGCGATTTCTCATTCGATAAGGCCTCTAAATCATCTGATATTGGTAAAGGAAAAATTGCAGGTTATGAAAGCAAGCAAACCACCCACTACTCTATCGTTGATGCCGACGGAAATGCAGTTTCCGTAACAACGACCTTAAATGATAATTACGGTTCTAAAATCTACTGTGATGAATTAGGTTTCTTTTTAAACAATCAAATGGATGATTTTAGCGCTAAACCTGGAGTTCCTAACCTTTACGGACTTACAGGAACCGAAGCCAATAGTATCGCTCCAGGCAAAAGAATGCTTAGCTCTATGACACCAACCATTGTAGAGAAGAACGGAAAATTGCTTATGGTTGTGGGAACTCCCGGAGGTTCTACAATTATCACTTCTGTTTTGCAAACCATTTTAAATGTGTACGAATTCGGAATGAGTATGCAGGAAGCAGTCGATGCACCCCGTTTTCATCACCAATGGCTTCCTGATGAAATCACTTTTGAGCCGAATTCATTTTCGAAAGAAATTACAAATGCACTAAAAGAAAAAGAGTACAAAATAAACGAAGCTAACAAAGAAATCATCGGTCAAGTTGATGCTGTCTTAGTATATCCAAACGGAAAACTAGAAGGTGGTGCTGATAAAAGAGGTGATAATAAAGCGGTAGGCTTTTAAAAAAAGGATTCCATTATAAATTGAAAGAAAGATGAAAAAAAGTATTTTACTGTCGTTTGCCATTATTTTTTTAAGCTGTAAAACACAAAACAGTGTTGTGCAACCTACAGGACTTTTAGCGAATAAAGCGATGGTCGTTTCGGCACGGGAAGAAGCTTCTAAAATTGGTGTCGAAATCATGAAAAAAGGCGGAAATGCTTTTGATGCCATGGTCGCAACCGAATTAGCATTGGCTGTAGCCTACCCTTACGCCGGGAATCTTGGCGGTGGCGGATTTATGGTCTACAGAAAAGCAAATGGCGAAAAAGGAACTTTGGACTATCGCGAGAAAGCACCATTAGCAGCCACAAAAGATATGTTTTTGGATGCCAATGGAAATGTTATTCCTGGAAAAAGCACCAAAACTCCACTGGCAATTGGGATACCTGGCACAATAGCAGGTGTTTTTGCTGTACATAAAAAATTAGGTTCTCTACCTATCGAAGAGATTTTAAAACCCGTTATTGAATTAGCGGAACGTGGTGTTGTAGTCACTCACAAACAAGAAGAACGTTTAAACGACTATCGTCAAGAACTTACTAAAATAAATGGTGCTAATTCGGTGCTTTCAAAAGTATATAAAGAAAAAGACACCATTAAATATCCAGCGCTAGCGGCAACACTAAGAAGGATTTCAAAAAATGGACGCGACGAGTTTTACAAAGGTGAAACCGCTAAAACTTTAGTGGATTATCTTCAGGCAAAAGGAGCTATAATCACCATGGAAGATTTGGCTCAATACGAAGCCAAATGGAGAACACCGCTTAGTTTTAAATACAAAGATTTGAACATTATTTCGATGGCACCACCAAGCAGTGGCGGAATATGCCTGGCACAAATATTTAAAATGATCGCCCCTTATGATTTAGCTAAAATGGGACATAATTCTTCACAGGGTATACAAGTAATTGTAGAAGCCGAGCGACGAGCCTATGCAGACCGAAGCTACTTTCTAGGAGATCCTGACTTTGTAAAGATACCATTGAAAGCGTTAATGGACGACAACTACCTTAAACAAAGAATGGCCAATTTCAGTTTTGACAAAGCGACCTTGTCATCAGATATCAAGGAAGGGAACGTCAACTATAATGAAAGTATGGAAACCACCCACTACTCTATTATAGATCAATTTGGAAATGCCATTGCAGCTACAACCACGCTAAACGCCGGTTATGGTTCAAAATTTTACTGTGATGAATTGGGATTTTTATTGAACAATGAAATGGATGATTTCAGCGCTAAACCAGGCGTACCCAATATGTTTGGACTCGTAGGAAATGAAGCGAATAGCATTGCTCCACAAAAAAGAATGCTGAGTTCTATGACGCCAACCATTGTAGAAAAAAACGGAAAACTATTGATGACCGTGGGATCGCCTGGAGGCTCGACTATTATCACTTCTGTATTACAAACGATCTTAAATGTGTACGAATACAATTTGAGTATGCAAGAAGCGGTTAATGCGCCACGCTTTCACCATCAATGGTTACCGGATTTGATTACATTCGAACCGAATACTTTTAGCACACAAACCTTTGATGCGTTAAAAGCAAAAGGCTATCTTATTAATGAAAAAACAACTCCTGTTATTGGTAAAGTAGATGCTATTTTAGTGTTACCAAACAATAAACTAGAAGGTGGAGCCGATTTTAGAGGAGATGATACCGCAGTTGGATTTTAGAAGTATGGGATTTATTGCTGATTTAGAAGTTGTCTTTCAAGAAAATAGCCAGAGCGAAAATGCTTTGGCTATGTCCAAATATATGAAGAATAATTTTGCGTTTTTTGGAATAAAAACAACCGAACGAAGACAAATTTTTAAAGAAGTCTGGAAAGCGAACAAAGAGGAAGTAGCCAAAAATGCAAGAGAAATTGCAATAGCCTTATATGCAAAAGATCAACGAGAATTTCATTATTGCGCCATTGAAATTTTGATAAAAGACCTGAAAGGAAAGTATAAACAGAAAGATATTGATCTCATAGAAAAACTGCTAACACTTAATTCCTGGTGGGACAGCGTAGATACTATTTCAAAAAATATTCTTGGCGAATACTTATTAGAATTTCCGGAGTCTATTGTCGAAACTAGTACTAGATTTTCCAATTCAGAAAATATGTGGCTTAACCGAAGTGCTATCTTATTTCAATTGGGGTATAAAGAAAAAACGGATTTTGATTTACTA
The DNA here is from genome assembly GCF_900107635.1 of Flavobacterium gillisiae. GTDB lineage: Bacteria > Bacteroidota > Bacteroidia > Flavobacteriales > Flavobacteriaceae > Flavobacterium > Flavobacterium gillisiae. Next base: position 76,670 of record NZ_FNRD01000003.1, read on the forward strand.
AAAACGATCTGTAGTCAGCACAAAGCCTCTTCCGAGTTTTTTATTCAGAAGGCAATTGGATGGTCCTTGCGGGAATACGCAAAAACAAATCGAGAAGCAGTAAAAATATTTGTAGCTGATTCCGACCTACAACGATTGAGCAGAAAAGAAGCGCTAAAAAACTTATAGGATCATTAAAATAATAGTAAATTAGCACTTTCAAAAAAAAATAAATGCTCAAAAAATATCTTACTAAACTAGAAAATATTATTGCCTGGGCGCAATCTATGCTAACAGAAAAGCAATTTATTTTCTTATCTAGTGTATTAGTAGGTATTTCTTCCGCATTTGCAGTAATTGTTCTAAAATCATTTGCCCACCAAGTCTTCTCCTTTGCCACGTACATCAACGGAATTTTAAAACTGAGTTTCATTAATAGTATTTTACCTATTGCAGGTTTATTACTGACCGTATTTGTAGTAAAAAAAGTCCTTGGCGGTTCTATAGAAAAAGGGACTTCCCAGATTTTATACTCCGTTGCAAAGAAAGCCAGTATCGTTCCAAAAAAGCAAATGTATGCCCAAATAATCACAAGTTCCCTTACTGTTGGTCTTGGTGGATCAGCGGGTTTAGAGAGTCCTATCGTTGTGTCTGGTGCCGCTTTTGGGTCCAATTATGCACAGCGCTACAAGCTCAGTTATAAAGACAGAACCTTACTCATTGGTTGTGGAGTGGCTGCTGGAATCGCTGCTGCATTTAACGCACCTATTGCAGGTGTTCTATTTGCTATCGAATTTTTATTGGTAGATGTGAGTATAGCCGCATTTACACCTATTATGATTGCCGCCGCTACGGGCGCTTTGGTTTCTGAAATTGTATTGGACGAATCTATTTTATTAAATTTCAAACAACAACAGGTTTTCGATTACCATAAAATCCCTTTTTATATCCTTCTGGGTGTATTGACCGGATTTATGTCAGTTTACTATACTCGATATTTTCAAAGAACAGAACATTATTTTGCTAAACTAAAACTCAGTCCCTATAAAAAAGCACTTTTTGGAGCTTCTATTCTGGCCGTTTTAATTTTTATTTTTCCAACGCTATTTGGTGAGGGTTATGAGAGTATCAAAGTATTATCGGAGGATAATCCCGGTGTAATGTTAGAAAACACTCTTTTTAGCAGTTTTAGAACTAACAGCTGGGTCTTACTGATATTCGTAGGTATGACGATGATGGTAAAAGTTTTTGCTACTGGAATTACATTAGGATCTGGTGGAAACGGTGGTAATTTTGCCCCTTCCTTATTTGTAGGTTCCTATCTAGGATTTGTCTTTTCAAAAGCGATAAACCTAACTGGTTTGACCCAGTTGCCTGTCAGTAATTTTACGATGGTAGGAATGGCCGGTATTTTGAGCGGCTTGTTTCATGCCCCATTAACAGCCATTTTCTTGATTGCTGAAATAACTGGTGGATACAGTTTAATGCTTCCGTTGATGATTGTTGCTTCAATCAGTTTTGCTATTTCAAAACGATTTGAACGACATTCCATGGATGTAAAAGAATTGGCTAAAAAAGGACACGCTTTTACGAGTAATAAAGACACAAATGTACTAGCGACATTAGATACTACTTCTATCATACAAACCGATTATTTAACGGTTACACCCGATGAAAATCTAGAGAAATTAGTTGATTTAATTTCGCACTCCAATCAGGTTATTTTTGCCGTTGTGGATAAAGACAAGCGTTTATTAGGTGTGGTCCATTTCAATAATATCCGTGAAATTATTTTTAATACGTACCGAGTAAAATACACTTTGGTTAAAAATATCATGGCCGTTCCTACTGAAATAATCTACCCATTCAATACCATGGAGACGGTGATGAACAAATTTGAGCGATCAAAAGTTGCCTTTTTACCAGTGGTGAAAGATGATAAATACTTCGGATTTATATCTAAATCAGTCGCACTTGAAGCCTATCGCACCAAATTGAAATCGATGACGATAGAATAATACATAAATCTTAATATCGGATAAGATGTTTTTTAATATTATCCGATAAATGTAGTATCTTTGTGGTTATGTGGAAGATAGATACAAACTATAGAGAAGAATTTCAATCAACCTTTGATCGATTGTATGAAAAAAAGCAAGTCCTGCAAACCAGCAGACCATTGCCCGACATCGCATTGAATAAAATCAAGGAAAGTCTATCTATAGAATGGACCTATAATTCTAATAGTATTGAAGGAAACACCATGAGTTTAAGAGAAACCCAAATGGTGCTTCAAGAAGGAATAACCATCAAGGGAAAATCATTACGAGAACATTTTGAAACCCATAATCACGATAAAGCAATTGATTATTTATTCTCCATTGTAAATACTGATTATGTGTTGCGCAGTATTGACATTTTGTCTTTGCATGGATTAGTTTTACGTTCTATTGAAGATGATTTTGCAGGTCGCTTGCGCAATGGCGGCGTGCGTATATCAGGTGCAAATTTTGTTCCTCCAAATGCTAATAAAGTTTCGGATTTACTCGATGAATTGATTGATTTTAGTAATACAAATCCGTTAGGACTTAATGACATTGAACTAGCGGCTGTCTTTCATCATAAACTCGTTTGGATTCATCCTTTTTTTGATGGAAATGGTAGAACGGTTCGCTTGACTATGAATTTGTTATTGATGCGTTGTGGTTTTCCGCCCGCCATCATTTTAAAAAATGACCGCAAGAAATACTATGAAGCGCTTAATCAAGCCAATGGAGGTAATTATCAAAAACTTACTTTATTGATGTGTCAAGCTCTTGAGCGCACACTTAATATATACATAAATGCGCTTCCAGGAAATGACACAGAATACATTGTCATTTCTAATTTGGTTCAGGAACCTGATATGCCCTATGGTCAAGAATACATAAGTCTACTGGCTAGGCAAGGCAAAATTGATGCTTATAAAGAAGGACGCAATTGGCTTACCACAAGAGAGGCCGTAGAAAATTACATGGCCACCAGAAAACGAAAACGCTAATTACATAATTAGCGTTTTTTTATGCGCAATACCCATTCATTATTACAAGAACAAAACGAACTAAATAGCCCCGATTGAAGTAAAAATACTTATAAGGCAAGTGTTTTGCCTTATAAGATTGAAACGGAAAGCGGGAGAGCTCTTTATTAAAAACAATAGAAACAATGCTCTAAACTCCATTTTAAGGTATTGATTTTAACATAAACTTCTAAAGTGTTGTATCGAAAGAATAAATCAAAATGGTAACTTTGCTTTTTTGCAAAAATTATGTTAGACAAAGACAATACTATTGAGGTTCAAGGCGCTCGCGTTCACAATCTAAAAAATATAGATGTTTCCATTCCTCGTGAAAAACTGGTAGTAATTACCGGTCTTTCAGGATCCGGAAAATCATCCCTCGCATTTGATACTATTTATGCCGAAGGCCAACGTCGGTACGTAGAAACATTCTCTGCTTATGCCAGACAGTTTCTAGGAGGCTTGGAGCGTCCTGATGTCGATAAAATTGACGGACTTTCGCCTGTTATTGCCATTGAACAAAAGACCACCAGCAAAAGTCCGCGGTCTACTGTGGGAACTATTACTGAAATATATGACTTCCTGCGTTTGCTTTATGCACGTGCGGCCGATGCCTACAGTTACAATACCGGAGAGAAAATGGTCAGCTACTCTGATGAACAAATCAAAGACCTGATTATCGAAGATTTCACTGGAAAACGAATTAATATTCTTGCTCCGGTTATTAGAGCGAGAAAAGGACATTACGGAGAATTGTTCCAGCAAATCGCTAAACAAGGCTTTTTAAAAGTGCGTGTGAATGGTGACGTCCTCGACATAACTCCGGGAATGAAATTAGACCGTTACAAAACCCACGATATCGAGATTGTTGTGGACCGAATGGTCATTGAAAAAACTCCCGATAACGAAAAACGATTAAGCGAAAGCATCAACACCGCCATGCATCATGGAGAAAATGTGTTGATGGTTTTAGATCAGGATTCTCAGGAAGTACGCTACTTTAGTAGAAACTTGATGTGTCCCACTACCGGAATATCGTATCAAAATCCAGAACCCAATTTATTTTCTTTCAACTCTCCAAAAGGAGCCTGTGATCATTGCAAAGGACTGGGAACTGTAAACGAAATCAATACCAAGAAGATTATTCCAAATCCGAAATTATCTATAAAAGCGGGTGGTTTTGCTCCTTTGGGCGAATACAAATCGTCTTGGATATTTAAGCAATTGGAAATCATTGGAGAAAAATACGGTTTCAAAATTACCGACGCTATCGAAAAAATTCCGGAGGAAGCGATGGAAATGATTTTGAATGGCGGAAAAGAAAAATTCACGATCAACTCTAAAGATTTAGGCGTTGCCCGAGATTACAAAATAGACTTTGAAGGAATCTCCCATTTTATAAAAAACCAACACGACGAAAGCGGTTCTACGACTATCAAACGATGGGCTAAGGAATTTATGGATGAAATTCCATGCCCTGTTTGTGAAGGTTCACGTTTGAAAAAAGAAGCACAATTCTTTAAAATCGACGGACAGAATATTACGGAATTGTGTGCGATGGATATTTCTGACCTGACCGCCTGGTTTCACGATTTAGACAGCCGTTTATCTGATAAACAGCAACGTATCGCCACTGAGGTGGTTAAAGAAATCAAGGACCGACTGAACTTTTTAATGAACGTAGGTTTAGAATATTTGGCTTTGAGCCGAAGTTCAAAATCACTTTCCGGTGGAGAAGCACAGCGCATCCGTCTAGCAACTCAAATTGGTTCTCAATTGGTTGGTGTATTGTATATTTTAGATGAGCCAAGTATTGGTTTACACCAAAGAGACAATGATAAACTAATCCATTCTTTGGAACAATTACGTGATATTGGGAACTCGGTTATTGTGGTCGAACATGACAAAGACATGATTGAACGCGCCGATTATGTGATTGACATTGGACCAAAAGCGGGGAAATTTGGAGGCGAAATCATCAGCATAGGAACTCCAGCGGAAACCTTGAAATCAAATACCATTACCGCACAATATTTGAATGGCGAGATGAAAATCGAAGTTCCGAAAAAAAGACGTGAAGGCAATGGAAAATTCATGAAACTAACCGGAGCCACAGGAAACAACTTAAAAAATGTTTCTATCGATCTTCCATTAGGGAAATTGATCTGTGTTACGGGAGTTTCCGGAAGCGGTAAGTCTACTTTGATCAATGAAACGCTCTACCCTATTTTGAATGCGTATTATTTTAATGGCGTCAAAAAACCACAACCCTATAAAAAAATTGAAGGCTTAGAGCTTATCGACAAAGTAATTAATATTGACCAAAGCCCGATAGGGAGAACACCACGTTCTAATCCTGCCACTTATACTGAAGTATTTACGGAGATCAGGAAATTATTTACCATGACTTCAGAGAGTATGATACGCGGCTATAAAGCGGGACGTTTCAGCTTTAATGTAAAAGGCGGACGCTGCGAAACCTGCCAAGGTTCTGGTGTGCGTACGATTGAGATGAACTTCCTTCCAGACGTTTATGTCGAGTGCGAAACCTGCCAAGGAAAACGTTTTAACAGAGAAACACTAGAAATTCGTTTTAAAGGAAAATCCATTTCTGATGTGTTGAATATGACCGTGGATGAAGCGGTTCCGTTTTTTGAAATGATTCCGAAGATACATCGCAAAGTAAAAACCATTCAAGATGTAGGTTTGGGATATATTACACTTGGTCAGCAAAGTACCACGCTTTCGGGCGGGGAAGCGCAACGTATTAAGCTCGCAGGAGAATTATCAAAAAAAGATACTGGAAATACCTTTTATATTCTGGACGAACCTACTACGGGGCTTCATTTTGAAGACATCAGGGTATTGATGGGCGTTATCAACAAATTAGTAGACAAAGGAAATACGATCCTGATTATCGAACACAATATGGACGTAATCAAACTGGCAGATTATATTATCGATATTGGTCCCGAAGGAGGAAAAGGCGGCGGAAAAGTCGTTGCCAAAGGAACTCCCGAAGAAATAGCCGATAATAAAAAAAGCTATACTGCAAAGTTTTTGAAGAAGGAATTGGAGTAAGTCTATTTTAACACAGATTACACCAATTTTCACGGATTGTTTTATTCATAAACTACTCCGCAATCTTGTCATTCTGACGAAGGAAGAATCTCACCCAGTACTGAGGATTTTCATTATGGAGATCTCTCCTTCGTCGAGATGACAAATCGTACGGATAAGGTATGTTTAATTTAAAATTGAGTGATTTATTGTATTCCTATTTATCTATCTAATCAATACTAACTTGTCATTGCGAGGGACGAAGCAATCTCACCCAGTATGGAGGAGTTTCATTATGAGATACCTTCGTGCCTCGGAATGACAAATGATTGTGTATTTATTACTAGTCTAAGAATGGAATTCAGTTATCTAATACAATTATTTTTCAAACACTAATTACACAAATTTTATTATTACCGAACCACTCCGCAAACTTGTCATTTCTTCAGCTGTTCGACTAAAGTCTCGAGTCTGACGAAGGAAGAATCTCATCTTGTTTGTGTGAATTTGAATTCAGTACTGCGTCATTGCGAGGAACGAAGCAATCTCACCCAGTATGGAGGAGTTTCATTATGAGATTCCTTCGTGCCTCGGAATGACAAATGATTGTGTATTTATTACTAGTCTAAGAATGGAATTTAGTTATCTAATACAATGATTTTTTAAACACTAGTTACACAAATTTTATTATTACCGAACCACTCCGCAAACTTGTCATTGCTTCGACTGTTCAACTAAAGTCTCGAGTCTGACGAAGGAAGAATCTCATCTTGTTTTTGGGAATTTGAATTCAGTTCTGCGTCATTGCGAGGGACGAAGCAATCTCACCCAGTATGGAGGAGTTTCATTATGAGATTCCTTCGTGCCTCGGAATGACAAATCGTACGGATAAGTTGTGTTTAATTTAAAATTGAGTGATTTATTGTATTCCTATTTCTCTATCTAATCAACATTAACTTGTCATTCTGACGAAGGAAGAATCTCACCCAATATTGAGGAGTTTGACAATGCAGATCGCTCCTTTGTCGAGAAGACAAATCGTACGGATAAGGAATACTTTAATGATTCCGGAGTTTCATTACGAGTAGATTATAAAATTGAAACAGCAAATAGCACCGCATACCAATTGACGGGCCTCAGTCAACACAAACTAACCCAAAAAAAGCCCCCAATATTTCGTGACTGAGGGCTTTTTTTCGGCTAGTTTGTTAAGTGTTAGCAGTTGTTTTTATTTCATAATTTCTCTTTTAGATAGCCATTTGATCGCTATTTCAGGATATACAAGCTTGAGAGCTGATTCTATTTCAATATGAAATTCCTCTTCATTTTCAACAAAAGTTGCACTATAAAATGAATATCTAACTGTGTTCTCAAAAATATATGGTTCTTTTGGGTCTACAAAAGGTTTTAAGGATTCAATTGCTTGGTAAATTACCCAAGGATATGGTCTAATATGTCTGTGCATATGATGATTAATCCAGATATTTATCCATTCAATTTCAGTCCAATTAACTGCTTTAGAGTATTTAACAGTTTTAAGTTCTTTTGAAAGTTTAATCAATGAATTTAGACCAATGTTTTTACCTTTACTTGTTGCATAATCAATACCTAATAGTCCTCTTATTCTGTTTTCTAAAGATAATCTTAAAGAGTATATAACTAAAAGATCTGTGTTGTAATTATTCTGATTTTGTTCTCTTATTTGATGGGAGTTAAACAATATTGTAGCAATGTTAAAATGAATAGCGGAAGGTAAAGTGTTTGTACTTAAAATAATGAAACTAACATCTTCATTATCGTCTAAATTTCTTATGTATTTTGAAATATCTGCAATTACTATTTTGATTTGTCCTTCTGAATAATTTCCTATTATTGAAAGTAGATATTCCGATGCATTTTGTATATGACATCTGGACATTAAACTATCTTCTGTATCTTTCCATTTAACTTTAAACGCATTTTGTTTTCTGCAAATGCCAGTAAGTGTCTTTCCTCCAATATTTTGAAAATACTTAATAAGCAATTCAATATTTTCTTTTGTTGAATTGGTGTAAGCGGATTTCAAATAGGTTGTTTTGTTCATCTGCGGATTTTTAAAATGACTGCCAACTTCTATATAAATCAAATATACACCTCTTTTTGAATTTAATATTAACAAATTTAAGGTTTTTCTTATTTATAAAAAGGCCGTTGCATTTAATTTTCTTTCGATACAGCAATTCAAAAAAGATAGACCCTTTTAAAAAATAATTAAACTATACCGTGCCGTATTTGAAAAAAGAGTTACTTTAGTATCTTGGATTTTTATCCCAGATAGAAGCGGTATCTCCCGAATTAGAAAAACAAGGCATTGGCCGTAGTTTTTGTTATCGGGAATATAGCGGATAGCTGGATAAGGCTCCAGAAAATAATAGTTAATAATACAATACGAATATGAGATTAGAAGATTTTGACAATGACGAGGATAAAGTAATCCAAGATAAATTAAAGCAAAAAAACTGGAATGAGATCCGGACTAATGACAGCTGGGCGATTTTTAAAATTATGGCCGAGTTTGTAAACGGTTATGAAAATATGGGACGTATAGGTCCGTGTGTGTCCATTTTTGGATCGGCACGAACTAAGCCAGAAGACCCGTATTATTTACTTGCCGAAAAAATAGCCTACAAAATTAGTAAAGCCGGTTACGGTGTTATTACTGGCGGAGGCCCCGGGATTATGGAAGCCGGTAATAAAGGTGCACATCTGGGCGGTGGAACTTCGGTAGGATTGAATATTGTATTGCCGTTTGAGCAGCATTTCAATCCGTACATTGACGGCGATAAAAACCTGAATTTTGATTATTTCTTTGTTCGAAAAGTAATGTTTGTAAAATATTCTCAAGGATTTGTGGTTATGCCTGGTGGATTTGGGACTTTGGATGAATTGTTTGAAGCGATGACGTTGATTCAGACAAAAAAAATCGCAAAATTCCCTATTATACTGGTAGGAACTGAATTTTGGTCAGGCTTAATCGAATGGGTAAAAAAAGTGTTAATCGAAAGAGAACACACGGTAAGCCCCGAAGATTTGAACCTGATGAAGATTGTGGATACCGAAGACGAAGTGGTCGATGTTTTAGATACTTTCTACAAAAAGTACAATTTGAAACCCAATTTTTAATAAAGAAAGCTGTTTTTACGAACAGCTTTTTTTATGCCTTCTTCAAAAAATAGTTCCTTTTGTATCCAAATAAATGTATATTGTGCTTCCCTAACTAGTTGAATTAAAAGTTGAAACCATTTTATAAAATTGCAATCTGTACTTTAGTTTTATTGACCTCAATAAAACAATATGCCCAGCACCATTCCCAAATGTTTGTGGAAGTCAATGCTGTCGATAAGACTATGAATATCCAGCAGGAATTGACCTTTTTTAACGAATCGAATGATACGCTGACTTCACTGGTTTTGAATGATTGGAATAACGCCTACGCTGACGTTAACACGCCTTTAGCAAGACGGTTTTCGGACGAATTTTATCGTGGTTTCCATTTGGCTAAAGAAGACGAACGTGGCAGCACTAAAAATATAACGATTATTGATGCCGACAAATTATTCCTTTCCTGGGAAACAACGGCTGAAAATCCGGATATCATTAGGGTGCAATTAAGAGAGAAACTCGCGCCTAATGAGAAAATAAAGTTGCGTCTTACCTATACAGTAAAAATTCCAAGTGATAAGTTCACCAAATTTGGTTACAATGCCGATGGTGGTATGAATCTAAAAACATGGTACCTCACTCCTGCCCGCTATGAAAACCATGCTTTTATAAAATACAGCAATGCCAATTTAGACGATATTGCCAATGCGGTTTCTGATATTGATATCGATTTAAAAGTGGCCAAAAGTTTAGAAGTAACCACTGATTTAAACAGCGAGGAAGCGATTCAAAAGGACAGTTATTCCATTTATAAACTATCAGGAAAAAACAGGACTAATTTCAGTCTATATATAGAACCTAAATCTAGTTTTTATAGCTATAAAACCAAAGCGCTAGAGGTTGTGACTAATTTAAAAGAAGATAAAGTCAGCCTAAAGCAACAAGCCTATGCTATTGATTGTATCGTTAATTATGTAGATGGTTTAATAGGGAAATACCCATTTGATAAAATTGTGGTTTCTCAAACTGATTATGAACGAAATCCATTTTATGGTTTAAATCAACTGCCATCGTTCATCAGGCCGTTTTCGGATGAGTTCACCTTTGAGATTAAATTTCTAAAAACCTACTTAAATGCCTATCTAAAAAACAGTTTACGACTAGACAACAGGAAAGACAGCTGGATTTATGATGGAATTCAAGTCTATGTTATGATGAAATACATAGAGCAGAATCACCCCAACACCAAGATGCTGGGTAGCGCCTCTACCTTTCTATTATTGAAAAGCTACAATTTGACCAATTTAGATTTTAACGAGCAATACAGCTATTTCTATATGCTAATGGCTAGAAAAAATCTAGATCAGCCACTGGGCGATCCAAAAAATTCTCTTATCAAATTCAACGAACAAATCGCAAGTAAATATCGTGCTGGATTAAGTTTTAGGTATCTTGACAACTATCTCGGAAATGGTATTGTTACAAACAGTATTCGCGAATTTTATGATGAGAACAAAGAGAAACAGGTCTCCAGAAATGATTTTGAAGCCATTTTAAAAACAAATTCTAGCAAGAATATCAATTGGTTTTTTAAAACAATTATTGATTCCCGTGAAATCATTGATTTTAAATTTGCTGACGTAGAAAAATCGAAAGACAGTGTTTCGTTTACCCTTAAAAATAAAACAGGAGTGATTGTTCCTGTTCCTGTCTATGGAATTAATAAAGGTGAAATTGTATTTAAAAAATGGTTAGCCCCACAAGAACCCGACAGTGTATTTACTTTCGAAAGAAAAAATGCCGATAAAATCGTTTTAAATTATAAGAATGAAGTTCCTGAATACAATTTAAGAAACAACTGGAAATCGTTAAAGTCTTTTTTTCCAAACAATCGTCCCGTAAAATTTGTGTTCATGAAGGATCTTGAGGACCCATACTATAATCAGGTTTTATATGTCCCTACCCTCACCTACAATTTATATGATGGATTGTCACCAGGAATGCGTCTTCATAACAAAACGATTTTAGATAAACCTTTTACCTTTGATGTGAATCCGGCCTATTCAACAAATGCAAAATCATTTTCAGGCTCCGGTTTTGTTGTTGTCAATCAAAATTACAGAAACAGCGCACTCTATAATGTACGCTATTCACTTTCGGGTGCGTATTTTCATTATGCACCAGATGCTGCCTATTCAAAAATTAATCCGATGGTGCAGATAAAAATCAGGGAAGATGACATTAGAGACAACAAAAAACAGTTAATACTGCTGCGTCAAGTAATCGTGAGCAGAGAAAAGAGTGATATCGTTATTGACAATTCCACAGAAAACTATTCTGTTTTCAATGCGAAATACTTCAATACCACGACAGAGATTACTAATCACTTCAGCTTTTCTACCGACCTACAAATAGCATCGAGGTTTGGAAAAACTGCTGCAGAAATAGAATACAGACAACTATTCGAAAATAACCGTCAGATCAACTTGCGCTTTTATGCCGGTACTTTTCTATACAACAAAACCAATTCTGATTTTTTCAGCTTTGCCTTAGACCGTCCTACCGATTATTTATTTGACTATGGCTATTATGGAAGATCAGAAAGCAGTGGCTTTTTTAGCCAGCAGTTAATCGTGGCTGAGGGTGGTTTTAAATCAAAACTGAATACGCCTTACGCTAATCAATGGATGACTACTATGAATGCGAGTTATACACTGTGGAATTGGATCGAATTATACGGTGACGCTGGACTATTGAAAAATAAATACCAAAGCGAGAAATTTGTATATGATAGTGGTATCCGCTTGAATTTGGTTCCAGACTATTTTGAAATGTACCTACCTATCTATTCCTCCAATGGTTGGGAAATTGGCCAAGATAAATACAATGAAAAAATTCGTTTTGTAATTACTTTATCTCCAAAAATATTAATCAATTTATTTAATCGAAAATGGTTTTAATCTAAAGCATTACTACTTTTTCATTATGTTATTCTTGATTTAAAAGCAATTAATTTCCGAATATGTAAATTATAGATATATTTAAAGCGAATTAATTGATAATAATTAAATTATATTTCTTTCACTGTATTATGATAATACATAGTTTTTAAGTAAATTTGTCTCATTAAGTGATACTTTTCAACTATGATAAAAGAAAAAACCAATACTACATTGACATTCGAAGATTTTAAAACCGAAGTGTTGAACGACTATAGAATCGCTATGATAAGTAGAGAGTGTAGTTTATTAGGGCGTAGAGAGGTATTGACCGGAAAGGCAAAGTTCGGAATTTTTGGTGATGGAAAGGAAGTGCCGCAATTAGCGATGGCTAAATTTTTCAAAAATGGTGACTTCCGTTCTGGATATTATCGTGACCAAACTTTTATGATGGCCATAGGTCAAATGACGGTTGAACAATTTTTTGCAGGACTATATGGTAATTCAAATATAGAACAAGACCCTATGTCTGCAGGTAGGCAAATGGGAGGTCATTTTGCTACTCATAGCTTGAATGAAGACGGTTCTTGGAAAGACTTAACAAAACAAAAAAATTCGAGTGCTGACATTTCTCCTACAGCAGGACAAATGCCTAGATTACTAGGACTTGCACAGGCATCAAAAATATACAGACAAGTTAAAGGAATACCCAACAAAGATAATTTCTCGAATGAAGGAAATGAAATTGCTTGGGGAACCATTGGAAACGCTAGTACCTCAGAAGGATTGTTTTTTGAAACAATTAATGCTGCAGGTGTTTTGCAAGTACCAATGATAATAAGTGTTTGGGATGATGAATATGGTATTTCAGTTCATGCAAAACATCAGACTACCAAAGAGAACATTTCAGAAATTCTAAAAGGATATCAAAGAAATGACACTGAAAAAGGATATGAAATCCTTAGAGTAAAAGGATGGGATTATACCGATCTTATTGCTACCTATGAGAAAGCATCCACTATTTCACGCGAACAACATGTTCCTGTGCTAATACATGTAAATGAACTGACTCAACCTCAAGGGCATTCTACCTCTGGATCACATGAAAGGTACAAAGATGGAGATCGCCTTGCGTGGGAAAGAGATTTCGACTGTATCAGACAGATGAAATTATGGATGATTGCAATTAACATCGCTTCTCCTGAAGAATTAGATGAAATAGATGCAAGCGCTAAAAAAGAAGTGCTAGCAGGTAAAAAAGCGGCATGGAGTGCTTTTATTGAACCTATTGTTGAAGAACAAAAAGAGTTGATTTCATTACTACAAAAAATTGCAAATTCAAGTAATCATAAAGAAGCGATACTAAAATATGCTTCGAGCTTAAGCAGTGTAAAAGACCCAATAAGAAAGGAAATTCTAATTGCAGCACGTAAATCTTTGCGCCTTATCGTTAATGAAGGCGGAAAAACCGAATTGTCAAATTGGATTACTTCTTATACTAAGAAAAATCAAGAAAAATTTAGCAGTCATTTATATTCTGATTCTGATTTAAATGTCTTCTCCGTAAAACAAGTTTTACCGCAATATGCTGAAGACGCAAAAGAGGATACAGACGGCAGAATGATTTTACGTGATAATTTTGATGCTATATTTACAAAATACCCTGAGACCTTAATTTTTGGAGAAGATGCAGGAGCCATTGGTGATGTAAACCAAGGTTTAGAGGGTATGCAGGAAAAATACGGTGCGCTACGCGTTGCTGATGTTGGAATACGTGAAGCTACGATTATAGGACAAGGTATTGGAATGGCGTTAAGAGGTTTACGACCGATTGCTGAAATTCAATATCTAGACTACCTATTGTACGCTATACAAATAATGAGTGATGATTTGGCAACCCTACAATACAGAACAGTAGGAAAGCAAAAAGCACCATTAATTATCCGTACAAGAGGGCATCGTCTGGAAGGAATATGGCACTCTGGTTCTCCTATGGGAATGATCATCAATGCTATTAGAGGGATTCATGTGTTAGTTCCAAGAGACATGACAAAAGCAGCAGGTTTTTACAATTCACTGTTGGAATGTGATGAACCGGCTTTAGTAATCGAATGTTTAAACGGATACCGCTTAAAAGAGAAAAAACCACTTAATTATGGTGAATTCAAGACCCCGATTGGTGTTGTTGAAACGATGAAAGAAGGTGCTGATATTACTTTAGTTTCTTATGGTTCTACACTAAGATTAGTGGAACAAGCTGCTCAAGAACTTCTTGAAGTAGGTATTGACTGTGAGATTATAGATGTACAATCTTTGCTTCCATTTGACATTAATCATGACCTTGTAAAAAGTATAGCTAAAACAAATCGTCTTTTAGTAATTGACGAAGACGTTCCTGGTGGAGCTTCTGCTTATATTTTACAACAAATTCTTGAGCAACAAGATGGTTATAATTATTTAGATAGCAAACCGCAAACCTTAACTTCAAAAGCACACAGACCATCTTATGGAACTGATGGTGACTATTTTTCTAAACCATCTGCAGAAGATATTTTCGAAAAAGTATATGCTATGATGAATGAGGTAAACCCATCAACATATCCCAATTTATATTAAAAAATAATACTGTACTAAAAAATTCCGACTGCTAAGCAGTTGGAATTTTTTTATAATAATAAAAACAGTATATTGTCAACTAATTAGTTACAAACTTAAATACAATAAACATGAAAAAAATAACAATGTTCATAGGTGTATTGTCAGTTATGGCAATCGTTTCTTGTAAGGAAAAAGAAGAAACTCCAGACACGACAACTAACCAAACTATTGAAGTTACTACAGAAGCTCCTCAAGCTGAAGAAAATCCTGATGGTACTTCTATTAGCGTAGGAACAGATGGCGTTGATGTAAGCACTAAAAACGGTGAAAACAAAACAAGCGTAAATGTTTCTGAAGGTGAAGCAAAAGTTGAAATTAAAAAATAATAATATTTTTTAAAGTTAAAATTATAAAGCCAATCTGGATTCGTTCAGTTGGCTTTTTTTATACTATTGAAAACACAAAATAGCAATAAATGACAAGTTTAGAAACCGTTTTAAGAAATACCCAAGACGTTAAAGTAATAGCTGACTCTATCAGTTTAAATCAATATGTCGCTTTGGATTTATCCGTTTTAAATCATAATCTACCTAAGGAATCATTAGCAAATTCAGCTGATTTTGAAAAATACATTGAAAGTTACTTGACTTCAAACAATGCAAAAGTTGCTTATGGCGGTTATAATGAAGAAAGAAATCTTTATAAGCGAAGCACTATATTTAAAGATGAGGAGACAGAGGAACGAAACATACATATTGGTTTAGATTTGTGGATAAAAGCTGGAACGCCCATTTTATCTGCTCTTGATGGCAAAATCCACAGTTTTTATTTCAATGCAGGTTTTGGCGACTATGGTCCCACCATCATTTTAGAACACCATATCGAAAATGAAACATTTTATACTTTATATGGACATTTATCGTTGGATAGTTTAGAGAATATAGAAATTGGCACTGTTTATAAAAAAGGGCAACAAATAGGTTTATTAGGAGATTCAGCTGTGAATGGTGATTATTCTCCACATCTGCATTTTCAAATTATAAAAAACATAGGAACTAATTTTGGTGACTACCCTGGAGTTTGCACAAAAAGCGACTTGAGTTTTTATTTAGACAATTGCCCTGATCCTAACTTATTATTAAAAATAACATCTTAGAAATGAAAAAAGTAATCCTCCTACTAAGCTTAATTGTACTTATTGGATGTAAGTCAAAAAAACCTGATACACCAACTGAGGTAAAACCAGAAGAAGTTAAAATCATGAAATTAGCTGTCGCCAAAGTTGACGCTAATCTAAAGACAAAATCGTACGAATTAGGGAAACGAATTTTAATGACTTGCAACACTTCTAAGTTTAAACCCTTTAATCAAAGTGAAGCGACACAATCTGTAATCGACAACATAACATTGGAAAAGTTATCAAAGACCTGTGCTAAATTCAGACAGCGCTATGGTGCTTTTAAAGACCTTAAATTAATGGAAGTGTATAAAGAAAATACGGCTAATATTACTATTTTTCGCTATAAAGCACTCTATACAAAGGCTGTGGCCAATAAAGAACTTCGTGTTTACATGAATAACCAAAATAAAGTAGCCGCAATAAAATCTATGGACTGGAATGATGTTTTCGAACGAAAACTATTCACAGATACTGATACAGATACTGAGTAGCTCGTACTGGCTCGCATTTCTAAAATAATCCAAATAGAAAATGACTTAATTTCATTTTCTATTTGGATTATTTGCTTCTAATTCTAAGCTAATAGTATAATTAGCACTACTTCCCTATCTCCAGATTTTTAACATATTGCTGAAAGCTTCTACATTTTCAATTATCTGACAAACAGCGTTAAAGCCTAATACGCGCCTACAAACCTCTACTATAAATAAATACGTGTTAAAATTTATGGATTAATTAATAGTGGTGTCTTTTTCTTTTAACGTTTAGTTGCGACAAATCGAGTGAATTTCGTATTAATTTTATCAAACAAAATTTAATCTTTAAGAATGCTGATTAAAAAATTTCGGAATAGATACTGTATTTCTACTTATCTCAAATCACAGTATCTGTTTCTACTTATTTTAGTTCAGCATAAGCAAGATTAAATCTATTTTAATTAATAAAAAATAAATTTATGTCTATTCAAACAACAAATCCTGCCACAAACAAAGTAGTTAAATCATTCGAAGAAATGACTGATGAACAAGTTCAAGCCGCAATCGAAAAATCAAACAATACTTTTCAGGAATGGAAAAAAACTTCTTATGATGATCGCGCAAAAGTCTTGCATAAAGTAGCTGCTTTGATGCGAGAACGAAAAACCGATTTAGCTAAGCTAATTACCCTTGAAATGGGAAAAATACTATCACAAGCAGAATGGGAAGTCAATTTAAGTGCTGACATATTAGATTACTATGCCGATAATGGAGCTGCCTTTCTTGCCGATAAAAAACTAAACCCTGAATCTGGTGAAGCTTTTATTCGAAATACTCCTGTAGGTGTTCTATTTGGCGTTATGCCTTGGAACTTTCCCTTTTATCAGGTAGTACGATTTGCTGCTCCAAACATCATGGTAGGAAACACCATATTATTAAAACATGCCTCGATTGTACCACAATGTGGTGTTGCAATAGAGGAATTATTTAAAGAAGCAAAAGCCCCAGAAGGATTATACATCAATTTGATGATTTCAGGCAAGCGAAGTACAGCATTAGTAAGTGATGATCGAATCAAAGGAGTGTCTCTAACGGGTAGCGAAGGAGCCGGATCAAGCATCGCTGAAGCGGCAGGTAAAAATTTAAAAAAATCAGTACTTGAATTAGGTGGTAGTGATGCCTTTATAATTCTAGAAGATGCGGATATTGATACTGCTGTTGAAATGGCTATTGCGGGGAGATTTAGTAATACTGGACAGAGCTGCGTTGCTTCAAAAAGGTTTATTGCCGTAGGCACTATAGCAGATGAGTTTTTAGAAAAATTTGCAGATAAAGTTGCGGCTCTTAAAGTAGGTGATCCAATGGATCCTACTACACAAGTTGGACCGCTAAGTAGTGAAGAAGCATTAGTCAATATATTAGATCAGGTGAAACGATTTGAAAAAGCAGGTGCTACAATTTTAGTTGGTGGTAAAAGAGCATTTGATACCGGTGCCTTTATGCAGCCTACAATTTTAACTAATCTAAAACGTGGAGTTCCTACTTTTCAGGAAGAGTTATTTGGCCCCGTAGCTTCTTTTTACAAAGTTGGAAATGAACAAGAAGCGATAGACCTTGCCAATGATTCGCCTTTTGGTTTAGGAGGTTCTATCTTTACTAAAGACACAAAACGAGCCATACAATTAGCCGATCAAATTGATAGCGGAATGGTTTTCATCAACCAACCTACAGCGACACAACCAGATTTACCTTTTGGAGGAACTAAAGGTTCAGGCTACGGACGTGAATTATCTGAACTCGGAATTCATGAGTTTGTGAACAAAAAACTAATTAGGATAAGCTAACAACATAATAATGTGTTAATTAGCACCCATTTATAAAATAGAGTAATCCTTTTTAAGTTTTAGAAGAAGTGATTTCAATCTCTATCTCACAATTTAAAGTAAAAGAACATGACGACAAGACAAATTATATTGCAATCAAGACCTGTGGGGACACCTACATTACAGAATTTTAAACTTGAAAATACCACATTAGATCAACTACAGCCTGGAGAAGTCCTGCTAAAAGGATTGTATTACTCAGTTGATCCTTATATGCGCGGCCGAATGAATGATGCCAAGTCATATGTAGCTCCCTTTAAGATAAACGAACCTTTGGATGGTGGTGTCGTAGCTACTATTATAGTAAGTAAATCAGATAATTTTAAAGTAGGTGACACCGTAGTAGGAAGATTTCCATGGAAAGAAATGTTTGTATCAAAAGATGACGTTCTACAAAAGGTAGATACAAATGTACCCGAGTTGAGCTACTACTTAAGCATACTCGGCATGACCGGTTTAACCGCTTATTTTGGGTTGATGGATATTTGCAAGCCTAAAGCAGGTGAAACTGTAGTCGTATCCGGAGCTGCAGGAGCTGTAGGAATGGTTGTAGGACAAATTGCTAAATTACAAGGCTGCCACGTGGTAGGAATCGCAGGTACAGATGAAAAAGCCAAAACATTAATTGAAGACTTTGGTTTTGATCAAGTAATCAATTATAAAACAACCAAGGATATTTATAAATCTGTAAAAGAAGCTTGTCCCAATGGTGTAGATGCCTATTTTGATAATGTAGGCGGAGAAATTTCGGACGCCGTTATTAGTGCCATTAATTTTCATGCCCGAATCGCTTTATGCGGACAGATATCCTTATACAATAGTAAAGAAACACCTATGGGGCCTAGAATACAACCTATGTTATTAACAAGGAGCGTTTTAATGCAGGGCTTCATCGTTAGTAATTACCAAGATAGATTTCCTGAAGGGATGAAACATTTATCGAGTTGGGTTAAAGAAGGAAAACTAAAATTCACCCAAACAATTGAAGAAGGTTTTGATCAATTACCTACGGCATTACTCGGTTTGTTTGAAGGTGCAAATACCGGAAAAATGATCGTCAAAGCTTAAATTATAAGGAACAATCAAAGGTTAGGAACAAGCCGTTAGCAGTATTATTTTAATACAGCTAATGGCTTCTTTCTTTTGTTATTTGAAAATCAATTCTCACTTCCACACTGGACATTTATACCATTATACCCTTACAAAATAAATAACGACACAACATCCATAATTTAAGAACACCAACCAATTATAGATAATTATTACCTATTTTTGATGCGAGAAAAAGCAAAATAATCTGTGAATTATACAACTAATTTATAAATTATATAACTCTTTTTGAATAAAAAAGTGCAAATTTTACACAATCAGTTAAAAAAACAAACAATTTGAAGTTATATATCAAATACATGGTCAGCAATCGCTGTAAATTAGCAGTTAAAGAGGAATTAAAAAAACTTGGCTTGCATTTTATCGTTGTTGATTTAGGAGAAGTAGACGTCATGGAAAACATTTCATTGGCACAAAGAGAACTACTTAAAGCGGGACTGCTTAGTGCAGGTTTTGAACTGATGGATGATAAAAAATCTATGCTTATAGAAAAAATTAAGAATGTAATTATTCAAATGGTTCACCATTCAGATGAAGTTATCAAAGTTAATTTTTCTATTTATTTAAGTGAGAAACTGAATCACGATTATACTTATTTATCCAACCTATTCTCTGAAGTACAAGGAACTACAATTGAGCACTTTATCATTTCTCATAAAACAGAACGAGTTAAGGAATTGATAATTTACGGAGAACACAATATCACTGAAATTGCATGGAAAATGGGTTATAGCAGTGTAGCACATTTATCAAGTCAGTTTAAGAAAGTAACTGGACTCTCCCCTTCTCACTTTAAAAATTTGAAAGATAAAAGAAGATCTCCTATTGAAGAAATTGGTATAAAAAATCCAAACAATCTAAATTAAGTTTTAATACCACCATGAAATTAATTTCAGAAAAAAGATTTCAACTCTATTATATCCTGGTAGCAATAATATTGACTACTGTTTTGGGTGTTTTCTATTATAATAACCTCAACGTTAAGTCAAGCATTAGCTCAGCGGAACATGCTCAGGAAGTACTACGTAAAAACGATAATGTTCTTTTAGATATTCTTGATATCGAGACTGGAGTAAGAGGGTATATCATCTCTGAAAATGACGTATATCTAGACACGTATAATAATGCTGTAAAAGCAATGAACAAAAACCTGTCGACCTTGTCAGAGCTGACCCGCGAAAATAAGCACCAAAACATTCAGGTCGATTCTTTAAAAATAATGACTGGCAAAAAATTGGTTTTATTGCAAAAAATTATTGATGACAGACCATATGATTTATTGGATGAAAATGAAAAGATCGCTATACTAAAGGATGGTAAAATTATTACCGATGAAATTAAAAGTATCATTGCTAAAATCAATGTTGATGAATACAATGCACTTAAACTAAGAAAAACAGAAAATGAAAATAGTATTCAATATTCGGAAATACTGTTCTTCTTACTTTTAATTTTAATATTTGTTATTTTTACGCTTGTCTTTATTATTGTTAAAAGCTTAAAAGTAAGAAATGACGAATTAGAACTCTTTACTGCTTCCCAAAAATTACTTTCTAATTATTCCCTAAGTCTTATAGAGGCCAGTTTAGACCCGCTAATCACCATCAATATAGATGGTAAGATTACTGATATGAATGAAGCTACTGTTAAAATCACTGGTGTTAAACGCGAAGAATTAATAGGATCTGATTTCTTTAATTATTTTACGCACCCTAATATGGCACGTGAGGTATATGAAGAAGTATTTGCAAAAGGTTTTGTAATTGACTCTCCACTTACTCTTTGTGACAAAGGCGGAAAATTAACTGATGTATTATTTAACGGATCTGTTTATAAAAATGATGTCGGGAAGGTATTAGGAGTTGTAATAGTTGCCCGCGATGTAACAAAGCAAAAGCAAGCAGCTTTGTATACCCGTAGTATACTTGAGGCAAGTTTAGATCCTCTAGTTACTATTAATGCCGAAGGGCAGATTACTGACGTAAATCATGCATTAATAGCTGTAACCGGTATTCAACGAGAAAATTTAATAGGAACAGACTTTTCTATTTATTTTACCGAACCAGAAAGAGCAAGACAAGCTTATATTCAAGTATTTGAACAAAGTTTTGTTTCTGATTACGCTTTGACGATAAAACATCTAAATGGAAAATTAACAGATGTATTATACAATGCTTCTGTGTATAAAGATGATAAAGGAGAAGTCCTTGGTGTATTTGCAGCCGCAAGAGATGTGACCGCACAAAAATTACTTTCTAATTATTCGCTTAGTCTTATTGAAGCAAGTCGTGATCCATTGGTTACGATTAGTATCCAAGGAAAGATTACCGATATGAATGAAGCGACGATCAAGATCACTGGCATGGAGCGAGAGCTTCTTACTGGTTCTGATTTCTTTGATTATTTTACCGAACCTCAGATGGCCAGAGAAGTATATCAGGAAGTGTTCGCAAAAGGGTCAGTTGCTGACTCTCCGCTTACTCTTCGCCACAAAAGCGGTAAATTAACAGACGTCCTCTTTAACGGATCTGTTTATAAAGATGACCAAGGAAATGTACTTGGTGTTGTTGTAGTAGCAAGAGATATCACAGACCAAAAAATAATTGAGACGGAACTGATAGAAGCTAAAGTATTTGCTGAACTCGCAACAGGAATTGCCGAAGAAGAAAAACGAAATGCTGAAAATGCTACTTTAATTGCCGAAAATGCAGTAAAAGCAAAGCAGCAATTTTTGTCTAATATGAGTCATGAAATTCGAACACCTATGAATGCTATTATTGGCTTCACAAAGGTGGTACTGAAAACAGATTTGACTGTCAAACAAAAAGAGTATCTCGATGCTATTAAAATGAGTGGTGATGCGCTTATTGTACTTATAAATGACATCTTGGATTTAGCAAAAGTAGATGCTGGGAAAATGTCTTTTGAAAAAACACCTTTCAAAATGAGATCATCTATTAAATCGATGCTTCATTTATTCGAAACAAAAATTCAAGAGAAAAATTTAAAACTAGTTAAAGAATACGATTCAAATATACCTATAGTATTAGTTGGGGATCCTATTCGTTTGCATCAAATTATTTTAAATTTGGTTAGTAATGCCGTCAAATTTACATCCGAAGGAAAAATCACTGTTAGTGTACGTTTAATTGATGAAGATTCAGAAAATGTTACTATCGAATTTTCTGTAGCCGATACCGGAATTGGGATTCCAGAAGAAAAATTAGATTCCATATTTGACAACTTCCAACAAGCTTCTAGCGGAACCTCAAGAATTTATGGTGGTACTGGATTAGGATTAGCCATTGTTAAACAATTAGTGGAACCTCAAGGCGGTAGTATCAATGTAATCAGTAAAATTGACGAAGGAACTACTTTCAGTTTTAGATTGAATTTCCAAAAAACAACTGCCGACGCAGAGCTAGAAACGGAAATACTTGAATTAGACAAAGACGCAAAAAACATTAAAGTTTTAGTTGTTGAAGATATTCCTTTGAATCAATTATTGATGAAAACCTTATTGGATGATTTTGGATTCGAACGTGATATTGCCGAAAACGGAAAAATAGCGATTGAAAAACTGCAAAACAATGCTTATGATGTGATCTTAATGGATCTTCAAATGCCTGAAATGAATGGATTTGAAGCTACTGAATATATCAGAACAACAATGAATTCTGATATTCCTATTATTGCATTAACAGCTGATGTTACCACTGTAGATTTAGCTAAATGTAAGGCTGTAGGAATGAATGACTATATCGCAAAACCCGTTGATGAACGATTATTGTACAGCAAAATCGTAGGTATTGTGAGAAAACCATCTTCCAAAAAAGCAAAAGAGATTAAAAAAAATAGTGCATCCAAAAACGAAAAATGTATTGATTTAACATATTTAGAGTCTCGTACTAAATCTAATCCTAAATTAATGATGGAAATGATTGCCGCTTATTTACAACAAACGCGTCCATTAGTCACTGCCCTACAAGAAAGCTTGTTAAACAAAGATTGGGAATTACTTCGGGCCTCAGCACATAAAATGGTACCTTCCTTTTCGATAATGGGTATCAACTCAGAATATGAAGATATGGCTAAAAAAATCCAGAATTACACAGGTGATTTAGAGGATAAAAAGGAAGAAATAGATGATTTAGTCTTGCAACTTTCAAGAGTATGCAATCAAGCTTGTGAAGAATTAGAAATAGAATTTAATAATATAAAAAATAAAAACTGATGAAAAACGAAGGAAAAATAAAACTATTTTTAGTAGATGACGATGCCGTTTTTCTAAAGTCATTAGAAATCGAATTTATTCATCACACTGATTTCATTGTGGAAACATATGCGACTGGTGAACTTTGTCTGGCAAATTTAGACAAAAAACCAGATGTGATCATCCTTGACTACCATTTGGACGGAATTGATAAAAACGCTATGAATGGGATTGAAACCTTAGACAAAATTAAAGATTTTGATCCAGACATTCCAGTGGTAATGCTATCCTCGCAAGATAAAATTGATGTCGCTATTAGTTGTATGCACCATAAAGCTTTTGATTATGTGGTAAAGAGCGAAACGTCTTTCTTGCGACTTCAAAAAAACATTACTGCCTATTTCCATTTTGAAAGAATCGAAAAGGAACTTAATTGGTATATGGCCAGAATGTAATGATCTGATTGATCATACAGCTTAAAAAAATACATTATAAAAGAGCAAAGCCTGTCAAGTGACAGGCTTTGCTCTTTTATACATTAATATAAAAAATCTCCATTTCTTGAAACATGTTAATTGCATAATGTTTAGGCAAATTAACATAACTTCTTTGATAATAATATCATCACATTTGGATAGTGATAATTAATTCACATTTTAAACCCAAATCTATGAAATTAGTAAAAGTAATGCCAATCGTAGCGATGCTATTAGTTGGAGTAATGTCAAGTTGTAGTACAGACATGGATTCCGCAGAGCCAGTGGTCGCAAATTCAACATATGAAGCAACAACTACGACGGCTGCTAAACAATCCACTGACGCCCAGTCGAAAGATTCTCAACTACAAGGAGTAAATCTTGGTGTTGCTGAGAACTTTGCTATTATTTCTAAAACAGGAATTACCGATGTTTACAAATCTGACGTAACAGGAGATGTTGGAGCAAGCCCTATAACAGGTGCTGCCATTCTTTTAAAATGTAATGAAGTAACTGGTACTATATATACAGTTGATGCAGCAGGACCTCTCCCATGTAGAGTAACTAATGCTTCCCGATTGACAACGGCCGTGGGTGACATGCAAACTGCTTACACGGATGCTGCAGGCAGATCTAACCCTGATTTTTTAAATTTAGGAGCGGGAAGTATCGGTGGAAAAACACTTACACCAGGACTCTATACTTGGACAAGTGATCTTTTGATTCCAACGGACATAACAATTTCAGGTAGCTCGACTGATGTATGGATATTTCAAGTTGCCGGAAATCTTGATATGAGTGCTACAGTGAGAATTACCTTAGCCGGAGGTGCTCAAGCCAAAAATATATTTTGGCAAACTGCTGGTGCAGTTACATTAGGAACAACAAGCCATTTTGAGGGAAATATACTTAGTCAAACCGGAATTAATTTAAAAACTGGAGCTTCTATAAACGGAAGAATGTTGGCACAAACAGCGGTAACGCTACAAATGAATACCGTTAATAAACCACAATAAATATTTTAAGATTACTTAAAAGCACCGTATGTCCCCTACTGGCAAACGGTGCTTTTTTTATGTACATCAAGTAGCATTTAAAGAAATCTGTGAATGATGAAACTTTTCATTCAAATTATATAAAACATACTGCCTATAAGAGTTTTATCTTTGATAATAATATAATTACAAATTATCATCATGTCATTAATTAGCATATTGTTAGTTTTAATTGTTATCGGAACTGTTCTTTGGCTGATCAATACTTATGTTCCTATGGATACCACAGTAAAAAATATATTCAATTCCCTAATTGTTATTGTGACTATCATATGGATACTTAATGCGTTTGGGCTTTTCAGTTCTTAAATCAATTGATCCTATCGTCAACAACAGACTATCAAATTTATAAATCTAAAAAATAAAATTATGAATCTTAAAAGAATCTTTGGGGCATTGCTTACAGCCCTTGGTATCGGAGCGTTAATTTATGCTGCAGTATTATTTATGAACACTTCAGGCGGTAATCAAGATATTAAAGCGTTGATAATCTACGGAATACTAGGACTAATATTCTTTTCATCAGGAATAAGCTTAGTTAGAACAACAAAAGACGAATCATAAATAATATTAAAATTTGTCATAGCCTTATTTTTGTTATTTGAGGAATCAATTTCGATCTCATTTATCATAATGAGTACTATGTCAATGACAATTAATTAAAATTGTAAATAAATACAATTTGATATTTAATTTTTGTACGCTATCTTTATATAGGTTTTAAAATCAGATTTTTAAAAAAAAATCTATTTTATCAAATATTTAGTAAACATAAAAAAATGTGTTGTTTTTTGAATTAATTGATAAATATAGATACACCTAGCAATTAGCATTTCACAAAACAGCTACTGTCAAATTTAAACATCAAAAACTTAGAATCGATGAATGCAAAAAACATAGGAATACTAATAATAATTATTGGAGCCATTATGGTATTTTATACCGGATTTAATTATGTGACGACTGAAAAAGTACTAGACATAGGGCCTATAGAAATAAACAAACAACAAAATCATCCTGTACAATGGTCCCCAATTCTTGGTGTAGTACTAATCATGGGAGGTGTTGTGCTTGTAGTAAAAGACAAGAAATAATTAATTTTAAAGGATATAATCAGTTCAAAGAACTTGTTTATTTCTCTAAATTAATAACCATTACTATTCAAAAACGGTGACAAATTTAGTTTACTGTTTAAAAATAAAATATTGGCATTATGAAACCACAAATTGGCATTACAGAAAATCATTTAGCAAATAGTGTAACATTGCTTTCTTTCGTTTTAGCGGATGGAATGACCTTATATATTAAAACACGAAAATTTCACTGGAATGTTTGTGGCGAAAGTTTCATGGAAATACATAAATTGTTTGAAAACCAATACAAACAATTAGAAGAAAGTATCGATGAAATTGCAGAACGCATCAACAAACTTGGAGGAAAAACAATTGGAACCATGGCTGAGTTCTCGCAGCTTACAAACCTTAAGGAATCCCCAAACAAATACCCCTCTCAAAAAGAAATGTTGACCGAGTTATTAAATGATCATGAAACGGTCATTGTATCACTGCGCAAGGGAATCGAAGTATCTGAAAAGGAAAATAAAGATATTGGTACTGCTGATTTTCTAACAGGAATGTTACAAGAACACGAAACAATAGCTTGGATATTAAGACGATATTTAAGCTAAATAATATATATTTCAATCCTTTATATTTATTGAAGCCTTGTAATGGGAATCAGTTTTATTAAGGATTTGAGTTACTATACCTCTTATATAATTTTATTAAACACCTAATACTATCAAAAATGAAAAAAACTACTTTTAATGTAATAACAAAAAACCTGATTTTAGGTTTATTTGTAATCATGCTAACAGCATCCTTTACTTCTTGCTCGAAAAAGGTCGCTTTCCAAACTTCAACTATTGTTCCTGCCGCCCGTGGTGATGTCAAAGTAACAAAAGATGAGAACAAGAACTACCTAATCCAAATTAAACTGGAGAACCTAGCAGAAGTTAAAAGACTTGATTCATCAAAAGAGGCTTATGTCGTTTGGATGGAAACAGAAGATTCGATGGTTAAAAATATTGGTCAGATAAAAAGCGATTCAAAATTTTTATCTTCTAAATTGAAAGCTACATTCGAAACAGTTACTCCATTGAAGCCTACAAAAATCTTCATAACTGCCGAAAATGATTCGGAAGTGCAGTATCCTAATAATCAAATAATACTTACTACAGGAAATATGTAGTGTTTTGAAAAAATACTACATACTAGAAACAATATAAAAATGGTTGTCGCTTTTTTTATTTAAGCTTAAAAAAAGAGCACAATTTCAATGATTTTTTTTGGTTTGGTTTGGTTAAAGGGTTGCAGTAAAATGCAACCCTTTTTTACGTCTCGCGTTTTTTACTTTCGAATAAAATGAAAACATAGCATGCTAAAATGTGAATATTACAATTTATTAAAAAAGTTATATAACAGTTTAAATACCTTAAATACCGACCTTTATCACTTAAACTATTTTATTCAAAATGCAATTCAAAACAAAAGATACGACCAAACTATTATCCGCAACTTTTACCTCTTGGAACGATAAAGATCCATTTAGACAAAGCGCCGTTATTGCCTACTATGCTATATTTAGCATACCAGGACTTTTAGTACTGGTTATCTCTATCGCTGGTTATTTCTTTGGCAACGACGTTGTAAATCGAAATATCTTAGAACAAATTTCGAGTACGATGGGCTCAGAAACATCGATTCAGATTAGTCAAATTCTAATTAAATCTACTGAATCAAAATCTACCATCTGGGGATCTATAATTGGAGTTGTTATCTTACTTGTGGGAGCAACAGGTGTATTTGTGGAATTGCAGAAATCGCTAAACTTCATTTGGCATGTGGAAGTAATACCTAAAAAAGGAATCTTCACTATCCTGAAAGCGAGACTATTTTCATTTGGATTAATATTAGCCATCGCTTTTTTGCTTCTGGTTTCTCTTGTTGTCAGTACGGCCCTGTCCAGTATGGCCGATTGGATTAAAGTATATTCTAACGATTCTACGATTGCCTTTTTCAACGTATTAAACTTTATATTTTCTTTTGCGGTGATATCGGTACTTTTTGCATTAATGTTTAAAATTTTACCAGATGCTAAAATAAAGTGGAAGCATGTTTGGCTAGGATCTATCGTGACGGGAATTCTATTTACGGTTGGTAAAACGATATTGGCTTTTTATTTCAGTACGGCAAATCCCGCATCAGTTTATGGAGTTGCCGGTTCTGTAATTTTAATATTATTATGGGTTTCATACTCATCGATGATTCTGTTTTTTGGTGCTGAATTTACGGCGGCTTACGCCAAATTTTATAATGGTGTCATTCCTCCCACCGCAATTGCAAAAAAGGACTCATCCAACAACAAAGAAATATAATTGCATTTTTCTGATATGCTACTTCAAATCATCTCTTTTTTATAATGAATTAGCAGCCAATTACCATTAATTAACTAAAACCCAACCAAATTTAACTCCATCACAATTTTATCCTTTACCTAATAACATATGTAAATTACATAAGCTTATACAAAAGTTGTGTAACATGATTTAAGATTAAAATACTGAATTTTAACTTATTACGAACAATGAAATTCTAATATTATTTTTTAGTTTTTCATTAAACAAATAAACATCATGAAAAGAGTAAAAAAATTAGGAGTATGGATGGATCATTCTATTGCATATTTAATGGAATTCACAAACAATCCTTTTGAGATTAAAACAATTGAATCTGAATTAACTGAAGATAACAACCAACTGATTCTTTCAAAAAAATCCGAAGCATTAATTAATATGGACCAACATACTTTATATGCCTATTATAACAAAATAGGTGAAGCAATTAAAAACTACAAACAAATCGTACTTTTTGGCCCAGCTGATGCAAAAATCGAATTATTTGATGTTTTAAGCGAAGACCACCGTTTTGTCAAAATAAAAGTTGAAATAAAAGAAACGGACAAAATGAGCGTAAATCAACAGCATGCCTTTATCAATAAATATTTTGCCGAAAACTAGCTTCTCAATAAATATACTAAGTGTATTTTAAAATCAATATTTAGAATTAGTACTCCAAAATTGATAAAAAAAGAACTACTTATTTCCTTTCCATAACAAAACTGTGAAAAACACAAATTTATTCACAAATTATGCAACACAAATTATTTAGACAATAGAGACATTTGCTCTATGGTAAGTGCTATATAGCATTAATTTAAAAATTAAAATAATGGATAAAGAAAAATCAATTACCGTATTAAATTCATTTATTATAATTAATAATGCCCGTATCAAAAGATATAAAAAGGCCTCAAAAGATACCGAAAAATCGTATTTAAAAAAAGTATTTACCAATTTTCAAATAACAAGTCAACGATGTAAAACTGAACTTAAAAAAGAAATTATAAAGTTAGGTGGAACTCCTGTTGAAGACAGAACCCATAATAGATCTATTCATAATTTTTGGTTTAATCTTAAAAACATATTTATACATAAGGATCTAAATGACGTACTATATTCCTGTGAAAGAAATGAAACAATTGTAATGCAATCCTATTATGAAGCGATTTACAACAATTTTGGATCTCTTTCAAATAAGCAGCAAATAATGTTAAATGATCAATATTTACTTATAAATGTTGATCACGATAAAATGAAGTCTTTTCAAAGTGCTTTTTAATGCAACACAAAATTTATTCTCAAGACAAAACAATTAAATATTATACAAAATTACTGAACGTACTAATTATTAACCTTTATAAAATATGAAGCTTTGAACGTTTATCTAAAAAATGTATTCACTGATGTGGGTAATGTAACATTATTTACATCAAAGTTTTTCAAAGAGGTTTTCTCTCCCCCATATGAATTCAAAGAGTTCATGAAACAATGTTATATTATAGGGTACAAATCGATTCCCTTAGTAGCTATAACAGGTTTTATAATGGGATTAGTACTAACTCTTCAATCTCGCCCTACCCTAGCTAAATTTGGCGCTGAATCTTGGTTACCTGGTATGGTGGCACTTTCATTGATTAGAGAAATTGCACCCGTTATCACCGCGTTAATTTGTGCTGGTAAAATTTCATCCGGAATAGGTGCTGAGTTGGGTTCGATGAAAGTAACAGAACAAATAGATGCTATGGAAGTAGCGGCAATTAATCCGTTCAAATACCTAGTAGTGACTAGAATTCTAGCGACAACACTTATGGTTCCACTACTAGTAATATTTGCTGATGGAATTGGTATGCTCGGTGGTTATATTGGTATAAATATGCATGGAGACGTGAGTCTTTTTCGCTATATCTCTAAAGTATTTGATTCTCTAGCATTTGTAGATATAATTCCGGCGACAATCAAAACATTCTTCTTTGGTTTTTTTATTGGAATGATTGGTTGTTACAAAGGATTCAATGCTGAAAATGGAACAGCAAGTGTGGGACAAGCTGCAAATTCAGCCGTTGTAACAGCATCACTAACTATTTTCATCATCGACATGTTAGCCGTTCAATTAACTGATTTACTTTTTTAAAATGGAACAAGAAGCAAAAACTATACTTCCTCAAGTTACTAGTGAAGAAAAAGTACCTGTTATAGAAATTAACGGACTTGTGAAGACCTTTGGCGAAAACAATCATGTTCTAAAAGGTATAAACCTGTCTTTAAATAAAGGAGAAGATCTAGTCATATTAGGAAGATCTGGTTCTGGGAAGTCAATAACAATAAAATGTATCGTGGGACTTGTTGTACCCGATGAAGGTGAGATCAAAGTATTTGGTCAAAATGTATTAAACTTGGTCACTCATCAACTTAATGAAGTTCGAATTAGAATTGGATTCTTATTTCAAAATTCCGCTTTATATGATTCGATGACCGTTAAGCAAAATCTAGCATTCACCTTAAAACGTCATGCTTCTGATTTAACATCTCAAGAAATAGAAACGCATATTAACGCAGTCTTAGAAAGCGTGGGTTTGGCAGAAGCCATAAATAAAATGCCCTCAGAATTATCGGGAGGAATGCGCAAAAGAATCGCTCTTGCCCGTACCCTTATTTTAAAACCTGAGATTATCCTTTACGATGAACCTACTACTGGTCTCGATACCATTACATCAAGAGAAATAAGCGAGTTAATTTTGGATCTTAAGAAAAAGAACAACACTTCTTCCATTATTATCACACATGATATGGCTTGTGCAAAACTTACGGCAGACCGCATTATCATTCTCAAGGATGGAGTAATCCATGCGGAAGGCAGTTATCAAGAATTAGAAGAGAGTGAAGATCAATGGGTCCGCTCCTTTTTTATATAGTTATTTAATTTAAGAAGTTAGTTATGAACAGCAAATCAGGGAGCACTTGGAAATTAGGAATGTTTGTTATAATAGGATTAGTGGCGTTTACCTCCACCATATATTTTGTTGGAAAACAAAAAAACATGTTTGGCTCTACCTTTCGATTAAATTCAAATTTCAAGAATGTTAGCGGATTAGAAATTGGAAACAATGTACTTTTTTCCGGTATAAATGTGGGTACGGTAAGTGAAATACAATTAGTAACAGATACTTCAGTAGTAGTTCGATTATTAATTAAAAAAGAGGTGCAGCAGTTCATTAAGAGCGATGCTGTTGCCAGTATCGGATCAGATGGATTGATGGGAGATAAAGTTCTTACCATATCTCCAGGTACTAATTCGAAGAGTATTGTAAAAGACAATGCAACCATAAAATCAATCCAAGCTATTGAAATGGACGAAATTATGAGAAGTATTAAAGTGAGTATGGACAATGCAAGTATTATCACTAGTGAACTTGCGGAATTCACTTATAAAATGAATAATGGAAATGGTGCTTTATCAAAACTAATCACTGATGAAAAATTTGCAAACAGTCTAACAAAAACATTAACTAACCTTCAAACAGGGTCTAAAGGACTAAGTGAAAATATGGAAGCGGCAAAACATAATTTTTTATTAAAAGGATATTTTAATAAAAAGAAAAAAGCGGAAGAGGAGAGACTTGAAGAGCTTGCAAAAGCAAAGGAATTAAAAGAAAAAAATGAAGTAGTAAAATAGCATTAAAATATTCTTTACTAGCTGTATTTCATTCCTTAACAATCCTATAGCTCAAAGCTACAAGCCATAAGAAAACCCTTGCCATTATTCTTTATTTGTACATTTAACACGTAAATAATGAAACTAAATACTAAAATCGTGTAACACTCCGTTGAGGTAATAGCTTCACCTTTACATAATTAATAAATGTTTGAAGTTAATCCCTAAAGAATAAAAAAATGAAAAAATTAAATGTAATTCTATCTCTTATCATGTTTGGGTTCCTATTGAATTCATGTAATAATGATAATGCACAAGCAAGCTATCCGTATTCAGTAAGTATGACTGATGCACCAGGGCCTTATCAACAAGTGAATGTAGATGTCATCGGTGTTGAAATTAAAGGTGAAGGATCCGAATCTATAACATTGAATGTGATTCCTGGTATCTATGACCTACTTAAATTATCGAATGGAGTGGAAAAACTTATTGCCACAGATACCTTAGAAATATCCAAAATATCGCAAATAAGACTTATTTTAGGAACAAGAAACACGGTGGTTCTAGACGGTATAACATATCCTTTGAGCACTCCAAGTGCGGAGCAGTCTGGATTGAAGCTTCAGGTACATCAAACATTGCAGGAAGGTATAATGTATCATGTACTTCTTGATTTTGATGCTAACAAGTCAATCGTTAAGTTAGGTAATGGAGGCTATAAATTGAAACCCGTTATTAGAACAGTTGAAACTGCAATAAGTGGAGCCATCAAAGGTACTATTACACCTATTGGAGCATTAGCCGTTGCCACTGCAACTAACCTTGTTACTTTGGAAACATATTCTACGAATGTAAATGTTGAAGGAAAATTTCTGGTAATGGGTCTTCCAGCAGGAAAATACTCTTTAACCATTACGCCAGATATCACTATCGTGCCTGCCTTAAAAGAAGTTAAGGTTGACAATATTGATGTAGAAATAGGACAAACAAAAATCATTGCAGCAATAAGCTTGTTATAGACAACCCAAAAAAATATTTCAAACACCTCCATTTTTGTAAAAAATGGAGGTGTTTTTTTTGTGTACTTTTTTAATGATTCCATTCTATAAAAATCTTCTTTACCACTTTCTTATTCAAAAAATAAGTGAATCATATAACTTCTTATAAAAGTTATATAACACAATTGAACTCATAACTGCCCACCTTTGCATTATACTGAATATAGAATATAAATTACATTAAAATGCAAAAGAAAGATCTCAAAGAGACATGGGAAGAACAAAAGGAACATCTAAAGCAAAAATTTGCTGCTTTGACTGATACTAATGTATTATTTCTCGAAGGTAAAGAAGAAGAAATGATCGCAAAGCTTCAACTTAAATTTGGTAAAACAAGACAGGAGTTATACAAAATTATTAATGGTCTTTAAAACGGGCTCAAAACTAATAAAGTAGAGTTTACAATGTAAAATGGTACATGTTAAAAAAACAGGTTTTTAATTATAAATCACTATACAGCAATTAGCTAACCGTAAATAATGTAACATTTATCAAAAGTTATATAAGAACTCCCTTTAGTATGTTTCCGATATTTGTAAGACAATAAGTTCAATAGAAATTCAAATTAAAAACAAACAAAATGAAAAAAACAAAACAACTTACGTTAGCTACTTTTTTACTAACATGCTTTGCATTTAACACATCAAATGCGCAAGACATAAAATCAAGTACTCCAGCATTTGGATTTAAGGGTGGTCTTAACTTTTCCAACCTATACACTGATAACGTAGATGATAATAATTTATTAACTGGTTTTAATGCAGGTTTATACGCTAAATTCCCGATTTCAAATTCTGTTTCCATACAGCCTGAAATCTCTTATACTACTAAAGGTGCTGAACTTACCTACAATAATGCTTTTGCAAATGGAACAGCAACATTCAAAACAAACTATATTGAAGTTCCTGTACTACTAGTTTTTAATCTTACAGATGCATTTAACGTACATGTAGGACCGTATGCAGCTTATATGGTAAGCGGTAAAACAACAAACGATTCAAACCTGTTTACCTCTGAAACTCAATTAGACACTAATGATTTCAAAAGGTTTGACGCTGGTCTTTCTGGAGGTCTAGGTATTGATTTAGAAGTAGTAAACTTTGGAGTAAGATACAATTACGGTTTAACAAAAGTATTCAAAGAAGGAAGCTTTGGGGATTCAGATGCTAAAAACAGTGTATTTAATGTATATGTTGGTCTTAGACTAAACTAAAAACAAAATTGGGCTTCTGCTATACAGTCTCAAGTATTAAAAATAATAACTAATCCATAAAAAATAGAAATCATGAGCAATCTACTTTACACATTAGCAGTAATTTTAATCATTTTTTGGGCAATCGGATTCTTCGCATTTAGCGCGGGCGGAATCATACATGTTTTACTAGTTATTGCAGTAATTGCAGTATTATTGCGACTTATCCAAGGAAGAAGGTTATAGAATAAGTATATTTAAAATATTAAAAAAAATAAAAAAATAAACATGAAAACAGATAAAGTAATATTAGGAGTTTTAGGTGGTCTTGCGGCAGGTGCAATAATGGGAATATTGTTTGCTCCTGAAAAAGGAAAAAAAACAAGAAAGAAAATTAAAAATGTAAGTAACGAATACAAAGACGAGCTAAAAGATAAGTTAGATTCTGCATTAGAAACACTTTCAAAAAAATATGATGCTCTTAAAGAAGAAGGACAAGGTTATTTTGAGGAAGGAAAATCTAAATTTGAGAAAACTAAAAAAGATATTGAAAATCTAAATATCTAAGATTAAATTTTTTAAACTTTAATTGGCTTAAAAATAAAATTATGAGTAGCAAAGCAACAACAATAGAAATTCTTTTCGAAAAAGTAGAAGACTACACGCGTACCACTGTAGAATTGGCAAAACTAAAAGTTATTGACACTTCAACAGATGTTGCATCTTCATTGATATCTCGATTAACAGTTGCTATTGTTTTTGCTATGTTTATTCTTCTTCTAAACTTTGGTCTTTCGTTTTGGATTGGTGAACTCCTTGGGAATTTTTATTTCGGCTTTTTTATAATGGCCTTTCTCTATTTAATCCTATCGATTGTATTATATTCTTATAAAGATCAATGGATTAAAATGCCTGTCAGTAATTTTATTATTACCAAAATGCTAAAAAATAAATAGCATGAAAAAAAGTAACGCTACAGAAAATTTGAGCCAAATGATCTTACTATTAGAACAAAAAAAGGCTGCCGAATTCGCATCACTACATCAACACTATCTTGTCATAAATGAAAGTATAAAGCCTTTAAACCTTATTAAAAGTGCTTTAAACAAAATGACAAGCTCTCCAGATTTAAAACACAATATACTTAATACTGCAATAGGTTTATCTACTGGATATATCTCAAAGAAGTTATTGTTAGGATCAACTCACAATCCAATAAAAAGAGTATTAGGTACCGTATTCCAGTTTGTAGTAACAAATTTAGTTGCTAAACGTATTGATAATTAGTAAGTACTATTTCTAAATTGATAATTTGTTTCACCTTATTTTTTTTACAAAATACTTGTAGTAAACTGATTTATAAAACAGTATGAAAATTAAGTATTAATTTTACTACAACGAAGAGAACCATATTATCCCGGTTTTATCATTTTTATTCCTTCAAAGAGTGTTACCTTTAAAGTAAAACAAGGTGGACATGAATATGGAAAACAGAAAAGAAGAACTAATTATAGCTAATGCTAAGCTTGCTTTTCAAAACCAAGAAAAGGAAGAAAAAGCTGCTGAACTAGTCATAGCCAATAAGGAGCTTCTTTTCCAAAATCAAGAAAAAAAGAAAAGAGCTACTGAGCTAATCATTTCCAACAAAGAACTTGCATCTCAAAACCAAGAAAAGAGAAATAGAGCCGCTGAACTAATCCTTGCCAACAAAGAACTTGACTTCCAAAATCAAGAAAAACAAAATAGAGCCACCGAATTAATTACCGCCAACAAAGTACTTGCTCTTCAAAATCAAGAAAAACAAAATAGAGCTGATGAGTTAATTATTGCCAATAAAAAACTTGATTTTCAAAACCAGGAAAAAAAAGATAGAGCCGCTGAATTATTAATTGCTAACATAGAGCTTGCCTTTCAAAATCAAGAAAAGGAAAAAAGAGCGGCAGAATTAATTATTGCCAACAAGGAACTTCTTTTTCAAAATAAAGAAAAAGAAAAGAGAGCCGCTGAACTAGTTATAGCTGATAAAGAACTCGCTTCTCAAAACCAAGAAAAAGAAGATAGAGCTGCTGAGTTATTTATTGCTAACATAGAGCTTGCCTATCAAAATCAAGAAAAGGAAAATAGAGCGGCAGAGTTAATTGTTGCTAATAAAGAACTTCTTTTTCAAAATAAAGAAAAGGAAAATAGAGCAGCTGAACTAGTTATAGCTAACAAAGAACTCGCTTCTCAAAACCAAGAAAAAGAGAAACGTGCCGCTGAATTAGTTATTGCCAATAAAGAACTTCTTTTTCAATATAAAGAAAAAGTAAAGCGAGCACAAGAATTACTAAACGCTAACATCGAACTCAAAAAAGCGCAAGAATATCAAAAGGAATACATACTTGGAATAGAGAAAGTGATATTTATGACCTCTCATAAAGTCAGACAACCGATTGCCAATATTTTAGGCTTAAGCGAATTACTAGACCTTTCAAAAGATTCAAAGTTAGAGATTACACAAACTTTAGATTATATAAAAACATCTGCACAATCCCTTGATGTATTAACTAAGGAACTCAATGCCTATATCATAGAACTTCGACAAAAAGCAAAAAACATGCTTCTTTAAAATATATTAATCGCATTTACCGTAAATACTCCCTCATTTAATCTAGCAAATTGTTATCCACATTCTTTTATTATAATTAGAAGCAACTAATACTCCATGTTGCAAAACCTATATCTAAGATATCTATTTCTTAAAAAAGAAACCCACTACTCTTTTTAATTGCTATTTGAACATGTTTTTTTCTTTCTGTTCAATAAAATATGCCAAATAACGCGCCTTTAACAGTTTTTATTTTACAACCTATTGATTTAAAACGAATTGTTTTTATTCTTAACATTTTACATAAGTGAATTATACAAGGAAACACTTTAATAGTATAATACTTCTACAAGCTATTAAACTAACCTTTGCTTAAAAATTAATTAATCCCCTAAATCTCAATAAAATGAAAACTAAAAATGTACTATTAACCTTTGCAATACTATTTATTGCTTTAATTTCAGGTTGTGCGAAGGACGATTTTGAAGAAATCGACGGCGTTTGCCCAGTTGTCAACTTGACCAGCCCAGTAAATGGATCTACTAATGTTCCTTTGGATCAACTGATCACGGTAACTTTTAACGAAGAAATGAATCCTGAAACTATAAATCAGTCTTCTTTTACTTTAAATGGTACTTCACAGATCGCTGGTGTAATTACCTACTCAGGTAAAACAGCAACGTTTAAACCATCTGCTTTACTTTCTCCAAATACAACTTACAATGCGAGAATAA
This sequence comes from Flavobacterium gillisiae, assembly GCF_900107635.1. Classification (GTDB taxonomy): domain Bacteria; phylum Bacteroidota; class Bacteroidia; order Flavobacteriales; family Flavobacteriaceae; genus Flavobacterium; species Flavobacterium gillisiae. Next base: position 114,521 of record NZ_FNRD01000003.1, read on the forward strand.
CAAGAACAGTAAAAGACCTTACGGGTAACGCATTACAAACAGAAACAAATTGGACTTTTAGTACTGGTTTAACAGTAACTCCAATGGTTGCATCAACTGATCCAGATAAGAACGCTAATAACGTAGTTATAAATAAATTAGTAAGTGTGAACTTCAATATGCCAATGAAAGCTTCCACTATTACCGGAACGACATATACTTTAAAACAAGGAACGACCACGGTTTCAGGAATTGTATCGTATAGCGGAACGACAGCTGTTTTTACTCCTACATTACCATTAGCTGCAAATACAAAATATACAGCAACTGTTTCAGCAGCTGTAACAAATCTAGACAATACACATTTACCAAGTGACTATGTGTGGGAATTTACAACTGGGTCTATAACAGCGCCAACAGTAACTTCTACAGATCCTTTTAATAATTCAACAGGAATAGGACTTGCTAAAACAATTACTGCCAACTTTAGTGTAGTAATGGATCCACTAACAATCAATGCCACTACTTTCACATTGAAACAAGGTACAACTACTATACTAGGTGCTGTAACTTACACAGGAACTACAGTTTCTTTTAAACCAACAAATGCTTTATTAGAAGGTAAAATGTATACCGCTACCATTACTATTGGTGCTAAAAATGTTGCTGGAGTACCTTTAGCAAATGATTACGTATGGAACTTCACAACATTAGTTACCCCGGTAACACCAGTTATTCCTAGTACTTCAAATTTATTTTTCGGGATTTTTGGTGGAAATGCAGGTATAACAAATCAAGGACTAAATACAAGAATTAATAATGGTGCTATCGGTACAACTGCTGCATCAACATTAGTAACTGGTTTTACAGATATTATGGCAACTCCATTTGAAGTATACACCGTTACTCCACTTAATAATGGGTTAGTTAGTGGTGGGATTTTTGCCGCTGCACCTGCGCCAGGAAATGCTTTAAAAGCACAAAAAGCATTGGAAGGATTGAATGCAGCAAGAGATCTTTTTAACAGTATTTCTCCAGCTTCAAAACCAGGCGGTAGTGATCAAGGTTCAGGCGAACTAGGAGCATTGACTTTAGCTCCAGGTGTTTATAAATCAGCAAGTGGTACCTATAAAATTACCAATGGTGATTTAACTTTAGATGCGCAAGGTAATGCAAATGCGACTTGGTATTTCCAATCAGCATCTTCATTAACAGTAGGTTCTCCAGCCGCAGTTAGAAGTGTTAAATTGATAAACGGTGCTAAAGCAAACAATGTTTTCTGGTACGTAGGTAGCACAGCAGTAATTAACTACGCCGGTGGTGGTGTAATGGTTGGAAATATTATTGCCGAAAATGGTGTGACATTGTCTGCACCTGCAAATAGTACTACTCTACCTGGTCAAGAAACTGTATTAAACGGAAGAGCTATTTCATTAGTATCCTCGGTTACTATGGTTAATACGATTATAAACGTTCCTGCTAATTAAGCAACAATCCTAAGTTTTACATATCCCGTCTTCGGGCGGGATATATTTAAATAAAACCTAATAATAAAAGAAAAAATGAAATCAAAAAATATTCATACTGAGAAACCATGTGTTGCATGGTCTCCTACTCATCTTACCATAAAAAGCGTCGGAATAATAGCTTTAGCTTGGTTAAGTTTTCAAACAACTGCTCAAGCGCAGGAAACTATTGCGGTTAAATATGCAAAACCATCCTGGTACTTTGGTGTAGCCGGTGGAGCCAATTTTAATTTTTACCGAGGTTCAACACAACAAATGAATGCAAGTTTTACGTCGCCAAAGACATTTCATGATGGATTTGGAGCGGGACTTTTCATTGCACCGCTTTTAGAATATCGCCCTGCTGATTCAAGATGGGGTGTTATGTTGCAAGCTGGTTACGATAGCCGTAAAGGTGATTTCGATCAAGTAACTACGGTATGCGACTGTCCAGCTGATTTATCAACTGACTTAAGTTATATTACAGTAGAACCAAGTGTTCGTTTTGCTCCTTTTAAATCTAATTTCTATCTATACGGAGGTCCTCGTTTGGCTTTCAACTTAGATAAATCATTTACGTACCAATTAGGAACTAACCCTGCATTCCCAGAACAAACAGCTAACGCTGCAGTAACAGGTGATTTTGATAGAATCGAAAAAACAATTGTTTCTATGCAAATTGGAGCAGGTTATGATATTCCTCTTTCAACAGATGCAAACAAAACACAATTTGTATTGTCTCCTTTTGTTTCTTTCCAACCTTATTTTGGTCAAAATCCACGTTCAACAGAAACTTGGAATAATACAACTGTAAGAGCAGGTGTTGCTCTTAAATTTGGACAAGGAAAAAATATCCAGGAAGCTACTGACATCAAAGCTGATAAAGAAGTATCGTTTTCTGTAGATTCTCCAAGCAATGCTCCAGGAGATTTGAGACTAACCGAAATTTTCCCTCTTAGAAACTATGTGTATTTTAACAATGGTTCAACTGAAATTGCTAATCGTTATGTTTTATTGAATAAAGATCAAGTAAAAGATTTTAAAGAAGACCAATTGGAAGTTTTTGCTCCAAAAAATCTATCAGATCGTTCAAAAAGACAAATGACTGTTTACTATAACATTTTAAACATTCTTGGTGACCGTATGCAAAAAAATCCAAATGCTACTATTTCTTTAGTAGGTTCGTCAGAGCAAGGACCAGCAGATGGTTTAGCTATGTCAGAATCTGTGAAAAAATATCTAGTTGATGTATTTGCAATAAATCCATCAAGAATAAGTACTAAAGGTCAAACAAAACCAAATATTCCATCAGAACAACCGGGTGGAACACTTGAACTAGGACTTCTTCGTGAAGGTGACCGTAGAGTATCTATCGAAAGTACTTCTCCAGCTTTATTGATGGAATTTCAAAGTGGGCCCGATGCGCAGTTGAAACCTGTAAAAATTATTCCTTTACAAGAAGCCCCTGCTTCTAGTTATGTAACTTTCAATAATAAAGGTGCTGCTGAAGCTTTATCTACATGGTCATTACAAATAACTGATGAACAAGGTAAAACACAAGCTTTCGGACCTTATACTGAAGACGAAGTGAAAATTCCTGGAAAAGCAATTTTAGGAAGTCGTCCAGAAGGCGATTTCAAAGTAAAAATGATAGGTCAAACTAAAAGTGGCGCTGTTGTAGAGAATGAAACTCCTTTACATGTAGTACTTTGGACACCAGCTAAAACAGAAGAAGGTCTTAGATATAGCATTATTTATGAATTTAATAAATCAAAAGCGATTTCAATCTATGAAAAATATTTAACTGATGTTATTACACCAAAAATTCCAGTTGGAGCAACAGTACTAGTTCATGGTCATACTGATGTTATTGGTGGAGAAGATTACAATAGAGATTTATCATTAGCTCGTGCAAACGATGTGAAAAATATAATTGAAAGTGCACTATCTAAAGCTAACAGAAAAGATGTGAAATTTGAATTAAATGGGTTTGGAGAGGATGAAAGCAAATCTCCTTTTGAAAACAAAACTCCTGAAGAGCGTTCTTATAACAGAACTGTTATAATTGATATTGTGCCAGTAAAATAATAAGTCAATGTAACAACAAACTTATTTTTTTAAATTTTAAAAAGAGGATAGAAACTTAACAGTCTATCCTCTTTTTTTGTTTAAATTTTATAACAGCCCTAATTCTACTACTGTTAAAATCAATTCCACATCTATTTTAAACTCTTAAGTCAATAAATATAATTATCTTTATAACAACAACTTAACCGTAAAAAAAGATGAGAAACCAACAATTGTTCATACCAGAAAAAATTGGCTCTATAGATTTAAAAAATCGGATTGTCATGGCACCTATGACCCGATGCAGAGCTATAAAAAATGTTCCCAATGAGTTGATGGTTGAATACTACAAGCAGCGTTCTAGCGCTGGCTTAATCATTACCGAAGGTACATCACCCTCCCTAAATGGACTTGGATATGCTAGAATCCCAGGGATATTTAAACAACGACAAGTGAGTGGTTGGAAAGAAATAACCAAAGCAGTACATAAAAACGGAGGTAAAATCGTTGTTCAGTTAATGCACTCAGGAAGAATAAGTCATCCATTGAATATGCCGGAAGGAAGTGAAATACTTGCCCCTTCTGCTGTTAAAGCTGACGGACAGATGTGGACCGATTTAAAAGAATTACAAGATTTTGTCGTGCCAAAAGAAATGAGTTTACAAGATATTATACACGCTAAAACAGAATATGTTTGCGCAGCAGAAAATGCCTTATTTGCCGGATTCGATGGCGTTGAATTGCATGGGGCCAACGGATACTTACTCGAAGAATTCCTATCACCAATAAGTAATATCAGAACAGATGAGTATGGCGGCAGCATTGAAAATCGATGCCGATTTGTGATCGAAGTAGTAACTGCCGTGGCAGAAGCCATTGGAAAAGACAAAACAGGAATTCGTTTATCTCCTTATGGTGTAGCCAGTGATATGCCACATTATCCAGAAATAGACGATACCTATGATTATCTATCAAAAGAACTGAATAAAATTGGTATCGCATATATCCATCTTGTAGATCATTCGGCCATGGGAGCGCCTCCCGTACCAATGGAAATAAAAAAAACAATTCGGAAAAACTTTAGAAATGCGCTAATTCTTTGTGGTGGCTATAACCAAGAAAGTGCAGAAGTTGCAATTGCAAGTGGACTCGCTGATCTGGTAGCCTTTGGAAGACCATTTATAAATAACCCAGATCTTGTGGAACGATTTAAAAATGACTGGCCACTTTCGCAAAATCTTAATGCCGATTTATTCTATACTGCTGACGAAAAAGGATATACTGATTATCCACGCTATACACCATAATTCAATATATATTTTCGAATTGAAGAATGTTATTTCATAAAACACAATTTAAAAATGGAAAATATTAACCAATTACTTGAGTTATTAGGGGCGGAAGAAGAGTTTTTGCTAAACCATGTTTGCAAAACAATTACTAAAGACCAAATTCATTTGCCTCATCCCGATTTCATAGATTCTTTTTTACAAAGCAATCGAAACGGACAAACTATTAGAAGCTTAACACAAATTTACAATCATGGTAGACTATCCGGTACAGGCTATCTATCAATTTTACCGGTAGACCAAGGGATTGAGCATACTGCCGGAAGTTCATTTGCTCCAAACCCAATGTACTTCGATCCTGAAAACATTGTGAAATTAGCTATTGAGGCAGGTTGCAATGCTATCGCTTCTACGATGGGTGGCTTAGCAATGCTTTCCAGAAAATATGCACATAAGATTCCCTTTATTGTAAAAATCAATCACAACGAATTACTAACTTATCCTAAAAAATACGACCAAATAATGTTTGGGAGCGTAAAAGACGCTTGGAATATGGGTGCTGTAGCAGTAGGCGCAACGGTATATTTCGGTTCAGCCGAATCAGATCGGCAAATAATAGAAGTTTCAAAAGCATTTGAAGAGGCTCATAATTTAGGAATGGCTACAATTCTATGGTGTTACGCTAGAAATAATGCATTTGTAAAAGACAATGTTGATTATAACTCAGCAGCCGACATAACAGCTCAAGCAAATTATTTAGGAGTATCCCTGCAAGCGGATATTATTAAACAAAAAATGCCCACAAATAACGGCGGATTTACAGCGATTGAGTTTGCAAAAACAGACCCAGAAATGTACACAAAGTTAACTAGTGACCATCCAATAGACTTATGCAGGTATCAAGTTCTGAATTGTTACGCTGGACGAATTGCCATGATCAACTCTGGAGGAGAATCAAAAGGGGCAAGCGATTTTAAAGCGGCGGTAAAATCTGCTGTAATAAACAAACGGGCTGGTGGATCAGGGATAATTATGGGAAGAAAAGCTTTTCAACGCCCTTTTAATGATGGAGTACAAATTATAAATGCAGTCCAAGATGTATATCTTGCAAAAGCGATCTCTGTCGCTTAGAAAGTAAAACACGATCCTAAAATTCAGCTTTTTAGAAAAAAAACAGTCTATTTCTTATATATTTTAAAAATAAAGCACTTTGAATTAAAAAATTCATTATTTTTATTCTTCTTTTTTTATAAATTATGACTGAAAACGAAAAAACCATAACTAAATTTTACGATGCGTTTGCTGATGGCGATGCTTCAAAAATGTGCGCTTGTTACCATCCTAATATTGAATTTAGAGATCCAATCTTCGGTTCTTTGAAAGGAAATGATGTATGTAGCATGTGGCAGATGCTGATGGCAAAGAGTAATGGAAATGTGAAAATTAAGTTTTCAGAAGTAAAAGCTAATGATTATAAAGGATCTGCTGTTTGGGAAGCCACATATAATTTTAGCAAAAATAATAGAAAGGTGATAAATCGTATTAGAGCGGAGTTCTTTTTTAAAGATGGTCTAATTATGAGACATTGTGATGATTTTGATATATGGAAATGGTCAAAGCAAGCACTAGGAATTCCCGGGCATCTATTGGGCTGGACTGGTTACATGCAAAAGAAAATACATGAAAACGCACTAAATTCTCTCAAAAAGTATCAAAAAACTACTGCATGATACTTCAAACTTTAAAGACGATTTTCAACAGAGATTTAAATCGACTAAAACAAGAAATTGAACTATATCAAAACGAAAGTCAAATCTGGACGGTTCAAAAAGGCATAACTAATTCTGCCGGAAACCTATGTTTGCATCTAGTAGGAAATCTAAACACCTACATCGGTGCGACTTTTGGAAACACCAATTATGCTAGGAATCGAGAATTGGAATTTTCATTAAAAGATATTCCAAAAATAGAACTGATCCGTAAAATTGAGGAGACTAGCACTTTAGTAGCCTGTTCGCTCGATAAACTAACTGAAAAGGAATTACTAATGGAATTTCCTCTTTTGGTTTTTGAAACAACAACATCAACCGAATTCATGTTGATTCATCTCACTACTCACCTCACCTATCATCTTGGTCAAATAAATTACCACAGACGACTGTTGGAAGAATCAAGTCAATAATTAATTACTACTTTTCTATTTCTTCGTATGTGGGGAAAATAAAAAAAATCATAACTAATTAAAAATCAATTAATTTACGTTATATCTGCTGTTCAAGCGATATTATAGGGGAAGGAATTAGTAATCTTATTTGGCATTTTATCACAAATGCCTATATTGCGGAGCAAAATGAAATAAATTCAAATACTATACAATGAAAAAGGTATTACATCCAAAATTAAATGAGTTACAGGCGACGGCTATTTGCGGAAACGACATTAGCTCTTCATGTCTTTATGTTTCAGCCCTTACCATTATGTATGCTGGGCAGTATGCGTGGATTTCATTATTATTTGTAGCTGTTGTTTTATTTTTATTCAGAAAAATATACGGTGAAGTCGTTGGAGCTTTACCTTTAAATGGAGGCGCATACAACGTACTTTTAAATACGTCTTCAAAAAGACTTGCTTCTGTAGCAGCAACACTAACCGTTTTGTCTTATATGGCAACTGCCGTAATTTCTGCCTCAGAAGGAATGCATTACCTGCACAATATAGCTCCCGGAATTAACATTACTATTTCTACTGTCATTATACTATTGATTTTTACAGGGCTAGCCATTATTGGTATAGGAGAATCCGCTATTGTTGCAGTAGTGATTTTTATAATCCATTTAACCACTTTAACTTTATTAGTAGTAGCATCCACTTGGTTTATTTTCATGAATGGATTAGAGATTTTCAACTTGAACTGGAGTCTACCCATAACTTCGGGAACGATTGTCAACGCTCTATTTTTGGGTTTTTCTGCAGCGATGTTAGGAATCTCTGGTTTTGAAAGTTCTGCCAACTTTGTTGAAGAACAAGAGCAAGGAGTTTTTCCAAAAACCCTTCGTAACATGTGGGCAATTGTAAGTTTTTTCAATCCTGTAATTGCTTTATTGCTTATTTGTATCATTCCATTGGCGCAAGTAGGTGAGCACCAAGAGTCACTTTTAGCACATTTAGGAGCAACAACTGGAGGTTCATGGCTAGCGTACTTGATTTCAATTGATGCAGTTTTAGTATTATGTGGTGCTGTTTTAACTTCATTTGTAGGGGTTTCTGGATTGTTAAACCGTATGACATTAGATAGAATTCTACCTAACTACTTTTTGAAACAAAATAAAAGAGGGTCTAATTATCGAATCATTATAAGTTTCTTAATCCTATGTATTTCGGTACTATTAGTTACAAAAGGGGATATCGTAGCACTTGCAGGAGTATATACTTTTTCGTTTTTGGCAGTGATGGGATTGTTTGGAGTGGGGAATCTATTATTGAAATTTAAAAGAAAAAAATTACCAAGACCAGAGAAAGCTCGCGGTATTTCAGTTGTAATAGCCGTTGCATTAATTGTGACAGCTTTTATTGGAAATATAAAATTGAATATCGATTCATTTTATACCTTTTTACAATATTTAATTCCGGCTTTTGGTTTTGTAGCCATTATGCTTAATCGTTCGTTGATAATTAGACTTTTAATTGAAGCATTAGAATATTTTTACAAACCTTTACGTAAAATGGTTATCTTTAGTAACCGTTATTTGGTGAAAATGAACCTAAAAATTGAATCACAAGAATTTGTGTTTTTCACCAAAGGGGATGATGTAGCAATCATTAACAAAGTAATGCAGTATGTTCAAAATAATGAATCTACGAAGAAATTGAAAATCGTGAACATCAATAAAGATCACGATAATAATGAATTGTTAATCTCTGATTTGAAAGTATTGGATAGAGCATATCCGGAAATCGATATCGAATTCATTGAGTTAGAGGGCGTTTTTGGCCCAGAAATAATTGACACTTTGTCTAATAAATGGAACATCCCAAAAAACTTTATGTTTATTGGTTCCCCTGGAGATCGATTCTCGTATAGAGTATCTGAATTAGGCGGTGTTCGATTAATTATGTAACTTTAGTCGGCTCTAGTATGAATTCCTAAGATCAATAGACTGTAAAAACATAAAATACATGAAGGAAATAATTGACTATACTCTTTTTCAAGACGGTGGTTTTAGCATTAAGGTTATTAGTATAATAAAGCTGATTCTTTTTATAATCGTAGTCCTACTGGTATTAAAACTTATCAGAAAAGCGATTTATAAAGTCGAAAAAATTGATGTAGCCAAAAAATATTCTATTTATAGGCTAGTTCGATATTTAATTATTCTAGTATCAATTATTGCCGGATTACAACTATTCGGTTTTAATTTATCAGTGCTCGTAGCTGGATCAGCAGCTCTTTTGGTCGGAATTGGTTTAGGGCTTCAGAATCTTTTTAGTGATTTTATTTCTGGAATTTTACTGTTGCTTGATTCCTCTGTAAAAGTGAATGACGTCATCGAATTAAATGGAATGGTTTGTACTGTGCAAGAAATTAATTTACGAACAACGACGGTTCTTACCAGAGACGACAAGTATATTATTTTACCTAATTCTGATTTAACTAAAAATCAATTAATCAACTGGACTCATAATGATCTTGCGTCGCGATTTGAAGTAACAGTTGGCGTTGACTATTCTTCAGATGTTAAGCAGGTAATGCAAATATTAAAACAAGCTGTGGATAATCAAAATAGCGTTTTAAAAGAGCCAAGTCCATTTATTCGTTTTACTGATTTTGGTGATTCATCATTAAATTTTTCAATAATTTTCTGGTCGGAAGAGTTGTTTCGAGTTGAAAATATCAAGAGCGAATTGAGAATAAAGATATTTGAATTGTTTAAAAACAATAACATTACCATCCCTTTCCCCCAACGCGTTGTTCACATTAATAAATAACAAATGGAAGAGCAAATCCAAGAATATCTCTACAATCCTACAGTTGGTAAAATTGTAAGCTTTTTTATTGGCATTGCAGTAATTTGGATGTTAATAAAAGCAATTCAAAAGAATCTTTTTTCGAAAATTAAAGACAACAACAATCGGTATAAGGCTAAGAAATTCAGTACTTTCATTGGTTATTTTTTAACAATAATTCTTTTAACGGTCATATTCAGCGATAAACTCGGGAACTTAACCGTAGCCTTAGGGGTTGCAGGAGCAGGTATAGCTTTTGCGCTCCAAGAAGTAATCGCCTCATTTGCTGGTTGGTTAGCTATTATGTTTGGAGGTTTTTATAATACGGGCGATCGCGTTCAGCTTGGTGGAATTAAAGGCGACGTCATGGACATTGGCGTACTAAGAACTACGATAATGGAAACAGGACAATGGGTTGACGGTGATCTTTATAATGGCCGAATTGTTTTGATTGCTAACAGTTATGTTTTTAAGGAGCCGGTATTTAACTATTCAGGTGATTTTCCTTTTTTGTGGGATGAAATAAAAATTCCTATTCAGTATGGCAGTGATTATGAAAAAGCCAAAGAAATAATTCTAAAAGCGGGAGTTGACGTAGCGGGAGACTTAACTGTCAGGTCCAAACAAAAATGGACTTCCTTACAAAACAAATACCGTTTAGAAGACGCACAGACCGAACCAATGATTTCCTTAATTGCTAATGATAACTGGGCTGAATATACCCTTCGTTATGTAGTAGGTTATAAAAGAAGAAGATTTACAAAATCAGAATTATTTACAAAAATCTTAACTGAAATTGAAAAAACAAACGGAGCTGTAAAAATGGCTTCTGCGACATTCCAATTAGTTCAGGCTCCCGACTTTAATGTTAATATCAAAAAATAAAAATGGATCTATTTCATCTTTTTTCAATACTTATCGTATTGTCAGCAGGCTTCGCTTATATTAATTTTAGAATTTTAAAATTACCAAATGCTATAGGCCTAATGTTAGTTTCTTTAATTTTTTCGTTCATAATCTTGATTCTCGGGTATTACTTTCCCACGTTTAAAGAGAGTATCGCGCTAAAAATGGACAATATTAATTTTAGCGAATTATTGCTAGAGGGAATGTTAAGTTTCATGCTATTTGCCGGAGCAATTCATATTAAATTCAAAGATTTGAATAATGAAAAACTCAGTATTTTACTTTTCTCAACTATTAGTGTTTTAATTAGCACTTTCATAATAGGTTTTGCTAGCTACTATTTACTGACTTTTATGGGAATTAACGTGAAGTTGATTCATGCCATGTTGTTTGGTGCTCTGATCTCCCCTACTGATCCTATTGCAGTTTTAAGCATCTTAAAAAGTGCTGGTGTTTCTAAATCATTAGAGACTAAAATTGCAGGAGAATCTTTGTTCAATGATGGTGTAGCGGTTGTCGTTTTTATCACGATTTTAAAATTAGCACAACCTGGAGCTAATTTAGAAATAAGCAGCATCTTATTATTATTTGGACAAGAAGCTATCGGAGGCTTGCTTTTAGGACTTGGAATTGGTTATATAGGCTATAAATTAATTGCAAGTATTGACAATTACCAAGTAGAGGTTTTAATCACGCTAGCCATTGTTATGGGAGGTTACACTTTCGCTCATTTCATACATGTTTCTGGACCTCTTGCTATGGTTGCTGCAGGATTAATCACGGGAAACCAAGGTAAAAAATTAGGAATGTCAGATGTAACTGCTGAATATATTGATAAATTTTGGGAACTTGTAGACGAGATTTTAAATGCCGTATTGTTTGTTCTAATAGGTCTAGAATTATTAATAATACAAACTAATGAAAAAATACTTTTTGCAGCTATCATCCTTTTATTAATTACTTTAATCACAAGGTATATTTCAATCTATATCCCTTCAATCGCCGTTCGTTTAAAAGAAAAAATTACTCAAAAAACTATTCTTATCTTAACTTGGGGTGGTCTTAGAGGAGGAATCTCTATAGCGCTTGCCTTATCCATCGCTCCTGAATTCAGTAAGGACATTTGGGTTACCATTACTTATGTTATTGTTTGTTTTTCAATTTTAGTACAAGGAATGACAATAGGGAAATTTGCAAAAAGAATGCAGTAAACCATACGTTGTTTATTTCTGCCAAACGATATTGAAAATTAATCACAAAAAAAACAAAACTTTTAAATTCATTAGGTTTTATTCCTTATATTTATCAGACCCTAATCTACTAATTACTATACCTATAAATTTTTAAAATTTGTATGGCGTACATATGTTTATGTATTCCTAACTTGAATTTATTAGCGATGGATTATACGAATTTAAATACCACTAAAATCGCCAACGATTTTTATAAACTACAACAAGATTACAATTCATTAAAAGAACGCTTTGATACAATAAACGACAAGAATCAAATTAATGAAAATCAAATCAATCAAATAAATGAAAAGCTCACCGTATCTTTAGAAAACATGTCCGATGCATTTGTTGCAATAGACAATGATTGGAAATATACTTTTGTAAACCAGAAAGCTGCTCTAATGTTTGGAAAACAACCCGAAGAGCTCATTGGTAAAAATGCTTGGGTTATATTCCCGGACGCCATTGATACACCATACCATAAAGTGTACTATAAAGCGATGAAAAACAAAAAGGAGGTCGTTTTTGAAGATTATTATGTACCATGGGATCGCTGGTTTGAAAATCGTGTAATACCTAGTAAAGAAGGTATAGTTGTTTTTTTTCAGGATATCACAGATCGAAAATTAGCTGAAAAAAATTTACTAGACCTGAACACGAAACTAGAGATTCGAAATAGAGAATTACATAAAAGTATTATTCAAATTCAAAAGATTAATACTGAATTAATTTATGCAAAAGAAACCGCTGAAGAAGGAGATCGTTTAAAATCTTCATTTCTAGCAAACATGAGTCATGAAATCCGCACCCCAATGAATGGTATTTTGGGCTTTACAGCTCTTCTAAAGGAACCAAAGTTAACTGGGAAGGAACAACGGGAATATATCCGTGTGATCGAAAAGAGCGGTGATAGAATGCTTAATATCATAGATGACATCGTTAGCGTCTCAAAAATAGAATCAGGACAAATGAATCTATCTTACAAAGAAACTTCAATTAAAGAGCAAATTGAATCTATTTACACCACTTTTAAAGAAGAAGCTGAGCAAAAAAATATTGCGCTTCAAATACATAATTCTTTAAGCGAAGCTGATAATTTAATACGAACAGATAAAGAAAAAGTCTATGCTATATTGTCGCATTTACTTACCAATGCATTAAAATTCACCGATCATGGACTAATTGAGATTGGATGTTTTAAAAAGAATAATTCCATTACCTTTTATGTAAAGGATTCTGGAATAGGTATTGATTCTAATAAAATAGACATCATTTTTGAACGATTCAGACAAGTGGATGATTCTTTACACAGGAATTATGATGGCGCCGGACTAGGTTTGTATATTTCTAAATCTTATACCGATCTTTTAGGCGGTAAAATCTGGGCAGAAAACAATACAGATAACGGGGCAGTGTTTTATTTTAAAATTCCATTTATCAAACCAAATGAAATTGAAAAAGAAGCCAAAACTCCATTGTCCTTAGTTCCTTATGAAACGCAAAAATTAAAAATACTTGTCGCAGAAGATGACAGTATCTCGCTAAAGTTTATTTCAAAAATTTTAAAAATATTCGGAGAAAACTTATTGATAGCCAGAAATGGATTTGAAGCGGTAACCTTATGCAAAAACAATCCAGATATTGACATCGTATTAATGGACATTCAAATGCCTGTTATGAATGGATATGAAGCCATCAAAAAAATAAGAGAGTTTAACGAAGACGTAATTATAATTACACAAAGCGCCTTCGTATTTACGGACGAAGCTGAAAAAGCAATTGAAGTGGGTGGTAACGGATACATTTCGAAACCAATTGATAAAAAGCAATTAATTGACCACATCAACAAACAAATAATCAAATCTAGAAACAAATCAAAAACCACGAATGTTTCATAATTTCAGTTAAACTGAAATTCTAGTCTAAGCTTTTTTTTGTACCAAAGTTGTCCATTAGACAAGTACAGAGCTCAATTTAAGTTTAGCATAAGAACTATCATGCCAAGTCCTTACAATTGATCCCGAATGTAATAAAGACATTCGAGTGAGTACTACTAAATTAATCGTTTCAATCCCGATTTTAGTGCAAGGAATCAAAATAAAATCCTTTATAAAGTAAACCCACCCCTATTAATATAGAACTCATTCTTTTTATTTCGTTTTAAAACCGATTTTAGTATATAAAGATTTTTCTCCTACTATTTTGTCAGGAAAACTAAATTTTACGTCTAGATAGAAAACCATTTATGAGAAAGTATATTATAATTTTATTAGTGGCTGTTTCAGCTCAATTTACACAAGGGCAAAGTCCATGGACAAAGGAAAAAGGAAAAGCATATATCCAGCTAGGAGTTTCAGGGCTCTTTTACAATAAAGCACAAATAAATGGAATAAACACTACCCTAGCAGCTGATTATACTGATATTACCACACAACTATACAGTGAATACGGTATTACTGACAAACTAGAAGCTTTACTTATTGTTCCAATAAAATTCGCTGGTTTCGAAACGGTTGTAAATAACACATCTAGAAATCTTTCCGGGCTAGGTAACCTAACTCTTGGACTAAAATACAAAATCTATAATGAAAAATGGAAAATTAGCACTGGATTACAGTACCAAGCCAACACTTCTAAAAACGATCTAATTACCGGCTTAAGCACTGATTTTAACGCCAACACTTATCTTCCTTATTTGAGTGCCGGAACTAGCACTGGGAAATGGTATTATTTTGGAAACATTGGTTATGGATATATGACGAATAACTACTCCGATTATTTGAAATTTGCTGCCGAAATTGGTTATAACATTAATCCAAAAGGACACCTTATACTTGCTTTAGATACTAAAAATCCTGTTGCAAAAGAAAGTGCATTCACTACTAACTTGACAAGATGGCCGTCTTATTTAGACCGTCAAACCTATAATGCAGTAGGATTAAAATATAATTATGAGTTTTCTCCAGACAAATACGGAGCTAATATTTCGGCATTTGGAGCTTTTGGAAATGACAACGCCCCCTTAGCTCCCTCAATTAATTTTGCTATTTACGCCAAATTATAAGTCACTTTATATTTAAAAAACAGCGACTGTTTTTTATGAAAAAACCGATTTTCACAAGCGTGTGAAAATCGGTTTTTTTAATATTTAATAACTAAAATTCCTTTTACAAAATTGACAATTCATCAATATTAAATTGCCAATCGCTTGCTTTCCTATACCAAAGATGTCCATCAGATACATCTAAAGGACAGTCAAAATTATTAGTATAAAGAGCACCTGTTCCGAGGCCTTGAGGCATCAAATTATCTTGCAAAAAAGTCCACTGAGCAATTGCATTTAAACCTACATTACTCTCCAAAGCAGACGTAATCCACCATCCAATCTGGTGCTTTTTAGCCAATGAAATCCATTCTTTAGTGCCCCGAAAACCACCTATAAAACTAGGTTTCAAAATGATGTATTGAGGCTTCGTTTTTAGCAATAACAGCTCTTTTTTCTCTACTGTAAATACACCAATCAGCTCTTCGTCTAAAGCAATAGGCAATGGAGTACTTTTACACAACTCTGCCATCCTGTCAGTATTGTTTTTTCGTATTGGCTGCTCTATACTATGTAGTTTAAATTCAGACAATTGCGTTATTTTATCTAAAGCGTCATTTAAACCAAAAGCACCGTTAGCATCTACTCTAATTTCAACTTGTTCTGGAGTGAAATACTGCCTAATATAACGCAATAAACCCAGCTCCTTATCAAAATCTATCGCTCCAATCTTAAGTTTCACACAAGTAAATCCTTGCGCTAATTTTTCTTCTATTTGCTGTTTCATAAAAGCCGCTTCACCCATCCAAACGAGACCATTGATTTGGATTGATTTTAAACCCTCAGTAAACTCCGAAGGAAATAGTAAAAAAGGGGTTTCACTATGCAACGATCGGAAAGCCATTTCTACTCCAAACTGTATCGAAGGAAACTCGATTAAGGCTTCCCAAAGTTGGTCTTCACCGAGATGAATATTAGCACATGTCCACTGCAATTTCTCTTCGTAATCTGGACGGTCATCAACGCTTAATCCTCTCAAAATACCACACTCTCCTATTCCCGTTTTTTCGTCTTTTTCAAGGACCAAAAACCAGGTTTCTTTTTCCGTCATAACACCTCTAGAAGTTCCAGAAGGACGTTTGAATTCCAGCATGTATTTGTGGTAAGTTGCTTTCATATTTTTCTTAACCGCTAAGGGCACTAAGGTTTTCGCAAGGTTCACTAAGTTTTTCTTCAATAGTATTCTCTAGTGCACTTAAATTGACAATTCAAATTAGGATTTAGGCTTTATTAAATAAGATAATCCAATTAATAAAATTCCGAAAACACACAACACAAGAAATAAATAAGTTGGCATTTCCTCATAAATATACATTTGGAGATTTAATACTATCCCTACAAAAAGAAAAAGCAAACCTACTAATCGCAAATAACCAATTACTTTTTTCATGTTTTCTAATTTGCTAACAATTTTAAAACTCTCTCAAAATCATCACTTTGAACCCCTGCCTTTTTAAAGATGGCAAAATCATGTTTTATTTTTTGAATCCAGCTTAGACTGTCGTTTACATTTTGAGATTGGTATTCCTTGTAAATTGATTTTGCATTTCTAAACTCATCGTTCAGTAGATACGCATGCGCCAAATTCAGTTTCACTAACAACTCTGTATCGTCCAACTTCTCACCTTCTTTCAGAAACTTAATCGCTTTTCCATATTGTTTGGTTACAATATAACCAAAGCCAATGTTACTGTAATCTATTGCAGTCGCTTTTCCATCATTAATTATCCTAGAGTATTGCACAATTGCATTACCATAATCACCCTTTTTAGTAAAATTTAAGGCTTGACTACGCAAATCACTATAGATTCCCTTAGAAACGCCCGTTTCATTAATACAGCTTTCTCCATTATCCTTATACACTTTGGCTTGTTCAATAACGAGTAGATTCTGAAATTCCTGAAACTTATACTTTTTTTGAATTTTCTCCTCAATACAAATACAAAAATCGTCAGAGTTGGCCAGCTTTCTAGCTAATGCCGAAGTTTTACATTGGTTGATTATGAATTTTCTATTTTCTAAAGTCCAGCCTCTGCTTAATTTACTATCTACCCAAGGCACTACTTCGAGAATGATTTTTTGTTTCATAATCCAGTTAGAGCTCTCAAAACCAAACCAAAGATTATCCGTTGTATTTTTCAAACAAGATGACTTATCGATTGACAGTCGCTTTGCATCTTTGCTTAACGGAGTCTCCTGCGCTAAACAGGCGTCATCCATTTTACCAGTTTTTTGATACGCTAACGCCAGTTCATTTGATGAAAAAACAGCATACTTACTTTTATCATCTCCTGAAATACGCGAAAGCAAAAAAACAGCACCAGCAGAGCCTTGGCTGATTCCTGTAGGATCCGGAATTGCTTTTAAAAGCGAAACCAAACTTCCAGCCATTTTTTGATTGTCATCCAAAAGGGTTATCCTGTAAATTAACTCTGTGGTTCCAATAGGAAAATCGTCGGTTTTAATGACAATCCGATCTCTTGCAGAAACGATAATTTCTTTAGTAGTGGCTCTATCTTTGTCCCAATAACCATCTTGTTGAGCAAATCCCGACTGATAAAAAATGCTAATCAATAGCAGAAAAATTACTTTGTTCACTGATGTATTTTGTGTTAACGATTCGCAATTAGCCCAGATGGAAGTGGAAATCCTTATGTGCCGGTGTTCGGCACATAAGATTGTAACACACAGCTGGAAATAGCTCCTAATTCTTTTTATAATTCGATACTCTCTCCTATTTTTAGCAACATCAGATCTTTTCCTTTGTCGAAAAATTGTTGAATAGCTGCTTTGTGATCAATTTCGATATAACCAAAGGTGTCATAATGATACCCGAGCACTTTATCACATTGTACAAAGTCTGAAGCCAGAATAGCGTCCTCAACATCCATAGTAAAATTGTCTCCTATAGGAAGAATTGCCAAATCTAGCTTGGTGCGCATCGGAATCAGCTTCATGTCCATTGTTAGCGCAGTATCGCCTGCGATATAGATGTTCTTGTGCTCTCCTTCAATAACGAAACCACCGGGATTACCACCGCTTGCGCCATTAGGAAAAGTACTCGAATGAATGGCATTTACATATTTTACTTTCCCGAAATCGAAAGTCCAGCTTCCACCGTGATTCATGGGATGCGCCTGAAACCCTTTAGCCGCATAATGTCCTGCTATCTCAGCATTTGAAACGATAACTGCATTCGTGCGTTCTGCAATGGCTTCGACATCCAGAATATGATCGCCATGTGCATGCGTCAGTAAAATATAATCTGCTTTTAGCGTATTGATATCAATATGTTCAGCTAACGGATTAGCCGAAATAAACGGATCTACTAAAATGTGCTTCCCACCTACTTTGATTCCCAAAGACGCGTGTCCGTAAAATGTAATTTTCATATACTTTATGTTTAAGAATTATTAACAATTAAATCAGAAAAGAAAAAAATCATACACAAAGCCAGCAGTACTGAAAGTGCAAATGTACTCAATGCTAATTTTTTTAATTCAGGATCTAATGCCTTCGGATCTTTGTTTTTATAAACGTTACTTAAATGTTTAGTTAAAGGGATGTAAGCCAATAAGAATAAATACTGATCAAACTTAAAACTATTAATTAAGGCAAAAATCAATACCAAAGACATAGCAAAAGTAACTAAAAAGTAATGGTATAGTTTTGCTTTTTTACCACCCATTTTAACAACCAACGTATTCTTTCCTACCTTCCTATCTGACTCTTCATCACGCATATTATTCAAGTTCAAAACACCAACGCTCAAAAAGCCTATTGCCATTGCCGGCAAAAAGAGTTCGATATCTATTTGTTTTGAATACAAAAAATTCACTCCCAAGGTACTCACCAATCCAAAAAACACGAATACAAATACATCACCAAGTCCACGATATCCATAAGCCTTTGACCCAATTGTGTATCGGATTGCCGATAAGATAGCCAGTATTCCTAATACCAAATAGAACAGCGAATAGAAAAGGTTTGTATCAGTAAATGCGAAATAGATCAACAATACAGCTGAAAGCAACGTAAGCAAGGAAGTAATTATAATTGCTACTTTCATTGCTTGTGGAGTAATCACGCCACTTTGAATTGCACGTTTAGGCCCAACACGATCTTCATTATCCGTGCCTTTTATCCCGTCACCATAATCATTGGCAAAATTGGATAAAATTTGCAATCCAAGCGTCGTTAATATGGCAAAACCAAATATCCTCCAGTTAAATACTTCTGTAGGAGTAAGTATATTATCCGTTGGGTTTGCCAAGGCATACATACTTCCCACAATTATACCAGAAACGGATAAGGGTAATGTTCTTATTCTTGCTGCTTCAATCCAATGTCTCATTTTGTTTTATTTTACTATATTTTTATAATTCATTCTTTTTTAAGCTTTTTTAATAGCTTACATCCAATTATCATTAGACGTTTCGACCTTGTACAGCCATAGGTTAACATAGTGTTTTATGGTACTAAAGTCTCCTAATTGAAACGTAAGGTTCCCTCCCGCTGTATGTATTATTATCGACCCAATATTAGCCTTCTTGTGCCAAAACAACTGCGAAGTAGTAATAGCCTGGATTTTACTAGGTTCAATTATTCTATTATCAATATCCCAAGCACCGCTTTGTTTAATTATAAAGTCATCGTTAATATAAAGCCTATTATTCTGAAAACCAAAATAAACAATTAGCCCTACAAACAACAGATACAGTACTACCGCATAGGTATAATCATAAAACAATGGCTGAATATATTTTGCAAAAGCAAAAAAAGCAACTACAGGCAGCAGCATTGACAGAAAGATGGAAAAAACAAGCTTGCGGTAATTCGGTTTTAAAACAATTCCTTTTACAGGTATTTTTTGAAATAACAGTTTAAAAACAGCCTCTTTTTCAGTTTCATTACAACCCGGAATTTCAATTACAGTTTTACTATTCTCTTTATCACTGCTCGTTGCTTGCCTAATTTTAATTTCCAAAATATTCATTTTCTTTTGAAAATAATTTCTGGTAACAGTGACTATTTGTACTTTTTCTGGCTTTACGATAGTATTCTTAGTACTTAACAGTCCGAAAGAAAGCAACAATGAACTGTTTTGTTTAGCCACCTTATAATCAAAATACTTGTAGACAACCCGAGCTAAATTGATTATCAAAACCAAAGCAAACATTAAGATGAAAAAAAAGACAATCGAACTAATTACTGAACGCTGTTCTACATAGGCATCAAACTGCTCTTTGTCAAAATCTGCGTCTGCTATAAAGCTTTTACTTTGTTCATATAAAGTTGTAAAAAAAGCCAAGATCAATCCCAAAGTTTTCACATAATTAGAAGTAATCCCTACTTTTAACAAGCTCAAGAAACTAATCTTAACGATCGACTCTTTCTCGACACTTTTCTCTTGAACAATCGTTTGCTCATCTGATAAAATCGAAGTTTTCTTCTCATCAGCCAATAATCTAGCTTTTAAAGCTAAGGCTAACGGGTGCGAAATTGCTTTAATCCTTCCTTCTTTCTTAGCACTTCCGGCC
This sequence comes from Flavobacterium gillisiae, assembly GCF_900107635.1. Lineage (GTDB taxonomy): Bacteria > Bacteroidota > Bacteroidia > Flavobacteriales > Flavobacteriaceae > Flavobacterium > Flavobacterium gillisiae. Next base: position 135,149 of record NZ_FNRD01000003.1, read on the forward strand.
GTATCCACATTCAACTCATAAACACCTATAAAACGCTGAATTAAAGACTGATTTATATCTACTTGCTGGATTTTATCCAGTTGAATAATCGTTTTTGTTTTATTAAAAATTCCTTCGCTAATAATAAACTCTTCATTTTCATCCTGTAGGTAAAAAGTAAAGTTCAAATATTTCAAATAGGCTACTACTGCCGTTACTATTAAAAAAACTCCAATACCCGAAAAGATATAAACTTTATTTGAATCGTCAAACCTAACAACATAGACTAACAACACAGGCCATAAAGCACGTCCCCACTTTTGAATGGTATCAAAAAAAAGTATTACAATGCCAACAGCGGACTGTCTTTGAGGCTGATTGAACTGCTCCACCATTACAATTGCTTTTGTATTTTCCCCATCAACAATTGCTTAATATTTTCTGCTTGATCTATCGCTATTCCTGGAACTTCTAAATCACTCGAACTACCACCCGCGGTAAAAACTTCAATTTTTGCTAATCCAAAATACCTCGAAACTAAACCTTCATGTAAAGCCACATGTTGAATTCTGTTATAAGGAATTACAATTGTATTTGTCGCTATAATTCCATGCCTGAAAAGTACATCATGAGTCCTAAATGCAAATCCTTTTTTCTTATAGCTAATTCTCGAAAGTAACAAAACAAGAAAAAGAAATATAAAATAAGCTGCTAAAATCCCAACCGCAAAAACTAATAATCCTCGATTGAGAAACAGCAATACTCCCAAGCCTGCTCCCGCGAGTAAAAAAAAGAAAAAGACATTAAGCAAGGTTACTTTCCAATAATCAGCATGTAAAACAGTGAATTCTACTTCTTCAAATTTAGGAAGCTGCGTTGTATCGATGGTCTCGTTTGAGAAGTTCTCCATTTATTTTTTGTTAAAAGTTCAGTATTCAAAACGTTTAAAGTATGTTATCAAAATCAACTTCAAAATTCAAACTTTTTTATGGTAACCATTTTTTCTCAAAGTTTGGCTTACGTTTTTCAAGGAAAGCATTTCTACCTTCTTTGGCTTCTTCAGTCATATAGGCTAATCGTGTAGCTTCACCTGCAAAAACCTGTTGTCCTACCATTCCGTCATCGGTCAGGTTCATCGCAAATTTTAGCATTTTAATAGCCATGGGTGATTTGCCTAATATTTCTTGTGCCCACCCATAAGCGGTATCTTCTAATTCTGCATGTGGAATAACGGCATTTACCATTCCCATATCCATTGCATCTTGAGCTGAATAATTGCGCCCTAAAAAGAAAATCTCACGTGCTTTTTTCTGTCCTACCATCTTTGCAAGGTAAGCTGAACCATAACCACCATCAAAACTAGTCACATCAGCATCTGTTTGTTTAAAGATAGCGTGTTCTTTGCTCGCAAGTGTTAGATCGCAAACTACATGTAAACTATGTCCACCTCCTACTGCCCAACCAGGAACTACAGCAATTACTACCTTTGGCATAAAACGGATTAAACGTTGTACTTCTAATATATTCAAACGATGTTGACCGTCTTCTCCCACGTACCCTTGATGACCACGCGCATTTTGATCTCCACCACTACAAAAAGAATATACTCCATCTTTAGACGAAGGACCTTCAGCAGATAACAAAACAACCCCAATTGAAGTGTCCTCTTGTGCATCATAAAATGCGTTGTATAACTCAGCTGTTGTTTTTGGACGAAAAGCATTGCGGACATCGGGTCTATTGAACGCTATTCTAGCGACTCCATTGCATTTCTTATAGGTGATATCTTCGTATTCTTTGGCAGTGATCCAATCCATTATAATTGATTTAAATTATTTAAGTGTAAAAATAAATCATTTTTTGCATTTTATACTATTCTATGAGGGAAGCTTTGGAAATCCTTCCTTTACAAAACGGCTGTAAAGTGTTAAAGTTTAAAAAAAAATAACTTATTAACAGTGGTCAACTACTATAATGACTAATTTTAGATCATGCTAATCAGCAGAATAGGAATAAAAAATCCTGATTTAGCAATTATACTTCACTGATTTATTAACCTAAAAAAAGAATAATTTGAATTCAATTAAAAATTTTGTCGCTCCTTGTTCTATGGTACTAAATTCTGTTACTTTGACAATCGAGCTAATGAGAAAATCATTTATAAAACCAGCAAAAAAATAAAGAGTAACACCGACGGTTAAAAAAATAGAATTCTTTTCTCACTTACCATATTGGATAAGTTGACTAATGTTAGAGAAAGAATCTTGCAATATATATACAAAACCAATGGCTTTTAATGTGAAATTGATTCTTAGCTGCTAAGTAAATGTTTGAACATCTAAAGACAAGTATTCATTGAAGTAATTTTATGCTTGAGTCAATATTTTAAAAATAGTATTTATACTAGAAAACTAATTGCAAAAGCAATAGAACTACTATACAAATGAAATTGTAATTATTTTGGTGTCGTTTTATATTTTATGAAATGGCATTTAAGAGAGAAAGACTAACCCTTTTGGATTAGTCTTTCTTTTTTTTATTCTTTAATCAGGTATATCTCGTCTTCTTTATTTCGATTACGATAGAAAAACAATTCTCCACAAAACTAAATTCAGAAAAATAAAAGCAGCCTTTCAGTAAAGCGAATAAATTATTTTCATTCGTTTTTAACAATATAATCAGTATATTTAAGAATCGCTACTCATTATCAAATAGTTATTCATTTAATTCAGTACTTAATGAAATTTTGGAAAAAATATGTCTCGACCATAAAACATAATATTCTAATTTCTTTAGATCAAAATAGAAATTTGAAATATTGGAGAGACGACATGTTTTCTAATACCATTGTTTTTACAATTCCTTTTAGTATTATCGCTTTTATCCCCTCATTAATTTGGGCTTTAGATATGGGGTATTATACCTTAGCAATAATTGACGTATTCTCTGTTTTAATCGTGATGATAGTAGGTTTCAAAAAAGGAATCAAAATAAAATACAGAAAATTATTATTCATAGGCACCATGTACGTACTTAGTTTTACTTTGATTTATTATGTAGGTCTTAATAGTACGCTCTATTTACTTGCTTCCTGTTTTTTGTCTGTCTTTATATATTCTTTTAAAAACAAATACACACCAGCACTTTTAAACCTATACATAACAATACTTTATATTTCGTTATATTATTCAGACCTAATATTAATTCATAATAATTATTTTAAACTATATGAACTTCTAGCTGTATTTTCAAACCTGATTTTTATAAGTTTTTTAATATGTTCTTTAATTCCAAGGTTATTTGACCACTTGAATGATAGCTTCCAGGAAACCTTACTTCATACTAAAAAAATAGAAAAACAAAATGATTTACTCAAAGAAATAACTTGGATACAGTCTCATGTGGTTAGAACCCCACTATCAAGATTAATAGCTATTGTAGAACTTTTAAAAGATCCTGATAACTCCGAACAGGATAAAAAATTCCTTTTAGACAATGTAATGATTTCAAGCAGGGAACTTGACGAAGTCATAAAAGAAATTGTAGAAAAAGCTGAAACCGTACAGGCTAATGAATAAGCTTTCATTTTAGGCAAAAAAAAGACTAACCCAAAACGGTTAGTCTTTTTTTTATTATTCTTTAATCAGGTATATCCCGTCTTCTTTAATTTCGATTAGCTTTTCTCTATAGAGAGCTCCAATCGCTTTTTTGAATGTTTTCTTACTCATTTTTAAAACAGTCTTAATATCTTCTGGATGTGAACTATCAGTCAATCTTAAAAAACCACGGCTTGCTCTTAATTCATCTAGAATAATATCTGCATTAGGCTCGATACTTTGATATCCTTGAATCTGTAGAGAAACATCAATTTTATTGTCAGGACGAATATTTTTAATGTAACCACGCATACGATCTCCCGTACGAATAGCATCATCATATACCTCATCCTTATACAACAAGCCTTTAAACTGCTCGTTGATAATTACATTGATTCCTATTTCAGTTATATGAGAAACGATCAGCTCTACTTCTTCTCCTTTTTCAACAGTAAGCACTTCATTTTTAAGAAACTGATTCGTCTTACTTGAAGCAACTAATCGATTTGTTTTCTCATCCATATAAAGATACACTAAGTAGCGCTTTCCTTTTTCCATAGGACGAGCCTGTTCTTTAAACGGAACCAGAATGTCTTTTTCCATTCCCCAATCCATAAAAGCACCAATCTGATTAACATAATTCACACGCAAAAGCGCAAATTCATTTAATAAAATATAAGGCTCAAGCGTTGTTGCTACAGGACGTTCTTCATGATCTAAATAAACAAAAACAATCAACTCCTCACCTATCTCAAATTCGTTAGGCACATATTTATTGGGTAAAAGTATGTCGTGTATTCCCTCAGGATCGGTCTCTGGCGTACCCAGAAATAAACCAACTTTAGTATCACGAAGTATTGTAAGCGTATTGTATTTTCCTATTTCAATCATTTTATTCAATTTTCTAAGGCGCAAAGGTACGAAGTTTGAAAATAGTAAACCCATCCCATCATACAATTCCCTCGTATTTTCCTTATTAGAAGCAAAAACAACATAAATTACAAAAACGATTCGTCCCGCTATCCGCAGTATCTTTTGGGCTAAACCCCAGCCCAAAAAGGATACGCGCTTCTATCGGGGCTAAATTACAACGTTTCATTTTCTACAAAACCAACAAAAAGCTCCTTAAAACTCATTAAACAACTATTAAAATTATTTTTTCTACCTATTAAATTTCTTTTTTTACTTAATTTTAAATTCTCAAAATAAAACATCAAAAAACAAATGAAACCAAATCCTTTCTGTTACCTCCTTACCTTATTGTTTTTCACCCAAATCAGCTTCGCCCAAATCACTGTTGATGATCCCGAAATCAAAAAAATGATTACTGAAGTCAAAGCTGAAAGTCTTGAAAACACCGTAAAAAAACTTGTTTCCTTTGGAACCCGCCATACCTTAAGCGATACCAAAAGTAAAACGCGAGGCATCGGAGCAGCACAACAATGGGTGAAATCTGAATTCGAAAAATACGCTTTAGAATCAAATGGCCGACTTACGTCAAAAATAGATTATTTTACCATCAAAGCAGATGGAAGACGAATAGCTGTTGATAGCCAACTGGGGAATGTAATGGCAACCTTAAAAGGAACAGATTCCGGCGATGACCGTGTTTTGATTATCAGCGGACATCTCGACTCGCGAGTTACCGATGTTATGGATGCTAAATCAGATGCTCCCGGAGCAAATGATGACGGTTCTGGCGTTGCCGCCATGATGGAACTAGCTAAAATAATGAGTAAAAGATCTTTTCCTTACACCATCCTTTTTGTAGCAGTTACAGGAGAAGAGCAAGGATTGTATGGCGCCAGACATTTGGCAGAGCTTGCCAAGCAAGAAAATTGGAACATTGTCGCCATGCTCAACAACGATATGATAGGAAACAGCTTGTCTAGCGGAACAAACCTAAGAGACAATACTAAAGTAAGAGTATTTAGTGAAGCGACTCCTTATCTTGAAACGGAGGACGAAGCAAAAATGAGAAAACTAACCAATAGAGACAACGACAGCCCTTCCAGGTTATTAGCCCGCTACATCAAAACAGCAACTGATCAATACGTAGATCAGTTAGAGGTCAATCTTGTCTACAGAAACGATCGTTTTTTACGTGGTGGCGATCATACTCCTTTTAGTCAAAATGGTTTTACCGCTGTTCGTTTTTGCGAGATGAACGAAAACTATAATCACCAGCACCAGGACTTACGAACTGAAAATACGGTTAAATATGGCGACTTACCTGAATTTATGGACTTTGAATACCTACGCAAAATAGCTGCATCAAATTTAGCCACATTGGCTAATTTAGCTTGGGCACCAAAATCACCTACCAATGTGGGAATTGAGGTAAAAGACCTAACTAATTTCTCAACATTGGCTTGGAAAGCAGCTGATAATAAAAAAACGTACGGGTACCAGGTTCTAATTAGAGAAACATCAGCCACAAACTGGGAGAAAATGATTTTCGTAACAGACACCAATGCAACAATACCGTATTCTAAGGATAATTTTCTTTTTGCCGTTCAAGCAATAGATGAATTAGGACATGCGAGTTTGCCCGTTTTTCCAGTACCTATTCGTTAAAAATCATATGATTACCCAAAGAGAAAAGCGCTCTCTACCCCAAAAATAGTATAATCTAACACAAGTAATAATGACAGGAAAAAACAGTGACGAGAAACAATCCAAACAACTCATTAATCTAAAAATGATTAAGAAAAATTTATCGACAATTGTATTCCTAATCTTTATTGCTATTCTACTATTCAGCCCGGACGCAAAATCTTTTCTCATCAAGCAGTTGATGTTCACTGGTCTTTTCAACGCTGAGATTTCATCAGTTAACTCTTCAGACAATATACTCCGCAATCATTTTGATTTTAAAGATTACGAAGGCAATGTTAAGAATACAGCTGACTTGAAAGGTAAAGTTGTTTTCATCAACTTTTGGGCATCTTGGTGTCCACCATGTGTTGCTGAATTTCCTTCTATAGAAAAATTCCACTCTGAATTTAAAAATAATGATAAAATTGTTTTTTTGATGATCAACATGGATGATAATATAGCCACGGGAAAGCAGTTTTTAGACAAGAAAAAGTATTCGTTACCCATTTTTCAAGCCGTATCAGCCGTACCTCAAGAAATTTATTCTAGTTCATTACCTACTACCGTTGTTTTGGATAAATTTGGAATAATGAGATTACACCATGAGGGTTTCGCCAACTATGGCGGGAAAAAATTTAATCTTCAGATAAAACAGTTGCTTGAGGAATAAATATAGTAAAGACTCACTACCTACAATGTTATTTATAGAGATGAGACAGAACCAAAAAAAGCGCCCATAAGGCGCTTTTTTCATATTATAAAAAAAAATATTAATTGTAAACACTTTCTTTTTTGAAGTGAACTGCTAATAGGTAATAGACAACAGCTCTGTATTTATTTTTATTAGAGCGACCGTATTTCTCCATTACTGCATCGATACCTGCGTCTAAATTTGCTCCATCTGCTAAACCTAATTTTTTGATTAGGAAATTATTTTTAACTGTATCTAATTCTGCTTGCTGGCTTCCAGCCACTGTTGCAGCATCTGCGTTGTAAATTGACGGGCCACAACCAATAGTTACTTTTGTCAATAAATCCATATCTGGAGTTACACCACATTTATCTTTTAAATCTGCAGCATACTTTTCAATTAATTCGTCTCTCTTGCTCATAAATAAAAATTTAATAGTTTAGTTAATAGTTTATTATACTCTCAAATTTAAACATTTATTTATAAGAGCGCTTAGTTTTCTTAATAAATTAATCAAAACACAACCAAAACAAGGTGAAATATGACGCAAAAGGCCTTGAAAAACTGTTTTCAACAGTAAAATCAACAATTTCCCATTAAAACTCAGTTAGTCTAATTTATTTTAACAAACCGCTATTTTTAATTCTACAGATTACAACAACTCTTTAAAAAACTGCAATAAAATAGAATCGTTTTCAAGCGTTGGTGTAAAAATTTCCAGTATTCCGGGCTTTTCATTTTGACCATATAAAGTAGCTAAACCTTTTTCTAAGCTTAACTCATCACTAGCAATAGTATATTCAAAACCGTACATCCTAGCTAAATGTTCTGCGGTTAAACAGTGAGAGGTTTCAAAGAAAGTATTGAAAACAGGCGTTTCCTCATGTCCTGGTAAAATTCTAAAAATGCCTCCTCCTCCATTATTAATCAAAATTATTTTGAAGTTTTTTGGGATATAATTGTTCCATAAGGCATTGCTATCATATAAAAAACCAATATCACCCGTTATAAATACGGTTTGTTTTTCATTGGCAACAGCCGCACCAATTGCGGTAGAAGTACTTCCGTCAATTCCACTAGTTCCTCGATTGCAATACACCTCAATGGATGGATCAATAGCAATCAGCTGTGCGTAACGAATGGCAGAACTGTTACTGATTTGCAACTGTGAATTCATTGGTAAACTCGGAATCACTTTTTCGAAAACTTTAAAATCCGAGAATGGGATTTTATCTAAATAGATCTTGCTTTTTTGTTCACGTAATTTATTGACAGCATCCAAATTCTTGAAATAGTTGCTCTCAACTGATCTTGTCAACGGTAAAAACACGTCGAAGAATAAATTTGGTTCTACTTCAAAATGCTTTGTCAACGCATTGAAAGTATCGTACGCTCTTAGAGAATCGATATGCCAATGGTGTTTTGGTTTGTATTTTCGTAAAAAGGCTTTAATCCGCTTCGAAACAATCATCCCTCCAAAAGTGACTAATATCTCAGGACGAAAATCCTCAAAATCCGCACTAGTAAAAGGAGTGATTAAAGTATCTATGGTATTGATAAATTTAGGATGATGTACATTTGACGTCGTTTCTGTCAAAACTACCACCGATTCATCAGCAGCTAAATTTTCGATTATACTTTCACTAATGGCATCAGGGTAATTCACGCCTACTAATAGCATTTTTTTTGTAGCCTGGTTCCAAATCGTCGCATACTCGGCTACCTTATCGTGTGAAAGTGACTGCGTATCTTTTGCGGAAGCGGTAACACTCACACTCACGGCAAGCTCAGAAGTTGTTTCATACAAAGGCTCTTCAAAAGGCGCATTGATATGTACAGGGCCTTTTTGAGCAATTGAAATGTCAATCGCCTCTTTTATTTTATTGTCATTTTCAACAGAAACCATTTCGCTCAAATTGGCATTGTATAAAGAATGATTTGCAAATACATTTTCCTGACGGATGGTTTGTCCGTCACCAATATCAATTTTGCTTTGTGGTCTGTCAGCAGAAATGACAATCAATGGAATCTGACTGTAGTAAGCTTCTGCAAGAGCAGGATAGTAATTCAATAATGCCGAACCAGAACTGCAAATTAATACTACTGGTTTTTTAGTCTGTTGGGCTATACCTAAACCAAAAAAAGCAGCGCAGCGCTCGTCCGCAATACTGTAGCAATCAAATGCAGGATTATTTGTAAAACCTATAATTAAAGGAGCATTTCTCGATCCTGGAGAAATTATTATGGTGGTAATTCCTTTGGCTAAACAAGTTTGAATAATGCTTTGCGCTAAAGGTATTTTGGGGTAAATCATTAAATTTTAGTTTAAAGTTTAAGGTTTAAAGTCTCTAATATTCTTCAAAACCTTAGTCCAAGCAAAGTTACAAACTTGCTCCTTCTTTTCGTCGCATTTTAACTGATTTTTCTTAAATTTGGAAATAAATTTTACTGATCAAAATGGAAATCAAAATTCGACCTTACCAAGCTGAGGACACTCAAGCAATATTAGATATCATCAACTATAACATCTTAAACTCAACGGCCTTATATGATTATAATGTGCGTAGCTATGAACAGCAAAAGACAATTTTAGAGGATAAAATCGCTAAAGGATTCCCTGTTATTGTAGCTGAATTAGATGGAGTTGTTACCGGTTTTGGAATGTACAGTGAATTCCGATTCAGAGAAGCGTATAAATATACCGTAGAACATTCCGTTTATGTGGACAATGATTTTCATGGCAAAGGAATTGGAAAAATACTGCTACAAGAATTAATTGTCTTAGCTAAAAAACAAGGACTGCACACGATGGTTGCCGTTATTGATGCAGAAAATCAAAGTAGTGTAGTCTTTCATGAAAAATTTGGATTCACAACCGCAGGAATAATAAAAGATTCTGGATTTAAATTTGACCGCTGGTTGCACTCTGTTTTTATGCAGCTAATTTTGGAATAATAAAAAAAGCGATTTTCTTAAATGAAAATCGCTTTTTTTATACTGTAAACTAAAAAAAACTATGCTTTTATCCAGTCGATAACAGACGCATCAGTAGGTAATGTTTGAGGTGCAATCACTTTTTCTAATTCACCGTTTTCATTGATTAGGTATTTTTGAAAATTCCACGACACCTCTGAATCTTGTACCCCGTTTTTAGACTTTTGTGTCAAAAATTGGTATATCGCACACATATCATCTCCTTTTACAGATACTTTGTCCATCATAGGAAAAGTAACGCCATAATTAAGTTGGCAAAAAGAAGCGATTTCCTCGTTAGTACCCGGTTCTTGCGATGCAAAATCGTTTGCAGGAAAACCGACAATCACAAATCCTTTGTCTTTGTATTCTTTATAAATCACTTCAAGATCTTTGTACTGAGGCGTTAACCCACATTTTGACGCCGTATTTACAATCATTAATTTTTTTCCTTTTAGGCTCGCGAAATCGAACACATTTCCTGATAAATCTTCGACCTTAAATTGATAAATATTTTGTTTTTCCATAGCGATTTCACTTTTATTTTTATTTGATTTTTTGGTTTGTGCCTGATTTTGGCAACTGAAAAGAAATAATGCACTACACGTTAGTACCAATAGCTTTTTCATAATTAATTTTTGATAAAATTAAACAAATTCAAAATTACTTCTGTCTATTCTAAACTCTATTTTTCATTGAACAAACGTTAAAAAAATACGTGACATATTTACGTTTTAGTACATAGCTTTCTGGAATAAAAAAGCCTGACGCACAAAAAGTAGTAACGGCAGGCCTTTCTAACAAAACAAACAAAATCATTTATTCTTTACTAAAACTTATACGTTATTCTTGCTTTCATAAAAAACGGTGTTCCAGGTGTAAAATGAATTTCTTCAACACTGTTAGACTCATCTTTTAATCGTGATTCAGTGGCAAATTGAGTTTCATTCCATTTTGTATTCAATAAATTCTCTACCGAAACTCCAAAAGTGACACTTTTAAATTCATAATTAATATTAAAATCTGCTATTGCATATCCTTTGGCTACAATTGAATTATCTTCATTTGCAGGACGACTTTTTAGATAACGGTAACGCAATCCTCCTGAAAGTCCGTTCCGTTTTTGAAAGCTTAAACCACCAGTAGAAGTGAAATCTGGTGCAAGTGGAATGTAGTTTTGCCCATTAGGCTCATCAATGCTTCTGGCGTAAGTATAATTTGCATCAGCATCAAAATACAACCAATCATTCAATTGATAACGCAATCCTAAATCTGCTCCCATTCTTCTTGTTTTTCCGCTAGGTTCAATAATCCCTGCGTCTCCCACATAGACAAACTCTTGCTGTAAATACAAATACCATAACGCCGAATTTACAATTAACCTTGGGAAAGGTTTCCAAATCGTTCCTACATCAGTTCCTATCGCAGTAGGCAAAATTTGTTTTCCATTATTTTGAACCACAACGCGAGTATCATTCGAATGAAAGCCAATTCCTGATTTTACAAAAAATTGCAAATTGTTATTTTGTGAATATATAAAATTAAGTTTCGGAGATACTTTTACCTCATTTTCGGTCTGTGTTTTATAGATAGGAGCTAGCTTATCTCTGTAATTAAATTTAAAATAATCTAATCTTACTGCTGGATTGATCGTCAATTTCCCGAATTTGAATTCTGAATTTAAGTACGTAAACGCATTGGTCTCATCAATATCTCCTAATTTAATATTTTCTAAAGTAATACTTCTGTTCAAGGTGTGTGACAGTTCAGTATCAATAGTAGCATCAGCACGAAAACCTACGCCTAATTGAAATGAAGCATCCCAATCATTACTTTTTACTTTCTTATTTAATTCTGCATTCATCCCATAAATAGAACGGTTTTCCTTTTGCTTGATTTGATCTCCGTTTATCGGATCTTCTAAGAAGAAAGTGAAATTAGAATACAGTTCAAAATCATATTTTGAATAAAAAGCATTGGCTTTCAAAAACGTATTTTCATCTATAGGTTTGCTTAACGACGCATTAATATTTGTTCTGGACGTAGTCCCTCCTTCGGTATCATCAACTGATCCAAATCTAGAAATAGTTCCATTATCTACTAATCGTTGTGGTATTTGTCCAGATGCATCCCAAGTACTGGAAAAATGAGAAGCAGATACTGAGAACTTACTATTGTCATCCAAAACTGCCGAATATTTCCCTAACAAATTGATTCTATTAAAATTTTGAGGTGACTCAAATGGACCATCCGTCAAAATGTATTCTGTAGCGATGTAGGAACTTTGTTTTTTCTGGTTTCCCAAAAGATTAAACATTCCTACCGTTCTTAGCGTATTAAACTGGCCCGCTTCTACACTTATACTACTCTTGTCTAACTTTTCTTTAGTTTGGAAGGCGACGTACCCTGCCGTTGCAAAATCCCCTTTACTGGCATAATACGTCCCTTTTCCAAAATCTATCTTTTCTACCGTTTCTGGAATCACAAAATGCAAATCAGCGTAGCCTTGACCATGTGCATGCGATACCATATTTACAGGCATTCCATCTACAGAAATGGCAATGTCAGTTCCGTGATCTATATCAAATCCTCTTAGGAATATTTGTTCTGCTTTCCCTCCTCCAGCATGTTGACCAATAAATAATCCTGGAACTTTCCGTAAAATTTCCTGAGAAGAATTTACCGGTGTAGTTTGTAAATCAATTTTTGAAATTACATTCATTGCCGAAAGCTGTTGTTGAATCACTATCTCATCTAATCTAAAGATATCCTCTTCCAACAGAATTCTGTTTTCTGAGTCAATTATCGTATAGTTTGCCTTTTTGTGTCCCAAAGCAGTTACTTTCAAAACATTTCCTACTACTGATTTATCAATGCTGAACATTCCCAACTCATTAGTATGTGCATGTGCCTCCGAATTAGTATTTACGATATAAGCGTTCTCAATTGCATTCCCAAATTCGTCTACAACAACTCCTTTTTGGACCTGACTTTGCGATACCAACCCTAAAAAGGCAAGTACAATTGTAAAAAAATATCTCATGATGGGATTATAATTTATTAACCTTTTTCTCTAAATTAGGACCTAATTCATACATACTAGAAAGCAATTCTTCCTTTATAGGTGCTACTTTTTGGTTCTCATTATTGGACTTGTAAATCATTGCCAAGTGGTATTGCACCTTTGGTTCAAATGATTTGCCTACCACATATTTCTTGGCAATTTCTAATGCTTTATCCTTTTGTCCCATATTCAAATAAGACCAAGCTAATAAATCATATGAATCTGGTGTAGGTCTGTGATCCACTTCTATTTTTGCAATTTCTAATGCTTTAGGCGCTGTTTCTTTTGCATCAGCATAAATCAAAGTGTTGTATTTATTATACATCGCTCCGTAATTATTCTTTTCAAGCATTGCAAAATAAGCATTCCTATCTTCTAAAGCTGCTGCATCATCCCCTTCAAATTGGGCAATCTGAGATTTCAATAAATAAAAATCTGGAGTGTTGTGTGTGATTTCAATAGCTTCCACAATTCTTTTTGCTTCTTTAGTATTTCTTTCATGAGAAAATACAATCCAAGCAATTCCTTTTAATGCATAGGAATAATTGGGATCTATTGCTAATGTTTTTAAGTAACTGTCATACGAATCTTGAATTCTTCCAGCGTGACCATAAAAATCACCTAGATTCGAATAAGACCATATTTTAAGTGTTTTATTATCTTCCTTCTCAGCAATATCTCTGGCTTTCTCCATAAATGTAATCGCCGTTTTCAAATCGCCTTTATGATCATTCCATTTTGCTAAACGAATTAGATAATCATAATCATTCATGTCTTTTAAAGCATTCAAATTACTTTCTGCTTCAGCGAAATTTCCCAATTCCATCTGAACATCAAACAGTAATTTCTGAGTTTCTTTTCGTCCTTCGCCTATAGCCAAAGCTTTATTAGCTAAAACTAACGCTTCTTTGAATCTATGTTGCGCAATATAATTTCTTCCTAGTGAACGAATTGTCGATACTTTGGAATACTTATTAGCTTCATTCGATTGGACAAGTAAATCTTCTGTTTTATATAAATTTTTAATGTCGCCCGTATATTCAAAAAGAGTGGCATACTTAGAAGCAATTATTCCTAAGTAACTTTTTTGATTAGGAGCTGCATCGTATTTTTTTTGCCAAAAATCAATTTCTTTATTTGCAAAATCCAATGATTCATTACCATCAACATTCAAGTATTTATTATAATCGGAAGTATTTGTAATCTGGTTCTGTTTTTTAGTATCGCAAGCGAAAATAAAAAGGATTGTAAAAACCAGGACGGGGATAAGTTTATAAGGTTTCATAATCTATGTGTTTTGTTTATTGTTAGAAAAAAAAAACAGAGCTCACTAATTCTGACAGAGCTCTGTTTTTTTGAAAATTTATTACCAGGCTGCAGCCAAGTAAGGAAAAGAAGTGGTAAATGCTTTATCATTTGCATCTACGTGATCTGAAGTAAGACCAGTATTAGAACCACCTGTTGGCCCACCAAAGATTAAGATTAGCTCAACATCAATTACATCATCAGCCAAAGCTCTACCTGTTAATACATTAGTACCATCGAAAAAAGTTGTTTTTCCAGAAGTTTTCACGTTTAAAACATCAGTTGCTAGTACTCCTGTAAATTGGGCAGCGGTCAACCCTAAAGCATTTGTTGTATATCCAGGGTTTAACGCCTTTAATCTAGATTCGAAAATTGGCTGGTATTTTGCTCCCATTGCAGAAGGTATAGCCGCATTAAAGTCATCTTTAGGTTGTCCCGAAGCAATAAAGACTGTGTTTATAGCTGGTCTAGCCATTTGATCTTGTTGAACAAAAGTTCCTGAGAAGTCAGCACTTGCCATTGCATCTCCGTTATTGTCATCATCGTTACAGCTTACTGTAGCTACTGCACATACAAGTGCTAGAGTTATGATTTTGAATTTATTTGTCTTCATGATTTTGAATTTTTTAGAATAAAATTTATTATTGTTTTTTCTTAGTTTCTGCCCATACATTTAAAGAGGCTGCTGTACCTAACATTGTTTTTGGTACTTCAACCACAACTGACAATACATTTGAACCTGCAAAAGTATCTGTACCTGGATTTTTAAACGCTGTTGCGCTTCCGCCAAGGATTGCTTGAAATTGACCTAAGTCAAAAAAGAATGGATCGTCTCTTGGTCCTGCAAAAAATTTCATTCCGTTTTCAGTAGATGTTACTGCTGTTGCACCATATTTGGAAATGGCAACACTTCCTGAAGCGGCACTAGTTTTAATTGTACTGGATGTTCCAGTTGCTCCTGGAGCATATGGTCCGAAGAAGTACATCTTATCTCCTTTTCTAATTGCTTGGATAACCAAGTCTTCCACATTATCACCTGTATTGTCGATGTTAATTTCAATCATCACATTTTCATTGAATGCTGCGGCACCCGTTGCATTAGGACTTAACAACCCTTGAGTGTTAACGGCAAAAACTAAATTATTAGTTTCTTGTCCTTGAAAAGTGTACATGTCTGTAATGTCTGCTGCATTACCTGTTACTGATGGAGCATCTACGTGATCCGCTGCTACTAAGATTAAGCCTGAAATCGCAATTAGCGAAAGACCTAATACCATTTTTGTTTTTTTCATTTTGTTATAATTTAAAAGGTTATAAAAGCATTTACGGGATTGTTTTCCTTTTGGTTTTAAAAAAATTAAAAAAAAGTTAATATATTTTTTAATCATTTGATTTTCAAGTACTTAAAATGTAAATAAAAACACAATTATTTTAAGCTACTTTATCAATTACACAGACAATCAATATAATTTATCTATTTGTAAATAAGTTTGTATAAGTTTGTAAGAGTAAAACATAAAGTATATGACCCAGGAAGAGTTATTAGTATTAATATACAAGAAAGACGAAAGAGCTTTTACACATCTATATGATATGTATTCTAAAAGTTTATTTTCAGTTATTAATGTTCTTGTAAGAAATAGAGAAGAAGCTGAAGATGTACTTCAGGAAGTATTCATTAAAATTTGGAAGAATATTGATTCCTATAATGAAAGTAAAGGACGCTTCTATACATGGATCCTTAATATAGCAAGGAATACTTCTATAGATAAACTACGATCTAAAAATTTTAACAACAGTCAAAAAAACCTTTCCTCAGATAATTTCGTAAATCTATTAGACGACAGTAACAAACTAGTCAACAAAGTGGATACAATTGGAATACAAGAGTTTGTCAAAAGACTCAAACCAAAATGTATACAAATAATAGATTTATTGTTCTTTAAAGGATATACCCAACAAGAAGCTTCGGAAGAGTTGGAGATCCCTTTAGGAACTGTAAAAACACACAATCGAAATTGTATTAATGATTTAAGAAACTATTTGAAAGTATAATGGAAACAAAAGAATATAATGACTCCGGAATATTAGAACTCTACGTTTATGGTTTGCTAAGCGATACCGAAAATGAAGAAGTTACTACCATGGCTAATACGCATCCTGAAATTAAGGATGAAATTATTGCCATTGAGAAAGCAATTGTAGCCTTGTCCTCTAGTTTTTCACCCTTCCATTCGGTGGCTAATTATGAGAAGATTAAGGCCAAGCTAGAACTAAAACATGCCCCAGTAATAGAAATGGAAACATCAAGAAACTGGTCGCAATACATTGGATGGGCAGCTGCCGTTCTTCTATTGGTTGGTATTGGATTCCAATACAATCAATTGGAACAAACCAGCAATCAGGTTGTAAGTACTGAAATTGAAAAAGCAAAAGTTGAAAAAGAACTTAATCAATTAGAACTTCAAAACAAGCAAAACGAAATAGGTCTTGCAGTCGTAAGAGATACCAAGAATACAGTTGTAAGTTTAGGTGGACAGGCTGTTGCACCAGAATCATCTGCAAAAGTATATTGGAACAAAGAAACTCAAGTAGTTTATGTTGATGCGGCAGGCTTACCAGAACCTCCAAAAGGAATGGTATATCAGGTTTGGGCTCTAAAACTGAATCCTTTGACTCCAACAAGCATTGGATTACTAGACAAGTTTGATGAAAACAACCAACGCATTTTTGCTGTTAACAGCACTGGTGATGCAGAAGCTTTTGGAATTACATTAGAACCTGCCGGCGGAAGTTTAAGCCCTACAATGGAGCAATTATATACCTTAGGAAAGGTATAGAAATTTATACAATAGCATTTACATTAAAACCAGACTTTCAAAACTAGAGTCTGGTTTTTTTTTCTTAAAACTACTTTGGTCAACATATCTGATAAATGGAAACCATAACAATATAAAGTACCTTATATTTGCATTTTTTAAACAGTACATGAACTACACCTTACTTTCCTCTCCTTTACAAGGATTTACAGATTTCCGTTTTAGAAATGCGCAAAACAAAATTTTTGGCGGAATAGATACTTTTTATGCGCCTTACATCCGCTTAAATGGAAAGATGGTTATTAAATCCTCCTATCAGCGTGATTTATTACCCGAGAACAACTCCGAACTTGAAGTGATTCCGCAAATTATTACTAATGATGCCGATGAGTTTTTGTTTGTATCCAAGTATGTGCAGGAATTAGGTTATAAAGAATTGAACTGGAATTTAGGTTGTCCCTACCCCATGGTAACTAAATGTGGAATGGGTTCTGGATTAATTAAAAATTCGGAGAAAATTGAGCAGATATTGCACAAGGTGCAAAACGAATCAGATATCATAGTTTCTATGAAAATGCGTTTGGGATACGATACTACGGACGAAATATTAGATGTTTTACCTATTTTAGAAAAATATAAGGTGAAAAACGTAGCTGTACATGCCCGTTTAGGGAAACAGTTATACAAAGGTGGTGTACATTTGGATGCTTTTCAAACTTGCGTAGATCAAAGTAAAGTAAAATTGTATTATAATGGTGATATTACTACAGTAACTAAGTTTCACGAAATGCAAGCGCGTTTCCCTACCATAGATCATTGGATGATAGGTAGAGGCTTAATTGCAGATCCTTTTTTGCCCAGTATGATAAAAAGCAACAGCTTAGAATACCCAAAAAACAAAATGGAATTGTTTAGTGAATTTCACGACACCTTATACGCAGGATATAGCGAATCCTTATCTGGTTCTACGCACATCTTATTGAAAATGCACCATTTATGGGAGTACTTCTCTGTTATTTTTTCGAATCCGCACAAAGTGTCAAAAAACATACGAAAATCAAAGAGTATTCGTAATTACGAGCAAACGGTTAAAGAAGTTATAAAAGCGGGCTAACGCTATAACGTCTCGTTGCGTGAGGGATAGCAGTGGAGCTCTTTTTATCAATTGCCTCGGGTTTAAACCCGAGGCAATTGATAAAAAAGCGGGAACGAATAGCCCGACCCGAAGTTGCGAGGCGCTAGCCAGAGTAACTGTAGGGCACGCCCAAAGAAAAATTAGAGCACAAAAAAAGGTTCAACTTAATGGTTGAACCTTTTTTATTTGAAGCAAAAGATGCTTATTATTTCTTATAATACTTTCTATATTTTGGATAGGTAATCGCCCCAATAAAAGTGATTGTTCCTAGTGAATACCAGATCCAACTTAAGGAATGGGCTTCACCGCTTGCATAAGAATGCAGTCCAACCAAGTGAAAGTTTACACCATAATAGGTAAACAAAATCGAAACGAAAGCAAACATACTCATCAGGTTAAACGTCCATTTCCCTCTTAATGACGGTACAAATCGAGCGTGAATTACAAAAGCATAAACCATGATGCTGATTAATGCCCAAGTTTCTTTTGGATCCCATCCCCAGTAACGTCCCCAACTTTCATTGGCCCATTGTCCACCAAGGAAGTTACCAATAGTAAGCATAATCAAACCAACAGTTAATGCCATTTCGTTGATATAGGTAATCTCTTGAATATTCAAATCCATTTTAGCTTTGTTCTTTTCGTTGGTAAAAAAGATCAATAATAACGATACAAAACCAAGAATCATTCCTAAAGCAAATGGTCCATAACTTGCTACAATAACAGCCACGTGAATCATTAACCAATAGGAATTAAGTACTGGTTGTAGATTGGCAATTTCTGGATCAATCCAGTTCATATAAGCTGCAGATAAAATAATTGCCGATACAAAGGCAGATGAAGCAACAGTTAACTTAGATTTACTATCAAAAGCTAATCCAAAAAACATCGTTGCCCAAGCTACATAAACAATAGCTTCGTAGGCGTTACTCCATGGCGCATGACCAGATATGTACCAACGAGCTCCTAAAGTTATTGTGTGCAAAGCAAACAAGATTGCAATGATAACATGCATGCTATTTACCAAAATACGCAGTACTTTACGATCTTTGAAAATCTGTAAAATAGTAAACAACATCATTAATAGCGCTGCAGTTAGATATGCCCATGGCAGTTTTTGCAATAGGTCGTATTTGTTATAGGTGATTTCTAGAGAGATTCTATCATCACTTGGTCTTACTTTGGCACCAAATCTCTTTTGGAAACCATTTAAACTTTCAACTAAATCATTTGCATTTTTATAATCATTTGAAATTGATGCGTTATTTAGTGATCCATAATACAACGGCAAAACACTTTTGGTATACGTAGAATCCATTCCTTTTAATCCAGCTTCATTCAATTCTAATGACGAAACCCATTTGTTATTCGGATCATTCGGAATCGGGAAAATCTTTAATATTCGTCCGCTCAAGGCCGATTCCATTAAATTCACCTTTTTATCCGTTTCAATAAAATCTTTCTCAAACTGATTCGGGTTGGCTGCTTTGTAAGCTGCATCCAAGTATGGTGCTAATTTATAATTTCCTTTTGCATCAAAAAAGGCAATAAAAGGAGCTGTTCCATCCTTTACATCAACACCAATCAATTTACGAATGCTGTCGTTTCCTGTTCTTAGATAGATAATCGGAATTTCAATCCACAACTGTGCGTACTGAGACATGGACAAAAACACTTGGTCTGGATTCATGCCATTGTAAGAATTAGAATGACTCACTTTACGCAATAACTCAGAAGAGAAAGTGTTTACGGGTTTCATTCTACCACCAGCATCCTGAATCACCAAACGCCCAAATTTTGCGGCGTGCTCTTCGGAAACTTTAAATTTATTAAGCAAAGAATCTAATTGTTTTGCAGTTGGTGCAACACGCATGTGACCACTATCTTCGGTATGATCTGCATGATCTCCATTAGCATCATGATCATGATTGTGCGCTTGAGAAAAGCCACTCATACTTATCATTAAAACCAAAATAGTAATCAATTTTGATTTTTTAGTTTTAACCACTTCTAATTTTCGTTTCAAATCAGCAAAACGAGAGTATTTTGTAAACATAATAGACATCATTGCAAAAAATAACATAAAATAACCGGCATACGTAATGGCTGTTCCCCAAAAATCGTGGTTTACAGATAAGACCGTTCCCTTTTCATCTGGATCAAATGAAGATTGAAAGAAACGATACCCTTTGTAATCCAAAACATTATTCATAAAAATCCTTGCGTCAAATACCTCTGTAGAATCTTGAACTGTCACTTTACTTTCAAAAGAAGAGTAACTTTTCTCCGTTCCCGGGTATTTAGCAGCGATAAAATCATTTAGTTTTATCTTGAAAGGTAAAACGTAAGCTTTACTACCGTAGAAAAAAGTATAATCTAACTTCCCAATTTTTACCGTTTGAAAGTCTCCTACTCTTCCCTTAGATCCCACAACAGTTACTTCTTTTTCCTGTCCCTCTGCTTTCACTTTAAGTACTAAAGCATCAGTATGATTTTTTGCTTTAAAATCATTGCTTGACTCATAAGCAATCACTCCTTTTACAGCAGGATCAGGAAAAACAAATCTTTTCTCTCCTATGCTATAAAGCGAACGCATCATCAACGGCTGCACAATATCTTTAGTTACTGCACCTTCTAGTTTATCAGCCATTCTCATGAAATTCCCTTCAAATGGCGTTTGAATTGTATATCCGTCTCCAGAAGTGCTAATATTTATTGCACCATCCGTTGGTTTATTTAATGAAAATAAAACATTGTGAATGTTTTGAACTTCTCCTTCTTTTAGAAAATGCTCTTCACGTCCGCCATCCCCTGCTTCTACAAGTTTGAAATACAAAACGCCCTTAGGATCCGCTTTTACATATTCCTTAGCACCCATGATAAAATTTTCGTATTCCACTTCAAACGAAGTGTCTGCAAACTTATCAGAGATCGAAAAATTGTTATTAGTAACCGGAGAAAGCAACAATGGCTGTTCAAAAACCCTACGTTTCATTTCCCCTTTATATTCCCCATCGATAAAAACGGTTAGGAATGTTTTGTCTGAATAAAACTGATTTTCAGCAGCACCTTCACGTATTGGCATCATCCCTTCATAACTAATATAACGAGTTACAAATGCACCCAAAAGGATAAAAACAAAAGATAAATGTAGTAATAAAGTAGCCCATTTTTCTTTTTTTAATAATTGGTAACGCTTAATATTCCCTATGAAATTGATCATAAAAAACACCATTATCGCTTCAAACCACCAAGAATTATAAATTAAAATGCGAGCTGTATCTGTATTGTATTTACTTTCGATGAAAGTTCCTGCGCCCATTGCTATTGCAAAAGAGAGAAAAAGAAGCGCCATTAATCGTGTAGAAAACAAAAATGAGAATATTTTTTTATCCATTTGTAAGGAATTACGTTTTTATAAAAGTGCGACAAAAGTACTTAAAATTGTTGACTTCTATCTTGCTACAATTGTTAATTTAATCCAAAATTAAGGGTTTAGAATCCCTAATGCCGCCTTTCTTTTGGGCGTGCCACCGTCCCTAAAAAAGGGCTACATCACTTTGTCTAGATAGGCCCTTTTTCGGGAAGCTGTCGGGTCATGCGCGCTACTAAGGTAGCCAGCTTCTACCCCTCACGCAAATTCGCGTTAAAATGATGTATTACTTTTACTATTAGAACTATTTGTAATCCTATTTTTATAAATTAACAAAAAAAGCGTTTTATGGCACATCGTCACATTTGCCTACAAACTACCTAAGCGACCGGCTACGATCACGCTTTTTACAGATACAGTTTTAGAAATTGCAAACAATTCTATTCAAATAAAAATGGTTGATGTATTAAATTGAGTTACTCTTATTGATATAAAGCCGTTCTTTGCAAAGTTTGATATTAGAACAAACACTATATTTGGATTGTTAGATAATCAAGAAAATATTCCTAGTAAAGAACTTCATTCTGATGAACGTTATAAATTATAATACCTATGACAAATAATATACTTATTGAAAATCAATATAAAAGAACCAGTATATTTGAAAAAGAAAATGTGAATTATCTGGTTCGCGTTTTAAAAAGATTCAACACAGTACCTAAAATAAACAACATAAATATTATTACCTCAACTACTGAGCCTGATATATTTAAAATTGTACCCAACAAATCGATTATAATTGGTTCGTCATTACTAAACAAACCCGTTTTAGCTTTGGTTTATTTAAGATATGGCATTGAATGGCAGCTTTGGTATAAAGCCTTGAATAATGAAAAACAGGATACTATTTTATGTGATATAGCAGCGCTTGAAGTGACTCGAATATTTTATCAATTGTTACCTAAAGACGATAAAGAAAAATTAGAAAACCTTGATTATTTTTTAATTGATTTGATTAAAAATGAAAAAAAAATAGATCCTGAGTCTGTATTACAATACGAAGAGTTGCAAGCTTTTCATGGGACGAATATTGCAAACAAAACATTTAAAGATTCTTGGAAACCAATTATTGAAAACCTAGCAAAACCAACAGAATATTTATTAATGTCAGGTGGAGACCTTAGATTGAATATTGATGAAATTGATTTGTTAAATAAATATGGTTGCCGACCATTTCCAAGACCCGATGCATTCACTTTTGCCTCATCAACTGGAACGAGTGTTTCTAATTTTGCGTTTGATAAAACAGATAAAGTTAGAAGTATTTTAATTCGAAACAGCTTAAAAAATGGTTTTAAAAAGACAACCATCGAGTTTTCTGAATTACTAAAAGACAACCTTAGAAAGATATTTAAATTAAATGAGGAGTGTGAAATAATTTTTTCCCCATCAGGAACCGATTCTTCACTTCAAATAGCAGCTATAACTCAAATTATGTCCGATAAAGACATTACGCATATTTTAGTAGCATCTGATGAAACTGGTAGCGGAATTCCTGCGGCATTAAAAGGATGTCATTTTGAAAACACAACCGCCTTAAATCACCCTATTAAGAAAGGGGACAAAATTGAAGGATTTAGAGATGTTGATTTGATTAAAATTACTTTTAGAGATGAAAATGGTGCGCTAAAATCATCCAGTCAATTAGACGAGGAAGTCTATAATGCCATATCTAAAACCAATGAATCAGGCAGACACGTAGTACTGCATACTATGGATCAATCGAAATTAGGATATCAATCGCCTAGTGACGCATTAATTCAAAAATTGAATACAATCGATGCCTTATCAATGCAAATCATTGTGGACGGTTCCCAACTTCGATTAGATCCTAAAGACATACAAAATTATTTAAATAAAGGATATATTGTTACCGTAACAGGAAGTAAGTACTTTACCGGGCCTCCCTATTCAGGTGCATTACTTCTACCCGAAAGTGTTAGTAAATTAATCCATTCTGCAAAAAATAAGTTGCCAAAAGGATTAACCCAATATTACAATCATTCTGATTGGCCAACTTCATGGTTCTGTTCAAATGATTTATCAGATGGATACAATTATGGCTCTTACATGCGCTGGAACGCTGCAATAGTTGAAATGGACCGCTACTATAAAACACCCGTTTTATACAGAAACATGGGTATTGAGATGTTCTGTAATTTTATTGACGATTCAATAAAAGAAGCCACTTTTTTAGAACCCATTTATGCTGATGATACAAAAGCGAATAGTTATAATAGTCAAGAATTTGGAATAAGAAATATCCGTACCATTTTCCCTTTCTTCATCCTTAAAAACAATGAAGTACTATCAGTTGATAATGTGAAAAAACTATACACTTTACTAAATTCGGATATATCTGATCAATTTGAAGATTCTTCACTAGAAATTATAAGGCTTGCTGCCCAGAAATGCCATATAGGACAAGCCGTTAATGTAAAGTATGGCAACGATATTGAAAGTGCTGTTTTAAGAATTAGTTTGGGCGCAAGAGTTATTTCCGAAAGCTGGGTTAACAGAGATATTAGTCTCTTTTTTAGAAATATAGAAACACAAATGAATCAAATTACGGTAATCATAAAGAAAATAGAATTGATCCTCAGCAATCCCGATTTGTTGAAATAAATAAATTTAAGATACCAAATTATCTGGGCGTGCCACCGTCCCTAAAAAAGGGCTAATTCACTTTGTCTAGATATGCCCTTTTTCGGGAAGCTGTCTGGTCATCCGCGCTACTGCGGTAGCTAGCTTCTACCCCTCACGCAAAACCGACTAAAAGTGATGTATTGCTTATATAATTTTAGTTATATGCAATACAAATGATTGATTTTAAAGTGAAAACTCAAATAGTGTGATAATTTAATTATCTAAAACATATCTGACTGCACAGCTTTAAAAAAAAGTTAGTGCAGTGTTCTTTTTTATGTGAACATAACAACAAATCACCGCTACCGCGTGAAACCTTTAAGACGGTTAAATGCAATGATAATTACTAATCAAACTACACACTTATAAAACCGCTGCTTTTAAAGGGTATCATCTACCCTTTTTTCAAAAAAAATACCAGCCATTATTTACTACAATGGCTACACTTTTTTTTCCTGATTTTAACAAATGATTAAAGTTATTGTGATAGGCTTCATGAATGTAGCTCAATATTTAATTGCTACTTTTTAAAACTCTAAAAAATATAGGAGATGAAATTAATTACTAATCCGAGTATTCACTATGCATCTATTCATAATTTTACAATAACAAAAAATAGTAAAAACCATCTTTTTCCTTAACAATTCCACTCGTCGACACTTTAGATAGATTCACCGATAGTTAAACAACTCTAAACGAAAATAAAAAACAGCATCAGTTAATACCTATAAATTTACGCTATATAAATTAGTGTAAAACATGAAAAAGTACGAGTTACCAAGCTATTTGGATGGATATGATGTTACTTCATTAATAAAGTCTAACACAATATTCAAAAGCTTTTTCCCTTATTTTTTATTCGTAATTCTCTTTTTCAAATTGAATACGCTACAGGCACAAATTCAAAATAACAGTGATCTATACATTGGCGATAATAGTTTATTTTATGTTGGAGCCGAAAACTTTATCTTTAGCTCAGCCGTAGCAAAAAAACAACAATAAAAACCAGCAGAACAAAATTGAATTATGGTGTTTTGTCTTTTCCTATTGGAGCATGGTGTAGTGGAGCGAGCGAAAACGCTTTTGTAGATGGATATGCTCAAACTCTAAGCCACGAGGCCTTCATCTTACCGATAGGGCAATCAGGCGTTTATGCTCCAATTCAAATAATCCCGTCAAGTACTGGCGGTGTAGATGCTGCTTATTTTAGAGCGACACCAAACTCAATTGGTAGTGCTTTGGACACATCCATATCTTCAATCTCTTCGGTTGAATATTGGGATATAAAAAGTAACGGAGTAAATGCCGGTATTTCGCTAAGTTGGAGACCCTCAAGTGCTATTTCAGATTTAACATCCTCTTCACTATCTAATTTAACTATTGTAGGTTGGAATGGATCTACATGGGTCACAATACCTTCGATAGTTGATGAACATTCTATACTAGCGGCAATAAGTGACTTAGGTTCGGGCTCTATTAGTACGAATGCGAAAGTAGACTTATCTGCTTTTTCGGCTTTTTCTTTAGGCGCAAAAAAGAAGCAATTAGTGGTTACTGAATTTAATAAAGTAGAATTAACAGTATATGTAAATAAAAACATGTTATTTATCGAAGCTTCTCAACCTATAAAGACTTTGATTGTTCATGATGTTACAGGCAAACTAGTATTCATAAAAAATCTAAACGGAGACTTAAAATACAGTCAAAATTTTAACTATGAACTTGGTCTGTACATTGTAACAACGGAATTATCTAATGTTAATTCACTTATTAAAAAGAAAATAATTAATAATAGCTATTAATTTATAATCTACGATAAATCTCTCCTAAATATAAAATCAATGCAAAAAGTCAAAAATTACTTATTTATTTTAATTATACTTATTTCGGGTGTTATTAGTGCTCAAACAGGTATTGGGACCAAAACCCCCGATGAATCCTCAGTTCTAGATATTAGTTCTACAACCAAAGGGTTCCTTTTGCCGAGAATGACTTCAAAAGAACGTGACTTAATTTTAAGACCTGCTAAGGGTTTGATGATATTTAATACTACGGTTAACGCTATTGAGAATAATATTGGTACAAAAGACATCCCAAAATGGGCTTCAGAGGGAAACAATGGAACTAATACTAGTAAAGGTCCAAAAGGAGACAAGGGAGATAAAGGAGATAAAGCACAGACTGGAGATGATGGAAAATCAGCTTATGAAATATGGTTATCACTTGGAAATACAGGTACCGAACTTGAGTTTATCACTTCTTTAAATGGTACCGATGGTGTTGATGGAATAAATGGTATTGACGGTGCAACTGGTGCAAAGGGAGATACAGGTATAAATGGTATTGACGGGGCTACTGGAACAAATGGTATTGACGGAAATGATGGTGCAACTGGAGCGAAAGGAGATACTGGAACAAATGGTATTAACGGTTTAAACGGTGTTGCCGGAGCGAAAGGAGATACTGGAATAAACGGTATTGCTGGAGTAGACGGTGTTACTGGAGCAAAAGGAGACGCTGGAACAAATGGTATTGACGGAATAATAGGTGCTACTGGTGCAAAAGGAGATACTGGAATAAACGGTATTGACGGTGTAACTGGAGCGAAAGGAGACACTGGAACAAATGGTATTGACGGTGCAACTGGAACAAAAGGAGACAATGGAATAAATGGTGTTGACGGAATAAACGGTGCTACTGGTGCAAAAGGAGACACTGGAACAAATGGTATTGATGGAATAAACGGAGATACTGGATCGAAAGGAGATACCGGAATAAACGGTGTTGACGGAATAAACGGTGCTACGGGAGTAAAAGGAGACACTGGAATAAATGGTATTGACGGAACCAACGGTGCTACTGGAGCAAAAGGAGACACTGGAATAAATGGTGTTAACGGAAATGAGGGTGCAACTGGAGCAAAAGGAGACACTGGAGCAAACGGTATTGACGGTGTGAACGGTACTACTGGCGCAAAGGGAGATGCTGGAACAAATGGTGTAAATGGAGCGAAAGGAGATACTGGAATAAACGGTATTGATGGAACAAATGGTGTTAACGGAAATGATGGTGCGAATGGTATTGACGGTACAAACGGTATTGACGGAACAAACGGTGCTGCTGGAGTAAAAGGAGATACCGGAACAAATGGTATTGACGGTGTAACTGGAGCAAAAGGAGACGCTGGAACAAATGGTATTGACGGAATAATAGGTGCTACTGGTGCAAAAGGAGATACTGGAATAAACGGTATTGACGGTGTAACTGGAGCGAAAGGAGACACTGGAACAAATGGTATTGACGGTGCAACTGGAACAAAAGGAGATACTGGAATAAATGGTGTTGACGGTACAAACGGTGCTACTGGTGCAAAAGGAGACACTGGAATAAACGGTATTGACGGAATCAACGGGGCAACTGGTGCAAAAGGAGATACTGGTATTAATGGTATTAACGGAAATGATGGTACTACTGGTGTAAAAGGAGATACTGGAATAAACGGCGTTGACGGAATAAACGGTGCTACGGGAGTAAAAGGAGACACTGGAATAAATGGTATTGACGGTATAAACGGTACTACTGGTGCAAAAGGAGATACTGGAATAAACGGTGTTGACGGAATAAACGGTGCAACTGGAGCGAAAGGAGATACTGGAATAAACGGTGTTGACGGAATAAACGGGGCTACGGGAGTAAAAGGAGACACTGGAATAAATGGTATTGACGGTACAAACGGTGCTACGGGAGTAAAAGGAGACACTGGAATAAATGGTATTGACGGTATAAACGGTCCTACTGGTGCAAAAGGAGACACTGGAACAAATGGTATTGACGGAACAAACGGTGCTGCTGGAGTAAAAGGAGATACTGGAACAAATGGTATTGACGGAATCAACGGGGCTACTGGAGTAAAAGGAGACACTGGAACAAATGGTATTGACGGAACAAACGGTGCTGCTGGAGTAAAAGGAGACACTGGAACAAATGGTATTGACGGAATCAACGGTGCTGCTGGAGTAAAAGGAGATACCGGAACAAATGGTATTGACGGTGTAACTGGAGCGAAAGGAGACGCTGGAGTAAATGGTGTTAACGGAAATGATGGTGCAACTGGAGCGAAAGGAGACACTGGAACAAACGGTGCTACTGGAGCAAAAGGTAATACTGGAACTGACGGTGCTGATGGTCTAAAAGGAAGTACAGGCTCAATTGGTGCGACAGGAGCCAATGGTAAGACAGCATATGAAATATGGCTTTCTGAAGGAAATACAGGGACTCAAACTGAATTTATTACTTCATTAAAAGGAGAAACGGGAGCCGTTGGACCTCAAGGGCTATCCCCTAGCTATAGTTCTACAGATGATTCAGTCACTACTTCAACTTCATCAACTTCAGATGTTTTAATATCCGGAATGAGCAAATCACCAGAACCTGGTACTTATTTGGTCTTTTTTAATAGTGAATACAGTATCGCTCCTGCTTATGAAACAGCTATTGTTACTACAGACGATGCAATTGCCGATTTAGAAAAAATCTATACAGATATAGATAATATGGGGCAAGGTACTTATCAAGCCGCTGCCGGTGACATAGGTGGAAAAACAATTAAGCCAGGAATATATTCTTATGGAGGAGCTCTAAGCATTGGGACAAATGTTACTTTAGATGCACAAAATGATCCCAATGCAGTTTTTATCTTCAAAACAGCAGGTGCGTTTAATACCACTGCGGGGATTACAGTTAAATTGGTCAACGGAGCTTCAGCAAAAAACATCTTTTGGGTAGCTACAGGAGCTATTGGATTAGGAGCTAATTCCATATTTTTCGGATCTCTTTTATCTAGGCTTGCAGTGGCTGTCGGTGCTGATTGTACCATTGAAGGAAGAATGTTGACTACTGCAGGAGCACTAGCATTTGGACCAGGGACAATTTCCGTTCCGTTGGGGACTTCACAAATTAGCTTAGGAGCAGTACAATCTTTTGTTTTGCTTACGAAGTCTGGAGCAATTGCAAATACTGGTATATCTACTTATACTGGACAAATCGCCACTAATCTAGGTGCTATAACGGCCTTTGAAACAGCTATTCATTATGGAGAAATTGTTCCTCCTGGTGGCAATGTTGAGGTAATTAAGGAGATTCCTGGTAATGCTACTTTTAGCCTTTATAATCATGGGGTGCTAATCCCTAATTCTACCAGAACCAGAACGACAAAAGTTAATACGGTAGATGTTACTTTACAGGCAATGGCTACTATTGCTCAAGATGAAAAAATTGAGGCAAGATGGAGTATTGATGCGGGAACCTTGTCTGTTAAAAATAGAATTTTAACTCTAATTAAGGTGAATTAAAAATAAAAAATTACATTGAATTAAAAAAGGGCGTTTGGTGCTAAACCAACCGCCCTTTTTCATTAGTAAGAAACTGAGGTGAAAAATAATTAATACTCACCCAACCTACCCATCTTATTTGTAACCTGTAAGTTATATTGTTTCCAGAACTTTCTTCGTAAGATACGAAACCGAAAAAGAAGAATAATTGTTAGAACTCCCAAAATCTTCTATCCCTTTATTTGCCATACTACTTCATTTTTTTTGCTAATTTTGCCAAATGGTTAAAGTTATTATTATAGGCTCCGGAAATGTAGCGCAACATTTAATTGCTGCTTTTCAAAACTCCAAGAATACAGGAGATGAAATTGAATTAGCACAGGTGTTTTCTAGAAAAGCGAACACACTGGCAAACGTATTAGACGCTAGTCTCATCACAACGGATATAGCTAATTTATTAGAGGCCGATCTCTACATCATTGCGGTCTCAGATGATGCCATTGGAAATGTTGCTGCACAATTAGCTTTTAAAAACCGATTGGTAGTACACACCTCAGGCAGTGTAGGACTAGATGTTTTAGATGACAACAACCGAAGAGGTGTTTTTTACCCGCTTCAAACCTTTACTAAAAATAAAGCAGTAGATTTCAAGACGATTCCCATTTGCTTAGAAAGCGAAAACTCTACTGACTTCAGATTATTGGAAAAGGTGGCTAAAGTGATTTCAGATAAAGTATTTGCTATTAACTCTGAACAACGAAAAGCATTGCACGTAGCGGCAGTTTTCGTAAATAACTTTACCAATCACTTATACACCATTGGAAATGAAATTTGTCAGGAGAATCAAGTTCCTTTCGATATTTTAAAACCTTTGATTTTGGAAACAGCTCAAAAAATAATGACCATTTCGCCCAAAGACGCCCAAACAGGACCAGCAAAGCGAAATGATTTAAAGACAATTGAATCACATCAATTATTTTTATCGGACAAAAATCAATCAACTATTTATAAAATCATAACACAATCTATACAAGATAATGGCAAAAAGTTATAAAACAATAATGAACGACATCACCACTTTTATTTTCGACGTGGATGGCGTACTTACAGACAGCGCGGTATTTGTAACCACTGAGGGAGAAATCCTTAGAACGATGAATATCCGTGACGGTTATGCTATGAAAGCAGCTGTGGAAAGCGGCTATAATGTTTGCGTTATTTCGGGAGGAAGTAATGAAGGAGTTCGCGTAAGATTGCGAAATCTGGGGGTAACAGATATCCATTTGGGTACTCCTGATAAAGTAGAAACGTTTAAAGAATACATTGAATTGTACAATATCAATCCAGAGCAGGTTTTATATATGGGAGATGACATCCCTGATTATCATGTGATGAAATTAGTAGGTTTACCAACGTGTCCACAGGACGCTACGCCA
Organism: Flavobacterium gillisiae; assembly: GCF_900107635.1. Classification (GTDB taxonomy): domain Bacteria; phylum Bacteroidota; class Bacteroidia; order Flavobacteriales; family Flavobacteriaceae; genus Flavobacterium; species Flavobacterium gillisiae. The sequence goes on from NZ_FNRD01000003.1 coordinate 166,154, forward strand.
GAAATAAAATCTATTTCTACTTACATATCGCATATAAATGGTGGAAAAGGAGCGGCTCGCGACGTTATCGAGCAGGTAATGAAAGTACAAGGAAAATGGATGTCTTATTTTGACGGCAAGCTTGATTAATAATTAACAGTGATCACTATTCAGTTATGGAATAACAGTCTAATCCGCAACTGAATACTGAATAAATGAATAAATGAAATACCTGAAACTCATTCGATACCAAAACCTACTGATGCTTGCCTTTATGCAATTGATCTTTAGATACGGTTTTTTGAAATTGCAAAATATTCCTTTGGCGTTAAGCGATTGGCAATACGGATTATTAATACTGAGTACCGTTTTAATCGCGGCGGCGGGTTATGTAATCAACGACATTTTTGATCAAAATACAGATTTAGACAATAAACCAGATCGAGTTATCATTGGTAAAAACATTTCTGAATCTGCTGCTTATAACATTTATGCCACTTTAAATATAAGTGGAGTCCTCCTAGGTTTTTATTTGTCTAACGTTATTTTAAAGCCTTCATTTGCCGCTATTTTTATTCTGATTGCAGCAACTCTTTATATCTACGCGACCAGTTTAAAACAAATGATGGTATTAGGTAATGTTGTTGTCGCACTGTTACTGGCATTTAGTGTCGTGATTATTGGTGTTTTCGATTTGTATCCTGTAATTGACGCAGGGAACCAACTTCTAATGGCCAATTTGTTTTCTATTCTATTAGATTATGCCTTATTTGCTTTTTTAATTAATTTTATTCGGGAAATAGTTAAGGATTTAGAGGATATCAACGGTGACAAAAACCAAGGCATGAAAACGCTGGCTATCACTTTAGGCATCGCAAAAACAACAAAATTAGTTTTTACATTAGGACTTGTATCGATAATCGCGCTATTCGTTTATACTAAAACCTATTTTGTCGCCAATGATTTATTTATTGCAACACTGTACTCCTTTCTTTTTGTTTTGGCCCCACTTATTTTTTTTACCATTAAGATTTGGACAGCCAAATCCAAAGAGGAATTTCATACCTTAAGTACTCTACTAAAATGGATTTTATTTTTCGGAATTCTATCCATAGTAATCATCACCTTAAATATAAAATACAATGCTTCAAGATAAATTAAAACAATACAAACTGATTTTGGCCTCCGGTTCTCCCAGAAGACAACAATTCTTTAAAGATTTGGAACTGGATTTTGAAATTCGATTGAAAGAAGTCGAAGAGATTTATCCACCACATCTAAAAAGAGAAGAGATCACAAACTATCTAGCCGAATTGAAAGCTGGTGCTTTTGAAGGAGGATTACAAGAAAATGAAATTCTAGTAACGAGCGATACTATTGTTTGGCATAATAATAAAGCTTTAGGAAAACCAACCGACAAGCAGGATGCCTTTGCTATTTTAAAATCGCTATCGAATGCTACTCATGAAGTAATTACATCCGTTTGCTTTAAAACCAATTCGAAAACAGAGCTGCTACACGAAATAACAAAAGTTACTTTCAACGAACTCAGTGATGAGGCAATTAATTATTATATTGATAATTACAAACCTTTCGATAAGGCTGGAGCATATGGTATACAGGAATGGATAGGATTTATAGCTGTTTCAAAAATCGAAGGTTCTTATGCTAATGTAATGGGGATGCCTGTGGACAAGGTTTATGAATATTTGAGTAACTTAGCTTAAAACAAAAAAAACATGTCTTTTTTTAACGATTTTACAAAAGAAGTAATTGGAACTGGGATTCTATTACTAATTGTTTTTGCTTTGCGAATAATCACTTCAAGACTGGTTAGACGCTTTGCAAGGGTAACTCATATTATAGAACATCGAACAAATTTAGTTGTCAAATACTTACATCTACTGACTAATATTCTGGCAATAATTGCTTTAATATTGATCTGGGGTGTCCAACCGAAAGACATCATCATCGCCATTTCCTCCATCACAACCGTTGTAGGTGTGGCTATGTTTGCTCAATGGTCTATTTTAAGTAATATTACTTCAGGTATTATTCTGTTTTTCTCTTTTCCATTTAAAATTGGAGATGTAATCCAAATTCATGATAAAGATTTTCCTATAGTAGCCGAAATTGAAGATATTAAAGCGTTCCATGTATCTTTAAAAACGAAAGAAGGTGAAATGATTATCTATCCAAATAACTTGCTTTTTCAAAAAGGCATTTCGATTATGAAACATCATTTTGATGACAATGAGTTTGTTGACTAGTTTTATTTTGCAAAAAATTAAATGGTACTATTTATTTGTTCTAAATTTATGGTTTGCAAGTAGTAATTATATAACAAATAATAAAAAACATATAACGGACTACAATCAATAAAATATCAAATTTGCCTGCAAAGCATTAAACGATTACTATAGCATTTAGTTTCTATAAATATAAAATTGTATGAATACCTTAATCAAAATTCCTTTTTATGTTAGACTTACTTTTTCACTAGTAAGTTTGATTGCCATCACCTATATTTTCTATATGGGGAAAAGTGTTTTAATTCCAATATTACTTGCCTTTTTATTTGCGGTATTATTGTTACCAATGGTTCACTTTTTAAATTCTAAATTCCGTTTCCCGCATGTGCTGGCCGTTTCAATAACCGTAATACTTTTTGTTTCGCTAATCATTGCGATACTTGCCTTTATCTCTTATCAAATTAGTGACATTGCAAGTGATTTTGCTGAGATTAGAAAAAATATTAATCTTTTTACAACAGATATTCAAAGATACATAAGAACCAATTTCCATGTAAGTATCTGGGAACAAAGAAAATATCTTGAAGATGTAACCCAAGATTCTGTAAAAAAAGGAAAAGAAACTATCGGTACTACTCTAATATCTGTTACGAACACCCTTTTGGATATTACATTAATTCCTATTTATACGTTCTTGATTCTTTTATATAGAACACATTTCATCTTGTTTTTAACTAAGCTATTTAGAAAAGAACACCATCCAAAATTACAGGAAATCTTAACTCAAATAAAAGGTTCCGTTCAAAGTTATATTTCAGGTCTGATAATCGAGATGATCTTTGTTTCTATTTTAACAAGCATCGGTCTTTATATTATTGGTGTCCCTTACTTTATTTTATTAGGTATAATTACAGGTATCCTAAATCTAATTCCATATATCGGGATTCTGGTTGCCGGAATTTTAACAATTCTATCTTCACTAACGGGTACTCCAGACTTGTCTATAATTCTGGGAGTTATTGGTGTAAATATAGTAGTTCAAATAATAGATAATAATATCCTTGTCCCGCTTATTATAAATACAAAAGTTCAAATAAATGCGTTCGTCTCCATTATAGGTATCATATTAGGAGGTGGAATTGCAGGGATTGCAGGAATGTTTTTAGCCATTCCTATATTAGCTATACTTAAAATTATTTTTGACAGAATTGAATCTTTAGAAGCCTGGGGCTATTTGATGGGAGATAACTTACCTAAAAATTTTATTTGGAAAAATAAAAACCCACTAGTACCGGAAAAGCCATCGGAAATGGGTCAAGTGAAAATTACTGTTTCTGATGATGACTTTACAGAACCTATAACGGAATCGAATACAAACTAAAATAGCAATTTTCACCCTCAATATCGACAATACAACACCGTAATAGTGTGTTACAGTAAACTAAAAAATGTTGCGCTTTAATTCTTATTTTAAATATTTTTAAATGCCTTCACAACCAAAAATAGTACTGTTTATTTTGATGCTTTTTTGCTATCAGCTTTCTTTTTCGCAAATTAAAAAAACGGAGAAAGACAGCTTGGAGGTGTATGAAAATATTCAAACCTATTCTAAAAAAAATAAATTCACTCGATTTTTACATACCATTATTTTTGAACCGATAAATTCAAAAAAGAAAAAGCAGGCCGTAAAACCACAAAAAAAACTAATCGTTGAAGGTAAAATAATTAGGAGTATCAATATTATAACTTTAGACCCTTTTGGTTATTCCGACGTTGATACTACAAAAAACCCTAGGAATTGGGGAGAACGAACAGGAAACAGATTACATCTGAAAAGTAAAAAAATAGCCATAAAAAACCTCTTGCTTTTCAAAAAAAATACACCCTACAATGCATTCTTAATAAAAGAATCTGAGCGTATTATTAGGATGCAAAAATTTGTAAACCGAGTTACTATCTCAGTTGAAACACCTACTTCTCAATCTGATTCTGTAGATGTTTCTATTCGAGTATTAGATTCTTGGAGTACTATCCCTAAAATTGCGCTTTCAGGCACTAAAATGTCGTTAGGCGTTAATGAAAGAAATTTTTTTGGTATTGGTCATCAACTGGATTATATCTATACCCATCGTTCCAGCGATGGAAAAAGTGCTAATAATTTAGCCTATACTGTTCCTAATATCAGAAATACTTTTGTTAGAACCGTATTTAAATATCAAAATGATTTAGAAGATTATTATTCGAAAAGCATAGCGGTTGAACGCCCTTTCTATTCCCCTTTAGCAAAATGGGCCGGTGGTATTTATTTAGATCAGCAATTTAGAAAAGATACTTTACAGACCGCAGATTTAAACTATGTAGAGCAAAATTTTAAATTTAGTTCCCATGATTTTTGGGTTGGAAAAGCATTTCAAATTTTTAAGGAGAATACAATCAATGATCGAACTACAAATTTAATTTTAACTGGACGGTTCTTGAATATCAATTATATTGAAAGCCCTAGTATTGAATATGATCCTATCAATTTCTTTTCGGGCGAACAATTAATTTTATCGGGAATTGGTATTAATACCCGTCAGTTTATTAAAGATCAATATATTTTTAGAAACGGAATAGTGGAAGACGTACCAATAGGCAGAAGCTACGGTTTAACATTTGGCTATCAAAAGAAAAATTATAGTTGGAGACCGTATTTAGGCGCACAAGTTTCTTTTGGGAAATACCATAAATGGGGCTTCTTAAGTACTAATTTTGAAGTGGGCACCTTCTTTAATAATTCGAAAACAGAACAAACTGCTTTTTCATTTCAAGCTAACTATTTTACCAAATTGATGGAACTGGGAAATTGGAAATTAAGGCAATTTATCAAACCCCAAGTCATTATTGGTATAAATCGACAGAATTCGATAGGTGATAGATTAACTATTAATGAAGATTCTGGAATTCAAGGTTTTAATAGCGCTATCTACGGAACCAGTAAAATGATAATGACTTTACAAACTCAAGCATATGCTCCAAAAGATATTGGAGGATTTAGACTGAATCCTTATTTTAATTACTCCATCGCCTTATTAGGAAATAATGTGGATGGGAGAACAACAAATAAAGGGTATTCTAAAATCGGTATTGGTGTGATCATAAACAATGATTACTTGGTCTTCCGTTCTTTCCAATTATCGCTTTCCTATTATCCAACAATTCCTTTTCAAGGCGATAATATCTTTACAACTAATGCTTTTCAAACATCAGATTTCGGACTGCAAAGTTTTGAACTAGCTAAGCCCCGAACAGTTCTATATAAATAATGAAATAAGTAAACTCACTTATTACAGTATCAATATCCACCATCTTACAAACACTAATCCTTTAATAAAAGTGTGAATTTTATAAAAATAGTGCTTAATTATACAACTCTGATTGCCAAATTGTTATTACCTTTATAAAAATAATCATGTTAAATTAAAACCAAAAAAAGATGAAAAAACTAAGTTTCTATTTAATGATAATGGTATTATCATTATGTGCTGTTCCAACTACAATGTTAGGAGCTGAAAAAAATCCAGTTGCAAAAGAAGTTCCTGCTGAAGTGCAAACAATGCTTAATCGTTTAGAAGAAATTAAAGAAATGGATAAATCTTCTTTAAATTCTTCAGAGAAAAAAGAACTACGTAAAGAAGTTCGTGAAATTAAATCAGAATTAAAAGCATCTGGAAATGGTGTTTATTTCTCTGTAGGAGCAATAATAATTATTATTCTTTTATTGATTTTATTATTATAATAAATCACCCCTAAGTTTTAAAAAAAAAGAAGCGTGCATACGTTTCTTTTTTTTTTGAAAAAACTTAAATGAATGTTAACACAATTAGTCTGGCACAATAGTTGGCTATAGTTATTGTGTATTGAAAATATAAATACCTCAAATCGAATATTAATTAAATATAACAAAAATGAAAAAATTTAAATTACTTGCGCTGGGAATAGTTCTCTTTATAGCAGGATCAGTAAGTGCACAAGTTTCTGTAAACGTCAATATTGGTACTCCTCCAGCATGGGGTCCTTCAGGATATGCAGAAACAGAATATTATTACTTACCAGATGTTCAAGCGTATTACGACATTAGAGCATCGCAATTTATTTATTTTGGAAACGGTAATTGGGTACGATCAAGATACTTACCTAGACAATATAGAAACTATGATTTATATAGTGGATACAAGGTGGTATTAAACGATTATCACGGTAGAACACCTTATAAATATTATAAAGGCCATAAAGCAAAATATTTTAAAGGATATAAAGGTAAACCACAAAAATCAATAGGAAAAAGAAATAGTAGCCATTCTAATAGCAGTAGTAAAGCAAAAGGTAATGGAAAAGGAAACAACGATCATGGAAAGGGAAAACATTAATTTCTATTTCCTACTAAAAAAAGAGAAACGCGAACTGCGTTTCTCTTTTTTTTTGGGCCTAGATTAACATCCAACTATATGTTAATAAAATCATCTTGGCACAGTTGTTGGATTTACCATAAAAGTATCATTCTAGACAATACGATATTAAATATAAATACAAAAAAAAACAGAAAAGATGAAAACATTAAAACTATTAGCCGTTGGAATAATTCTACTCGTATCCAGTTCAATTCAAGCACAAGTTTCAGTAAATTTAAATATAGGAACAGCTCCAGCCTGGGGTCCTTCAGGATATGCAGCAGCAGAATATTACTATTTACCGGACGTACAAGCCTATTATGACGTTAGAGCATCCCTATTTGTATATTTTGGAAATGGAAGATGGGTTAGATCAAGATACTTACCAAGACAATATAGAAACTATGATTTATACAATGGATATAAAGTAGTGCTAAACGGGTACCATGGTCACAGACCTTATGCTCACTATAATAACCACAACCAAAGATATAGTGCAAAGTATAGAAATCAACGTCAAAGAACAATTGGACATAGATATGACGATCATAGATATGCAAATAGCAATCATAGAACATATGATAATCACAGATATGCAAAAAATCACAGGTATTCAAATGACAGAAGATATGCAGATAGCCATAGATCATCAAATGACCGTACATCTGTAAGAAACCATAAAAAATCCGATAATCATAAAAAGTATGATAATCGCAAAAGCAATAATAAAAAGCGTGGGAACCATGAAAAAAATAACCATGGGAGACGTTAATCTCAAGTATTAAATAGATTAAAAAAAGAGAGCACTATAACAGAGGGCACTGAAAAAATCTCTCTTTTTAAAAAGTCATTAAAAAATCGATCAAATAAGGGTTTGATTTGCTTTAATCTCTATTTTTTACTCAAATTTGATTTTCTGATAGCTCAAGGTTTTTAGAACAAGAAAAAAGAGCATAAACACTACCGTTTATGCTCTTTTTTGGTTTTTACTATTTCTTGTCTTGAAGGGACTTTTTCAGTGCCCTCCTATAACAGTGTTCTCTTTTTTTATATAAGTATATCAGTTTCTTTTCCAACAAAGAAAATAAGAAACCTAAAAAAAAAATATTTAATTACTACATTTGAGCTAATTGCAATTAAACTTTAAAAAAATGCTCAAAAATAAAATTCAATATATTTTAATTTTTCTTTTTTGTTTCCAAATACTACTAGCGCAACAGCCTCAAAAACCAAATTCAGTTGAAATTTACAACCAAATTCAGAAGTTAAATTTCTTAGGATCTGTACTCTATATCGCAGCACATCCAGATGATGAAAATACACGTCTAATTTCTTATTTATCCAATGAAAAAAAAGCAAGAACGGGATATTTGTCATTAACACGTGGTGATGGAGGCCAAAACCTAATAGGTCCTCAATTACGGGAATTGCTAGGAGTGATTAGAACACAGGAACTACTTGAGGCCAGAAAAATTGATGGTGGCGAGCAGTTTTTCTCCCGTGCCAATGATTTTGGGTTTTCGAAAAACCCTGATGAAACACTTGAAATTTGGGATAAAGAAAAAGTACTTTCTGATGTAGTTTGGGCAATACGAAAATTTCAACCCGATGTAATCATAAACAGATTTGACCACCGTAGTGCAGGTACAACACATGGACATCATACAGCCTCAGCATTACTTAGCACCGAAAGTTTTAATTTAACTAATGATGCTACCGTTTTTCCTGAGCAATTAAAATTAGTTAACACCTGGAAGCCTAAACGTCAGTTTTTCAATACTTCTTGGTGGTTTTATGGTAGCAAAGAAAGATTCGATGCCGCAGATAAAACAAATTTAACAACCATTGAAACCGGAGTCTACTACCCTAACCTAGGAAAGTCAAACCAAGAAATTGCAGCCTTAAGCAGAAGCAGCCATCAGTCGCAAGGTTTTGGCAGTACAGGAAATCGCGGTGAAGAATCAGAATATTTGGAACTTATCAATGGTGAAAGATTAAAAAACACGGCTGATATTTTTGAAGGAATTGATACCAGTTGGAATCGTGTTCCTGGTGGAAAACCCGTTGGAGAATTACTCTCTCAAATTGCTTCAAAATATGATTTTTCGAATCCTTCAGCAAGTATTTCTGATTTGGCCAAAGCGTATTCAATGATTCAGTCCTTAAAGGATAATCAATGGAAAGCACTAAAACTACAAGAAATTGAAAGTACAATCGCGGCTTGTTCTGGCTTGTATCTTGAAGCAGTATCTGTTAATCAGGAAGCAACTCCTGGTAGTATAGTACCACTAAAACTAGAAGCGATAAACAGAAGCAACATCGATATGCAATTAGTTAGCGTAACCACTTTGCCATCCCAAAAAAATACGGTCTTCAATACCGCTTTAAAAAACAATAGTGATGAAAACATAACCCTAGATTTTCAACTGCCTTCAACAATCGAATATACACAACCCTACTGGCTTAAAGAAAAAGGAACTGTTGGGATGTACACTGTTGCTGACCAGAAAAACATAGGGATTCCAGATATTATCAGAGAAGTAAAGGTGTTTTTTAATGTTCAAATTAACGGAATTACAATACCATTTGAGCGCTTTGTAGTCTATAAATACAATGATAAAGTAAAAGGAGAAATGTATAATTTTCTTGATATTGTACCCGAAGTGACTACAAGTATCACAGATCATGTTTCGTTTTTTAATAACGGAAACAAAAAGCCAATTGCGGTAAAAGTAAAAGCCGGAAAAGATAATATAAAAGGGAATTTACAACTAGAATTACCTAACAATTGGACTGTTTCACCGCAATCTATTCCCTTCACCTTAGATAAAAAAGGAATGGAACAATTGTTTTACTTTGAAGTAACTCCTCCCGCAACGCCTAGTGAAGTCATTGCTAAAAGTGTTGTTACTGTGGATACTAAAAGATTTAATAAAGATCAAGTAATAATAGATTACCCGCATATCACTAAGCAACAGATATTGAAACCTGCTGAAGCAAAATTTATCAAATTAGACCTTAAAATAAACAATCAAAAAATTGGTTACATCATGGGCGCAGGTGACGAAGTTCCCGAAGGTCTTACACAGATGGGTTATAAAGTAACACTTTTAGATCCTGACGAAATCACGCCTGAAAAATTAGAAGCTTTTGATGTTGTGATGACCGGAATCCGCGCTTATAATGTACTTCCTTCATTGGAAAACAAACAAAAAATACTTCTTGATTTTGTTAAAGGCGGAAAAACGATGATCGTTCAATACAATACACCAGACAGTGCAATTCCTGCCGACATTTCTCCTTATCCATTAAAAATATCTCGTGACCGAGTAACCGAAGAAAATGCAGAAGTACGATTTTTAGCCCCTAACCATCCTGTTTTAAATTATCCCAATAAAATCACGACTAAAGATTTTGAAGGTTGGACGCAAGAACAAGGTCTATATTATCCAAGTGAATTTGACAAGGCCTTCACTCCTATTTTATCTTCAAATGACAAAGGAGAAAGTCCAACAAATGGTGCCTTATTGGTTGCGCCTTATGGAAAAGGATACTATATTTATACCGGTTTAAGCTTATTCAGAGAATTACCGGAAGGAGTGCCAGGTGCTTATAGACTTTTGTCGAATATGATTTCGTTGAAAGCGCCAGTAACCGTTCCTGCACAAACCTTAAAAAACTAAAGTCATAAACATGGAACCAAAAAAAACAAAACCTTGGAAAAAGGATTACACAATGGTACTGGTAGCTAATGCTATTTATATCTTAGCTTTTTATCTAATAATGAAATTATACTCTTAAACTATGCAGTTATTCGATTGGATTGTACTTATAGGTACCTTACTTTTTATTGTGGTCTACGGCGCTTGGAAAACCAAAGGAAGTAAAAACGTAGAAGACTTTATTCTTGGTGGTAATGAAACACCTTGGTATACTGTTGGACTTTCTGTAATGGCCACGCAAGCCAGCGCCATCACCTTTTTATCAACTCCTGGACAGGCGTATCACGACGGAATGGGATTTTTACAGTTCTACTTTGGTCTGCCTATTGCTATGATTGTTATTTGTTTGACTTTTATTCCAATATACCATAAATACAAGGTTTATACCGCTTATGAATACCTCGAGCAACGATTTGATCTAAAAACCCGTTCGCTCGCCGCAATTTTATTCTTATTTCAACGCGGATTAGGAACAGGGTTAACGATCTATGCTCCTGCCATTATCCTATCGGCGATACTAGGATGGAATCTTACCTACATGAATATTGTCATTGGTGTACTTGTAATTGTCTACACCTTTTCAGGAGGTACAAAAGCGGTAAATGTCACCCAAAAACAACAAATGTTTGTGATTATGTCGGGAATGTTAATTACTTTTTTCCTTATTCTGCATTTTTTACCAAACGAAATGACCTTCAGTAATGCGTTGCATATTGCTGGTGCAAATGATAAAATGAACATTGTAAGTTTTTCTACAGATCCAGAAGATAAATATACCTTTTGGAGCGGAATCACTGGTGGTTTTTTCTTGGCTCTAGCCTATTTTGGAACAGACCAATCGCAGGTAGGTCGTTATTTGTCAGGGAAATCAGTTCGCGAAAGCCAAATGGGATTAATTATGAATGGGCTTTTAAAAGTGCCTATGCAATTTTTCATCTTATTGACTGGAGTAATGGTTTTTGTTTTTTTCCAATTCAATCCAGTACCTTTAAATTTCAATCCAAATAATAAAGTTACCGTTGATAAATCGCAATACAAAGCAGAATATCATGTTTTAGAACAGAAACTGGATGCGCTCTCAGAAGATAAAAAAGTAATTAATCTGCTGTATATAGATCAACTTAATCAAGACTATGATAATCCAATTCTACGAAAAGAATTAGTTGCCTTATCTACGAAGGAAAAAGATTTAAGGGATCGAGCCAAAGAAATTATTTTAAAAGCCGATAGCGGTAGCGAAACAAACGATAAAGATTATGTCTTTTTTCACTTTATATTAAACTACCTACCTAAAGGACTTATAGGACTATTATTAGCCGTAATAATCTCTGCTGCCATGTCTTCGACTGCTTCTGGTCTTAACGCCTTAGCTTCTACAACGGCGATAGATATCTATAAGCGAAATATAAAAGGAGTCAAATCAGATAAACATTATCTTAATGCCACAAAATTTTTCACTTTGTTCTGGGGAGTTATTGCCATATTATTTGCCTGTATTGGTACGTTGTTTGAAAATTTAATTCAATTAGTAAATATTATTGGTTCGATATTCTACGGAACAGTACTAGGAATTTTCTTGGTAGGGTTTTACATCAAATTTGTAAAAGCCCAGGCTATCTTTTACAGTGCATTGGTAAGTCAAATTACGATTTTTATAATATACTATTATGCAATCTATATCTATCCAAGCGGAGAAGAAAAACTGGGTTATTTATGGCTGAATTTCATTGGTGCCATGCTTGCCATTGTCCTTTCGGCAATACTACAATCTACTGTTTTTAGAAAAGAAAAAGACGCAATTAAAGTATAAATCCCAATGAAAAAATACCGCTTTATTTTACTATTATTTCCTAGCTTAGTTTTCTTTTTTGGATGTTCATCCATTAAAAACGAGTTGACACCCACATACAACAAGGGTGGGTATAAAGTAAATGTAATTAAATCTAAAATAAATTCAGATGAAGTAACTATTAAAGGGAAAGTCTTTGATGTCAAAACAGGTATTCCGATAGAGCGTGCAAGCCTAACTTTAGGATGTTATAAAATGCAAACTTCACCTCAAGGAGAATATTCTTTTAAAACTAAAAATTACAAATATGATTATGATTTCATCGAAGTAATTGCTTTTGGGTATAAAACAGTCCTAACCAATTATCTTGATTTGACCGCTAAAAATGAAGTTAAAATTGATTTTTATTTAATTGAAGATGATAGACCTTTTATCGATTGCCCAATGGTAAAACAGTTAAAAAACTAATTCTACTTCATAAAAAAATCCCGTTTCACAATCAAATGTGAAACGGGATTTCTTTATATAAGAATTGAGATTTACTTACTCCATTCTGAAATACTTTCTTTGTTCATTTTAACATAATCCTTATTTCCAGCGACTTCAGCAGCCTTAAGAGATAATTTTGCAGTTTCGACAGCTCCTTTTTTATCACCTTGTTTTGCTTGAATCAATGAACGCTGACGTAAAAAATAAAACGGTTTCTCCGCACTTAATTCTAATGCTTTATCAATGTAGGTTCTTGCTGTATTAATATCTCCGTTAGATTGATAGTAAAACTGAGCTGCTGAAAAATAATCTGTAGCAGCAGGACCAGCTAATACCTTTTCTATACTTGCAATCGCATTTTTTTGACTAGGTACTTCAAATTTTAAAGCAACACGAGAATTTTCCCAATACATTTCTAAGAAAGCAAAATTAGTATCCAAACCATTTATTCCAATTGTAAAAGTCTCCACCGCTTTTGGTGTAGATTCTTCCTTTACAACTGTACGTAGTGCAACATTTGCTTCATTAAATTCTTTTGGTGTACCCCAGTTGTCTGTCGCAGTATAAAAAATAACTTCCCAACTTTGAATATTTGGAATCGTATATAGTGCATATTTTCCTTTCTTCAATGTTTTACCATCGATGATGACGTCATCACTAAACGATATTGTGGTGTTTTCATTAGCTCCTGTTCTCCAAAGTTCTCCAAAGGGAACCAAGTTACCAAAAACCGCTCTACCTCTTGCAGATGGTCTAGAATAAACAATTTCTACATCCGTCAGACCTACAACTTGATCAATAGTCGACTTCGGACTCGATTGTGGTGTTTTAATTTGTGCCTCAATTGTAAATTGAGTGATGATAATAGCTAAAGCAATTAATATTTTTTTCATACTATTGTGATTATTTGTGAATTTCAAAATTACAAATTCAGATAGTTTAATATGTTAATTATTCTATAATTTGGATTTAATAGTTTTAACTTTTTCAAAATCTAATTCCGAAAAATGATTAATTATGACATCCGCCTCTGATAAATCTTGCATTTTAGAATGAATGCTATTGTAACCTACGCAGTAAATACCAGCCGCTTTAGCCGCTTTAACACCGCTTGTACTGTCTTCAATAATTATACAATTCGCTTTTGGAACAAGTGATAAAGAAGCGGCATGTACGAAAATTGCAGGATCTGGTTTGGATTTTGGAAAATCCTCACCACTCACAATATGTGTGAAGTAGTTATGCAACTTAAAGCGACCAAAAACCCTTTCAATAGTTACTTTGGAAGCGGAAGAAGCTAAAATTAACTGCATTCCTTTAGCATGAAAATCGATGATTAGTTTTTCTACTCCTTCTAATAATTCTAAATCTTCTTTGCTGTCGAAAGCATCATTGAAAATAGCTCTTTTTCTTTGGATCATCTCTTCAACATCCTGTTCCAAATTGAAAATAGCTTTTATTTTCTGAAAAACATTCCTAGTAGAATTTCCTGTAAATGAAGTAAATTGCTCTTCAGTTACATTTATATTTAATTCGCCAAACTGCTGAAAATAAGCATAACGATGTACCGGTTCGGTATCTACAATTACGCCATCCATATCGAAAATTACTGTTTGTATCATTTTTATTTTGCCACAAAGGCGTAAAGACATTTCGTCTTCTTTAATTTTTCACTACTCCTTTTTTAATAAATAACGAATCACGGTTTCAGCAGCGTATAGACCAAATAATCCCGGCATATAGCTGTTCGTTCCATAAAAAGATCTTTTATAATTTGAGCCATCGGTCATTTTCAAACTGGCATCATCTTGAATTTCCGATGAAAAAACCACTTTTAATTTATCGATTTTGACTTCTTTCAAACGTCTACGGATTGTTTTTGCTAGAAAACAATTTACAGTAGTACTGATATCAGACACTTTCACTTTTGAAGCTTCCATCTTTCCACCAGCACCCATGCTGCTTATTATCTTTACTCTTTTTCTTTTGGCCGCAATGATCAAATTCAATTTAGGCGTTATGCTGTCGATACAGTCTAAAACATAATCAAATTCTTCGCTAACGATTTCAAATGCACGTTCTGGCGAAAGGAATTCCTGAACTCGTGTCAGTTTTAATTCCGGATTAATATCCATCAATCGATCGCCTACGATGGTGATTTTAGGTTGTCCTATTGTCGAATGTAAAGCTGGTAATTGACGATTTATATTTGTAATATCGACCACATCTCCATCTACAATCGTCATGGTCCCTACTCCTGCTCTAGCCAAAAATTCAGCTGCGAAAGATCCCACGCCACCAAGGCCTACGACCAATACATTTGCTTTTTGTAGTTTATCTAATCCTTCTTTTTTAAATAAAAGCTCTGCTCTTTCTGTCCACTCTGCCATTGCTGTTTTTTTGTTTAAAAGTTTAAGGTTTAAAGTTCAAAGAAACTTCTCCTTCTGACTATTTGCTATTTTAAATCAAGTCCGTTTTAAAAACGGCTTGAAAATTACTGCTTATTTGTTTTTGGATTTCCTCCAAATTTACGCCCTTATATTTAGCCGCCAAATTATATACGGCATCTATATTTTCTTCTACAGTATCCGTTTCTAAGAAAAAACGATTATTTGGAATACTTGTAAAAACCGATTCCAATTCTGGATTACGTAATAAATATTTTCCAAACGAAATATAAAACCCGTTATCCAATAGTTGTTTGGCCAATTGCGTATTTTTAGAGTACCCATGAATAATCATAGGAACTGAAATATTCAATCTCTTCTTAGTATCAATCACTTCCTGAAAAGCCGCTACACAATGAATTACCACTGCTTTATTGTATTTCTGTGCCAAAAGCAATTGCTTTTCGAAAACTAATTGTTGCAGCTCTAATGGTATTTCTATTCTTTTATCTAATCCACATTCTCCTACAGCAAGGCAATTTTTTTCTTGTAATTTGCTTTCGATAATTGCCAAATCTGTTTCCACTCTATCCTCCACAATATACCAAGGGTGAATTCCGATGGAATAAAATGGAATCGTCGCGTCGAACTCCTGCGGATACTGATTAACTAATTCTAGCACATCAACATGGTTAGTGAATTTATGAGTATGGAAATTGAAGAATTTCATTAGTTATGAAAGTTTTTAACGCCCGCCTTAATTTCGATATCCAAATCATTTTCTAAAGGAACCTTAGGACAGGAATAAATATGATTGTAAGCACAATATGGATTATACGATGTGTTAAAATCTATAGCAATCGTGTTTCCTTTAGGTATTTCCAAATCGATATACTTTCCTCCTATATAACTTTCGTTGCCGCATGTAAGATCTGAAAACGGCAAAAATAAATAATCTTTGTATTTTTTCTGTTTCGAAAGTTCAATATTCTTATATACATTCAATTTTAATGCTTTTCCATCAATGGTGAAGTCCACTTCTCCATATTTCACATAGATTGGTTTTCTGTCCGTTGATGTTTTCATCTCAAACGGTTTCTCCTTTTCTGTTCTTGTAAATTGGGCTATAACAAAATATTTTTCATTTATTGGATAAAAATTTAAAGTCTTAAAACTTGCCAAATCACCCTTAGTTAAAGGACTTGTTTTAGCATCGGCATATTCACCATTAATTTCTTTTTGAAATTTCTCTGTAGAACTGATTTTAAATTTTTCTTGTGCAAAACCAAAAGTTAATTGCAATAAAAAAATAAGGAGTAGGCTGTTTTTCATCTTTTTCATTTTAGCAAAAATAGTTTAAAAGTTACAAAGCCGCAAAGACTTAAACTTACAAAGTTTTTTACCTTTGCAGTTCCTAACTAATTATAATGCTAAAAACCGCTTTTAATCGCTACATAAACAACTTCAAAGGATTTTCAAGAGAGATTTGGATACTTACCATTATTACGTTTATAAATCGTGCTGGAACGATGGTGCTTCCTTTCCTATCTAAATATTTAAAGGAAGATTTACATTTTTCCTATGGGGAAGTAGGTTGGATTATGGTTGCTTTTGGAATGGGATCCATGTTGGGCTCGTGGCTGGGTGGCAAACTTTCGGATAAAATAGGCTTCTATAAAGTAATGGTTTTTAGTTTGTTTAGCAGCGGCGTTTTCTTTTTCATTCTGCAATACATTACCTCCTTTTGGGGCCTTTGCTTAGGAATGTTCAGTATTATGACCTTGGCAGATATGTTTAGACCGGCAATGTTTGTGTCACTTGGCGCTTATGCTAAACCTGAAAATAGAACCCGTTCGTTAACTTTAGTGCGTTTAGCGGTGAATCTTGGTTTTGCTGCAGGACCAGCTTTAGGTGGTTTAATAATTATGGGAATGGGCTACAAAGGCCTCTTTTGGGTCGATGGAACCTCTTGTATTGTAGCTATTTTAATTTTTGCTATACTGGTAAAGGAAAAGAAAAAAGCTTCATATCAAGACCCACATGCTACTATATTAGCTGCTGCTTCTGTATTTAAAGATAAAATATTTTGGCTATTCTTATACGTTAGTTTTGTAACGGCTATGATTTTCTTTCAACTCTTTACCACTTTACCACTCTATCACAGTGAGATGTTTGGTTTAAGTGAGTTTCAATCCGGTCTATTATTAACCTTAAATGGGCTGTTGATTTTTGCCCTAGAAATGCCAATTGTTAGTTATTTTGAAAGAAAAAAAGTTCAGAAACTAAAAGTCATTCTTTGGGGTTCCCTTTTAATGTCCCTCAGCTTCTACACCTTATTAGTCAATGTTTGGGCAGGAATTTTAATCATCAGTATGATCTTTATCTCTATTGGTGAAATACTAGCTTTTCCATTTTCGAATACATTTGCTTTGAGTAGAGCACCAAAAGGTCATGAAGGACGATATATGGCTTTGTACACGATGAGTTTTAGTTTAGCTCATATTGTTAGTTCAAAAGCTGGACTTGAAATCATTGCTGCATTTGGTTACCAAATCAATTGGTTGGTTATGGGAACCCTAGGTGTCACAGCTGGCTTTTGTTGTATCTGGTTGCAAAAATTACTTAAAACCGAAAACAGCCTCGTCTAAGCTAACCACCACCTCTACTGCACTTTTATTTTTTCTTTTTATTTTTAAAGGAGTAGTTTTTGCGCCCTAATTTGCTTAAAACTTAAAAAATAGTTAAATAACTGCTTTTATAGTTTGTTAACTATAAATATAGTTGTAAGTTTGAATTGCGTTAAGGATAGTAGGCGACATCCTCGTAATCCCGACCTTTAGGGACAACGAGATACAGCCGGATAGCCTGACCCGTAGGGAAACGCCCAAATAAATATTATGCTATGCAAAAGTTAACAAACAAAGAAGAAGAGATCATGCAAATTTTATGGAAGCTAAAAAAGGCATTTGTAAAAGAAGTAATGGCAGAAATAACGGAAGATCAGCCACATTACAATACGCTTTCGACCATCGTGCGGAATCTGGAAGAGAAAGGATACGTTGCCCATAACGCATACGGAAATACGCATCAATACTACCCAATAGTAAGTATTGAAGACTATAGAAAACGTTTTATGAGTACGGCAATTGATACTTATTTTAATAGTTCATATAAAAATATGGTGTCCTTTTTTGCAAAAGAGGAAAAGATTTCGGCTGCTGAATTAAGGGAGATTTTGGCGATGATTGAAGCTCCAAAACAAGAGAAATAATACTATAATTTTAAGGAGGCGACACAAAAACTATCATTTATGGAATCAATTGCACTTTACTTATTAAAATCCGGTGGTTTGCTGCTGCTGTTTTTTGTTGCTTATCATTTTTTGTTGCGAAAAGAAACGTTTTTTACTAGCAACCGATGGTTTCTTTTGGCTGGATTAGTTACTTCAGCCTTGTTACCGTTACTGGTTTTTACAAAAATAATATGGGTAGAGCCAACTCCTATAAACTATGATTGGTCATCATTGCCACTCAGTACAGCCATTGAAGAAGATCACACCGAAGAATATATTTACTTAGGACTTGCATTAACGTACTGCACTGCAGTATTGAGTTTGTTGGCTAAATTTGGGTTTGATTTTTACAGTCTTCAAAAAGTCTTTAAAGGAAAGCCGATTCAACGGCAAGCTGATTTTAAATTTATTGACATCAAGGAAAACCTGGCTCCTTTCTCCTTCTTTAATACCATTGTGTACAATTCGGCTTTATACAGTACTGCGGAGCTAGAAAGTATAATAGAACACGAAAAAGTGCACAGCGAGCAGCATCATACCATAGATGTATTGATTTCGCGCTTATTTTGTATTGTATTTTGGTTTAATCCCATCGTTTGGTTTTACAAAAAAGCAATCCTACAAAATCTAGAATTTATTGCTGACAGCGAAGCTTCTAAAAAAATATTAGATAAAAAAGCCTACCAAATCACGCTTTTAAAAATAACAACACAAGAGAATTGTGTTGCCATTACCAATCATTTTTATCAATCATTAATCAAAAAACGAATTGTTATGTTAAACAAAAACCAATCAAACAAAAGGAATTCCTGGAAGTATGCAAGTGTAGTTCCTGCATTAGTTGGCTTTGTATTGTTGTTCCAAATTGAAGTTGTAGCACAAGAAAAGCTGAAAGAAGAAATTATTAAAGTGAGTTCAAATGATCCTTCTGGAGCTAATGATGTACTGCATCAAGAAAAAGATAGTACTAAGAAATATAGAGCTATCATGGTAAATAAATCCCAAAATAAAGGTTTGGATGCCAATACTGAAATTTTTATTGATGGAAAAAAAGTTACTAAAGAAGAGATGGATAATACTAATCCAAATGACATTAGTACTATGAATGTTTCTAAAACCAATGATAAATCGACCGTTACCATTATAACCAAAAAAAATAGCCTTAGTCCCGAAAGCAAAGTTTGGATCAATAATAAACTAACAGAGATTCCTGACGATGATAAGGTAATGGTTTTTGAACAGAA
The DNA here is from genome assembly GCF_900107635.1 of Flavobacterium gillisiae. Lineage (GTDB taxonomy): Bacteria > Bacteroidota > Bacteroidia > Flavobacteriales > Flavobacteriaceae > Flavobacterium > Flavobacterium gillisiae. The sequence continues at coordinate 185,738 of NZ_FNRD01000003.1, forward strand.
TAGAAATGCAACTCAATTAGAGTTAGAGAAAATAGACCCTACCAATCTTAATGGCGTACAAAAACCAAAAACTACGCGTACTGTTACCGTTGTAAAAAGAGAGAAAGAGGGAATAACTTTAGATACCGATATTTATATAGATGGTATTAAATCCACTAAGAAAGAACTAGACCTATTAGATCCTACTTTAATAAGTAAGATGAACGTTACTAAATCTAAAAGTTCTACTGAAAAAAATGACAAAATTGAAATCCAAACTAAAAACAACAATGGCTGGGAAATAAATTTTCGGTTAAGTGATTCAAAGGATAACGTTAAAAATATACAGCAAGATAAAAATGTAGATTATAAAAAAGCAGTTGTAATAATAAATGGAAAAATAAGTGATTATAAAGCAATCGACAAACTAGACCCTGAAGATATTATTAATGTGGGTATACAAAAACCATCAAATGGAACTGAAATTACAAAACAAAACGCTATAAAGAAATATGGTGAAAAGGCAGTAAATGGTATTATAGAAATTGAAACTAAAAAATAACTTCATCCCACTATTAAAACCAAAAAAGACGGTCAGCATCATGAGGGCACTGAAAAAGTCCCTAAAATGTAAAAATTGTAAAAAACAAAAAAAGAGCATAAACAGTAATGTTTATGCTCTTTTTCATTATTATAAACCTCTGTAAACTCAGAAAATCAAATTTGATTAAAAAAAAGATATCAAATTAAATCAAACTCTTATTTAATCGACCTTTTAGCGAGTTTTCGAAAACAGGGACTTTTTCAGTGCCCTCAGCATCATGACCGTCTTTTTTTATATCTTTGAAAAAAAAGTATGTTTAAAATTCTGGCGAAAATCAATAAAATACTGTTACCAAGTTTTACAAAACAGCGAACGGATTTGGCCAAAGCCAAAAAATGGCAAATGGCAATCATTGGCTACCGCTATTATGTTACAACCCGCGCTTTAGGTTAATATGTAATCGCCGAAAAAATCTCATATTCCTTGATTTTTTCTCTTCCCTTTAGAAAAGAGATTTCCATTAAGAAATTCAATTGAACGATTTCACCTCCCAGCCGTTCTACTAGTTCGCACACTGCTTGTGCCGTTCCTCCAGTAGCAAGGACATCATCATGAATCAGTATCCTATCTCCTTTTTGGATCGCATCGGTATGAATCTCTAAAGTATCGGACCCATATTCTAAATCATAGCTTGCAGAAATAGTGTCAAAAGGTAACTTATTAGGTTTTCTAACTGGTATAAAACCAACATTCAATTCTTGTGCAAGCAGCATTCCGAAGAAAAATCCTCTACTCTCTACTCCTATCACTTTATCGATTTGCTTTCCTTTTAAGGAATCGACCAATGTTTTTAAGCATTCGGTTCTCCCTTTTGGGTCAATTAGCAAAGGAGTAATGTCTTTAAACAAAATTCCTTCTTTTGGAAATCCCTGAATATCACGTATATACTTTTTTAATGACATTTTTTTTAATTTTATATTAAATAAGACTTGCAAATCACACATTTATTCCTAACTTTGCACCCGCAATACGGCCTTGTGGCGCAACTGAATAGCGCACTTGATTACGGCTCAAGAGGTTACTGGTTTGAATCCAGTCAAGGTCACAAAACCCCAACAGATGTTGGGGTTTTTTTATGTTTTACAGTCAAAATCCGCCTAAAATCAACTAATTAGAGCTAAGATAGTATCAAGCATAAAAGTCGGGAACTAAACACCCTACCTCCAACTCTCTCTCACCACACTTCCATGCTCCTCATCCTTTATCACATTGATAGAACGAGGAATACGTTCTTGCAGTTCTGCAACGTGCGAAATGATTCCGACAATTCGGTTTTCCTTGTAAAGCGATTGCAGGGTTTCAAATACAATAGCTACACTTTCGGGGTCTTGCGTTCCAAAACCTTCGTCAATAAAAAAGAAATTCTTATCGTTTTTATTTAAGGATTGAACGCTCTCCGCCAATGCCAAAGCCAAACATAAAGAAGCTTGAAAACCTTGGCCTCCTGAAAGCGTTTTTACACTTCTAGAAGCACCGTCGTTTAAGTAATCAATCACTTCAAATTCGTTGGAAGTATTGATCGTCAAACTCAGTTGGTTTTTAGTCATACGATGAAAACGGACATTGGCCACATCTGCTAAATTTTGCAAATAAATACTAGAAACATAGTTTACAAAACCACTTGCGTTAAACATATTGGCCAGCGTAGCTAAGTTTGTAGAACGTGTATTTAGTACTTCAAACTGAGCTAATAAGGCTGCTTTTTCTACCAACGATGCGTTGATACGTTTTAAGTTGTCCTGCAAAGTAGATAGCTTTCCTAATTGCGTTTCAAACTTTAATTTACCCTCTGCAACCAGAATTCGTTTATCTTCAAAAATTGTACTATCAAAGCGCTCGTTCATTACCAACTTCTCTGATTCGATAACAGCATTCTCTGCTACTTTTAAATCTACAGCAAACTGCTTGGCTCGGGCTTTCTCTACTTCAATGTCCCAAGTTTTAGAAAGAATTGCCTGCACAGCATCTATCGAATCTAATTGATGTGTTTGAAGTAATGTTGTTATTTTCTTTTGGATTTCGAGTACTAATTGTTCGTTTGAAACCACTTGGTCACTGATCAGTTTCAAACTGGCTTCTATACCTGCTAATTCTTTATCTTGAAGTACAATCGCATCCGATTTTAATTTATATTCTGATGCTATTCTGCTGTTTTCTAAATGTAATTTTGTTTTTTTATCGCGAATTACCGCTATATCGGTTTGCGCATAAACCGCGAAGTCAAGTACTTTTAGCTGAGATAATTCATTGGTAATCGCTCCTGATATGGCTGCTTTTTCATTGGCGATATTTCCTTTATTTGTCGATTGAACTTTCAGTTGTTCTGCTAGTTGTTCCTGCAGTGTACGAGTATCTTTTTCCTTTTTTTCGGTCTCGGATATCGCTTTTTCAATAATTTGTTGCTCTTGCTTTTTCGCCAAGAAACCAGGATTATCTGTAGCACTAAATGCTGCCCAAATAAATTTTGAAAGATGAATTTTGGAGTCGGATTCCAAAGCTTCTTTATCAATAACAGTAAGTCGCAATTGTTCGACGGCATGTGTACTATCGTTTTCTATTTTGAAAGCTTTCTTTTCGAGTAAAGCAATTTCTTTTTCGCTATTTTCTAATTTTAAAATCGTGGCTTCCACAACCGCCAATTGGTCCGAAACATCTTCGGCTTGCATCACATGAGGATGTTCCAGCGACCCGCACAAAGGGCAGTTTTCGCCATCGTGCAAATTATGGGCAAAATGCGCTAATTCTTTGGAAACCAAAAGCTTTGTTTTGGTTGCCAAAACAGTTTTGTTTTCTTTCGAAAGCTGTTCTCGTTTTGTATCTAAAACTGTTTTCCAAGTCTCCACAGGCAAGTCTAATTCTGAAAACAAAACTTTTTGCTTCTCTAAATAGTCTTGAATAACACTGATTCTTGTCGCTTTCGTCGTTAATTGCTCTACTAAAGATTCTTGTTTAGTAAACCAATTCCCCAGCTCTCCCAATACGTTTCCATCGAGTTTTTTAGACTTCAAAGCAACCAATTCTGTTTGAATAGTCGCTAATTCTTTCTTTAACTCGATTTCTTTTTTTTCACTTTCTAAAAATAATAGTTCGCTAGCTTTACTCTTTTTCTCGATTAACGCAACTTCCAACTGCAAACCAACTATTTTTTCAATCGATTCTAAATCGGAGACTTTATTTTTAGAAGTTTCTAATTGGTCGAACAGCGGTTGTAATTGTTCCATTACAGTTTGATTCGCTTTCCTGCTCTCCTCTACTCCTTTTTTATTGCTTTCGAGCAAAACCAATTGTTCTTTTGCTTTAGATAAAGTTATGTTTGCAGCACCCAACTCATTTAGTACCACCTTAAAAGCTTTGTCTGTGATTTCAAACGTATCGATCTCCGTTTGTAGCGCATCCATTTTGGGTTTTTGTTCGATAAAAGTCGAAAGAAGGCTTTTCTTTTTTTCTAAATCTTCAAAATTAGTTTTTAAAGTGGTCATTTTTTGGAACTCGGTTTCCACCAATTCCAATTCGGTTTTATTCGTTTGTAATTCTGTATTCGCTACTTCTACTTCCTCTTCTAAAGCTGAAATGGTTTCTTTCGAAATCGCTTCAAACCCTGATAAAGCTCCTTTAAGTTGATCCAATTGTGTTCTGGCAGCACTTTGCGCGGTTGCCACTTTCGACGCTAAATCAAATCGCTGCAAATGAAAAATTTCTTTCATCATATCCGAACGATCTTTTCCTTTTAAGTCTAAAAATTCTTTGAACTTCCCTTGCGGAATGATGATTGTACGACGAAAATTTTCATAGGTAAGTCCGATTAATACCGTTGCATCGGCAGAAGTCATGGGAACCCATTCCTCCTCTTTCCATTCGTACGCCAAGCGTTCTATAGTTGTGGTTTCTTCAAAACGTTTTTTATTTCGCTTCCAATCGGCTACAAACTTGAATTTTCGTTCTTCAAAATTTAGAAATTCAAATTCGATATTAGCTCTATCTGATTTTAGATTTAGCATGTTATACGAACGTTTGTCTCTGCTGTTCAATCGCTCCGTTTCTCCATACAAGACAAAACCAATCGCTTCTAAAATAGATGATTTCCCAGAACCAACTGCTCCAAAAATCCCAAACAAACCCGCATTTGTCAATTCTTCAAAATCAATGGTTTGCTTTTTTTGGTACGAATACAAACCGCTAATACTTAATTTTAATGGTAACATAAAGGGTGTTTTTTAATCGTTTTTAGCTTGACTTCCGATAATTTCATTGAACAAATCCAATAATTCGTCGTTGGGTTCTTGTTTGTGTTTGGATACAAAGTAATCTTTAAATAATCCTTGAATATCTTGTTCCAAATTGACTTTGGGAGCATCCTTATTATCAGCACCATTCTTATTCACAATAGGAATAATGAAGATAATTCCGTCGTGGCTTTCATGGATTTTCTTTAAATCTTGAGTGGTAAAAAAGGTATCACTCACCAAGGTCAATTCAACCAAACAATACGGATTGTCTAGTAACCAACTTACGGCTTCGTCTATATTTTCAAATCTTTTTCGATGTAAAACCCGACCCGATTGCAACGGAATACCCGTAAATTTTACGGCCTCATTGGGTTGCGCTTCAATTAGAACTACTTTCTTTTCTTGTCCCGCTTCCGAAAAACTATAGGACAGTGGACTACTGGAATACACTACAGGACTTGGATGCCCGCCCACATTCTGAAAGCGATGCAAATGTCCCAAAGCAGTGTATTGCATTTGGTTCGGAATACAATCGGTATAAACGATATCAGCATTCCCAATACGCAATGGTTTTTCGCCATCGGGCTCTTCTAGGATTTCACCTCCACGCTTGAGCATGTACAAATGGGTAGTCAGGATATTCACACCCTTAGTATCGCAATATTTATCGGCAAGTGCAGCCCAAGAATCTTGCAATAACTGATTCAATTGTTGTTCTTTATTTTCGGCTCCTAAATAGGTTTTCAAGCGCATTTCGTTCGCGTAAGGCGTAGTTATTATTCGAATAGGAAAATCGTATTGCGGCAACTGAATTTCTATAAACCCGTTTTCTGATTGGGTTATTTCGAACCCGTTCTCAATAGTTATGGTTGGAATCGTAACATCTGGATTACCTACAAACAATATCCCACATTCACGCGCCAAAGGATTTGGGGAATCTATTCGATCTGGACTGTCGTGATTTCCTGCAATAGCAATTACAGGACGTTTGCCATTATTGGTGAGTCTTTTGAGCGTTTTATATAGTAAATCTATGGCTTCGATTGGCGGATTGAAGGTGTCAAATAAGTCACCTGCCACTATAACTACATCTGCATTTTGACTGTCGGCAATTTCGCAAATTTCATTCATGACGATCTTCTGTTCTTCCAATCGCGAAAAATGATCCAGTTTTTTTCCTAAATGCCAATCGGCAGTATGCAGTATTTTCATGCTATAATTTTATAATGTGTAGTTTATTATCAAATCGGTTCAACAGTAGCCTTCACAATAGCAAACTAGCCGAAAAATACCTTTTTATACAAATGAAACGTTGTAAAATTACTAAATTAAAAACGATCTTTAGTACGGAAAACCGTAATGTAATTCTCTAAATTGTTTGTATTATTGTTTTGAAAATAATTAAAATAGTCACTATGAACAGAACGTTAATCATCACCGGAAAAGGAAAAGTTTCAGCCACACCAGACATTGTTTACATTCGATTTCCTATACTAGTAAATGATGTCCATTATGCAACTGCTGTAAAAGGTTTAGACGGGATTGTTGCATCCCTTCGTAATTGTATAACCACAAATGGCATTAATAAAAACGAGCTTAAAACTTCTGATTTCAGGGTGAACACACAAACGAAATGGAACGACAATACCAAAGAATATGAGTTCTCAAAATTTGAAGCGCATCACGACCTCCTACTGCAATTGCCTTTTGATACAGAGCTGATAAACAATACCACTAACGACATCGTTAAACTAGAAAGGAATATCGAATTCCAAATTAGTTTTGGAGTAAAAGACAGTACCATTTATAAACAATTATTGATTGAAAATGCGATTTCCGACGCCAAAAAAAGTGCCGCTATTATAGCTCATGCATCTGATATTAAATTGAAAGAAATTCTAAATATCAACTACTCTTTTTCAGAAATAACCTTTAGGTCTGACCTAAACTACAGCTATGATAGTTGTCTTATGGAAACAAATGAAAAAATAATGCCCGACTTGAATCCCGATGCTATTGATGTTAATGAATCGATAACAATTACGTGGCGAATTGAAAATTGATCAATATCGTTATTTTGAATGGATTGAATAGGACGGATGGATTGAATAGGACGGATGGATTGAATGGACGGATGGATGGATGGATGGAAATCCATCCCTACAATATGGTCCGAGCCTACGGCTCTAAAGCTGCACGTAAAAGTTCCGTAGTATCGACCCTGTGGACGGACTGAAGTCCATCCTTACAATATAATCCGAGCCTACGGCTCTAAAGCTACACGTAAAAGTTCCGTAGGAACGACCCATTTTGTAGCAACGGATTTTAATCCGTTGAAAATAAAACGAACGCCCCATATTGCAACATCAAATTTTAATCCGTTGAAATTAAAACAAACGCCCCATATTGCAACAACAAATTTTAATCCGTTGAAAATAAAACGAACGACCCATATTGCAACATCAAATTTTAATCCGTTGATATTAAAACAAACGCCCCATATTGCAACAACAAATTTTAATCCGTTGAAAATAAAACGAACGATCCATATTGCAACATCAAATTTTAATCCGTTGAAATTAAAACAAACGCCCCATATTGCAACAACAAATTTCAATCCGTTGAAATTAAACGAACGACCCATATTGCAACAACAAATTTTAATCCGTTGAAAATAAACGAACATACATTTTTCATAACATACATTTTAATCCATTGAAATAAACACACACAACCATGGCCAATACCTATCATCAAGTTTACATACAAGCTGTTTTTGCTGTAAAATATAGAGAAGCTGTCATTGACAAAGAGTGGAAATCACAGTTAATGGCCGTAATTGGAAATTTAATTAACGAAACAGGTTGCAAGACCATTATAGTAAATGGAATCGAAGACCATGTGCATTGTTTTCTAGGATTAAAACCTGTGGTTTCTATTTCGGAATTAATGAAAACCGTAAAAGCAAAATCATCGAAATATATCAATGATAATAAATTAACCAAAAACAGATTTGAATGGCAAGAAGGTTACGGAGCCTTTTCTTATAGTCATTCGCAAATTGAAAATGTTTATAATTATATCGCTAATCAGGAAAAACACCACCAAAAACAAACTTTTATAGAGGAATACAAAGAATTCCTAAATAAGTTTGAGGTGCCATTTGATGAGCAATATCTTTTTGAAGATTTAATTTAATCCAGGGTTTAACACAAAAATTAAAAAAATGCTCCGAGCCTACGGCTCTTTGGTTTTGCTTATCGTTATTTTTGGATGGATAATATTGGACGGATTGAAGGACGGATTAAAATCCATCCCTACAATATGTTCCGAGCCTACGGCTCTTTGCTCACGTACAAGTTCCATAGGAACGACCCATATTGTAACAACGGATTTTAATCCGTTGACCAAACCACAATATGGTTCGAGCCTACGGCTCTAAGCTGCACGTACAAGTTCCGTAGGAACGACTCATATTGTAACAACGGATTTTAATCCGTTGACCAAACTACTTACAAACAGTGGAGAAAATGCTCCGAGCCTACGGCTCTTTGGTTTTGTTTATCGTTATTATTGGATGGATTAAAATCCACCCCTACAATATGGTTCGAGCCTACGGCGCTAAGCTGCACGTACAAGTTCCGTAGGAACGACCCATATTGTAACAACGGATTTTAATCCGTTGACCAAACACGAGTCAACTCTCAGTTTCCATCACCTACCATCTTATACCGCGGCAAATTAATCTCATGTGCTTGCGGATAAGGCGCTCAATGGGTACTTCTCACATCTTCTTTCATCCGTTGTTGGGTAATAAACTGATGGTCTTTGGCGTCCGAATACCTTGGATCAGGAGTTTTAGATAAACCAAAAAACCAAATCGAATTTTGGTTCAACCGGCACAAAGTATTAAAATTAAAACCAAATGAGCTCTTCAATGAATTAGTGTTGTTTCCGTTATACCAAGTCAATAAAACCCCGCTTTTTAATTCAAGAGAATTAGAAACAGGACTCTATATTATGAAAAAGGAAATTGGATTAATTAGTTGTTTAGAATTAGAAATTGATACCGACATACTTCAAATAGATGATTTTAAATTCATAACAACAGCATTCAAAAACGAGCGCTTTCTAAGTGAAATTAAATATCAAAATCAAAATTTGAATCCCGTAAAAAACGATACCGTTATTACCTATCAAACTGGTTTTGAGATTAAATAAATAGTACGTAATTACCTAAAATAGAAAAGAAAGTGTGTCCTTCACAATCCCAGTGGGCGACAAAGATAGAATCCTGTTTTGTAAAATCACTTCCTTCGTTATCTTAAACTGCTTTTCTATTCTTGCACTCAATTCACCTGATAATCAATCATTAAAAAAACATCGCGGCTTCTACAAATCTTGTAAAAAAAAACGATTTGAAATTTGTACATTTGACCGTATAAATAAACGCAATCATCTAAATAATCGATAATTGCGTTTTTATTTTTTACCACATTTACCCCTAAAACAAATGTCTGAATACAACCTTGATTTACAATACAATGATATCATTTATGATGAAAACGAAGTCAATTTCAAGGAATTTGAATCTTGCACTTTTACCAATTGTGATTTCTCCCAATGTAATTTTATTGCAGTAACGTTTATCGATTGCAATTTTAATTCTTGCAATTTCTCTAGTTCAAAAATAAATCATGTTGCCTTAAGAACAGTCTTTTTCAACAAATGTAAAATGACCGATGTGAACTTTGCTATGTGCGACAAACTCATTTTTGAAGTTCATTTTAAAGATTGTATTTTGGATTTCTCCAAATTTTATACCTTAAAGATGAAAGGGACTACATTTACGAATAGTAGTTTAGTTGCGGTTGATTTTATGAGTACTAATTTAACCGAGGTCTTATTTAGCAACTGTGATTTATACCGTTCTGAGTTTGAAAAAGCAGTCGCTGACAAAGCCGACTTTAGAACGAGCTACAACTATTCAATCGATCCTACAAAGACAAAACTTAAAAAAGCCCAATTTTCTATTGAAGGTCTTAAAGGACTGTTGACCAAGTACGATATCCTTGTTGCATAAATTATTTTAGCAAAAAAAAGAGCCGGAAAAATTTCCCGACTCTGATTTTCGAATTAAATTGGCAACTATCTCCAACCGCCTCCGAGATTTTTATATATATTTACAACGGCATTCAATTGATTTTTTCTGGTTTCAATCAATTCCAATTTTGTTTCTAATGCATCACGTTGTGTCAGTAATACTTCTAAATAATCAACTCTAGCCGACTTAAACAAATCATTCGACACATCGATAGATTTATCTAAAGCTGCTACTTGTTGCGATCTTAGATCATAGCTTTTCTCTAGATTATCAATATTAGAAAGCTGGTTTGACACCTCTAAATATGCATTTAAAATAACGCGTTCATAGTTGTACATCGCCTGAATTTGTCTTGCGTTTGCACTACTAAACTCTGCTTTTATAGCATTTCTATTAATTAACGGCGCTGCTAAATCTCCTGCCAAAGAGTACAATAAAGAAGCAGGTGACTTAAACAAAAACGATGTTTTGAAAGCATTATACCCTACTCCTGCTGAAATACCAAAAGAAGGAAAAAACTCTGCTCTGGCTACTTTTACATCTAATTTGGCTGCAGCCAATTCTAGTTCGGCTTGTTTAATATCCGGACGATTCGTTAGCAATTGCGAAGGAATCCCTGCATGAATAGATTCTGGAACAATACTCAAAACAGCGGTTCTGTCTCTAGGAATCTCCTGAGGAAAACGCCCTAAAAGAAAGTTGATTCTATTCTCCGTTTCCTTGATATTTTGATTAATATCAAACTCCATGCTTTGTGACTTAAGTACCTCTGCTTGAAATTTTTGTACCGCAAGTTCTGTTCCTCTAGCCGCTTCTTTCTGTAATTTTACAATCTCTAACGCATTTTTTTGAAGCGCTATATTTTGTTTTACAATTAGAAGTTGGTTATCTAAAGATTGTAATTCGTAATACGAATTAGCCACTTCAGCAACAAGATTAGTCAGTACAAAATTCTTCCCTTCTACGGTTGCTAAATAGCGTGTTACTGCTGCTTTTTTCGCAGTATGCAGTTTATGCCAGATATCTACTTCCCAATTGGCGTAAGCTCCAATGGAGAAATCCGTTAATGGATCAGGCGTTTCTTTGCCTGGTGCAATTTCAGTAGAAGCATCTCCCGCACCTTGGCTGGTGTATCGACCTACTTTTTCTACACCTGAACCCGCTCTAAGTCCAACTGTTGGTAATAAAAATCCTTTTCTAATTCGCGCCTCGTTTTTAGCTATTTCAATTTCCTGCAACGTAATCTGTAGCTCTTGATTATTTTGAAGCGCTATATCAATCAGGTTTTGCAGGTTCTTATTAGTAAAGAAATTTTGCCACTTCATACTTGCAATAGTAGTGGTGTCTGTACTAGTAACAAATGCATTTGGAACATCTACTTTAGCCGTACTTTCTACAACTGATGGTGCTTTACAGCCTACTATCGTAATACAGATAGCTATGGCAATACTATTTTTCTTTATGAACTTCATTGTTATCAATTTCTTCAGTTAATGGATTTTCTTCTTCATTTTTTACCAACTTGTATTTCTCTGCTATTCGACCAAAGATGTAATACAAACCAGGAATAACAAACACACCGCAAATAGTACCGATAAGCATTCCTCCTGCTGCGGCAGTTCCAATAGTTCTATTACCAATTTTACCTGGTCCGCTAGCAAACACTAATGGTAGTAAACCTGCTATAAAAGCAAATGAAGTCATCAAAATAGGTCGGAACCTTGCTTTTGCTCCTTCCATTGCAGCTTCTAGCACTGATTTTCCGGCGGCATGTCGCTGAATGGCAAACTCCACAATCAAAACGGCATTTTTACCCAGCAACCCGATCAACATCACCATGGCAACCTGAGCGTAGATATTGTTTTCTAATCCTGTCAACTTCAATAAAAGAAAAGCTCCAAATATACCCGCTGGCAAAGATAGAATTACAGATAATGGCAATATAAAACTTTCGTATTGCGCTGCTAATACCAAATAAACGAATCCTAAACAGATCAGGAATACCCAAATTGCCTGATTCCCTTGTGATACTTCATCTGCAGAAATACCTGCCCAATCAATATCATATCCCCTTGGCAATTTTTCAGCAGCCACTTCTTGAATAACTTTAATTGCTGTACCACTACTATATCCTGAAGCTGCAGCACCACTAATCTCTGTAGAAGTGTACATATTGTGCCTGGTAATCTCCGAAAGTCCGTATACTTTTTCTAACTTCATAAAAGCAGAATAAGGAACCATTTCATCTCGGTTATTTTTCACATAAAGTTTCAAAATATCCTCTGGCAATGCACGGTATTCTGGCGACGCTTGAACAATTACTTTGTAATTAATTCCGTATTTAATAAAACTAATCTCGTAATTACTACCTACTAACGTAGACAACGTATTCATTGCATTCTCAATAGAGATTCCCTTTTGTTGTGCTAAATCATTATCAATTTTCATCATGTACTGAGGAAAACTAGCACTAAAGAAACTGAACACATTAGATAACTCAGGACGTTTATTCAACTCTTTTACGAAGTCATTGTTAATCGCCTCCATTTTTTTGTAATCTCCTGAACCCGTTTTATCTAGTAAACGAAGCTCAAATCCTCCGGCAGCTCCATATCCGGGTACTGCAGGTGGTTGGAAAAATTCGATATTTGCACCTGGAATACTTTTAGATTTTTCTTCTAATTCGGCCATAATCTCAACAACAGAATGCTTTCTATCATCCCAGTCCTTAAGATTAATCAAACAAGTTCCTGCATTAGAACCTGTTCCTTCAGTCAGAATTTCATATCCAGCTAAAGAAGAAACTGATTTAACTCCATCTACCGTTTCAGCAATTTTTTGCAGTTTTACTGAAATATCATTAGTTCGTTCTAATGAAGATCCTGGAGGTGTTTGAATAATAGCATAAAACATCCCTTGATCCTCATTTGGAATAAATCCAGAAGGAACGGTGCTACTAATTAGCCATGTTCCTGCACAAAATCCTACCAATGCAATAAAAGTAATTGCTCTTCTATTTATAATTTTTCCCAGTAAATTTTGATATTTACCTTGCGTAAGGTTAAATAGGTTATTAAAACCATCTATAAATCTATTTACAGGCGTTTTCTTTTTAGGTTTACCATGATTGTTTTTTAACATCATCGCACAAAGTGCAGGTGTTAATGTCAACGCCACGATTCCCGAAAGAATAATTGCTGTTGCCATTGTAATAGAGAACTGTCTATAAAACACCCCAACTGGGCCAGACATAAACGCAACTGGAATAAATACTGCAGCCATCAAAAAAGTAATAGCCACAATAGCTCCTGCAATCTCATGCATCGCTTTTTTAGTCGCTTTTAATGGGCCGATATGTTCTTCCTCCATCTTAGCGTGCACCGCTTCAATAACCACAATGGCGTCATCGACGACGACTCCAATTGCCAAAACCAAAGCAAACAACGTAATTAAGTTAAGTGAAATATCGAACAATTGCATGAACATAAAAGTTCCAACTAATGATACTGGCACCGCAATTGCTGGAATAATTGTAGAACGCCAATCCCCCAAGAAAAGAAATACCACTAACCCTACCAAAATAAAAGCTTCGATTAAAGTGTGTATTACTTTTTCAATAGAAGCATCCAAAAATTTAGAAACATCATACGAAATTTCGTAATCCATTCCTTTTGGAAATTTTTTCTTGATGGTTTCTAGTTTGGCTTTTACATCTTCAATAACCTGATTTGCATTACTACCAAATGACTGTTTTAATACAATTGCTGCAGATGGTTTTCCATTTAGATTCGAATAAATATCATACATCGAACTTCCAAACTCGATATTAGCAACATCTTTTAATCTTAATATTTCGCCATTAGCATTGGATCGTAATATTATATTTCCATATTGTTTTTCGTCTGTGAATCTTCCTGAATATTTTAATACATATTCAAATGCTTGCGAACGTTTACCGGAGGCTTCTCCTGTTTTTCCCGGTGAAGCTTCTAAACTTTGACTTGACAAAGCCTCCATTACCTCATCAGTAGAAATTTTATAGGCCAACATACGGTCGGGTTTCAACCAAATACGCATAGCATATTCACGAGTTCCTAAAATATCTCCAGAACCAACACCATTTACCCTTTTCAATTCAGATAAAACATTAATATCGGCATAATTGTACAAAAACTTTTGGTCGGTATTTTTATCCGTACTAAAAAGGTTTACATACATCAACATACTTGGAACTTCACGAGTAATTTTCACACCTTCTCTTACCACTAATGGCGGTAGTTTATTAACTACCGAAGCCACACGGTTTTGAACATTAATAGCGGCTTGATTGGGATCAGTACCTAAGTTGAATACGACTTGAATACTAGCTTCACCGTCATTTCCAGCATCAGAAGTCATGTATTTCATTCCCGGAACTCCATTTAAGGCTCGTTCTAAAGGAATAACAACTGATTTGATCATCAATTCTCCATTAGAACCAGGGTAGTCTGCTGTAACATTCACCATTGGTGGCGAAATAGAAGGAAATTGGGTAATAGGTAAATTCATCACCGATAACACCCCTAAAAAGACAATTATTAGCGATATTACTATCGACAAAACGGGCCTTTGGATAAATTTATTAAACATTTTTATATTTTTTTATATGATTAATTTATTCCGCTTTTAATCTTAAATGCTCAATTACAAGTTTAGGATCCATTGTTTTGCATTTAATTTTATCGCCCTCTTTTACCTTTTGAACACCTTCTAATAAAATCATATCGCTAGCTGAAACACCACTTTTTAGCACATATAAATCAGGCATTTCCCCTTTAATTTCAATTTCTTGTGAATGTACAATGCAGTTTTTATCTACTAAAAACACATACTTTTTGTCCTGTATTTCATAAGTCGCCTTTTGTGGAATTACTAAAGCATTTTTAAGCGGAACAGTCATTAGCACTTTACCTGTTTCTCCATTTTTGAGCAATTTATCTGGATTAGGGAATCGAGATCTAAAAGCTATATTTCCAGTTTCGCTATCAAATTCACTTTCTATAACCTCTACTTTTCCTTTGTATTTCAATGGAGTACCGTTTGCTAAAAGTAAACCTACTTGGTTTTGAGCACGGTTTTTAATATCCGTTTCATAATCTAAATATTCTGGCTCAGAAACATTGAAATAAGCATACATTTCACTATTGTCAGAAAGGCTAGTCAATAATTCACCTTCGTCAATAAGACTACCTAATTTTTTAGGAAGTCTATCAATAGTTCCCGCGAATGGTGCTCGGATATCAGTAGCCGATAAATGAAATTTAGCCATTGCCATTTCGGCTCTTGCCTGATCTAATTTAGCTTTGGCTACAGCCAATTCATTTTTAGAAACTACATTCTTATCCGCTAAATCTTTAGTGTTTTGTAATTCTATTTCTGAAGCTTTTACTTCGGCTAGCGCCTTTTGATATTCAGCTTCGTACATCGTAGGTAATATTTTAAATAATATTTGACCTGCCTTCACATATTGACCTTCATCAACATAAATTTTTTGTAAGAACCCTTTTTCTAAAGCTCTAATTTCTATGTTTTTAACAGACCGAATTTGTGAGACATATTCCTTTGTAAATGAAGTGTCAACTACGACCGGATTTGTAACTGAAAACGTTTCTGCTACTTCTTTCTCTTCTTTTTTTGAGTTACAACTCGTTAAGCTTATTAGGGCGATTAGCCCCGATAAAATGGCAATTCTCTTCATGATGGTTTATGAATTGAGTACTTGATTGATTGGATTTAAAAAATTTTACAGGGTAAAACAAGGCATCAGTAACCATGACGTGTCCGAAAACCGTCATAGGAAAAAACAAAGGAATTCTTTTCTCTTAGAGATTAAAAATCATTAATTTATCAACTGATGAAGCCAATAATCAAATTCTTAAAACTCTTATTATAATGTAGATTGGTTGGGAATATCCAAAAAAAGACGGAAAGTTTTTTATGCCTTTTAAATAATCTTTTAAATAAAAGAAATTGGAATTTGTAATATACCATTTGTGAGTAGCCTCAAAATTTAATGGTGTAAATTTATTCGAGGTATTATCTGAATTAAGATTATCCTCTCCAGTATCTGTATCTTCAATAATTTTATTATACTGATCTGAATTATCACGTAAACCTTGATTTTCTAAAAAATGGTTTTGAGTCAAAGAGTTCTGCGTACTACAAGAATGTGTACGGTTAACAGTTAAATTTTCACCTTTGCAAAAAAAGAATGAGCAAAGGAATATAAAAAAAATTGTTGCTCTCATTTCGAGGTCAAATGTAGTTAAACAATGAAAGTGAAAAATAATTTTATGATTTTGTTAAGTAAAAATCAACGCAATCGTTTTTCTTGGAAATGGCTGCAGCAACGAAATAGTTATAAGCATTTAGAAAAGAATTAATTAGTACTTTTATAGACGAAACCTTTTATTATGAATTACTTTAAATCCTTATTCATTTTTACCGTATTACTTCTTAAAATGTACTAAATATTTGCTTTTTATATTTGAATAACTTTCAAAAAGTAAAAAAGCAATCTATTTTCCTAAGAAATTATTCGGCCGTCCTCCATTGTAATTATTCGATCTGTTTTATCGGCAAAATCAGGATCGTGAGTTACAATCAATATTGTTTGATTAAAATCTACAGTTAATCTTTTGAAAATATCAAATACGATATCACCACTTTTCCTGTCTAAGTTTCCCGTAGGTTCATCCCCCATAATAATCAAAGGATCATTTATTAAAGCACGAGCAATAGCAACACGCTGCTTTTCTCCTCCGCTCAATTGATTGGGCATTTTTAAAGCATGCTGAGCTATCTCTAATGTTTTTAAATGTCCCATCGCACGATGCTCTAATTCCTCTTTAGAATATTTTCCTAGCTTCAGTCCTGGAAGCATCACGTTATTTAGAACATTATATTCTGGTAACAGATAATGAAATTGAAATACAAAACCGATTTTTTCATTTCTAATTTTAGCCAAATTAGCATCAGATTGCCCAGTAATAAGCTCATTATGTATTAGTAGCTCTCCTTCATAATCCGTATCCATGGTAGATAGCAAATATAACAAAGTCGATTTCCCACAACCTGACTTACCCACTATAGATACAAACTCTCCATAATTAATCTTCAAATCAATGTCTTTGATTACTTGAAATTTCTTCGGATTGTAAAAATATTTGATTAACCCTTTGGTTTCTAAAGCTGTTTCTTTCATATCATTTTCCTCTAATAATTTCAACAGAATCTACCCTACTCGCTTTCATGGCCGGAAATAAACCAGAGATAATTGTTGTAAAAAGCGCAAATACTATTCCGATGCCGTAGTAAGCAATATTATAATCAATAGGATAGGTCGTAACAGATGGTACAGAAGTCGTTGTGAATGGGATAATGTCAATTATACTAGAAAAGATATAACCGAAAATTAATCCAAAAATGCCTCCCGCAACTCCTATTATTATCGATAACGATATAAAAATCCATTTGACATCGTTACCGGAAAAACCAGTGGCTTTAAGAATAGCAATACTATCCATTTTTTCATAAATCATCATATTCAATATGTTGTAAATTCCAAAACCGGCAACTATCAATAATACGATTCCTACTGCGTAAGAAATAATGCTACGAACAGTACTTCCTGTTTCAAATTGCACATTTGCGGCCAAGTAATCTATTGTGTCCAAATTAAACACAGTATGAAACTCTTTGGCCATAGCCTCAGCCAATTCTTTATTATAAAGATTAACTTGAATATCAGTAATATAATTTTTAGGTTGACCTAATAATTTTTGAGCGGTAGTTAATGACGTATAACTAGACATATTGTCAATATCAGCGATCCCTGTTTCAGAAATCCCTACTATTTTTAAGGAGGCTAAATTTCCATTAGAAGTGGATACTTTAATAATATCTCCTTTTGAAAGTAACATCTTATCCGACAAGCCTTTTCCAATAATGATGCTATTGTTCTGATTCAAATCAGACAATTTACCTTCTTTAATATAATCGCTTGTCTTAAAAAGAGTGTTCTCTGCAACAACATCTATTCCGTTTACAAAGCCAGAAATTTCGATAGTTCCTGAATTAAATAAAACAGAAGCAGTCACTTTTGGTGCGACATCAACTACTCGTTTATCTTGTTTTAAAGCCCTAATAATCGACATGCTGTTGTATATCGATTTTCCTCGATCTTTTGGTTTTATCGAATGAATAAAAGCAGCATTCCCCTTATATTCATAAGACAATGATAGAGGTTGATGATCCGATGGTTTTACTTCATTATACATCCGAATGTGTGGTGTTCTATTCAGCATTAATCCATCCAGTAATTCATTCAATCCGCTCATAAAACTGACCAAAGAGATAAACATAGCAATACTAAAAGTGACACCCACAGCGGCAACAATAGTTTGTTTAAGTCTAGCTCTAAGTAAATGAAAAGCGATATCTAAAATAAGTTTATAATTCACTATTTTGGTATATAAATGGTTTCATCCTTTTTCAATCCTTCTAAAATCTCCACCTTTTGGTAATCACTCAAACCTATTTTCACTTTTCTTCTCTCCTCATTATTAACAATCACATATTCATTGTCTACTAAATAACTTCTAGGAATAGTAATCGTATTTTCTTTTGTCTGAATAATTATATTTGCTTCGGCTGTTAGATTAGGATATAGTTTTCTTGGTGCTTTAACAAAGTGAGCTTCAATTTTAAATGTACGGGAACGGGCATCCATAATGGGATATATTTTATCAACAATTGCTTCAAAAACTTCTCCTTTATAACTATCCATAGTAACTAATACTTTCTGACCTAAAACT
The DNA here is from genome assembly GCF_900107635.1 of Flavobacterium gillisiae. Taxonomy (GTDB): domain Bacteria; phylum Bacteroidota; class Bacteroidia; order Flavobacteriales; family Flavobacteriaceae; genus Flavobacterium; species Flavobacterium gillisiae. The sequence continues at coordinate 204,506 of NZ_FNRD01000003.1, forward strand.
ACACGTACCATATCATTCTCATCTACTTCTAGCTCCAATACAAACGAATTTGCCTTCCCTATTATCGCAAGTGGCGTCTGAGTGGTAACTAAGGTACCTTCATCAACCAAAACATCAAACAATTGTCCAGCAATAGCACTTTTAATACTAAAGTCACTTTGGGTGTTTTGGCTATATTTAAGATTGATGTTGTTGCGATCTTGGTCGTTCTTCAATTGTGCTTTGAGTTGTGCCAATTGCTTTTTAGTCGACTCATAATTTATCTTAGCGCTTTTATAAGCTAATTCGAATCTTTCAAAGTCAACTTCTGAGATCCCTTCAAGCGATCTGATTTTATTGTTTCTATTATAAATGGATTCGTCAAGAGTTAGCTTATCCTTTGCCGATTGTACTTTTAGCTCCATCTCTGCAATTTTATCTTTGATATAAAGGCTATTACCTTGACTAAGTTGGTAAGCTAATCTGGAGTTTTCAGTGTTTAATTCTGCTTTTTCGCTTTCAAGTTCAAAAAGCAACTGACCTTGACTTACAGCTTGTCCTGCAGTAACTTTAATATTTTGCAAAATACCATTTACAGTGGAGTAAACTGTATATTGATCATTTGCTTTAATAATTCCTGACGCATAGACACTTTCGGTTACAGTACCAAGGGTGGGTTTTATTCCTTCGTTTTTTTTCGAACAAGACAGCGCTAAAAACAGTACCGCTAATAAAGTATAATTTCCAAATTTCATTTCAATCGATTTAATAAAAATAAGTGACAAATAAACACTTAAATTTACCGCTTTTTTCTCACAATATATCTATTAAAATAGTTTTTAAAAGAACAACCAGACGGTTTCTTGAAATTACACTGAAGAAGCTAAAATTACAATTGTTTTTCTAACATGTAATCTTCCATTAAATAGCCGTGATCCAATTCTATATCTTCTTTTCCAACAATTTCAAAACCTAGTTTTTGATAGAAGGTTAATGCTTTATTGAATCGATTTACATTCAAGGAAAGAATCTTTGCGTGATTCTTTTTCGCATAATCTATAACGGAATCAATCAACAACTTGCCTACCCCTTTTCCTTGCGCTTCAGGAAGCAAGTATATCTTATGCAAACGAGTGACCTTATCATTTAAATAATCATGCTGAAAGGAAGCAAAACCAAGACAAACCTCTCCCTCAGAAGCTAAAATAAAATGATGTCCATTATTAGTCGCATTATCTCGTAATACATCCACAGAATAAAAGGCTTTTAACATATATTCCAATTGCGCTGCAGATAAAATTTCGCCATATACATCGGGCCAAGTTTTATAGGCAATTTCTCGAATTGTTTTAAAATCTTTAGAAGTAGCTTCTGAAATAGTTATCATGTAGATGGATTGTGAAATTTATAATTATACAAACGTAAAAAAAATAGTATTTATAAAACGTTTTTTTACCTGAACTTATTCTACTAAACCTACTATTAAATATTAAGCGTCTTTAGGTAGATAAATAGAAAACATAGTACCAACATTTGGTTCTGATTGAACTTTAATACACCCGTGGTGATTGTCAACTATTTTTTTACAAATAGCTAAACCTAAACCTGTTCCCGAATATTTAGGACCTGTTTCTAAACGTTGAAATAACATAAATATCTTTTCAGCATATTCTTGCTTAAATCCTATTCCGTAATCTTTAATTATAATTTTATGATAGTCACTATCCAAAATCAATTTATCGTGATAATATTCCTCGACACCAATATCTTCTGAATAAATATTAATATGAGGAGCAACAGTGTCCTTACTGTACTTTAATGAATTAGATATCAAATTTACAAAAAGTTGATCTATTTGAAAAGACATTCCTTTTATCGTAGGCAAAGTTCCTACTTCTATAACTGCTTTTTTATCTTCTATATCAGACGACAAATCATCAATCACCAATTTTACAATATCCTTTAAATTAACTTCTTCAAAAACCTTATCTCCTTTTACAGTTCTAGAATAATTAACTAAATCAATTAGTAGCGTTTGCATTTTATTAGCCGAAATACCAATTTTTGACAAATATACCTTTCCTTGTTCTGAAATAGTTTCCTTATCACTAGCCCCTATTCTGGAAATAAACATTTGAATTTTATGGAGTGGCTCTTGTAAATCATGGCTTACGATATTATTGAAAGACTCTAATTCTTCATTAATACTTTTTAGTTCTATATTACTTTCTTCTAATTTTAGTGTTTTTTCATACTGATCGGTCATGTCATAATTCACTCCCGTTTTTATCATTTCTCCTTTGCTATTTTGGGTAAAGCTTCCTACTGACTTAATGTATTTAATTTCGCCATTAGCCAATACAAAACGAAACGTTAGCGATGTAGGTTCATAGCTTATCAATGAATCCTTATGACTTTGTATGACATACGCTAAATCATCGGGATGAATGTATTTTGTGAGGTTTTCTAATTTGGGTTCAAAAGCATAAGGCTCTTCTCCTAAAAGACGATAAAAATTATCAGAGAAAGTATATAATCCTGTTTCTGCATTAATTTTCCAGTGACCAAATCCAGCTATTTTTTCAGCTTTGTTAAACGATAGATTTAAAAACTTTAATTCGTCATTGGCTTTTTTCAACTCAACAAGATCAACATTTGTTTTATTAAATGACAATAGCAAAATCAATAATGTAAGTATTACCAATAAAAAAGCACTTATAATAGAGTCTTCTAATTCAAATTGATGATTAACATTATGAACTTTTATTTTATCACCTTCAGCATTTATCGTTTTATAGACAAATGATTTCATCGTCTCCGTAAAATCATTACTCTCCTGAAGCTTAGCCTTGAATCCCTCACTATCAAAGGTTTTACTTTTTGATAACAATAAAGTCTCTCTAAACAAATTAAACCTATGATCTATTAACTTATTAAGTAAATCAATATCTTTAATTCTTCGGGGATTATTAGCTACTAATTTTTTTATTTTCTCAATATTTTGATCAATCTCCCCTCTTTTTAAAAATCTATTTTTAAGATAAGATTCGTCTTTCGTGATGATATATCCTCTTAGATTACTCTCATACATACTAATTGTTGATAGTACCTTTTCGAGCTCTAATTGGGTTTCGGTTGAATTTGTAATTAAGCCTACCGATGTGTCAAGACTTCTCATCTGGGTATAAAAAATGGACGCGATATAGCCTACCACCACAATTGCTACAACTAAAGCAACCTTAAATATTTGAGTATTTTTATATAATTTTATTAACTTCACAAGCAGTTTTTTTAGATGCTAAAGAAAAAGGTTTCCTTATTTAACCCTGAAGAATGAAACTGCCAGTTGATATTTAAAACATCTTTGATCACTTTTTTTAATTTGGCAAAATCATTGGGCTTTTTAATGTAAATATTAGCACCTTCAACAAATGTTTCTTCAATATCTTTTTCAGACGAAGAAGTTGAATATATGGCAATTGACACATCTTTAAATCTAACATCGGCTCTTATGACTTTAAGACATTCAAATCCTGACATGTAAGGCATATTTAAATCCAAGAACAATATATGCGGCATTATTATATCAGGGTTTGATAAATAATCCATTAAGTCTTTACCGTCGTTAAACAATGTCAACTTATTATTCATTTTAAGCTCCATCATTGCCTCACTAAAAAAAGTACGGTCATCCTCATCATCATCTGCTATCAAAATGTGCATAGAATCTTTATGTGAAATCATATATATACGGTGTTATTTTTTGTTTTTTACTTATTGCGACAATTGACGTTAATTGGCTAAATTTCTTCTCTTATCTACAATTCTTTTAAAGGCTGAAGGCGTTAACCCTGTCACCTTTTTAAACTGACTTGATAAATAAGCCACACTACTATAATTCAATTTATACGATACCTCAGTTAAAGTCAATTGATCTTCTAGTATTAATTTCTTTGCTCTTTCAATTTTTTGAATAATGATAAAATTCTCAATAGAAGAATAGGTGTTCTCCGTAAAAACATTAGTTATATATCCATAACTTAAATTAAGTTTATCAGATAAATATTGAGAAATAGTAATTGCTGGCAATTTATCATTCTCATAAATCATTTCTACGATAGTATCTTTTATTCTTTGTATCAATTGGCTCTTTTCATTGTTTACAATATAAATTGCGTACTTATTTAAAGAAGCTTGAAGTTCAGCAAAATCGGCATCAGAAACAGTATTGCTTATTTCAATCTCTCCTAATTCTAAAAGCTTGTGTTTGATATTTAATCTTTCTAATTGTTCTTGTAAAATCACTCTACAAGCAACAATTCCATCATATTTTATATAGAGCCTCATTTAATAAAAATTAAAATTGTTTAACATTATAGGTTATAAATATATATTAATTTTATTAATCGAAGAAAAAAATAAAGCTTCTGTTGCTTTATTTCTCCATTTCAAAAGCCTAATAATAGTATAATTTTCTGATTTCTATCCTTTTATATTGCATGCTAAATATTACAATCCACATCCCATTTATCCGTGAATCGTTTCGTTTTTACCGTAATTTTCTATTATGGAAGCTTCAAAATCGATCCATTCTCTCCAGCGTTTTTCTACATCAATTCCAGTTCCATATTTTCTCGCATAGGTAATAAACGTGGTATAATGTCCCGCTTCGCTTTCCATTAAATCACGATAGAACAGCGCTAATTCTTCATCCTGAATATTTTCTGACAGCACTTTAAAACGCTCGCAGCTTCTAGCTTCAATCATCGCCGAAAAAAGCAATCGTTCTACTAAACTGGAAACTCTACTTCCATTTCCGTTTTTTTTCATGTACGAATACAACTCATTCACATAATCGTCTTTGCGCTCGCGGCCTAATTTTAACCCACGCTTAATAATGATATTGTGAACTTGCTCAAAATGATCAATTTCTTCTTTGGCCAAAGCCAATAGATCCTTTACTAAATCCTGATGCTCTGAATTATTAGTAATTATAGTTATTGCGTTAGTGGCTGCTTTTTGTTCACACCAAGCATGATCCGTCAAAATTTCCTCGATATTTTTCTCAACAATATTTACCCATCTTGGATCCGTTGGTAATTGCAATCTTAATACACCCATCTTTTTTTGTTTAAAGTTTATAACAGTTTAAAGTTTGAATTCAAAAAAAAAAGTTTAAAGTTTAAAACATGCGATACATTTTCGTAAACACATCCTTTAAACTTTAAACCTGACCCGAGCTAAAGCGAACTGGCGAAGCGAACTTTAAACAAAAGTTTTTTAGAAAACGAAAATAGCTCTTTCGCTCATCATTTCGTTAACTTCATTAGCCACTTGTTCAATGATATCTTCATTTGTGTGATTCATCAACACTCTGTCGATTAATTCAACTATCGTTTCCATATCTTCTTCAACTAATCCACGAGTGGTGATAGCTGGAGTTCCAACACGGATACCAGAAGTTACAAATGGTGACTTGTCATCAAATGGAACCATATTTTTATTAACAGTGATTTCTGCTTTTACTAAAGCATTTTCTGCTTCTTTTCCTGAAATCCCTTTGTTTCTCAAATCAATCAACATCATGTGGTTGTCTGTACCTCCAGAAATGATATTGTACCCTCTTTTCACGAAAGCATCTGCCATTGCATTCGCATTTTTTTGCAATTGCAAAGCATAAGTAAAGAACTCATCTTTCAAAGCTTCACCAAAAGCAACTGCTTTTGCAGCAATGATGTGCATTAAAGGTCCTCCTTGGTTTCCAGGAAAAACAGCTAAGTCCAATAATGATGACATCATTCTGATATCTCCTTTTGGAGTTGTTAAACCAAATGGATTAGGAAAATCTTTACCCATCATAATCAAACCTCCACGAGGTCCACGTAATGTTTTATGTGTCGTAGTTGAAACGATATGGCAATGAGGAATTGGGTCATTCATTAAACCTTTAGCAATCAATCCTGCAGGATGTGAAATATCAGCAAATAAAATAGCGCCAACACTGTCAGCAATTACTCTAAAACGCTCAAAATCCATATCACGAGAATATGCCGAAGCTCCTGCAATAATCAATTTTGGTTGTTCTTTTGTAGCTATTTCTTGAATTTTATCATAATCTAAACGTCCTGTTTCTGCATCAACACCATAGAAAACTGGGCTATACAAACGTCCCGAAAAATTTACTGGAGAACCGTGCGTTAAATGTCCACCATGAGACAAGTCAAAACCAAGAATTTTGTCACCCGGTTTAAGGCAAGCAAAGAAAACTGCTGTATTAGCTTGTGAACCAGAATGTGGCTGCACATTAGCATATTCAGCACCAAACAATTCTTTAGCTCTATCAATAGCAATTTGCTCCACAACATCCACTACTTCGCAACCTCCGTAGTATCTTTTTCCTGGATATCCTTCTGCATATTTGTTAGTCAAAACAGAACCTGCTGCTTCCATTACTTCATCACTTACAAAGTTCTCTGAAGCAATTAGTTCTAATCCGTGTATTTGTCTTTCTTGTTCTTCTAGAATAAGGTCAAAAATTTGTTTGTCGCGTTGCATTTCTTCGTTTTTAGTTAATTTGAAGCAAAAATACAAAAAAACGTTTGTGAAACTGTTAGATTATAATATATTTGAAGTATAATTTTCAACAAAACAATTAACATATTATGTCAATAACAGCCAACGATACCAAAAGAAAATCATGGTTAGAGATACCAGAAAACAGTGATTTTCCAATTCAAAACATTCCCTTCGGAGTTTTTCTTACTAAAGAAAATGTGGTGACTGTAGGTACCAGAATTGGCGATTCAGCTATAGACTTGGGCGCTTTACAGCAATTAAATTACTTTGAAGGTATTGAATTGACTGATGATATGTTCATGCAAGACACATTAAATGATTTTATCTCTGATGGTAAAAAAACATGGCGATTAGTACGTAATCGTATTGCTGATATATTCGATGAAAACAATCCTAAATTAAGAGACAACGCAAAGCATAAAGACATCGTTATTTTTAAAATGGACGAAGTAGAAATGCAATTGCCCGTTCTTATAGGGGACTATACTGACTTTTATTCCAGTAAAGAACACGCTACTAATGTAGGAAAAATGTTCCGCGACCCAGAAAATGCTTTATTGCCTAACTGGCTTCACATCCCTGTAGGATATCACGGAAGAAGTTCTACCATTATCCCTTCAGGAATTCCGGTTCATAGACCTATTGGTCAAACATTACCAGCTGGTGAAACGACGCCAGTTTTTGGACCTTCTCGTTTAATCGATTTTGAACTAGAAACTGCATTTATTACTACTGACGCAAACGTAATGGGAGAAATGATTCCTATCAACGAGGCCGAAGATTATATTTTTGGAATGGTACTATTAAATGATTGGAGCGCTAGAGACATTCAAAAATGGGAATATGTGCCACTTGGACCCTTCTTAGCTAAAAACTTTGCTTCTTCTATCTCTCCTTGGATTGTAACTATGGATGCCTTAGAGCCTTTTAGAGTTCTTAGCCCAAAACAAGATCCGAGTCCACTACCTTATTTACAACAAAAAGGGAAGCACTCATTTGATATCCATTTAGAAGTAGCAATACAACCAGAAAATGTAGAACCTACTGTTATAAGCAATTCCAACTTTAAACATATGTATTGGACCATGAGTCAGCAATTAACACACCATACCTCAAACGGTTGTCGTGTAAATTCTGGAGACATGATGGGATCAGGAACAATTTCCGGACCTACGCCAAATAGTTATGGTTCTATGCTTGAGTTGACTTGGGGAGGAAAAAATCCAATAAAATTGAATGACGGTACAGAGCGTAAATTCATAAATGATAACGATACTGTAATCATGAAAGGTTTTTGCGAAAATAGCCAAGTTAGAATAGGTTTTGGAGAAGTTTCTTCTAAATTATTACCTCCTTATGTAAGAAAGTAATTTACTAATAATCATAAAAAAGCCCCATTTGCATCTGCAAATGGGGCTTTTTATTTCTAAGCAACATACTGTGAGTTATCACTGAATACTGCTATCTTCTTTTACTTATTTCCTTTTTCGAAATCAGCTACAAATTGAGCTAAACCGATATCAGTTAATGGGTGTTTCAACAATCCGTAAATCGCAGAAAGTGGTCCTGTCATTACATCAGCACCAATTTTAGCACAGTTTACAATATGCATTGTATGACGTACTGAAGCAGCAAGAATTTCTGTTTCATAACCGTAGTTATCATAAATCAATCTGATTTCTTCAATCAATGCCAATCCATCAGTTGAGATATCATCTAAACGACCGATGAATGGAGATACATAAGTAGCACCTGCCTTAGCCGCTAATAAAGCTTGACCTGCAGAGAATACTAATGTTACATTTGTTTTAACACCTTTATCAGAAAAGTATTTAGCAGCCATTACACCTTCTTTGGTCATTGGCAATTTTACAACGATTTGCTCATGTAAATCAGCTAATTCTTCACCTTCTTTAATCATTCCGTCATAATCAAGCGCATTTACTTCAGCACTTACATCACCGTCAACAAGATTACAAATGTCAACATAATGCTTCAAAATACTGTTTTTTCCAGTAATTCCTTCCTTAGCCATCAATGATGGATTAGTAGTAACTCCGTCTAAAACACCTAACGCTTGCGCTTCCTTAATTTGAGCTAAATTAGCCGTGTCAATAAAAAATTTCATAATATCTGTTTATTTAATTGTGTGTTTGTATTTTGGGCGTGACCACAAGGGTCAGGCTATACGCTACAAGTTCTCGCATAGTTTCGCTATCGCTACACTATACTGTGGGCTTTTCGCTGCTATCCTTCACGCAAATTCGATGTAAAATTACAATTTAAAATTACTTAACTAAATTGTTTTTATTCAATTCTTTCAATTCATCCCTTATTTCTTCGAGAACATTAAGCATATCCTCTTTATAGAGTTCATTATTATTCATTTTAGCACTAATGGATTTCAAGATTCCGCGAATGATAAACCAAAAAATAATAACAAGTAACCCCATTAGTATTTGAGGAAGTAATTCTTTTATATTTTCCATAACTATAGTTTGTAATGGTTCATTAGCATTTTTTCGTAAACTTTATCAGGAAGAATTCGTTTCAATACAATCGAAAACTTCTGCATAAAAGCCCCAACTTTATAATGGACATTCGGCTCTTTAGTCTGAATAATTTTATACACCGCTTCTGCCATTTCATTTGGATTACTACCACCATCGACATGCTCATCCATCGTTCGCAACGATTCTCCATAAGAAGCCTCATAAGCAGACCCCTTTATAACTGGTGCATGATAACGCCCCGAAGCAATATTAGTAGCAAAGTCACCTGGAGCAACATTTGTAATATGAATCCCAAAGGACTTCACTTCCATACGCAATGCCTCAGTTATTAGCTCTAAAGCTCCCTTTGAAGCAGAGTAAATGGAGCGATACGGCAATCCCATATATCCGGCAATCGAGGTAACATTAATGATCAAACCTGATTTCTGTGTGCGCATTTGCGGCAACACAGCCTTCATCACTTCAATAGGTCCGAAGAAGTTAGTCTCAAAATTATTTTTGATTTCTTCTGAAGGAATTTCTTCTAGTGGTCCCGTAATACCAACACCCGCATTATTAATCACAATATCTAATCTACCTGAAGTGGCGATGATTTTTGCGACAGCAGCCTCAATTGATTCAGAATTACGAACATCTAAAGCCACTAATGGAAAAATAGAATTGAGCACCCGTTCTGGGTTTCTACTCGTTCCATAAACAACAAATCCTTTATGATGTAAAAACTCCCCAATTGATTTCCCTATTCCGGAGGAACCTCCTGTAATCAAAACTACTTTACTCATTCATTGTTGCTTTTATTGGTTGGTTCAAAAATAAAAAAATCCTCCCGAAGGAAGACTACTTTTGAAATTATTTTGAAAACATTTTTAAAATTTGGCAAAAAAAAATCTGAACAATGTCCAGATTAAAAAAAAATGGCAAGCGACCTACATCGCACCGCTCAACCACGTACCCTTGCTATGTTCCCATCCTGGGGGAGTCTGCAGGAGCTGGTCGTGTAGGACTTGCCGGTGCAAATATACAATCTTTTTATATTTTTACAAGCGCTTTGCTCGCTAAAAATAACATTGTATATTGGTCTATTCAAAATTCATACTATGAAAAATTATAACTTACTATCAGTCATTTTATTAGCAATGACACTTTCTAATTGTGGAGATACAAAAAAAGGAGAAAATACTATATTTAATTTCGATACATCAAAATTTGCGGCAAAACACATGCCTGAAGAAGCACTAACTTTAGAAATTCTGAACCCACAATCGAAAGCTGTTGATAGTACTATATATTATGTAAACGATACTAAGATAGGAGCTACAAAAGGACTAGAGAAATTAATCTTAGAATTAAAAGACCAAAAACTTGGTTACCAAAACCTAAAAGCACTAGTATACTATGAAGGTGAAAATTCAGAAGCGACTGCCAGAGTAGAACTGGTATCAAGCGTACAGCCTAAATTATTGAACTATAAAATTGTAAATACACATCCACACGATACGCTTTCTTTTACAGAAGGTCTAGAATTTTACAAAGACACATTATATGAAAGCACTGGGCAAAAAGGCTCTTCTTACTTTAGAAAATACGATTACAAAACCGGAAAAGTATACAAGCAAGTAGATCTTGATGCTAAATACTTTGGCGAAGGAATTACATTCCTAAACGACAAGTTATACCAATTAACATGGCAAGAAAAAACAGGTTTTATCTATAATGCCAATACCTTAAAATTAGAAAAAACATTTGCTTTTACTAAAGATATTGAAGGATGGGGAATGACTAATGATGGAAAAAACATTTACCAATCAGATGGAACAGAGAAAATTTGGACAACAAATCCACAAGACCTAAAAATGTTAGATTACATTAACGTCTATTCTGGCAAAACTAAAATCAAATCAATCAACGAATTAGAATATATTAACGGTAAATTCTATGTGAATGTTTGGCAAAAAGACGCCATTGCGGTCGTAAACCCTGCAACAGGAGCTGTTGAAGGAATCATCGACCTATCAGGTTTAAGAAAAATGGTCAAAAATACCACAGCCGAAGTTTTAAATGGAATTGCCTACAACCCAAAAACCAAAACTATTTTTGTAACTGGAAAAAACTGGGATAAAATGTTTGAAATCACCGTTTCTGAATAACAAAATAAACAACAATGACCACATTAATTATAAATATAAAGGAATTGCTTCAGGTTCGCGAAATCTCAGTTGCCAAAATATCTGGTGCTGCAATGGCTATTCTTCCTACCATCAAAAATGCGTACTTACTTATAGAAGACAATTTGATTGCTGATTTTGGTTCTATGGATAATTTACCCAAAACACAAGCACATCAAACTATTGATGCCACAGGAAAAATGATATTGCCTTCCTGGTGCGACAGTCATACCCACATTGTTTACGCAGGCAATCGCGAACAGGAATTCGTGGATCGCATCAACGGCCTCAGCTATGAAGAAATAGCGAATCGTGGTGGCGGAATCTTAAATTCAGCTAAAAAGCTAAATGAAGCAACCGAAGAAGAAATCTACAATCAGTCCAAAGAACGTTTAGAAGAAGTCATGCGTTTAGGGACTGGAGCGGTCGAAATTAAATCTGGTTATGGCTTAACCATGGACGGAGAATTAAAAATGCTTCGCGTAATCAAACAACTGGCACAAAACTATCCCATAGCTATAAAAGCTACGTTTCTGGGTGCTCATGCAATTCCATTAGCTTATAAAGAAGATCGAAAAGGATACATTGATATGTTAATCAATCATATGCTTCCTGAAATTTCCAAAAATAACCTAGCGCAGTTCATAGATGTATTTTGCGAGACTGGTTATTTTACAGTTGAGGAAACAGAAAAAATTATAAATGCTGGAATACACTTTGGCTTAAAGCCAAAAATTCACGTAAACCAGTTCAATTCAATTGGTGGGATTCAAGCAGGAATCAAATACAATGCATTATCTGTCGATCATCTTGAGGTAATGACAACAGAAGATATAAAAGCATTAAAAAACACAGAAACGATGCCTGTAGCCTTACCTTCGTGTTCTTATTTTTTAAGTATTCCTTACACACCCGCACGCGAAATGATTGCAGCTGGACTTCCACTTGCACTCGCTACGGATTACAATCCTGGGTCGACTCCATCTGGAAACATGAACTTTGTTGTAGCTACTGCCTGCATTAAAATGAAAATGACTCCTGAGGAAGCGATCAATGCCGCTACCATCAACGGAGCGTATGCAATGGGAATTTCAGATACCCACGGAAGTATAACTATTGGTAAAAAAGCAAACATTATTATCACGAAACCAATCCCTTCCTACTATCAATTGCCATATGCTTTTGGCAGTAATTTAATAGACAGCGTATTTCTTGAAGGAAAAATTATTATATAAAAAAAGAGGAGCTATTAAGCTCCTCTTTTTTTTTAGTACAAGTTTATACTTAGTTCAAAGTAAAACTAGTTTTTGAAACGATTTCATTTTTATCAAAAACGTTTACATAATAAGTCCCTTTTGCAAAATCTTTACCAGGTAAATTTTCTGTAACCTGAACTGTTTTATTTTCGTATTTTACAGTAGTCATGAAGCTATACGTTAACGTATCATCACCAAAACTTACCGTTTTTTTGTCTCCTAAAACATTATTCTTACCATCAATAACTTGAACATAATATGTTTTATCTCCAGATTTTGCTACTTGATTTGCAGCAATTGTAAAACTAACTTTAAGCATATCTGCTCTGCTAGCTTTGTCTGTTTCGATTTGTTTTCCTGAACTTCTTACTTTAAACGCCGAACCTTGCATGTTCAGAACAGTTAATTTTGAAGCTTTTTCTACCGTTTTTGCTAATTCTTCATTTTGACCAACTAAAGCCTCATTGTATTTTTTAGATTCTCCAAGGACAACTACTGTACTATCACGTTGTGACGTTACCTTTACATTTTCCTTTTTCAACCCTTCATTTTCAGCCATTAAAGCTTTCATGTTGTTTTGAAGTGCAAAAAATTGCTTTTTGTATTTCGACATTGAAGCTACATCCCCTTTCGATTTATTCAAATCAGCCATAAGACTTACAACTTTGTCTCTTTCTTGAATCAACTCATCAGACATTGAAGTGTTTTCAGAAATTGCAGCGTCATAAGTAGCTTTTAATTCTTGTAAATCTTTCATGACTACTTCTTTGTCAGTCATTGTACTTTTCAATTCTGTTTGAACCGTTTTTACATCAGAAGTAACCTTAAAGATATAGATTAAGCTTCCTACTAATAAAACTGCTAATACAGCGATAACCGCCTTCAGACTTGAACTACTTTTTTGATTTTCCATTTTTAAAATATTTTTTTTTTCAAATTTAACAATATATATTCAAGTTATAACGTAAGTTAACACAATTATATTATTTTTGAAAAAAAACATTATTCTTTTTATGGAAAAGCTATTGCCTTTTACAATGAACGACCTTGCCAAAATCACCAATCACAGAAGTGGTGAAATAAAATTTGGAGAAAAAATGCTTACCGTACCCAAAGGAGTAGATGTTGTAACCTTTTTACAAAACTCTGAAGCAAAGTATGTCTTAATAGGAATCCCAGAAGACATAGGTGTAAGAGCAAATTTCGGAAGACCTGGTGCCGCTTCAGCATGGGACACAGCAATTAAAAGTATTGCCAATATTCAGCACAATCGTTTTTGTAAAGGGAACCAAATCATAGTTCTTGGGCAAGTTAATGTTTGCGAAGAAATGAAAGAAGTCGAACATTTAGATTTCCATGATATCGATGACCGTTCTAAATTGAGTCAGTTAGTTGAAAAAATTGACAAAGACGTTTCTCATATTATTTTTAATATTATCAAATCAGGTAAAACTCCGATAATAATTGGCGGAGGTCACAATAATTCCTACGGTAATATAAAAGGGACTGCTCTTGCAAAAGGAAAATCAGTAAATGCAATTAACTTTGATGCTCATTCTGACTTTAGAATCCTAGAAGGGCGCCACAGCGGAAATGGATTTTCATACGCTTACGAAGAGGGTTTTCTTAAAAAATATTTTATTTTCGGATTACATGAAAACTATACCTCCAAAAGTGTTTTAGATCTTATCAAAAAAACAGAGGACCGTGTACGATACAATACGTATGACAGCCTCGCAATTCGAAAAGAAAAGGATTTTAATCAAGAAATGATAAGTGCGCTTGAATTTATAAACACTGATTTTTTCGGAATTGAAATTGATTTAGATGCTCTCCCAAATATTGCGAGCAGCGCCATGACTTTGAGCGGTTTCTCAATAGAGGAACTCAGACAGTTTATTTCTTTTTTCGGTAAAAATAAAAATGCAGCTTACATACATATATGTGAAGGCGCACCCGACTTAGGAGAAGAAAAAAACAACCATTTGATAGGTAAGTTAATAGGGTACTTGGTGACTGATTTTATAAAAGCCAATAATAACACTAACTAATTCATACCTTAAAGTCCTTCAAAACAAGGATAAATCCAGACGAACTCAGTTAATAAATAAGCATCAAAAATAATAATACTATCTTTGCATGACTATCCTTGTACTTAATACAGGATATTTAATTTCAAAAATATGTTATTCGAAGATTTATCACTTTCAAAAAGTATACAAAGAGCCGTATATGAACAAGGCTATACAAACCCCACTCCTATTCAAGAACAATCTATTCCACTAGTATTAGCTGGAAAGGATTTAATAGGTTGTGCACAAACTGGAACTGGAAAAACAGCAGCTTTTGCTATACCAATTATACATCAATTACACCGTATTGTAGGCTCTTCAAAGAAAGCCAAACAAATTCGTGCCTTAGTAGTTACACCTACAAGAGAACTGGCTGTCCAAATTGGACAAAGTTTTGACACTTATGCAAAATACACCAACTTAACACAATTGACCATTTTTGGCGGTGTTTCACAAAACCCGCAGGTTGACGCCTTAAAAAGCGGTGTTGATATTTTAATCGCAACCCCGGGAAGATTACTTGATTTACACAAACAAGGTTTTATTGACTTAGATCATTTGCATGCGTTGGTACTTGATGAAGCAGATCAAATGCTTGATATGGGGTTTGTAAACGATGTAAAAAAAATCGTAAAACTTACTCCTAAGAATAGACAAACCTTATTTTTCTCCGCAACAATGCCAATCGCAATTCGCGAACTGGCTGAGATGTTTTTAACAAACCCAGAAACAGTAACTGTTTCTCCGGTTTCATCTACTGCTGAAAATGTAGAACAACATGTCTATTTTGTTGAAAAAACAGAAAAAAGAAACTTACTATATCACTTGATTAAGAATCAAGACTTATCTGATGTATTAGTTTTCTCAAGAACGAAACACGGTGCAGATAATGTTGTGAAAGCCTTACGTAAAAACGGAATTGCAGCTGAAGCCATACATGGTGACAAATCTCAGAATGCAAGACAACGTGTGTTAGAAGCTTTTAAAAATAAAGAAGTAGGTGTTCTGGTTGCTACTGATATTGCAGCTCGTGGAATTGACATTGATCAATTACCTTATGTTATAAACTTTGATTTGCCAAACATACCTGAAACATACGTTCATCGAATAGGAAGAACAGGACGCGCCGGAAATGGTGGTGTCGCTATTTCATTTTGTAGTAAAGACGAACACGGTTATTGGAAAGACATTCAAAAATTAATTAAAGTTGATGTAAAAACTGTAAGCGACCATCCTTACCCATGGCATTCAGGAAATCCTGAAACAGCTCCTGGAGGATCTACAAAACCAAAAAATTCAAATAGAAGTGGCGGAGCTCATAAATCAAGAAAGTCAGATGCTTCAAAGCAAAATAAAAAGCGCTGGTATTAAATAATTTATTATTACTGGTAAGTTATAAGAAACACCTTTTCCAACATGGAAAAAGGTGTTTCTTTTTTATTACACAACTACTTATATATGATTTAGTTAAATGCTATCATTGTTCACGAAATTGATATACACTCGTTTCTTTTATAATTTTAATAATCATTTATGACTAAAAAATTATGGAAGCATTAGTAAAATGAAAATTACTGTCGAAAAAAATTTGTTATCAATCCCTTTCTAGACCAATTAATCTTTACTAATAAAGTGATGAAAAGTAAATCAATACCAACTATAAAGAAGGTCTATTACATTTAGAAATTACCAAAAAAGAAGGTAAGAAAAAAAGTCATGAAGTGATTTGAATTAAAAATAGTCTAATATGACTTTGCGATTCTCTTTTATACTATTTGAATAAAAAAATTCTACACTAGCTCAGTCTCGTTTTCTTCATATAAGAGCTGATTGATCGTTTTAAACAATAGAATTGGCTCAAAAGGCTTGATAATAATGTCATTAATTCCAGCTGAAAGCGCCTCTTCAATAATTTCATCTTTGTCAAATGCAGTTAATGCAATTACGGGAGTAACTATACCTTTTTGACGCAGTCTTATAGTAGTTTCAAATCCATTCATCAATGGCATATTTATATCCATCAATATAATATCAAAGGTTTCAGTTTCAAGGATCTCCAGAGCGTCTATTCCTGAATCTACTACGATACATTTGTAATTATTTTTTTCAATAATTTTTTTGGTGATAAGCTGATTAATTTTGTTATCATCCACCACAAGTATCTTAAATATTTCGCTTGACGTTAAATCAACCTGAATCTTATTTATGAGCTCAATACTTTTAGCCGGGTCATGATCAAACGCAATGGTAAAAGTGAAGGTTGTCCCTTCTCCTATTTTACTTTTTAGCGAAATGGTACTATTAAACAATTCTAATAATCGCTTAACAATAGACAAACCCAAACCTGTACCTTGATAATCAATTTCTTTTCTTCCTATCTGTACAAATTTATCAAATATTTTTTCTTGATCTTCTTCAGCGATTCCTACTCCATTATCCTGTATGTTAAATTCGATAAAATGAGCTTTATTTTCGATTTTAACTAAATCTGCTTTAATTGTCACTTCCCCGTTGTTCGTAAACTTTAGTGCATTACTCACCATATTTATTATAATTTGAGAAAATCTTAATTTGTCTCCAATTAAATATTCTGGAATTGATGGATCAATCACAACATTAATATGATTATCATGACTTTTAGCAATGAATGATAATGAATTCTTAATCAGATTAATTTCATCCGACATGTTGAACGTTAAACTTTCGAGTACTATTCTATTTTCTTCTATTTTATTAATTTGAAGAACATCGTTTACAAGTGAAAGTAAATAACGTGCCGAGAATTTAAGGGAGCTTAAATGAGGGCTATCTGCTAATTCTTTATGCTCGTCTAACAACATATTTGTAATCCCGACAACACCGTATAAAGGCGTACGCAGTTCATGACTGATCGTCGACACGAACTGTGATTTTAAATAAGAAGCTTCTTCCGCTTTCTCTTTTGCAATGAATAATTTTTCATTCGCTATAATGAGATCCGCATTGATTTTCTTCTTGAAACTGTAATTTTTATAAACACTATAAAGCAAAAGCAGCACCACAGTCAAGGCAATAATAAATAGCACCACAATAACTCTTGACTTTTGCAAGCTTAAATATTGTAAGCTTATTTCATTTTCTATTGTATCAACCTTTCTCTTATACTCATCTAACTCTAGATTTACACCTACAATATTTGCTCTCTTGACTTTATCAGAATCTTCAAGTGACTTCCTTATTGAATTATAAATGACCAAATTTTCATACGCCTTTTTATAGTCTCCTTTTTTCTTTAAAAGATTAGCATACTCTTGATGTGCATAAGATAAATCAGATTTCTCATTTCCTTCATTTCCTAATCTAATTGCATTTTTAAAAAAGGAATCAGCTTTATCTAATTCTAATTTATTGGTATAATACATACCATTTAGCATATTTAGTGCGACAATTGTCCCTTTACCACCATAATCACTTTGATGTTTATTTATAAAATCTAAATAAGGTCTCCCTTTTTCAAAATTACCTCTATAAAAATAAGCCCATGCGATATTCATTTTTGTGATATAGATCCCTCTAGTATCATCAATTTTAGTACTATATTCTAATGCTTTTTTATAATAATTTACTCCTTCGTCAAGTTTATTTAATTCAAAACAATATATATTCCCAATGTTATTATTTAGCGAGCTCTTGATTGTATCATTACTACTCTTATCGGCATAAGCAAGTCCCTTTTTATAATAAAAAATAGCCTTATCAACTTCAGAAAGAGCTTCAAAAGTTGCAGCAATTGTATTGTAAGATTTAGCAACAAGGTAGTCATCATTTCTATTTATGGCGTAACGCAATGCCACTCTTGCGGTCGCAAGTGATTGTTCGAATTTAAATGCAGACAAATTGTCCGTAGCTTCAGCAGTTAATTTTAAAATTGCTTTTCTAGAGAGTGTGTCCGTTTTAGCAATAGGACCATTGCTAAACATATTTAACGTAAAAAAAAGGAATAAAAGTATCCGACTGTGCAGCATAAATTACTTTTTGGTTACCAAATATACATTTATATAATTGAGTATCAAGATTTAAATTAAATAGATATTAACAAATCATTAAATTATTAAAAAGAAATATCTTACAAGTTAATTTAGCACTATAAATTAAAAATATAGATGAAAACCTACAAACAAATTTTAACAGAAATTAAAAAGCCGTTCAGCGTATTTATTAAAGATAGATTCTCTTTAATAAATACGCTGAACGGCTTTTCTATAGACCAATAGTAAATGTCAATAAGTCAATTTCAACCTAAAAATCTTTTGGATGGTGTAACTTCCCTACTGATTTTGCCACTATAGTAGCAACCGTAGAGTCACTAGTCACGTTCACAACTGTTCGACACATATCCAAAGGTCTGTCAATAGCAAAAATAAGTGCTAATCCCGCCTCTGGAATACCAGCCTGACCTAAAACAATAACAAGCATTACCATTCCAGCACTAGGAACTGCCGCAGAACCTATAGAAGCTAGCGTCGCCGTAACAACAATCATTAATTGCGTATTTAAGTCTAAGGGATTAGGAAGCATTGCCTGAGCAATAAAAATAGCTGCCACCGCCTGATATAGACTTGTACCATCCATATTTACAGTAGCACCTAGCGGTAATACAAAACTAGATACTTCTTCATCAACCCCAACATGTTCTGTTACGCATTCCATGGTTACCGGTAATGTAGCGGCACTTGAACTTGTAGAAAAAGCTAACAATTGGGCAGGCGCGATCGCTTTGAAAAATTTTATTGGATTTACTTTTGCAAAAATCAATAACAAGGTAGGATAAAAAATAAAAGCCATAATAAACAACCCTAATACAACAGTCAATCCGTAAATTCCTAATGCTCTTAGCGTACTAAAATCGGGGATTTCTACCATTAAAGACGCCATTAAAGCAAAAACACCATACGGTGAGAAAAGCATTATAATGTCAATTATCTTCATAATAACTTCATTTAATCCTTTAAAAAAATCAACAACAGGTTTTGCTTTTTTTTCATCGACTAAAATAAGTCCAATACCAAGAAGGATAACGAAAAGTATAACTTGTAACATACTCCCATTATCACTCAACGCTTTGAAAAAGTTATCTGGAACAATATCAATCAATGGTTGAAGCGGACCACTCTTTTTAGCAGTTTCGGCCATCTGTATTTTTTGTGAGGCATCTACTGAGAAATTTTGAATCAAACTTTCTCTCGACTCTTTATTAATATACCTTCCAGGTTTTATTAGATTAGCTAATCCCAATCCAATACTAACGGCTATTACGGTCGAACATAAATAAAACAAGACCGTTCTACCACCTAGTTTTGAAAGTTTTGAAATATCTTTTAAATCCGCTAATCCAACTATCAATGAAACCACTATTAATGGAACAGCTATCATTTTAAGAAGATTTATAAAAATGGTACCAAAAGGTTTAATCCAATCTACTACGATTCCTTTTTGTTCTAGATTCTTCATTAATAATCCAAACAGTAATCCTAATATCATTCCTATTAAGATTTTCCAATGCATCGCAAGTTTTTTCATAATTCAAATTTTAATTTTAGCGGTCAAGCCAAATATACAAAAATAAAAAACTCCTCAAATTTGAGGAGTTCTTAGTATCATTTAGTCTAGGGGAGCTATATCTATTTCATTATTTTCTTCCCATTTTCCAACTACCGAAGTAGCTAATGCATTTCCTAAAACATTAGTTGCACTTCTAAACATATCGCAAAAATGATCTATCGGTAATATCAAAGCGATTCCCTCAATTGGAATATCAAACATACCACAGGTAGCGGCCACAACAACTAAACTCGCTCTTGGCACTCCTGCAATTCCTTTACTAGTAAGCATCAAGACTAACAACATGGTCATTTGAGTTGCCAAATCTAAATGAATTCCATAGGCTTGTGCAATAAAAATACTGGCAAAAGTCATGTACATCATACTTCCATCTAGATTGAAAGAATAACCTAAAGGCAACATAAATGAAACGATTTTGTCTTTTACTCCAAAACGCTCTAGTTCTTCCGTTAATTTTGGAAAAACTGCTTCGCTACTTGTCGTTCCAAAAGCAATAATTAATGGGCTAACGATTCTTTTCAATAGTACTGTCATTCTACTTTTTAGAAAAATATAACCCACAAGGATTAATACTATCCAAAGTGATGAAATACCAATTAAAAACGAACCGAAAAATTTAAAATAAGTGATTGCCAATTCTTGAAAATCCCTAACTGCAAAAACTCCTGCAATGGCTCCAAAAACTCCGATTGGAGCAAAATTCATCACATAATTCACCATTTTTAAAATGATATGCGACATTTTATCCAATGCAGTAACAACGGGTTTAACGTAGTCACCAATCGATGCAGCAGCTAAACCAAAGAAAATAGAAAACACTACAATCTGTAAAATTTCATTAGTAGCCAATGCTTCAAAAATACTTTTAGGAACAATATGCTCAATGAAATTTTCAAACGAAATACTTTGAGTTTTAGCCGCAACTTCTGATGCTGAAGATAAATCAACATTAGATAAATTCAATCCAACTCCAGGCTCAAGAACATTTACAAAAAACATTCCTAACAATAGAGACATTAAAGAAGCTGTAAAAAACCAGCCTAAGGCTTTTCCTCCAATTCTTCCTACTGCACTAACATTTCCTAATTTTGCAATACCCACAACTAAAGTGGTAAATACTAAAGGCGCAATAATCATTTGCACCAATCTAATAAAAACGGTAGCTAAAATTTTTATTTTATTACTAAAAGATAAGGCTGATTCTGCCGAAATAGAATTGTGTATTACAACTCCTAAAATGGCTCCTAGAACCATTGCAATTAGTATTTGAGTAGTCAAGTTCGATGATATTGACTTCTTTTGTGTTTCTGTAGAACTCATTTGGTTTTATGGGTTGGTTTTATGGGTTGGTTTATCATTAAAAGTACCTCCTTAAACAGGGGTTACCATTCAATTAGTTTTTAATATATTTTGTTAATCAAATAAAAGTCAGCTAATACAATTGCCGCCATCGCTTCCACAATAGGGACTGCACGAGGTACAACACATGGATCGTGGCGTCCTTTTCCTGTCATTTCTGTAATATTCCCTTGATTATCTAACGACTCTTGTTTTTGCATAATGGTAGCCACTGGTTTAAAAGCTACTCGGAAATAAATGTCCATTCCGTTGCTAATTCCACCTTGAATTCCTCCAGAAAGATTTGTTTTAGTCGTTCCGTCTGAATTGTATAAATCGTTGTGTTCACTACCTTTCATTTTAGCTCCACAAAAACCACTTCCATATTCAAATCCTTTAACTGCATTGATAGAGAGCATTGCTTTACCAAGCTCAGCATGTAGCTTGTCAAAAACAGGTTCTCCTAAACCAATTGGTACATTCTGAATCACACAGGTAACGGTTCCTCCTACGGTATCTCCTTGCTTGCGAATTTCTCGTATGTACTCTTCCATTATCACCGCCGATTCTTCATCAGGACAACGAACAGGATTATTTTCAGTTTTCGAAAAGTCTAAATCTTGGTAGGGTTTTTCCAGAAAAATAGGTCCTACTGAAGATACGTAGGCATTAATTTTAATATCTGGCAACATTTGCTTAGCAATAGCGCCACCCACTACTCTACTGGCTGTTTCACGTGCGGAACTTCTTCCACCTCCACGATAGTCTCTAACACCATATTTCTTTTCATAAACATAGTCTGCGTGACTGGGTCTATAATTATCTTTTATATGAGAGTAATCGTCTGATTTCTGATTTGTATTAGGTATAATAAAACCTATAGGCGTACCTGTTGTTTTCCCCTCAAAAATACCAGACAAAAACTGAACATCATCTGGTTCTTTCCTTTGTGTAACTATGGCAGATTGACCTGGTTTTCTTCTGGACATTTCAAGTTGAATTGCCTCTAAATCTAGTGTTATACCTGACGGACATCCGTCAATTATTCCACCTAATGCTTCTCCGTGGGATTCTCCAAAAGTTGTTATTCTAAATAGGGTCCCGTAGCTATTTCCTGCCATTATAATAAGTTTGGAACAAATATATGTTTTATGACTTAA
Source organism: Flavobacterium gillisiae (assembly GCF_900107635.1). Taxonomy (GTDB): domain Bacteria; phylum Bacteroidota; class Bacteroidia; order Flavobacteriales; family Flavobacteriaceae; genus Flavobacterium; species Flavobacterium gillisiae. Next base: position 227,166 of record NZ_FNRD01000003.1, read on the forward strand.
AGTAAAAAATTTAAAATTAGGATTACACAACAAAGTTCCCAACATAAAAAGATAAAGTTTAGTTAATAGTTAATGCTAATTCATAACAATCTGATAAAATGGAATCCATAACCCAATGCCTAAATTTGTGAAACTTCAAATTAGAATCAATTGAAAAAAAGAAAAGTGGAGATCGTTGTAATTTCTGATGTGCATCTTGGAACTTTTGGTAGTCATGCCGTAGAGCTCAATAAGTACCTATCATCTATAAAACCCAAAATATTAGTTCTAAATAGTGATATCATCGATATATGGCAATTCAGAAAATCATATTTCCCTCAAACTCATTTGAAAATCATTCAAAAAATAATGAGCCTTGCTTCTAAGGGGACTAAAATCTATTACATTACAGGAAATCATGATGAAATGCTTCGGAAATTTAGTGATCTAAACATGGGTAACATCACACTAGTAGATAAATTAATATTGGAAATGGATGATAAAAAAGCATGGATCTTCCATGGTGATGTTTTTGATGCTTCCGTAAATCATGCAAAATGGATTGCTAAATTAGGTGGATTGGGATACGACTATCTCATTCTTTCCAATCGATTCGTTAACTGGTGTTTAAAAAAAATTGGTAAAGAGCCCTATTCCTTTTCGAAAAAAATAAAAGCAGGTGTAAAAAAAGCTGTCAAACACATTTCAGATTTTGAAGAAACGGCCACCGAACTTGCAATTGAAAAAAACTACGACTATGTAATCTGCGGGCATATCCATGAACCAAAAATTATAAAAAAGGAAAATAAAAACGGCTCAGTTTTATACTTGAATTCGGGGGACTGGGTCGAAAATTTAACTGCTCTAGAATACAACAAGAAAAGATGGAAACTATACCGTTATCAGGAATCCAATTTTTCAGAAGAAGAAAATCTTTTTGAAATGGAAGACAATTTAAGCTCTCAATTAATTTCAACTGTGCTCTTTTCAAATAAATTAACACATTCTAATATTTAATTAAAAATTCACTAGATTTTCAATAACTATAAAAATAAGTCAAACTACTGATAGTCAATATTTACTTTACAAATTAACAAAACATAAGGTGTGAATTTTGAAACAATTAACAATTATAATATAAATTATTCCTTAACATTTCGTTGTAACTTTGCAACAACAAATATTTATTTATGAAAAAAATTATTTTATCAGCTTTTATGTTAATTGGATTAGCATTTAGCACACAGGCACAAGACATCTCTAAAAATGCATTAGGTTTACGTTTAGGAGACAGTGGTGGTTTCGGAACTGAAATTACTTACCAAAGAGCTTTGGGAAGCAACAACAGACTTGAACTTGATTTAGGTTGGAGAAATAGAAAAGACTACAATAATAATGGTTATGATGACAACGCAATCAAACTTGCTGCTTTATACCAATGGGTATGGAACATCGATGGTGGTTTCAACTGGTATGCTGGTGTAGGTGGTGGTTTAGGTAGTTACAGTTATGATAACAACAACACTCATTACAATGATACATTTGCATTTGCTGCAGGGGACATAGGAATTGAGTATAACTTTGACATTCCATTGTTGATCTCTTTAGATTTCAGACCTGAATTTGGTGGAAATGGTTACTACAAAAACAACTACGGTTCTGATATTGCATTAGGAGTTAAATTCCAATTCTAGTATTACACTGTTTATATAAAAAATGCCACTAGAAATAGTGGCATTTTTTTATTTAATAATAATTTCCTTTTTAGAATTAATCTTGACAACACAAAACGGATAAGTGACACCTTGAGTTACCATCGCATCTGGCTCCGGACTACTCTCTTTTACATTGATAATTATATTTTTTTCGGTTTCCTGAACACTTTCAACCGCTACTGAATAACCTCCAGTACTTTTTTCACCCATATTCAAAATAACGAAATTTGATCTTTGAACATCAATAGAAGTAATCTTATTTTTCAACTGCTTATCGTTCTGCAACATTTTTATTTCATTTGGTTCAGTCAAGATCTCGTAGAAATGAATGTTTCCCCCTCCATCAGATTGTTGCGTCAATACTTCAAACAAAGGTCTTTTTACACCTACTTTTGTAGCTTTCGCTCCACAGGATACTAATAAAAAGACAATAAACAAAAAACTAATTTTTTTCATTGGGATATTTTAAGTCGATTAACTGCGTTATTCCTTTTTTGATTGATTCAAAAACTTATTTTTTTTCGAATACTTCTTAATTGCTTTTTGATATAAATCAACATACAATGGTAAAATGTTTTTAATATCAAACTTTTTTGCAACAGACAACGCATTTTCTTTAAATTTTAAAAGAACACTATTGTCTTTTAAAATTTTCAATGCATTCTCAGCCATTTCATCTGTATTTCCTACATCACTCAAGTAACCAGAAATTCCTTCGAAATTTACTTCAGACAATCCCCCAGAATTACTAGAGATGACAGGAACTCCCCAAGCCATCGCTTCTAATGCTGCGAGACCGAAACTTTCAGTTTCAGATGGCAATAAAAATAAATCAGTGTAACTTAAAATTTTATCAATTTCATTACTGTTTCCAAAAAAGATTACTTTGTCAGTAATACCTAATTCTTGACATAAATATTCTGCTTTTTCTTTTTCAGGACCATCACCTACCATCATTAATTTAGCAGGGATTCCCTGTTGAATTTTATGAAATATTTTGATAACATCAGGAATTCGTTTTACTTTTCTAAAATTACTGATATGCGTAATTATCCTTTCATCTCCTTTAGCCATCACAGAACGATGACAAGGAATATTGGGATCTTGAATATTCTTGTCTAACTCTATAAAATTAGGAATGACATGAATATCTTTTTTTATGTTGAACAACTTATAGGTATCGTCTTTCAAGCTCTGTGAAACTGATGTCACCACGTCTGATTTATTGATACTAAAGCTTACTGCCGGTTTATAAAAAGGATGATTTCCAACCAAAGTAATATCTGTTCCGTGAAGGGTAGTCACCATAGGAATTTCAATTCCTTCATCTTTTAGCATTTGCTTAGCCATATAACCCGCATATGCGTGAGGAATAGCGTAATGCACATGTAGCACTTCTATTTTGTAAAGTTTAACCATATCGACCAGTTTGCTCGATAGTGCTAATTCATAAGGCTGGTAGTGAAACAATGGATATTCAGGAACATTAACCTCGTGATAGTGAACATTGGGATTTAACAATGCTAAACGAACGGGTTGACTGTACGTAATGAAATGAACCTCATGGCCAAGGCGAGCTAATTCTAGCCCTAACTCTGTAGCCACAACTCCACTTCCTCCAAAGGTAGGGTAACAAACTATTGCAATTTTCATGTATTTATTTTAATGTAACGAAATTAAGGAAAATAGGGACGCTATTTTTTAAAATGCTAAAAGAAATCTTTAATCAGATATACGCTTTAAACTAATGTATTATCGTTCAATTGCATCATATATTATTTCTTGAATGTCTTCTCGAATATTTTCTCTTGATAATTTATTTGTTGAATCTCCAGGAAATGTTCTATTGGATAAGAAGATATATACGATTTCCGTTTCCGGATCTGCCCAAGCCATTGTTCCTGTAAAGCCAGTATGCCCAAAACTCGTCATAGAAGCACAGCCACAAGTGGGGCCTTTGTCTCCTAACTGCGGTTTATCAAAACCTACTCCTCTTCTGTTACCTTCTGAACAAAAATAACAGGTATTAAAGTCATCGAATGTTTTCTCAGAGAAATATTGCTTGTTCCCGTAATTTCCTTTTTGCAAATACAGTTGCATTATTTTAGCAACATCCATACTATTTGAAAAAATCCCGGCATGTCCACCAATTCCGCCTTCCATTGCAGCACCCATATCATGAACATACCCCTGTATAATCTGATGACGGAAATAGCTGTCAATTTCTGTTGGAGCGATTCTGTCTTTAGCAATTCTTTGCAACGGATTGTACATCGTATTATTGGCGCCAAGCGGTTTATAAAAGTTCTCACTGCTTAAAACATCTAATTTTTTTCCAGTAAGTTTTTCTAAATACTCTTTTAGAATAATGAAAGTGAAGTCGCTGTATCTGTATTTTTTTTGCGGAAGCAAATTACTGTCTACAATCAACTTCATAATCGTATCATGGTAATCATTTCTTAAATAAAGACTATCAGCTACTTTTGTTGAATACTGTGCCTCTGATATCTTTTTATAATATTTATCTAAAGGGTTACCCTTTTTGTCTACCGTAGCTTTATAAAAAGGAATCCAGGGTTGCAGTCTGGCATAGTGAGATAATAGCTCCTTAAAGTGTATGTCTTTCTTATTTGAATTTTTAAATACAGGAAGCATGGAGTCTAATCTCGTTTCCATGTTTATTTTCTGCTGATCATATTCCAACATTACATTGGGTAACGTAGATAAGATTTTAGTTAAAGAAGCAACGTCATACACATCAGTATTAGCTACTTTAGATTTCTTGTCATAAGTCTGATATCCAAACGACTTCTGATAAATAACTTTCCCTTTTCTTGCCACTAAAATTTGCATTCCGGGCGCCATCTTTCCATTGATTGCTTTTTGCGCTACCGCTTCAATTTTATTTAGAATTAAAGGATTCATGCCCACATTTTCAGGTGATGTAAATCCTAAAACATTCAATTTTCCTGTCGAAAGTCCAAAATTAGCAATAAAATCTGACGTGACAGTTACTGGCATTTTCCCTTTAGCTGCAATAGCACCAAAAATCAACTCAGCAGAAACCTCTTGTGCAATAGGGCTGTTTTGATACGAAAGCACTACACCTTCGATATCATTAAAACTTTCTACTGGAATCAAAGAATAAGGAGATGCAAAAACATCTAATATTACCTTATTATTTCTAGATATAAAGGCCAGTTTTTGTAATTCTGATTTGCTAAAATCAAAGTTCTTCCATGGAGAATCAGAAATATGGTAGCCAATAATAACCTTTGTGAATTTATTTAATTTAAGCTGTAAACTATCTAAATTAGTATCCGAAATTTCAGTGACTTCTGTATACTTTTTTAAGGTACTAAGAAAACGACTATTTGTAGCATCCCCAATTTTTACATAGGCAATTTTTTCGTTTTGTAAGTCCTTTATTGGTAATATAGCCTCTTCATTCTTTAATACCGTCAATGCATTTTCATATAATTCATACTGCAATGCATCGTTTTTAGAACTATTAAGATCTGCAACTAAATTATCAGTAACAATGGGTTTAAAGCTATTAAGCCCAGCAATATATTTATATTTTAAAATTTTCTTTACAGAATACTCTAATCTTTTTTCACTAAACAAAGAATCTTGAAAGGCTTTAGTCAAGGTTTCAATAGCCAAAGGAACATTCTCTGGAAACAATAAAATATCATTACCAGCTAAAAATGCGTCTAAGTCTATTTCGCCTGGTTTTTTGTAATTACTGGCTGCTTTCATATTCAAAGCATCTGTAAAAATTAACCCCTTAAAACCTAACTCTTTTTTTAAAATAGTAGTCACTACATTATAGGAAATAGAAGAAGGATAATTAGGTCTAGATTCTAAGCTAGGAACATTTAAATGAGCAACCATTACAGAAGAAAGCCCCTCTTTAAACATTTGCTTATAAGGGTAAAACTCCATTACTTCTAATCTTTCCTTAGAAAAATTTACTGTCGGCAGCGCTTTATGCGAATCCGTTTCGGTATCTCCATGTCCAGGGAAATGTTTTCCTGTGGCAAAAATCCCTTGGTGCTGCAGTCCTTTCATCAAAGCGATAGCTCTTGCTGTGACGTTATACTTGTCTTCTCCAAAAGAACGAAAACCAATTATAGGGTTTTTCGGATTGGTATTTATGTCCAATACGGGACCAAAATTAAACTGTATCCCAAGACGTTTACTTTGCTCTCCTATTTGAATTCCCATTTTTTCAATTAAATTCATATCCTGAACTGCTCCAAGAGTCATGTTCCAAGGATAGGTATAAGTTGAATCTAAACGCATACTCAATCCCCACTCCGCATCATTCCCTATAAATAGTGGGATTTTTGATTGTGCTTGAAACCTGTTGATAAGTTTTGCTTGTCTAACGGGACCCCCTTGAAAGAAAATCAACCCGCCCACTTTTGAATCTGAAATTAATTTTTCAATAGAGTTAACATGTGCATTATCTTTATTTGAATAAGCAGCAACCATAAAAAGCTGACCTAAACGTTCCCTAAAAGTCATAGTTGTATAGACACTATCTACCCATTTCTTGCGCTCCGTAAATAGAGCAATAGGTTCTTGAATCGTATCCGTATCCAAAGAATTGTCTACTATATATTCATCTACAACTGTAGGAATATGTGCAAATTTAGCTTTTGACTCATTCTTTTTTGTAGTACTACAGCTTGCTACAAAAAAAAATAAGACATAAAGAAATAAGTTTCTAATGTCTTTATTTTTCATTAAAGTATAATTTAATATTTAGAAAAAACGGCTATGCCAGCTATCGATAGCCGGAACTTCCCATGATTCATTATATTCCTGAATATTGTTAATTAGATTATTAAAAACGATAGTGTTTTCAGTAACCGCTTTGTCTTTTACCATTTTTTTAAAATCGATTAATGGCTTATGGGCAATATGCTCTCCTAGTTTAAAAGTAACATTCATTTTGTCCAATAGATCAACATTGTATTTCTTTTCCAGAGATTGGATAAATTCAACAGAAGAATCTATAGAACAACCCGTTGCTGTCTGAACATCTTGATCAACAGCCAGTATAATAAATCTATTGTATTTTAACTGATAAGAAGAAACTAAACTTGTTCCATGTGCAGCCCAATTTTCGAGAAATGCCTGCAAATCAGTTTCAATTTCAGAAAATTCGGCATCCGAAAATTTTCTATTCGATTGATAGATCCAAATTTTGGATTCTTCCGGTAAATCTTCAAATGGTACGTACATTTTTTTGTTTTATTTTTAAATTTCGAATTTTAGATTTTAACTCTAAAGTTCTATAAATCTTGAGCATTTGCAATTAATTCTGCAATGTCCATCACTTTTACATCACCTTCTTTTTCTTTGTTTTTAATACCATCCGTCAACATAGTATTACAAAACGGACATCCCGCAGCAATTATTTCTGGCTCGGTATCTAAAGCGTCTTCCGTTCTTTCAACATTAATTTCTTTGTTTCCTGGCTCTGCATCTTTAAACATTTGAGCACCTCCAGCTCCACAGCACAATCCATTAGCACGAGAACGTTTCATTTCTACTAACTCGGCGTCCAGTTTTTGAATCAGCTCTCTAGGCGCTTCATAAACATTATTAGCTCTTCCTAAGTAGCAAGGGTCATGAAAAGTAATTCGTTTTCCTTTAAATTGTCCTCCTTCGATTGTCAATCTTCCGTCATCTAACAATGATTTCAAGAATTCAGTGTGATGTACTACTTCGTACTTCCCACCTAATTCTGGATATTCATTTTTCAAAGTATTAAAACAATGCGGACAGGCGGTAACAATTTTCTTAGCTTCATACGCATTCAGAACTTCAATGTTCATCATTGCTTGCATTTGAAACAAGAACTCATTTCCAGCTCTTTTTGCCGGATCACCAGTACAACTCTCTTCAGTACCAAGTACTGCGAAAGGAACGTTTGCACGATTTAAAATTCGCACAAATGCCTTTGTTATTTTTTTTGCTCTATCATCAAAACTTCCTGCACAACCCACCCAAAACAATACTTCAGGTTGTTTTCCTTGGGCTAGCATTTCCGCCATTGTTGGCACTATTAAATTCTCTGACATTTCTTATTTTTTTATTCAGTTAGTTGACTAACCGGTTATTTGACAAGTGGCTAAAAAAAATACCCACCTAAACTTTACACAATTAATTTTCGTTTTTCCAATTCAATCTATCCTGCTGATTGTATTGCCATGGCGCTCCATTATTTTCAATATTGGTCATCATCGCATTTAACGGCATTGGTGCAGCACTTTGTTCCATAACTAGGTAACGACGCATATCCATAATGATAGATAACGGACTAATATTTACCGGGCATTCTTCAACACATGCATTACAAGATGTACAAGCCCAAAGTTCCTCTGGAGTAATGTAATCATTCAGTAATGTTTTGTTATCTGGAATAAAAATACCTTTATTAGCATCTATATTTCTTCCTACTTCTTCCATTCTATCTCTCGTATCCATCATAATCTTACGAGGAGATAATTTCTTACCTGTTATATTTGCAGGGCAAGATGAAGTACAACGCCCACACTCAGTACAGGTGTATGCATTTAACAACTGAACCCAATTTAAATCCTGAATATCACTAGCTCCAAACTTAGCGGGAACCTCACCCTCTGCAGGAGCTGGTGCAGCAGCAAATGGATCAGCATTAGGATCCATCATCATTTTAACTTCTTTAGTTACTGCTTCTAAATTATCAAACTGTCCTTGTGGATTCAAATCTGCAAAATACGTATTTGGAAACGCCAATAAGATGTGTAGGTGTTTTGAAAAATACAAATAGTTCATAAAAATTAAAATCCCAATAATATGCAACCACCAAGATGCTTCAAAAATCAGCATCACTAACTCGTTTGACATTCCGTTAAATAACGGTTCGATGAATTGGCTAATAGGAAAAGAGCCTGCTACTATAAAATGAGAAAAGCCTCCTGGTACATTTTGCAAATGTAAATCAGTTGCATTCATTAATAAAAACAAGGTCATCAAGACTACTTCAAAATAAAGAATATAATTAGCATCGTTTTTAGGGAAACCTGTTAGATCTTTATTGATGAATCGTTTTAATTTTATGACATTTCTTCTAATCCAGAAAACACTAACCGCAATCAATACTAAAACTGCCAATATTTCAAATGAAGCAATTAACACATCATAAGTAGCTCCTAAAAAAGCAAAAACTCGGTGTGTGCCAAATAAACCGTCAATAATAATTTCCAATAATTCAATATTGATAATTATAAAACCTAAATACACCACAATATGAAGTGCTCCAGCTACGGGTCTTTTTACCATTTTTGACTGCCCTAATGCAATCATAGCCATGTTTTTCCAGCGGGCGCTAGGATTATCTTTTCTATCTATCTCGATACCAAGATTGATGTTTCTTCGTATTTTTTTTATGTTAGCAAAAAAATAACCAAACCCGATAATTAATAATAGGGCAAATAAAATATTGTCTAAATAGCTCATAGTTGCTAGTTTTTTTCTTTTGAAATAGTATCGGTTTCAGGTGCTTTATACGGTTTGTTTTTCTTACCAAAAAGAGAAACATTTACATATCGTGTTGGATAAAGTCTCACATCTTGCAGCAAGAGCTCTAATTCTTTTGAAGTTTTAGATAAGTTGTTATACAATGCATCATCATTCAATAATTTACCCATTGTCCCGTTTCCAGATTCTAATCCTTTCATAATACCATCTACTTTCGCCAATGTCTTATTTAGATTTCTCACTGTTTTTCCTAAATCAGCTTTATTTAAAGAGTCTGAAATTTTAGAAAAGTCACCTGATATCTTATTGAAATTAGTTACAACTCCTTTAATCTGGGTTTTGTTTTCATCAAGTATAGTATTCATACTCAAGGAAGCCTTATGAAACTGCTCCATTGTCTTACTTAATTCAGCTAAACTCTTTCTCAAGTCTTCTTGTGCTTTCTTATCTAAAACGTTATTAACACCTGTGATAAGAACATCGGCATTAGCCATAATCTTATCTAGTTTTTCTTGAAGTGGAACTAGTTTCTCCCCTACTTTATCAGTAAGACCCAATCTAATTTCCCCTTTTAGGTTTTCGCCACTTAATGCCACCGACTTGTCTTTGAAGTTAGGCTCTATAGCAATTTGCTTTCCGCCAATAAAACCAGGCTCATAAATTGTAGCGATACTTGACCTTGAAATAGGAAAATCAGATTTAATTTGCAGTTCTACTAACAAATGACCCGTGTTTTCATTGATCGTAATTTTAGCTACTCTACCTATTTCTAATCCATTTAGCGTAACGGGTGCCGAGGAAGTCAATCCCTCTACTGTTTCGTATTCGACATATAATATTTTGTAACTATTTAATAGGTCTCTCCCTTTTAAGAAGCTGTACCCCCAAATAAATAATAATATCGATGCAATTACTAAAACTGCAGTTTTAATTTCTCTTGTTAATTTCAAAATGTAAGTATTTTGTACAAATTTAATATAAAATAACTGAACTTCTTATTATTTAATCGCTTCTTGGATGCTTATCTTCTTTCCGTTTTTAAAAGCAATCAGAAAGGCAGAGTTATATCCTCTTGCCTTAGCTTCCTCTAAAAGATTCTTAGACTCATCATAATCAGCAGTTTCACCGTACATATATTTATAGACATTGTTTTCATAGTCCATCGATATATTTTTTAAACCTTTAAAATTTCTGGGTTGTAAATCCATCTTTCTTCCACTTGCAGAAATTTGAACTTTGAAGAGTACTTGAGAACTATCTTGTTTACCAGCTACTTTGCGATTGTCTACTGATTCTGTAATCGTTTTTGTTCTAACTGGAGTTACAGTCGCAGCACTGTCAGTATTCCTTTGTGAAGGTCTAGCTTCAGAATTTTCTGCACCACCAGTTCCGTAATATTCGTTTTTATAACTAATTATTGCATTCGCAATAGCGCCGGCAATTTCATTTTGACCGTCCTCTGAGTCTAATCTATTTCCTTCAGCATAGTTAGATATAAAACCCATCTCAACTAAAACTCTTGGCATGTATGCCTTATGCAGCACCATAAAAGGGGCTTGTTTAACACCTCCACCACGGATTCTCTTTCCTAAACGTTCAAATTCATTTTCGATTTTACTGGCCAGCGAAATACTATTATCCAAATATTCTTCCTGCATCAAAGTCATTCCGATCATTGTTTCTGGAGAATTAGGATCAAAACCTTCGTATTTTCTTTTATAATCCTTCTCTAATGTAATTACAGAGTTCTCTTTCTTAGCCGCCTCAAGATTTGAAGCAATTTTATTCATACCCATAACATAGGTTTCTGTACCATCGGCAGCAGTATTTCTATTGGCATTACAGTGAATGGAAACAAAAACATGAGCGTTTGCTCTATTTGCAATATTGGCTCTTTCGACTAAGTCTACAAAAATATCCGTCTTTTTTGTATAAATTACATCGACTTTAGAATTAGCTTCAAGCAACTTACCAACTTTGAGAACAACTGCCAAAGCAATATTTTTTTCGACATGTCCATTGTATACAGCGCCAAAATCATGTCCGCCGTGACCTGCATCGAGCGTAACTTTAAAGTTAGTATTTTGACCTAAGGAAATATTACTAATCAAAAAGGAAAGAAATAATAACACTTTTAAAGCACTACCATTATTACTATTTATCAATTTCAAAATTTATTTATTTTTTACAAATTTAATTATTCTTCTCAACAACATCAAAACTATTATGACAAGACTTTAATCTTAATTACTGCTAACCACGAATGCATCTGGATATCCAACCATCTGAGCTTCAACTTGCATTTTATTGGCCTGTTCTAGACTAGATGTCTCCCCATACATGTATCTATATAAATCATTTTCAAATGTACTTGATATATTACTTAATCCATTGAAATTACTGGATATTAAAGGTATGTTTTTAGAGCTCGCCAAAAGTTGAACTTTATAAGTAATAGTATTACTTGAAGAACTGTTAGTACTTAAAGGAATATTATCTCGATTTTGAACTGCTCTATCTACAATAGATCCTGTTCCAAAATATTTCTTTTTATATTCTACTATTGCATTTGCTATTTGAAACGCCATTTGGTCTTGTCCATCATCTGAATTTAAATACTCACCCTCCTCTATATTTGATAGAAAACCGAGTTCAATTAATACACTAGGCATATAAACAGCATCTAAAACCCACAGCGGCTGTTGCTTAATCCCTCTAGAGTTTCTTTTTAAATTATTTGTGAAATTATCCTGAATCTCTGTAGCTAATATGATACTGTTGTTTAAATTTTCTTCTTGTAGCATAGTCAACCCAATCAAGGATTCTGGCTTATTGGGATCAAATCCCTGATACGTGTCTTTAAAATTATCCTCTAATAAAATTACAGAATTTTCTTTTTTGGCCACCTCTAGATTTAAATCACTTCGAGACAAACCCATTACAAAAGTTTCTGTCCCGTAGGGCTGAAAACTTTTTACTGAATTACAATGAATAGAAATAAACAAATTAGCATTCGCTTTATTCGCAATTTTAGGCCTATTAGCTAATTCGATAAAAACATCCGTAGTTCTAGTATAAATAACTTTAAAATCGGCTATTCTTTCCAAAAAACGTCCCACTTTAAGAGTCGTTTTAAGTGCAATGTCTTTTTCAGTAAACCCATGATACGAATTTCCTGGATCTTTACCACCATGACCCGCATCAAGTATTATTGTGAAATTTTGATCATTCTGAGAAAATACATCCGTATTGTTACACATTATAAAAATAGCTATCAACAAACTATAATAATTGAATTTCATATGTTAAAGTTAATTTTATTAGAACTCTAGTACTTAATTTTTTTATTTGATTATTTTTGCCAAATAATAATCTGTAAGTTTGACACTTCAAAAAACAGGCCATAATTTTACAAAATTAGCATTTAAACCTTTGCAGACAAACTTATTTAATATCGTTTTAGTATCATTTTTCCTAACAATGGGATGTGCCAATTTATATTCTCAGGATATATCAAAAAAAACGACCGCTATAACGCCTAAAAAGCAGGTAGACACTTCTTCGTTAGCCATTAATAAGGACAAATCATCTATTTCAGCCCTAAAAAAAGAAACGGATACTCTTCCTAAAAAAGATACTATTAAACCTAAAAAAGCCTTTCTTGATGGTAAGGTAAAATATAAGGCTGACCAATATGCGAAGATAGATCAAAAGAAAAAACTAATCACTTTATACGACAAAGCGGAACTTTATTATCAAGATGTTGAATTAAAGGCCGGAATAATCGTTATGGATTACGAAAAAAATGAAGTTTATGCCGGAAGGATAAAAGACTCTACAGGAAAATATACGCAATACCCCAATTTTAAGCAAGGAACAAATGAAGTACAACCGGACTCTATTCGCTTTAATTTTAAAACAAAAAAAGCATTAATCTGGAATTCAAGGTCGGAACAGGGAGAATTTAGAATCAAAGCTGCTATAACTAAAAAAGAAAACGATTCTGTTTACTTTTTAAAAGGTGCACGTTTCACAACATCAACCAACGTTGATAATCCTGAATATTATTTCCAAACTAACAAAGTAAAATTTATCCCTGGAAAAAAGGTAATTACAGGTTTAACAAATTTAGTTATTGCCGATGTTCCCACACCGATAGCACTACCCTTTGCTTATTTCCCGCTTAGTAAAGAGACTAATATATCCGGTATCATATTACCTAGTTACAACGACTCAAATACTAGAGGTTTTTCATTGCAAAATGGAGGGTACTATTTTGCTTTAAGCGATAATTACGACTTAACTATATTAGGAGACTATTATACTAACGGTAGTTATGGAATGCGTTTTGAATCCTCTTATGCAAAGCGATATGCTTTTAGAGGTAATCTGAATTTTAGATATGAGAACTTAATCACAAGCGAACGAGGCTATCCTGATTATGCCAAACAAAAAATTTATAATATTCAATGGTCGCATGCTAGAGATTCAAAAGCGAACCCAAATTCCAGTTTTTCGGCATCGGTAAATCTTGGAAGCAGTAAGTATTTCCAGCAATCGATAAATCAAGCTAATATTGGATCTAATCTTAACAACACCTTAAGCTCCTCGATTTCCTATTCGAAAACATTCGAAACAGTACCACAGGTAAGAATGTCTTTATCTGCGACCCATTCACAAAATACGCAAACTGAAGTAATTAACATGACCTTGCCTACACTTCAACTTAGTGTCGATCGAATCTATCCTTTCGTTGGAAAAGACGGTCTTAAAAAAGGTTTTTTCAAAAACATCAATCTACAATATAATTTAAATGGTCGAAATACCATTACAACTACCGATTCACTTTTTTTTAAACCACAAATGTTTAAAGATGCGCAGTTAGGAGTGCAACACAGCATTCCTCTAAGTACAAATTTCAAACTGTTTAAATATTTTAGTGCTTCGACCTCTCTAAATTATGAAGAAGTTTGGTATGCAAAAACAATTGAAAGAAGCTACGATGCCGACCAAAGTGCAGTTATCGATAAAACTGTAAGCGGTTTTGACGCATTTAGAACGTATTCCTTTTCATCAAGCGTTGGTACCACTATTTATGGTACTTTTAATTTTGGTGAAGACAAAAAAATAAAATCAATCCGACATGTCATGAGACCTTCTGTTTCTTATGGTTATACACCCAGTTTTGAAAAATACTATGACACATATGCTTCTGACGCTACTGGGACAATCACAAAACAATATTCACGATTTGAGGGCGGAATCTTCGGTGCTCCGGGACTAACCAATTCTAATACTCTTGGGTTTGATTTAAGCAATACATTTGAAGCAAAAATGACTGATAAAGACAGTACTAAAGTAGAAGCGAAAAAAGTAATGTTGCTAAACAACTTAAATCTCTCGACAAGTTACAATCTTGATGCAGACGGAGTAACTACACTTGCTTGGTCGCCGGTTAGGGTTAGTGGTGGAACACAATTATTTGCTAATAAAATGAACGTCAACTTTGGCGCTACCTTAGATCCTTATGCCATTGATAATTCAGGGACCAGAATCGCTACCTTTAATATTAATAACGGAGGAAGTTTATTTAGAATGACAAGCGCTAATATGACTTTAAATTATTCTATCTCCAGTGGTAAAAATGATAAAAAAGATAAAAATTCTCAAAGCGAAAGAAACGGTGGTCGGGAAGATGACCTTTTTGGAAAAAACACTATCGTAAATAACGGTTCTAAAAGTCAATTTGACGGTAGCGAAGAACAAGGGACAGATAAAATTTCAGAATTCTTCAAGTCAAAATTACCTTGGGACATGACCTTTGCTTATTCATTGACGTATGGCAATACTAATCGAGAAAATGAAATCATTGGCAACTCAATTATGATTTCAGCCAATGCTGATTTGACACCTAAATGGAAATTAGGAGTTTCAACTGGTTATGATTTTGTACAAAATGGAGTTACTTATACTCAACTTAGATTTGAAAGAGATTTACTTAGCTGGAGAATGGACTTCAACTGGACACCTTTTGGAACAAATGCCAACTGGGGATTCTTTATTGGAATAAAATCAGGGGTACTGAGTGACATCAAGTGGGACAAACGAAGTACAAATACATCGCGTTAATACGTTAAGTCTTATCTATTGATTTCAGCCGCATTAACCCATTAAAAAACTAAAAAACATTTATATGAAAAAGATAATTTTTACTGATAAAGCTCCAGCACCTATAGGACCTTATAATCAAGCAGTTCTTAAAGGAGACACACTTTATGCTTCTGGTCAAATTGCTATCAACCCCGCAACAGGAGAGTTAGTATTAGATACGATCGAAGCAGAAACTAAGCAAGTAATGCAAAATATGAAAGCAGTACTAGATGAAGCTGGAATGACATTTGAAAACATCGTTAAAACGACTATATTCATAATGGACATGAACGATTTCGCAAAAATAAACAGCGTTTACGCTACTTATTTCAATGAAAAAACCGCTCCAGCTCGTGAAACGGTTCAAGTGGCTTGTTTGCCAAAAAATGTAAATGTTGAGATTTCTATGATTGCAATTCTATAGCTTTCAATAATAATTGAGCGGTTGCTTCGTTTGTAGCTATTGGCACATTGTGTACATCGCACACACGAAGCAACATGTTTATGTCTACTTCATGAGCATGACTGGCCAATGGATCTTTGAAAAACAAAACCATTTTAGTTTTACCCTCTGCCACTCTAGCTGCAATTTGCGCGTCACCTCCCATAGGACCCGAAAGCATCTTTTTTACTTTAAATCCAGCTTTTTCAGCCTTACCTCCGGTAGTTCCAGTCGCAATAAGTTTTATTTTAATATGTTGTAATATAGCTGTGTTTTTATTTAAAAACTGAACCATATCCGCTTTTTTTCCATCGTGGGCAATAATAGCAATTTCCATATAATTATTTGTTCGCAATATGATAAGCAATTAAACCATCTATAGGTCTTCTAAGAACATTTCCTAATTGCAATTCATATTTATCAAAGGTTTCTTGTAATTCCTCTTTCAAATAGAATGCAATAGACCCCACAAAATGTACGGGCACCTCTTTGCAGTTATCATATTGTTTTATATAGTTTTTCACGAAAGACTTCATCCCTTTAAAGATAATCTTCCTGCAAAACTCTGTGTCTTTATGTTGAATTAAAAACTTTGCGAAAGTCGCTAAATAAGCATTCGGATTGTCTTCTTTATACAATTTACTTTTAATAAAATCAGGATCTACATTGTATTCTTTTTCAAATACAGTAGCCAATTCTTTTGGCATTTTATTGAAATAATACTTACGTAACAACTCTTTCCCAAAAACATTACCGCTACAATCATCCATTACAATATAACCTAATGATTGTACTTTTTGATGCAATTCTTTTCCGTCAAAATAACTACAGTTAGAACCTGTTCCTAAAATAGAAACAATTGCTTTTTCACCTCTAGGTGTAGTCGCATAAACTGCAGCGTAAGTATCTTCTTCAACCGATACAATTGCGTTAGTAAAATAGCTTTGAAAAGCTTGTGATAGATTTAATTTCATTCTATCTGTACCGCAACCTGCCCCATAAAAGAACAAATGTGTAGCTGATTTTTTACTTTGAACAATATCAAAACGGTCATTTAAACGTTCAATAATTTGTTCGTTTTCAAGAATCTCAGGGTTTAATCCCAATGTTTGTGTGGTAAACAACACTTTTCCATCATCGTCTATTGCAATCCAATCTGCTTTTGTAGAACCACTATCAACTAATAATCTCATTTCTTTTGGTTTTTGGTTATCTTCTCTTTCTTCTAAATGTAATAAAGATTTGGTTTAGTCCAATTTATCTTTAAAAATAAAAAAAAATCCCGTTTAAAAATTAAAAACGGGATTTTATTATAGTAAAGATTATTTTAATCCTGTAATATGTACAGATAAATCAATTAGTTTACTAGAGTAGCCATATTCATTATCATACCAAGAGATGATTTTGAAGAAAGTAGAGTTCAATCCAATTCCTGCGTTAGCATCAACGATTGAAGTTCTAGAATCACCAACAAAATCTTGAGAAACAACTAAATCTTCAGTAAATCCTAAAACACCTTTCATTGTAGTTTCAGAAGCTTTTTTCAATACTGCCATGATTTCTTCGTAAGACGTTTCTTTTGCAACTTTTACCGTTAAATCTACTGCAGAAACATCTGTTGTAGGAACACGGAAAGCCATACCAGTCAATTTTCCATTTAATTCAGGAATTACTTTTCCAACTGCTTTTGCAGCACCTGTAGAAGATGGGATAATGTTACAAGATGCAGCACGTCCACCTCTCCAGTCTTTTCTAGAAGGACCATCAGTAGTCATTTGAGTAGAAGTTGTAGCGTGAACAGTTGTCATTAACGCCTCAACGATTCCAAAATTATCATTGATAACTTTAGCCAATGGAGCTAAACAGTTTGTAGTACATGAAGCATTAGAAACGATCAAGTCAGACGCTTTAGCTTCCGTATGGTTTACTCCCATTACAAACATTGGAGCATCTGCAGAAGGTGCAGAAATGATTACTTTTTTAGCACCACCTTTGATGTGCTCATTTGCAGTTTCAACAGTTGTGAAGAAACCTGTACACTCAGCAACTACATCAACATCAACTTCATTCCATTTTAAGTCAGCAGGATTTCTTTCTGCAGTAATACGGATGTTTTTTCCGTTTACGAAAAGTTGTCCTTCTTTAACTTCAACAGTTCCATTAAAACGACCGTGAACTGAATCATATTTTAACAAGTAAGCTAAATGATCAACATCTAATAAATCGTTGATTGCTACTACCTCTACATTGTCTCTGTTAAAAGACTCTCTAAATACAATTCTTCCAATTCTTCCAAACCCGTTTATTCCTAATTTTACTTTTGACATCTTAATTAATTTTTTGTTTATTTTACTGTAACTTTCATTTAAAGTCTAATTTCCTCACAATAAACTTCATTTTTTTATTTATGTTGACATAATATCAGAGACTCTAAGTAACTCTCTGTCTATTTCTGTCTTTCCTTTTATGGCTTGCTCCAATGGTGTTAGTACAACAGTATCATTTTGTAATCCAACCATATAATTTGATTTTCCTTCTAATAATGACTCAACTGCTTTCACACCTAATCTACTTGCTAGAACTCGGTCAAAACAAGATGGTGAACCACCACGTTGCATATGACCTAAAACAGAAACTCTCACATCATATTCAGGTAAATTTGCTTCAACGTAATCTTTTAATTCGAATACATTTTTACCAATTTTATCTCCTTCTGCAATTACAACGATACTTGATGATTTTCCTGAAGCTTTACTTTTTTGTAAAGATTCTAATAATCTATCCAATCCTAAATTTTCTTCTGGAATAAGTATTTCTTCTGCTCCAGCTCCGATACCCGCATTCAAAGCGATATGTCCTGCATCTCTTCCCATAACTTCGACAAAAAACAGTCTATTATGTGAACTTGCAGTATCTCTAATTTTATCAATTACTTCAACCACAGTATTTAAAGCTGTATCATATCCTAATGTATGACTAGTCCCAAATATGTCGTTATCGATAGTTCCTGGAATACCCATCACTGGAAAGTCAAACTCGGCATTAAATATCATACCTCCTGTAAAGGTTCCGTCTCCTCCAATTACTACTAAAGCATCTATTCCAGCTTTTACAAGATGGTCATGTGCTTTTTTTCTTCCTTCTGGAGTTCTAAATTCAAGAGAACGAGCAGATTTTAAAACTGTCCCTCCTTTATTTACAATGTTATTTACACTTCGAGGTCCCATTTCTTTGAAGTCTCCTTCAATCATTCCCTGATATCCTCTGTAAATCCCTATACATTCTATATTATGGTAAGCACAAGTTCGAACAACTGATCTAATAGCAGCATTCATTCCAGGCGAATCTCCACCCGAAGTAAGAACACCTACTTTTTTTATTGTTTTTGGCATTATTTAAGTATTAAAGCGTAAATTTAGAAAACATAATGCACTTTTTACGTTATGTTTTTATTAAATTAATCAACTACAGTAAATTCAAACGTTTTCGTTAATAAGTTTTCGAAAAATCATAAAAAACACTGTTTTTTTTAATAAAAGTTAATTTATTTAAATATTATTTGCTAATTAACTACTATTTAGCAAAAACAGAAGCTAAAGGAGCATAAAGCAAAAGAACTCTAATACAATCCTAAACCATTCTTTTTCTTAATAAAAGTACTTATCGGAAATGAAGTAATACAATAGTATCTATTTCCAAAAAAACAGGAATGTGATATAACCAAGCATACTTGCGTCAAGCCAGCTGCTATCTATCCAGTGCCAATATATTTCCATAATAATTATCAGGGACAGTCCTTAATTAAACACACGACAAACTAAAAAAAATGTTGTTTAAAGATCTACGCAGAATAGAACAAGCTTAATCCTCCTCTGGGATTATTGCTTCATTACTTTTCTTGGGAGTTTCAGTTTTAGGACTCTTAGGCTTAGAGAAATTAATATATTCTGGCGCTAAGTTCGAATCCTGATATTGCTGAGTAAAAGTACTTTCTACTCCTAATTTTTGATTTTTAAATATCTTATTAACCAATTCTTTAAAGGTATCAAAATCTACTTCGTAAGTCACCCCTACTCCTTGCGTATATCCAATTCCTTGTCCAATGTAATTGATGTCATTTTCACGGTTAAACAAACGTAAATTAAGAGTTCCATCTTCATTTACTCTGTATTGAATTTCTAAATCCCCAACAATTGCCGACTCATTAATCCCACCGAAAGGCACACCTACTTTTCCGTTAATCGTGATTCTCTCATTCACTTTTGATGAAATCGTCGCGACAAATCTTCCGTCAGTTTCTTTTCCTATTCTTCGATCTGCTGAAATATAATTAAGACCAACTTTGAATTTTTCATTATCTGATTTTATAATACCACCCAATAAACTGGAGGCGGTTTCAAACAAACTTCCTGAAAAATCAGACTGACTTACTCCTTCAGGACTTAAAAACCCACCTGTTGATAATAAATAAAGTGCTTGCGTTTGTCTGATGTCTTTGTCATTCAACTTGTATTGAATCTCTGATTTTAAGACACTGCTCACTGTTGGGAACTCAATATTAAAATCAGGTTCAGGACTAGCTAAATCCCCACGAATTCCAATAACTACCTCTACCGGTACTTTTCTATTAAATGATGAATTTTCTAATAATACTGCTGGGTTGGCAATCGTTTTATACACAGCTTCCAGATTCAGTTGTGCTTTCATTGGGTTTCCTTCCCAAGAAATTGAACCTCCTTTCTTAACATCAAATTTCTTATCAATTAGTCCACCATATTTAAAATTATAGGATCCTTCATATGCCTGGAAATCACCCCACATATTAAATTTTCCTAAAGTGTTAATCTTAAACAATAAGGATCCAAAACCTCTCCCTTTGATTCCATGTCCTGAATTACGATCTAAAATCACTTCCACTTCAGCATCATCTGTGATATCAAGATCAAACTCTAATTCTAATCCTTTATACTTCCTACTATCTTCAACGATTCCCATCTGGATATTATACTTCTCCTTGGCGGTCAAAAAATGAACAAAAGAATTATCACTAACACTTTCGGCATAATTTATCGGGATTTTGACTTCAGTACCCTTCTCTGATTTTGCCTCTACTTTAATAAATAAACCATTCGTTGGCCCTTTTATGGTAGCATTACCATCTATAAATGCTGTCCCATAATATGCTGCATCTTCTTTATCCACAGTATTTAACACTAGTAATCTTTTAGTACTTACCGCCAAATCCAGTTTCCAATCTCCAAAATTATTATGCTCGATACTCCCATTTAAAATTCCCTTTGTTCCAAATTTTGAATCAGTCAAGGTATTGTTTCTAAACAAAAACTTCTGACCAACAAGATCGATTACCGATCTGTCATTTAATTCATAATCTACATTCAAATAAGGAATTGTCAGACCCGTCTTTTCAACATATAAACGTCCATTAATTGCGGGCTTTTTTAAATTACCCTGAATCGTAGCGTTTCCACTAACTAGTCCTCTTATATTTGAAATTACATCTCCTCCTAATGAACTTAAAACTCCTAAATCAAATTTAGCAAATTTCAATTTCATATCAAGAACTGTTTCTTTATCGATAATTTGGAAATTCCCAAAAGCATTAAACAATTCAAAATTTTCATTTTCTAAAAAGGAATTTATTGTAAATTTCTCTAAATTCTGGTCTCCTTCAATATCAAATTTTAAATCCCCAAGATCCGTTTTATTTATATTCAAATGATCTATAACCAGTGAAGCTGTAGGTTTGTAAATTGCTTTATTCTGTTTAAAACTAATATCTCCGTTTATATTTCCTTGAAAAACAAATTTATCGTCTTCCGGTGTTATCTTATAGAGATCAACATCTTTAAAACTTAGTTTTAAATCCTTGTTTGTATTGTCTTTTATAGTTCCTTTTAACGATATAGCTTGATCTTCATGAGATAAAATGATATCATCTATCTTGAAGTTTTTAAAAGACTTGTCAAAAACAATTTGATTATTTGGCGTTTCCTCTTCATTTAAAAACCACAAATAATCCTTAAATTTCATCTCGGACTTACTTAATCCTACAACATTATCGTTGTCCTTATTAATAGTATGGTATAAATTCAGATTAAAATAATCTTCTCCTTTTGGTCCACCTTTAAATTCTGACCTAAAGAATAAAGTATCCTTCATCGTTATATTAATAAGACTAAAATCACGGATTTTGTAATATTTAGTTTTAATACTATCTAGTTCAACATAAGCATTGTAAAGTGGGTTTTTATTATCAATCGACACTCTGATATTATCGAATGTATTTTTTGCTGCTACAATTTGCGGTGAATTAAATTTTAGTTTAAATTCTTGAGTATCTGATTTAATGTTCCCTTTTACAACGGTGTTAGAACCAATAGCAATTTCAGGATACAACAATTCGATAATTTTACTATAAATCGTAAAATCAAACTTTAAAAACTGTCCTTTACTAACTTTGTTGGGCTTGAAATTAGTATATAAACTCCCCAAAGAATTCTTAACTAAATTCCCGAGTTCGCTAAATTGAAATTTCCCCACAATTTCACCTTCAATAATATCAGGAGAGTTTACGGTAATTGTTCGAACTCTGTCCGCATCAAAACTGGAGTTGACATTAAAATCATCAAAATTATAAGTGTCTTTTCCATTTTGATAAGAAGTCTCTTTTATATAGACGTTTCCTTGTAAATTTTCAATTGAATTCCCAGTAACCTGAACAACTACATCTCCTTTAAATATAGAAGTAGAATCGTTAACAAACTTCAACTTGTTTAAGTCGGCATTTTCTACATTGATATGAAAATCATATTTGTTTTCTTTATTACTTAAATCCAATAAACCGTCAAAGTTCATAATAAGATTAGGGTCGTTTATCGAAATCTGCCCCTTGTAATTAGGAGCTTTAAAATTACCGTTCACTACTACATTAGTATAGGTATAATCATTAAAATCAATTTTAGAAACATCCCCTTTAAGCGCTGTATTAAGATATTTCTCTGTAAATCCTTTACCGTCTACATCAATGTTCATGGTAATTTTCCCCAGATCTTTGCGGTCTAACAAAGTTCCCAAATCAAAATCTTCCAAAACAACATTACCCATATAAGAAGCTTTGTCGATAAAATCAATACTTTTCATACTGAAAAACGATTTTACGCTCCCTAAATCGGAGACCAATGTAAAATCAGCATCAATGGCAGTAACACTTAACTGAGAATTACCTACTAAAGTAAATCTGCCCAATTTTTTTAGTTCCACCGGTAATTTCTTTCCTAAAATATTAGGAAGTATGGTTACCAAATTATCATAACTACTTGAAATTCTGCCAAACTCGCCATCCATATAAAACTTCTGATTAGCGTCACCAAATAAGTTTTTGAAAACTATTGAACCATCAATACGAGTATTGTTTGAATCAGCTAGATTTAGATTTTTGATGTTCAACTTATTTAATGGCCCTTTAATATCAGCATTTATTTTGAAAAATAGGTTTTTACCTAATTCATTATAAAAATGTCTAATGTCATTGGTAGCAATTTGCGAGGGTTTGATTTTAACGTCAAAATTCACCTTGTCCGTGAAATTTGAAAAATCACCTGCTTTATAATTTAGAATTACATTAGCCTTGAATTTTGATTCTTTAGTAGTCAAATCAAGATTGCCAAATTGAATTTTCTTTTTAGTATAAGTAAAGTTAGAACTCATATTTACAACATACAAACCACGATGATCAAGAAAAGACATTTTAACTATGTTTGTCTTTAAATCTGGACCATAGAGTAAAAAATTACTAAGAGTAGTATTTAAATTTGTGAAATTAATGTCAACTGGATTTGTTTTATTTTCATCTGTGACAGTAAAATGAGCATCAGTAACGTAGGCATTATCAACTTTTAATAAAAATTTCCTTGTGGAGGGTGTGTCACTATCGAAGGCATTTATAAACTGATCTAAATTAGTTTGTTTTTCATTCTTATATAAATTAATTTTAAACAACAAGCCATCAAGTCTGACATCTCCAAAAATCAAATCCCCATCTAGAATTTTTTTCCCTTCTAGTATGTTAGTATTTACAATTTTAGAAAAAATCAAAGTATCTTTATGATGATCTAATATTAAAACATTTTTAAACTTCACGCCTCCAAAGGCAGACACACGAACTGCTTCAATGGAAATATTTGTTCCAAAGTCTTTATTAATACTATTTGTAAAATGCTGTGCTATTTTTGTCTGAACAAAAGGTATCGAAAGTGCAATACCGAGTAATAGTATGAGCACAATTAGCCCCAAAATGAAACGGAAAAATATTTTAATGAATTTTTTGATACCTATTGTTGTTTTATTTTTATCTTAAAATATTATTTTGCCCAAGGAAAGAGCGGCACCTTTAATAAAAATTCTTTAATTTTGGCTGCGCCGTAAAATTATAAAAAATAAAATCGGTTTGTAAATATAATTCAAAATTTGTGCCTTTTTATGCAAAATTCCGAGGTTTTTATTCTTGCTATCGAAAGTTCCTGTGATGACACGGCAGCTGCCGTTTTACATAACGACAAAGTACTGTCTAATGTTGTGGCAAATCAGCTCATTCATGCCCAATATGGTGGCGTTGTACCCGAATTAGCGTCACGCGCGCATCAGCAAAATATTGTTCCAGTTATAGATGCGGCACTTCGCAAAGCAAACATCAGCAAGGAACAATTGTCAGCAATTGCTTTTACCCAAGGTCCTGGATTAATGGGTTCGCTTCTTGTGGGGAGTTCTTTTGCTAAATCAATGGCTTTAGCCCTAGAAATTCCTCTTGTTTCAGTCAATCATATGCATGCTCATATATTAGCTCATTTCATAGATGAAGAAGGATTTGAAAAACCTAGTTTTCCATTTCTGGCTTTAACGATTAGTGGCGGACATACTCAGATTGTGCAAGTCAATGACTTTTTTGACATGACTATCATCGGAGAAACAACGGACGATGCTGTAGGCGAAGCATTCGATAAAAGTGCAAAAATATTGGGTCTTCCTTATCCTGGTGGTCCTTTAGTTGACAAGCATGCTCAACTAGGAAACCCAAAGACATTTGCATTTACCAAACCCAAAGTTCCTGGATTGAACTTTAGTTTTTCAGGTTTGAAAACGGCTATATTATATTTTGTACAAAAGAAAAAATTAGATAATCCCGATTTTATCGCTGAAAACATAAATGACATTTGTGCTTCTATTCAATATACAATTGTCGAGATCTTAATGGATAAATTAAAATTAGCTGTAAAAGAAACCGGAATTAATCAAATTGCCATCGGTGGTGGCGTATCTGCTAATTCTGGAATCAGAAAAGCCATAAAAGACGCAGAACAAAAATACGGTTGGAAAACATTTGTTCCAAAATTTGAATATACTACCGATAATGCCGCAATGATTGGAATTGTGGGTTATCAAAAATTTTTATCAAAACAATTCGAAACTGCTGCTGTAGTTTCTAAAGCACGAATACAATTCTAAATTATGCAATTATTTTATAACCCCAATATAGACGCAACGACCGAAACCTTTTCTTTTGACAAAGAAGAAAGCAAACACATTATAAAGGTATTGCGTAAAAAAGATACCGATATATTGTTTGTAACTAATGGCGAAGGAGATTTATTCGAAACTGAAATTACCCTAGCTTCTGACAGTAAGTGTACCGTAAAAATTATTTCTTTCGAAAAAAAGCCAAAATCAAAATACCAATTGCACCTAGCCGTTGCTCCAACAAAAATGAACGACCGCTACGAATGGTTTCTTGAGAAAGCAACTGAAATAGGAATTCATGAAATCACACCCATTATATGTGACCGCTCTGAAAGAAAAGTGATTAATAAAGAGAGATTTGACAAAATCATTTTGACTGCCATGAAACAGTCTAATGAATTGTATCTTCCTAAATTAAATGAGGCTGTTTCTTTGAAAGATTTTTTAAAGCAAAAAAATGAAGGTCTGCAATTAATAGCACATTGTGAAGAAACAGATAAAAAAACGTTGAAATCCGTTTTGCAACCAAATGAAAACATCACTTTACTTATAGGTCCTGAAGGTGACTTCTCCGAAAAAGAAATAGCGATGGCAATTGACAATCATTATATTCCTGTGTCTTTAGGAAACACCCGATTAAGAACGGAGACTGCAGCAATTGTTGCCTGTCATAGTGTTGCTTTTTTCAATGAAGAATAGCATTTTAAAAAAATTATACTTGTAAAAAGAGGAAGGACTTGTTTGAATAGTATGGGGCAATGCGAACTGAAAATTACATATCACCTATAAGAATAATACGTATTACCATATGAAAAAGATATATTTTGTTTTACTACTACTCTCCATCTCGTCCTTTTCTCAAGAAATTGCTTTAGTAAAATATAGTGGTGGTGGTGATTGGTACGCTAATCCCACTTCATTACCCAATCTAATTAAATACTGTAATTCAAATATAAATACTACCATAAATATAAAACCCGCAACAGTAGAACCGGGGAGCCCTGATTTATTTTCTTACCCTTTTATTCATATGACGGGACATGGAAATGTTGCTTTTAGTGATGCTGAAATCAGTAATCTAAACAAATATATGGCAGCAGGAGGCTTTCTTCATATTGACGATAATTATGGAATGGATCAATATATTAGAAAAGAAATAAAAAAAATATTTCCAAATAATCCACTTATTGAAATACCTGCCAACCACCTTATATTCCAGAAACCCTATCTCTTTTCCAGTGGATTACCCAAAATCCATGAACACGAAGGAAAACGTCCCCAAGCTTACGGTATTTTCATAGAAAACAGACTTGTATTGCTTTATACTTTCGAATGTGATTTAGGCGATGGTTGGGAAGATGCAGAAGTGCACAATGACCCGGTAGCGGTCCGTGAAAAAGCATTAAAAATGGGAGCAAACATAATAAGTTACATTTTTAACAATTAATATTTTTGTTAAATTCTACCGTAAAGAATCCATAATTCAATTTTAAAAGAAACCGCTTCTTCTCATAATTTTATTTTTTTTAGCCAAAAGACAACTTTTTCTTTTTGCAAAATTAAAAAAGCATCTCGCTTGATCCATTTAGTGATAAACTAAGATGGATCTTTTGTCATTCCTCATGGCTAAAAACACTTCGATTAACCCATTTATTAAAATTAGCAGCTGTATTTTCATCAAACGACAATTAATAAAAAGTAAGATATATCGTTCTTTTTAGCATAATTTTTTATAGCTGAATTTTAAAAAAGCCCGCCAAATAAGCAATCTTAAATTTTTGTTAATTTATTTTTTAAATTTATTTTTTTTATTTGTGTTTTTGTTATAAAATTGCGGAATGGTTTCCAAAAATCATATTTAATTAACATAACCTACAGTTTTTATGAAAAAGATTATTTTATCTGCAGCAGCATTTTTAATGCTATTCTCTTGTCAAAATGACCAGACAGAATCAACTACAACAACAAACGCGATTGCCCAACGCGGTTGTGCATCACAAGAAGTGCTTGCTGCCCAATTGGCCGCTGACCCCACTTTAGCAATCCGAATGAATCAAATTGAAGCCTTTACGCAAAACGCTAAATTAACTGGTCGTTTAGTAAACGGAAAAGTTGAAATTCCTGTCGTAGTAAACGTGCTATACAGAACTGCAGCTGAAAACATTTCTGACGAACAAATTCAATCTCAAATTGACGTTTTAAACGAAGATTTTAATGGAGCTAACGCTGACTATAATGATGTCCCAGCTTTATTCTCTGGAGTAAAAGCAAATGTGGGAATAACATTTGTACTACAAAACATAGTAAGAAAATCTACAAGAACAACTTCCTTTTCTACTAATGATGCTATGAAAACTTCAAATAAAGGAATCGCACCTACATCACCTACAACGGTACTAAACATGTGGTCATGTAATTTAGGCGGTGGTATTCTTGGTTATGCACAATTCCCTGGAGGATCATCTTCAACTGACGGTGTTGTAATTGATAATAATGCATTTGGGCGAATTGGTACCGTTTCTGGAGTTTACAACTTAGGAAGAACAGCTACACACGAAGTAGGACACTGGATGAATTTACGTCACATATGGGGTGACGCTACTTGCGGAAGCGATTTAGTTGATGACACTCCTTCACACAATACTGCGAACTATGGTGTTCCAGCTTACCCACATTATAGCACATGTACTGGTACTCCAGTAGAAATGACAATGAACTATATGGATTATACAGATGACAAAGGTATGTACATGTTTTCTAGCGGACAAAAAAGTAGAATGGCTGCAATATTTGTCTCTGGTGGAGCAAGAGCTGGTTTCGGAATCTAATTACAACCAAATATAAAAACACTAAAACTCGCTACTTGTTAGCGAGTTTTTTTGTTTACTACCCCTTAATTATAAAATCGACTAAACCGATTGAGTTTAGAATCACGTTCTGTTTTTTTACTTACTCTTATTGTATAATATACTAATACTGATTCCTTCCTTGCGAAAAGAAAGGCTCTACAATAATTTTACAGTTGTTCGATTACTGTCCAAAAACAACTTTTGCCAACATTATTTTAAATATCCACGAATACTAAAAAAAGCCAATAAATTTTAAATTACCTGAAACATCAGAACAAATCGAGAACACTTTGGTAAAATCAATAAATTTTTTAGAAAAAATATTCAACTAATATAAAGTCAATTTAGCTTACCATAAAAAAATGGAACTTTAAATCTAAAAGACATCACAAAAAAGGCAGCTACTAAGAAGCTCGATTTCTTAAATAAGAAAAACATAAAAAACTTAACAGCAATATATTAAATAACAAAATAAACCAATTTAAAGGCTTAAAAACAGGATGGAATTGTCGAAATTAAACACAAATTTACCTTACAGAAACACAAATATATATTGCAAACATTCCATCAAAAAACTATTTGTTAAAACCATTATTTTTAACAAAAAATTATTATTTTCTTGTCAATAATTTTTATTTTTAAATAAATTGTTATAAAATTGTGATATTATTAACCGAAACCAATTTTTTATAACAACTTTATTATGAAGAAAATTATTTTATCCGCCGCCGCATTCATGATGCTTTTCTCGTGTCAAAATGACCAAACAGAATCAGCAACTACAACAGCAAATGCTATTACCCAGCGTGGTTGTGCATCTCACGAAGTACTAGCTGCCCAACTAGCCGCTGACCCTACATTGGCAATTCGAATGAATAAAATCGAAGCTTTCACACAAAATGCAAAGTTAACAAGTCGTTTAGTAAACGGCAAAGTTGAAATTCCTGTAGTAGTGAACGTATTATACAATACTGCTGCCGAAAACATTTCCGATGCACAGATACAGTCTCAAATCGATGTTTTAAACGAAGATTTCAATGCTGGAAATTCTGATTACAATTCAGTACCTACCATATTTTCTGGAGATAAAGCAAATGTTGGAATCACCTTCGTTTTAGAAACTATCAACAGAAAATCTACTAAAAAGAAGTCATGGGGAACCAGAGACACAATGAAAAATGGAAAAAGAGGTGGTATTGACGCAACTTCTCCAGATACTAAATTAAACATGTGGGTTTGTACAATTGGAGGAGGAATCCTAGGATACGCACAATTTCCTGGTGGAAATGATTCAACAGATGGTGTTGCGATTGATTCTAAATACTTTGGTTTATCTGGTTCTGCAAATGCACCTTATAACTTAGGTAGAACAGCTACTCATGAAGTTGGACACTGGATGAATTTACGTCATATTTGGGGTGATACAACTTGTGGTGATGATTTAGTTTCTGATACACCTACACACAACACAGCAAACTACGGTGTTCCTGCTTATCCTCATTACAGTACTTGTACTGGGACTCCGGTAGAAATGACAATGAACTACATGGACTATACTGATGATCCAGGTATGTATATGTTTACAAACGGACAAAAATCAAGAATGGCTGCTTTATTTGTTTCTGGCGGATATAGAGCCGGTTTTGGAATCTAAATTTTATTAAAATATCAATACTAAAACTCGCTACTTGTTAGCGAGTTTTTTTTATCTTTATATCCTAAAAAAATTAAATGGTTACGTCAAAAACTATAGCAAACGGAATTTTAAGAGCAATTACCGTTATTGTATTGAGTGCACTTCTTCTTTATTTTCTATACCAAATCCAATCCGTATTAATATACCTAATAGTGGCGTTAATACTTACTCTAATTGGGAATCCAGTTTTAGATTTCTTTAGAAAAAGATTAAAATTTAATCACGTTTTTGCAACCATTGGTACCTTATTTATTTTTATGATCATTATCGCTGGCTTTATAATGATGTTTATTCCTTTAATTTTATCGCAAGGTCAAAATTTGTCACTACTAAATACTAGCGCCATTGAGCAACAAACAATTCAATTAGTAAGCCAAATAAGTGTATTTTTAGAGAACCATCATATTGATTCATCAAAAGCGTTAAGCGCATCAGAAATCAGCTCTAAAATAAATTTCAACATTATCCCCAATTTTTTAAATGCAATTCTGGCAACTATCAGTAGTTTCGGAATGGGATTAGCATCTGTTTTGTTTATAACATTTTTCTTCCTTAAAGAAAGGAAATCATTTTTTACAGGAGTAAAAAAACTAATTCCAGACAACCATGAAGAACAAGTTCTGAATTCCTTAGAAAAAATAAACTCCTTGTTGTCCCGTTATTTCATTGGTTTGTTACTGCAATTATTTATTGTTTTTGTTTTATATCTTACCGTCTTACTAATCTTTGGTGTTCCCAATGCCTTTATCATTGGTTTCTTATGTGCTGTTTTAAATATTATCCCTTACATAGGACCATTAATTGCCTCGGTTTTAGCAGCAATTTTAACGATGCTTAGCAACCTAGGAAGTGATTTTCAATCGGAAATTTTACCTACGACAATATATGTTTTACTTGGTTTTTGGATTGTTCAAGTTATTGATAATAATTTATCCCAACCTATTATTTTTTCAAAAAGTGTTAGTTCTCATCCATTAGAAATATTTCTTGTGATACTCATTGCAGGTTTCCTTTTCGGCATTTTAGGAATGATTGCCGCGGTTCCTCTTTATACCATACTAAAAGTGATAGGCAAAGAATTTTTTCCGGAGAATAAAATAATCCACCTTTTAACTAAAAACATTTAATTTTGGATTTAAACATACTAAATTCTGAAATTCAAGAATTTATAGATCGTAATATTGGCGTCAGCATTTCAAAATTGGCATTGTTAAAAAACCCATTTCCAGAAGTACAATGGATTTCTATTTTGAATCAAATTGAAGCAAAAACAAAAGCAAAAGATAAACTACCTAATTGGTTCAACACCAAGAATATTATATACCCCAGTAAAGTTTCTATAGAACAAACTTCCTCAGAGAAAACAGCGCTATATAAATCTACTGTTGTTTCTGGTAGTTCGCTAATAGATTTAACAGGAGGTTTTGGTGTAGATGATTATTATTTTTCGAAAAGTGTTACTACTGTTAACCATTGCGAAATTAATCCAGAACTATCTGAAATTGTAGCACATAATTATATACAGCTAAGCATTGAGAATATCACTTGCCATGCCGGAGACAGCTTAAATACTTTAGAGTCATTAAACCAAAAATGGGATTGGATCTATATTGATCCTTCTAGACGTAATGATGCCAAAGGAAAAGTTTTTATGCTAAAAGACTGTTTGCCAAATGTTCCTGATAATCTCAATAATTATTTTAAAAACTCGGAAGCTATTTTAATAAAAACAGCCCCTTTACTTGATATTTCAGCAGGCGTATTAGAGCTAGAAAATGTAAAAACCATTCATATTGTGGCTTTAGAAAATGATGTAAAAGAACTACTGTGGGAATTGCATAAAGACTACCTGGGAAAAATAATGATTAAAACAGTCAACATACAAAAAGACAAAACAGAAACATTTGATTTTATTTGGAATGATCAATCTCAGGCATCAAACTACAGTGTACCTCTCAACTACCTATACGAACCGAATAGCGCTATAATGAAATCAGGTGGGTTTGATGAAGTAAGTCATTATTATGCCTTAAACAAGCTTCAAAAACATTCTCATTTATATACTTCTGCAAATTTAATTTCATTCCCCGGAAGAATTTTTGAAATTAAAAACTGTATTCCCTACAACAAGCTAGAAATGAAAACTTTTCTACAGGATAAAAAAGCAAATATCACCACTAGAAATTTCCCGGAAACCGTTGAATACATTCGTAAAAAATGGAAAATAAAAGACGGAGGAAACTCGTACTGTTTTTTTACTACTGACGAGAATAACAATAAAATTGTCTTAATTTGCAACAAAATACAATAAAAATGAAACAGCTAGTTATAATAGTATTCTTATTCGTAACAGGAAATCTATTTGCCCAAACACCATGTGACTATAGTACGAACGTCAATGATTCTATAGGAACTTACAAATCAACCAGAGAATATATGATCTCTGAGAAAAACTTTGCAGGAAATTCGAGTTATATTTTTTATTCGTTAGCACTAGCTGACGGCACGCCAATATTAAGTGTTCAAATTATTCAAAAAAGTAAAGGCTTTTTAAAAGCAAATTGTTTTGATAAAAATTCGAAACTATTTTTACAGCTACATAATGGAAAAATAGTGACTCTATTACATATCGATCAAGAAAATTGTGGCACCATGCTGCGGGATGACAAAGATTTCGACAATAGAGTTATGGTAGGACAATTTATGTTTATGAAAGGTAGTATTGAAGATTTAAAAAGTTCTCCTATTTCCTTGATGAGGATCAAGTATTTAACAGAAACTGAAGATTATGTAATCAAAAAAGAATTCCAATCGGAATTAAATAACGAAGTATATCAGCCTGAAAACTATTTCATTACTAACTTGAGATGTATCGAATAACATATCCGCAATCCCATTTCACATTAGAAACTTTATCTTTTATTCCTTATTTAAAGCTATAACACACTTATTTACAGTGTTTTAACCAGTTTTTGAGTAAAAAAGCAAAATACCATCTGAATAAAAAACGACTCAAGTTTATTTCTATTCTCTTGATATGATTACAAATTGTAGCATCAGATGAATACTATTTTCGTCTTTAACCTCTAAATTAATACTATGAAATATAATAGATGTGGAAAAAGTGGCTTGTTACTACCACAAATATCGTTGGGATTGTGGCATAATTTCGGATCTGTAGATTCGTTTGAAAACGCAGAGAGTATTGCCAAAGAAGCTTTTGATAAAGGAATTACTCATTTTGATTTAGCTAATAATTACGGACCAGTACCAGGTTCGGCCGAAACTAATTTTGGCAAAATACTTAAAAACAACTTTCAAGGAAACTTGCGTGATCAAATGGTTATTTCAACTAAGGCAGGATATACTATGTGGGAAGGACCTTATGGCGATTGGGGTTCCAGAAAATATTTATTATCTAGCTTAGACCAAAGTTTGAAACGAATGAATATTGACTATGTTGATATTTTTTATTCACATCGTTTTGATCCAGAAACACCTTTGGAAGAAACAATGATGGCTTTAGACCATGCTGTGCGTAGCGGAAAAGCATTATATGCCGGAATTTCTAATTATAATACTGAGCAAACTCGCGAAGCAACTACTATATTAAAACAATTAGGAACACCTTGCCTGATACATCAAGAAAAATACTCCATGTTTGTGCGTAAAGCAGAAGAGGGACTATTGGATCTTCTGGAAGAAAAAGGGGTAGGTTGTATCGCATTTTCACCATTGGCGCAAGGACTGTTAACAGACAAATATTTAAATGGCATTCCTGAGAATTCTAGAGCTTCTAATCCCAACGGACATTTAAAAACTGATGAAGTTACTGAAGGGAGAATACAGAAAATTATCGCGCTAAATGCAATAGCGCAAGAGAGACGTCAGTCTCTAGCTCAAATGGCACTGGCTTGGTTGTTAAAGGACAATAGAGTTAGTTCTGTTTTAATTGGAGCCAGCTCTGTAGGACAGTTGAATAATAATATTGATAGTCTGAAAAACTTAGTTTTTTCTGAAGATGAATTATTAGCAATAGAAACTATTTTAGAATAAAAGGTTTTAGTTTGCTAAAAAAAAACGTAAAACTCAAAATATAAATTTCGCCTTTCTGAATAACTTATTCGCAATCCCATTTCACATTAGAAACTTTATCTTTTAAGCCCGATTTTAAATTATAATGCCACCATTCTGAATCGAAGGAATTGAAATTAACAGCTGTCATTACACTTTTCAACAACATTCTATTGTCTTTTACTTTTTGAGATAAATTATCATATCCATGACTGGCTTCAACACCAAAAAAATCAAAGGGAGTTCCCATATCCAGTTCATTGCCATCAGTGTCAACTAAAGTGATATCTACGGCTCCTCCTCGATTGTGGATAGATCCTTTGGCTGGATCAGCAACATATTGCGGGTTCGAAACAATTTTCCACATTCTTTTTTGAATATCCAAAGGGCGATAGCAATCAAAAAGTTTAATTCTATACCCCTTTTTGATAAATTCCTTATTGGCTTCAACCAAAGCTACAACTGTTTTCAGACGCAAATAGCACTCCGCACAGTCATATACCTTTGCCTTCAAAAAATTATCTTCAGCCGCATATTTCATATCATATACGAAATCGCTACTATAATCTTTCAGATTGACAAAGGTTGTGTCATTAACTAGAGATAGGTTGTCATTATTTATAGGAATTTGTACTTGTGATTTACAAGAAACTATGGTAAAAAATAAAACAAATAGAAAGAAGGATTTATTTTCAAAGGTCATGTGGGGTTATTTTTTTTTATAAAAATAAAACATTTGAAACTATTATATACAAAAAAACGACACTATTACTAGTGTCGTTTTTGTGAAGGCAGAAGGATTCGAACCTTCGACCGCCTGCTTAGAAGGCAGGTGCTCTATCCAGCTGAGCTATGCCTCCATTTTTCTTTTAAAACTTAAATGGAAAAAGTTTTTATTGTCGGGGTGGCAGGATTCGAACCTGCGGCCTCCTGCTCCCAAAGCAGGCGCGATAACCGAGCTACGCTACACCCCGTAACAATCTTTCAATAAACAAACTTCAAAATCAACGACTTTAAAATTATGCGGAGGGACAGGGACTCGAACCCTGGCACCGATTGCTCGGTGACAGTTTAGCAAACTGCTCCATTACCACTCTGGCACCCCTCCAAGCTCAAAGAAAACATGTCCTTTTTGCGGTTGCAAATGTAACACTTCATTGCATTACTCACAACTATTTTGCGGCTTTTTTTTAATGTTTTTTTACATTTTTATAAAACGAGTTCACTATCAAACATATAGCTTTAAATAAAAACAATATTTATTTTGCAAAAATATAATAATCAAATCAAAATCAGATTTAGTTTTAAAATGATTAAATTTGCTACATAAACCAACATTATAAAAATCATGAACAAAAGAGTTGTTATCGTTTCTGCCGTTAGGACACCTATCGGAAGTTTTATGGGTGGATTATCTACAGTACCCGCTCCAAGATTAGGCGCAATAGCCATTAAAGGAGCATTAGATAAAATAAAGTTAGATCCAAACTTAGTTGATGAAGTTTATATGGGTAACGTTGTTCAGGCTGGCGTAGGACAAGCTCCCGCACGTCAAGCAGCAATTTTTGCAGGTTTACCTAATACTGTTGCTTGTACAACAATAAATAAAGTATGTGCATCCGGTATGAAATCTGTTATGCTCGCAGCCCAAGCTATCCAATGTGGTGACGCCGAAATCGTAGTTGCAGGTGGTATGGAAAACATGAGTTTAATTCCTCACTACATGAATTTGAGAAATGCAACAAAATTTGGTCCTTCTAGTATGGTTGACGGAATGCAAAAGGACGGTCTTGTTGACGCCTACGACAATAATGCTATGGGCGTTTGTGCAGACTTATGTGCTTCTGAATATGATTTTACTAGAGAAGACCAAGATAATTACGCAATTCAATCGTATGAGCGTTCTGCAAAAGCTTGGCAAGATGGTAAATTTGATAACGAAGTTGTTCCTGTTTCAGTTCCTCAACGAAAAGGAGATCCAATTATAGTATCCAAAGACGAAGAATTTACAAATGTTAAAATAGATAGAATTCCAACGTTAAACGCTGTTTTTTCAAAAGATGGAACTGTAACCGCTGCAAATGCATCAACTATAAATGATGGAGCAGCAGCTATGATTTTAATGAGCGAAGAAAAAGCAATTTCTTTAGGTTTAAAACCTTTAGCCTTTATCAAAAGTTATGCTGATGCGGCACAAGAACCAAAGTGGTTCACAACAAGTCCGTCGAAAGCAATTCCTAAAGCCTTAGACAAAGCAGGTATAAGCATCAGCGATGTTGATTATTTTGAATTTAACGAGGCATTTGCAGTTGTAGGATTGGCAAACGCTAAAATTTTAGGTCTAGACAACGATAAAGTAAATGTAAATGGTGGAGCAGTTTCACTTGGACACCCACTAGGTTGTTCTGGAGCCCGTATTATCATTACATTATTGAATGTTTTAGAACAAAATAATGCTAAAATTGGAGCCGCAGCCATATGTAATGGCGGAGGTGGTGCTTCAGCAGTTGTTATAGAAAGAATTTAAATAATTATGAGTTATGAGTTTTCATACTCATAACTCATAACTATTAACTCATAATTTTACATAAATGTTCGGAATTTGTAATCTGGCTATAATCCCGCTTCGGTTTGAACCTAGTGATAGAAGCGAAATCGTTTCTCAAGTTTTATTTGGTGAGCATTTTGAAGTTTTAGAACAACAGAAACAATGGTCTCGTATCAAAATGCATTTCGACAGATATGAAGGCTGGGTAGATTCTAAACAATACCAAGTTATTTCTGAATCAAACTTCAATCGGCTATCAGAGGATCCTATCATTTTAAATTCTGATTTAATCGAATACGTTACAGGACCTTCTAACCTGTTAATGCCAATACCTCTAGGAGCTTCTATTACGTTTATCAGCAATGACAACATAAACACAAGTCATTTTGATTTTGAAGGCACTACAGTCAATGGCGTCAAAGACAAAAAGCACCTCATCAGTACAGCATTTTTATATTTGAACGCGCCTTACCTTTGGGGAGGAAAAACGCCTTTCGGTATTGATTGTTCTGGTTTTACCCAAATGGTCTACAAACTTAATGGGTACAAATTATTAAGGGATGCATCACAACAAGCTACTCAAGGAGAAGCTTTAAGTTTTATTGAGGAAAGCGAACCAGGTGATTTGGCTTTTTTTGACAACGACGAAGGCAACATCATACACGTGGGCATTATCATGGAAAACAATTATATTATTCACGCTAGCGGAAAAGTACGAATTGACAGATTAGATCATTTAGGAATCTACAATGCCGAAATAAATAAGCATACCCACAAACTCAGAGTTATAAAAAAGATTATATAAAAAAAGCCTATCTGAATCAGATAGGCTTTTTTTAGTCTTAAAGAATATATTACTTCATTTTTGCTTCTAAAGCTTTTTTCTCAGTAGTCATTTCCAATGCACTATACACATTCAAAAGTGTTTTAGCAACATCATCGTTTTTTGAATCTACTTCTAATGCTTTTTCAAGAAAAGGAATAACACTCTTAAATATATTTTGTCTTTGAGTTTTCAAAACTGCGTAACGCTTCATATCTTTATCTGAAGTCCCTAATTTATTCATCTCCACAATAATAGAAGTCTCTGCGTCTAACTTTAATGCTGCCATATTGATATAAGCATTAACATATTTAGGATTGATCACAATCGCTCTTGCGTAATATTTTTCAGCATTAACAGCATCTTTAGCATTAGCACTTAACACTCCTAAGTTAAAAACTAAATCAGCATCGTTAGGGCTTTTTTCTAATACTTCATTAATTAATTTTTTGTAAGTCTCAAAATCCTTAGTTTGCAAATATAAATTTGCCTGAGTCAAAATCAATGAAGTATCTTCAGGGTTTGCAGCTCTAGCTTCTGAAATCGCTTTTTTAGCTTCTTCTGTTTTACCAGCATCAACCAATATCAAAGCCATGTTTTTGTATATCTCTCCTCTTTTAGAAGGAATAACTTCATTTCTTGGCTTCTCATGAGTACCTAATTTAACCACTTTATCTCTTTCTGCAGCAGTAGTAAAAAGATCTTCTTCGTCTGATATTTTATTTACTGCTAAATAATTAGTTGCTTTTCCAGAATAATTATTCGCTTTCAACTCTTCATATAACTTCATTGCTTTATCATACTCCTTTGCGTTCACATAAGTAGAAGCAGCATAATATAAATTCAAAGTATCTTTTTTATCTAACAAATAAGCATCATAAAGTTTCTTTGCACTTTCGCCATGTTTATCAACTTTAGAGTCAGCAATAGCGCTATTTATCAATTTGTACTTTATCTCAATAATTGATTTAGTAGCCTGAGACGAATATTTTGATTTCCCAGATGCTTTCTCCACATCTACTAAACTTAAATAAGCATCTGCAGCCAAAGATAAATTTTTATCTGTATCTACTTTTTTATTTGCTAAATCTAGGTATGTATTTCCCTTTAAAAAGAAAAACTGCGCTTTCTCATCATCACTTGCGTTAGAAATTAACGATTCAGCTCCTTGTAAAATAGTCGCTGCTTCTTGTGAGTTTCCTTTTTTAAACGCTTTTTCAGCAGCTTTCATTTCGTCTTTTTGAGCAAAAGATGCTACCGATATCAATAAAGCTGATGCTAGTACTACATATTTACTTTTCATAAAATTCTATTTTATATTTAATTAATTTTTCTTGTTTTTGTATATTATTCTTAATTATGATTCATCATCATCGTCCGACTCATCTTCAACCTCTTCTTCATCGTTTGAATCTTCATCTTCGTCTTCATCGTCTTCAACAACCCCATCATCTTCTAAAACTTCTAAGACAGGCTTAACTCTTTCGATTGCTTCGACTTCAACAACATTACCGTCTTCATCAACAACAACTTCTTCAGGATCATCTTTCATTACCTTAGTAACAGCAGCAATCGAATCTTTACCTTTTAAGTTAATCAGTTTCACACCTTGAGTAGCACGCCCCATAACTCTTAAGTCTTCAACAGCCATTCTAATAGTCAATCCTGATTTGTTAATAATCATTAAATCATCTGCATCAGTAACCGCATTTATCGATATAAGATTACCAGTTTTCTCAGTAATATTTAAAGTTTTAACTCCCTTACCACCACGATTGGTAATACGATAAACATCTTCTCCATCGTCATCAACTAATTTAGTTCGTTTTCCGTATCCATTTTCAGTTACTACTAAAACTTGTGAATCGTTTACAGCATCCTTATCTACAGTAACCATGCCAATTACCTCATCAGAATCATCTTTAAGAGAAATTCCACGAACTCCAGAAGCTGTTCTTCCCATTGGACGAGTCTTAGATTCTTCAAAACGAACTAACTTTCCAGACTTCACAGCAAGGATAATTTGGCTTTCACCATTCGTTAATTTTGCTTCTAGTAACTCATCTCCTTCTTTAATTGTGATTGCAGCAACACCATTAACTCTAGGTTTAGAATATTTCTCTAAAGACGTTTTCTTAACCTGACCTTTTTTAGTTACCATAATCAAATTATGACTCTTAATATAGTCTTGATCTTTTAGATCCTGAGTACAGATAAATGCTTTTACCTTATCATCGCTCTCTATATTCACAAGATTTTGAATCGCTCTACCTTTAGCTGTTTTACTTCCTTCTGGTATTTCATAAACACGCATCCAGAAACATTTTCCTTTTTGAGTAAAGAACATCATATACTGATGATTCGTCGCCACAAACATGTGCTCTAAGAAATCTTGATCTCTCGTTCCTGCACTTTTTTGACCAACTCCTCCTCTATTCTGTGTTTTGTATTCCGTTAGGTTTGTACGTTTAATATATCCTGCATGAGAGATTGTAATAACCACATTCTCATCAGCAATTAAATCTTCAATACTTACATCACCACCTGAATATTCAATTAAAGAACGACGTTCATCTCCGTATTTCTCACGAATTTCAACAAGCTCTTCTTTAATCAATGCAATTCTTAAATTCACATCTGCTAATAAACCTTTTAAGTAATCAATTAACTTCATGATTTCATCATACTCAGCTCTTAACTTATCTTGCTCAAGACCTGTTAATTGACGCAAACGCATTTCAACAATTGCTCTTGCCTGAATATCGGATAATTTGAATCTTTCAATTAATTTTCCTCTTGCTTCTTCAGTATTTTTCGAAGCCTTGATAAGTGCAATAACTTCGTCAATATTATCTGACGCAATAATTAATCCTTCTAATATATGTGCTCTTTCCTCTGCTTTACGCAATTCAAATTGAGTTCTACGAGTCACTACATCATGACGATGCTCTACAAAATAGTGAATCATGTCCTTCAAATTCAACATCTGAGGACGGCCTTTTACCAATGCAATATTATTAACACTGAAAGAAGACTGTAATTGAGTATATTTATATAGTGTATTCAAAACTACATTAGGCGTTGCATCCCGTTTCAAGATATAAACGATACGCATACCATTTCTATCTGATTCATCACGAATATTTGCAATTCCTTCAATTTTCTTATCATTTACCAGATCAGCAGTACGCTTAATCATGTCCGCTTTATTGACTTGGTAAGGAATTTCAGTAACAATAATACACTCTCTTCCGTCTACTTCTTCAAAACCAACTTTAGCACGCATCACCACTCTACCTCTTCCGGTTTTGAATGCTTCACGCACCCCTTCATAACCGTAAATAATACCACCAGTTGGAAAATCTGGTGCTTTAATATAGTTAATCAGTTCATCGATCTCGATATCGTTATTATCCATGTACGCCAAAGTACCGTTGATTACTTCGGTAAGATTGTGAGGCGGCATATTAGTTGCCATACCTACCGCAATACCAGTTGCTCCATTGATCAATAACGTAGGAACACGGGTCGGCATTACTTTTGGCTCATATAGAGTATCATCAAAGTTCAATTGAAAATCAACTGTCTCTTTTTCGATATCTGCCATAATTTCTTCCGAAATTTTACGCATTCTAGCCTCAGTATAACGCATTGCTGCAGGGCTATCACCATCAACAGAACCAAAGTTACCTTGACCGTCAACTAGTAAATAACGCATGCTCCATTCCTGAGCCATACGAACCATAGCATCATAAACAGACGTATCTCCGTGCGGGTGATACTTACCTAAAACTTCTCCGACAATTCTGGCGGATTTTTTATGGGCTTTATTTGAAAAAACTCCTAAATCATACATTCCATAAAGAACTCTTCGATGAACTGGTTTCAAACCATCTCTAACATCTGGAAGTGCTCTTGATACAATTACTGACATCGAATAATCGATGTAAGCTGATTTCATTTCATCTTCTATGTTAATAGGAATTATGTTTTCTCCTTCAGACATAAGTTGTTATATTAAAATATTATATTAGTTTCAAAACGTGCCAATATACAGCTTTTTGAAATTTTTTAAAGCATTTTAACATTCTTATTTGAAAGATTTATTAACAAATTATCTCCCCCTTTTGTTTAATAAATTAAATGCCATTTTACGATATTTCCCCATTTTTTTTGTCAATTAGCTGACACGACATCTTCAGGTATGATTCTTGTTTTTAAAATACTAATTCACTAAATTTACATATACAAAATATACATTATGGATGATAATTTTTCACCAAGAGTAAAAGATGTTATTACCTACAGCAAGGAAGAAGCCTTGCGACTAGGTCATGATTTCATAGGAACTGAACACTTGATGCTAGGTATCCTTCGAGATGGAAATGGTAAAGCAATTCAAATTTTAAATAACCTTTCTATCGACTTGGACCATCTGCGTAGGAAAGTAGAAATACTAAGCCCCGCAACCCCTGGCGTAGAGACTAATTTAGAAAAGAAAAATCTTCATTTAACTCGGCAAGCAGAACGCGCTTTAAAAACCACTTTTTTAGAAGCAAAAGTGTTTCAAAGTTCCTCTGTTAGTACAGCGCATTTATTGCTTTGTATTTTAAGAAATGAAAACGATCCCACAACCAAGTTACTGAATAAACTTAAAATTGATTACGATGTAGCTAAAGAACAATATATAAATATGACACCAAACGAAGAAGAATTCTTGGAAAATTTACCAAGAGCTACAGACTCTTATAATGACGACGCAGGACAAGATGACAGTCTTAAAGAAGGTAATTTTAATAATCCAGCCAATAAATCCAATAAGAAATCTAAAACACCTGTATTAGACAATTTCGGAAGGGATTTAACAGAAATGGCCGAAGAAGGTAAACTAGATCCCGTTGTAGGACGTGAGAAAGAAATTGAACGTGTTTGCCAAATTTTAAGCCGACGTAAAAAGAACAATCCACTCCTTATTGGTGAGCCTGGAGTTGGAAAATCAGCTATTGCCGAAGGTTTAGCTTTGCGTATTATACAAAAGAAAGTATCTCGTATCCTTTTCAATAAACGTGTTGTTACCTTAGATTTAGCTAGCCTTGTTGCAGGAACTAAATACAGAGGGCAGTTTGAAGAGCGCATGAAAGCAGTTATGAATGAATTAGAGAAAAATGATGATATCATTCTTTTTATTGATGAAATTCACACTATTGTGGGTGCTGGTGGAGCTACTGGTTCATTGGATGCATCCAATATGTTTAAACCCGCTCTAGCAAGAGGAGAAATCCAATGTATCGGTGCGACAACACTTGATGAATACAGACAGTATATTGAAAAAGACGGTGCATTAGAGAGACGTTTTCAAAAGATAATTGTAGAGCCAACTTCTGTTGAAGAAACAATTACAATTCTAAACAACATCAAGAACAAATACGAAGACCATCATAATGTTATTTACTCACAAGAAGCAATTGAA
The DNA here is from genome assembly GCF_900107635.1 of Flavobacterium gillisiae. Taxonomy (GTDB): domain Bacteria; phylum Bacteroidota; class Bacteroidia; order Flavobacteriales; family Flavobacteriaceae; genus Flavobacterium; species Flavobacterium gillisiae. The sequence goes on from NZ_FNRD01000003.1 coordinate 269,985, forward strand.
GCTTGTGTTAAATTAACAGATAGATACATGTCAGAACGCTTCTTACCGGACAAGGCTATTGATGCTTTAGACGAAGCAGGTTCTCGTGTGCATATAACCAACATTGAAGTTCCGAAAAAAATTCTTGATTTAGAACGTCAACTGGAAGAGATTCGCGAACTAAAAACCGCTGTTGTCAAAAAACAAAAATATGAAGAGGCTGCAAAACTTAGAGATGACGAGAAACGCATCGAAAAAGAATTAGCAATCGCTCAAGAACAATGGGAAGAGGACGCAAAAAACAATCGGATTGAGGTTACGGAGGACAATGTTGCCGATGTAGTGTCAATGATGACTGGAATTCCCGTGAACCGTATTGCACAAACAGAAAGCAACAAACTAGCTATATTACCACAACTTATCGAAAGTAAAGTTATTGGACAAAAAGAAGCTGTTTTAAAAATCGCGAGGTCTATTCAAAGAAATCGTGCTGGATTGAAAGATCCAAACCGACCAATCGGCTCCTTTATTTTTCTAGGGCAAACAGGAGTTGGAAAAACACAATTAGCCAAAGTTCTTGCTAAAGAATTATTTGATTCTGAAGATGCATTGGTTCGTATTGACATGAGTGAATACATGGAAAAATTTGCAATCTCTCGTTTAGTTGGTGCACCTCCGGGATACGTAGGTTATGAAGAAGGTGGTCAATTAACAGAGAAAGTACGTAGAAAACCATATTGTGTTGTATTATTGGATGAGATTGAAAAAGCACATCCAGACGTTTTCAATATGTTACTACAAGTCTTAGACGATGGTTATTTAACTGATAGTTTAGGTCGAAAAATTGATTTTAAAAACACCATAATTATCATGACTTCAAATGTTGGAGCAAGACAATTAAAGGATTTTGGTCAAGGCGTAGGATTTGGAACAGCTGCAAGAGCCGCAAGTGTAGATGACAATTCTAAGAGTATCATCGAAAATGCGTTAAAAAAAACCTTTGCTCCTGAATTCTTAAACAGAATTGATGATGTAATTGTATTCAACACATTAGAGAAACATGATATCGATTTAATTATCGAAATCGAATTGAAAAAATTATATGCTCGCCTTACTGAACTAGGATATAAACTGACTCTTTCTGACAAAGCAAAAGCTTTTATTGCAGACAAAGGTTTCGACAAACAATTTGGTGCAAGACCATTAAAAAGAGCCATTCAAAAATATGTTGAAGACTCACTTGCCGAAGAGATTATTACTTCTAAAATTTCTTCAGGAGATGAGATATTCATGGATATTGAAGAAGGAGCTCAGGAATTAAGCGTAAAAGTTAATAAAGCCGAAGAGCCTACAAAACAATAGAAAATCGTATTTTAGATAACAAAATAAACCCGTTACGTTTTTATAACATAGCGGGTTTATTCTTTATGTAAATTTATCCTGTTATTAAAAACAAATATTTACATTTGACTTTTATAATTAGACATTAAAAAAATAAATATTATGCTTCAAGAAAAAGTTATTCTAGGTAGTGAAGAATGGTGCTCCTTTCCTGAACTGGGAATTCCCACAATAAAAGCCCGTGTAGATTCTGGTGCAAAAACATCTGCTTTACATGCTATTAACATAGCTCCTTTTATTAAAAATGAAACAAACTGGGTACGATTTGACATCAACCCTATTCAGAATAATTTAAAAACAGTCATCCATTGTGAGGCCCCACTAATCGATAAGCGTATCGTAAAAAGCTCCAGCGGTTTTAGAGAGCAACGCTATGTGATTCAAACAAATTTAAAAATTGGAGACTCTATTTGGCCTATTGAAATGACTTTGACTAATAGGGATTCCATGGGATTCAGAATGCTTCTAGGAAGAGAAGCCATGAGCGGAAGAGTTCTTGTTGATCCAGAACAACAATACCTATTGGGTCAACCTACCACTGACAATCTAAAAGAATTATATAAAAATTCAGAGAAAGCAGCTACCGGTTTGCGCATCGGAGTTTTAGCCAGTAATCCAGAATTATACAGTAACAAACGTATTATGGAAGCTGGAGAAATGCGTGGTCACGAAATGCACTTCTTAAACATTAAAGAATGCTATATGAAGCTGGATGCACAAACTCCAGAAATTCATTATAGAGGCGGAATAATCTTGAATCAATTTGATGCCATTATTCCTAGAATAAGACCAAGTATTACTTTTTACGGTTGTGCCTTAACTCGTCAATTTGAAGCTTTAAAAGTTTATAGTTTAAACTCGGCGAACGCCATTACACAATCAAGAGATAAATTATTCTCTTTACAGTTGTTATTAAATAGCGGAATTGGGATACCTACTACTGGTTTTGCCAATTCTCCATTGGATACTAATGACTTGATTAAAATGGTTGGTGGTTCACCATTAATTGTAAAATTATTAGAAGGAACTCAAGGAAAGGGTGTTGTACTTGCTGAAACTAAAAAAGCAGCAGAAAGTGTCATTAATGCTTTCAAAAGTGTAAATGCTAATATACTTGTTCAAGAATTCATCAAAGAAGCTGATGGTAAAGATTTACGATTATTTGTAATTGACGGAAAAGTAGTCGCAACGATTCAGCGTGAAGCGATGCCAGGCGAATTTAGAGCTAATATTCACCTTGGCGGAACTGCTTCTATCATAAAACCAACTGCTGAAGAAAAAAGAATAGCCATAAAAGCAGCTAAGGCAATGGACTTAAAAGTAGCAGGAGTAGACATTATTCGTTCTTCTAAAGGTCCTTTGTTACTAGAAGTAAACTCTTCTCCAGGATTAGAGGGAATTGAAGGTGCTACTAATAAAGATATCGCTGGTGAAATGATCAAAGCTATTGAGAAAAATTTTAAACATAGAATGTAAATAGCCGCTAATGAATCTCTACCTCGATATCATATTTAGGACTACCGCCGTCTATTTCTTTATGATTATCGCTTTGCGTGTTTTTGGTAAAAAAGAATTATCTCAACTCAATTCAAGTGATATTATCTTAATTTTATTAATCAGCAACTCGGTTCAAAATGCCATGGTTGGTAGTAACAATAGTCTAAGCGGAGGTTTAATAGCAGCTACAGTACTTTTTTTGATTAACTACATTTTAAAAAAAGCAATGTTCAAATTTAAATTTTTAAAGGATTTAATTCAAGAAAAACCAGAAATACTGATCCATGATGGCAAAATTGATTTTAAAATTTTAAGTAAATTGAATATCACTTCTGATGAATTAAGAGAAGCTATGAGAGAGCATGGAATTGATCATTTCTCTGACGTAAAACTATCAATGCTTGAAGTAGATGGAAATATAAGTATGATTTCAGGAAATGGTAATCTAAAACAAACGCATTATAAAAGATTGAAAAAATTAAAAAAAATAGTCGAATAAATTCAAAATAGCCATTTCAGGAAAAGACATTCATTAAACTACAAAAACCATCCTAACTTTACAATTAGGATGGTTTTTTATTTATTTCGAAAAATAAAATACTCTTATAAAAACAAGCTAAGGAAATAGTAAACTAATCCTGCCAATAACGCCGAAATAGGAATCGTTAACACCCAAGCCCATAAAAGACTCACTGTAACTCCCCATCGCACCGCAGATACACGTTTCGTCAGACCAACTCCGATGATAGAACCAGTTATAGTATGAGTGGTACTCACCGGAATTTTTAAATGTTCGGTGAAATACAAGGTTAAAGCTCCAGCTGTTTCAGCAGCAACACCTTCAAACGAAGTTACTTTTGTAATTTTAGAACCCATTGTTTTTACAATTTTCCAACCACCACTTAATGTCCCTAATGCAATTGCTGTATAACAAGCTAATGGAATCCAGGCAGGCATCACACCCGCTACATCATCTTTTGGTAAAACAACATTTAACCAGTCAGGCATACTATCTTGAGCTGATCCTGTAGTATGAATATATACCGCAACTGCCGCTGCAATTATACCCATTACTTTTTGTGAATCGTTTCCACCATGACCTAAACTAAACGCAGCAGAAGACAATAACTGCATTTTTTTCAACCATGCAGTAGCTTGATTCAAGTTCAAACTACTAAAAATTAAACAAAATGAGCTAATGGCTAAAATGATAAACGCTACCAAAAACCATTTAAGATTATGCGACTCAAAAGCCACACTCCAAAAATGAGAATCAAATCTTGGTTTTTCTATTGCATCATAATATTTCATTTGACTCTCCACAAACCAGATCGTAATACCCATTATAGCTAGGGTAACCAGTTTTGGGGTAATCGTTTTTTTAGACGCATTTAAAAGCCAAATTGAAATTAAATATGACATCAGAGCTCCCAATAAAGGGGCTAATACTATAAAAAGAATAATGATAGAAACACCTGAGGGCACTCCGCCGTCTTTCCCTGCTTTATACCAACTGACAATATCGTACCAGTAAGCAGTAGTTCCATCCTCTAGTAAATAACCTGAAAAACCATGAACAGCAATCGCATGAGCAACTGCAGCTCCCGCAAAACCTCCTATTAAGGTATGCGATGAACTTGAAGGTATCCCCAACCACCAGGTCAACAAATTCCAACAAATCGCAGCAATAACACCGGCAAGTATAACCACAAGATTAATCTCCATCGTATGCGCCGTTTTAGCTACGGTATCAGCCACTCCAAATCCAAAAACCCAATAGGCCAAGAAATTAAAGAAAGCAGCCCAAAGAACCGCCTGAAAAGGAGACAAAACTTTTGTGGCAACAACGGTAGCAATAGCATTGGCCGCATCATGAAAACCATTGATGTAGTCAAAGATTAAAGCCAATACAATGATAACTATAAGTAAAGTAAATTCCATAAATGTAATTTCAAAAAGTAACCGATTAAATTAAGAATGCTTGACAGCAATTGATTCTAAAACTCCGGCTACACTTTTACACTTGTCCGTTGCAGTTTCTAATACCGATAAAACTTCTTTGTATTTTATTATGGTGATTGCATCAGTTTCATTTTCGAATATTTCAAAAATCGCTTTGTTATAAACGGTATCTGACTTATTCTCTAATTTATTAATTCTGGCGCAAGCCTCAGTAATATTCTTGATGTTCTTAAAATTTTTCAATTCTTTAACTGCGACATCAATACTCTGACAAGCTTCAAGATTAATTTCAGTCAATTTTCTAATCGACTTTGTAATTTTATCAACTTGATACAATCTCATTCTGCTTGCTGCACCCTGAAGATTATCAGCAACATTGTCAATAGATGTTATTAAGGAATGTATATCTTCTCTGTCAAATGGAGTAATAAAATTTCTACTCAATTCAAGATTTGTTTGACGGGTAATATGTTCTCCTTTTTGCTCTAATTTATCAATTTTCTGAAAAAGTGCTTCTCTTTCTTTTAAAGGAAGATTTACCGCTTCATGCAAGTTTGAAGCTAATTCAATTAAGTTGCTTGATGCTTCTTCGAATAAGGGGAAAAACTTTTTATCCTTTGGGACTAAAAACTGGAAAATACTATTTATTGACATCTTATTATTTTTTAGGGCGCAAATTTACTATAATTATATATTGGATTGACTAATTAGTCTAACAATTCCTCTTCAATTTGAAAACTATTCAAAAAAGAAACGGTTTTCTCTATGTCATAATGTAAAATACGATCTTCTTTTACAAACGGAACTTCTTCTCTGTACGAGCTCAAAAACATTTCGATAAACTCACTTGACTCAAGCGGTCTTCTAAATTCAATCGCTTGAGAAGCATTCATTAATTCGATTGCTAAGATACGCTCTAGATTGTCCATCACACGTAACGCTTTTGTAGCACCATTCGCTCCCATACTCACATGATCTTCTTGCCCATTACTAGAAACAATGCTGTCTACACTAGAAGGTGTCGCTAATTGCTTGTTCTGGCTAGCAATACTAGCAGCAGTATATTGCGGAATCATAAATCCGGAATTCAATCCTGGATTATCCACTAAAAATGCAGGAAGGTTACGCAATCCCGAAATCAATTGATAAGTTCTTCTTTCAGAAATACTACCTAGTTCAGCTAAAGCAATTGCCATAAAGTCTAAGGCTAATGCCAATGGTTGTCCGTGAAAATTACCTCCTGAGATGATTTGGTCACTTTCGATAAATATATTTGGATTGTCTGTAACCGAGTTAATCTCCGTTTTAAAGACTTTCTTAACGTAATCAATAGCATCTTTTGAAGCTCCGTGAACTTGCGGAATACAACGGAAAGAATATGGATCTTGTACATGTACTTTCTCCTGTTCGATAATTTGACTTCCTTCCAGAAATTCTTTTACACGACTTGCCGTTGTAATTTGGCCTTTATGAGGACGTATAAAATGGATCAACTCATTAAATGGTTCGATACGACCATCAAATCCTTCCAAAGATATTGTACCAATCAAATCCGCTAAATAGGAAAATTTATTGGCTTTCATTAAAATATGAGCACCATAAGCACTCATAAATTGCGTTCCATTTAGCAAGGCCAATCCTTCTTTGGACTGCAATACGATTGGCTCCCAATTAAAGTGCTCCATTATTACACTTGAATGAACTTTTTTACCTTCAAAATACACTTCTCCTTCTCCTAATAATGGTAAAGACAAATGCGCTAAAGGAGCTAAATCACCAGATGCACCAAGAGAACCTTGGGTATAAATAATAGGTAAAATATCATTGTTGTAAAAAGCAATCAAGCGATCCACTGTCTGTAATTGTATTCCTGAATGTCCGTAGCTCAAAGACTGAATTTTCAGCAACAACATTAGTTTTACTATTTCATTTGGAACTTCTTCTCCCGTACCACAAGCATGTGATTTTACTAGGTTTTCCTGAAGTTTTGATAAGTTTTCATTAGAGATTTTAACATTACAAAGTGAACCAAAGCCAGTATTTATTCCGTAGATAGGTTCAGAGTGCGTTGCCATTTTTTTATCTAAAAAATCCCTGCATTTCTGAATGTTAATTTTGGCCTCATCAGACAGTTCTAACAACATCTGATTTGCAATAATTTCGTTTACCGTCTCTAGGGAAAGTAGTGCGGTACTTATATAATGTGTATTGTCCATTTAATCTTAAATTTTAAAAGCCAAAATTGGAGAAATCAATATTAAAAAGCAACATATAATAGCAATAATTTAAAACTTAGATTAAAAAGCATCACTTTACTAAATTTGATGCATTTTACCACAGAATAATCCTGCTTTACAAAGAGACTATTTTAACTACTGCGGCGTCGTTAATAATAAGGTTACTACCACAGTTTTTAAAAGTCGACTAACGTCCCGAAAAGTAAAAAGGATTACTCACACCCCATAAATGAGAATAAATTAGCAATTGAAATTAAAAAAAGGAGCTCAAATACACCTAATTATATCTTCTTGCATCCAAATTAAATAACAATAGCCTCCACAATCTGCTCATAAAATAAGAAATATTCAACAGAAGCTGATTTCTCTCCTTTTTATTAAAATATTCGCAAAAAACCATATAAAGGAGGTTGATTTTTATAAAAAGCTGTATTTTTGGAAAATAATAATGACAAATAACAGAACAACATATCAATCTTCGATAACAACTCAAATTTGGGTTGCAACTTCTGTTACTTCTACATTTACAGCTACAACAACTACTACCCCTTAGGGGTATACATTTTACATATAATCCTATTTTATATTTTTCTTTTTTTAAGAAGGAAAGATTTTAGGTGGGTAAATAGCATTGCCATTTTTCTAAAATAAAACAAACACAATGAAAGTATTAAAATTTGGCGGAACTTCGGTAGCCAATGCACAAAATATAAAACTAGTCCTTGAGATAGTTCAAAACCAAGCAAAACAAGACCAATTAATCGTAGTTGTATCTGCCCTTAGTAAAGTAACTGATCTACTTCAGTTGGCTTCATTAAGAGCCGCTTCTAATGATGAAAGCTACAAGGAAATTGTGGCTGATATTGAGAAAAAACATTTAGATGCTGTAAAAGAATTGATTCCTGTAAGCGAGCAAAGTAGCTTACTAAGTCATATCAAACGCATCATCAATCATCTAGAAACTTTATTAGACGGTTGTTACCTTCTAGGAGAACTATCAAATAGAACTGCTGACACTATTTTGAGTTTTGGAGAATTGCTTTCTTCTTATATCATCGCTGAGGCACTTAAACAAGATTTTAAAAGCAGTAATTATAAAGACAGCCGTGAGTTAATTAAAACCAACAATAATTTTGGAAAAGCTGCCGTAAATTTCAAAGTTACTGATGAATTAATTGTTGCTTTTTTTGCCTCGAATGAAAGTCAGGTGGTTGTAATGCCTGGTTTTATTTCGTCTTCTATTGATGGAATCAACACTACTTTAGGACGTGGTGGATCAGATTATACCGCTGCAATACTAGCTGGAGCATTAGACGCGACTGATTTAGAAATCTGGACTGATGTCAACGGTATGTTTACGGCTAACCCGAAAATCGTAAAACAAGCCCAACCAATTGCTTCTATATCGTATCAAGAAGCGATGGAGTTGTCTCATTTTGGTGCCAAAGTGTTGTTTCCACCCACTATTCAGCCAGTTCTAAGAAAAAATATTCCTATTCATATCAAGAATACTTTCGAACCAAAAGCAGAGGGAACTTATATTTCTAATCAATCTATTTCTAATGGTCAGCCTGTAAAAGGAATCAGCCATATTGAAAACATCACATTGATCACACTTGAAGGTCCAGGAATGATTGGAGTATCTGGTTCGTCAAAAAGACTTTTTGAAGTTTTATCTCTTGAAGAAATCAATGTTATCTTTATTACTCAAGCTTCTTCCGAACACTCTATTTGCATTGGAATTCTAAATGAAGATGCCGAAGCCGCCGAAGCTGCAATCAACAAAGCCTTTGAAATCGAGATTTTGCAACACAAAGTAGATCCTTGTATCGTAGAAAAAAATCTATGTATTATTGCTTTAGTTGGCGAAAACATGAAAAACCACCAAGGATTGAGCGGTAAAATGTTCAGTACTTTAGGAAAAAACAATGTCAACATTCGTGCGATTGCCCAAGGTGCTTCTGAAAGAAACATATCAGCAGTAATCAATCAAAGAGATGTAAAAAAAGCATTGAATACACTTCACGAACGTTTCTTTGAAGACAATACAAAACAGTTGAATTTGTTTGTTATGGGTGTTGGTAATGTAGGTGAGAAATTCATCGATCAGATCAACCAACAAAAGAAGTTCCTAAAAGAAAACTTAAAAATAAATCTTCGTGTAATCGCTTTGTCTAATTCACGCAAAATGATTTTTGATGAAGATGGAATTGACTTAAAAGCATGGCAACCTCTTATCGAAAAAGGAGATGCTGCGGACCAACAATTGTTTATTAACAAAGTAAAAGAGCTGAATTTACGTAATAGTATTTTTGTGGATATCACGGCAAACGAAGGTGTTTCTAAAACATACGAGCATTTCTTAAGACAAAGTGTAGCCGTTGTAACTTGTAATAAAATCGCCTGCTCTTCTGCTTTTGAAAATTATAAAAATCTTAAAACTTTATCCCGAAGATACAATGCCCCTTTCTTGTTTGAAACAAATGTTGGAGCAGGATTACCTATCATTGACACAGTTAAAAATCTAGTCGCATCAGGAGATAAAGTCAACAAAATTCAAGCTGTTTTATCTGGTAGTTTAAACTTTATCTTTAATAATTTTGATGAAAATAACGCTTTCAATGAAGTAGTAAAAGAAGCTGGTGTTCAAGGATTTACAGAGCCTGACCCAAAGATAGATTTGAGCGGAATTGATGTCGCCAGAAAGATTCTAATTTTGATTCGCGAGAGTGGTTACGAAATGGAAATTGAAGAAATTGAAAATCAATCTTTCCTTCCTGCTGCTTGTATGGAAACTACAAATAATGAAGATTTCTTTAAATCTCTTGTAGAACATGCTGCTCATTTTGAAGGTATTTTGGCGGAAGCTAACGCCAAAGAAAGTCGCCTAAAATTTGTTGCTCAATTTGAAAATGGTAATGCTAGTGTCGGTTTGCAATTCATCCCAAAAGACCATCCTTTTTACAACTTAGAAGGAAAAGACAATATTGTATTATTCTATACAGATCGTTATGTTGACCAACCTTTATTGATAAAAGGTGCAGGTGCCGGAGCTGCAGTTACTGCTTCAGGAATTTTTGCCGATGTGATTCGAATTGGAAACGTATAGCCCCTAACCCCTAAAGGGGAACAAAAACTATAAAGAAAATGAACGAAATAAAAATATTCTGTCCCGCTACAATTGCTAATCTATCCTGTGGATTTGATGTACTCGGTCTTTGCTTAGACAATGTGGGGGACGAAATGATTATTAGAAAATCAGATCAAAAGGGGATTCGCATCACTAAATTAGTCGGTGCCGATTTACCCTTAGAAACGGAGAAAAATGTGGCTGGAGTTGCTGCTTTGGCAATGCTCGAAGCTTTGAAATCAGACGCGGGATTCGAAATCGAAATATACAAAAACATCAAAGCCGGTAGCGGAATCGGAAGCAGTGCTGCCAGCTCTGCAGGAGCGGTTTTTGGAATCAATGAATTGCTTGGTCGCCCTTTTGAAATAAAAGACTTGGTGCAATTTGCTATGCAAGGCGAAAAACTAGCTTGCGGAAACGCTCATGCCGACAACGTTGCTCCTGCCCTATTGGGTGGATTTACATTAGTGCGAAGCTACAGTCCTTTAGATATTATAAAAATAGAAAGTCCATCAGAATTGTATGCGACGGTAGTTCATCCTCAGATTGAACTTAAAACATCCGATGCTCGTTCCGTATTAAAGCAAACGGTTTCCCTAAAAAGCGCAATTATGCAATGGGGAAATGTGGGCGGATTAATTGCCGGTTTATATACTAAGGATTATGACTTGATAGGCCGCTCGCTACATGACGAAATCGTGGAGCCGTTGCGTTCTGTATTAATTCCTGGTTTTGACTTAATCAAACAAACCGCATTAGAAAACGGTGCTCTAGGATCTGGAATATCAGGTTCTGGCCCTTCTATTTTTGCTTTAAGCAAAGGAAGAGACGCCGCCGACAAAATCGCCAAAGCCATGAGCGCAGTCTATGACGAAATGAAATTACCGTATGAAATTCACGTTTCAAAAGTGAATCCTGATGGAGTACGTATATTATAACACAATTTAAAAATATTTAAGATTTTTGATTAACGATTTTTGATTTCAGATGTAACTTACGTTGCTAGAAAAAATCAAAAATCAAAAATCGTTAATCTTCAATCAAAAATCACAATGAAATACTACAGTTTAAACCATAACGCCCCAAACGTTTCCTTTCAGGAAGCAGTAATACAAGGATTAGCTTCTGATAAAGGATTGTATTTTCCAGAAAACATAACACCACTGCCTCAGGCCTTTTTCGATACTATCGAAAATTTAAGCAATGAAGAAATTGCTTTTGAAGCTATTAAACAATTTGTAGGAGATGAAATTCCCGCTGATGTACTTAAAGAAATCATTGCTGACACCCTGTGTTTTGATTTTCCGGTGGTCGAAGTAGAGAAAGGAATTTACTCCCTTGAATTATTCCATGGCCCAACAATGGCGTTTAAGGACGTAGGAGCGCGTTTCATGTCACGATGTTTGGCCTACTTCAATAAAGACAAAAAAGACAGTAAGAACACCGTTCTTGTTGCTACTTCCGGAGATACCGGTGGTGCAGTTGCAAGCGGGTTTCTAGGTGTTGCTGGCGTAGAAGTGATCATTTTATATCCTTCTGGAAAAGTGAGCGACATTCAGGAAAAACAGCTTACGACTTTAGGTCAAAACATTAAAGCACTCGAAGTAGATGGTGTTTTTGATGATTGTCAAGACATGGTTAAAAAAGCTTTCTTAGACGATAGTTTAAAGCATCATAATCTAACTTCGGCAAATTCGATTAATATCGCACGGTGGTTGCCGCAAATGTTTTACTTTTTCTTTGCTTACAAGGAATTGAAGAAGCAAAATAAGGAATTGGTATTCTCTTGCCCGAGTGGGAATTTCGGAAATATCTGCGCCGGAATCATGGCAAAAAAGTTAGGCTTGCCCCTACTTCATTTTGTGGCTTCCACCAATGTAAATGATACAGTGCCCCGATTTTTAGCAAGTGGATTTTATGATCCTAAACCATCCAAAGCAACGATTTCTAATGCGATGGATGTTGGGAATCCAAGTAATTTCATTCGAATTCAGGAAATGTACCACAACGATTTGGCCCAATTCAAGAAAGACTTCTCTTCTTATACTTTTACAGATGAAGAAACAACTGAGGCGATGAAAACTATTTATAACACAAACGGCTATATCGCTGAACCGCATGGTGCCGTGGGTTATTTAGGATTGAAAAAAGAATTGCATAACTATCCAAATGCTATTGGTATTTTCCTTGAAACTGCACATCCTATTAAATTTTTGGACGTTGTGGAACCAGCTTTAAATGTAAAATTACCGATTCCTGCACAAATAGAAAGTGTGATGGATAAAGAAAAAGTAAGCACTAAAATTAAAACATACGAAGAGTTGAAAGCTTTTTTAGGATAAACTTTCAACATCAAATATAACAACCGACTGAGAAGTGATTTTCAGTCGGTTTTTTTTATGTAACTAATTCTCCGTTTTTATAATTAGTTTTCTGTAAGTAAAATCACTAGTTTTGATTTAAATAGTAGAAAAATAGGGATAAGATAAATAACCCTTTGATTTTAGATCTCTATTCGACTTTGTAGTACTAGCATGAACTAATTGCTTCTCCTATTGAAAAAGACAATGTTACTACTAATGCTTTTATTTGGAATGCTATCTTGTTCGTCAAAACAAAACCAGAAGAATAAAAGGACTTTTTTTGTTATAAAAATTTTAGAATTAAAATTATATGAACATCATTCTTTAGATTCCAAACTCATCAAAAAATAAAAATGGGAGAAATTTATAACTTATATACTTTTTAAAAACAGAACAATCAAAAGAAGATGGCAACACAAAATTAGCATAATCGATATTTATTACTAAATCAAAGGTCATTGCAACTATTCTTATACAAACCTTTATCTATACAATAAAACAACACTTATGAAAAACATTCAACATATCATTTTAATTATCACATTGTTCTGTGCAAATACGATTCAGAGTCAGGAAGAAACTATCGGCGTAAACTGGTCAAAGACTTTTGTCGAAAAGGATTTTAATAATACCAAGCTCTATAATAAAAAAACAGGAATCGAAATCTCAAAGAAAGAGTTTGGAATACTCGTTCAAGAAAATCCGAATTTGTCTTTGGAGAAGGAGATCGATGAGGCTGGAAATGTTACTAGGTATATGTATGATCCGAATAATCTAAATAGTTATGAAAAACGAGCACTTAACGCTACAGCATCTGCTAAAGGTAACTTTCCAAATTTCAAGCTAACAACAATTGACGGAACACAAATAGAACTTTCTAAACTAAATGGGAAAATTGTTATTCTGAGATTTGAACTTTTTGCTACCGATTTCCATTTTAAAAAACAAGAAATTCAGGAACTTGACGAAAAAATCAATGCACTAGAAAATAAAAATGCCGTTAAAGCTATTATCGTCTTTCAATGCTCTGAAAGTGATGTGCGAAAAGGTTTTGACCTCGAGAATTCGAATTTTGAATTAGTCGCCAATGGACAAAATTTTATTGAAAAATATGGCATATCACGATTCCCATCAACACTACTAATTGACCAAGATGGAAATCTCATTGAGAAATATGTTTATTCGGAAGATATTACTTTAAAAGATCATATTAAAAAATAGTACTACAGTATCATGTCTTGAATTAATTTATCTGATTTACACTTAATATAGTAAGTGCTAATATTGTTCATACAACACTTTTTTGTCTGAAATAGATTTAACAAGTAAGTCTTATTGAGCAAACCAACTATATGGCTTTTTATAGTCTAAAAAATTCTTGTTTTTAACATCTCTTAACATACTGTTTTGTACGATTTAACATTAAATAACTTGTACTCTTTACACTATAAGGGATGTCGTCTATCTTATTATGCCTAATTTTACATCAAACTTTAAAAAAGGATAATACAATGAAAAACTTAAAACTGATTGCTCTGGCAATGATTCTGATTACTGCCGTTAGCTGTAAAGATTCTAAGAAAGAGACGGAAGGAACTACTACAGAAATTCAAACGACAGATGGAACGTACAGTGTAGTAAATGATTCTACCAAAGTGAGTTTTACTGCTTATAAAACAACAGACAAAGCAGCTGTTGGCGGTACATTTAAAGAAATAACATTAACGAATTCAGGACAAGGAGAAACAGCATTAGAAGCTTTGAACGGTACTAAATTTAGTATTCCAGTAAGTAGTTTATTTACTAATGACGCTACGGGAACCAGAGATCCTAAGATTTTAAAATTCTTTTTTGGAGTGATGAAAAACACAGAACTTATCTCGGGTGAGTTTAAAGTTGCTGCAGATAATACTTGCTCTATAGATATGCTATTAAACGGAAAAATAGCAAATATTCCTTTACAATATACCACGAATAGTGATACTAGCTTGTCTTTTGATGGAGTGATGAATTTAGAAAACTGGGATGCTTTAGCAGCAGTAGCGTCAATCAATAAAGCATGTGAGGCATTGCATACAGGTAAAGATGGTGTAAGTAAAACATGGAGCGAAGTAGCAGTACATGCTGATGTTTTATTAAACAAAAACTAGACTGACTAGTATTCAGTTCTACTGAATTCTTTCGTTTGGAAAGCAAATACCTATTTAGTTATAAAGCTACTGACAATGTAAAGTTAGTAGCTTTTTTTTTATGAGAGTAATTATCGATATCCCTTCTTATTTACATTAATATTCCGCACGTTAAATCTACTTCATCAACTCAATAACAGGACAAACATGGTCTTATAAACTTGTTCTAGAAGAAGACAGAGAATAGACTAATTACACTTAGTCTTTGAAGTATTTAAAAATCAAAAGTTTCAATTCTTCCACTTTTAAAGGCTTTGAAATATAATCATTACAATTTGCATCAATTGCTCTTTCCATATCTCCAACTAAAGCGTATGCGGTTTGTGCAATTATAATTACCTCTTTATTGAATTTTCGTATCTCTCTGGCCGCTTCATGACCATCCATTATTGGCATCTGAATATCCATAAATACCAAATCTATATCCGGATTATTACGACACGCTTCTACTGCTTCTAATCCGTTTCTTGTATTGATAATTTCACTCCCGTATTCTTTAATGACTTTCGAAATAAGCTTTTCTGATATTGCATCATCTTCGGCAATAACTATTTTTAGCTTTTTACTAAAGCCTGTTCTAACTGGTGATACAATTTCGCTACTAATTGTTTTCTCAATACTCAGGTCCTGTATAAACGGAAGCGTAAAATAAAATACCGTTCCTTCTCCTTCCTCAGACTTAAGCCTTATTGATCCTCCCAAAATTTCTACATAGGCTTTAGAAATAGACAATCCTAAACCAGCGCCTTGCAACGCCATCTTATTGGCAATATCAGCCTGAATAAATCGTTCAAAAATTGCTTCTTGTCGGTCTTTTGGCACCCCAATTCCGGTGTCTTTTACATAAAATTCAAGAAAGTCATCCTTTATCGTATAACCAAATTCTACACTTCCTTTTTCGGTATGATTGATCGCATTTTTCACCAAATTTGTCAATATTGCAAATACTTTTTCACGGTCAGTTGTTATGAAGGCTTCATTAGAAGGCAAAGTATGTTTATAGGATAGCTGAACACCTTTTTTTTCTGCCTCTGGAATGAAGAAAGTATAGATGTATTCTAATTGTTCATTAATATTCGATTTCTGAAGATGAACTTCCATTTGTCCGGACTCAATTTTCGAAATATTAATAATATCATTGATAATATTGAGCATTCTTAACCCACTTTTTTCAATAATCTTAATGTACTTTCGCTGCTTTTTCCCTTTAAGATTGGGCTCTTTTAACAATTCTGCAAAACCTAAAATACCGTTCATAGGCGTACGTATTTCGTGACTCATATTAGCAAGAAAAGCTGATTTTAAACGATCTGATTCTTCTGCCTTTTCTTTAGCAATATTAAGGTCTATCTCTAATTGTTTCCTTTCGCTAATATCAAATTCTATCCCATCCCAGCAAACCAATCCACCAATGATTCTAGGCTTTGCTATAGAATAAGCCCATCTAATACTTCCGTCTGGATTTATTACTCGGACTTCTACGACATAATTAGACATATTGTGTATTGCCTTTAATTCTGCGACTCTCATGATTTCTATGTCGTCAGGATGAATCCTTCTGTAAATTAAGCTAGCATCCTCAATTACTTCAGCTGCCGTGCATCCGTAAAGTTTAACAACGCCATCACTCACATAATTAAATTTTCTTCTGTTATCATCGAGCGTAACTATCTGGTAAATCATACCGTTTACTAGATTATCCGCAATTAATTTTAATTGGTTTTCGTTTTCTCCGGCTTTTTCTTTTGCTTTAAAGAGCTCTTCAGTTCTTACTTTTACCCTTTGTCTTAGTAATAATACAAAAACTAATGAAAGAATTAAAACTATAAAAACGACAAGAACAAACCACTTTATATAACTAGGGACTAGCAATTTAGCATCCTTCTCTAACCAGTGAAATAATGACTTATAATATTTAGAACTAGCATCATTTTTTAATTCAGAGATATTTCTATCGAATAATTCAACCATCGCAGCATTTTTATTTTTTGTAAATGCAAAATGCAATCCTAATGGTCTAATTAAGATTCCCGTTGGTTTTATAGTCTTGTCAAATAAGTTTGAAAAAGTAAAAAAGCGATCGGCTATGATTACATCAATTTTACTGCTTTTAAGATCATTAACACATTGTTTATAACTATCATACGTATAAAGCTTATAAGTAATATCAAACTCCTTAGAAACAAAATCTGTCATGTATCTCTCTTCGATAGAACCTTTTAAAACACCTACTTTCAGGTTTTTTAAATCCAATATTGAATGTAAATTCAATTCCTTTCTAGAAAACAATTCTGCCCACGAACTTAGTACAGGTAATTTACTTAAGGTAAAAATAGAATCTCGCTCTGCTGAAAATACTACATCGGGTAACATATCAATTTCACCAGTTTGCAACTTTTTATAAAGATTGTCCCAAGTGTTAAACTCGTATTCAAATTTCAAGTTTTCCCTTTCCCCAATTTCTTTAATAATATCAATAAAAAAACCATCGGGTTGTCCGTTCTTATTCAGAAATATTTTTGGAGGATTATCATACACTCCTACTTTTATAACCTTACCGCTATTATTTTGTGAAAAAATCGTTCCAGAAACCCCAGAACAAATTAGAATCAAGAGAAACGTATAATAACTATATGTGTAATTTTTCATCTCTATCTATTCAATAATTTGGTAAACACGAATATATAAATTTTATCTGAATAAATACATTTGCAAATTTCCAATTACAGAAATCAATTGAGTCACTTCATGCCATGGATTTCAACCTAATTAACACTGTATAAGAACTCCAATAAAATCTCATTTTGTTCCCTTTTTATTTATATTTGTAACTATAAAACACAATTCAGTATTTCCAAAATGATTACAATAGCAACACTAGAAGACGTTTCAGAATTAAGTAGATTAATCAACTCGGGGTATCGCGGGGAATTTTCTAAAAAAGGATGGACCACCGAAGCCAACATATTAGAAGGTAGCCGAACGAACGAAGCCGAACTGAAGGAAATCATTGGTACCACTGAAAATACGTTGCTAAAATTCACGGAGGACAACCAGATTATTGGATGTGTTTTGTTGGTCGAAAAAGAACAACAATTGTATTTAGGCATGTTGACAGTATCACCGGAATTACAAAATAGCGGAATTGGAAAAAAATTATTGCAACAAGCCGAAGTCCATGCTCAGACATTGGGTTTACCTACAATTGTAATGACAGTTATCTCAATTAGAACGGAGTTAATTGACTGGTACAAACGCCACGGTTATGTGGATACAGGAGCTAGAGAAGCTTTTCCAGAAAGCGACATTCATATTTCAATCGTAGAACAGCCTTTGGAGTTTATCGTTTTAGAAAAAAAGATAGATTAAATCTACTACTATAAAAATTGTTACCCCTCTAGGAAGTAGCGAATACAAACAAAGTGGAATCAAATTTTTCTTTCACCATATAAGTAATCGAAGTTCATTTAAGTTCGTTAAGAAGAACTTCCTCTTCATACTTATATGGCTATGTCTTTAATTATAATTTATAAAACCATATCTTTAAACAACCTTTGTACGGTGCGTTCTAAATCATCACACAATCCCGGATGTGGTCGTGATGTTTGAATTGCCGAGCTACGCAAAGCCGTTAACCAACGAAAACGCGATGGAATATCAAATTGTGCAATGGGTCCGCCCTGCTTTGTTCCGTGCGCTATTTTCTGGAAGGACTCCAGATTTAACTGCAGTTGTTCCAAATCTAAATCACCAGAAAACAGCTCCATCTTTGCCAAATCAATAGTATAAAGCATCTTTATGAACTTCGCTTTTTTGCAAAAAACAATAATCCCTACATTGAGGAACTCTTCACGCTCTACCCTTGGTACAACGCGGATTACCGAGTACTCATATAAGTGCTTCTCTTGCATTTTGGGCTTCTTTAATAAAAATTTGAGAATGGTTCAGGCGCATTGATAAAAACTGAAAATAAACTTCACGTACTGCTTCAGGGCTTTCATCCGTATCTTGCCAGTCCAGCCATTCCAGAGGAATAAGATCTACTATCGATTGCAAGGTTTCTGGCGTTAAAATGGTTTTGAATAAAGCATCTGCTTCTTGTATCAATGAAGCTTGCGGCAACAATACATGGTCTTTAATAAGTGCAAACGGGCTTTGGGCGTGTTTCTCCCAATTAGTCCACGAATGATGAAAGTAAAAACTTGCGCCATGATCAATAAGCCATAACTCTTTGTGCCAGATCAGCATATTGGTATTCCTGAAAGTTCGATCGACATTAGTGATAAAAGCATCTAACCAAACAATCTGCGAAGCCAGTTTAGCATCTACTACCGTGACTACAGGATCAAAATTGATAGCTCCCGAAAGAAAATGTAACGCTAAATTGAGTCCTTGACTTCCTTGCAATAAATCCTGGATTTCCTCATCGGCTTCCGTGCGACCAAAGGCTTCATCGAGATTTGCATATACTAGCACGGGAATTTGTAACTTTAAAACACGAGCAATCTCCCCTCCTATCAATTCGGCGATTAAGGCTTTCACCCCATGACCCGCTCCCTTGAATTTTAAAACATATTTAAAATCATCGTCGGCTTCCGCCAAAGCTGGTAACGAACCACCTTCGCGCAAAGGCGTAATGTATCGGGTAACATTTACAGTTCTAAGATTGAAGTCTCTTTTCATATTCGGAATTTACTGAGGTACAAACTTACAAATAACTAGGGTGAAATTAAAACCTCTTTTATATAATGATTTTCTTCTATGTCCCAATTACTCTTACTATGTAAAATGAGATTCCTCCCTTGTCGGAATGACAATTTTGCGTTTAAAACAATAATTACTCCAAATTTTCTAAACTCAAATACGCTTTTCCTATATTAGAAATAATATCCGAAGCGATAAAGGCTTGATGTCCAGTTTCTGGGAGTGCGATATCGGCCGTTAAACCATGTAAATAAACTCCCAAAATAGCTGCATCAATAGGTTCATAGGATTGTGCCAGTAAACTCGTGATTATTCCGGTTAAGACATCTCCGCTTCCGGCTGTGGCCAAAGCGGCATTTCCCGTGCTGTTCCTGTACACCGTTTCGGCATCAATAATGTACGTTGGCGCTCCTTTCATTACTACAATTACATCGTAGTGCAGCGAAAAGTCAATTGTTTTCTGAAACTTTTCTTCCTCTGAATCCCATTCACCTATTAATCGTTCCAATTCTTTAGGGTGCGGTGTCAGAATCGTTTTGGAAGGTAATAACGTAAGCCAAGATCTATTTTTTGATAAAATATTCAATGCATCAGCATCTACTACTAATGGAATGTTGTTCGCTATCAAGAATTCGTGAAGTGCTTTTTGCGTTGGTTCCTCCTGCCCTATTCCTGGACCAATTCCTATCGCTTGCGGTTTAATGTCGAATACAATCGCGGAAATGTGTTTTTTCTCAACATCAGTTAAAACCATGGCTTCGGGAATAGCTATTTGCACAATTTGGTAGCCGCATTTAGGAACAAAAGCCGTTACTAAGCCACAACCCGTTCTCAAACATCCTTTTACAGCCAGTACTGCTGCGCCTATTTTACCATAACTTCCCGCAATAATTAGCGCATGTCCTTGAATGCCTTTGTGCGTATGTGCATCTATGGGTTTGTAGCGTTTTAGTATTTCGTTTTGGTCAATGTAAATCGGATTCATCTGATAATTTGTTTGTTTAAAATTACGTTTTTTATCTGAAACAGAATCGTTCTCAATCACGAAATTACCTAGCCCAGATAGAAATGGAAATCCTTTTACTTTTATATTTAAAAAGTAAAAGATTGCAATGGATAGCTGGAAATAGCTCCTAAAAACTATTGAATTTACATAAATAATGCCTTAAATATGATAATTTTTGAATAAATTAGCCACTTCAAATTTTATATACACACACAATGAAAAATACTGCGCTTACGCACATACACGAGAGTTTGGGAGCAAAAATGCTTCCGTTTGCTGGATACAATATGCCCATTTTATATGAAGGGGTGAATGCTGAACATGAAACGGTTAGAAATGCTGTGGGTGTCTTTGATGTTTCACACATGGGAGAATTCTTGCTTTCAGGCCCAAATGCCTTGGCTTTGATCCAAAAAGTGACTTCAAATGATGCATCAGTTTTGACTGTTGGAAGAGCGCAATATTCTTGTTTACCAAATAGTGACGGAGGAGTTGTAGATGATTTGATTATCTATAAAATGAAAGAAGAGCAGTATTTATTAGTCGTAAATGCTTCGAATATTGAAAAAGACTGGAATTGGATTTCGGCTCTAAATGATTTGGATGTCGACATGAAAAACATTTCTGAAGACTATTCATTATTAGCAATCCAAGGACCAAAAGCGGTTGAAGCGATGCAAGCCTTGTCTTCCATTGATTTAGCAGCTATCAAATACTATCATTTTGAAGTAGCTGATTTTGCCGGAATTGATAATGTGATTATCTCTGCAACAGGTTACACTGGTTCAGGAGGTTTTGAAATTTATTGTAAAAACACCGAAGTAGAACAAATCTGGAATAAAGTATTTGAAGCTGGAGCAGCTTACGGAATCAAACCAATTGGTTTAGCGGCACGTGATACTTTGCGTCTTGAAATGGGTTTCTGTTTGTACGGAAATGACATTAGCGACACCACTTCACCACTTGAGGCTGGATTGGGTTGGATCACAAAATTCACAAAAGAGTTCACCAACTCAGAGAATTTGAAAAAACAAAAAGAAGAAGGAGTTATTAGAAAACTAGTTGCTTTTGAAATGCAAGAGCGTGCTGTACCTAGACATGACTACGAAATCGTGGACGGAACGGGAGCCGTAATAGGTATTGTAACTTCAGGAACAATGTCTCCATCAATGAACAAAGGAATTGGATTGGGTTATGTAACTGTAGCAAATAGCGCCGTGGATAACGACATCTATATTCGCATCAGAAAAAATGATGTTCCTGCTAAAGTGGTAAAATTACCATTCTACAAGAAATAAATTAGAATTTATTCTATAACCGCCGCTCATTCGCTAATTTTTTACAACATCACTTAGTATGTTTTAAGAATCAGCGAATTAGCGGCTTTTTTTTAAGTATTCTTCAATTTTAGTAGTCAAATATTAGGTTTAATTAGTCGTAAAAAATTAGCTGAAATCCAGCACTTTACGTAACTTTATAATTCAGCAAAATTGCTTTTTTTTAGCTTTTTTCGAAATTAATAAAGTGGAGATGAAAATAATTTCACTGGTCTTCTTGCTTACTTCCTTTTCGCTTTTCGCCCAAAGTGATACTAAAACATGCATTTTACTTTCTAAAATAAATAAGCTTATTCAAAGCGAGCATTTTCAACCAAAACCGATTGACGATAGTTTATCTGTTTTTATATTTGATAACTTTATTGATGGACTCGATCCTTCTAGAAATATTTTACTAAAGTCAGAATACGAAGCACTTTCCTTTAAATTCCGTTTGAACCTTGATGACTTAATCCTTACTAACGATTGCTCATTCCTGCCTGAAATTGTTGCGGTTTATAAAAATGGTCTATCGAGAAATAAAGCCATTTTAGAAAAAATGAAGACTGATACCATCGGTTATAAAGTAAAAGATACGATTCGGTTTTATAAAAAAATATTTCCATTCTATCTGGAACAAAATCAACTGGAAACAGCCTGGAGAAAAAGCATAAAATATAAAATCCTTGATGATATTGTTTCTCAAAACAATAATCTAGACTCCATAGCAACTACGTTCACAGCCTTAGAACCCATCTCTAAAAGATTAATTATAGCAAACGAAATCTGTAAAATAAATGCGATTTTGGAAAAAGAATCGGGTTTTAAAGAAAATTTATTCGATAATTTTTGCAGTTATTTCGACCCACACTCTGCCTACTTCAACGTCGAAACCAAATCCAGTTTTGTGGCTTCCTTATCAAAAGAGCATCTGTCAATGGGCATGAACGTAAGTTTGAATGATCGCAATGAAATTATAGTCATAAAAATAGATCCCAACGGCCCCGCCTTTCAAACTGGAGGAATAAAAAAAGGAGATCAAATCATTGCAGTTTCCAACCTAAAAGAAACATTACAGGTTTCCTGTGCCACTCTGGAATCTATTTCAAACATGATTCTTTCCGATGCAAATAAAAAAATAATGTTGACATTGAGAAGAAGTTCTGGTAAAAACTTTGATGTACTAGTGGAAAAAAAACTGATAAAAGACGAAGGCAATGCTGTCTATAGTTTTATTATTGCTAATAAAAAACGCAGATATGGCTATGTGAAAATCCCGAGTTTTTACACTGACTTTGAAGGTAATAGTGGCAAAGGATGTGCCGAAGACGCAGCGCTAGAAGTACTAAAACTGCAGAAAGACAGTATTCAGGGTGTTATAATTGATTTGATAGACAACGGAGGAGGCTCCATGGACGAAGCTATAAAACTCGCGGGAATGTTTATCGATATTGGACCTATCTCTATTATACTGGATAATAAAAAAGTGCAAACCATTATAAGCGACCCTTATCCTGGGATGATATACAAAGACCCTATAGTGATACTGGTTAACGGGAATTCAGCTTCGGCAAGTGAGTTTTTTGCTTCCGCATTACAAGATTACAATAGGGCGCTGTTGATGGGAAGCGCTACTGTGGGCAAAGCAACCATGCAGTCGATAATGCCATTAGAACCTACTGATACAGAAAACTTTGTAAAACTCAGTATTAACAAATTTTATAGGATCGACGGGAAAAGCAATCAGGCTACAGGAATTATTCCCAATGTGTTAGTTCCCGAAATCTATGAAGTCCTATACACTAAGGAGTGCAACAATCCTACTGCTTTTAAAAACGACAGTATTGCAATTTCTCTTGTTTATAACCAATTCATTAAAAATACCGCGATGGCAAAAATCGCAAAGAAAAGTACCGCTAGAATCGCTACGAACTCCTATTTCAATGAAACAAAAAAACTGAATAAAAAAATTGAATATTTAGTAAACACACCAAAATTACCACGGCCGGTAACCATAGATACGGTTATTAAAGACCAATCTGAAATCAATGCGATGTGGGAGGAAATTAATGCATTCGATACAAAAAGTAACAATTTGATCATTCATAATTCAAACCTCAATAATTATCTGCTGACCATCAACCCTTCGGAAAAAGCAAATAATGAATTCCAACTGGAAACATTGAAAAGAAACCACTATTTAAGTGAGGCTATTGCGATAATTAATGATTTGAATTCCGTGAAAAAATAACGAAAACACAATATTACCCAAATTTCATAAAAAGAACGGAAGAGGGTTTTGGTATAAATAAGGAATAACTGTATTTTTGCAGTTCAATATAATAAATAAGAAATGGGAAGAGCGTTTGAATTCAGAAAAGGGAGAAAAATGAAACGTTGGTCAGCAATGGCTAAAGCATTTACTAGAATTGGAAAAGACATTGTAATGGCCGTTAAGGAAGGCGGACCAAATCCTGAAGCTAATTCAAGATTAAGAGCCGTTATCCAGAACTCTAAGGCAGCAAATATGCCTAAAGAAAATGTAGAACGTGCCATTAAAAAAGCAACTGATAAAGATACTGCAAATTATAAAGAAGTTTTGTTTGAAGGCTACGCTCCTCATGGGATTGCGCTTTTAATTGAAACGGCTACTGACAATAATAATAGAACTGTTGCTAATGTGAGAAGTTATTTCAACAAATGTAATGGGACTATGGGAACACAGGGTTCTGTTGAATTTATGTTTGACCATACTTGTAACTTTAGGATTCCAGCAGACGGACTTGATCCTGAAGAATTAGAATTGGAATTAATCGATTTTGGAGCTGAAGAAGTTTTTGAAGATGAAGATGGAATTTTAATTTATGCGCCTTTTACAAGTTTTGGAACGATCCAAAAAGAGCTTGAAAACCGTAATCTAGAAATCCTTTCTTCTGGTTTTGAAAGAATTCCTCAAAACACTACCAAACTAACAGAAGCTGAAATGGCTGATGTAGAAAAATTGATCGAAAAAATGGAAGAAGATGATGACGTGATGAACGTATATCACACTATGGAAGAAGCATAAAACTAAATCCTGACTATATTTAAAACTCTAGCTTCGGCTGGAGTTTTTTTGTTTCAAATTGTATAATATAAAATTACCACTCATGTTATTTCTTATTTTAAGTATTTTATGCAGCGTTACTGTAGGTGTGATTTTTAAATTGTCGCGCAACTATAACATCAGCGTTATTCAAATTGTCAGCTGGAATTACCTTTTTGCTTTAGTATTGTGTTTCTTTACTTTTAGCCCAGATTTCAATGCCATAGATCACACAGCACCATGGTCCATCTATATCACATTAGGAATTTTGCTGCCATCGATATTTATCTTTTTAGCCGTCTCCATAAAACATATGGGAATCGTAAAAACAGATGCTGCCCAAAGGCTTTCGCTATTCATACCGCTACTTGCCGCCTGGCTAATTTTTAAAGAAGATTTCAATCTACTAAAGATTACGGCTTTTTTGATAGGCTTTCCTGCCCTATTACTTATCCTTTCTAAACCGGCAGCCAATACCAGCAATAAATGGATGTATCCTGCTGCAGTACTCATTGGATTTGGACTCATCGACATCCTTTTCAAGCAAATTGCTCTATATACCAGCCTTCCATTTACGAGTTCGTTATTTGTGATTTTCGCAATTTCCCTAACACTCATGATTGCAGCAATCTTGTACGATGTTATCGCACGAAAAACACCATTAACAGCCATCAATATTCTTTTTGGTGCATTGGTAGGTGCTTTTAACTTTGGTAATATCCTTTTCTATCTAGAAGCGCATCAAGCTTTTGCCGACAATCCCTCAACTGTTTTCGCGGCAATGAATATGGGTGTTATTATTCTGGGGAGTCTTTTGGGTATTCTCGTTTTTAAAGAAAAAATGAGTAAACGAAACTATGTGGGACTTGCATTGGCATTAGTTTCTATTGTATTAATTGCGCTTTCGCAAATGGATGTTTAGAATGCTATTTTTTATGGCTGTGGCCAAAATAGATTGAAAAGCCTTATTTTCAATTTTAACTACTCTAGGAATTATGCAACATTAAAAGTTGGTAAACGGATGAAACGAATTTTAACGCATAATCACTGATTAGAATTACGAATAACCCGTTTATATCAGTGTTATTCGTGTTATTCGTGGTTTTTATTTTTGAGTATGTCTTAGCTGACACATAGATTTATTACTATCAAGCGCGGCTTCGTTGTTCATCTTTAATGATGCAACGCACATCTAATTTTTTTGATTTAGTTTACGGGCACGGAATGCAATTCCGCGCTATCACAGGATAATTGTCGAGATTTATCCGAGCGATCGGGTTAGTTTCCAGCACTTAATGAATAACTTCCGTCTCCTTTGAATGAGGTCAGCGTAATAGTAACAGTCCACTTTCCAGGTTTTCCAACGCTTGTCACACCATCTATACTGTCAGGATCCGTATTGCCATTAAGGCTTCTATTAAGCACGACAGTCCCATTAGCGTCTGCAACTACAATCTGGAATATTCCAGATGCTGTGGCAGTAATATCAGCATTATAGTCAGCTGTTGTCAAATTATTTGTCCAAGTAATTGTTCTTGATCCATTTCCGCCTTTTCCAGTAAAATCTCCACCAATGTCTCCTGAAGGCCCTTCGTTAACAGTAATATTTACATTCGACTCATCATCATTAGAACAAGATGTAAATGTTCCAATGAATAGTGTCATTGCAATTAAAATTGTAAGTAGCTTAAAATTTGAGGTTTTCATATTTTTTTAATTTTTGTAAATTATTTATGTATAATACGATTAAGTCGATCAAATTCCTAATTATAGATAACGAAATTATTTTGATTTAATTTTAATATAAAGGTTTAAAGTAAAAAAAACTTTTTTATCCGTTAGATCAGTGACATCCATGGTCAATTTTTGACTCAATTTAAGTGGATTCATAGATTTATTATATAGCTGTCGCCAAAGTCGATTGAAAAGTTTTTTTTTTCAATTTTAACGATTCTAGGAGTTATGCAACTTTAAAAGTTGGCCAACGGATGAAACGAATTTTAACGCATTATCACTGATTAGAATTACGAATAACCCTTTTATATCAGTGTTATTCGTGGTTTTTATTTTTGATTATGTATTAGCTTATTACTATCAAGCGCGGCTTCGTTGTTCATCTTTAATGATGCAACGCACATCTAATTTTTTTGATTTAGTTTACGGGCACGGAATGCAATCTATTTAGGAAAGGCTGTTAGCCAGTAGCTTTTTTTACTCCGCTAATCTATTTTCAATATCCATTCTTTCGTATAAAACTCTAACGACTTCAATTTCATTTTTCTTATCTTTTTTGAAGAAAATTAAATGTGATTTTACTTTTGAATATTTATATGATTTTCTAATGTTTGCGGAGTCACGAGCCATCTCAAAATTAACTACGATATATTCAATTTCGTCAATAATTAAGTTATAATATCTATCTGCTTGTTCAGCAGACCAATTTTCTGCCGTATAAATCCAAATGTTGTTAATATCTTCTAATGCCTTTTCACTAATTATATACGCTGACATTATTTTTGAAAATTAGCTTTTAGCGTTTCTAGATTTATATCGCGGTCAAAATTTCTAATTTTACTACTCTTTTCTCCCATTTTTAATTCATTGATAAGAGATTTTGCTTTATTTTCTTCTTGCTCAAAAACTCTTAAAGCAGTTCTAACAACTTCACTTACTGAACTATACTTTCCTGTAGAAATTTGTTCATTAATAAAATTTTCAAAATAGTCTCCTAATAATATCGATGTATTACGTGCCATAATTTTTTTTTCAAAGATACCAAAAATTGGTATTAGTTCAAAAGAGTCATCCTTTTTTTTGATTTTTTTAGACTGATACTTATTTATTCACTGTAGATTCGCTCATTATTTCGGTAGTTTTTTATTTATTATAATTTCAAATATCTCTCCTTTTTGTGGTTTTACTTTCAATTTTATATCCCCTTCATTTTCTGAAATTAAATCTTGGGTTACTAAATCACATATTTCGATTTCCTTCCCATTAATTTCGAGGATTTCGTCGCCATAGCTTATTTTCTTGTTTAGTTCGGTATCCCATACAAACCCAATTATTAATTTCTCGTTTTTTAGTGTTCTAGTAAAATTAAATTCAGACTTCTCTATATTTACCTTTTTAGATTTAGGATTTAAGTAAAATCGTTTATTTACATAGTCAATTGTTATAACGGCGTATTCCAATAATTGAGTACCAATTCTTGAATTATTATCATTAATTGTATTTGTAATACAGTTCTCAATTTCAAGTTCATTAATTTTTAATAAAGGTAAATGAAGTCGGATATGCTTTTCAACGGGCACGTCACCAAATAAGCCAAGCGAAGAAGCCCCAACACTTTCTCCTATTTCAGTAAAGATCTTTTCTTTTTTAAAAACGTCATAATGTTTATGAGAAATATCATAAAGTCCTCCCATCCCTGTATCAATTAAAACTTGTTCTTTTCCGCTCTTTTTCCCTTGGAGATTAATCCATAAATACGGACTACTTTGAGCTCCAATAAGTTCAATTTTATTAGACTCTTTTTTACTAAGAGATAAGTTTTTTATATTGTCAGTAAGTCTTATTTTCTTTAATCCGGCATCAATTTGTATAATTGAATTTCTTAACATATTGCTACCAATAAAACCATCAATTCCAAAACATTTAAAAACAAAATTAGCACGTAAATCATAAACTAAAGTTGCCGTATTTTCGAATATTATGTTTCCAAAATTTAGCTTTTCTATAGATACCACCTTTAGCTTAGCTTTTATTCCACTTGCATCCGTTATTGGTATCGTTTTTAAGAGTTGAGGCTTTATTAAATCATTAATCTCTTTTGAAATGATATTTGGAGCACCCGTATCAAGCATAAATTTATATGTCACTCCCTGAATCTCAACAGGAACAATAATTTTATCTCTGATAAATTCAAAGTCAAATTCTTCGAAGTAGTTTTTTGATTTCGTTTCTCCAATATTTAAGTCAATATCTTGAGCAAAAACAGTAGCTGTCACAAATATAAATAAGTAAATAAATTTCTTTTTCATTTTTTAATTTTAAAATCATAATTGATATTTGTCTGTCTCCAAATCGTTCGTGAGATCGTAACCACTCCATTTTCAGCTTAACTAAAACGCGATGCGAAACGGTAATTCCACTAAATTCCAGCTAGCTCAAAATGGCTAATAGTGTGTGTTATTTCTTTCCATTTCGGTGATTTCTATTTCAATTGGCTTTTCATATTTGGCAGTCGTAATTTCTCCTAAACTTGTTTTCTTATGAGTAAAAATTATTTTTCCGTTTTTAACTTCAATTTTGTCAACTAAATAAAATATGTCTTCATAAAAATATAAATTTCTAGTTGTTATATTTTGAATATCGTTTTTTTTATCAAAGTATTTCACTACAATTTTTGACAAAGTTTTTTTCGGATTAATCATATAACCAATTTCAATTTTATATGAATGTGTTTCTTTGGTTTTATATGCGATTTCAATTTCCGTTTCAAATTTATTCAGCAAATTTTGCACTTCAATTATTTTTTCAATTTTTTTGTTATCTTTTTCGAAAAGTAAAGTTAAAGATTTAAATGTAACGTCTTTGACTAATTGATTTTTTTCAAATTCTGTTAGCGAATTAAATGTTTTTGGTTCAATTCCATAATCAACATATTTTATCCGTTTGTCTAGAAATTTTTCGCTTTCAACTAAATTTCCCGATTTTAGATTTTCGGTAAAATTTATATAAATATGATCAAATTCTCCAGATATAAATTCACACTCATTTAGTTTTCTTGCAATTCGTTGACCGATTGAATTTGTATCGTCAGTAATCTGGTAAACATTACCAATAAGTCCGTTAAAATCTCCAGTGAAATCTTTCGGTTTTATTTCGTAATAGCGAATATCTTTTAAAATTCTGTCGGTTAATCTCATTCGGTTTTTCAGTGATATACACTAACGTTTAGTATAAGAATATGTAGCTGAAAGCGTGGCACTTTCCTGTCAAACTAGGAGAAAACTGAAGCGGGCTAAAACCCTCGAGTTTACTTCTATTTCGGCTATTATTTTTATACATTGTTGACGGTAGTTATTTTTTCAAGTCTGGGTCAGCTGCAACCTTCCCAACAAATGCTTTTTCTCTGTCTTTATCAAAATCATCAGAACCAAATTCTAATTCTCCTCTAACTGAATTTCTCAAATCCACTATTATGTCTGTAGATACTGATTCAGATATTATTTTTTTTAAGGTTTCAATTACCTCAGTTTTATCACAAGAACAAGCTAATTCGTTAAAACAAGTCCTTACCTCTTCAGTCGTTATTTTTCCGGGTTTAATATCTCCTTTTTTAGCATTTGGGTATTCATAATTACTCAATAATGCATCTGCAATATTCAAGGCATTTAAGCACGCAGCTCTCTTAATTTGCCATCTATTTTCTCTTAATGATTCCTCTTTTTTAAGTAGGTTTTCAAATGATTTTAAATCCTTATTGATTTTAGGTAAAATCCAGTTGTTATATAGTATTCCATTTATTAATGTTGCACCAGTTAAAGTGAGTCCAACTACTGCAAATATTTCTGTTATATTCATAATGCAATTCCTTTTGTTAATTACCATCAACTTGTACATTACATCAAATATACACTTCTTTCTCACATGCTTTCATACAATAATACTATTTTTCTTATTTAAATTTTACGAATCAAAACAACTCGACATAAAAAAACCGCCTTGAACTGAATCAAGACGGCATTGCTATAGATTTTGTATTTCTTAGGCTTCTTTCAAATTCAGCTTACTGTTTTTTCGGCTAAAGCCAAAGTAAATCATTAGGCCTATCAGCAACCAAGCCGTGAAATAAATCCAGTTCCACACACTTAGTTCTGCCATCATGTACAAACAACTCACCAGACCTAATAATGGAATCAAAGATAAATTTTCAGCAAAAGACCAGAACGTAAGTCCTACCAAAACAATAAGGAAAATCCACATTGGGATTTTGTGTTTAAACAGGCTAAGACCACTTTCATATTTCAGCGAATTGTCTATTGGTAATCCTGCCACAACAGCGGCATATTTAGCATCCTCTTTTTGGTACTGACTCAGTAAATTTTCTAAATCCAGAGTCGCATCAGTCGTTTTTTGCGCTCCAACACTTACTAGGTAATCATATACTTTTGTAGATTCTTCTTTATTTAATGAAGTGATAATTGTAGTAGCATTGTTTACTTGGGTTTCATTAGTAAGGAAATCCATTGTCGCTTTATTATTATAATTAAAAGCATAATACAAGCCCGCGGCCAACATGAAAGGAATCACGTATTTTGAGTTTACGTAAGGCGTTTTAAATTTTCCTCTTGGTATATCAGTTCTATTCTGCAATACCAAAACTCCGGCACAAACCAATACAAAGGCAAATAAGGTTCCAATGCTACACAAATCAGTAACCATTGTCAAGTTTAAAAACAAGGCCGGAACCGACACTACAAAACCTGTTACTATAGTTGCATAAGATGGTGTTTTATACTTGGGATGTACTCGTGAGAAACGTTTTGGCAACAGCCCATCACGACTCATACTCATCCAAATACGAGGTTGTCCCATTTGGAAAACTAATAAAACACTCGCCATGGCTATCACGGCACTTACCGCAACAATACCAGACATCCATTTTAAATCTAATTTATGAAATACAAATGCTAAAGGATCACCCACATTTAACTCGCTGTAATTGACCATTCCGGTTAACACTAAAGCAACAACAATATATAAAATAGTACATATTATAATCGCCCACATCATACCACGTGGTAAATCCCGTTGCGGATCTTTACATTCCTCTGCAGTAGTTGAGATAGCATCAAAACCAATGTAGGCAAAGAAAACTGCTGATACTCCTTTCAAAACTCCGCTCACGCCATTAGGAGCAAATGGAGTCCAATTATCAGTATCAACATAAAACACCCCTACTGAGATTACCAGAAGAATAATACACAGCTTTACCACAACCATCATGTTACTGGCATTACGTGATTCTTTCATTCCACGATAAACTAAGGCCGTAATCAATATGATAATAAACAAGGCAGGTAAATCGGCCACAAAATGAAACGAACCTATTGTTGGCGAAGTTGTCCAAGCAGTATAAGATGCTTTTAAACCTTCTCCTAAATTCTCGTATGATTTTCCGCTTTGCATTAGTGCCGTAGCGTCTTTATATCCATTTGATGCGGTTAGATAATCCATCTGAATCCATTGAGGCAAATGAATGCCACCACTCTCTAGTAGTCCTGTAAAATAATCACTCCAGGAAATGGCGACCGTAATATTCCCAATGGCATATTCCATGATTAATGCCCAACCAATAATCCAGGCAATTAGTTCCCCAAAGGCAACATAGGAATAGGTATATGCACTTCCAGAAACGGGAACCATAGACGCAAACTCTGCATAAGCAAAGGCAGCAAAACTACAGGCAAGAGCCGTAAATAAAAAAAGGAAAATTACAGCTGGGCCTCCATCGGAGCTAGCCTTACCAATTGTACTAAAAATACCGGCACCAACGATGGCAGCAATACCAAAAGCCGTCAAATCTCTTGCCGTTAAATGTCGACCTAGCGCTTCGTGGCCGTCGGCTTCATTTTTTTCAATCTGTTTTAAGATATCCTGAACGGTCTTCTTACGAAATAAACTAGAAAATGCCATGCGTTAAATTTTTACATTAAAAATTATTATCCTGTAAATAACATCCCATTATTTTAGCAATAACGTAAGTTTTATTTAAAAACCAAATGTATAAAACAATTTCAAATTCCAATGATACGACCCTTATTATTTATTAAAATACAATAAAAAGTCAAATTTCAAATTACAACCTGATTTAAAAGTCAATCCGTTAATTAAGAATGCCGTTAAAAATTAAAAAGATTGCAATGGCAATTCCGCTGTAAAAACGAGCTTTCAAAAAAGAGCAATTCCTCCCTTCTAAAAGTCAAAAAACGCTAATTATTTCAGAAAAGTATTCAAAATACTTACCGGATGTTGTGCTTTTCTATTGGTTCCATCAAAAATTTGATGGCGGCAACTTGTACCTGCTGCGGCAATAGAAGTTGTTGCAGCGGTGGACCTTATTTTTGGAAATAAAGTATCCTCTCCCATCTGCATACTAATCTCATAATGCTCTTCTTCATAACCAAAAGAACCTGCCATCCCACAGCAACCCGAATTATAAATCGTAACTGTACTGTTTTTTGGCACGTTCAACATAGCAAAAGTCGCCTCTATTGAACTTAAGGATTTTTGGTGGCAATGACCGTGAATTTTTATATCTCTTACTTCATCAGAAAACTGCTCCGAATTAATTTTACCCAATGCGATTTCCTTTTTGAAAAACTCTTCAATTGTCAAGCAGTTTTCGGCTAATTTTTCGGCGGAAGTCTTGTCATCAGCCAGACGAATGTATTCATCTCTAAAAGTCAATATAGCTGATGGTTCGATACCAATCAACGGAGTTTCAGCCGATATAATTCCTTTAAAAGTATTCACGTTTTTAGTAGCAATAGCTTTCGCTTCTTCCAGAAAACCTTTGGATATATAGGCTCTTCCACTTTCTTCATGATCTACAACAACAACTTCGTAGCCCAATTTAGAGAGTAATTCAAAAGCATCAATTCCTACTGAAACATCATAATAATTCGTGAATTCATCACAAAAAAGATAGAGTTTTCCATTGACATAGGAAGCAGCTTTTGTTTTTGATTTATTACTTTCGATCCATTTTCTGAATGTTTTAGGAGCTAATAATGGTACTTCCCTTTTTGAAGCCACACCCATTCCTTTTTTTACCAAAGGTTGATTGACCATAAAATTAGTCAATGCCGGAAAAACACTTCCTAGTTTATTCAGTTTGGCGTTATTAGCAAAAATCTTATTTCGAAGAGAAAAACCATTTGCCTTTTGGTATTGGTATAAAAATTCAGCTTTAAGCGCACCCACATCCACATTAGAAGGACATTCACTGGCGCAAGCTTTACAACTTATACAAAGTTCAAAAACTTCGTATAATTCTTTGTGATCGAATTTATTATCTTTTTCTGAATGTGTCAAATATTCTCGCAAAGTATTAGCACGGGCACGAGTAGTATCTTTCTCGTTACGGGTAGCACGATAACTAGGACACATAGTTCCTCCTGCCGATGGTAATTTCCGACAATCACCAGAACCATTGCATTTTTCGGCAGCTCTTAGAACGCCCATGCTATCTGAAAAATCTTGAATCGTTTTGATATTAGGTTCCTCTCTCCCAGTTTCGAAACGAAGATTTTCGTCCATTTTTAACGCATTAACAATTTTTCCCATATTCAAAACTGAATTCGGGTCGAAAGCCAATTTGATGCGTTTTAATAACTCGTAGTTTTTTTCGCCAATCATAAATGGCAAAAATTCACCACGTACAATTCCGTCTCCATGTTCTCCACTCAAGGATCCGCGGTATTTTTTTACTAACTGCGCTACTTCGGTAGCAATATTTCTAAACTGATAAACGCCTTCTTTTGTTTTTAAATTCAAAACCGGACGCAAATGCAATTCTCCTGCACCAGCATGAGCATAATAAATCGCCTCTTGTCCGTGGCGTTTCATCATCGCCGAAAAGTCAGCAATATAATTGGGTAAATCACTCAATTCAACAGCAGTATCTTCAATAGAATCGGCTGCTTTTTCATCACCTACAATACTTCCTAAAAGTCCGAGACCTGCTTTTCTAAGTTCGTTTACTTTCTCGATATCAGCACCGTATAATTTTGGCGAAGCATAACCAAAATTATTCTCTTCTAAATCTTTAATTAAAGCATTAGCTTGCATTTCGGCATCTTCCATACTCGTATGCGAAGCTACTTCAAACATCATTATTGCTTTGGGTTCACCCTGAATAAAAAACCTATTTTTACTCTGCTCTTTGTTTGTTTTAGTACAATTAAGAATCGTATCATCAATCATTTCACAGGTGTACAAATGGTGTTTCATGGCAATCATGACCGCCTCTAAACTCTCTTGAACACTGGTAAAATGCGTTACTACCATCACATTATTAGTAGGTGGTAAATCATCAACTTTTAAAGTGACCTCAGTCGTAAAAGCTAAAGTTCCCTCAGAGCCACAAAGCAATTTACCAACATTTATTGTAGGTTGGCTTCCGCCAAAAAGATCAGAATACAATAGAATATCTACTGCATATCCTGTATTTCGTCTATGGATTTCTGGTTTCGGGAATTCTTTTATAATTTCCTTCTGTGTAGCTTCATTCGATAATTCCTCGTAAAGGATTCTGTAGATTTTATTTTCGAGAGAATCGCCTTTTGTTTTTTCGATAAATTCAGCAGAAGTTAATTCGCCAAAAACAACTTGAGAGCCATCACTTAAAATAGCTTTTATCTCCACAATTTTATCTCTGGTCACTCCGTAGCGTATCGACGTGGTCCCAGATGAATTATTCCCTACCATTCCTCCTATCATACAACGATTAGAAGTAGAAGTATTAGGTCCAAAAAATAATCCGTGGGGTTTTAAATATAAATTCAGTTCATCCCTGATCACACCGGGCTGAACGGTAATCGTTTTATTTGCTGCATCGAAAGAGACAATCTTAGTAAAATGTTTAGACACATCTACAATAATACCGCTACCAACTGTTTGTCCCGCTAAGGAAGTTCCCGCAGTTCTAGGTGTTAGAGCAAGCTTATTTATATTGGCAAAACGGACCAACTTTATAATATCGGCCTCATTTTTAGGTAAGGCTGCCGCCAAAGGCATTATTCTATAAGCAGAAGCATCTGTCGCATAGAGTGTTTTATGAAGATCATCAAATAGAAGAGTTCCTTCTAAGGATGTAGCTAATTCTTTTAATTGAGGCAAGTTGGGCATTAGTAAAATGTATTGCTTTTGTTTTCACAAATATAAATGATAGCGCTTTATAATGGAACATTAATAGCTACTAAAACAAAACACCTAATCGCGATTTTGTTATAGCAGCCATATTGTATCATTTTTTAGTAGTCAAAACGCTTGAAAGCTTCTATAGCCTCATATTCAGCCAAGCCTAAGTTATCATAGCTTTTTGCCGTACTTTTATTGCGCTCCTCTGCTCTTACCCAAAATTCTCTAGAATCATTCCCTTGAAACATTACACGATCCTTTTGAGACTGATGGAATAAAATAGCATGTCTTTTTAATAATACTTCATCCGGACTAAGCGGTACTGCCATATCAATTTCATCAATAGCCCACTCATGCCAAGCACCTCTATACAACCACAGCCAACAATCATCCATAAACGACTTGCTTTTTAGCGTAGCCATAGCTGCAAAAATGGCATTCAAACAAACCTCATGTGTTCCATGCGGATCTGCTAAATCTCCAGCTGCAAATACTTGATGCGGTCTTATTTTTTCAATAATATCCATAACAATGGTAATATCAACTGCAGCTAAAGGATTTTTCTTGATTTGACCTGTTTCATAAAATGGCAAGTCCAAAAAGTGAATGTTAGTATCGTTCAAACCAATATATCTGGTTGCTGCATACGACTCCCTTCTTCTGATAAGCCCTTTTAATTTTCGAACTTCAACGGAATCCATTTCATCTTCTTTTTTATTATTTAAAAAATGAATTACCTCTTTAAAATCTATCTTAGTTCGGTCTTCGCCAATAAGATCATTGCATACCTCAGCAAATTTCAAAGCTTCATCATCCGTGACGGCAATATTTCCAGATGTTTGATACACCACATGCACATCATGCCCTTGCTTAATTAGCTTTGAGAAAGTACCTCCCATTGAAATCACATCATCATCTGGATGAGGGCTAAAAAGAATAACTCTTTTTTTAGACGGGTTAGCTCTTTCCGGTCTGTTAGAGTCATCCGTGTCGGGTTTACCTCCTGGCCATCCAGTAATCGTATGTTGTAACTGATTAAACATATTAATATTCAAATCATAAGCTGATCCTTCTTGTGCTAATAAATCAGACATTCCATTGTTATTGTAATCTCTGTCCGTTAGTTTTAAGATGGACTGATTTGTTTTTTGGCAAAGCCACACTATTGCCTTACTTTTTAATGCCGGAGTCCAAACACATTCCTCTACTAACCAAGGTGTTTTTAATCGGGTTAATTCAGAAGCCGCTGATTGATCTAACACAAAGGTTGTATTATCATGATTTTGTAAAAAAGTAGCAGGGATTTCTGGGCTAATTTCTCCTTGAATCGTTCTTTCTATTACATCTGCCTTGTTTTGCCCCCAAGCTAATAAAACAACTCTTTTAGATCTAAGAATAGTAGAAACTCCCATGGTTATGGCTCTAGTAGGAACATTGTTAATTCCATTAAAATCTGAGGAGGCATCTACCTTTGTAATATGATCTAGCGTTATTAGTCGGGTTCCAGAATTGATATGTGATCCTGGTTCATTAAAACCAACGTGCCCGGTACGTCCTATTCCTAATAACTGAAAGTCAAGCCCACCAGCATTTTTAATTTTCGATTCATAATCAGCACAGTATTGATGTAGCTCTTCAATAGCAACTGCGCCATTAGGCACATTTACATTTTCAGGCTTGATATCAATATGATTGAAAAGATGGGCGTGCATGAAGTAGTGATAGCTTTGCTTATTTTCTTTTTTCATTGGATAATATTCGTCCAAATTAAAAGTAATCACATTGCTAAAGCTAAGACCTTCTTCTTTATGCAAACGCACTAACTCATCATACACTCTTATAGGTGAAGAGCCCGTAGCCAATCCTAGTATGCATTTTTTATTTTCGGCTTGCTTTAATTTAATTAGTGTCGCTATTTCTTGCGCAACAGCTTTTGAAGCGTCTACTGAATTTATAAAAATTTCATTATGAATTTTCTCAAAACGAGTTGTTTCATATTTTCCTGGTGCTACATAGCTTAGGTTACGAATGGCATCCATAATTTAGTTGTATTTTTAAGAAGGTTAATACAACAAATGTAGAAAATAAAAATCTAATAGCGCATTTAAACGCGTTATTTTAACGCTAAATTATCAAATAACGCAAAATACCGCATTAAAGTATCATAACCCCAGCTCTGCGGTATTCTTCTAACACCTCATCCTCTGGATCTAAGTCGGTTACCATCGTGTTTAGTCTACTAATATTACAAACTACATGGGGCATTTTGCTATTTAATTTATCAGCAGTAAACATTAAAACTACTTTATCAGAAGCTTCCAGCATTGCTTTTTTAACAATCGAAACTTCATAACCCATTTCCGTCAGGCCCTGTTTAGCACTTATACTACTTACTCCCATAAAACAAATATCTGCTTTGATTTTAGATAAGACCTGCAGCACATCCATTCCAATTGTTACCATAGCATTTTTTTGCATCTTCCCACCTATGAAAATTAGGTCAATATTCGGGTATTGAGATAATTGCATAGCAATAGGCAAACTATATGTATATATTGTTGCTTTTAATAATGGCGGCATTAACTTCGAAAAAACCAAGTTTGTAGTACCACCACTCATAATTATCACCTGACCATCATGAAGTAAAGAAAGTGCCTTATGTCCTATTTCTTTTTTCTTATTCTCGTTAGATATTACAATATTAAATACATTTCTAGGTTTATCAGCAACGGGTATCGCGCCTCCATAAACTTTTTCAAGAAGCCCTCTTTCATCCAACTTATTTAAGTCTCTTCTTATAGTATCTTCAGAGACAGCCAAAAGCTCAGCCAACTCAATGGTACTAATTCGCTGTTCTTCAGCAAGTTTATTCAGTATATAATTGCGTCTTTCTGCTTTTAACATAGTCGTAATGTAAATGATGGAATGCAAATGTATTAAAATAAATCATTAATACGGAGACAATTAGCGAAGCCACGAGATTAAATGCGATTTTAAACCAACAAAACATGCGTTATATTGCATTATTAAAGCTGAAAATGAAAATAAATCGAAAGATATCGCATTTATATGCATATTATAAATATATTTGTGTACTAACCATAACATAAACCAAATAATTATGAAAAAATTATTCCTGATTTCATTATTGTTTTTGTTTGTTCAAACCACATTTGCACAAACAAAAACAATTACTGGAACTGTAAAAAACAAAGCTGATGGGATTCCTATTCCAGGAGTTACAGTTCTTATTAAAGGTACTACTAAAAGTAGTGTTACTGATTTAGATGGTAACTATACGATTAATGCATCGTCTACTGACGCGCTTGTCTTTAGTTATATTGGTTTTGAAACAAAAGAATTTAAAGTAACGGAAAAAACAACTAATTACAGTATCAATTTATCTGAAGAACTTAACACTTTAAACGAAGTTGTCGTTCTTGGATCTACAGTGCGAGTTACTAGGAAAGAACTTGGAAATGCTGTTACAAGTTTGAAAGCCGAAGGACTCAATCAAGCCAAACCTGTAGACCTTTCATCTGCTTTACAAGGAAAAATTGCTGGCGCCCAAGTTTCTCAAAACTCTGGAGATCCTGCTGGAGGATTTAGTATCAAACTTAGAGGTACTTCCTCTATTCTAGGTTCATCAGACCCTTTATATGTTATAGATGGAGTTGTACTGAATAATGCAACGACAAATCTAACAAACCTTAATGTAAGTAAAGGAAATTCGAATCTACAAATTGGACAAAATAGATCCTCTGATATAAACCCAAATGATATTGAAAGTATTGAAATATTAAACGGAGGTGCCGCTGCAGCAATATATGGCTCACGTGCTGCTAATGGAGTTATTTTGATCTCAACAAAAAAAGGAAAATCAGGAGACACTAAATATACGTTTTCAACAAGCATGACTTCAAATAGCCTCCGTAAAAAAGTTTATGTTAATATGTCTGACAAACAATTCGTCAATTCTTCTCCTGCATTATTTCCGATACAAGGGCAGCCAGCAAGTGCAACTACTGTATTAGTAGCTGGTAGAAATCTAGAAACTCGAACTATTTCTGGAATAAAAAGATATGATTATCAAGATGATGTTTTCACTACTGGAATAGGAAATGACACCTATTTTTCTTTACGAGGAGGCGATGACAAAACAAAATATTTTTCCTCTATTGGTTATTTG
The DNA here is from genome assembly GCF_900107635.1 of Flavobacterium gillisiae. Taxonomy (GTDB): domain Bacteria; phylum Bacteroidota; class Bacteroidia; order Flavobacteriales; family Flavobacteriaceae; genus Flavobacterium; species Flavobacterium gillisiae. The sequence goes on from NZ_FNRD01000003.1 coordinate 309,975, forward strand.
AAAAATGAGGGAATTGTTAAGAATACTGATTTTGAAAGATTAGGAGCCAAATTAAGGTTACAGCATGATTTTAGTGATAAACTAACAGCATCAATTGGTCTAAATTATATTACTTCTAGCTCTAACGAGAAGCCAGATGGAAATGTTTTTTGGAGCCCAATTAATTCTATAACAATAACAAATAACATTTATGATATCAATCAAAGAAGCTCAAATGGTGATCTATTGGCAGTAGACCCTAATAGAGTAAATCCTTTATCTGTAATTGAAAATTTCAAAATCACACAAAAGACAGATCGTATGGTTTCTGATATTCAATTGAATTTCAAACCATTCGAAAACTTCAATGCAGACTTTATTTTTGGATTAGATAATTACAACCAAAAAGGAAAAGTTTTTATACCTAGATATCCATACGCTCCTGTTAATGGAACTTACTTTAATGATGGTTATGTTTCCGAAGCATCAAATAGGGTCGTACAATTCAACAATGATTTGAACTTGAGATACCTTTGGAATATTACTAAAAATATAAAATTAACATCCTTTGCCGGTTATAATATTCAGACTTACAGAGACGAACTCTTTGCTATTGAAGGAAGAAACTTAAAACCATTTGTTGAAACAATTAATGCTTTTAACACATTACTTCCAGGATCGCCTAACGCTGGCGAATCAAAATACAATTTATGGGGATACTACTTACAGGAAACTATAGGGTTCAAAGACAAACTTTTCATAACTATTGCTGGAAGACAAGATGCGTCAACTGTTTTTTCAAAAGAAAATCGTTCTCAGTTTTATCCAAAAGTAAGTGCTAGTTACGTAATATCTGATGAAAAATTCATGCAAAATTCTCCTATAACCTCTGCAAGATTGCGTGGTTCGTGGGGAGAATCTGGAAGTTTAACAGCAATAACTCCATATGCAAGGTTCACAAATTATGCTACAGGAAATCTTATAGGAAATACTTCCTTTACCCTCGAAGGTTTCAAAAAAGGAAATTTAGACTTACGACCTGAGAAAAGCTCAACATACGAGGTCGGTGCAGACATAGGTCTTCTAAAAGACCGGGTAAATCTATCTTTTAGTTATTACAATGCAGATATAAAAGATTTGCTTTTACCTGTACAACTAGCAAGTTCAACAGGCTCTACCAATACCATCCAAAATATTGGAGAAATGAACAATAAAGGTATAGAAATTGGGTTACGTTACGATGTCATCAAGAAAGAAGATCTTAATCTTGATTTATACGTAAATTATAGCCGCAATAGAAATAAAGTGACTGGTTTACCGCAACAAAGATTCAAATTAGACAGTAATCCTTCCGGAGCCCCCGTATTTGTGGAGAAAGGGCAACCTATTGGTATATATTATGGGACTTACTACGCTAGAAATGCCGACGGTAGTTTATTACTAACTACTGCTGGTTACCCTCAAGTCGAGAAAGGTGATACTTCAACAGGAACTGCTATAAGAGATGCTTCTGGACAGCCCACAGGAACGATATTAAACAAACAAATAGGAAACCCTAATCCAGAATATATTATTTCTTTTGGCGCCAATTTAAATTACAAAAAATTTGGAATGTCTATTTTATTTGATGGTGTTCAAGGTGTTGATGTATTTGACGCTGATTATAGAACAAGACAAGGAGTTGGAAGTGGTGAATTAGTTGAAAAAGAACTTAACGGTGAATTACCAAGAGGATATATTTGGTCCATATATGGAATTGAAGAATTTAGAGTTGTCGATGGTAGTTATATTAAATTGAGAGAAGTTTCCCTAAGCTATTCTTTCGGGAAATTGAATAACTTTTTTGATGACTTAACCATCAATGCAAGTGGTAGAAACTTATTTTCATGGGATAAATTCACGAGTTTTGACCCCGAAACTAATTCTGGAGGGCAGTCATCTGTAGCCAAATATAATTTTGGTACAGTGCCTATTCCTAAATCATATTCATTAGCATTAAAATTTCAATTTTAATAAAAAAAAAGAAAAAAAAATGAAGAAAATATTTATATCCATACTAATAGTAAGTGTTTCATTTACTTCTTGTAACGAGGAATTCATAGATCCTACTAAACCTTCACAAGAGCAAATTCTTAATAGTAGAGATGGTTTAATAGGAGCGGCAAATGGCCTCCAGCAGTTGTGGAGTACAACTAGACTAAGCCCTGTTTACACTATAATTACAGCAAACGGGTTTTCTACTAATGAATTGAGACTAATCAATGCAGGTAATGCAGATGAGGGTGAATTATCAATTGGAGGTGTTTCTTTAACTTCTAAAAATGCACTAACCAATAACCTGTGGTCACAATGTTTGGTAATTAACGCTGAATCCCAAAAAATAATAGACAACATTAATGTAATTACTATTGAAAATGAAAAAGCAAGTGTTTTTACACATGCTTCAATTTATAAAGCAATGGCATTGGGTTCATTAATTCAATTTTATGAAAGTATCCCATTGAAAACAATGAAAAATGCTCCATTTAATTCAAGAACCGAGGTACTAACTGCAATAATAGCTACATTAAAGTCTACTGAGCCTTTTTTAGCTAATGCAAATGGATTTACAGGTTTAGTATCTGGTATTAAATATAAAAATACCGTAAATGCACTGTTAGCACGCTACTATCTAATGTCTAATAATTATGATAAAGCAATAGAACATGCCAATTTAGTTGATTTAGCCTCTAAATCAACATTTACATATGATGCTGTAAGTAATAATCCAATTGCTTTCAATTCGATTTTAACCAACAATGTATATCAGCCAATAGACAGAAGCTTCGGCCTACCTAGTAGTCTCGCACCAATAAGTGCAGATGCTCGTATCGACTTTTACATCACTCCTGGTTCTAGTCCCGCGACTGCCGCTGGTTTTTTTAATTCAAATATAAAAGCTATACCAGTTTACTTACCTGGAGAAATTACATTAATTAAAGCTGAGGCATACGCCAGAAAGACTCCTAATATGCTCGTTGAAGCAAAAGCAGAACTTGATAAAGTATTGACAAAGACAACAGCTAATGATGCATTTGGAATTGGCGCAAATTTACCTCCATACATTGGTTCATTAAACCAAGCGAGTCTTTTATTCGAAATTTATAGAAATCGTTGTATTGAATTATACATGTCAGGTCTAAAGTTAGAAGATAGTAGACGTTTTAGTCGTCCGACAACAGAAAGAAACCGAAACTGGTATCCTTATCCAGACTCAGAACGCTTTAATAACAGTAATACACCAGCTGATCCTGCTAATTAAAAAAATTAACGAGGTATTTAATCTTTATTTACCTCGTTTTTATTTAAATGAATTTCTTTAGGGAAAAAAAAGAAAAATGAAAGAAAAAAAACCTGATACTGAAAAAAATTCTCTTTATTCTAATTTGGAAAAAATGAGTGTACAAGAAATTCTTTATGGCATTAATGCCGAAGACAAGAAAATAGCTGATACAATTAAAGAGCAAATTCCCAATATTGAAAAATTAGTCGAAGCTATTGTTTTAAAAATGAGATTGGGTGGGAGATTGTTTTATATTGGAGCAGGTACTTCGGGAAGAATCGGCATTTTAGATGCGTCAGAATGCCCTCCTACTTTTGGGGTCCCTCACGATCTAGTTATTGGAATTATCGCAGGCGGTGATTCTGCAATCCGCAAAGCAGTTGAAAATGCTGAAGATGATTATAATCAAGCTTGGGATGATTTAAAAAAACAAAAAATTACAAATTCAGATTTTGTAATTGGTATAGCAGCGTCTGGAAATACCCCTTACGTTGTAGGTGGACTAAAGAAAGCAAAAGAAAATAATATTTCAACAGCAAGTATCGCTTGTAATAGCGACTGCTTAATTTCTAAGGAGTCCAATTATCCTATCGAAATAGTAGTTGGTCCTGAATTCTTGACCGGGAGCACTCGCATGAAAGCTGGGACTTCTCAAAAATTAGTACTTAACATGATTTCTACATCAGTAATGATCAAACTAGGTAAAGTTTATGGCAATAAAATGGTTGACATGCAATTATCCAATAAAAAATTAGTAGAAAGAGGTGTAAAAATGCTTATGGATGAATTGAATATCGATAATGATTATGCTGAACAATTATTATTAGAACACAAAAGTGTCAGAGCGGCAATAATTGCCAGTAAGTAAAAAAAATATAAATGACTCCTCATATAATTCTAATTCTTTTCATCTCTTATTTCGCAATCCTATTCTTTATATCTCATGTTGTTAGTAAAAATGACGGTGGAAATGATGCTTTCTTTAAAGCGAATAAGAATTCAAAATGGTATTTGGTAGCTTTTGGAATGATTGGTACTGCGCTTTCAGGGGTCACCTTTATTTCCGTTCCAGGAGAAGTTGGTTCACCCAATGGTGAACAATTCAAATATTTCCAATTCATTATAGGGAATGCAATAGGTTTTATTATTGTTGCAAAACTGCTTCTTCCCTTATACTACAGAATGAATTTAACTTCTATATACGGATATATTGAACAACGTATGGGGCTATATAGTTATAAGACAGCAACCTCTATATTTTTGATCAGCAGAACCATATCTTCAGCCTTTAGGCTATACTTAGTGGTTATTGTTTTACAACGATATGTCTTCGATTATTATAATATTCCTTTTGCTATAACGGTCTTAATCTCATTACTATTGATATTTTCATATACTTATAGAGGAGGATTAAAAACAATTATAATAACAGATACTTTGCAAACTTTCTTTTTAGTGGCCTCTGTTTTTCTGACAATTTACTTTATTTGTAATAGTCTTAATCTGAGTACTACAGAAGCCTTTAATGAAGTAAAAAACAGCAACTACTCTAAAGTGTTTTTCTTTGACGACTTCCTTACAAGTAAATATCATTTTATAAAACAAATACTAGGAGGAGTATTTGTTACAGTAGCAATGGTAGGACTTGATCAAGATTTAATGCAAAAAAATCTAAGTTGTAAAAATATAGGTGAAGCACAAAAGAACATGTTTAGCTTTACAGGAATATTCGTTATTATCAATATATTTTTTCTAAGCGTAGGAGCACTACTTTATATTTATGCTAAAAAAAATAGCATTGCTATTCCACTAGATTTAATAACCAATAAACCCCGAACTGATTTACTATTCCCAGAAATAGCTTTAAAACATCTTTCGACGATACCAGCTATTATTTTTCTTTTAGGTTTAATTGCAGCCACTTTTGCAACGACCGATTCTGCATTAACAGCTTTAACGACTTCTTTTTGCGTGGACTTTCTCGGTATGGATAAAGTAGAAAATAGTGGAGCAAAAAATATGATTAGAACAAGATATCTCATTCATTTAGGTTTTTCTGGTTTAATTTTTCTAGTAATACTTGTCTTTAACTCCATAAATGACAGTTCAGTTGTTGGTATGATTTTTAAAGTAGCCTCTTACACTTACGGTCCATTGTTAGGTTTATATATGTTTGGACTGTTTTTAAAATCAAAAAAAGTAAATGACAAAATAGTGCCTTTTATCTGTTTATTATCGCCATTACTAACCTATTTGATTGATGAAAACTCAAAAATACTATTTTGGGGCTATGTATTTGATAATGAATTAATTATTTTAAATACCATAATTACATTTATCGGTTTATGCATTATCAGTAAAACTACGAATGAACGCTATCAGTTTTAGATTAGCGCATCAGGCCCGTTATTATATTAGTAAAGTTTAAAAGTTGTACTCATGAACAAAAATATTGAATCCCTTTATAATATTGCTAGAAAACCCGTTCGGAAAATTATTGGATTAATGTCTGGCACATCATTGGACGGACTTGACATAGCTTTATGTGAAATTTCAGGTTCGGGAGAAAATACAAGTGTCATAGTAACAAATTTTGAGACCTCAGAATATTCTAATGAGATTAAAAAAGAAATCCGTACAGTTTTTGCTGAAAGAAATATTGATTTTCAACATTTGGTATTACTTAATGAATGGATTGGCTTGCTACATGCAAAAATAATAAATAAAGTCCTTCTAAAATGGAACTTGAAGCCCTCTGAAATTGACATAATAGCATCACATGGGCAAACAGTAATGCACATTCCTAAAATCTTACATAGAATAGATAAATTTCCAAATGCGACTTTACAAATTGGTGATGGAGATCATATAGCAGTAAAAACGGGAATTATTACAATATCTGATTTTAGACAAAAACATTTGGCAGTAGGTGGTGAAGGAGCTCCGCTGGCAGCGTATGGAGATTATTTTCTTTTTGGAAAAAAAGATAAAAATAGAATTATGTTAAATTTAGGAGGAATTGCTAACTTTACTTATTTACCATCAACTATGAATTCTGAAGAAGTTTTTGTAACCGATACAGGAACAGGAAATACTTTAATTGATGCTTTTACACGTTTACATTTTCCACAAATGGCTTACGACAAAGACGCTAAAATAGCAAAAAAAGGACAAGTAAATCAACCTCTGCTATCTCAGCTAAAATCAGATTCTTTCTTTAAAACTTCATTTCCCAAAACTACTAGCCCTGAATTATTCAATATCGGATATGTTCAAAAATCTATCCTAGAAAGCAATACTAACGCAATCAGTGTCCCAAACTTATTAGCAACATTAACCCGTTTTAGTGCTGAAACAATTGCTGAAGCTATAGAGCATGCTGTCAAAACTGCGGGTTTAAACATCAACCAATTTACTATTTACGTCTCAGGAGGCGGAATGCACAATCCACTATTAATCAAATATTTAAACGAACTGCTTTCTTGTGAATTTAAGAGAACCGATGAATTGGGAATTTCAGGTGACGCGAAAGAAGCGGTATTATTTGCAATTTTGGCGAATGAAACTTTATCAGGTGGTGAAGCTAAATTCGGAAAAAGAAAAGGTATCCCTTCCATTTTAATGGGCAAAATTTCATTTCCAAACTAAAACCCCTATTCATTCAAAAATAAAAAATAATGAAAAATGACAGAATAATTTCAGTCGATATTTTAAGGGGAATGACGATTCTATTGATGATTATCGTCAATAATCCTGGGAATTGGGGCGCAGTATATACTCCACTATTACATGCAAAATGGAACGGCTGCACTCCTACAGATTTGGTTTTCCCAACCTTTATTTTTGTCTTAGGAATTGCTATTCCCTTGGCAATGCCAAAAAAAAATTGGAATCAAGAAACATTCATTAAGATCATAACACGAACACTTCGAATCATTAGTTTAGGTTTATTTTTAAATTTCTTTAGCAGAATCTCCATTTTTAGTGATAATCAAATCTCGTTACTTTTCGTTCGCCTAAGCATAACAATTCTTGTAGGATATGCTTTATTAGGTAATTTCAATCCAAAAATCAAACTTTTCTTAGCCGTTTGTATTTTTACGATTTTACTTTTCTTAGCCTATAGCGGAATTGAAAGTTTTAAGGACGTGAGATTACCTGGTGTCTTACAACGCATTGGTATCGTTTATCTCATAGCTAGTGTAATCTATCTAAAAACAGAATTAGACACACAAATAGTGATTACAATTGCTTTATTAATTGGTTACTGGGCAATACTTACCATCGTTCCTGTCCCCGGAATTGGAACCGCAAATTATAATGAAGGAACGAACCTTTCCGCTTGGTTAGACTATTATCTTTTGCAAGATCATATGTATGCTGCTACCAAAACTTGGGATCCTGAAGGTATACTAAGTACGCTTCCTGCCGTTGCAACTGCATTAATAGGACTAATCATAGGGAAATTGCTACTTACTAATGATTCCAAAATTGAAATTATTAAAAAAATGGCTATTATCGCTTGTGTTTTGACCGTTACTGGATTACTATGGTCGTTTCTTTTCCCGTTGAACAAATCACTTTGGACAAGCTCTTATGCTTTATATAGTGCCGGAATAGGTTTATTTATACTAACCTTTATACATTACATTATTGAAATAATCGGTGTTAAAAAAGGATTCTTCTTTTTCTTAATCTGGGGAGTGAATCCTATGATTGTCTTTTTTCTATCAGGAATCCTGCCCCGTGCTTTAGGGATGATTACTTTTCAGAATCCTGAAAATGCCGATGCTAAAATATCAATTTTAAACTATGCTTATCAATTTTGGATTAACCCTAATTTTGACAACGAGAAATCAGCTTCCTTGACTTATGCGCTACTTTATGCTTGCCTATGGTCGTTACTACTATGGTTTTTCTATAAGAAAAAATTATTTTTTAAAGTTTAAGAAAACGATACTTACATAATGATTTAATTTACATTGGTTTAATCTAAAATAGGGCTACTGAGCCGTTTTAATAAAAATAGCTTTGGCAAAGTAATTGAAGTAGTCAAAAAAGTAAAAATTTAATACTTAAATTTCTCATAAACTTCACTAAAAAAACTATTTTTGAACTCTATAAAAACATCCCGATAATGAACCCTAGCAAATACCTATATTTATTTATTTCCTTTATTTTGTTGTCTTTTTCTGAAGGAAGTGCACAAGAAAAAGCGAACTATCCTAAAAACGAATTTAGAGCAGTTTGGATTGCCACAGTGGTAAATATCGACTGGCCAAAAAGCGGTTCGGATCCTATTGAGAAACAAAAAGCTGATTATCTTGAAATTTTAGATACCTATAAAAAATTAAATTACAATGCTGTAATTGTACAAATTAGAAGCGTCGGTGATGCTTTTTTCCCTTCGAAACTAGCCCCTTGGTCTAAATATTTAACTGGAAAAGAAGGCCTAGCACCCAACCCTTATTATGACCCATTAGAATGGATGATTACGGAAGCTCATAACCGTGGTTTTGAATTTCACGCTTGGTTGAACCCTTATCGTGCCACTATGGATTTAAGAACTGATATTCTAAGTCCTACCCACGACTATTTTAAACATCCAGAATGGATGATTAAATATGGCGGAAAGTACTATTACAATCCTGCCTTGCCTGAAGTCCAAACTCATTTAATTGCGGTAGTGGACGAGGTGGTTAGGAACTATGACATCGATGCCATCCACTTTGACGATTATTTCTATCCTTATAAAATAGCGGGAGAAAATTTTAATGACACTGCTTCATTCAAAAAGTATGGTGGGGGAATGAGTTTAGCCGACTGGAGGCGTTTGAACGTGAATAATTTTGTGAAATACTGTTCCTTTTCTATCAAAACAATAAAGCCTTGGGTTCAATTTGGGATTAGCCCGTTTGGTGTTTGGCGCAATAAATCGGTAGATCCAAGAGGTTCCGACACGAATTCTGGACAAACAAATTATGATGACTTGTTTGCAGATCCGGTTGCCTGGATGGAAAACTGTTGGATTGACTACCTACTTCCGCAATTGTACTGGAGTATCGACCATAAAACAGCTTCTTATGCAAAATTGATCAAATGGTGGGCTGAGAACTCAACAAATACCGCAATTTACATGGGGAATGGAAGTTATAAAATCAACACCGATTCAGATAAAAAATGGAATATTCCAAGTGAAATTCCTGATCAGATTGATTTGACTAGAACCTATAAAAATATTGGAGGAAATGCTTTTTTCAGTGCTAAATCATTTGTGAATAGAAACAAAGCGGTAACCGATTTGCTTTTGCAAAATCAATACAAGTATCCAGCACTTCCCTATGTTGTTCCTAATTCAAGAAGAACAGACATTGAGATGCCAGCAGTTACTAATATTACAACTAACCATTTGATTTCGACTGTAACACTTAATTACCCCTTGCTGAGCAAAATACGCTATGTACTGGTTTATGGTGCCAAAGACAGTTCTAAACTGGATGTTAATAATCCAAGTCAAATTATTGATAAAATAGCTTTTAAGGAAAAAAAGGATAGTATCAGTATCAAAATCCAGAAGAGTCTTTTAGAAAAAAATAATATTTGCGCCATCTCTTTTATTGATTATTATGGGAATGAAAGTCAGGCAGTTCTTTTAAATAAAACAACAGAAACCAAAACGATTCAAAGTTCTTTAAATGATGAAAACAGATAATAGACCCTGGTATTGGATACCTTTTTTGAACTTTGCCTCGGGCTTGCCTTACGCTATCATTATCTCGGTTTCGGTTATTATGTACAAAAACCTGGGAATTGACAATGAAGACATCGGAATATATACGAGTCTATTGTACCTCCCTTGGGTAATAAAACCATTATGGAGTCCATTTATCGATATGTACGCGACCAAAAGAAAGTGGTTTTTAGCCATGCAATTAGTAATTTCTATTGCCTTTTTACTTGTGGGATTAACGATTCCTATGAATAATTTCTTTGTAATAAGTCTTGCCATTTTTTGGGTCGCGGCTTTTGCATCTGCGTCGAATGATGTTGCAAGTGATGGTTTTTATATGTTGGCTTTAGAGAAAGAACAACAATCTTTTTTTCTTGGAATACGCAGTACCTTCTATCGTCTTTCCATGCTTACCGGAAATGGATTGATTGTAATAATTGGTGGTTATCTAGAACAAGAATATGGCGATAAACAAAAAGCGTGGTCTTACACTATGGTTATCGTTGGTTTGATTATGGCTGCATTAACTATTTACAATTATTTTTCTACGCCAAGAACTGAAGTAGCGACAACTAAAGACGAGAAATCATTGGAACCAAAAGTCAGTTTTGGAGCCGTTTTCGCTAGTTTTTTTCAAAAGAAACAAATTGGATTTGTGCTGGCATTTATACTATTATTCCGCTTGGGCGAATCCCAATTACTTAAAATGCTAACTCCTTTTCTAATTGACGACCAAGGTGTTGGCGGAATGGGACTGACGACACAAGATGTAGGGATTATCTATGGAACGTTCGGAGTGATTGCGTTGACTGTTGGTGGAATCATTGGCGGAATTGTAATCTCAAAAGATGGTCTTGGTAAATGGATGCTACCTATGATTCTGGCAATGCACTTGCCTATAATTGGATTTGTTTTATTAGCACATTTTCATCCCTCCTCTGTTTATTATATTTATGCTACTGTTATTGCAGAGCAATTTGGTTACGGTTTTGGTTTTGCTGCCTTTATGATGTATTTGATTTATGTGGCGGACGGCGAATCGAAAACCTCGCATTACTCGATTGCTACTGGATTTATGGCATTGGGAATGATGCTTCCCGGTATGGCAAGCGGATTTATCCAAGAATATTTAGGCTACGGAAACTTCTTTATCTGGGTATTTCTAGCCACTATTCCCGGATTGATTCTGTCAAGATTCTTGATTTTTCCGAGGGATTTTGGAAAGAAATCGGAGGGGAAATAGCACGACTATTTTCGATAGCCACTAATTCACTAATTTTTTTTTGAATTTGAGAGTTCGCAGTTAATATCGAAGCATATAAATGATTTAAAATCTGCAAAATTGATTAACAATCTTTACTATTTTTAATCTATGGATTTGTGGCAAATAATCAGTAGAAAATAATTTTTATCAAAATGACATTAGAACAAAAAATAGGGCAATTCTTTTTTCCAGCCGTTTTTATTAACGATACCGAAGAAAACATTCAAGCAACTGAAGAATTAATTAAGAAGCACAACATCGGTGGTCTTACTTTTTTCCATAGTAGAGCCAGTGCTGCCACTAATTATGAAACTAAGAAAAAAATTGTTTTTAATGACGACAGTTACCAGCGACTTACTGCTTTAATTGTGCGGTATCAAAAGTGCGCTACTACTCCATTATTGATGAGCATTGATGCGGAATGGGGATTAGCCATGCGCGTCGAAAAAACACCACAATATCCTTATGCCATAACATTAGGCGCTTTGCCAATTAGTGAATCTCATTTGGCTTATGAAGTAGGAAAACAAATAGGCCTAGATTTAAAATCAGCGGGGCTTCATTATAATTTGGCACCACTAGCTGATATCAATAACAACCCGAATAATCCAGTGATTGGATACCGTTCCTTTGGCGAAAACAAAGAAAAGGTAGCCCATTTTGCTTTGGAATACTTACGCGGAATGAACGACGTAGGTATTTTAGGCTGCCTAAAGCATTTTCCAGGACATGGCAATACGAACGTAGATTCTCATTTAGGATTACCCGTTTTAGAGGAAACGTTGGAGCAATTACTTGAAAATGAATTATATCCTTTTATAAAGGGAATCGAAAGTGATGTCGACTCAATTATGATAGGACATCTCGCTGTTCCTGCGTTGAATGAAGGAGCAAATACTTCGGCTACTTTATCCAAATCAGTGATTGAGACCCTTTTGCGAAAGCAATTGAATTATGATGGACTAGTGATTTCGGATGCATTGAACATGCATAGTGTTTCCAAGCTGTACGAAAGAAAAGGCCAACTGGAATGGGAAGCCTTTAATGCTGGAAATGACGTTTTGTGCTTTGCCGAAAATGTACCAGAAGGCATTCAAGAAATACTTAAAAATGCAACTCCAGAACGCATTGAAGAAAGTTACAATCGCTTGATGAAATGCAAGAAAAAAGCAGGGTTATTCGAAGAACAAAAACAAACAACTACAGAATTAGATTTTGCAACAGCTTCTCTTTTGAATCGTAAAATAGCCCAACGCTGTCTTACTAAGCTTAAAGACAATAAAAACACAGCAGTTGCTACTGATGCAGTGAAAAGAGGCACATTAGCAAAACTGAGTATCTATAAAAACACTGAGAATACTTTTTTCAAAACCCTTGCTCCTTCCCTATCTGCAAAAGAATATTCTGTAGAAATGGATACTACGAATAGTCTATCAGCAATTGAAAAAAGTCTAAAGGATTATGACACTATAATTATTGCTCTTTTTGTTCCAAAGGCAAAACCAATGAATAATTTTGACATTGAAGAGGCTGTTTTACAATTACTCAAAAAATTATTTTTATCAAAAAAATGTATTTTATATGTATTTGGTAACCCTTATGCTTTACAAATTTTGCCGGACTTACAATCCGTTAGTGGTCTTGTTCAGGTATATCAAGATTTCGAGGAGTTTCAGGAAGCGGCCGCGAATCAATTACTTGAGAACCTACCCTCTCAAGGAACTCTACCCGTGCACATTAACAACTTGTAAATAGACTTAAAAGTGTAAGCCTCGTTTTTAAAAGGAGAACTGTATTTAAGTCCTTTTCCCTACAATGGAAATCAAATTCTAATAAAAAAACAGAAATATATCCGTTTTTCGCAAAGATATTTCATTTAAACAAATAGCTGAACGGAAGTTTTCACAAAATCTGTTTAGGCTGATAGGAACTTTTTTATCTATATTGCAAACTCAAACGATATAGAATGGATACAAAAATTCACAGAAATAAAGAATTATCAATTTGGGAAGCTTTAATTCCAGTTGCGGCACTTGTCGCAATGCTCGGTTTTAACGTATATGTATATGGCGATGAAGCTTTGAGCGGCAGTAATCAATTTGTTTTATTGTTAGGCGCTGCTGTTGCTGCGATTGTAGGCTTTTTTAACAAAGTTACTTATCACAAAATGATGGAGGAAGTAGCTGAAAACATAAAATCTACTGTTGGTGCCATTCTAATATTGCTAATGGTTGGTGCTCTGGCTGGTACCTGGTTAATAAGCGGAATCATTCCGTCAATGATCTATTACGGCTTACAAATTCTGAGTCCAGCTATCTTTTTACCGGCTACCGTAATTATATGTTCCATAATTTCTATTGCGACAGGAAGTTCGTGGACTACGAGTGCTACCGTTGGTATCGCTCTAATCGGTGTTGGTGGTGCCTTGGGATTTGATTTAGGTATGGTTGCTGGAGCAGTAATTTCTGGCGCTTATTTTGGAGATAAATTATCACCGATGTCAGACACAACTAACCTTGCTCCTGCAATGGCTGGAACTGATTTGTTTACCCACATTAGATACATGACATTAACCACCATTCCAACGTATGTTATTACACTAATCTTATTTATTATCTTGGGATTATCTGTTGACATAAAAGGAGATGTAAATATTGCCGCCTTGCTAACAGATATTGAAGCTTCTTTTACTATTTCACCTTGGTTGTTTGTGGTACCCGTGATCGTAATTGGCTTAATCATCAAAAAAACAGAGCCTTTAATTGCGTTATTAATCGGAACATTATTAGCGGGAATCTTCGCTATAGTATTTCAACCCCATATTATAAATCAAATTGCAGGTGTCGAGCATATGACTTTCCAATCTGCTTACAAAGGAGTTATGGATGCCATAACTGGAAAAATACAAATACCTACCGATAATAAAACGCTGGCTGATCTCTTTACTTCAGGAGGGATGCAAAAAATGCTAGGCACCGTTTGGTTGATTCTTTGTGCTATGGTTTTTGGAGGAATTATGGATGCTATAGGTGCTTTGGCAAGAATAAGTCATACATTATTAAAATTAGCACATACCACTTTCGGACTATTCGCTTCTACTGTTGGAAGTTGTTTAGCGTTAAACATTACTGCTTCTGATCAGTATTTAGCTATTGTAGTTCCCGGTAAAATGTTTGCAAAAGCATATAAAGAAAAAGGTCTTGCTCCAGAAAATTTAAGTAGAACACTTGAAGATGCCGGAACAGTCACTTCTGTATTAATCCCTTGGAATACCTGCGGAGCTTATCAATCCGGTACGCTAGGTGTTTCCACTTTAGATTACTTGCCGTATGCCTTCTTTAATATATTGAGTCCGTTTATGACTTTGATATTTGCTGCATTCAATATCAAAATCAGACAATTGGTAACTGATGCAAAAAATTAATTAAGAAAACGACTAATCACATACATTCCTAATGCCATGACTATCTTACAGTTGTGGCATTGCTTTTTAATACAATAATCTAAAACTATAGCTCTATCAAAATATATAATTAAAACTGATTGTTTGAACATGACCTTATTACCTACTTTTGCCGAAACAAAAATTAATAATAAAACATATAATTATGTCATTAGTAGGTAAAAAATTCCCAAGTATTGCAGTTGACGCTATCTCAGAAATGGGAGACAACTTGAAAATAAACATTTTTGAAGAAGCTACAAAAAACAACAAAAAAGTAATTTTATTTTGGTACCCAAAAGATTTTACATTTGTATGCCCAACTGAACTTCACGCTTTTCAAGCAGCTTTACCGGAATTTGAAAAAAGAAATACAATAGTAATTGGTGCTTCTTGCGATACAAATGAAGTTCATTTTGCTTGGTTAAACACTGCAAAAAACAATGGTGGAATTGAAGGTGTTACTTACCCAATTCTTGCAGATACTAACAGAAACTTATCTAACATATTAGGTATCCTTGATATCGACTCAACTGAATACAGTGAAGAAACTGACTCAGTAATGATTGAAGGATCAAACGTAACTTTTAGAGCGACTTACTTAATTGATGAAACAGGGAAAATCTTCCACGAAAGTGTAAACGATATGCCTCTTGGTCGTAACGTAAACGAATATTTACGTATGGTTGATGCTTATACTCATATCCAAGAAAAAGGAGAAGTTTGTCCTGCAAACTGGGAAGCTGGAAAAGAAGCAATGAGCGCTGACAGAAAAAGTACTGCTGAATACTTAAGCTTAAACTAAATCAATAACAATGTCAATTGCAATAACAATTTTCGATTAAAAATATTGAATATTACTATTGCAATTGCATTTTGAAATTTAAACGATATGTTAATAGATTTAAACGAAGATACATTACAGAATTTAATATCAAAAAACGAGAAAGTAGTCGTTCAATTTTCGGCATCTTGGTGCGGGAATTGTCGAATAATGAAACCAAAATTCAAAAAATTGGCTTCAGAAAACGATGCAATTACTTTTGTACTTGTTGATGCTGAAAACTCTCCTGAATCAAGAAAATTGGCCAACGTAAGTAACCTTCCTACTTTTGCGACTTTCGTAAACGGGGTATTGGTAAACGAAACACAAACTAACAAACAAGAAGTGCTAATTGAATTAGTGAATGAAATAGTATAATTTATTTAACTGTTTTCATTTCTAAAATATAAATAAAAAACATGAAATTACCCGTAATAAAGCATTTGACGCAGTTTATAGAAGAAAATGATCAAGACTATATCATTGAAACTATCGACGTTCTGGAAGCAATGACAGAAATCCCATCTTTAAAAGATGAAGAATTAGATGTCATCGGTGAATTAATTTCTAACATGTATGGCGCAATAGAAGTTCATAAAATGGTAAAAAATGGAACTGATAAAAAAGAGGCCTTAAACACTTTTATGAAACGAGTTTTAGGTTCTATCGATAAATAAAAGTCTGGCAACGGGCTCAATCATACGAAAAACGCACTCAGAAATGGATGCGTTTTTTTCTTTTACGGCCTATTTATCAAAAAGACACTCGATTACACACGTTTGTTCAATGTTCTAAAATCTTAAATCTTAAAACCTAATTCTTAAATAATTTTCATACTTTTGAACCACAACGAAAAACAAAAAACATGGCATCAATTACATTAGGAGGAAATCCAATACATACTTCAGGAGAATTACCAAAAGTGGGAACGCAACTAGCTGATTTTAAATTAATACAAAACGATCTATCTGTAGCTTCACTAAGTGATTTCGCAGGAAAAAGATTGGTACTAAATATATTCCCAAGTATCGACACTGGAACTTGTGCTACTTCAGTAAGAAAGTTTAATGAAAGTGCTGGTAAATTAGAAAATACAGCAGTATTATGTGTTTCTAGAGATTTACCATTTGCTCAAAAACGTTTTTGTGGCGCTGAAGGACTTGAAAATGTAGTTAACTTATCTGACTTTAATTCAGGAGATTTTGGTAAAACAAACGGTCTTGAAATCCTTGACGGTCCATTGGCTGGCTTGCACTCAAGAGCGCTTATTGTGGTTGACACAAACGGTACAATTATCCATACAGAGCAAGTTCCAGAAATTGCTAGTGAACCAAATTACGAGGCTGCTTTAGCCGTACTATAACATTACTTTAATGGAATTTCAAAAAGACAATAGCTTCGTTACAGGAAGGCTGAAAAGTGTCGGTTATGCCGTAAAAGGCGCTATCAAGTTAATCACGACGGAACACAGTATAATGGTCCAATTTTCATTGGGAATTTTAATTACCATTGCTGGATTTTATTTTCACATTACTGCAACGGAATGGCTTTTCCAAACTTTGGCAATCGGCTTTGTGATGAGTATTGAAGGCCTAAATACGGCTGTGGAAAAAATCGCTGATTTTATTCATCCCAATTATCATGAAAGAATTGGTTTCATAAAAGACATTGCCGCAGGAGCTGTATTTTTTGCAGCTTTAACAGCAATAATTATCGGTTTAATCATATACGTGCCACTAATTTTTTAGGCATTAGTACATACAATCAAGGATGGCGAAAACAACAAAAAAAGAACCTTTAGACAAGAAAAACAATTCAAAAGCTAAAGAAAGTACACCGTGGGTATTAACGAAACAGCACAAGATCGTGCTGGGCAGTCTTTTAATCTTATTTTCTGTTGCTTTACTGGTTGCTTTTATCTCCTTTTACATTCACGGACAAGAAGATCAAAGTGCCGTTTCTGAACTTACAGATCGATCGGAAACGGTTCAAAATTGGCTTGGTAAATTCGGGGCTTTTTTGGCAGATTTGATTGTTTACAAAGGTTTTGGACTTGCCTCTTTTCTATTTGTTCGCTTATTTTTCTTGACTGGAATCTTTTTCATTCTTGGCATTTCATCTAAGAAGCTGAAAGGAATCTGGTTCTGGGACTTATTTGCTATTATTATTTTGTCGGTATTATTTGGTTTTTTTGCTACTTCAGTACCTGAATTAGGAGGAACTGTTGGTTATGAGTTGAATTTATTCCTACAAGATTATATTGGAAAAACAGGAACACTTTTAACTTTGATTTTCGGTCTGATTCTTTATGTTATTTTTAAACTTAAACTCTCTCCGGAAAGAATCCAATCTTTTTTCGAAAACACAAAAAAAGAAATCAAGTCGGATTTAGGCTCGAATACATCTCCTGATAAGGGTAGCTCTTATAATTTAGAAGAGTTCGCCATAGCGGAAGAAAAAGAATTAGATAGTCCTCCACCGCTTCCAAAACCTTCGCAGTTTGAAGTTAACAAAGAAGCTTTAAAACCAACGATAAGTCATTCTTCAGAAATCAATCTCGATCCCGTTGTTAAACCAAAGGCTGTTGAAGAAGTATTGATGGATAAAAATGCCGTTGATGATTCATTTGTTATTGAAACAGCACCTGAAGAA
The DNA here is from genome assembly GCF_900107635.1 of Flavobacterium gillisiae. Lineage (GTDB taxonomy): Bacteria > Bacteroidota > Bacteroidia > Flavobacteriales > Flavobacteriaceae > Flavobacterium > Flavobacterium gillisiae. Next base: position 328,187 of record NZ_FNRD01000003.1, read on the forward strand.
GATCTTATTGAAGAGAATTTAGCTTCAAGGCTAGTTTCTGATTTTGGTTTATTCGATCCTACTTTGGATTTATCCAACTATAAATACCCTACAATTGATCTTTTAAAAGAATATTCAACTGGTGGAATCACGATTAATCAGGAAGAATTAGAAGAAAACAAAAACAGAATTGTAGATACGCTGCGCAATTACAAAATAGAAATTGCACAAATTAAAGCGACTGTTGGTCCATCTGTAACCTTATATGAAATAGTTCCTGAAGCGGGAATTCGTATTTCAAAAATTAAAAACCTGGAAGATGATATCGCTTTATCACTTTCGGCATTAGGAATTCGTATCATTGCTCCTATTCCTGGGAAAGGAACAATAGGAATCGAAGTTCCTAACAAAAATCCAACCATGGTTTCCATGAAAAGTGTAATTGGTTCTGCTAAGTTCCAGGAAGCTGAAATGGAGCTACCCATTGCATTGGGTAAAACAATTTCTAACGAAACCTTCGTGGTCGATTTAGCAAAAATGCCTCACCTATTGATGGCAGGTGCTACCGGACAAGGAAAATCTGTGGGTTTAAACGCTGTTCTTACCTCATTGCTTTACAAGAAACACCCTGCGGAAGTTAAATTTGTATTGGTCGATCCTAAAAAAGTAGAACTTACTCTTTTTAATAAAATTGAAAGACATTATTTAGCGAAGCTTCCAGATAGCGAGGATGCCATCCTTACTGACAATGCTAAAGTAGTCAATACTTTGAACTCTCTTTGCGTGGAAATGGATAACCGTTATTCGTTATTGAAAGATGCGATGGTACGAAACATTAAAGAATACAACGATAAATTTAAGGCTAGAAAACTAAATCCTGAAAATGGACATCGATTTTTACCCTACATTATATTAGTAGTGGATGAGTTTGCCGATTTGATAATGACCGCCGGAAAAGAAGTCGAAGTTCCCATTGCCCGTTTAGCACAATTAGCCAGAGCGATAGGAATTCATTTGATTATAGCAACACAAAGACCTTCGGTAAATGTAATTACAGGTTTAATCAAAGCCAACTTCCCTGCTAGAATTGCCTTTAGAGTAACATCAAAAATCGATTCAAGAACTATTTTGGACACTTCTGGAGCTGATCAATTAATTGGACGTGGAGATATGCTTTATACGAATGGTAATGATATTGTGCGTATACAATGTGCTTTTATAGACACGCCCGAAGTAGAAAAAATAACCGATTTCATTGGTTCCCAAAAAGCATACGCAACAGCTTATTTACTTCCAGAGTTCGTGGGAGAAGATAGTGGCATCAATCTTGATGTAGATATCTCCGAGAGAGATACTTTGTTTAGAGAAGCTGCCGAAATTATTGTTAATGCACAACAAGGCTCAGCATCATTGTTACAAAGAAAACTAAAACTAGGCTACAACAGAGCTGGCCGACTAATCGACCAATTAGAAGCTGCTGGAATCGTAGGACCGTTTGAAGGAAGTAAAGCACGTGGTGTAAACATCTTAGACATGAGTTCTCTTGATCAATTTTTTAACAATGAACAAAATAATTAATACTATGAAAAAAATTATTCTAATTACATTTATCCTACTTTTTAGCTTTTCGACACAAGCACAAGACAAAAAAGCAAAAGCGCTTTTAGATCAAGTGACTGCAAAAGTTAGAAGTTATGACAACATTGTAATTGATTTTAAATATTCTTTGAACAATTCAAAAGAAAATATCAATCAGGACAGTAAAGGAAATGTAACGATGAAAAACAATCAATACGTTTTGAATTTCATGGGTATTACTAAAATATTCGACGGTAAAAAAACCTATACTATTGTTCCGGAAGATGAAGAAATTACGATTTCGAGCTTTAACGAAAAAGATGACAGTGCCATTACACCTTCAAAAATGTTAACATTTTTCAATAGTGGTTACAAATACTCTATGGATATCCTACAAGATGTAAGAGGACGCAAAATACAATACATCAAATTAATCCCTACTAATCCTAGAGATCAGCGAAAAGAAATACTATTGGGTATTGATGTTCAAACAAAACACATCTATAATTTGATAGAAATGGGTAAAAAAGGAACAAAAACTACTTTAACCGTTAATTCTTTTAAAACCAATCAACCTTTGTCAAAAAATCAATTTACCTTTGCCGAAAGTAAATATCCAAATTACTACATCAATAAATTAGATTAATACTCTAGGTGAAAATTCTCGACAAATACTTATTAAAAACATTCCTGATTACATTTACTACGGTATTTGTAATCTTGTTTTTTATATTCATACTGCAGACTGTTTGGCTCTTTATAGCTGAACTAGCTGGTAAAGATCTGGATATAGCTTTAATCATTAAGTTTTTGATGTTCTCGATGCCTCGAATAATTCCGCTGGTATTACCCCTTTCCATATTGCTTGCTTCGATAATGACCTTTGGAAATCTAGCGGAGAACTATGAGTTTGCAGCTATGAAATCAGCGGGCATATCATTGCAAAGAGCTATGAGAAGCCTCACCGCATTTATTCTTTTATTAAGTATTGTTGCTTTCTTTTTTGCCAACAATGTAATTCCGTACGCAGAATATAAATTTATCAATTTCAGAAAAAACATCGCGCAAGTAAAACCAGCCATGGCCATAGCCGAAGGACAGTTTAGCGATGTGGGAGATTACAATATCAAAGTCAATAAAAAGTCTGGCGATAACGGGAATATTTTGACTGGTATTACTATCCATAAGAAATCCAGTATAGGTGACGGAAGTAAAACCGTAATCAAAGCAAAAGACGGAAAATTAGTCAGCAGCGAGAAATCTAGTATCTTACAATTAGTACTTAATAACGGTAACTATTATGAGGATCTCGTTCCTAAAAAATATGAAGACAGAGCAAAATTGCCTTTCGCGAAAAGCGCCTTCAAAAAATATACTCTCAACATCGATTTATCGCAATTGAATAAAGTGGACGTCGATGAAAATAATATCGCCAACACCAATACAATGCTAACGATTAATGAGTTAAGCTATACATTGGATTCCTTGCATAAAAATTTGAAAACCGAAATCGTATCGTATTCGGAAAACATCAATTTAAGAACTGGAATAACCAACAACAACATTCTCCCTAAAACAGTCGTCGAGAAAAGAAAACAACTTCCCGCCGATATTTTATCAGTGTATACTGATAAACAAAAATTGGAGATATTAAAAATGGCAAACAGCAACACGGTCAGTACAGGATACTCCATTGATGCTACTAGGGTTAACTTAGAAAACAAACAGAAAAACATTAACAACCATCAACTTGCATTTTACGATAAATTTGTAATCGCATATGCCTGTTTTATGATGTTTTTTATAGGAGCTCCTTTGGGCGCCATTATTAGAAAAGGTGGTCTTGGATTGCCTATTATATTTGCTGTTTTAATTTTTATTTCCTTTCACTTTATAAACACTTTCGGAAAAAAAATAGCACAAGAAAATGGCCTATCTCCTTTTATGGGAGCCTGGATGTCATCCTTTATTCTGACCCCATTAGCTATACTATTAACCTATCGCGCAACAAATGATATAGGATTAATAAACATGGACGTTATTTTAAGTCCATTCCAAAAACTATTTCAAAAATTATTTCCATCTAAAAAATAAATACCTATCATGGTTAAAAATAAAATACAACTTAACACAATAGAAGAAGCAATCGAAGACATCCGTCAAGGGAAAATAATCATAGTTGTTGACGATGAAGATCGTGAAAACGAAGGTGATTTTTTGGCTGCAGCCGAAAAAGTAACACCGGAAATGATTAATTTCATGGCTACTCACGGCCGTGGGTTGATTTGTGCTCCATTAACTGAAAGCCGTTGTAAAGAATTAGGATTACACGTGATGGTTACTAACAATACTGACCCGATGGAAACTGCTTTTACGGTTTCTGTAGATTTGAGAGGTGGTGGTGTAACCACAGGAATATCTGCTGCAGATAGAGCTAAAACTGTTTTATCTTTCGCTAATTCTGATACCAAACCACATGATTTAGCCAGACCGGGACATATATTTCCTTTGATAGCTAAACAAGGAGGCGTCCTTAGAAGAACAGGTCATACTGAAGCTGCTATTGATTTCGCAAGATTGGCCGGTTTTAAGTCGGCGGGAGTTATTGTAGAGATTATGAACGAAGATGGCTCTATGGCACGCTTGCCTGAATTGGCAAAAGTGGCTAAAAAGTTCGATTTAAAATTAGTTTCTATCGAAGCTCTAGTAGCCTACAGAATGCAACACGACAGTCTGATTGTTAAAAAAGATGATTTTGATATAGAAACTCGTTTTGGTACTTTTCGTTTGAGAGCGTACGAGCAAACGACCAATAAACAAATTCATATCGCACTTACGAAGGGAACTTGGAATCTAGGCGAGCCTGTTTTAACAAGAATCAATTCATCTCAAGTAAATAACGATTTATTAGGTACTTTAACTAATAATGCAGACCAGCAGCTTGATGATATGTTTAAAATCATAAACGAGCAAGGTAAAGGAGCTGTTATCTTTGTCAATCAAGATATGCAGTCCGTAAATTTACTGAACCGTATCTCCGAATTGAAAGCATTACAATCAGAAGGAAAAATGAAAGCTCCTAAAATCATTATTGATAGTAAAGATTATGGGATTGGTGCTCAAATATTACACGACATTGATATTTCTAAAATTAGATTAGTCTCAAATACAGAGCAAGGAAAACGAGTTGGAATGATTGGATACGGCTTAGAAATCACGGAATATGTAAAATACTAAAATATTTTGATTTTATTTCTAAAAATATTTTCAAGCTAATATAAAGGAAATGAAACGATTAAAAAATAGTTTAAAAAACAGTTGAAATTTTTCTTCAAATTGTTTTTGTTAATCGAAAAAGGTGCTTATATTTGCACTCGCAATCAGGTAATGGTTGTCGCTCACTGGAGAAATGGCAGAGCGGTCGAATGCGGCAGTCTTGAAAACTGTTGACTGTAACAGGTCCGGGGGTTCGAATCCCTCTTTCTCCGCTGGTTAATTCAAATAACCTCCCAAAACCCTTTAAATCGTATGATTTAGAGGGTTTTTTCTTTTATACCCCTTCCAAATTATTCATAGTTTATCATATTAAAAGGGGTACTATTCGGGGCACTTGCAAAATTCAAAAAAATTGTGCCCCTACCTATGGTAATCCCAATAATAGCAAGGAGTTCATTAAATGGACATCTTGTTTTGTGTTGATAGTAATTTTAAATTTCTATTAACTTAAAGGTCACCAGCTATGAATGAAAACATCTCAATCCTCTTTTACTTAAAAAGAGCCAAAGTCAACGCACAAGGGTTAGTTCCTATTTTTCAAAGAATAACTATCAATGGCAAACGCATTGATAATAGTACAGGAAAGTTTATTGATCCCTCCAAATGGCATACCGAAATGTCTAAAATGAGGGGTGCCTCAGAAGAAGCTCGTTCAATAAATGGACATCTTGAACATTTGAAATCCAAAATATACGATGCTGAGAAAAACTTAATCAAAACCGACATTCCTATAAATTCTGAAACATTAAAAAACAAATTACTAGGTATCAAAGAACGCCGCAGAACCCTCATCCCTATCTTCCAAGACCACAACAACAAAATCAAAGAATTGGTGGGTAAAGAATATGCACCAGGAACATTGGAACGTTACAATACTTCTTTAAAGCACACCAAAGATTTTCTGGAATGGAAATACAAAATATCCGATATCGAGATTGATAAAATAAACCATGCTTTTATAACCGATTATGAATTCTACTTGCGTAGTGTTCGAAACTGCGCCAACAACACCGCGGTTAAATACATAAAGAACTTCAGCAAAATCATCAAAATATGTTTGGCCAATAATTGGATTGACAGAAACCCTTTCAGTAACTACAAAGCCAAAGTCAGAGAAGTGGAACGCGTATATTTATCAGAGAAAGAGATTCAGAATATCATCAACAAAGATTTCAAAACAGATAGATTATCATTAGTACGCGATATCTTTCTTTTTAGCTGCTTTACCGGCTTGGCATACATTGATGTCAAAAACTTAACAAAGTCCCACATAAGCCTTGGTATTGACGGAGAGAAATGGATATTTACACACCGCCAGAAAACAGAAACGGCTTCGAAGATTCCAATTCTTCCAATTACCCAAATGATTATTGATAAATACGAAGATCATCCAGAATGCTGCAATCAAAACAAACTGCTACCCATTTTGAGTAACCAGAAGATGAATGCCTATTTAAAGGAAATTGCCGGCGTTTGTGAAATTGAAAAAGAACTTACTTTTCACATTGCCCGACATACTTTTGCAACCACTGTAACACTCACAAACGGGGTTCCTATTGAAAGCGTGAGCAAAATGCTAGGACACAAAAACTTACGAACCACACAACATTATGCAAAAGTTTTAGATAAAAAAGTGAGTGAGGACATGATGATTTTGAGAGATAAATTTAAAGAAGGTTTAATGGTTCAATCGATGATTTAGTTTTTATTTTTAGAATTAAGAAAAATCTGTTTATATTTTCATCTAATAATTTATAAATTAAAGTTTGAGACATTTAAAACAGAGGGAATTATTGTAGGAGGGCCTGATACAGATAACCTAATTTATATACAAGTAAAGAGATCCTACATTCATAACCCTACAAACTATCTGTTTTTACATATAAAACGAGTTTACTTTAGATATATTATGAATTGAAAGAGTCTTACAATGACATTCATTCTCGATTTATCTGAAAAGTCAACATGTCATAATAATTTGCTCTCATTTCACTTGAACATTGAATTAGTGAAAATCGTGCAATATTCGATTCAAATTTATCAATATGACTTTCAACTTTTAAATCAACTTTTAGTTGAGAAGTAAATGCCAATACAAAAGTTATTTTTCTATTAAACAAGTTTTTAAATTCTTCTAATGATAAGCCGTCAATATTATGTTGCTTTTTAACGAGACTATTATAAAGTTTATCTAATATGTTTTTTTCTTTTGTACCTAATGCATCTTTTAAACGCCTTGCGGCAATAGTTACTTGATTTGTGAGTTCTCGCATGTTAGAACTAAAGCCATATTTTACATGAATTAAATAGATATTTGAATCGTCATAATTTAAAATATCACATAATTCCACACCATCAGTAATAATTGTATCAATTACAATGTAGTTTGGAATATTATTGTACTGCAAATTATATTGCTTTTCAGTATTTATTAATTGCTTATTCCAACTTAATTTGAGAATATGCTTTGGCGCGGGATAAGTTTTTAAGATATGTACCGTATTTATTTTCAAATCATTTATAAACGAATCACGCAAAATATACCATTTTGTGTCTATGAGAAATACTGGTTTTCCTTGTACAGGAAATTCTGTTGAAATGTGAAATAAAAAGCCTGAAGTAACTGTACTCTTTTTATTATTGTTTTGGTAACAAGAAATTCTAACACCTTGAAGAAAAATTTTAAAATTAAATAGATCATTATCTCCATATTTCTCAACAGCTCTTGACAAAACAGCATCATAAATTTCAGTTTTATCGTTTACTTTTTTAAACATAACATACCCCCCACCTTCTGTTTTTTCTTTTAATTTATATTCATCAGCTTCATAAAATTTTTCAATATTGTTGGGATTGGCAAAGTCGTATTCAAATTTATTATGAGGACTTAAATTTCGATTTCCTACATTTCCAATATCATTATACATTCTTTTAATTAATTCCGGCTTGCAAAAATTATCTATAAATACATTATCGGTGATTTCCTGATATGAGCTTAAATAATCGGATGGAACTAATTCAGAAATATAACCCAGTTCAATAATGATCTTGTGTAGGCTTTCAAAATCAACACCTTTTTTTATTTTGAAAGCTTTTCCAACAAATACTTGGATTCTATCATTAGGTTTACTTTTTAAAAAATTGAAATGTAAATCTGTTATTTCTTGACTTAATTTCAAGTGTATTTCTTGAGGAACTTTTCCGAATTTTATAAAATCTATTATTCGGTAATTTCCACGGAATTGTTGATTTTGACCTGCAACTGCCCCTGTAATACCTCTAGATTTTATTGATGCTAATTCGTCTAATTCAGGTTTCATAATCCTGGCATAAACATTAAGCCCAAACGAATGATCAATAAAAGGAAGAATCATTTGATATGCATTACCTCCAATAACGCAAAAAATATCATATTCCGTTACTATGAATAATATTAGTGAAAGTTTTTGTTGGCTAAAGTTTTCATCATCTCTTAAATTGTGTGGTAAAAATTCATGCCAATCAGAAACAAATTCTTTTGAATTAAATAAGTAGAGATAATATGTGAAATTTTCTTTTGTTATGCTTTTTAAATTCTCGGCTTTGAAGTCTGACTTGATTCCAAGAACCTTTATTGACGTAGTAATTACTTTCACAATTATAGATTCAGCGTCTTTTAAATCCTTTAAGATACGCTGCTTTTGATCAATTCTATAAATCTTTGGATTTTGTGTCATGAGCTGTCTTTTCTTATCTGATTGTTTATGTGATTAACGATAGAGTGATTTCGTATAGAAAGCGCTAAAAGATCTTTTTAGAACTCAATTTAAAGTAAACATAGTTGATTTGTCGTGCAAAAAAGGCGCATTATAAAATATTTGAACTCTACCACTATAAGAATCAATTCCCATAAGTAAACTACCGCCGGTTCCGTTCAACATGGACTTTATTACTTCGTCCATTAGCTCTCGCTCGGGTGTTGGATTTTCAAGCCCAACCTTAGCTGTTAGCCGATCGCCCTATATTTAATTAAATTCCGCTTTTATAAATGTTAAACCGTTTTTTTTCATCATTCTGTACTTGTCGTTCAATTCAGTCCAAGGAAGAATTTCGTAGATATAAAGCCAATATCTGTCAAAATCATCAATTTTAAGATATTTTGCTTGGTCTTTATATTCCTTTAAATATGCTTTCTTTTCGTGTTTTTTGTCATAAAGGAATGAAACCATCATAAATATACAATCTGTTGATAAAATTGAATCATCTTTAAGCGTTGTTAAGTCAATTTTAAAATCATATTTTAATGACCAATAAACGGCATAGGAACAAGCTTCATGTATTTTTTTCTTAACACCGTAAGCATAAATATCTTTTGCAATTTCTTTGATAATTGATTTGTCAATATTATGGGTTTCAAAAACTTTAACTTCAAGTAGATTTATTAAATATGGATATAATAAAACTAGATGATGAATTTGCTTTATGTAATAATTTTTTGCGTTTTTATCTAAATGCTTATTAGATATGATTTTTATTGCATAATTAATGATTGAACCATCTGATTCTTCATCTAACATTAATTCAATTGCAAAATCTAAAAAACCTTTTAATTCTTTTACTCTAATTGCTTCTTTTCCATTTACTATGTATGTGTTAGTAAAATTAAAATGATTCAATTTCGTAACCCAATTCTTGACACTTGCTTGTGGCAATGGAATTGTTTTGGATTTTTTATTGTTTAACGCTAATTCATATTTTTTTAATTCTTCGGATAAACACAAAAAAAATCTGTCAGATTCTTCGTGAGAATCCACATTCTGGTTCTATCCGTTTTTCTACTGTGTTGTCTGACGCTTTGCCGCTTTGAAATGGCGCATGCTTCGTAACCTTTCGGTTAACGTGTTAAAATAAAGTTGATACGAAACGGCAATTCCACTAAATCATACACCAGCTCAAAGGCTGTTAACTGTAGTGCATTTTTTACCAATCACTTTTCTTATTTGTATTTTGTAAAATATATATTTTTAATTCATCTATTGAAGTTTTTATGTCTTTTTCAGTTGACTTAAAAATCGATTTTTTGAAACCTAAACTTTTGCTTTCAAAATCCATATTTCCTGAACCAGAGCTATAATAACTGAAATTAGAATAAGTATATCGCATTTTTCCATCTTTAAAATCTAAAACTAAAGTATGAGAAATAAAACCTTCCTTCATAAACAATGTTGATCTGAAATTACCTTTCGCAATTATTTTTAAACTTTCTTTATCTGCTAGTTGAATAACGTCTTTTGCTGATTTATAATTTAGCACAATCCATTCCTTAGCTTTAGTGAAAATTACATCAGCTTTTAAACCGTCAAGTGCAATTATTTCACTCGCTTCATATTTTTGAGAAATACTGTCTTTTACAATACTTTGTCCAAATGTGTTTATTGAAAAAAGAGTAAATAAACATACTGCAAATAATTTTTTCATTATATTTTTTTTATAGATTCCAATTTTGACGCGCAGGCATTATAGTTAACGAGTAAACATCATCAAATATATACAACTTTACAGGAATTATTAAACTTAGTAATCTCCAATAATAAACAAAAAAAACAGAAAGCTACTCCCCTATTTTCTGAGACCTTACCGACCTTATACTATTATGAATAACCAATCCCCTTAAGTAAACTACCTCCAATTCCGCTCAACATTGCTTCATTGTTCGTTTTTCAAGTCCAACGAAACCTTATCTGTTAGCAGCAGTTCTTAATTTAGATTACACGTTTTCTCATATAAATCTTTCAAGTGATTTACTGACATATCGATCAATGGTTCAAACATAAATGCGTTTATATGAATATTCTCTGGGGTCATCAAATTAACTTTATCAAGAATTGAAACAGCTGGACTAGTGGAAAATTTAATTTTATATGCTTGATATAATACATTTGTCTGATTGTTTGTAATCAAGTTCAAATCGACTTCTGGTAGTTTGCAGATAAGATAAATTTCAGCTTTCAGCCTAATAGCTATTGCAAGCGTTATTTTATTTTCTATGTTAATTTCATTTAAATTAGGATCATTACTTATTGCATCAGCCGTTTCAAATATGAATTCAAATAGATTTTTATTTCCAAAGTCTATTGTCTTTCCGTCAAGCTTTATTAGTCTAGATTGAAATATATCAAAAGTATTCTGAACGGTTAAACTTTCAGAACCTCTCTTTTTATGCATTGAGCTAGTCAATAATTTGTAATCTTCACATTCGATAGATTCGGTATACTCAATTATATTTCTGACAAACGCAATTAGACTAATAAAGAATCTAGGCTTTTTGTAGTTAGAGACTAAATGCGCAAAAAGGTCATTCCGATACTGTCCCAGATGAAGCTTTATTTCTTTTTCATCGCTTTTAGTAGCCATGTAAACAACTTTATGTGGTAGGGCAATTCTAGAAGCAATTGTGCGATAGAAGTCAAAATTATGAGTAAGAATAACTATTCGAAAATCGTTTGACAAATGTAAGTCACGGATATATTCAATAATAGCAAATTTATTTTTATAGTCAAACGAATCCGCAACATCATCAAAAATTATCAGGTGTTTGTCCGTACTATTTTTTCTTGATTCAATTTCGAATAGAAATTGGAGAATAAAATATGCTCTTTGCTCTCCTTTGCTAAGAATTTTTAAAAGATTTTCGCTGTTTTGACGTACAGGATTTTCGTTTTTATCGATGTAGTCAAATTCTAAATTAGCAGTGTCTTCCTTTAAAAGAATATCTTCTTGATTTACCAGAATGACCTCAAAAGGAACATAAAATCTAGAATTGAAAGTCTGAATAATTTTTTTCCAAAGATCAATTTCCTTTTTGGCTTCAATTATAATTTTCTCAATTTCAATTTTTTGTACTTCATAGTGTCTCGCTAAAACTTCAGTATCAGATTTTATTTCTGATAAATAATTTACCCAAATCTTCTTTTGAAAACCATTATAGTCGCTTAATTCTACTAAAATTGAATTGTCTTTTTCTATGACTTTTTTAAATGTTCTGAGTTCTATATTTGAACCAATTGCTTTATCAAATTTTTCGAAAGCTTGAATAAGCTTTTGATCACTTAGGATTTTGCTCATTTCTTCTTGGACAAGTTGTTTTAAGGTAGCGGCATCTATAATTTCAGTTCCGTCCTCTAAAACAAATTTATGTCCTGCTTCAAAAAAAGCATTGTCTTCGGTTGATTTTAAAATTTCATTTGCTTGTGCTGTACCAAAAGGGTTATTTGATTGCTTAAAAAAATTTGATTTAGATAATAGATCTTTGTAGTCAGAAACGTATTGATCAAGAAGTTTTTGATTTTTATCTAAAAATTTTTTGACATTATCTTTCTTATCAAAAATATCATTGTATCGAAAGTTATATTTTTCAAATGACACTTTTAGACTTTTTGATGTGTCTAACAAAACTTCAAAAAATGTATTTTTCGATTGATCTGCAAAGCTTTCAATAAGTTCCGTTTCACAATCTGTACTTTGAGAAACAGCTTTTAGTTTTTTAATAAATTCTATTCTACGCTCTTCAAGTTCAAAATATATTTTTTCGTACTTTTTTTTCAAATCAATACTTGCTAAAAAATTACTAATTCGATGAGAGGCATCGAAACCATTGTCTTCAGCATTAATGACCAAAATACTTTCAGGTTTAATTGCGATACCATCAGAATAAATTTCATATTTCGGTATTTTTTTGACGTGAACTTTATCACAAGGCATATTACTAGGTACATTTTTTGAAACCAAATCAAACGTTTTCGCAAATGAAGTTTTCATTGTCCCGTTTGGCGCATAAATCATAAATGTATTTGAGTTTTGTGCATTGAAGTCAAATTCGTGATTTAACTTACCTATGCCAAAGCAATTTTCCCAATCAATTTTAATTATTTCCATATCTTGATATTTAACCTAATTCGTGATAGAATTACTACCACCTAATATATAACATCAACAACTTATACTTTTTTAAAGTTTCAAGCCCTATTTACCTCCGCTCGTAAATAAAAGCTTTTCAAATCATTCTTACAATACCCACTTTTAGTGATATTGATACATCTTTATGAAGTAAAAGTATTCCATTATAATTTTAATCTTTTACGGCTTTCCTCACTTTAAAAAAAAAGTGCATAAAAAAAGACACTTCACAGCATCTTTCTATTTCCATTTCTTTCTCCTCCAACTATCATTACAAAAATAATTCTTCCTAAACTCATAAAGGGGTACCCCTTATGAAAACTCCAAGTAAGTATATCACAACTAGCCCTATTATTTCATTCCATACCTCAAATGTAAAATGAGTAAGTATGGTTCCTTTTACGAGCAACTCAGAAACTTCGTTTTCGACAACTCTTTCTCCCGAATTGACAACAAATACTCCCAAATTGATAACTCTTTCTCCCGGAATGACAACTCCCCTCCCGAATTGACAAGTCTTTATCCCGAAATAACAACACATGCTCCCGAATCGACAACAAATACTCCCGAATTGACAACTCCTCTCCCAAATCGACAACAAATACTCCCGAATCGACAACTGCTCTCCCGATATGACAACAAATACTCCGAATCGACAACAAACACTCCCAAATCGACAACAAATACTCCCGAATCGACAACTGCTCTCCCGATATGACAACAAATACTCCGAAATGATAACTCTTTCTCCCGGAATGACAACTCCCCTCCCGAATTGACAAGTCTTTATCCCGAAATAACAACACATGCTCCCGAATCGACAACAAATACTCCCGAATTGACAACAAATACTCCCGAATTAACAACTCTTTCTCCCGAATTAACAACAAATGCTCCATAATTGACAACTCCTCTCCCGAACTGACAATAAATTCTCCCGAATTGACAACACATACTCCCAAATTGACAACAAATGATCCCGAAATGACAAGTCCGCTCCCGAATCGACAACAAATACTCCCGAATTGACAAATGATCCCGAATTGACAACAAATGCTCCCGAATTGACAACTCCCCTCCCGAATTGACAACTATATCTCTAAGTAGTACCAAACTGACATCTAGCAGTATTTTCTATTTCAATTCATCTCCTTAAAATTCATATAATCCTAAAATTATACTCCTAAAACTAATTTAAGACCATAATCGAACTTAATTTCCCCTATTCAATTCCCGAATTGAACACTATACTTTTAGCTTCAAATAATTTATTTTGATA
>NZ_FNRD01000011.1 GCF_900107635.1 Flavobacterium gillisiae
ACGTTATTTTTTTCTCGCCAGTTTGCTTGATTCTTCGCAATGATTGGGAGAAGGTGGAAAAGGTAAGGGGATGGGTGTTTTTTAATTTTTTCCCCCTCCCTAAAGGGTGAAATTAAAAAAGGGGACTGATTATTTCAACGAGTTATCTTTCTAAAAAAAAAACAGAGGTCTCCCTTTAGGGCTGGGGTAAACCTCTGTTTTTTTTATTTTTTCCCCCTCCAGATTGCTTCATTCTTCGCAATGACTGGGTGAAATTAAAAAAGGGAGTATTGATTGTTTTTTGACGTTTTAAATTTGAGGGTGATTTTGACGATGGATTTTCTTTTGAGTAGTGGTTCGTTATTTGAACTACTGGTTGAACTAGTTATTGAACTGGTATTGCTTTATTGTGGAAGTATATGAGGCTTTTCTTGAATGGCCTTTTAAACTCTTATCCGATTATACAACGTAAAACATGTTCCATTTGAAGCCCTGAATACACACAAAATTCCTCAATTGAAATTAGTTGGTGTGGTTCTTTATTCAAGTTGGTTTTGATTTTATTCAAATACAACCTTGCTTGTCGGTATGTTTTACCAGTAATCCGTTGTACATCTTTTGGATAAATACATACCCTGACGTTACTTGCAATCACACTTTTTGTTTTTAATCTATTATCTACTCTTATTTTTCTTATTTGCTTCTATAAGGAAGTTTTAGTTTGTAAAGTTATGAAAATTAGTCGGTTACTAATTGACTAAAGTAGGTAATTATGTGCTTTATAGTACCGTTTTTGACCGTTGCTTTTTGAAATGTCGATTAGTTAATGGAATCTTTGTTTGAAATCATTGAAGATTTAGTTGCAACGAATATTCGGAATGAGGGAGTAGTTGGATTATTTTAAACTTAAATTTTGTAGAAATTATGGCAAGACAGAAAGGCATAATTAAATTAAAAGGTACTATCGGGGATATTACTTTTTACAAAACCAAGGACGGGCATTTGGCTCGGGAGAAAGGTGGCATTGAAGCGAGTAGAATTGCGAACGATCCAGCGTTTCAGCGAACGAGGGAGAATGGTGCTGAATTTGGCAGAGCAGGGAAGGCGGGGAAAACTTTGCGAACTGCTTTGCGAACATTGCTTTTGAATTCTGCAGACAGCAGAATGGTGAGTCGATTGACCCAGAGCATGATTAAAGTGATCCAAGCTGATTTAGTTAATGAACGTGGATTGCGTA
The DNA here is from genome assembly GCF_900107635.1 of Flavobacterium gillisiae. Lineage (GTDB taxonomy): Bacteria > Bacteroidota > Bacteroidia > Flavobacteriales > Flavobacteriaceae > Flavobacterium > Flavobacterium gillisiae. The sequence continues at coordinate 1,217 of NZ_FNRD01000011.1, forward strand.
ATGTAATTGATGGTGAGGCGGAATTGCTTGTGGGCTTTGAGTTTAACATTAGAGGCAAATTGGGAACCAGTTTGTTTGCGCCTTTTGTTGGGACAATTGATCGAGCTAGCGGTGAAGTTTCGGTTGATGTGGCATCATTTATTCCAGCTAACATGATTGCAGCTCCAGGAGGGACTAGTCATTTTAAAATTATTTCGGCAGGTGCTGCAATTAATTTTGAAGCTGAAACTTTTGAAGTAGCGACTTCGGAGACTGTTATCTTTCCGTGGGACAACACGCCCACCGTCGCAATCAACCATTTGAATGCGGTCAGTCCGAACAGTGTCAGTCCGTTGTTTTTGGCACTTGGAGTTGAGTATTTTCAAGAAGTTAATGGAAGGATGTATCCGTTGAAAAATGGTTCTTACAATCCATTGGCTTTGATTTTAGTAAACGGATTGTAAGATGGTTTTAGTACTATCCAGAACTTATTTCCCTGATGGAACAAATAGCAAACTCGAATGTGAGGGTAAATTTATTTGCAATACCATTGAATTGCCTTGGAAAAAGAATGAAACGAAGGTTTCCTGTATTCCGGAGGGGAAATATTTTATCAGAAAACGTTACAGTAACAAATTCAAGTGGCATTTGGAGGTTATGAATGTTGAAAGCAGAAAGTTTATTCTGATTCATCCTGCGAACAATGCCCTTTTAGAATTAAATGGCTGTATAGCTCCCGTAACTCAATTTTCAGGACCTGGTTTGGGTCTGATGTCACGAAAAGCATTTTATAAATTGAAAGAGTCGATTTATAAAGTTTTAGATCGTGATGAGGAAGTTAGTCTAATTGTTCAATCTTGATTCCCTAACGGGAATAAAAAAAAGTAAAATTATGAATATAGTAAAAAGAGCGAAAGCTCCAACGCCAAAATTTTTCAAAGTGCTTCGAAATATTGGATTGGCGTTGGCCGCAGTTGGTGGAACTATTTTGGCCGCGCCCATCGCATTGCCTACTTTAGTGGGTTCTGTTGGTGGTTATTTAGCTGTTGCTGGAGGTGTGCTTTCGGCAATAAGTCAGATTACAACCAGTTATGACGATGCTCTTAGTCCTTCGACTGGGATTAGGAGAGCTGGCAGTAAAGTGTAGTTGTCAATGCATATTGATATTTCCACCAAAATAAATACTGCAGGCGGTATCTTTTTGAGTATTGTGCCGAATTTGTATTCGGAAGACATTTTCAAAACTGTTGTTTTGGCTGCTATTGGCGCCACAGTCAGTTTTATAGTATCGATGCTACTCAAATTTTTAATTAAGAAGCGCAAACCTTAGTTTGACTTGAGACGCTCTTGAGTTAGCTACAACGAAGTCCAGACCATTAGGTTTGGGCTTTTTTGTTTTTTGTAGACTTTTTTTAATTTTTTTCCCAACCAGATTGCTTCATTCTTCGCAATGACTGGGAGAAATTAAAAAAGGGAAAGGAACGGATGCTTCACTTGCGATTGCAAATTGTTTTTTGAATTACTATTTTACTTTTTTCCTTGATGAAAAAAGTAACAAAAAATTATTCATGCTTTATTATTGTTTTTTGGTATTCATGAATCTTCGATTTCACTGCCTGAAAATTTAAAACTCAAAAACTACCTCAAAACGCCGTTCCGCGCCCCGAGCCGTTCGCCTTTCAGGCTCAACTCGCGGAGCGCTGCCACTTTGTTTTTTCGTTGTTTTTTACGTTTTTAATTTAAGGGCGGTTCTAATCCATACGTTTTTATTCGAAGGGATATGCGGTTTGTTATGGGGTTGTTTTTTTTAATTTTTTCCGCAACCAGATTGTTTCATTCTTCGCAATGACTGGGAGAAATTAAAAAAGAGGACTGATTATTTCAACGAGTTATCTTTCTAAAAAAAAACAGAGGTCTCCCTTTAGGGCAGGGGTAAACCGCGGTTCATTTTTCCCCTTCAGATTGCTTCATTCTTCGCAATGACTGGAGGAAATTAAAAAGGCAATGATTTTAGCCCACCTTAAAAAACTGATTATTCACTATCGCTTCTTTTAGTGGTGCAAAATCTTTTAGTTTTATTTTTTGGTCGAAAGCTTTAATGTGATTGTCATGATGCACATCAGAACCTACGTAGCTGTACATTCCTTTTGCTAGTAGTTGCTCTGCAATTTTTGTGATTTGGGGCCCGTAATAACCCACTACCGACAATAAATTGAGCTGAAATAGACATCCCGCTCTTTTTAGTTTGACATATTCATTAAAATTGTTGTGGTAAAATAAATAACGTTCGGGATGCGCTAATACCGGAATATACCCTGCTACCTGCAAGTCAAAGAGTATGGAATACAACTGAATGGGCGCATTGATGTATGACATTTCGACCAAGACATAGTTGTCTTTTAAGGTCAATAAATCATGGGATTGAAAAAGCCGTACAAACTGATCATCCATTAGGTACTCTGCTGCAGCTTGAAAGGGAATTGTAATATTGTTGTTTTCAAGTTGCTGTATTGTTTCTATTTTTTTAGACAGTATTCCTTCATGGGTGTTCTCCCAAACGTGCTGAATAATATGAGGAGTAGTGATGAACTGTGTTACTCCAAAACGGTGAAGCGCCAGGGTAAGTCTTAAAGTATCTTCAAATGTTCTTGCACCGTCATCAATTCCTGGTAATAAATGGGAATGAATGTCGATATGACCTTCTGGGATGAGGTCTTTTAAAACTGGCTTATTTTTGGAAAAGAAAAACACTACTTCGTTATTAAAAATGATGCGGTAAAGTAACAAAATTTTAGGTGGTAGTTCGTATAAAAATCACAGTTTAACGGATTTAAAATCAAAAGTACACAGTAATAGTCATTTAATAGAAGAGTTTTTGTTGTCCTAAGTTTTGATATTAGTGTATCATGTGGCTTTTAAGATATGCGATCCGAGAGAAGTGGTTCTAAATTTGTATAATAGAAGAGCTTTTGTTCTGTTGAATTATTTTGTGAATCGAATACAATACTGTTTTTAAAAACGATTTCAATTTTATGTTTTAATGTGTTAAAGTCCATGTTTCACAATTACTAATCTAAAATAAAACACAATATTTGGAACGAAATGTTATATTTGTGAGTTAAGAGTACCACGAAGCTGAAAAACGTAAATAACAAAGATTTAACCTAGGAGTAGCCGCTTAGCATACAGACATGGATAGCCAGGAAAATACAGATAACAATTGGTTGTTTGAGATAACGCCAAAAAACAAGTTCTTCTCCCTTAATCTAAAGGAAGTATGGCAATATAGAGATTTGCTACTTCTTTTCGTAAAGAGAGATGTGGTGACTGTATATAAGCAAACCGTTTTAGGGCCTCTGTGGTATTTAATTCAACCTTTATTCACCTCGATTACCTTTACAATCATTTTTAATAATTTGGCAGGTATCAGTACTGGAACCGTGCCTCCATTTTTATTTAATCTGGTAGGGATAACTGTTTGGAATTATTTTACGGCCTGTCTTACAGGAACGTCTAATACTTTCGGCGCTAATGCCGGAATTTTTGGTAAAGTGTATTTCCCTAGGTTGATAGTGCCTATTTCTATCGTGATTTCTAATTTGATTAAATTTGGAATCCAGTTCCTCATCTTTATCGCTTTTTACATTTATTATTACGCTCAAGGAGCTGCTATAAGTTTGAATGCCGCTGCGGCGCTCTTTCCATTACTGATTGTCCTGATGGGCGTTTTAGGGTTGGGAATGGGAATGTTCATTTCGTCCTTAGTGACCAAGTACAGGGATTTTACTTATCTAATTAGTTTTGGTGTGCAATTACTGATGTATTTATCTGCAGTGATGTATCCTATGGCGTTAATTAAAGAAAAAATACCCAGTTATGGCTGGCTGGTTCAATATAATCCATTAGCTTACGTTATAGAAACAGCACGTTATATGTTACTCAATGTGGGACAGATTTCTGTTTTTGGGTTGCTGTATACATTCACGGTAACGGTGATCGTGTTTTTAGTGGGGGTGTTGATTTTTAATAAAACGGAGAAAAGTTTTATAGATACAGTGTAGTAATTCCTCCCCCCGGCCCCCTCCGAAGGAGGGGGAGTCGATGCGAAGTCTTGTCATGGCAAAGAGTAGTGTAGAATAGATAAAATAAAGTAGCAGCTGTTGTCAATAAAATGGGACTCAGGATGCGTAGCCGTGGACAGGTTTTAGGTAATTCATGGTTTGTTGAGTAGAAAATACGCAGCTTCAATTCAGCTAAGCATATAAGGTATTGAAGGTGTTCAAACCTTTATTTTTGAAGTGATAGTAAAAGATTCATTCGAAATGGAAAAAGATAAAAAATGAAAACAGCATTAATTACAGGTGTTACGGGGCAAGACGGTTCTTATCTCGCAGAATTTTTACTTTCAAAAGGATATACCGTTCATGGAATTAAAAGAAGAGCTTCCTCCTTTAATACTGAAAGAATAGACCACCTTTATCAAGATCCACATGCAGAAAATCAAAAATTTATTTTGCATTATGGTGATTTGAGTGATGCTACTAATTTAATTAAAATCATTCAAGAGACCCAACCTGACGAAATATATAATCTCGGGGCAATGAGTCATGTTAAAGTTAGTTTTGATATCCCAGAGTACACCGCAAATACGGATGGGATAGGAGCACTTCGTCTTTTGGATGCTATTCGCGTTTTAGGTTTAGAGAAAAAAACAAAAATATACCAAGCTTCAACTTCTGAAATGTATGGTTTGGTTCAAGAAGTACCGCAGTCAGAAACGACTCCTTTTTATCCAAGGTCTCCTTATGCTGTTGCAAAAATGTATGCTTATTGGATTACGGTTAACTATCGGGAAGCTTATGGAATGTTTGCTTGCAACGGGATTTTATTTAATCACGAAAGTCCAATGCGAGGAGAAACATTTGTCACTAGAAAGATTACTCGAGGAATTGCTCAGATGGCTCTTGGATTAGAGAAAACCCTTTATATGGGTAATATTGACTCTCAACGAGACTGGGGACATGCTAAAGATTATGTCGAGGCCATGTGGTTAGTTTTGCAACACGATAAACCGGAAGATTTTGTAATCGCGACTGGAATTACCACTAGAGTTAGGGATTTTATTATTATGGCATTTAATGAAGTGGGTGTGACACTTGCTTTTAATGGAGAAGGAATAGATGAAGTTGGTGTTGTTGTTTCCTCTTCTAATGCTGAGTTTTCATTCGAAATAGGGCAAAAAGTAATTCAAATTGATCCCGCTTATTTTCGTCCTACGGAGGTTGATTTGCTCATAGGTGACAGTACGAAAGCCAAAACTAAATTAGGCTGGCAGCCAAAATATACGTTAGAGATGTTAGTTAAAGAAATGGTTCAAGCAGATGTAGAACTATTTAAAAAAGAAAAATATCTTAAAAACTATAAATAAGCAGCAGTAGGATATGGAATTCAATTCAAAAATATACGTGGCAGGACATCGCGGAATGGTGGGTAGTGCCCTTGTTGAAAACCTCGAAAGAAAAGGGTTTGTAAATATTATTACAAGAACTTCACAGGAATTGGATTTAACGAACCAACTGGCAGTGAAAACGTTTTTTGAATCTGAAAAGCCAGAATATGTTTTTTTGGCTGCAGCCAAAGTAGGAGGGATCGTAGCCAATGACACCTACAGTGCTGATTTTATTTATGAAAACATACTTATTCAGACGCATGTAATTCATGAAAGTTATAAAAACAAGGTCAAAAAACTGCTTTTTTTAGGGTCGTCTTGTATCTATCCAAAATTAGCACCCCAGCCATTAAAAGAAGAATATCTTTTGACGGGTTTGTTAGAAGAAACGAATGAGTCTTATGCTATAGCAAAAATAGCGGGTATCAAGATGTGCGAAGCCTATCGAAAACAATACGGATGTTCTTTCATTTCGGTAATGCCTTGTAATTTATATGGTTTTAATGATAATTATGACTTGCAAAACTCACATGTGATTCCGGCGCTACTCAGAAAATTCCATGAAGCAAAAAACAGTAAATCGCCAGAGGTTATCGTTTGGGGAACGGGAACGCCATTGCGGGAATTTCTTCATGCCTCTCAAATGGCAGATGCCTGTGTATATTTAATGCAAAATTATGACGATGGTGGTTTTGTAAATGTGGGTTCTGGTAGCGAAATAAGTATTGGCGACTTGGCTAATATGGTTAAAGAGATTGTAGGTTTTCAAGGAGAAATTATTTTTGACACTACAAAACCTGATGGAACACCAAGAAAGATTATGGACGTATCCAGACTTAGCTCACTAGGGTGGGAAAATTCGATTGCGCTGAAACAAGGAATCGAAAAAGTGTACAAAGAAAAATTTTTGTAAATCTTGAAACTTACATTCCAGAACCGTTAAAACGCGATAAACAAAACAATGAATAAAGATATAATTCTAAAAGCCGAAAACATCTCAAAACAATATCGCCTCGGTCAGGTGGGTACTGGTACGCTCACGCACGATTTGAACCGCTGGTGGCATCAAGTACGAGGCAAAGAAAACCCGTATTTAAAAATTGGGGATACTAATGACCGTTCTACTAAAGGGGAGAGTGATTATGTGTGGGCTTTACAAGACATCAATTTTGAGGTAGAGCGAGGTGAAGTTCTTGGAATTATAGGCAAAAACGGGGCGGGGAAATCTACTTTGTTGAAGATTTTATCAAAGGTTACTGCACCCACAACGGGAAGCATAAAATCGCGTGGACGTATCGCTTCATTACTTGAAGTAGGAACGGGATTTAATCCGGAGTTGACTGGTAGAGAGAATATCTTTCTGAACGGTGCCATTCTGGGTATGACCAAAAAAGAAATTACGGCCAAGCTAGACGAAATTATAGAATTCTCGGGTTGCGAACGTTATATTGATACTCCTGTAAAGCGTTATAGCTCCGGGATGACGGTGCGACTGGCTTTTGCTGTAGCCGCATTTTTAGAGCCTGAAATATTGGTGATCGATGAGGTTTTGGCAGTAGGGGATGCCGAGTTCCAGAAAAAAGCGATTGGGAAAATGCAGGATATATCTCGTGAAGGCGGGAGGACGGTTTTGTTTGTGAGTCATAATATGGCGGCGGTGAAGAGTTTGTGTACGAGGGGGGTTGTGTTGGAGAATGGGAAAGTGGTTTATTCAGGTTCTATTGATTCTAGTATCAATTATTATTCTGAAATCTTTTCGCAAACATTTATTAATCCTCCCAAGCATATTAATTATAATGCTAAGATAGCAATTCTTGATTTTTGTGTAAAGAATAATAATGATATTATAAAACCTAATACAACAATTTTACTTGGTCAGAAAATTAAAATTGAATTAAAAATTTTGATTAGAGATTATTTAGATGATTTGTCAATTGCCATTGATATTATTAATAAAAATGGAGAATTTATGTCTCATTTGACTAATGAAGATGATGGTTTTTATATGTATGATTTGAAACCAAACATTCAAAAGAATATAACTATTGTAACATCAAATCTATTGTTTGTCCCTGGATTATACTCTATGAATATTTGGTTTGGATTAAGCCATAATGAAAGTTTGTATGAAATAAAGAATTTTTTTTCATTTGAGATAGAACAGAGCGATTATTCTAAAAGAACTAAATCATTGCCTGCTCATTCAAAAGTATATTTGCCTACCGAATGGACATCAGTATAAAAATCATGAGAAAAACAATTAAGAAAATCATGAGAAAAACAATTAGAAAAACAATTATTAAAATTAATTATTTTATTTACAGGTTGTTTGGAAATCGATTTAATGCGATTTATGAATTAGAGCTAGGTAAATCGATTTCTCAAAATGTTAAAATTGTTTCGCCGGATAACACACTCGACGAAATAGAGCAATGTATTTTAGATGCGAAAAAAGGAGCCTACCTTAGATTTGGTGATGGTGATGTGTTTTTATTTAAAAACGTTTTAGATTCTTATCAAGTGAATTCAAAAGCGCTTTCAATTGAAATGGGAGAATGTTTTTCTGTTAGCGGACAAAATGTTTTTAAATGCTTAGCAATTCATTCTGATTATTTTGGATTTTCAGAAGAAATGAGTGAAGATAATCATAAAAACAATGATGAATTTGCTTTGAAATTATTTTTAGATACTTATAAATACTTTATAGGTTCAAATATATATAGCCCAGTAGCTTTACATTTTATGGCTGCAATTAATGTTAAAAGAGCAAATTTTTTTTTAAAGACATTAAAGTCAAAAACAAAAATTTTTATTGGTAATGAACAAGTGAATGAACAAATGAAAATTCATTTATTTGGACAAAAAACTATTCACATAAAAACGCCTGTTAAAAACGCTTATTCAGAAATTGATAGAATTGAATATGAAGCATTAAAATTTATTTCAGAAAACGAAGGTTTTTTTGTTATTTGTGTAGCAATGGGATGTTCTGGTAGACCACTTATAAAAAGAATTTGGAATAAAAAATATAATGTTTTTTTGTTTGATTTTGGTAGTTTGTTGGATGGTATTTTAGGGAATAATTCTAGAAAGTGGCTTGAAATCAATGATATAAATTATGATGAATTGTTAAACGGATTAGATAAAATAGAATGAGTTTGATTAAAACTTTAGTCATTATAGTTAGCTATAACGGAGGGGAATGGATTGAAGAATGTTTAAATGGTGTTTTAAACAGTTCAATTCCTGTTGAACTTATAGTAATTGATAATTGCAGTACAGACGGGACCGTAGAATTTATAAAATCAAATTTTAAAAATGTACTTCTTTTTGAGCAAAAAGAGAATTTAGGCTTTGGCAAAGCTAATAATATTGGTATGTCCTATGCTTTGAGGCAAAATGCTGATTTTGTTTTCTTATTGAATCAAGATGCCTTTGTTGAAAAATACACTATTGAGAAATTAATAGAAATATCTTCGAAACATCCTGACTATGGAATTATAAGCCCCATTCAGCTGGATTATTCAGGTGAATTATTAGAACATTATTTTTATAAATTTATGGCTAATAATACTACCAAATCTTTTTATTCAGATTTTGTATTGTCGAATGCGATTAAAAAAATCTATGACGTGCCTTTTATTCAAGCTGCATCCTGGTTAATACCAATAAATACATTGAAAAAAATAGGAGGTTTTGATCCTATTTTTTTTCATTATGGGGAGGATGATAATTATTGCCAAAGAGTTTTATATCATAACTTGAAAATAGGGGTGGCTCCGGGTGTTTCTATCAGGCATGATAGTAACGTAGCTCCAAAACCAGTAATGCTATTGTTCTCGGATTTCTACTATGCCCATTATGTGAGACAATTATATATCAAATATGGGGATTTAAATTATAATTTTTCTGCTACCAATATTAAGATCGAAAAAAATAAAACATATAAATTAATTTTTATTGGGGTCGTCAGTTTTAATTTTTTTAAAATAAAGGGAGGAGTTAAGCAACTTTTTGTCTTAAATAAGTGTGTAAAGAAAATTAATAGTAGCAGAAAAATAAACTCAACTATTAATTCGAACTACATTTCATCATAGGTTTCTGGTTTTGAAATCCATATTTTAGAAAGTCTAGATAATTTCCATAAGTTTAATAATAGATATGAATATAAATATGAAAAGCAATGTTACGGTTATTATTCCCTGTTATAATGATGGGCGATATATCGTGCAAGCCTTGCAGTCCATATTTAACCAAACAGTATTACCAGAAAAAATTATCATTGTCGATGATGGGTCAAATGCTGAAACTCAAAAAGTGTTAGCGAGCATCCAGCACTCATTAGTTCAAGTTTTTTATCAAGAAAATCAAGGAGTAAGTGTTGCACGTAATAATGCAATTACTTTGGCTCAGACTGATTTTATTGTTAACCTGGATGCTGATGATTTTTATGAGCCTACTTTTATTGAGAAAGCCGCTGCTGTTCTTTTAACTAACGAGGCTATTGGGGCAGTTGGTTGTTTTTACAAAACATTAGAAAATAATATTTTAAATACAGTTATTGTCAAACCCTCTGGAGGCGCAATAAAACATTTTTTGGTTAAAAATAGTTCATTAGGAACTTGTATGTATCGAAAAAAATGTTGGGAACAAGCCGGTGGTTTTGATGAAAAGATGATTGACGGTTATGAAGATTGGGAATTTTGGATTTCGGTTTTAAAACAAGATTGGACGATGCATATCATCGAAGAACCTTTGTTTGTTTATAGAGTTAAAAACACATCAAGAGATCGTTCAGCATTAGTGAATCATGATTTTGAACTTCGGAAATATATTTATACAAAACATAAGGAAGTTTATGAAGAGTATAGGGAGTTTTATATTTTAGAATTACTTCGCCAAAATTCTATGTTTAGAAATACTGCATACAAGATTAAACGAGATGTTGATTATAGAATAGGGTATAATTTATTGAAACCATTGCGTTTCTTGAAAAAAGTATTTAGCAGATGAGTCCTATAGTTTCTATTATTGTTCCCTGTTATAAGCAAGCTCATTTTTTAGATGAGGCTTTGCAATCTGTTTTCGATCAAGTCTTTATGGATTGGGAGTGTATTATTGTAAACGATGGTAGTCCGGATCATACAGCAGCTGTTTCTAAACTATGGATAGTCAAGGACAAACGGTTTATTTATTTATACCAAGATAATGGGGGATTGTCTAGTGCTCGTAATGCCGGCATAAAGATTAGCAAAGGCGAGTTCATCCTGCCACTTGATGCTGATGATATTTTAAATTTAGATTATTTAACAAAGTTAGTTCCAGTATTGCAGCATGATGCTTCTTTAGGAATTGTGTCCTGTTATAGTAATTTTTTCTATCAGACTAAAAATAATATTATTTATCTGTTAAAACCTATCGGTTTTAGCAGTGATTACTTATTGTACGTAAATCAATTGATAGCCACATCTTTGTTCAGGAGGGCATGTTGGGTTCAAAATGGTGGTTACGATGAGACCATGAAAAAAGGATTTGAAGATTGGGAGTTTTGGCTAAATTGTACCAAGCGAGGTTGGAGCTATAGTATTGTGCCTGAATTCTTATTTTTTTACCGCAAAGCACAAAAATCGATGTTGACTTCTACTATACAACAGCATTCTGAAGAGGTAAAGCAATATATTTTTACCAAGCACAAAGAATTATATATCAAAGATTTTAACAACTGTATGGAGGTTTTGTTTTATGAGTTGAGGGTGCAGCGTGTAGGACATGATAGGTATAAAAATGCGGTAGAATATAAAATAGGTAAAGCGATTTTGAAACCTTACCGCTGGATTTTAAAATGGATTTCAAAAATTAAATAAACCTATGATTTCAGTAGTCATTCGGAATAAAAATCAAGCAGTAGCATTGTCCTTTTTGTTGAAAACCTTAACAGAACGTTATACCGATTCTATTAATGAAATCATAGTAATCGATAATTGCTCAACGGATGATAGCCAAGCCATTGCTGCTAAATACGAGGCTCGATTTGTAACCATTGAAAATTTTAGTTACGGTGGAAGTGCTAATCTAGCTGCACAAGAAGCCATCGGTCCTATAGTCGTTATATTTAGTGCCCATTCCTATCCTGTAAGTCACGACTTTTTTTCTTTAATTCAAGAAATGTTTGATGCCAATGTTAATTTGGCGGGACTTAGATGTTTGCACAGTAGCAACGATTATCATAACTATATTAATGGTATATCAGCCACGAAGGATCCTAATAAGTCAGGATTAATTTTTTCAGGTTCTGCCTTTAGTAAAAAAGTATGGGTTAAACATCCGTTTCGGGAAGACGTAGCCACTTTTGAAGACAAAGAATGGAGTAAACGAGTATTAGAAAACGGTTATGAAATTGAATTTGTAGCCGCTATTTTTCATTATGAGATAAGCAGAACAAATAGGCAGAACTTTTTTAGGTTTAAAAATGATATAGTAGGCAATTACCAGTTGTGGAATCAGGATATTACATTTCAAAATGCTTTCAAAGGTTTATTCGGGAGCACTTTTAGCTCATTTAAAAATTTAGGAATTGAGTTATGGTATGTTGTAAAAAAGTTTTTATTTTTATTGAAATTCATCAATAATAAACCCAAGAAGTTTTGAAATTAAGGTATGGATAAAAAAGATATTTGTATAGTTATCCCCATATATAAGGAAGTTTTGAATGAGTTCGAAATTCAATCAGTAGTTCAATGTATAAAACTACTGTCTGATTATCGATTGTATTTTGTTTGTCCAAAAGGAATGAATACTAGTGAATATCGATGTAAATTTAAAGAGATAGTGAATTATGTTTTTTTTAATGAAGTTTATTTTAAAGGGATAAAAGGATACAATAAACTAATGTTGAACCCTGAGTTTTACAAAACTTTTACAGATTATGATTACATGCTCATTTACCAAACAGATTGTTATGTTTTTAGAGATGAATTGCTACATTGGGCAAATAAAGATTTTGATTATATTGGTGGTCTTTGGTTTGATAACTACATTGGTAATCCATACCAAGGAGCAAAAGTATGGTGTGCTGGAAATGGTGGATTATCTTTAAGAAAGACAAAAAGCATGATTGAATTATTGTCTTCAAAGAAGGCTATGAAGGGAATGCCAAAGTTATTTACAGATGCTAAAAGATTAAAAATATTTGGAATACTTAGTTATTTCAAAGGAATACTTCTATTGCCATTTCGTTTTTTGGGATATAAAAACAATTTTTCCTATCGAGCAAAGACTTTTGCTGAAAATGAAGACGCTTATTTTGTGGAAGCAGGTCTTGTATATAAAAAGATAAAAATTCCAAAAGTTGAAGATGCAATGTTTTTTTCTTGGGATAGACATCCTGAATATCTATTTAATACCATAGAAAAGCTTCCATTCTGTTGTCATGCTTGGTACAGAGACGATAGTCTGTATAAGGAAAATAAAAAATTTTGGTTAAATCAATTAAAAAAAAATGAAATCTAGACTATCAATAATCACAATTAATTATAACGATCTTGTAGGTCTTAAAAGGACAGTGAAGAGTGTTTTGAATCAAACTTTGCATGCATTTGAGTATATAGTGATTGATGGAGGGTCTGTAGATGGAAGTAAAGAATTTATAGCAAAAAATAATGATAGTATTGATTATTGGGTTAGTGAAGAGGATTTAGGGATTTATAATGCTATGAACAAAGGAATTAGTGCTGCCGAAGGAGAATATCTACTTTTCTTAAACAGCGGTGATCACTTATATAATGATACTATAATTGAAAAAGTCATACAAGACTTAAAAGAGTATGATTTGATTTATTCTAATTTAGAAATGGTTGGAGAGAAGAATTCAAAAATAGTTCATTATCCAGCTGAATTACGATTCTCGTATATGTTTTTTAATACTTTACCTCATCCTGCAACGTTTATAAAAAAAACGTTATTTGATACAGTTGGATTGTATGATGAAAATTTGAAAGTAGTTTCCGATTGGAAGTTTTTTATGCTTGCTTTGTTTAAAGAAGAATGTAGTTATCACAAATTAGAAATAATTGTGGCAAGTTATTATTTGGGAGGAATAAGTTCTCAAATTAATACTATAGAAGAAAAAAATAAAGTAAGAAAAGAAAATTTTACTCCCTTTGTATTAGATTATGTAGAATTGAATAGTTTACAAGGAAAGAATAATTCAGAATTAAACAAAATGTTATCTGAAATAGACAAATCAATTATTGGAAGAAAATTAGGAAATATTCTGGTAAGAATGTTATATTTTATTTTTGCGAAAAAGCAGTAATTAATATTTTTTGTTTCCTCTCCAGTTCACCCCATCACTTTTTCAATAGACAATTAGTTAACATACTTCTAGTAATTAGTTAAATTGGATTACTATCTGATGACGAGGATGAAATAGTTTAGAAAATTAAAGGAATTGATAGAATCACAAAATAAAAAATAATATTTAATTTTTATTTGGAACGTAAACCAAAAATAGTTTACCGCATTTAATAGATGTGTATCAGGGAAGGTAATTATTGGCTAGGACTTATTACCTTAAAATTCCTTTAAATCACCTTTCTTTGTTTGAGTTTTAGTAGAGGTGATTCCATAGTTAAAAATCTTTAAAGAATTTAGTTATGAGAATACTAATGGTATCAATGTTAAATTATCACTTTGTTAGATGGACTGAACAACTCAAAGAGTCAGGACATGAAATATTTTGGTTTGACATAAATGATAATGGTAATAAAGTTGAAAAATTAAGCTGGTTACATCAAAAAGTAGGATGGAAATTAAGGTATGACTTTCCTTTTAGAGTTTTTGTAAAAAGCGAATTTCCAGCATTATATAAATGGATTCAAAAATATAATGAAAGAAAAGTACAAGATGAATTTGAAAAGTACTTATTAGAGGTGAAACCAGATGTTGTTCACAGTTTTGCAATTTATATTTCATGTTTTCCAATTGTAACTATAATGAATAAATACCCAGATGTAAAATGGGTGTACTCCTCTTGGGGAAGCGATTTATTTGATTTTCAAAATTATCCAGACGAGCTAAAAGCTATAAAAGAGGTGTTGCCACGAGTAAATTATTTGTTCACAGATTGTTTTAGAGATTATGAAATAGCAAAAAAGCATGGATTTGTAAATACTTTTCTAGGAGTTTTTCCTGGTGGCGGTGGTTATTTTTTAGACAAAATGGAAGATATAACGATGGCAACTGAAAGAAAAAACAGTATTCTTATTAAGGGGTTTCAAGGAAGATGGGGAAGGGCGATAAATATTCTCAAAGCAATTATAGATATTAAAGAGGAATTGAAGTCATTTCCAATTGTTATATTTGGTGCTGATGATGAAATTATAAGTTTTGTTAAGAATTCAAAACTTTCTAATTGGAAAAACATTACAGTTTTAGGAAAAATTCAACATGACGAAGTACTGTATGTTATGGGAGAATCTTTTTTATACATAGGGAACAGTATATCTGACGGTATGCCTAATACAATGCTTGAAGCTATATGCATGAATGTTTTTCCAATCCAGTCTAATCCAGGAGGGGTCACACAAGAACTAATAGAAGATGGATTTAATGGATTGTTAATAGAAGATTCAGAAAATATTGAAAATTTAAGGAATTTAATATTACGAGCTTTAAATAATGAAGAAATGATTAAAAATGGAATTGCTTATAATTCTCTGCACATAGCTAAAAGATTTGACTATGATTTTGTTAGAAACAAAGTACTACAAAGCTATATGAATTTAGCGCAGGATAATTGATTCTCATTGGAGAAATACAAATAAATAACAACATCAACCTTACTATTTATGATCAAATGGTTATATAATACATTCAAAATCGTTTCAAAGAATATACAAATTACTAAAAAGTCAAAATATAAATTTAAAGAAAAAATAATTATTTTTAACATATTGAATAGTTTGTATTTCAAATCTGTTTTTTTTAAAAACAAAAATGAAGTTACTCAAGATATTTTCCAATTTAAAGTAACAGCCTATAATTATAATACTTTACTGTTTTTATACAAGGAAATATTTATTTCTAATGATTACTTCTTTAAAGCTGATAACAGTATACCTAAAATAATAGACTGTGGTGCTAATATTGGAATGTCAATATTGTACTTTAAGTTTATTTATCCTAATTGTTCAATTGTCGCGTTTGAACCTAATCCGAAAGCATTTTATTTGTTAAAAAAGAATGTTGAGCAAAATAATTTGAAAAATGTTGTATTGCACAATTTAGCTTTGTCGGACAATAGAGGGAAGATAGATTTTTTTATAGGAAATGATGAAGAGATTTTATTGGCTTCGACAATTGCTGAAAGAGGGGGTGAAGAAAATTTTAAAATAGAATCGGATAAATTATCTAATTATTTAAATGATACAATCGATTTAATAAAAATTGATATTGAAGGTTCGGAAAATCAAGTTTTAAATGACCTAGTTCTCTCGGATAAAATTAAAAGCACTAAAAACTATATCATAGAATACCATCACAGGATTAATAATAGAAAATCATCCTTGTCCTCTTTCATAAAGCCATTTGAAGAGTCTGGATTTGAATATAATATAAAATCTTCGTTTTATGCAACAGGTGTTTTTCAAGATATACTTTTAAATATATATAAAGAGAAATTGAATTGATAGTCAATGATTTATTACTTTGGAAATAATAATAAATTATTTTAAATAAAATTCTTAATGGAAATATCAATACTTATAGTTACTAAGGGCAGACCTGATGAAGTGGGTATTACCTTAAATAAAGTAAGACGATGTATTGATTTGTCTGTACATGAGGTAAGGGTGTTTATTGATGGATGCAAAAAAACCGAATCTATTATTAAAAATTTTCCATGGGTAAAATGGAAAATTTCAGAAAAAAGTGTTGGAGCATCTCCAGCAAGACATTTATTGTATAAAGAAGCAAAAGGAGCGATATTGATAGGTCTTGATGATGATGCACACATAGTTACATCAAATGCAATTACACTTATTGAAAATAAATTCAATCTCAATCCTAATCTAGGAATTATAGCATTTAAAGAAGTTAAAGGAGTTTTTGAGTCTGATAATTTAATCGGTGTATTAGAAAAAAAAGCGGAATATTTAACTACAGAATTTATAGGTTGCGGATTTGCTGTAAAACGTAAAGTGTATCTTGAAACTAGAGGGTTCCCCTTGTGGATTGATATTTATGGAGAAGAATCTTGTGTGTCTATGGAGGTTTTAGACCTTGGGTATGATATTTTATATACTAATGCCATTGTAGTAAATCATAGAATTGATAGAGCCAAAAGAAGATTGCAAGGAAGGAATTATTATCGTTTTGAAAGGCAACTACGCAACAGCTGTAGGATTTTTTTAGTTTATTATCCTAATCCAATAATGAGAATTTTAAAACTATTGTTGCATAATTTTAAGAAATACGCTCTGTCCGATGCCGTTTATTTCAAATTATATTGGAAGGCAGTGGGGAACATGATTTTTACTTTTTTTTATATTCTAAAATTCAGAAGACCGATACAAAAAGTAACACAAAACCGAATCAGAAAATTAAAAAATGTACCCTATTAGAAGAGAGAGAACTATAAGGAACTAATATTACAAAGTAGTTATTGTATTTGTACCATCATAATTTTAATAGTACACTAAAATCGGAGCCAAAGTTTACCCCGATGAAATAATTACCTTTATACAATCAAAACAATACACAAAATGAAAAAAATAGGTTTGATTCCATTACGAAAAAACTCCAAAGGAATTCCAGGAAAAAATAAAAAGAAAATGCTAGGTCGTCCTTTGTTTTCATGGGTTTTGACCGAGGCAGCTTTTTCAGATTTAGATGAAGTTTTCGTTTTTACAGATGATACCGAAATTATCAGTTACATCGAAAAAGAGTACTATTGGAATTCCAAGATTAAAGTCCTTCTACGATCCGATGAAAATGCTACTGATACCGCTTCGACCGAAAGTGTACTATTGGAATTCGCAAAACAGGTAGATACTGATTTTGATGTATTGTGTTTGTTACAAGCTACTTCGCCTATGACCACGAGACACAACATCAATGCCGTTTTGAATAAAATAGAAAAGGAGTCTTTTGATTCGGCATTGACCGTAGTCAAAACGCATCGTTTTACTTGGAATACAGACGGGACGCCCCAAAATTATGATGTGTTCAATAGACCCAGAAGACAAGATTTTGTAGGGTTGTTGGTCGAAAACGGAGCTGTTTACGCCACTACAAACGCTGCATTCTTGAAATCTAAAAATAGAGTAAGCGGTAGCATTGCTTTGGTCGAAATGGAAGAGGCCAGTTATACCGAAATTGACAATAATGCCGATTGGGAAATTGTTGAAAAATTACTAGCTTCCCGTTTGCAAAAAAACAAATCACATCAAAAAATCGATTATTTGGTTTTGGACGTAGACGGTGTTTTTACAGATGGCTGTGTTTATTATGGGGCAGAAGGGGAATTGATGAAAAAATTTGATATGCGTGACGGAATGGGGCTCGAAATTTTACGTCAGTACCAAGTTGAGGTTGTTATAATGACTTCTGAGAATTCAGAACTAGTGGAACAACGTATGAAAAAATTACAAATCGATAATTGTTTTTTGGGTGTAAAGGATAAGTATGCTTTTTTAACACAATTTCTTAACCATAGAAAGGCTAGTTTTGCGCAAGTAGCCTATGTGGGTGATGATGTTAATGATTTGGCTAATATTTGTAGTGTAGGTTGGTCTTTTTGTCCAGCAAACGGTACCGAAATAGTAAAACGACATGCGGATTATGTACTAACCAATGCATCGGCAGAAGGAGCTATAAGAGAAGTTTGTGAAATAATAGTAAGGAATAATAACAGGTATGAATGAGTATTTAAAGCCCTACGTTATCGCCGAAATAGGCTGTAACCATAAAGGAGACATGGAGATTGCAAAAGAGTTAATTCATATAGCGAAGATTTTTTGCAATGTGGATGCGGTGAAATTTCAAAAAAGGAATAATATAGAGCTATTAACAGAAGAACAATACAATGCGCCACATCCTAATACTGATAATTCTTACGGAGACACCTATGGTGCGCATCGCGAATTCCTAGAGTTTGACGTGCAACAACATGCCGAACTAAAAGCCTATTGTGAATCGATAGGCATGGTCTATTCGACCTCGGTTTGGGATACCACTTCGGCAAAAGAAATAGCATCACTAAATCCAGATTTTATTAAAATACCGTCTGCATGTAATAATAATTATGAGATGTTAGCTTGGTTGTGTGAACATTACCAAGGTGAAATCCATATTTCGACAGGGATGACAACCAAAAACGAAACCGAAGATTTAGTGCAGTTTTTTGTCTCCAAAGGACGAAATAAAGATTTGGTATTGTACAACTGTACGTCAGGTTATCCCGTTCCTTTTGAAGATGTGTGCTTGTTGGATATTAATTTATTGAAGCATAAATACGAGTCGCTAGTCAAACAAATTGGTTTCTCTGGACACCATTTAGGAATAGCGGTAGATGTCGCCGCTTACACGTTAGGAGCCAATATTATTGAACGACATTACACCTTAGACAGAACTTGGAAAGGAACCGACCATGCAGCTTCACTCGAGCCCATGGGAATGCGCAAATTAACAAGAGATTTAAAAGCGGTCCATAGCGCTTTGTCATTTAAGTCTACCGATATTTTACCAATTGAACAAGTTCAAAGGGATAAATTGAAGAATAAGAAAGGTTAATTGACGGTTGTCGATACACTTTTATTTTCAAAAGCTATCGCATTTGAACTTAAAGCACTCGAACTGACGCACGGTTGTTCTTTTATGTTTCCGTCACTTCGAGTATTTTTATGAAGTGAAACAGAGTAAAAAAGTATCGAGAAGCCTCGTTTCCACAAAAGTTCTCGATACACTTTTACCTCCAAAAGCTATCGCATTTGAACTTAAAGCACTCGAACTGACGTACGGTTGTTCTTTTTCCCGTCACTTCGAGTGTTTTTATGAAGTGAAACGGAATAAAAAAGTATCGAGAAGTCTTGTTTCCACAAAAGTTCTCGATACACTTTTACCTCCAAAAGCTGTCGCATTTGAATTAAAAGCACTCGAACTGACGTACGGTTGTTCTTTTTCCCGTCACTTCGAGTGTTTTTATGAAGTGAAACGGAATAAAAAAGTATTGAGAAGCCGCGTTTCCACAAAAGTTCTCGATACACTTTTACCTCCAAAAGCTATCGCATTTGAACTAAAAGCACTCGAACTGACGTACGGTTGTTCCTTTATGTTTCCGTCAGTACTAGTGAGTTTGTGTGGAGGAACCAAATAGTAAGGTAGCACGTCTCTTCAAGTGTTTTTATGAAGTGGAAAGAAATAAAAATGTATCGAGAAGTTCAATTTAAAAAACCATTTTCTTTTGATAGAAATCAACAGCTTAAAAATAAAAAAATAGTAGGTTTGCACTTCTAAAAAACAGACGTCAAAAAACTGTGGCTAGGTATAATTTTAAGATATCGAAATCATTATAAATGAATAAAAAAATATTTATTTTTTTTCCCGATGGTGTGGGTTTGCGCAATTTTGCTTTTACGCAATTTAAGGAATTGGGAGAAGAGCGAGGGAATCAAATCGTGTACTGGAACAATACTGTTTTTTCGTTAAAAGAGGAGTTGGGTTATGATGAGGTAATAATCGAAAACCATAAAATCCATCGGCTTACCCCCATTTATACTAGAATTAGAAAACACATTGAATTGAATGTTTCGCGGCAGAAATTCAATGATACAGTATATGCAACTTATAAATTTCCTTTTAGTTATAACGGACTCAAAAATAGTTTGATTAGTATTTTTTCGAAATTAATGATTGGTTTCAACTCTTCTGAGGCAGGGATTATTCGTGTTCGAAATCGCATCAATGCACTCGAGCGATCTACGGACAAATACAAGTATTGTAAGGCGCAATTACTAGAACATAAACCAGATTTGGTATTTTGTACAACACAGCGTGCCACCCAATCCATCGGTGCGTTGTTGGCAGCGCAAGACATAGGAATTCCAACTGTTGGATTTGTTTATTCTTGGGACAATGTTCCTAAAGCGATGCATTTAATTGAAACCGATTATTACTGTGTTTGGAGCGACTTAATGAAGGAAGAGGTGTTGAAGTACTATCCTTTTATAAAAGAAAGCCAAGTGATTGTGACAGGAACGCCACAGTTTGAACCCCATTTTGATAGTGGTTTATCGCAAAGCAGAGCCGATTTTTGTGCCGAAAATAATTTAGATCCTACTAAAAAATACATTTGCTATTCTGGTGACGATGAAACCACTTCCCCACTCGACCAATTTTATTTAGAAGATTTGGCTGTAGCCGTTAGGAATTTAAATGCTAAAGGCGAAAATCTAGCAATCATTTATCGAAAATGTCCTGTGGATACTACCACGAGATACGATTTAGTTTTAGAAAAGTATAAAGACTGTATTGCTGTATTGAACCCACTTTGGAAACCCTTTGGTAAGAATTGGAATGAAATTTTACCTACGAAAGCTGATTTGAAAGCCTTGTATAATGTCTGTCAGCATTCTGAATTAGTAACTAACGTTTGTTCTTCGACCGTTTTTGATTTTGTGCTTCATAATAAGCCTTGTGTTTATTACAATTACGAACAGCCACAGTTTAAAAAAGGCATTCGAGATATAGGACAAAATTATAACTACGTACATTTTAGAAGTATGCCAACTCCCGAGGCGGCTGTATTTTGTACTGACAAAAAAGAATTAGAGAATCAAATTAAGCAAATCCTAGAGGGCAAATTATCAAATGTGTCCGAAGGAAAAAAATGGTTTGAAATCGTGGCTTCTGAAGCTCCTACTGAAGCTTCAAAAAACATTTGGAACACTATAGGAACTATTTTAAAACAATAATATGTTTTTCAACTCCTTTGCCTTTGCGGTATTTTTACCTATTGTATTTGTGCTGTATTGGTTTGTTTTTAATAAAAACAAAAGCAGTCAAAATTTATTATTAATCTTCGCCAGTTATTATTTCTATTCGTGTTGGGATTGGCGTTTTCTGTTTTTGTTGGTTTTTTCTACTTTTCTAGATTATTATACTGGAATACAAATTGAAAAAAGCCAGAATAGCAATATTAGAAAGTTTTGGTTTTGGTTAAGCGTCATTGTAAACTTAGGATTTCTAGGGATATTCAAATATTATAACTTTTTTGCGAGCTCTTTTGCTGAATTAATACAAAGTGTAGGGTTCAAATCAAGTCCGTTTTTATTGGATGTAGTTTTGCCGGTGGGAATCTCGTTTTATACCTTCCACGGATTGTCCTATGTGATTGATATTTATAACAGTAGAATCAAAGCCGAATATAACTTTGTTGATTATTCGCTTTTTGTGTCCTATTTTCCTTTGTTGGTGGCAGGTCCTATTGAAAGAGCCACGCATTTATTACCTCAAGTAAAAGTACAACGTGTTTTTGATTTTGAAAAAGCCAAAGAAGGAATTAGCCAAATTGTTTGGGGTTTTTTCAAGAAAGTAGTGATAGCCGATTCATGTGCGATTTTTGCAAATCAAATTTTTGATACCTATCCTTCTCAAGATTCTTTTAATTTAATATTAGGAGCAGTTTATTTTGCCTTTCAAATATATGGAGATTTTTCGGGCTACTCAGATATGGCGTTAGGAATGTCAAAGCTGTTTGGAATTGATTTATTAAAGAATTTCAATTATCCCTATTTTTCCAGAGATATTGCCGAATTCTGGCGTCGTTGGCACATTTCGTTATCCTCTTGGTTTAAGGATTATTTATACATTCCGCTAGGAGGGAGCAAAGGATCCAAAGTAAAACAAGTACGGAATGTATTTATCATATTTGTAGTAAGCGGGTTTTGGCATGGTGCCAATTGGACATATTTGGCTTGGGGTGTGCTCAATGCTATTTGTTTTATACCATTGTTGTTGTTCAATATAAATAGAAAGCATATAAGTAAGTTTAGAATAAATTGGACTTTTTCGTCTGTTAAAACAGTAGCCACTATCCTTTATACGTTTTCGATGACCTGTTTTATGTGGATATTCTTTAGATCAGACACAATTTTTGACGCATTGCAATACGTAAAAGGGATTTTTAGTTTTAATTTCACCTCCAATTGTAAAGAGTTTATAAGTTATAGTTTGACTTTCTTACTATGTTATTTTAATTATCAAGAATGGAGGTTTAGAGATGTTGATTTCCCACTGTACAAAACCAATACACTGAAGTTAATTTTTGTATTACTTTTGATATTGTTATTTGGTCAGTTTGGAGTAAAAAAAGAGTTTATTTATTTTCAATTTTAGTCACTAAAGATGAACAAATTTTTAGCTTATATTTTATTCTTACTTACAGCCGTGTATATCATTGGATATAGTTTTCAATTAGTAGCAGACTTCGGTTTAAAAAAAATAAAATTCAGTAATTATGAAGATTGGAGTCGATTGTTACAGGGAACTATCAATGCTGATATAGTAATAGTTGGGTCGTCAAGGGGTTTTGTAGGCTATGATCCGAAAATAATTGGTAATTCAACAAATTTAAAGACACACAATCTTAGTTATGATGCAGCAGGTTTTAAATTGCAGCAATCAAAGCTAAAGATTTATTTAAAGCACAATCATACTCCTAAAATATTTGTTCAAAATATAGATTTAGCACATTTTAACGATAATGATGTGTTGCCAAACCAAAGTCAATTCATCCCCTTTATAAACGATAATGATGTTAGTGATTTGCTATCTCATTATGATTTAAAATATCAATATTTAGAATTTGTACCACTTTTGAAGTATAATAATAATTTTAAAGTCTTTAAAAATGGAATCGTTTCTAGTTTTACAAATAAAAGTGCAACGGAAGAAGTTTGTGATGGTTTTTCGCCTAAATCTAACACCTTTAAAAATGACCAATATAACATTGTTAAATTAAAAAGGTATCTAAAAAGTATTGATAATAATGAAAAGATTTACAAAAGTAAATTAAATAAGATTTTAGCTTTTTATGAACCATTACTTGCGGACAATTCAATATTAATTTTTGTGTGGGCTCCAGAATACAAAGCACGTTTGGATCCACTTTTTAATCCATTATACAGCCCCATTAAAGAACAATTAAATGAACTTCATAAACACAATTCATCTATCTATTTTATAGATTTGTCTCATAATGAAATCTCACAAAACAAAGAGTTTTTTTATGATACTTTTCATCTGAATCAAAATGGAGCTCATGTGTTTTCATTGAAATTGTCAAATGAAATCAAGAAAATTTTAAAATCAAGAAAGTATAAAATATAGAACATGTTTTTCAACTCCTTTGCCTTTGCGGTATTTTTACCCATTGTTTTTGTACTGTATTGGTTTGTTTTTAATAAAAATAAAAACACTCAAAATTTACTTTTAATAGTTGCGAGTTATTATTTTTATTCCTGTTGGGATTGGCGTTTCTTATTCCTACTAGTTTTCTCCACGTTTTTAGATTATTATACTGGAATACAAATTGAAAAAAGCCAGAAGAGCAATATTAGAAAGTTTTGGTTTTGGTTAAGTGTCATTGTAAACTTAGGATTTCTAGGGATATTCAAATATTATAACTTTTTTGCGAGCTCTTTTGCTGAATTAATACAAAGTGTAGGGTTCAAATCAAGTCCGTTTTTATTGGATGTAGTTTTGCCGGTGGGAATCTCGTTTTATACCTTCCACGGATTGTCCTATGTGATTGATATTTATAACAGTAGAATCAAAGCCGAATATAACTTTGTTGATTATTCGCTTTTTGTGTCCTATTTTCCTTTGTTGGTGGCAGGTCCTATTGAAAGAGCCACGCATTTATTACCTCAGGTAAAAGTAAAACGAGAATTTGATTTCGAAAAAGCCAAAGAAGGGATCTATCAGTTCATCTGGGGATTATTGAAAAAGGTGGTCATTGCAGATACCTGTGCCACCTATGCTAATGCGATTTTTGATAATTATTCTTCAATGAATTCCCTATCGTTAATTTTAGGAGCCATTTATTTTGCTTTTCAGATTTATGGTGATTTTTCGGGGTATTCCGATATGGCATTGGGAATGTCTAAGCTCTTTGGGATTGATTTACTCAAGAATTTCAATTATCCTTATTTTTCAAGGGATATAGCTGAGTTTTGGCGTCGTTGGCATATCTCCTTATCATCGTGGTTTAAAGATTATTTATACATACCACTTGGAGGAAGCAAAGGCTCTAAACTCAATCAAGTACGGAATGTATTTATAATATTTATAGTTAGTGGTTTTTGGCATGGAGCCAATTGGACTTATCTCGTTTGGGGGTTTATCAATGCCGTGTATTTTTTACCCTTATTATTATTGAAAGGCAATCGAACTAATATTGAGAGTGCTGTCTTGTTATGGAATTTTGCGTCCTTTAAAGTATTCCTTAGTATGCTTAGTACTTTTTTATTGTCTTGTGTCGCCTGGGTTTTTTTCAGAGCTAAAACAGTGACCGATGCCGTTTTTTATTTGAAAGGAATAGTTGTCAACGGAAATTTCACTTCCCAATACCTAGAGAATGAACGCTACAATTATGAACTAATTTTACTAGTATTATTGTTTGTCATTGTTGAATGGAATTCTAGAACTAAAGTAGAGCCTATTTCAGGGAAATATGATAAAGTGAAATTAGCGTGTTGTATTGCCGCTATAATCGTTCTAGGAACTTATTCTGATTATAAACAATTTATCTATTTTCAATTTTAATGAGAAAATTTGCACTGTTGATTCTACAAATAACTGCCATGTCATTACTAGTGATGGTAATATTCGACTATGTATATACATCAACTTATTCTCATGCGTTTCCAAGAACAAAATTTCAATATTTAAGAAGTTTGGAAAATAAAAGAATAGACTTTATATTTCTAGGTTCTTCTCGAGTTGAAAACACAATTGTTCCTAAATTAATAATAGATAAAACTGGAAAAAGTGCACTTAATTTGGGGTTTCAAGCAGCTAGGATGAGTGATATATATGTATTGTTGAAATTAATTAAAGAATACAATATTAAAACAGAAAAAATTTTAATTCAAGTTGATTATATTTTTAATATTGAAGAAGAGTATTCGAATTTGCTACCTTATCAAATAATGCCATTTATAAAGGAAAATCAAGCAACAAAAGACTATTTTAATTTGCATTTTATAAATAAAAAAGAACTTTACTATATTCCGTTTTATAGATATGGCATTTTTGAATCAAAAATTGGATTTCGTGAGTTTTTTTTAAATGGTATACATAAAAAAACACCTATAACTGAAAACTATGGGTTTTATGGATTAGAAGGTAATACAACTAACTTTGATGAATCATTACCGGGAAACATAAGTCAGGGGAATAGTTATTTAAATAAAATCAAGGCTTATGCAATGGATAACGATATGGAAATTCAATTTTTTTGTGCTCCATTTAGTAAAAAGACTAAAAATCTAAATTATATTAAGAAGCTAAAACAAAAAATTCCCGAATTATATGATTTTTCACAAGCTATAAGTGATGATACGATGTTTCAAAATGCATATCATTTAAATAAAGAAGGAGCGCATTACTTCACTGAAAAAGTGATAAATAAAATGTTAAAGTAAAAAAGTCATGAAACATTTTTATTATTGTTTCTTAGAATCATTGTAATAATTTTTATACTGTCAATAGGCATAGACAGGTTTTATACAAGAGTCTATTTAAGTTCTTTTCATAGAAGCAAGGTTGATGCTGTATGCAACACAAAAGCAACTAATTATGATGTGATTGTTTTAGGTTCTTCGAGAGCTAATAATCATTTCGCAAGTGAATTATTTGAAAAAAAGAATTTAAAATGTATAATTATTGAATGAGTGGCTCCCTTATAATTGAGGCTGACTTTCTTTTGAATTAATGATCGAGCGAAAGTGTGAAATAAAAGACTTGATTATTGAAGTCTATTTAAATCTTTCTAATGAGAATGGTGCTGTTGGGTAGCTTCTAAGTTTTTACCGGATATTCAAGATGCAGAAGTGATTAGAAAGCATTTTGAAAGCGAGCCTGATTTTGATTATTTGTATTATGTGCCATTTTACAGTTACATAAAATACGATTCTCAAATTGGTTTTAGAGAAGGATTTAAGATCATTGCCAAAGAATCTTCTGGTCTCTTGAATAATTTGGGCTATTATCCTTTAGACAATAAAAAGAAAAAGAAAATGTGCGATGATATTACTTATTTGAAGGCTTTGCCTCATAACCAGTATTATGAAGATATCAAATTAATTTGTAAAAACAACAACATTCGACTCTTGTCTATTATGACTCCTATGTGTGAAAATACGTATGGAATTAACTATTTTGAAAAAGGGAAAAAGCGTATCCTGAAATTTATAATTACGAAAATGAGGTGGTTGAAGATCGCTATTTTT
This sequence comes from Flavobacterium gillisiae, assembly GCF_900107635.1. Taxonomy (GTDB): domain Bacteria; phylum Bacteroidota; class Bacteroidia; order Flavobacteriales; family Flavobacteriaceae; genus Flavobacterium; species Flavobacterium gillisiae. Next base: position 28,157 of record NZ_FNRD01000011.1, read on the forward strand.
CCTTTTGCGGATATTTGAATGATGTTGGTGCGAGAAAGTTCACGACGGTTATTATCAATGATTTTTTTATAAAAAATAAACAGCATCAGTAAAATGGTTGTAATACTGGTTTAAACAGAATCAAAATACTATTTTTAACCAACTGAATATAATTATCGAAACTAATTAGAGTCAATAGCTTATTTTTCATCAGTTTCAAAACAAAAACTCTTATGCACATTGCTTTCCTTACTCCAGAATATCCTGATTCAAAAATTTCTCATTCGGGAGGATTGGGTACCAGTATCAAAAATTTGGTAGAAGCTTTGGTTCAAAAAGGAGTGCAAGTAACCGTTTTTGTCTATGCGCAAAAAGAAAATCTTGTTTTTCAAGAAAACGGCATTAGTTTTCATTTAATTGCTGACAAAAGCTACAAGGCCTTTAAATGGTTTTTGTATCGAAAGCACATTCAAAATTATTGCAATTCAATTATCAAAGAGCAACAAATAGACCTAATTGAAGCACCAGACTGGACCGGAATTACTGCTTTTATGAAATTTAAAGTGCCTTTGGTAATCCGGTTTCATGGGAGTGATACCTATTTTTGTCATATTGAAAAGCGTCCTCAAAAAATAAAAAATTTTTGGTTCGAAAAATTAGCCACTCGTAGCGCCAAAGCTTTTATTGCACCTACAACCTATGCAGGACAGCTTTCGGCGAAATTATTTAAGATTAGAAATAAAACCATACAAACCATTCATTATGGTTTAGCTTTGGAACAATTTCAAAATGAAAATCCAGCAGTTTTTAAGTCAGGATTGTTATTATATATTGGAACAATAATTAGAAAAAAAGGGGTTTTTGAATTACCAGAAATTTTTAAATTAGTAATTAAAAAACACCCCAATGTTCGATTAGTTTTAATAGGAGGAGATTCCGTTGATATTGAGACGGGAAGCACTTCTACCTGGGATGTATTGAAACAGAAAATTACGGGAACTGATTTGGAAAAAATCAGCTACCTAGGGAAAATTCCATATCAAGAAGTACAAGAGTATATTAAAAAGGCGCAAGTTTGTGTGTTTCCTAGTTTTGCCGAAACGTTAGGAATGGTTACCATAGAATCAATGGCATTACAAAAGCCAGTAGTGAATACAAATATTGGTTGGGCACAAGAATTAATGATAGACGAAAAGAGCGGTTATCTGGTACATCCACAAGATCATATTTTGTTTGCTAATCGAATAATCCATTTATTAGAGGATAAAGAATTCGGTTTAAAAATGGGAAAAGAAGCTAGGAGTCATGTGGAACAATTTTTTGATATTGAAAAAATAGTAAACGAAAATAGAGCATTTTATAAATCAATAATCAACTTAAAGTGGTAGTGGTATATCATCAAAGTAACGCTGTAACTAAAGTAGTTCCCCCATCAAAGGAACTTTTAGTTGTGGATAAGAATAAGAGTATTGCTCAGAGTATTCTTTTTTTTGCAAGTCAATTTCCTAATTCTAAAATAGTTTGGTGTCATGATTCTTTGGAAGACAATTTGAATTTAAATGAGATCTCCAGTCTTTTCCATCATAATAAAATGATGCTTTCCTACGGCTTAGAGCAAACTAATTTTTTAGGAAACAGCATAGGTTATGTTGAGGAATCCCCATTTATCAATATCAATAAAAAAGTAAGATATCCTAGCTGGTTGATGAGTGTTGATGTAGGGGTTATTCATGCCTCTGTAATAAATCATATTTCAAAGAAAATTCAATTAGACAAAAAATTTGATTACTTCTTGAACTCCGTGGCTAAGTTGGGGATGTTTTATGGGCTTTTTTGTTATTCTGAACCCCAGTTATTGGTAAATAAGACCACAGAAATTAAATTGACAAAAGCAAGTTCTTATGAGTTGTTTCGTTTTGTAAAACAACATTATAAAAAAAGATGGAGTGTACTGCTGTTTTTGAATTTACTTGTTTTCGAAAAACGATTTCTCATACTTCCATTCCTATTTTCGTGGGGTTATAGAAGTCGAAAAAAACCACTTTTAAATTTTGATGTTATTCCAGTACAATCAACTTTAAAAGTTGTTGAAAAAAAAACAATTGATGTTATTATACCAACAATTGGGCGAAAAAAATACTTATATAATGTTTTGCAGGATTTAGCAAAACAAACGCATTTGCCTGTAAATGTAATTATAGCGGAACAAAATCCACAACAGGGTAGTGTCTCCGAATTAGATTATTTAACTTCAGAAAAGTGGCCCTTTACTATAAAACATACATTTACCCATCAAGCAGGAGCTTGTAATGCGAGGAATGTTGCTTTGGGTCAAGTGGAAAGTGAATGGGTATTTCTGGCAGATGACGATATTGTTTTTGATCCTAGTTTTTTTGAAAAAGCTATTGCATTAGCCCAGCAATATCAGGTTTCGGTGTTTACAACTTCTTGTTTGTTAGTAAATCAAAAACAAGAATATACATTAATCCATCAATCGGGAATTTTTGGTTCGGGTAACAGTTTTGTTAAGACCGCATCTTTGCAAAAAATACGTTTTGACGAGGCATTAGAATTTGGATATGGAGAAGACACGGATTTTGGTATGCAGTTAAGAAATCAAGGTCATGATGTAATCTATTTTCCTGATTTGAAAATCACACATCTCAAAGCGCCTATGGGTGGTTTTAGGATTAAAGTAAAACAGTTATGGGAAAATGAAGTCCTGTTGCCAAAACCATCTCCTACAATGATGTATGTGTTGTTGAAGCATTATACGACGCAACAGCTTCGTAGCTATAAATTAGTGCTTTTTTTAAAGTTATTGAAAAAAGAATCGGTTTTAAATTATTTTAATTTTTGTAATTCCTTTCAAAAAAAATGGGTAGTGAGTCAATATTGGGCTAATAAAATAAAACATGAAAAATAGTACCATACAATTCAGTTTCCTCATAACCCATTATAACAGGCCATTTGATTTGGCCGAGTGCTTAGAAGGAATTAAAAGAATTGCAATTTCAAATTATGAAATTGTAGTAAGTGATGACGGTAGTACTAGCGAAAATATAGAATTATTACAAGGCTATGCAATTGATAAGTTAGTTCTAGCTAATGAAAATCAAGGCTTAGCAGCTAGTAGTAATAAGGGAATTGAAGTTTGTGAGGGGGAATATATTATTTACTGTCAGGAAGATTTTATTTTAAGTTCAGATATAAATACCATTTTACCGGAATGTTTGGAGTTATTAAATTCTCGAAAAGTGGATATGATTCGATTTACAGCTAATTATAAATTTAAAAATTTATTCCATTTATCCTCAAATATTGATTTGATTCCAAAGTTTTCTTTTCAAAACTTTTTATTGAATTATTATCAATATAGTGATCATCCTTTTATTACTAAAAAAAATATTTTACAATAGATACGGTTGTTATCTTGAAAATACGTCAGGTAGATATGGGGAGACGGAATATGCAATAAGGATTCTTAAATCAAATGCCAAAATTGGGATTACAAAAAAGGTATTAGCCTTTTCAGTAATTGGGAGTGAGTCTGTATTGGCGGGTGAATCTAATCAGAAAAGTAAGAAGGTTCCAATTAATAAATCTTTTATTAAAATCGCTCGAGCTTTAAGATTATATTTAGAATGTATTTTATATAATAAATCTAAACGAGGATTAATCACCTATAAAAACTTCAGACAAAATTAAAGTTTAAATACAATGCTAAAACTATACACAGACGAACAATACTTAACACCAGAAAACCGTAGTAGTGTTTTTCCGCTGTTATTTGATTTGTACTATACTCATAATTTGAAGCTTCTTGAAAAGTATCAAATAGTTTCTCGTATGGAAGACTGTGATATCGCTGTAGTTCCTGTTGATGTAGCGCATTTTGATATCAATAACAAGATGATAGAGTTAAATGGTTTTGTTGATCAAGCCCTTGCTTTGCAAAAGAAAGTGTGGGTTTATACTGCAGGAGATTATGGGTTGAGTATGGATAGACTCACTTTTACGTTTAGAATGGGTGGATTTGATTCAAAATTAAATTCGAACACTGTTATACTACCTTCTTTTATATCTGACCCCTATTCATTACTACAAAAAGAATTCAAAGCTATTCCTAAAGCTGCTCTTCCTCGAATAGGTTTTGTGGGAAACGCCAGTAATTCATTGATTAAAAGAGTAAAAGAAGTATTTGTATATTTACGGTACAACTACAAGCGCTTGACAAAACAACTAAGTACAGATTATCAGGCTTTTTATCCCTCTAGTATAAAACGATATCATTTTCTATCATTATTATTGAAAAGCAATAAAGTTGAAACTGATTTTATTTTTCGAAAAAAATACCGAGCTGGGATAAAAACAGCGATTGAGAAGCAAAAAACCACCCTAGAATTTTTTCTAAATATGGAAAAAAACCCATATAATTTTTGTTTAAGAGGAGCGGGGAATTTTTCGGTTAGATTGTATGAAACCCTCGCTATGGGTAGAATTCCTGTAGTGGTAGATACAGATATGAGGTTGCCATTGAATATAGAAATCAATTGGCCAGCACATTGTGTTTTTGTGTCAAAGGATAGTCTTGAAGAGGATTTGATTTCATTTCATAATACTATTTCTGAACAAATTTTCATCTTAATGCAAGAGAATAATAGAAAATTATGGGTAGAGTATTTAGAAAGAGAAGCTTATTTTAGCAAATTACATTCACTATTTAAGAATTGAAAAAGATGAAATTTGCTCTAATTATATGCACTTATTTGCGGCCTACGCCGTTATTGAAATTACTGCAGTCCGTTGACAAACAAACTGTATATCCAAGTCAGATTGTGATTGTGGATGGTTCTACTGATAATGTAACTCTAAATTTAAATTTAGAAAATCAATTTAAAAACGTATGTTATTTTAAAGTCACAGTAGCTGACAGGGGGCTAACCAAACAACGAAATTTTGGAATACAGAAAGTTGCTGAAGCGATAGAGGTAGTCTGTTTCTTAGACGACGATATTATTCTAGAGAATAATTATTTTGAAGAGTTACTAAAAACATATCAAGTTTTACCGGATGCACTAGGTGTAGGAGGAAACATCATCAATGAAAGCAAATGGGAATTTGTAGGCGATAATTATAAGGCATCACTCAGAGAATTTTATTTTGATGGATGGAAACAAAATGACGGAAGCCGATTCATACTTCGAAAAGCAATGGGATTAGATAGTGATTGTCCTCCGGGATATTCCTCTATGTATTCGCATGGTCGTAGTGTGGGTTTCTTGCCACCAAGTGGGAAAACTTATGAAGTGGAAATGATGATGGGGGGCGTATCTTCATTTCGAAAAAAAGTATTCGAATCAATAAATTTTTCTACTTATTTTGTAGGTTATGGTCTGTATGAAGATGCTGATTTTTCTTTGCGAGTTGCAAAAATAGGGAAGTTATATTTGAATACCGCAGCCAAGCTCCATCACTATCACGATGGCTCAGGAAGACCAAACCAATATACATATGGGAAAATGGTAGTGCGTAATGGATGGTATGTGTGGCGGGTTAAAAATCCACATCCAACAATCCAACACCATTTCAAATGGCATGCCATCACGATACTTTTGACGGTTGTTAGATTTAGTAATATATTTACGAGCAACAAACGAATAGAAGCTTTTACTGAAACTCTTGGGAGAACTGTCGGATGGTGGGTTTTGTGGTTCAATAGACCAAAACGGTCTTTATAATTTTTCTAGTTGTGATACTTTGCACTGTATATTAAAAAGTATGTCTTGCTGATATTACTGTATAGAATACTAGTCTCATAACAGCTGGTCTAAACCATTTAGATTTAAATTAAATTTAAATAAAAATCTTTATTATGCATAAATACATCATACATCCTGATACCCATTCTAAATTAGCATCACAAACTGAAGACTGTTTTTTATTTGAGGATAAGTCAAAGTTGCGAATCCATAATGGAACTCCCATTTTGTTTAGTATTGATTCAATATTTAATGAAGAGGATGTTATTATTGCTAGAAAAACAACGCAGGACTCTGCTCATTTGGACACTTCTAATATAAAAAACTTTATACGTAGAAAATTACTTCCATCGCTTTGCAATGATTTTAATATTGATAAAAGATATGACGAACTGTCTACATTACTATCAGAGAGAAGCATTGTATTGATTATTGGTGTGGGAGAAAAAGCAGCGTATTATAAAAATAAGTTTTCACATTGTGTAGTAATAACATCTGATGTTCACAATGAGTTTAAACCGGATTATATCTTTGATGGGCATTACATTCCTTTTAGTGATAATTGTTTTGATATGGTTTTAGCAGCACAGGTTATTGAGCATACGATAAACCCATGGAAATTTTGTCAAGAGTTACAAAGAGTTACAAAAATTGGTGGATTATTACAAATTGAAGCCCCTCAAACTTTTCCGTATCACGCAGAACCATATGATTTTTTTAGGTTTACCTATACGGGAATGCGCAGTTTATTCCCACAATGCGCCGTCATTCATACTGAAATAACAGAAGGTAATGCTTCTATGGTTGCTGTCACGATATCAAATTATCTTATCAATACTAGTTCAAAAAGACTAATTAGAAGTAGCTGGTTATTTATAACACGTATATTGTTGGGATGGTTAAAATATTTAGATAAATTGCAAGCATTACCGAATAGACGTACAGTTTCAATGCCCAAAGGATATGCCTTTACTTTTAAAAAAGACACAGTACAAAGAAAACCGATTGAATTATTAAACGAGTTTTATGAATTGAAACGATGAGATTTTTAATTATCACACATGTTCCACATTGTATTGAGCTAAATTTATATTTCGCCTATGCGCCTTATGTTCGAGAAATGAATGTCTGGGGAAAGTATGTGGACGAATTTATTATTGTAGCTCCAGTAAAAGATTTCTCCAATGCAAAGATAGAGTGCCAATATGAACAGCCCAATATTACATTTTTACCCATTTCTACATTTGATTTATTAAGTGTCCAAAACGGCTTTAAAGCTTTCTTGAAAACACCCACTATAATTTGGCAAATTTTTAAGGCAATGAAGCGTTCTGATCATATTCATTTGCGGTGTCCGGGCAATATTGGTCTAATAGGATGCTTTGTCCAAATATTGTTTCCTCAAAAAACCAAAACAGCCAAATATGCCGGTAATTGGGATCCGAAATCCAAGCAGGCCCGAAGTTATCGGTTACAAAAGTGGATTCTGAGTAATACTTTCCTAACAAGAAATATGCAGGTTTTGGTTTATGGAAAGTGGGAAGGAAGTTCTAAAAATATTAAACCTTTTTTTACGGCAACTTATGACGAAGCAGATGCGATTCCACTAGTTACAAAGGAGGTAAATTGCAGTATTGATTTTGTTTTCGTTGGCACTTTGGTGAAAGGCAAAAATCCATTGTACGCTATACAATTAGTAGAACGTTTGATTCAAAAAGGATATCCTGTACAGTTAAGTTTATATGGGGAAGGAAGTGAGCGTATTATCCTTGAAAATTATATTAGCGACAAAAAATTAGAAAAACAAATTATTTTAGAAGGAAATCAGTCTAAGGAAACTCTCAAGGAGGCCTATAAACAGAGTCGTTTTGTGCTGTTGCCTTCCGATAGTGAAGGGTGGCCAAAAGCTATAGCTGAGGGAATGTTTTGGGGTTGTGTTCCATTGGCAACATCAGTATCTTGTGTTCCATTCATGTTAGATTTTGGAAATAGAGGCGCGCTGTTAGATATGAATTTAGAAAAAGATGTAATGCACATAGAAGCTATATTGAATAATCAACCCCTTTTCGATATGATGCAAAAGAAAGGGTGTGATTGGTCCAGAAAGTACACCCTAGACATTTTTGAAGAAGAGATAAAAAAGTTATTGCAACCATGAGGATTATCCAAATTATTGATTCGTTGGAGGCAGGAGGAGCTGAACGCATGGCGATAAATTATGCCAATGGCTTAACTGTAAAAGTCGAATTTTCAGGTTTAGTTACCACTCGAAAAGAAGGCCCGCTTTTATCTCAATTAGACGAAAGAGTGGATTATCTTTTTTTAAATAAACGAAATAGTTTTGATTTAAAAGCCTTGTTAAGGTTAAGATGGTTTGTAGTCAGGAATAAAGTTACAATAGTTCATGCTCATAGCACTTCTTTTTTTATAGCTTTTCTACTAAAACTAGTTTGTCCTTCGGTTAAAATACTATGGCATGACCATTACGGCGAAAGCGAGTTTTTGAATATGAGAGCTACATTAATGTTTAAAATAATACTTCCTTTTTTTAATGGAGTGATTAGTGTAAATCAAAAACTAAAATACTGGTCAGAGCGAAAAATAGGTTTTAAGAATACTATTTATTTGCCTAATTTCTCATCTAAAGAAAAGGGGATTGAAGCGGTGACTTTTTTGAAAGGAATTGAGGGTAAACGGATTGTGTGTTTGGCAAATTTGAGGCTACAAAAAAATCACTTTCTTCTATTGAAAGTAGCAAATAGGATTAGAGAAACCCATCCAGATTGGACTTTTCATTTGGTCGGTAAAGATTTTGAGGATGACTATTCAGCTGAAATTAAGAGGTTAGTTGTGGAGTATGATTTAAAAGAGATGGTTTTTGTGTACGGTAGCAAAAATGATATTCAAAATATATTGAAACAAGCCACTATTTGTATTTTAACTTCTCAATCAGAGGGTTTGCCTGTTGCGTTACTCGAATATGGGAGGGCTAAAAAACCAGTGGTAGTAACGGATGTGGGGGAAATGCCTGCAGTAATTCAAAATGGAAAAAATGGTTTTATAGTACCGAAAAAAGAGGAGTTGTTTTATGCAGCTCTTGTTGAATTGATAGTAGACGAAAATCTTCGCCGCGATTTTGGAGAAGTGATTTATAACGCAGTTTTAAATAACTATTCAGAAGAAGGGATTATAAAGCAATATTTAAATTGGTTGCAAAAGATTGATAAATGAAAAAAGAAGAACAATTCTATCTGTATTTAATTTTATTCCACGTAGCCATTGGGATTGGGATTTTTTTATTTCCATTTACCTCAAAAATATATGGCTATTCTATGTTTATAATAGGTACCTATTATGTAATTAAAACGCAAAACAGAAATAATGAAGCACTGATGGTGGCCGCGTACATCGCAGGGAGTGAAGTACTCTTGCGAATGACAGGGGGGAATATTACGTATGAATTTTCTAAATATGGTGTGATGCTATTTGTTTTAATGGGGATGTATTTTAGCGGCTTCTCCAAAGGCGCAGCGCCTTATTGGATCTTTTTATTGTTATTGGTTCCTGGGGTCGTTATTTCTACTTTTGTTTTAAACTTTGATACCAATGTTAAAAATACGATTGCGTTTAATATTTCTGGCCCGGTCTGTTTGGCAATAGCCTCTTTGTTCACCTATAGACGGAAAATTGGATTGGAGCAGATGAATTCGTTATTATTATGTATTGGGCTACCAATTATAAGTTGTACGGTGTATTTGAGCCTATACACACCAAGTATACGCGATATAGTTACAGGAACCGGTTCTAATTATGAAACTTCAGGGGGGTTTGGGCCTAATCAGGTGGCTACTTTTTTAGGATTGGGGATGTTCATTTTTTTTTCGCGGATTATATTAGAATCAAGGTCAAAATTCATGCTAATGTTAAATCTAATTATAGCACTTAACATAAGCTATAGGGGAATGGTTACCTTTTCTCGTGGCGGAATGATTACCGGTTTTTTGATGATTGTATTATTACTAATGTTCTTGTATCTTAAGTCTAATTTTAAGGGAAGGGTAAAACTAAATTATATTGTAGTGTTCATTAGTCTTGCCATGGTTGTTGTGTGGTCTTATACTTCTTTTCAAACCGGTGGGTTAATTAATAAGCGCTACAAGAACCAAGACGCAGCGGGTAGAGTAAAAGAAGACCAATTTACCGGAAGGGGGGATATTGCTGAAAATGAAATCAAAACTTTTCTGGCGAATCCTGTTTTTGGTGTGGGTGTGGGTAAGGGTGTTGAAGTTCGGGAAGTAGAGACTGGTATTGTTGTTTTATCGCATGACGAAATTACTAGAATGCTGGCGGAGCATGGGGCACTAGGTATTACAGGATTGTTAATTTTGTTTATCACGCCATTGGTCTTGTATCTGGAAAACAAGTTCAATATGTTTTTATTGTGTTTTGTGGCGTTCTGGTTTCTAACGATCAATCATGCCGCGATGCGAACGGCTATTCCTGCTTTTGTCTATTCCTTGTCTTTGTTGAATGTGCAGCTAGGGACGTCCTCTAAAAAAGAACAGTATTCGAATATAGAAAAGCGGTCTTAATTTAATTGAAAAGGAAGAAACAATGTTAATGGTAGTCGGTTTTGATAAAATTAAGAGGAATAAAAGCTAGATTAGTAATTGTTAAAAATTTTAACATTTCTTAAATCTATATTTGAACAAAATCACTAAATTGCGGGAATTACCACGAAAAAAATAATGCCGAAAAATAAAATACATTTTGAAATATCAGAGCGGAAAATGATTCTTCGTCTGTTTGATGTTGTTTTTGTTTTATGCGCTTTGTATTTGGCAGGTATTTTTTTCGATTTGGAATATCTAATAGCAGCTGTCACTAATGGGTATTGGGCTCTTTTTTTGGTAGTTTATCTCAGTGTTTTTGGGGCCATTTTTGAAATGTATAATCTACAGGTTGCCAGTAACGAGTTTCAAGTTTTAAAAAGTACGCTGTTAACGTCATCTACTACAGTTTTGGTCTATTTACTGACTCCTGTTTTTTCACCAGAACTTCCTTCTAACCGCCTTCAAATTTTAGCTTTCTACTGTGTTGTCTTCATCGTCTTGATTTTATGGAGGTTGTTTTATGTGCGTTTTTTAGCTAGTAATCGATTTCTTCAGAATGCAGTATTGATTTGTGAACAGGCACAAGTGGAAGAATTGATTCTAGGATTGGAAAGTATTGATCCACATTATAGAATCATTGGTTATGTAAGTGCTGATACAGCTGCAAATGTAAACTTTAGTCATCATCATTATGTGGAGTCTATAGATAAAAATAATTTGGCTTCTTTTGTAAAGAAAAATGCCGTTTCCGAAATTGTGATTGCTTCTCAAGAGACAGCTGGGATTACTAGTGAATTGTATCAGCAATTGATTCAGATGTTAGAATCTGGAAAGCTGATTAGGGAATATACCCAAGTTTATGAAAGCAAGACCCATCGCATAGCGGTACAATATATAGCAAGGGATTTTTATCGCTTTTTTCCGTTTAGCCGGAATAATCATAATAAATTATATTTAGCCGTTGTTCGGGTTTTTGAAATAGGACTTTCCATAATTGGTCTGTTTTTATGTTCGGTTTTAATACCCTTTATTGTCCTCGGAAATACAATCGGAAATAAGGGAAAATTATTTTACACACAAGAACGTGTAGGTAAGGACGGAGTTGTATTTGCCATTTTGAAATTTAGAAGTATGAGGAATAACTGCGAAAGTAATGGGGCAGTTTTTGCAACGACTGGCGATTGCAGAGTTACAGCTTTTGGAAAATTTATGCGTAAAACCCGCATTGACGAATTTCCTCAATTTCTTAATGTTTTAAGGGGAGATATGGCGATTGTAGGACCGCGGCCCGAGCGTCCTTTTTTTGTAAAAGAAATTTCAGAAATAATGCCGTTCTACGAGACTAGGCACGTTATAAAACCGGGGCTTACCGGTTGGGCGCAAGTCAATTATTCGTATGGAGCATCAATTGATGACAGCTTGATTAAATTGCAATACGATCTTTATTACATTAAACACAGAAGCTTTTATTTGGATTTGAATATTGCACTAAAAACCATTACAACGGTGTTGTTTTACAGAGGGCAGTAAGGGGTAATAGCAATGTCAATGACAATAGCAATGGCAATAACAATGATAATAACAATAACAATGTCAATACCAATGTCAATGATAATAACAATACCAATGGTAATTACCATAGCATTAGCAATGACAATTTCAAAAAGCAATTGTTTTTAAAGCGGCTGATTTAATTCAAAAACAATCCTTGATTTTGCTTGAAAAATCATTTTGAACTTTCCTCTATTCGATTTTATAATAGTCAATGCAGTTTTATAAAACCACGTTCCGGAACTCCCGAAAGCTTTCGGGACGAGATAAGATGAGCTCACCTTTTTTAGTGCTATATTTCGATGCTGTTTGACTGTCTGTCAAGCGGACTAAAGCAAAAAAAATGGAACGCAGATGACGCGGATTTTACGGATAAAAAGCGGATTTTATTAATTTTAATCTTTGGGAATCTGTTTCATCGGTGGTTCAATTTTTATATTGGTATAAGCAAACGATCGTGATTTAGTTTGTCTAGATAATAATGGGAATCTTCTTTTTGTTCTTTAATGCTAATTTTACCAATACTACACCACTCGTAATTATAAGAGGTAACACAATCAATAAATGCGCCTTGTTGATGAGTATAATTAAATATACAGCTAAAGAAAGCAGGTTAATCAAGCAGAGATTGTAAATCCATTTCTTGTTGTCTTTATAGTAGAAATAAAGTAGCGCAAGCAAGGCGGGGTTGAACAATAAAACATTGTAATTGTATGCCAATTCGTGATGACTCGAATAAAATCCAACAAACAAAAAGAACAACCCTAACATTCCCATTAGTAAAAAGTAGATTTGGTTTATTATTTTGCGATTCATAAAGAGTATGAATCCAAGAAGGAGGCCATACGTATAGAAATTATTCCACCAAGAGCTAGGAGGAGTTTCATTGTATTCGAGAAGTGTTTTGTTTTTCTTAGCAAGTAGATGGTTGTTGAACTGTACTGTTTTTAAACTTTTGTTTAATTCGAAGGGTAAAAAAATCTGCGTGCCTAGTTGATCTACTTTTTTTCCGAAAATAATACTAGTTCCCAGTTTTTCATAAAAATGTCCGTCAAAATAAGGATATAATATGGTTCTATAAGTGATGTCAGTATCGCTATTTTTTACGATCGCGGTAGTGCTTAAAGTTTTATTGATGATATCCACAACCATAGAGGTGCAGTTTTTATCGATAAATTTATAGGTGTAATGGCTTTCTCCCGAAGCTAAGGAAGTATTTAAGTTGTCAAACAATCTTTGTTTCAGTGTATCGGGAATGTTTAGTTCCTGCTCGTAAACAGATCTTCTTTCATAAGTATATTCATTTATGAAATCAGTGTATGGATGTGCAACGGCAAAATACTGTAGGTCTCCTTTTGTAAATTTCGCGACAAAGTTAGGTGTGTTAAAGTCGAAGGCACCATAGTTATATACCAAGTCTATAAATTGGTTTGGATCGCTAATTCGGATGGCTGTATGTCCAAAAAGGGAATACGATTCATTTCCAGTTCCACAAGTCAATACACTAACACGGGCATTTTCGGATAGTATAGGGGTTTGTCCAAAGCCAAAGTTTACTGAGGCAATTAGCAGAAGGAATAGAGCTGTTTTTTTAAATAATAATGATGAATTCATTGGGTATACTATTATGATAAATGGTGTGACTATTTGTTTAACTAAATCGGCTTATTCTATGTTACATCTTAAAAATGGTTCTAGATACATCACGCAAATAAGCGAGACACTCGAACTTACGTTTTTAAAATAGTACTCTTTATTATAAGTTTTTCAAAAATAAATTACTTTGCGAATCTTTGCGTTACAGTTTTTTTTTAAAATTACTCAATTCCTAAAAAGCGATAAATCTACTTTTAACGAAAATATATTCGAATACAAAGCAGCACTTTGATTTCCTAAATCGGTTAAGGCGTAATCCACTTGGATGCCTTTGTATTTAAAACCCAATCCGATGTTGGGTTGGAAACCTACTTTTTCGGTATTGTCTAGTTGTTCGATATTTTGGAAGTTTCCTACTCCAGCTCGCACAAAAACCAAGTCTGTATATCCAAACTCAAGTCCTAAGGCGGGGTCAACACTTACAAAATCAGAAGAAATCAGGTCGTTGGTTTTGGTAAAGCGCATGTTTACATTGGCCGCAGCCATAATGCTATAGTCATAGCGCACGATGAATTTTTTAGAAAGTCCTAATTGCGCTTTTGGAGCTGTAATTTCAGTACTTTCCGGAAGTTCTTGATTTTGTCCGGGTACTGCGTCGGCAATTTTTTGATATTCTTTTTCGTTTATGTTCCAGACATTATAGGTGGTGGTGATGTCGCGAACCATTAATCCAAATTGCCAGTCGTTTTTTTCAAACTGAAGACCTACGTCAAATCCAAATCCCCAGGAATCAGCAAATTTACCTATAATCCTTCTTATGATTTTTGCATTTACTCCATATTGAAATCCGGGAACGGCTAACTTTCGAGCATAAGAAAAGGTAAAGCCATAATCAGCCGTAGAAAAAAGACTGATTCTGTTGTAATCTATGTTTCCTTGACTGTCTATCAATTCAGTAGTGTTCAAAATATCGTCGACCCCAAAACGGATTAACGAAATTCCCCAGGCACTGCGGTCGTCAATTGGACTGGCATAGCCAATGTAATCGTACTGGGCGATATTTGCAAAATAATTAGCGTGCATCAAAGCCAATTGGTGGTCTTCTAATTTGGTTAGTCCTGCAGGATTCCAATAACCAGAATTCACGTCGGCAGTTGAAGCCGTAACCGCGTTAGCCATACCTAAGGCTGCTGCATCGACTCCAATATTCATAAACTCATTGGAATATTTTCTAACGGCTTGCCCGTAATTTACGGTACAAACCAAAAGCAATAAAAAGAATTGAATTTTTTTCAATCGTACAGTTTTTTACCAACCAAAGCAGGATTTAATTTTCATCAAAAATATAATATTTTGCTGAGCTTAGTTCGTTCTTTTACTAAATAAATAGGCTTGGCAGCGGTAGTGTTGATAATCTCTATAAAAAACGGCTGTTGCATTCACTTATTATATTAAATTTGTCAGCTAAGACTTTAAATTTCAATTTGCAATGAACATTAAAAAACACATTCCTAATTCAATAACATTACTTAATCTTTTGTGTGGCTGTATAGCGATGGTCTTCGTGACTAACTCTGATTTTGAAATGGCTTTTTATTTTGTATGTCTGGGGATCTTTTTAGATTTTTTTGATGGTTTTTTTGCTCGATTATTAAAAGTTTCAGGTCCGCTAGGGTTACAGTTAGATTCCTTAGCTGATATGGTTACCAGCGGCTTAGTACCAGGATATGTGATGTTTTATTTGCTTTCGAACAGTCAGCATGAAATTTCGACACACTTTATGATGCCGTATCTAGGATTTATTATCACGATGGGTTCTTGTTATCGATTGGCTGTTTTTAATATTGATACACGCCAGACGAATTCATTTATTGGATTGCCAACGCCAGCTAACGCACTCTTTATTTTAAGTTTACCTCTTGTACTGAAATATTCAGATTCTTTAGTTGTGCTTGAAATCTTGACTAACCAATGGGTTTTGTTAGCGATTACACTCTTTAGTGCTTATATCTTGAATGCAGAGATTCCATTATTTTCTTTGAAGGTTAAAAAGTTTAACCTTAAGGATAATGCACTCCAAATTGTCTTTTTATTCCTTTCTTTTTTATTGTTGATTTTTTTCCAATATGCAGGAATTCCATTGGTCATCATTGGGTATGTACTACTGTCAATAGTGAGCAATAAATTTTTATTGGATGAGAAAAAAAAGCGTTAGAAGAAAACCACTAGTACGTCGCGGGACTAAAAAGAAAGCTTCTTTTTTCTCTGGAAAAGTACTACGATTCGCGGTCCTTGCTTTTTTTATACTTCTCGTTTTGGGGATGGGCTATCACTATCGAAATGGTCTAGCTTATTATTTTAGCTTTAAATCAAATAAAGTTTTACGACAAGAGGCGGAAGACAAGCGTCTTTCGGATGTTCGAAATTACCAGGTTTTAGACAATCATGAAGGAAAAGCGATAGGATTGGACGTTTCTGAATACCAAGGTAAAATTAATTGGGTGGACGTTGATACCTTAGAAAGCAAATATCCTGTACACTTTGTTTTTATTCGGGCAACCGTTGGGAATGACCGACTGGACAAGCAATTTGATCAGAATTGGCTTGGCGCCAAAAAAAACAAACTGATTCGTGGTGCCTATCACTACTATCGTCCTAATGAAAACTCCTTAGAGCAAGCCGAACTTTTTATTAAAACAGTAACTTTAAGGAAAGGGGATTTACCTCCTGTTCTGGATATTGAAAAACTGCCTAAAAATCAATCGGTAGAACGACTGAAAATTGGGTTGAAAAGATGGTTGAAAAGGGTCGAAGAACATTATAAAGTAAAGCCTATTATCTATACCGGCGAAAGTTACTATGATGATTTTTTAAAAGAAGAATTCAGTGATTATCTTTTCTGGATCGCCAACTATAATTTTTACCGGGAAAATATGGAGGAAGATTGGCTGTTTTGGCAATTTACCGAAAAAGCTTCTGTCTCAGGAGTAAAAGGTAGTGTAGATGTGAATATCTATAATGGTGACTTGCAGCAGCTACAATTTATTACCATAGAATAGTTTTTAGTAGTATTGCTTTAGGATAATTATTTTTTTGGAGAGAAAAAAGCGATCCCAATTATAATGATTAGTACAAGTACAAATACCGCAACTGAGATAGTATTTGCGAAATTGACAGTCCAACCCATCCAAGAAATTCTTTTAGGCGGTAGAATACGTTTGTCTTCTCTATTGAAATAGAATATGCCCATGATCCAATTGTTAGGGTCTTTATGCCATTTCTCTAAAGTTTCTTTACTTGGTTTTTCGTTTTGATTCATTGTAGGGTTCGTTTTTAGATTAAGAATTTTTTGGTAATTAAACTTGTTACATTAGTACGTTCCTAGACATTGAGAATTTCTAGAAATGTTCTCAATAGATTTTAGAAGCAGTTTCATAGTTTAGCGCTTCGGAAGGGGCGAGAGTATCGAGAGCCTTCCTTACTCCAATGTTCTTGATAGTATTTTCACACATACAGTCTCCCCCTCCTTCGGAGGGGGCCAGGGGGAGGACCTTAAAACTCGATCTTCTTCTTCCTCAATTCAAAATTCTGTCCCAAGTAGACACGACGAACCATTTCATCTTCCACTAACTCTTCTGGAACTCCTGCTTTTAAGATTCCTCCTTCAAACATTAGGTAGGTTTTATCAGTAATAGCTAAAGTTTCCTGTACGTTGTGATCCGTGATAAGGATTCCGATGTTTTTATTTTTTAATTGCGCTACAATTCTTTGAATGTCTTCTACAGCTACAGGATCGACACCAGCAAATGGTTCATCAAGTAAGATGAATTTAGGATCGGTAGCTAGGCATCGTGCGATTTCAGTACGACGACGTTCTCCACCAGACAATAAATCACCACGATTGGTACGGATGTGTTCTAAGCTAAATTCTTCAATCAGACTTTCCATTTTAGCGACCTGTTCTTCTTTAGAAAGAGTAGTTAGTTGCAAAACACTCAAGATATTGTCTTCAATACTTAGTTTTCTGAAAACAGAAGCTTCTTGTGCCAAATATCCAATTCCTTGCTGTGCTCTTTTGTACATAGGATAATCGGTAATATCCAAATCGTCAAGGTAGATGTTACCTGAATTTGGTTTAACCAATCCTACAATCATATAGAAAGAAGTTGTTTTTCCGGCACCATTAGGTCCTAATAAACCAACGATTTCACCTTGATTTACTTCGACCGAAATGCCTTTTACTACACTTCTTCCTTTGTATGTTTTTACTAAGTTATCCGCTCTTAAAATCATATGCTTTGGTTTAAACGTTAGTCGTTTAATTGTTTAATCGCGTCAAATAAACGAATAACCAAATAAACAAATAACCCTATTAACAATTATTTAGTTTCTTCCCCGGTTTAGTTAGTAGTCTAAGAGGTCAAGAATTGCTTTTTTAATCAATGAAGAAGAATTTTATTTTGTTGTGGTTTCTTCTAAAGCTTCCCAAAACTCATAAGCTCTGCGTAAATGAGGCACTACAATGGTTCCACCCACTAAGGTTGCAATTCCCATTGCTTCCATCATTTCTTCTTTGGTTACTCCAATTTTATGACTGGTTTCTAAATGGTATTTCACGCAATCATCACAACGTAAAACGGCAGAAGCCACTAAGCCCAATAGTTCTTTCGTCTTCACATTAAGAGCACCTTCAGCATAAGCATTAGTGTCTAGGTTGAAAATTCGTTTTACAATTTTGTTGTTGTCAGCCAGTAATTTTTCGTTCATTCTAGAACGATATTCATTAAATTCTTCAATAATAGCAGCCATAATTATTCTTTTTTATTTTTAGATACAAATACCGAGATAAAGATACTTGCCTCATAGATTAATAGCATTGGGATTGCAACAATAGTTTGGCTTACTACATCCGGTGGTGTTACGATAGCGGCGATAATAAGAACAAGTACAATTGCATATTTTCTGTAGGTTCTTAAAAATTCAGGACTTACAAGTCCTAGTTTTGTCAAGAAATAGATAATAATTGGTAATTCAAAAAACAATCCACTCGCTAGGACAGATGTTTTTACCATTCCGATATAGGAATCTAAAGTAAACTGATTGAGTACTACAGGACTGACCGTAAAGGTGGCCACGAAGTTTACTGACATGGGGATGACTACAAAATAGCCAAACAGCACACCAATAAAGAAAAGTAACGAAGAAAAAAAGATGAATACCTTAGCATTTTTCTTTTCATTCATATAGAGTGCAGGACTGATGAATTTCCATATTTCCCATAATATATAAGGAAAGCTTAATATAAATCCAGCAAGAATACAGACCCAAATAAATACGTTTACTTGGCCTTCCATCTCGGTGTTCTGAATGATAAATGGCATTTCAGTAATACATATACTATCTGCGAAACCCAATGAATGAGATAGATCACAGAAAAAATGATAGGTAAAAAATGTTGGCCTTGTAGGTCCAAATATGATCGTGTCAAACAGGAAGTCACTAAAAAAATAAGTGGCGATAGCCATAATTATGATTGCTATCGTGCTGCGTACTAATAACCATCTTAAATCTTCTAGATGATCTAAAAACGACATTTCGTTTTGATTTTTCTTTGCCATTATACTATTCCTTCTTTTAAAATATCGTGTAGATGTAAAACGCCTTTGTACTCTCCATTGTCTACCACAACTAATTGTGTGATAGAGAAATCTTCGAGAATATTCAATGCGTCAACAACCATATCGTTTGATTGAATTAATTTTGGATTTTTGGTCATGATGTCTTTTGCGGTTAATTCTGCAAATGAATCTCTTTCGTTTAACATTCTTCGAATATCACCGTCTGTTATAATTCCGATTACTTTATCGTTTTCAATAACTGCAGTAACACCGAGGCGTTTTTCTGAGATTTCAAAAATCACTTGTTTTATTGCTGTATCTGGAGAAACCATAGGTTTTAAAGTATACTCTAACATGTCTTTAACTCTAAGTAATAATTTTTTACCTAAAGCACCTCCTGGGTGATATATTGCAAAATCTTCTGCTGAGAAATTTCGCATTTCCATTAGGCAAACAGCAATAGCATCACCCATCACTAATTGAGCAGTAGTGCTATTGGTAGGAGCCAGGTTGTTTGGACAAGCTTCAGCATCTACAGTAGTGTTTAAAACATAGTCAGATCCTTTAGCAAGAAATGAAGTCATGTTGCCGGTTATGGCAATCAATGTGTTTCCAAAACGTTTTAAAAAAGGAACAACAGCTTTTATTTCAGGGCTATTTCCGCTTTTTGAAATACAGATGATAATATCGTCCTTTTGTACCATACCTAAGTCTCCATGAATCGCTTCAGAGGCATGAAGAAACATCGATGGTGTTCCTGTAGAGTTAAATGTAGCGACCATTTTTTGAGCAATAATGGCACTTTTTCCGATTCCTGTTACG
Source organism: Flavobacterium gillisiae (assembly GCF_900107635.1). GTDB lineage: Bacteria > Bacteroidota > Bacteroidia > Flavobacteriales > Flavobacteriaceae > Flavobacterium > Flavobacterium gillisiae. The sequence goes on from NZ_FNRD01000011.1 coordinate 48,098, forward strand.
ATTAATCTTCCTTTAGAATTATAGATTGCCTGCGTTGCATCTGAGAAATTATCGTCCAGAAAATCAGTTAGTTTGGTAATTGACTCGCTCTCAGACAGAATGGTTTTTTTGGCTATTGCCAATATGTTTTCTTTAGATATCAAAACAGAATGTTTAAAATTTGTGAGTGTAAAAGAATTTAGTATCTTTATGTGATGCAAATTTATACAAAATACCACATAATACCATACAATAAAGAATGAATTCAAACGAAATTGATATACATAAAGAATTAAAGAAATATTTTGGCTTTAGCCAATTTAAAGGGCTGCAGGAACAGGTCATCAAAAGTTTGCTTAATAAACAAAATACTTTTGTAATTATGCCTACTGGCGGTGGTAAATCACTCTGTTATCAGCTACCAGCTTTAGTTCAAGAAGGAACAGCAATTGTTGTTTCTCCCTTGATTGCTTTAATGAAAAACCAAGTAGACGCCATTAGAAGTTTGTCTTCAGAAAGTGGTATTGCCCATGTTTTAAATTCATCACTCACAAAAACAGAGATCGCTCAAGTTAAAAAGGATATTACTTCTGGATTGACGAAGCTGTTGTATGTTGCTCCGGAATCTTTGACAAAAGAGGAGAATGTCAATTTTCTTAAAAATGTGACTATTTCTTTTGTAGCCATTGATGAGGCGCATTGTATTTCCGAGTGGGGTCATGATTTTAGGCCGGAATACAGAAATCTAAAAAATATAATTAAACAATTGGGCGATGTGCCTGTCATCGGTCTTACCGCTACGGCTACGCCAAAAGTTCAGGAAGATATTCTGAAAAATTTAGATATGTGTGATGCGACTACTTTTAAAGCATCATTTAACAGACCTAATCTATATTATGAGGTACGAACAAAAACCAAAAATATAGAATCAGATATTATTCGTTTTATAAAACAACACAAAGGGAAATCTGGAATTATTTATTGCCTAAGCCGTAAAAAAGTAGAAGCAATTGCTCAGGTATTACAGGTCAACGGAATAAGTGCAGTACCTTATCATGCAGGATTAGACGCTAAAACACGGGCAAGACATCAGGACATGTTTCTTATGGAAGATGTCGATGTAGTGGTGGCGACAATTGCTTTTGGAATGGGAATTGACAAGCCAGATGTTCGTTTTGTAATTCACCATGATATTCCAAAATCGCTAGAAAGTTATTATCAGGAAACAGGTCGCGCTGGTAGGGATGGTGGAGAAGGACATTGTCTTGCTTACTATTCTTATAAAGATGTGGAGAAGTTAGAAAAATTCATGTCTGGTAAACCGGTTGCTGAGCAGGAAATAGGATTTGCTTTATTGCAAGAAGTGGTGGCATATGCCGAAACTTCAATGTCGAGAAGAAAGTTTCTACTTCATTATTTTGGTGAGGAATTCGACAGTGAAACTGGAGAAGGTGCTGATATGGATGATAATGTAAGGAATCCAAAAGCGAAAGTAGAGGCTCAAAATCAGGTAGTGAAACTATTGGAAGTGGTACGCGATACTAAACATTTATATAAATCAAAAGAAATTGTTTTTACATTAATCGGTAGAGTCAATGCAGTAATAAAAGCCCACAGGACGGATTCGCAACCTTTTTTTGGGAGCGGTATCGCTTTTGATGAAAAATATTGGATGGCCTTATTGAGACAAGTGCTCGTGGCAGGTTATTTATCTAAAGATATTGAAACCTATGGTATCGTAAAAATAACAGATAAAGGACTAGATTTTATTAAGAATCCAAGCTCTTTTATGATGTCTGAAGATCATGAATACAATGAGGCAGGAGACGAAGCAATTGTGACTGCGTCTAAATCTGCTGGCGCTATAGATGAGGTATTGATGGGTATGTTACGTGATTTGCGTAAAAAAGTATCTAAAAAACTGGGCGTACCGCCATTTGTTGTTTTTCAAGATCCTTCATTGGCAGATATGGCTTTGAAATATCCTATTTCTTTAAATGAATTGATTAATATTCATGGAATTGGAGAAGGAAAAGCGAAGAAATATGGTGCCGAATTTGTGGATTTAATAAATCGTTACGTTGTCGATAATGAGATTGTTCGTCCAGATGATTTGGTTGTAAAATCTACAGGGACTAAGTCAGCCATGAAATTATATATTATTCAAAATGTTGACAGAAAATTGTCTTTAGATGATATCGCTAAAGCAAAAGGGTTGACAATGGAAGCCTTACTTAAGGAAATGGAGCAAATTGTCTATTCAGGAACTAAATTGAATATCAAATATTGGGTTGATGAAATGCTTGATGACGAACAACAAGAAGAGATTTATGATTATTTTATGGAATCAGAATCAGATAAGATAGAAGGCGCCTTAAAAGAATTTGAAGGGGATTACGACATTGATGAATTGCGCTTGATGCGAATAAAATTCATCAGTGAAGTAGCGAATTAGAAAAGTATTCAGTTAACAGTATTCAGAGATTCTGCTACTATTTGACTTTTGAAAATACTGATAAAACATATCCGCAAACTTGTCATTCTGACGAAGGAGGAATCGCTGTTAGCTGAGCAGCTTGATGAGATTCTTCGTTCCTCAGAATGACAAACTAGTTTTCAGCGTTCAGAAATACAGTAAGCTGAATGATGACTACTGATTACTTTCTTCATAAAGTTCGCCACGATGCGGTTTCAAGGCATCACGTACCTGAATCATATTTTCATCAGTAACAACCATAAAAGCAATTGCTTGCATTTCGCCCTGGATCTTAAAACCAGTAATGTTTAATGGTAATTTTTCAATTGCGATGTATTCTTTAAGGTGAATTTCGTGATGTTCAGCTGTTTTTGCGGAAGCGGGTCCGCGGAAATCCCATATTAGTTTTATTTGTCTGGACATGCTAAGATAGTATAAGGTTCAAAGAGGCAAAGTTACAAAGTTTCCAAGACGAAAAATAATTACCGCCAAAACAAACAATCAAATCCACTTCAAAATACTATTTTTGCACTTTGTTTTTCGATAAAGACAAGGGACAAATAACCGAATTAGCACTAAAGAAATGCCTCAAGAACACCTATTACAAGTATCTCCAGAAATTGCTGCAAACGAAATGTTGCTTAAGGAACACCTTGGAAAACTACTAAAAATTTCTCCAAAAGAAATTCAGCATGTTTCCATTTTAAAACGTTCTATTGATGCACGTCAAAAAGCAATTAAAATCAATCTTAAAGTGGTGGTGTATTTGAAAGGGGAACCTTTTGAAGAAAATAAAATACAACTTCCAGATTATGGAAATGTAGCAAACGCTCAGGAAGTAATTGTTGTTGGTGCAGGACCTGCCGGACTGTTTGCCGCCTTGCAGTTAATTGAATTAGGCTTAAAGCCAATAGTTCTCGAAAGAGGGAAAGATGTACGTGGTCGTCGTCGTGACTTAAAAGCAATCAATGTAGATCATCTTGTAAATGAAGATTCTAATTATTGTTTTGGAGAAGGCGGAGCAGGAACGTATTCTGATGGAAAATTATATACGCGATCTAAAAAAAGAGGAGATGTAACCCGAATTCTGGAATTATTAGTGGCATATGGTGCTACTCCGGATATTTTGGTAGAAGCGCATCCTCATATTGGAACTAATAAATTACCCCAAATTATTCAAGATATTCGCGAGAAAATCATAGAATGTGGCGGTGAAGTTTTATTCGAAACTCGAGTAACTGATATTTTAGTGAAAAATAATGAAGTTCAGGGAATCGTAACCCAAAAGGGAGATACGATTTTAGCCAATAAAATGATTTTAGCGACTGGACATTCTGCAAGAGATATTTTTGAATTATTAGATCGAAAAAAGATATTTATTGAGGCAAAAGCTTTTGCTTTGGGCGTAAGAGCCGAGCATCCACAATCTTTAATTGATAGTATTCAATATAGTTGCGATTATCGTGGCGAACTTTTGCCGCCTGCTCCTTATAGTATTGTAAAGCAAGTGGGAGGCAGAGGAATGTATTCTTTTTGTATGTGTCCCGGTGGCGTAATCGCTCCTTGTGCTACCAGTCCGGGTGAAGTAGTGACAAACGGTTGGTCTCCTTCAAAAAGAGATCAGGCAACAGCAAATTCTGGTATTGTAGTTGAATTAAAGCTAGAAGACTTTAAACCCTTTGCTAAATTTGGTGCTTTGGCAGGAATGGAATTCCAAAAAAGCATCGAACAACGCGCCTGGCATCTAGCTGGGGAAACTCAAAAAGTACCGGCACAAAGAATGATTGATTTTACACAAAGTAAAGTTTCTTCAGATATTCCAAAAACCTCTTATGTTCCTGGGACAACTTCTGTTGAAATGGGACAGGTTTTCCCTGGTTTCTTAACTCAGATATTAAGAGAAGGATTTTCTGAGTTTGGGAAATCTATGCGTGGGTATTTGACTAATGATGCGATATTACATGCACCCGAATCGAGGACGTCTTCGCCAGTACGAATTCCAAGAGACCCAATTACCTATGAACATCTGCAAATAAAAGGATTGTATCCGTGTGGTGAAGGAGCAGGTTATGCGGGCGGAATTATTTCGGCTGCTATTGATGGAGAGAAATGTGCTTTGATGATTGGCGAAAGTTTGCATAAAAAAACCTCGATTTAATTTTAAATAAATCGAGGCCAGTATTTTAGTTGTTCATTCTAATTAAGGAATCAGAATTATTTTTCCAGTACTTTTTCTGCTTTCTAGATAATCATGTGCTTTCTTACCTTCGGATAATTTAAAGATAGTAGGAGGAGCAATTGTAATTTTATTGCTGCTGATCCAGTCAAACAATTGGTGGGCTCTTTTGATACGTTGTTCTTTAGATGTCAGATAGCTCCATAAATCTCCGCCAGTTAAGGTTTTTGAAGTGTCCATTAACATTCTTGGGTTGATAAAATCTGGATCTCCACCTGCCATCCCGAAAAATACTACTTGTCCGCAAGCTTTAGTTACTTCAAAACTATCACTTAATGTGCTGCCCACACTGTCGTAAACGACATCTACTCCTTTAGGACAATATTCTAATACCTGAGATTTCCAGTCTTCAGAATATAAAAACACTTTGTCAGCTCCGTTTTTCATAGCCATTTCAGCTTTAGATACTGATGAAGTTAGGCCAATGACGTTGGCGCCTAGTAGTTTGCTGATTTGAGTTAGAAATTGACCGACTCCTCCCGCTGAAGCATGTATAAGCACGGTTTCGCCTTTTTGTGTTTTATGACTGTCAGTCGCTAGATAATGAGCAGTTAATCCCTGAAGAAGAATGGTAGCGGCAGTTTCAAAACTAATGGCATTCGGTAATGGAATGACATGTTCTTGGGGAACAGCTACTAATTCTGAATTGGCAAAGGGAACATCAGCAAATGCGATGCGATCTCCAACATTGAACTCCGTGTTATTAGAGTCAACCACAATACCTGCACCCTCATAACCTGCAATGAACGGAGGATTTCCTTTTAAATGATAATTCCCTTTTCGTCGGTACACATCGGCAAAATTTAATCCTATTGCGCGCATTTCGACTAGAATTTCATCTTTTTTTAGTACTGGCGCAGGTATATCTATATATTCAAGGACATCTGAATTCCCAAATGCCGAAAAAGTAAGTGCTTTCATGTTTGAAATGGTATTTTTTTGAAAGGCAAAGTACGGGAAATTAAAATTCAGTCGGGTTTAATGCAATCATAAAAAAGATACAATTGACCTTGACCAACTTATTTTTTAAAAAGATGTTTGTTAATTTTATCTAACAATAATTTTTCGTCGATTGGTTTTGATATGTAATCATTCATTCCCACTGAGATGCATTTTTCTACATCGGCAGTGGTGACATCAGCAGTAAGAGCAATAATTGGAATTTTAGAATTTAGAACATTACGGATGTATGACGTAGTCTCGAAACCATTCATTACCGGCATTTGTAAGTCCATTAAAACAATGTCATAGTTGTTTTTTTGAAGTAAATCGACCGCGATCTGGCCATTGTCAGCCATCTCAATATCAAATCCAAAATCTAATAATATTATTTTTATTAAAAGTTGGTTTAGGATTATATCTTCGACAACCAATACTTTTGTTCCTTTGGTCATTGATTCTGTAGAAATATCAAGTCTTATTGTTTCCGGTTCAGTGTCGCTTGCGATTTCTTGTGGGTTAGGTTTTATGAAATTCATTTTAAACCCAAAAGACGATCCTTTTCCTTCTTCACTAAATGCTATTATTGTTCCTCCTTGCATTTCGACCAATTGCTTTACGATAGCAAGGCCGAGACCTGTTCCTCCATAGGAGTTGCTAATTGCTTTAGTAGCCTGTTCAAAATTTTTAAATATGTGTTCAAGTCTGTCTTGAGCAATTCCAATCCCCGTGTCAGTTACTAGAAATTCAATGGTACAAGACTCAGTGTTTTCGTTCAACAGCCGCGTGTTTATGCTTATTTTTCCTTTTGAAGTAAACTTAATGGCATTGCTCATTAAATTCAAAATAATCTGACGCAAACGCATCGGATCTCCAATCAAAAGTTTAGGAATAGCTGGATCATAGTTATGGGATAATGCTATGTTTTTTTCTAGCATCTTTTGTTCAAAAAGATGAAGTGTTGCAGAAATGGACTTCGATAGTTTGAAAGCCGTTTTCTCAAAGCTCATCATTCCTGCATCTACCTTTGCAATGTCTAAGATGTCATTAATTAAGATAATTAAAGCATCTCCTGATTCCTTAATTGCGCTGATATATTCTTTTTGAGACTTATTTAACTCGGTCTTTAAAACGACATTGGTAAATCCAATAATCGCATTCATTGGAGTTCTAATCTCGTGGCTCATATTTGACAAAAACTGCTGTTTTGACCTTACGGCTTCTTCTGCAATTAGTGTTTTTTGCTCTGCATTAATTTTTGATTCAATTAATGCGTTTTTTGCCAATACCTGTTCTGTTACTTCGTAGGCAATTATGGTTACTCCCGATATCGTTTTGTCTGCCTCGTAATAGGGCTGATATACAAAGTTAAAATAAACCTGTTCTAATTTGCCATTGCGAACTAAAGGTGCCAAAAGCTCATTTCCGTAAAAAGGAACCCCTGTGGTATATACATTGTTTAGCAATGTAGGGAATTCTGTATTCTTAAGTTCAGGTAAAATAGTGGTAAACTCTTTTCCTATGACGTCATTACCCTTTCCCCAAGTTTCTTTGATGCTGTCATTTGCTAAAGTAACTACCATATTTTTACCTTTTAATATTGCTATGGCAAAAGGGGATTTGGTAAGTAGCATATTATAGCGCTTCTCACTATCTTCAATTTTTTTCAGTGCTTTTTTTTCAGTCTCAAGCTGCTTCTCCCATGCTTTTTTTTCTTTCGACTGTAGTTCAAGGGATAATCGTCGTATTTCAGAAATATCTTTGATAGCTAACAGGATTAATTGCTCTCCGTGTGTTTTTTGAAAAATGCTTTTAGCGTTAAATAATATTGTTTTTTCACCTTTATCAGAAAATGGATTTGTCACTTCTAGATCCTGAGAGCTTATTCCAGAGGTAAGAATGTTTTGAATTAGCAGCCGTAATTCGGGGATGTCCCATTGCTTGTTGTTAAGGTCGAATAGAGCAATTCCTTCGGCCTCGCCTTTACGGATGGAGTATTCTTTGCAAAAAGATGTACTGGCAGATTTAATTTCTAAGTCTTCATTGAGTATCAACATGGGTTCGTTGATCGTTGCAATAATTTCTTCAGAATATTCGTATGATTCTGCCAACAGCTCAGTGTGAGTTTTAAGTTTAAGATTGTTGGATATTAGTTCTTTATTTGCGGTCACATCTTCAATCATCTGAATGATGTAATTCACATTGTTATTTTTGTCTAGCAATGGTGAGTTGACAACCCTCCAGTAGCGTTCTTCACATTCACCGCCTTTTGATTGTGGTTTTCTAATATCATGTTTTTGAATGTCCATTTTATCGGCAACATGATACTCAAGTACGCGATTTAAGGAAGTACGCAACAAATTCAGTGTGTCTGCGGTTTTGTTTGTGGGATTATCAGGAAACACATCAAAAATACTTTTGTTTACAACATCTGCTCTTTCAGTCATTGTAGTTTTTAAATAGGTATCAGAGATTGTGACTATATTAAAATGGGAATCTAACACTAATAATAGGGCGGGAGATTGTTCAAATAGGCTGATGTAGTCGCTACTATCCATAGAATGTTAAATTAAATACTGCAGTGTTTTTGTGTTTTTAAATAGTAATAATTTAAGATTCCTTTTTCAATAAAAATCAGGTAAAGATACATAAAAAACAATGTGATATTATTTAATTATTAGACGGTAAATCATGTGAATAAATCTATAATATAGTTTGGAATGTTAGCATGAATAATTGTTTTTATTTAGCTGAGTTATCTTTTTTATAGAAGATTGTTGGTTGCGATTTGTACGTTATTTTTAAATTAAAAGGCTGTAGCAAGTTGAAAAACAGGATTGTTCTCAACGTGCTACATCCAATGATTATAACTATTTTCTAGCTATTATTTTGTGTCAGATATAAAATCAAGTGCTATAGAATTCATACAGTATCTTTTTCCCGTAGGAGCAGGGCCGTCGTCAAAAAGATGACCTAAATGACCATCACATCTTCCACAAAGCGCTTCAATTCGTTGCATGCCAAAGGAGTTGTCTTTTTTGTAAATAACACTATTTTTATTTTCTTGTTCGAAAAAACTCGGCCAGCCACAGCTACTAGAGAATTTGGCTCCGGAACGAAATAATTTGTTACCGCAGGCGGCACAGTAATAGGTTCCTTTTTCATCCGAGTCCCAATATTTTCCAGTAAAAGGTCGTTCGGTATCGGCATTTCGAGTTACTTCATACACGTCTTCGGCTAATACTTTTTTCCATTCGGCATCCGTGACATGTAGTTTTGTGGTATCTGTATTGGAGTAATATGGGTTTTCTGGTTTGCTATTTTTGTTTTCCATAATTTCTGTTTTTTTAGTTTTATTGTAATCTTTCGCTATTTACCCACAAGCGGTATGCATAAACAAGGAGAATATGAATAAAAAGCGGATAAAGGCTGTTTTTTTCATTTGTAAATACGGAGTATTTATTGAAGTAATGCCTTTTTTATTAGGTTTTAGCATCCCGTCTTAATGGCTAATTTAGTTTTCTTGATGTCACACAAATATAAGTAGCTATTTGACTTCCTGATGTCGTCTGCGTTTTGTATTAACAGCTATTTATGTAAGTTTTAACTATTGTTATTTAGGTACGAAAGATGCTTTTGGTGCTGTTATTGGTTAATTGTCACAATTCAACTCTCATATTCACTAAGTGTTTTTTAAATCCCACTTTTTCATAAGCTCTAATTGCGGAGGGATTATCATTATATACATCTAAACGAAGTTCTGTTATATTTTGAGATAGGCACCATTTTTTTAGGGCGTCAATAATATTTGCATTGATTCCCTTTCCTCTGTGTTTGGGGTCCGTGTACATAAATCCTAGATAAGCATAGTTGTCGTGATTCAAATAAGGCTTTGCGGTTTCTATTCGAGCATAGCCGGAGCCTACAATTTCAGAGTCGATTTCAGCGATTAGTACTTCAATATGAGGTGCGGTAATCATTTTTTCAATGTCGTAATAATTAATTTTCTCTTCTTTTAAAGTAGGGTCAAAAGGGCGTTCGGCAGTAATGATTCCTTGTTCGAATTCGAGAAGTATGTTCAAGTCTTCAAGTCGGGCTTTGCGGATATTTATTTTATTCATTGTCATGGCGGTTTTAGTGTATCAAAAGTAAGAAAGAATATGCGAATGGTTTTTATCGAATACCGATCTAATTCTATCGTGTTGTTTTAACTTCAACAATTCGAAACAGAACGTTAAAGGACACGCTATTATTTATCTTTTTTGTATTTTTGTGAGGCTAAAAATAATTATGATAGAAGAAAATGTAATATTAGTTAATAAGAACGATGAGCAAATTGGATTGATGCCCAAATTAGAAGCTCATGAAAAAGCAATTTTGCATCGTGCTTTTTCAGTTTTTGTGTTGAATAGTAAAAATGAAATCATGCTACAACAGCGTGCACATCACAAATACCATTCGCCACTACTTTGGACAAATACTTGTTGCAGTCATCAAAGAGATGGAGAGTCGAATATTGAGGCGGGGAGTAGACGATTGTTTGAAGAAATGGGTTTTAGAACTGATCTCAAAGAACTTTTTCATTTTATATATAAGGCTCCGTTTGACAATGGTTTGACAGAGCATGAACTAGATCATGTGATGATTGGTTATTCTGATGAAAGCCCAGTTATAAATCCGGAAGAAGTAGAAGCTTGGAAATGGATGGCTATTGATGAAGTAAAAAATGACATGCAGTCCCATCCCGAAATCTATACCGTCTGGTTTAAAATAATTTTCGACGAATTCTATCATTTTTTGGAAGATCATAAAATTTAAGAATGTTCTACGGGATGTTTTAGATATGCAAAAACCATTTGTGACTTTTAAAGGAAGCAAAGTTTAAAATTATAATCAATTATGAAGGTAACTATAAGTAGAAAAGCACATTTCAACGCAGCACATCGATTGTATCGCAAGGATTGGACTTTCGAGAAAAACGATGCTGTATTTGGGAAATGCAATAACCCTAATTATCACGGACACAATTACGAGTTGATTGTAGGTGTTACTGGTGAAATCGATCGAGAGACTGGTTATGTTATGGATATAAAAATTTTATCGGATATTATTAAAGAAGAAGTGGAGAACCAGTTTGATCATAAAAATCTAAACGTAGATGTTCCTGAGTTTGAAAACCTAAATCCTACAGCCGAAAATATTGTCGTGGTGATTTGGAATAAAATAAGAAAAAGAATTAAGGCAGAATTTGATTTAGAAGTTGTTCTTTATGAAACTCCTCGTAATTTCGTAACCTATAAAGGAGAGTAATGGAATTAAAAATAGGAGACAGTATTCCGAGTTTTAAAGCGAAAGATACTAATGGAGATGACTTTGATAGTCAAAATCTCGTAGGTCATAAACCATTGGTTATTTACTTCTATCCCAAGGACAATACTCCGGGATGTACTACACAGGCCTGTAGCTTTCGGGATCAATACGAAGATTTCAAACATTTAGGTGCTGAGGTTATTGGAATTAGCAGTGACAGCGTAGAGTCTCATCAGAAATTCTCAAAACAGTACAAACTACCATTTATTCTTTTGTCAGATCATGATAAGAAAATCAGGAAGCTTTTTGGAGTTCCATCAGGGATGTTTGGCTTGCTTCCAGGGAGGGTGACTTATGTGACAGATAAAAAAGGGCAAATAATAATGATTTTTGATAGTATGATGGCTTCTAAGCATATTCCAAAGGCGTTAGAAGCGGTTAGAAAACTTGTCCCTTAAATCAGTAAATAGCATTAGATACAATCGTAAAACAGAGGTTGCTGTTTTTTTAAATAAATAAAAATGAGTAAAAAAATATATCCGTTACAGTTTGATCCCATATTAAAAGAAAGAATTTGGGGCGGTGAAAAGCTAAAAACGGTCCTTAATAAACCAATTAGCTCGAAAATAACTGGAGAGAGTTGGGAGTTGTCGACTGTTGAAGGAGATGTTAGTGTAATTGCTAATGGAGAATTGAAAGGGAAGTCATTGACAGAAGTCATTGATGAAGCTCCAAATGAAATATTAGGAACAGAAGTTTATGAACGTTTTGGGAAACAGTTTCCATTGCTTTTTAAATATTTAGATGCTCGTGAAGACTTGTCTATTCAAGTACATCCTAACGATGCTTTGGCAAAGAAAAGACACAATTCGTTTGGAAAAACAGAGATGTGGTACATCATGCAAGCGGATCCGGAAGCTAGAATAATTGTTGGTTTTAAAGAAGATTCGAATGCTAATGAATATGTAGAAAAGTTGAAAAGCAATGATTTGCTTAGTATTCTCGATAGTGTAAATGTAAAAGAAGGAGATGTCTTCTTTCTTGAAACAGGAACGGTGCATGCTATTGGCGCTGGTTTAGTGGTGGCAGAGATTCAGCAAACATCAGATATTACCTATCGAATTTATGATTTTGATCGAATAGATGCGCAGGGCAATACGAGAGAACTGCATGTTGATTTAGCGCTGGAAGCAATAAATTATGAAAAGGTTGATACTCACAAAGAATATTTAGAAGAAGAAAATCAGTCGAACTCAATTGTTAATTGTCCTTATTTCACGACAAATTTTATTCCGTTATCAGATACAATAAACATTTCGAAGACAGGAAATAGCTTTACAGTGTATATGTGTATTGACGGAGCATTTGAAATTGAGTACGATATGAATATGTATCAGTATCAAAAAGGAGATACTGTATTAATTCCTGCGGCAATGGATTATTATGTGATGAGTGGAAAAGCTTCAATTTTAGAAATTTACATTTCATAGTTAGTAATAGAAAGATTATATGTACTTTTGCAGACGCAAATTAAAATTAAAAATAAAATGGCAAATATTAAGAATTTAAAAAAAGACATCAACTACGTATTAGGAGATATTATTGAAGCAGTTTACTTGTTTGAAATTTCAACTACTGGAAAACCAACAACAGAAACTAATGATTTAATTGATGAAGCTATCGCTGCTTTTGATGTTTTGATCACAAAAGTGAACGCTAAGAAGGTAGAAGATAAAAAAGCTCACTTCAAACAAATCAATGTTGAATTGGAACAAACTGCAAATCAATTGATTGCTAAAATCAACGAATTGTAGTCAAAAAAAACGATAAAAAAGTGCAGATTTATTTTGGAAAACACTAATTCATCTGTATATTTGCACCCGTAATGAGACGCCAGCGTAGCTCAGTTGGCTAGAGCAGCTGATTTGTAATCAGCAGGTCGTGGGTTCGAGTCCCTCCGCCGGCTCATTTTAAAACCATCTAACTTTGTTAGGTGGTTTTTGTATTTAATAGAGGCAAGCAGGTAATTAGTTTGATGTTATCAAGTAAAAATTATTAATAAATAATTGTTTTTTTTATTTGGAGAATAGAAAATCAGAACTATATTTGCAGCCGTAAGAATGCCAGCGTAGCTCAGTTGGCTAGAGCAGCTGATTTGTAATCAGCAGGTCGTGGGTTCGAGTCCCTCCGCCGGCTCTTTGTAAAACCATCTAACTTTTGTTAGGTGGTTTTTTGTTTTAATGCAATGGAGGATAGAATAATGATTTCCTGTATGGACCAAAAAAATGCCCCAATTGTATTGGGGCATTTTTTTATGCTTTAAGAATTCGTTGAAACGAGGCTTTCTAATCGTTTTGTTCTTGAGTTCTCACCTCAGCTACATATTTAGTTAGTTTCTTTCCGTAAAGAGACTGTGCTACTTTTGGAGTCATTGATTTTTGGATCGTGTCTAGGTACTTAAGATTAATATCATAAATGTCAGATAAAGCAACATAGGGCGCTACTTCATAATCCTTATTGTTAATAGCAAAGTTAGTAGCATATAAGTACCTTCTTTTTGTGTTAGAGTCTTGTCTTGCACTCAGGCTATCTATCACTTTTTTGTTGTTGTTTTTGATAGCATTGAATTTTTGCTCAAGTAGAGTTAAGTTTTCATCTCTAAAACGGGAGCTGATTTTTCTATACTCTTCATATAAATCTTGATTTTTTGATCCTGTTATTTTAGCTCCTGAAAGGAAAGAGTCTAAGTTCGTGTCTATATTGATGTTTCCAGGCTCAGCAAAAAACAATAAATTATTGTCTAATGAATTGCTTACTCCTCTGTCAAGGAACAGGTATAGCATTTCAGGTGATTTTAAATCGATATCGCTTTCAAAAGCAGAGCTGCCGTCGATTTTAATGGTGTCAATGGCAACAAGAGCGCTGTCCACTACTCTTTGGATATATAAGGTACCTGTTTTTAGGCCTTTAATATTTCCGGTAACGTGTAAGTTTGTTTTTGATTCATTTTTAGCACATGATGCCAAAAGTAATAGGGAAGCGAATGCAAGAAGTGATTTTTTCATTGGTTAAATATTTTGCTGCAAAATAAAGAAAATTGTTGGAAACTTTACTCTCTAAATTAGGTGAATTTTATAAAAGAAATCCCAATCTATTTCTAAATTGGGATTTCTTGTCTGATTTTTAGTTTTAACCTTTTAACCAAGCTTCTCTTAATGTCTTTTTAGTTGCGTCGGTTGCATCTAGGGCTGCTTTCTCTTCATAAGGAAGATTGATCTTTCCTTTAAGAACTTGTTCAGCTCCATTGCGTTTTATTTTAACAGTAATAGCGTCGTTTTCTTTCCAGTTCTGACTTTCGCTAATCATATCGTAGATGTTGTCCAGAGAATACGGCTTGTCGTTTATAGCCATTATAATATCACCTCCTTTAAGATCTAAGGCAGTATAAAAAGGATTTAATTCGATATTCGGAATAACAACAATTTCTTTGGTCTCTGGATTTACAGTGATGTACGGTACTTGTCCTTTTAGGAATACATTTCCAGGAGATTTTACAGTAGACTGTGTAACGCCAACTTTTGCAAAGTAAGTTTCGTATGGAATAGGAGTAGTTCCAGCTACATAAGTTGCAAGAAAAGCGCCTACTTCAGGGTAGGTTAAAGAAGTGATTTTAGCAAAGAGTTCGTCGTCGTTAAATGGTTTTGAAACGCCATATTCACTAGATAGTTTTTGCATCAAATCAAGAATTCCTCTTTCACCATTACTTTTTTCTCTGATAATGATATCCAAACACATTCCTATCAACGATCCTTTTTGGTATACGTTGATGTATTGGTCTTTGTATGGTTGTTTCAAAACATTAGCACTCATTGTGGTGAAAGACATGGTGTCGTTCATCGCAGCAGCACGTTCCATTTGGTCTGAAAGACGACTGTAAAAATCTTCTTCCGTGATTAAACCTTGGTTGATTTGGAACAGATTGGCAAAATATTCAGTAACACCTTCGTACATCCATAAATGAGCTGACATTTTTGGATTGTTGTAATCAAAATATTGGATTTCTTTCGAATGAATGCTAAGCGGAGTTACAATATGAAAAAATTCATGTGAAACTACATCCATCATCGACTTTACCAATTCTTCTTTTGGCATCAATTCTGGTAAAACAACTGTAGTAGCTGTAGGATGCTCTAAAGCTCCAAAACCTTTTGCATCATTTTCCTGCATGGTTGATAAATACAATAATACACTGTATTTTTTAGTTGCATTTATTTTACCTAAAAACGTCTTTTGTGCCGTCATCATCGTTTTCATCTCTGGTGTTATGCTTTCAGCAGTAACTTTTCCAGAAGGAGAATAAACGCTAATAAGGATTTCCATTCCGTCAACAGTAAAAGTCGTGTAGTCCGGTTTTGAATACATAATAGGGTTTTCGACCAATTCAGCATAACGAGTCGTGATAAAAGTGTCGGCAGTAGTGCTGGCATCCATATCAGTCATTGAAGTAGAACCCCATAGTGTTTCGGGATGGGTAATAGTAACTTTATAGGGTGTGGACATAAAGTTTGTAAAGTAACCTACAAAACAATGTGTGTTTAACATAATGTTTTTTCCTGCATCGATATTAGATCCTGCTGGTGAAAAGATATCCTCATCGCCAAATTTTGTACCTTTCTCTGTGTCAAATGAATCATTTACTAAATAAGTGATTTTGTCCAGCGTTTTTGCTTTTGAAATGGACCAAGAATTAACGTCAACTTTTTTTACGGCTAGTAAATTACCTTTTGTGTCATAAGCTTTTAAATCTTCGATGTATCTACCGTAGTTGTCTTCTGAATAGGTTCCAGGAACTGTTTTAGGAATGTGGTACGTAATTTCATCTGTTTTGATTGACGGCGCATTTACGGTTACCATTACTTGGTCATTCGTTATTACATCCAGATTAATTGCGACTTGAACCTGATCTTTTGTTGCTGCAGTCGGTACCGAATTGGCAGTTTTACAACTCCAAAGGATCGATGTAAATGCAAATGCAAAAATTATTTTTTTCATTATCTATATGATTTTTGTTATTAGTCTGTCAAAAGCTAAGAATGTTACACTTTATCAATAGCAAATATATTTAAAAGAGGGTTGATATTCTTGTAAAAAAAAACACCCTAAAGAGGGTGTTTTCTAATTGGTTAGTCCAATTTGTTTTTGATATAGTATTTACCATCCAAGTCTTCATCAAAATCATCGATTTTAATGGGTTTTGGTTTTGGCTTATTTGCAGTAGCTTTCTTTTTCCACATCTCAAATTTCTCTGCCGGCATCTTCTTTTTCATTATTTCCAAAACTTCTTTTTCGACCAAGCCAAATTCCTTTTTAATAATTTCAAAAGGATTTTTTTCCTCTAAGGCCAATGTAACAAGTTTTTCTGTTTGTTCCCAGGTTAATTCTTTGCGGTTACTCTTTTTCATCACGTGAAAATTAATTCAATTTGTTTTTAATGATTAATATAATTGATTCTAAATTAGATAGAACAATATTAATAAAAATATAATTACTTATAACCATAAAAACGATTTTTTTTTATGGGGTTTAATTCTTTTCTGAGGAACGTTGTTTTTGGAAAGGAATTTTCAATAAATTCTTCAATTCATTGTGTTCCTCATTCTTCATATGTGTGTCAATTCCATATACAATTTCTTCTTTGGGAAGTGTTCTGAATGTTCCAAAAAGACGGTCCCAAACGGAGAATATATTTCCGTAATTGCTGTCAGTATAGGGTAATTTATAATGATGGTGTACTTTGTGCATGTCTGGAGACACAATTAAGTAGCTCATGATAGTGTCCCATTTTTTTGGTAAGGCAATATTAGCATGGTTAAATTGAGTTGCAATTACTGATAATGTTTGGTACAGGAATACCATCCACATAGGACTTCCCACGATTAAAACGCCCAGAGTTGTAAAAGTAAAACGGATAACGCTTTCGCCGGGATGATGTCTGTTAGCCGTTGTAGTGTCTATCCAGGTATCCGTATGATGTATTAGGTGGAATCGCCATAGGAATTTGGTTTTATGCTCTACTAAATGTACGAGATAGGCTCCGATTAAATCTAATAACAACAAACCGATCAGTGTATACAACCATAATGGTATTTCTGGAAGCCATTGAAGAATTCCGAAATTATTCTCAACCGTCCAGTCAGCAGTTTTTAATAAAACAAAAGCTAACAGGAAATTAATAACAATAGTCGTTAAAGTGAGAAATATATTGATACCAGCATGGTGCCATTTCTTGTAACTAAAGTTAAAAAGCGGGAAAGCATTTTCGATTAACCAAAAAATAGTAATTCCACTTACTAAAATCAGACTCCTATGTGAGGACGGTATGGTGGAAAAATAATTAATTATCTCGTTCATAGTACTATTGTTTATTCCAAAAATACTCATTTTTTAGATATAACGACATAACGATAAATTAATTATTAATTCGCTTTGCTCAAGGTTTTAGGTATATAGGTAAGCCCAATAAATCAAAACTAATTGGAATGGCATGCGTGCTATTAAGGCCCATTTTGGAAGACCCATTCTCGCCTTTTCATTTTGGTACATATAGATGTGAGATGGGAAAACAGCAATTAAAAGTGCGATAGTTCCCCAGGCTGCATAGGTTGATAGTAAAGGGATAACTAGTGCTATTCCTAAAATTATTTCGGCACATCCGCTGAGGATATTTAATAATTTAGGGTTGCTAAAATAGTCAGGTATTATTTTTTGATACATCCTAGGGTTTCTAAAATGATTTATTCCAGCTAGCGTATAAATAAAAGCCATTAAGTACAAATGCCAAGGGAAGTTCATAATGAGAAAGTTAAAGATGAGGTTTACGAATGTACTATTTTTTTATAATCAAACAGCAGTACTATTATAACTGTTTGCGTTTAAAATTAACATTCATAATTACGATGGCGATAATAATAAGGACAATTCCAAACCACTGAATTGGTTTTACATCTTCGTTTAATAGTACAAAGGCCATCATTACTGAGACGGGAAGTTCAAGTGCTGATACAATACTCCCAAGCCCAATTCCGGTAAGCGGGAATCCTGCATTCATAAGCATTGGTGGAATAATAGTTCCAAAAAGGGCTAAAACAATTCCCCATTTTAGAAAAATGTCAAAGTTAAATGGAGTGATTTGTGTAGCGATCGAAAATGAAAATACGATTATTGCACCACCCAGAAGCATATACAAACTGCGCTGTGCCGAAGATATATTAGTTGCGACGCGATTTGCAGTAAACATAGTAGTGGTAAAAGATGCTGCTGCCAGCATTCCCCACATGATGCCATGCCAATCTAACTTAACTTCATTTTGAATTAGATTAGTTGCCAATACAGTTCCAATCAAGACAATAATAACGGATACTATTTTTTGAGTAGAAGGAAGCTTCTTTTCTAAAATCATTTCGAGTAAAACACCCATCCAAACGGTTTGCATCAACAATACAATACCTATAGAAACAGGAATGTATTTTACAGCCAAATAATAGAAAACGCTTGTCATTCCAAGAGAAGTTCCAGCAAGCATTAGATGAAAAATGTTTTGGCGAGATGCTTTTATTGCAGTATTTTTATTTTTAGTTTTTTGGAACAAATTAATAAGTAGTATTCCTATGATACCCAATATAAACTGAGAAGTGGTAACTTCTGCCGTGGTGTATCCTTCATTATAGGCCATTTTTACAAAAGTGGCTAGCATACCATAACTGGTTGCGCCAAAACCCACTAAAAAAACTCCTTTTAAAACATTATTATTTGACATTCTTTATTTTTTTGAGGGGCAAAGGTACGCTTTCAAGTGTAACACAACTTTAGAGGAGTCATTATTTTTTAAAATAAGTCGTTTACTACAGGATTTTCAATTCCAATGGAGCTTGGGTTGAAGTTTAATTTATCTTGTAATAGGGTAGCATACACACTTCTAAAATCAATCTGATGTTTCAAATCACCTTGTTGTAAGTCGGAAAGATTCGGGTTATTTCCAATTATTTTTCCTTTATTGCTTCCGCCAATGATGAACATAGGAGCGGCAGTTCCATGATCTGTACCGTTTCCATTGTCTTTTACTCTTCGTCCAAACTCTGAAAAAACAACAACAGTAACATTTTGAAGCAGTTTAGCATCCTTCATATCGGTATAGAAACTGAATAAAGCATCGTTTAACTCGGACAGTTTGTTTTTATGAATGGCCAATTGATTATCGTGCGTGTCAAAACCGCCAAGGGAAGTATAATAGACTTTCGAGTTCAAGTTTCCTTTTATTAAACGGCCTATCCAAGCTAGATTTTTTCCTAAACCCGTCTTCGGATACGAGTTTTCTTGTGTGGCTTGTGCCAAAGCTTTCTGGATTTGCTCAGAACCTTCTACGGCTGAATTGGCTATTTTTTGAACAAAATCTAATTCGGGATTATCGGATAGTTCAGTGCTTTCCTCCTTACCATTTTTTATTTTAAATTTCTCTGGATCTTTAATGGTAATCGCATTTGGTATTTCCCCTTTTAGCGATAAGTTGTCGATATTGTCAATATTAATTCCGGCAGTAGGCGTGTGGGTTGTGCATTGCAAATCTAGATAACGCCCGAGCCAACCTTCATTTATATATTGATCAGAAGCAGAAGCGGTTTGCCAAATTTCTTGACTTCGAAAATGGGAGCGATTCGGCTCTGGATAACCTACATTTTGAATTACGGATAAATCCCCGTTTTGTTGCATTTGCGCAAAGCCTTTTAGCGCGGGATGAAAAGCCATTTCTTTATTTCCTGCGATAACTTCATCCTTTGACAGCGCAATTTTAGGACGCATTTCATAATACAAAGGATCTAAATAAGGGATAAAAGTATTCAAGCCGTCGTTACCGCCGTTTAGTTGTACAAATACGACACATTGTTCGCCTATAATTAGGTTTTCTTGTTTGCTAAAAGAGAATAAAAAATCAGGTAATAATAGCGATCCTCCTGTAAAAGTACCCGTTAACGATAAAAAAATTCTTCTATTCATAATGAAAAGGTATTAGAAGCTGTTATTAGATTAATTGAAATTCAGGTTCTTTGATTATGGTATTGAATAATCTCAAAACCACCTGATCCGCATTTGGAGCATTTGGATCAAAATCATATTTTAAAACCGTTTCAAAATCTTTTTGAGCTTCTGGGCTTACGCCAAATAACAAACGATCGGTGAGGCCTTTGATAATTACCTTATTGGTGCCTTTTTGCCAGTTTAATGCGATAGGTTTGTCTTTGGGTATCTTATTTTTCTGGTTCGTTTTCTCCTCCATATTGTCTTCCATATCCCGTTCTGTTTTTTGCCGATTGTATAGTCGGCCTTGACAATACGCATCTGCTACAATGGCGCGCTGCAAATAGATTTGAGTCGTCAGCCAAGATTTTCCTCCTTCCCAACCTTTCACATTGGGTTGATTGAACAAATCCATGCTTTGCTGTTTTAAAAAGTTAACAATTACGTTGCTTTTTACATTTTCTAATTGCAATTCATCAAGTAATTGTAAGCTGTATTCTAAAGGATTTTTAATCTTAGAACCAGCGGTATTCTTGTCAAATTCTTCGGTAAAAATTTTCAATAGTAACGGTTGGAATTCAAAATTCATTTCTCTAAAATAATCGCCATAATAACGCACGAGTTCCTCTTTTGGATTATCATAAATAAACCATTCCAGTATTTTTCGAGTCATGAGATAGGGAATGTTTTTTTGTTCGAAAATAATATCTACTAATTCATCGACTTTAAAAACACCCGTTTTTCCCAAGTACGTGATAACCGAGTTGTCTTCAAAAACGCTTCTGTATTGAGCTCCTTCTTCACCAAGGTTTAATCCGGCAAGTCCTTTTGCACCATTTTTAACATCATCTTCACTGTAATTACCTATTCCAAGGGTGAATAGTTCCAGTAATTCTCTACTGAGATTCTCATTTATTTTCCCTCTTTTATTATCAGTATTATCAAGATAACGCACCATTGCATTAGTCTTCAAAATTTCCTTAGTTAAGGTTTTGAAGTTTCCAAAAGCATTTTTACGTAAAATCTGATTGTGCTGAAACACCCAGTAATTCACTTTTACTTTTTGATAGGTTGACACAAAATGATTGTGTAGCAGCAATGTCATTTTTTCTTGCAATGGATATTCGGCATCGATCATTCGGTCTATCCACCATTGTTTCATGGCTTGCGCTGTTTGATTTTCTTTTTGTCTCGCTTCTTTTTTATCTTCTTCTGAAGCATTTTTAAACAATAGACGCAGTTGTTTTAATTCTTCAATCGTTTTTGGACTGTCCTTTAAAAAGTCAGGAATGGTATTGTCAAAAGAAACTTTAAAGGAGTCCTCTAGAAAGGGACGTAATCCTTTTTGCGCAATGCGGCTGTTTTCTTTATTCGAAAAACCTAATCGTAGAGACCATAGTGCGCTTTGATTCATAAGAAGTGATTTTTAGTAGCTGGGTATATGTTTAGATATTTTAAATCGAAAAAGGTTTAATGCTTAATTGATTAAATTTTTTTTGGCAAAGTTGTAACAACTAATGTATAACGTTGACTTATGGAATATCTGATACAAAAAACATGAAAAAAATATATTTGGTTGCTTTGCTCGCTATAGGAAGTTTTTCCACGCTTTCTGCTCAAACAACGCCTGAAAAAGCTCCAGAGAAAACAACGGAGCTAAATGAGGTTGCAATTATAAAAACCAAGAAAGTAATAGAGCAAAAAGCAGATCGAACCATCTTTGATTTTGCGGGACAAGCTAGTTTGAATACGGGTTCGGTTCTAGAAGGGATTAAAAAACTACCTGGATTAATAGCTTCAGATATTGCGGGAATGATGTATCAAGGAAAACAACTAGACGTTTTTATGGACGGCAGACCGCTTAATATTTCTACTACAGAATTGAATGCCTTTTTAGAAGGAATGCCGGCAAATGCGATTGAGAAAATCGAAATTATCACTCAGCCTGGCGCCGAATTCCCAGCTACTTCTGGCGGAGCGATTTTGAATATCATTACGAATAAAAACGCTAAGAATTACTTGAGTGCTACTTATACTAACAGTACGAGTTTTACGAGCTATGATGATGTACGCTGGAGAATGAATAACAGTTTATTGTTGAGTGCTAAAAACAAGTATTTTGGATGGCAATTGAATGTAGGTCAAAATTACAGAGAAAGCGCGATTTGGACCTCGCTTGAGAAAGAAGAAAACGGTATGACTTCATTACTGTCAAGAACCGATGCAGATCGTATAGGGCGAAATAATTTTATTAAATCGGCATTGACATTTGATATTGGTAAAGACCGTTTGTTATTGAATTATGATTTAACGCAAAACAATAATGATAGCTATACTTTAGGTAACGGACCTGGTTTTACAACTAATGATGCCTCAGTAAGCACGGGCTTGCGCCAAGATGCAGTAGTTACTTACCAGAAAAAATTTGAAAACACGGCCAAAAAACTCGAGTTTAAATTTAACTACAATAACAATACAAATGATTTCGAATTAAGTCCGATTGGTAATTCGGCTTCGACTTTAGACAATTCCTCAAACCAAAACTTGTACAACTTCAAGTTTGATTATTCGCAGCCTATTAAATTTTCAGATGAAGGGAAATTAAGTTTTGGTAGTTTGTACGAAGAATTACTTTTTGATGCAGCAAGTAAAGGGGTTACTAATTTAGATTATAAACGTAGAACGGCGGCATCTTATATCGAGTTGCAATCTAAGTTTGACAAAGTGAATTTTATTCTTGGCGGTCGAGCCGAAGATTACAATATTACAGGTACAACAGCTACGGCAGAATTAACGACGTTCAAGCAGTTTCGCTTTTTTCCAAATGCAAGCGCACAGTATAATTTTAATAATTCGATCTATTTTAATATGAATTATAATAAAAAGATAACGCTGCCTAGTACATCTGCATTGAATCCTAACAATACCAATTATCAAAATCCGAACATTGATTATTCAGGTAATCCAAATCTTCAACCTACGATTTTTGATAATTATGAGGTGAAGTTAAGTGCTTATGATTATGCCTTTGTTAGTTATAATATTAGTTCGGCTAAAAACCAAGTAATTAATAGAGTGACGCTTAATAATGATTTAGTAGTAAATAGTAACGAGAATATTCCAGAGATAAAAATTCATAATTTTAGTGTGGGAATGCCAATACCTTATATGTTGTTTACCAAAGGACTGGCCGAAACCATGAAAATGAATGTTAATCCAGATACGATGAACTTTTTATATGTGTATGCCGGTTATCAATACCATCAAATTCCAAATGTAGATACTAATGGATTCTGGATGTTTAACTTCATGTCGCAAATTGTATTGCCAAAACAGATAAAATTTGTTGCCAATTATAATTACATTATTCCAAAAGGGAATTATTTTTATTTCATTGCGGTTAAGCCTTTCAGAAATGCATTGGATTTAAGTTTTTCTAAGAAATTCATGAAAGATCAATTAACGCTTTCAATTTATGCGGATGATATCTTGAACTCGAATGAAAATGCTTTTAATTCTTACGAAACACCATTGTTAATTAGCAATAAAATGGACACGAGAAAATTTGGCTTTAGCCTGAATTATAAGATTCCAACAAAAAACAAGTTGGCTAAAGAAAATCCAAACTTATTGAATAAAGATAAAAAAGAAGATAGCGGGATTTTAAACCAATAGTTATCCGTGAAGTAAATAAAAAAGAGCTGTGAAATACATTCACAGCTCTTTTTTATTTAAATGTTTTTTTGGTATTTGGTTACTTCACCAAATCACTTAAATGTACTTGTAAGGCTTTTACAGAAATACTGATTTCCCAGAAAGAAAGTGCTAATGAAATAAGTAAGCTTAGCAAGCTAAACCCAAAAAAGTATAGCCCAGCTATTTGAAAATCAAAAAACAACAATAACATTGCAAAAACCGACAAGAACAAACTAAGCACGCCAAAAAGTTGCATATAACGGATTAGTGTTAATCGCAAGTTGAGGTTTTTAATTTCGATTAAAATACTTTTATTTTCGTTTTCATCGTAGGTTTTCTTTAAGCTTCTGATGATTGTAGCAATGGTTAGAAAACGATTGGTGTACGCTAAAAGTATAAGTGAAGTAGCTGAGAATAATAAAGCTGGAGTTTCTATGTGTAGTGTCATTTGTAGTAATTGATTGGTAGGTTTGAATTACCAAATTTCGATAAACTTTTCCGGATAACTACTTTTTTGTATAAAAAAAATCCCTTGCAAGAAGTAGAAGACTTGCGTAAAAAATATATATTTTGTTCTTTATTCTAAAAATCGACATGGAGGATAACATTGTACTTTGATTCGTACTGTTAAATTCTAAAAACAATTGACTTGTTATTTAAAATATGAATTTTTAATCATAATAGCTTATTTCCCTTTTAGTAACCGTCAGTAATTTATAGTTGGTATCGAATTCTTTACTTTCAATCCAATTTGAATTCGTATCATATACATACTCATAAAATTTGGTGATTGTTTTACTAGACATAGTTTTAATTTCTTTAATGACATTGTTGTTCTTATCATATTCATAAGAGTATTTAACGGGTTCATTTTTCCCCCGTTTATAAAAAAAACTTTTTACTTTTTTTGAACTCCTGTCAGAATAGGCTTTCATGAAAATATCCTGTATGGAATCCTTGTTTTCAAAGTTTTCATGGCGAATTATTCTTTTAGATTTATCGTAAGTATAGATTCTTTTATAGATATAATTACTGTCAATATAATTTTTAAGTAATTCTTTATTTCCTCTTTGAGTGTAGATATAGTATTCAGGTTTATAATAATTTGATAAATCTGTTTTTGTTATTTTGGTAATACTATCTCCTATATAAATATAATCCCATCTTGAATGTAATTTATCATAGTTTTCTCTTAAAATTCTATTAGAGCTATCGTATTCATATTTCCAAGTTCCAGTAGTCAACAGAGAATCTTTGTGTTTGCTTATTTCTAATTGTTCTATTTTATAACCTAATCGATTAAATTTTTCAGTGTAATTGTTTGCAATAAGAAATATCCATTTTACTTCAAGATCAAATTTTCCATCCGTTTTATAAACCGGTTCATATTCTATTTTTGTTAGTTCTTTCACTTTTCCACGAAGATTTTCTCTGTACAAATCATTAAAGGATAATTGCTCGCGAATTTGACCTTGGGCAGTAAGACAGAATGTAACTAGGAGAAATAGAATTTTGTTTTTCATTTAAAAGTTTTTGTAGTAAAAATATGAAAATTAATCATAAAAAAATTTGCAGACTTATGGTTGCAGGTTTTATAGACTGACTTAAATTACTTAATCATTTCAAATATTATTCATTGTTATTTCTTTTTTCTATTAAGGCAGCGTCCTCTAGGTTCATCTCCTTCATGGAGCACAATTTCAGAATGTAGGAACTGTGCAGCTTCTGCTGAATGCTTTACTTTGATAGCACTGCGTTCTAACATTTCTGATTCAAACTCCGTTAACACACTTTTCCTTATTCCAGCTTCTCTCCAATTTGATAATGGGCGGCATTCTTTTGTGATTCTTCGAGCCAGTGACAACGCATCCAATAGCGCTTGATTTGCACCTTGACCTTTAAACGGGCTCATGGGGTGAGCTGCATCTCCAATTAGCGTTATTTGTCCGTTCTTTTCCAACAATTCTTTATCGAGTATTTCTCGGTCATACACGGGATAGCCAGAAACTTGCGATTCTAGAGTCGCTGCTAAAATCTGCGGAATTGGATCGTGCCACTGCGTTCTGCGACAGGCTTCTTCCTTGAGTGATTTAGGGCCTTGAGCACTTAATGCCTTAGCCTCTTCTTCGGGCATTGGGAAGCTAAGTTGCCACATCACCGATTCTGAATCATAAGGCATGATGTAGATGCGCTCATTGCCATTAGCAGTTTGAAATACGGTCGCCGAGTCCAGTAAAGCACTATCAACCCCTTCGAGTGCGCTCAAAGGACAAATACCTAATATTACAATACAATCGAGGTATCGCAAAGGAGTTATGTCGTCGCCAATAAGTAGCTTACGTACTGAACTTCGAATCCCGTCGGCTCCAACCACAAGATCTGCCTTGGCGTTCTTTATTTCTCCGTTTACTTCAAAGCTCAATTCAACAGTTCCGTCCTCCGTTTTTTTCAAATCTACTAATTGGTTTCCCCATTGCACAGCCTCATGTCCGCCGAGTTGCTCCAGCAATGCCAAGCGCAAAGACTGTCGTGCGATATGTACGTTGGTGCGCTTGGGAGACTTTTTAGCATCGGATTGCATCCATTTTCTCATTCCCCATTCTCCAATTACGTTTCCGTCTGTAGTATGAACTAAATGTCTTGTTGAAACCACTCCGTTTTCAAGTGAAAAAACACCCAATCCCTCGATCGCTTTACTGGCTTGTTGCAAAGTGAGCCCGTAGCCCTGAGATCGAGTATCAAAACTTGAATCACGCTCATAAAGAGTAAACGGGATTCCGCGATGTAAACAGGCTACAGCCAGTGCTACGCCGCCTATTCCGCCACCAATAATAGCAACGTTTGGATAGTTTTCTGTATCCACAATAGGAGGACTAGTAGAGGGAACCAAACCAGATCCGGAACAGTTCGAACAAGAATCTAGATGTGCCTTAGGGCGAATAGGAGCTGCTCCTTCACCATTCGATTTTTCAAATTGTTCGACTGCTTTGAGGTAGTGGAGGCGGACTTTCTTATTGATTCTTCGGCTTTTTTTGCCCTGTCCTTTGCATTCCGGGCAACTAGTCCAGCTAGTGGTTGTGTTTTCTAGCTTTTTCACTTCTTTTTATTTAAATAATAGTTATGAAGTTCTGGAGTCATTAGATCAGTTTTTAGGAATGGAATTTAACAAAGATAGTACGGTTTTTTTAACAATGTAAAAGTAAAGTAGTTTTTGTTTTGCAGTGACGCTCGGAGGAAGAACAGCGTTTTTTTTAAAACATATAAATTATACTTATTTTACAGTCTAATGTGATTTAGTTAACAATCACTCGTACTATTTGTCACGCTGGAAGCGTCTCAGCAAAGTGGCTCAGGTATCTTGAGACGCCTTCAGCGAGACAAACTAAGTGGTGTAGTTTGTTAAAGAATAGAACGCTATTGTTATTGAGGCATACTATAATTTATAATTGGTATTATATTGTATCTATCCTCGCGGTAGGCTAGAATGACTTAGTTAAAGATTTTAAAATCAAAGGCTAGTTTTTTAGTTTGAATTAAGCTTCGCCAATTGATAAAAAACAAACAAAACAGCATCACAAATCCCAAAACAAAACTAGCTATAGACTGCCACGAAAAAATATTGTCAACTATACTTTGCTGGTTTTCGGATGCAAATTTGCCTAAATGTAAAGCAATAGAATCACTAGTAAATTTCCCTACTAAGAAAGGAGCAATGATATAAAGTGGTTTTATTTTTGAAATACCTCCACCTAAGAAAAGGGGTGTTGTAGGAAGAGGCAGCAAAGAATAAGCGAGTACCACTAAAATACCTTTCCATTTATTTTGGTTCATTTTATCTCCAAGAAACTTAATGTCTTCATTTTTAGATGCTTTTAAATATTTGTCTGCCATTAGCGGAGTATATAAAAGTAGAATAGACCGACCCAAAACCGACCCCATAACTCCAATGATAATCACTGCCCAGACATTTAAATCAAAAAGAATTTGAAAAAACACCATTATTGTAAATGCCGGAGCAAACGGAAAAGGGACTATGTCAAATAATAGAGCGCCAAAAAAAACTAATAGATATTGCCACCACATGTGTTAGGAGTTTTATTTTTCTTGACCAGTTAATGAAGCAAGTAGTGCTCCTTTTTTGTGTCTGGCCAATGAACCTCAAAATTACAATTAAAATTGTTGTGATATTGAAATAGTTTATGGAGGTAATAAGTCATAGCGGTCGAGGTTTGTTTTGACCGCAGTATAAAAGCCAATTGGAAAGGGCACGGATTGCAAATCCGCGCTAACTGTTGTGGTAAATTTGCGCGATCGGATACATGTATAAGTGAGTACTAGTTGTTTTTTTAACAATGTAACCGTAAATAGTTTTTTGTTTCACAGAGATGCGAAGAGAAAGAACATAGTCTTTTTTTGAAACATATAGGTCCTATAAGTATTGTCTTGCTGACATTCTATACGTTCGTTTATTTATAAAAGCGGATCTAAGTTTTGTTTTGAAGAGATTCGGAAACTTATTCAAGTATGATTTTTTCTGTTATTGGTTTGCCAGAATCATAATTTTTACCAAAAAATAGTACATATTCTGCTTTTGCTTTGAGGCCTAAAAGCCCCTCTTTAAGTTGTACAAACATCTTGTCTAAGTACATCTTTTGATTGTTTACCGTAACATAGATTCTAGCTCCTGCACTTTCATTATAATTAAGATAGAAATATATTTTTTCTGAAGCTGCAAGGTGTAATTTGAATAAATTAGGTTTCGATTCTTGTATAACCATCCCATAAGCTAATTTTTTTTGTATTCTAGATAAAGGTTTCTGTATGCCTTTCTCTGTATAAACTATCTGGTATTCATTAATAGGTTGAGACGAATCAATAATTCCTCCTTTTATATTAGCATCATACACGTATGTATTGTGGTTATTGCTATGTTGAATATAAAACAACCGTGTCGCTGTTTTTGTGGGTTCTGGATAATTGCTTTGTGAAAAGCAGCTATAGGAACAAAAAAATAGATAAAAAAAGGAAAAGGCAACTTTCATTATGATTAATAGTTTGTTTGCAGGAATTCTTTTTTAAGGATTACTGGATTTAAAATAAGTACAACTTCTTTGCATTTAGCGAGTTTATAGATTTTAAAACATCACATTTTTTGCTAAAGGAAAATACGATAAAAAATACTAATTCATAAAAATAGAGGACTTGAAATACTTTAATTACCCGCGTTGCAAACGCTACGATTTGTTATCTTATTCAAGTAGGTACTCGTCGCAGACAAGCACCAGAATAATTAGACGAACCGAGTGCTAGTTGGGATAGATTGTTTAAATGAAAATATCCTACTGTATTTCCTCCACAAGTTTTTGTGTCATTAATTTCAACTAAATCTAATTTGTTTTTTTGTTTTAGTTTTTCAATTTTAGACACGTTGACATTTACTTCATTTAGTTTGTTATTTTGTGAATGAACATAGAAGGAAATTATTAAAAATCCAAGTAAAATTATTTTTTTCATATAATCGGTTTTAGATTTTTTTTAGATTTTGCGTAAAGGGTTTGTGGAGGACTTGAAATACTTTAATTGCCCGCGTTGCAAACGCTACGATTTGTTATCTTATTCAAGTAGGTACTCGTCGCAGACAAGCACCAGAATAATTAGACGAACCGAGTGCTAGTTGGGGCTAATCAACTGTCCCCACAGTTAAAAGAGTCAGTTTCTATATTTAACTTTTTAAACATCATTTCAAAGTCTTTTATTTTAGTGTTATATTCTGTTTTTCCGTATTTAAGATAAACTGTTGTTTTTAAGTCATCTTTAATTGAAAATTTCTTTTTATAGGGTTTACATTTTCGTCCATAAATTTTCATATAAATACTATTATCGACAATGTCTTTAGTATCAATATAAAAAATGTCAATTCCATCAAAATCTGTACAGCATTTTGCTTTGATTCTTTTATGTCCAGAATATATTTCAGTAAATGAACCAATTAAAGTGTCTTTAGTCTTTTTTTCAATAGTTAATAATTCAATTCTAATTTTTTTTTTTGAATTTTCAGTTTGCCCAATTATAGATAAACTAAAGAGTAAGGGTAATATGTAAATAATCTTTTTCATTTTAAGTATTTTCAGAGTTTCTTTTTTCGGAGTTATGTCGCCTAACTTATAGATGCGCTACTCAATAGCGGCTCTTAATAATCAAATGTATAGTTTTTTTAATTA
Organism: Flavobacterium gillisiae; assembly: GCF_900107635.1. Lineage (GTDB taxonomy): Bacteria > Bacteroidota > Bacteroidia > Flavobacteriales > Flavobacteriaceae > Flavobacterium > Flavobacterium gillisiae. The sequence goes on from NZ_FNRD01000011.1 coordinate 78,027, forward strand.
CATATCATCAACTAGATTTTTATAGGCAGATTTTTTGATATGCTTAACTATCTTGTAATTATTCGCTTTCCTAATCATCATCATAAAAACTAAATCCTCTCAATAGCCCCGATAGCAGTGGAAATCCTTTGCGTTGGCGTTAGCCAAAAGCAACGGATTGTAACGAATAGCGGGAGGGAAGTTCTTATGAAAATCATTCGTTCTGCTCCAAAAAAAAAGACCCGCAAATTTTCACTTGAGGGTCTTTATATTATACTCTTTCTCCCGTCCTTCGGAGGGGTTGGGGAGGAATTATTTGATCATTTCGAAACTTCTTTTCACAAAAGCAGTTAATGCTTCTCCTTTTAATAAGTTTTGAGATAATTTAGCTAAGTCAAGCGCTTGTTTTACTAAGTGCTCTTGGTCAGCTTTGTCTGTATTGTTTAGAATTGTAGTTGCTAATGGCGAATTTGTATTCACTACTAGATTGTACATCTCCGGCATGTTTCCCATCCCGAACATTCCGCCACCACCGCCAGACTGACTCATTTCTTTCATTCTACGCATGAATTCTGGTTGCGTGATGATAAAAGGAGCTGCTTGACTGTCCATTGCTTCTAGCTGAACTTGGTAGTTTTGTTTTGGTACAATTGCTTCTAGAACTGTTTTTAAACTGGTTTGCTCTTCTTCAGATAATTTAGAAATGGTATTTTCCTCTTTCTTGATTAAATTATCGATATGATCTGAATCGACACGTACAAAAGTGATGTCTTTATTGTCTCCTTCAATTTTTTGAATCAAGTGAGAGATAATTGGAGAATCTAGTAATAAAACTTCGTATCCTTTTTCTTGTGCAATTTCGATATAAGAGTGTTGTGCTTCTTTATTTCCTGCATAAAGCACGACCAATTTTCCGTCTTTATCCGTTTGCTTGTCTTTTAGGTTTTCTTTTAATTCCTCAAGCGTGTAATATTTATTAGCAACGGTTGGGTATAAAACGAAAGCTCCTGCTTTTTCGTAGAATTTATCTTCTGATAACATTCCGTATTCTAGAACGATTTTGATATCATTCCATTTTGATTCGAAATCTTCACGGTTTTCAGTGAATAATGATTTCAATTTATCAGCTACTTTACGAGTGATGTAGTTCGAAATTTTCTTCACAGCACCATCAGCTTGTAATCCTGAACGAGAAACGTTTAATGGAATGTCTGGCGAATCTACTACTCCGCGAAGCATCATTAAAAATTCAGGTACAATTCCTTCTACGTTATCCGTAACGTAAACTTGGTTTTGGTACAACTGAATTTTATCTTTTTGGATTTGTAAATCACCACTTAATTTTGGGAAATACAAAATACCAGTTAAGTTAAAAGGATAATCTACATTTAAGTGAATGTGGAATAAAGGCTCTTCAAATTGAGATGGATACAACTCATGGTAGAAGCTTTTATAATCTTCATCCGTTAATTCAGTTGGTTGTTTTGTCCAAGCTGGATTTGGGTTGTTGATGATATTGTCTACTTCAACCGATTTGAATGTTTCTTCTTTATCTTCTGCGTCAACAGATTCGCCCTTTTTTTGTTCAATTTTCTCCGTTTTTGTTCCAAATTTAATTGCAACAGGCATGAATTTATTGTACTTGTTTAAAAGTTGCGTGATTTTAGACTCTTCTAGGAATTCTAAAGAATCTTCGGCGATATGCAGAATGATTTCCGTTCCACGAGTCGTTTTATCAGCAGGCTCTAAGGTAAACTCAGGACTTCCGTCGCAAGTCCAATGTGCTGCTGGCTCGTCTTTGTATGATTTAGTGATAATCTCCACTTTTGAAGCGACCATAAAAGCCGAGTAGAAACCAAGACCAAAATGACCAATAATTCCTGAATCCTTTGCCGTGTCTTTGTATTTTTCTAAAAATTCTTCAGCACCAGAAAATGCTAATTGGTTGATATATTTTTCAACCTCTTCAGATGTCATACCAATTCCCTGGTCGATAAAGTGAAGTTTTTTTCCTTCCTTGTCAACTTTTACTTCTATAATTGGGTTACCATATTCTACTTTGGCTTCGCCAATATTTGTTAGGTGCTTTAATTTTAACGTTGCATCTGTTCCATTCGAAATCAATTCACGTAAAAAAATCTCGTGATCACTATATAGGAACTTCTTTATTAAAGGGAAGATGTTTTCTACCGAAACATTAATTTTTCCTGTTGTCATATTTATATTTTATTAAAGAGTTTTACAATCTCCTCGAATTCTTTCAAATAGAATACCAATTAACAGTAAAGTGACAAATTGGCGTAACTGTTAATTTTGAAACAAAATAACTTAATTTTGAAACTGTTAAAATTAGTTCCTGTCGTATATTTGTCTAAGTTTAATAATAAAACCAAATAAAATGAAAAAAATATTATTTTTAACAGCAATGGCCTTAGTGTTATTTTCTTGTAAATCGACTTCTGCTACTGATACAAAATTAGATAAAGGGGCACAGGTGGCAATGAAAGGAAACTGGGTAATCAGTTCTGTTACTTATCCGGGATCAGAATACATTAAAGTGAACTCATTTGAAATTGCAGATTCACAATGTTTTGTTGGAAGCACATGGAAATTTGTTTCTAATAACAACAAAGGAAATATGGCTTTGACAAAGTATGACTGTCCAGTATTTAGTTCGCCAATTACTTGGTTTGTAAATAAAAATGGGGAGTTTGTTTTGAAAGTATTAGATGCTGATATTAAAGCGAAAAAAGTAAGAGAAGGTTACGTATTACATGTAGCAAATCAAACTGAAAATGCATTTCAATTAATCGACAAAGGAAATGTTGAGGGTAAAACAATCAGCGTAGTATACCAATTTCAAAGAGCAAACTAATTAAATAAAAAAAATAATTATGAAAAAGATTTCTATAGTAACATTGGCTTTATTAATGTCAATCGGAACGTTTTTTACAAGTTGTGAAGCGTTAAAAAATACAAACAATACGCAGAGAGGTGCAGGAATTGGAGCAGCTAGTGGTGCGATAATAGGTGGTATTTTAGGAAATAATTTAGGAAAAGGTGGTAACACAGCAATGGGGGCTGTACTTGGTGGAGTTGTTGGTGGTGTTGCCGGTGGAGTTATTGGTAATAAAATGGACAAACAAGCGAGACAAATTGATGAGGCTATCCCAGGGGCTGAAGTAAAAAGAGTAGGTGAAGGGATTCAATTAGTATTAAATGAAAATGCGGTACGTTTTGACACTAACAAATCTAGTCTTACTGCAGCTGCAAAAGCGAATTTAGATAAATTAGTTCCTGTTTTTACAGAATATCCTGATACTGATATTACTATTTTTGGATATACTGATATTACAGGTCCTGCTGATTATAACTTAAAACTTTCTAAAGAAAGAGCTACATCAGTTAGAAATTACTTAGTGAGTAAAGGAGTAGCTTCTGCTAGATTTCATGTTACAGGTTTAGGTATTGCTGATCCAATTGCAACAAATGATACTGCAGAAGGAAGAAGTCAAAACCGTCGTGTTGAGTTTGCTATTACAGCAAATGATAAAATGCGTGAAGATGCTAAGCTAGAAGCAGGAAACTAAAACAGTAGTGTTTTTAAATATATAGAAAGCCGTTTCGTTTTTAAAACGAGACGGCTTTCTTTTTTCACATAAATTTCACTTTACATTAAATTCTTTTTGTCAAAGAAATCTATCTTTGCAGTCTCAAAATTTCAGTACCATAAAAATGCTTCAAGTTCAAAACATCACATTCGGTTATACCGAAAAAATAGTTCTTCAAAACATCAATTTCACTATCGAGAAAGGGCAAAATATTGCCATAATTGGCGAAAGTGGCTGCGGAAAAAGCACGCTGCTAAAACTGATTTACGGTATTCATGATTTGCAGGAAGGTAATATTTTCTGGAATGACACAGAAGTGTTAGGGCCAAAATACAATTTAGTGCCGGGCATGCCTTTTATCAAATATTTATCACAGGATTTTGACCTGATGCCCTACACGACAGTTGCTGAGAATGTGGGTAAGTTTCTTTCTAACGTTTTTCCAGAAAAGAAAAAAGAACGGATAAACGAATTATTAGAGATCGTTGAGATGACTGAATTTGCTGATGTGAAAACAAAATATTTAAGCGGGGGACAACAGCAGCGTGTGGCTTTGGCTCGGGTTTTGGCTTTAGAACCGGAGATATTATTGTTAGATGAACCTTTTAGTCATATCGATAATTTTAGAAAAAACGCACTTCGTCGAAATTTGTTTGCCTATTTGAAATCAAATGGAGTTACCTGTCTTGTAGCTACACATGATAGTACAGATGCGCTTTCGTTTGCTGATGAGACCATTGTTTTACAGCGTGGACAACTAGTTGATAAAGCGGGTTCATATGGCTTGTACAACAATCCTATAAATAAATATGTGGCTTCGCTATTTGGAGAAGTAAATGAGTTAAAAGCATCAAATTTAATTGCACTGGAAGAAGGAGACGAAGATGAATTGCTTTTATTGTATCCACATCAGTTAACAGTGGTAGACAACGGAATGTTACTGGCAGTAGTGAAGCAATCTTATTTTAAAGGAAGTCACTATTTGATTAAAGCAGTTTTTGATCGAAAAGTAATTTTCTTTGAACATGATGTTCCTTTAGAGTTGAATCAAGAAGTGACTTTGATGATAGCATAAAAAAGAAAGCCCCGAAATATTAATTTCGGGGCTTTGCTTTTGTATTAGTTCTTTAAATATTTCTCTAAGAATTGATCTTGTTCCCACAGCAGGTGTAAGATGTTTTCTTTAGCAGCATAACCGTGAGCTTCTTTAGGTAAGATAACCATTCTTACTGGTGCTCCTAAACCTTTTAAGGCTTGGAAATAACGCTCGGTTTGCAAAGTGAATGTTCCAGGATTATTGTCAGCTTCTCCATGGACCAATAATAATGGAGTTTTCATTTTATCTGCATTCATAAATGGAGACATGGTATTGTAAACCTCAGGCACTTCCCAGTAATTGCGTTGCTCTGATTGGAAACCAAAAGGAGTAAGCGTTCTGTTGTAAGCACCACTACGAGCAATTCCACAAGCAAATAAATTAGAGTGTGTCAATAGATTAGCGGTCATAAAAGCACCATAAGAATGTCCTCCAATAGCTACTTTTTTCCTATTGATATATCCTAAGGCATCGACAGCGTTAATTGCTGCTTCAGCATTATCAACTAACTGCGTGATGAAGTTGTCATTTGGCTCTGTTGTTCCTTCACCAATAATAGGGAATGAAGCGTCATCTAATACCACATATCCTTTGGTTACCCAATAAACAAATGATCCATAATAAGGGAAAGTGAATTCATTAGGGTTTTGGTTATTTTGCCCTGCTGAATTTTTGTCTTTAAACTCTGCTGGGTAAGCCCAAATTAATAAAGGCAATTTTTCTTTTTTTGCTTTATCGTAACCTGCAGGCAAATATAATGTCCCAGAAAGTGCTACGCCATCTTTTCTTTTATATTGAATTACTTCTTTGCTTACATTTTTAATGCTTTCAAAAGGGTTTTTGAAGCTAGTAATTGGAGTAAGCTGGTCTTTTTTCTTGATGTTTCTAAAGTAATAATTTGGATACTCATTCTTAGATTGAATTTGTACCAATACTTCTCCTTTTTTGAAATCCTCAATAGACAGTAAGTCTTCTTTTTTATCTTTATATGCTGAGGTATACAGTCTCTTAGTTTGTTGGTTTTTTAGGTTAAACTCATCTATAAATGGGAATTGCCCGTTTTTAGTGAATCCGTCTCCTAACAAATAAAGATTGTTGTTTTCAATCGCTAGAACTCGTTTACCATAAGCATTTTTAATAGTTTCAAAATTACCTGGGTCAGAGTAGATGTCTTGAGAGTTTCTATCAGTAATTATTTTAGGCTCTTGAGTAGCATCAGATGGATTGAATAAATAGGTTTTAGCATTTCGAGTGTCGTACCATTGATCAAAAGCAATTGCCGTCGTTTCATTTCCCCAAATAATACCACCAAAACGTTGTTTTGTTTTTAATATTAGCGAAGGGTTTTCGTTAAAAGGAGCTTTCCATTGGAACACTTCATCTCTGAAATCGACTTTGTTTTCTGGGTTTCCTTCATCAAGCGCTTCCACATAATACAATGTAGCTGCATCGTCATTTCTCCAGTTCATATTTCTTTTACCAGTACGTGTCGCCATAAAACCTTTTGGCATAATTTCGTTTAAAGCCACTTCGTTAACGACCTTAACTTCCTTACCGTCTTTGTCATAAACAACAGTTTTTGAAGGGAAACGGTTAAGCGGAACAATGTATGAAAATGGTTTCTGAATCGTGCTTATCATCAGGTAATTTCCGTCGGGAGAAAAATTTTCTCCTGAATACATGTCAGCCGCTTTGAATAAAGTTTTGTTTCCGTTAAGATTTACTTTGTATAACTCAGCAGTCAAAATGTTCTGAAAATTAGCTTCGTCAGTTTTGTTCTTTAATAAATCTTGATAGGTTCTGTTTTGAGAAATTGTTCCAGTTGCATTTGAAACAATTGGACCTGTCGGTAAGTTTTTCTTTTCATCTAATAAAGCAGCTCTGTTTTTTGGGAGCATTTTTACTAAGATATTTTCGTTATCGCTATACCAGCTAAACGGATTTCCAAGGTTAGCATTAACATTGTCTTCAGTAAGCTGAGTCGCTTTTGCCGAAGCGATATCAATAACCCATAGTTCTACACCTGAGTTTGTAGTATGTGAAAAAGCAATTTTCTTCTCATTAGGGGACCAAGAAATATTAGAGATTCTTGCGTCAGCAGGCAGTCCGCTAACTTGAATTTCATTTTTATCTTTGATTTTGCGAAGCTTGATGTTATTTGTATACGTAACCGTACTGGAAATATTTGTAGTTGGGTTAATCCTTAAACCACCCAAACGCATTTCGTCTTGATTTAAGTCATCTAAGGTTTTGTAGGTATTTCTATAAGTTAGAATCATGTATTCCTTCTTCGTATCCATGCTTACAGATGGTGCTCTCTCATAGTCTACTAAATCGAGAATTGACTTAGAAGGTTTTTGATAAGTAAGATTTTCTTGTGCAAAAGCATGTATGCTTAATCCAAGAAATAAAATCAGGCTCAATTTTGATTTCATAAATAGGTTTTGTTTTTTTGATTAGAAATATAGGTCTTAGTTCTTTTTGAATTGTTACAGCATATTCTGGTTTATTTTGTAAAAATATAGTATTTTTCTATTTGTAACTTAATTTTTTAATGTGATTGAAATAGCGACTGAAATTTATAAATTGTTAATTGCTAAAAAAAGAGTAATTTGTGGGCTAATGTTTTAAAGTATTTTTAAATTTACAATCTTATTATTATAAAATAACAATTATATGTATCATTCAAAAATTGCAGGATTAGGATTTTATGTTCCTTCCAATGTGGTCACCAATGACGATTTGTCAAAAATTATTGACACCAATGATGAGTGGATTCAAGAAAGAACAGGTATTCAAGAAAGAAGACACATTATAAGAGGAGAAGATACAACGACTTCTATGGGGGTTAAAGCTGCCGAAATTGCTATTGAGCGTTCAGGCTTGGCCAAAGAAGATATTGATTTTGTTGTTTTTGCAACACTAAGTCCTGATTATTATTTTCCTGGGCCAGGAGTTCTAGTACAACGTGATTTAGGTTTGAGAACAGTAGGCGCATTAGATGTCCGAAATCAATGTTCGGGATTTATTTATGCCTTATCTGTTGCGGATCAATATATAAAAACGGGAATGTATAAAAACGTTTTGGTTATTGGGTCAGAAGTACACTCAACTGGATTAGATATGACATCACGAGGTCGAAGTGTATCGGTGATTTTTGGTGATGGAGCAGGAGCAGCTGTTTTGAGTAGAGAAGAAGACTTGACTAAAGGGATTCTTTCAACGCATTTACATTCTGAAGGACAACATGCTGAGGAATTAGCACTTACCGCACCGGGTATGGGTGCGAGATGGGTAACGGATATTATTGCAGATAATGATCCTAATGATGAAAGTTATTATCCACATATGAATGGACAATTTGTATTTAAAAATGCAGTAGTTCGTTTTGCTGAGGTAATTAATGAAGGACTTGAAGCGAATAATCTATCCGTTTCAAACATTGATATGTTGATACCACATCAAGCAAATTTGAGAATATCTCAATTTATACAGAAGAAATTTGGTCTTAATGACGATCAAGTTTATAATAATATTCAAAAATACGGGAATACAACGGCCGCTTCTATTCCAATTGCTTTGACCGAAGCATGGGAGAATGGAAAGATTAAAAGTGGAGACACTGTTGTTTTAGCAGCTTTTGGAAGTGGTTTTACATGGGGAAGTGCTATCATTAGATGGTAAGAAACTCCTTATTTTAGTTAAAATAGATTTTTTTTTATATTAAAAAACCCGGAGTTGGCATACTCCGGGTTTTTCTTTGGTAACAAAATTTAAAACTAATTCTTATAAAAGTCCACCGCCACCTTGGGTTTCATTCTTGTCTCTTTGTTTTCTTTGAATGGCTTTGTTTTTACCGCTTCCAAATCTATAATTGAATCCTACATAAACAGATTGACTTTCCCAGTTGAACTGTCCGTTTGATTTATATGGTCGATCACCAGCAAAAGCAAAATTCATCGAGTTAAAAATATCGCTGAAACGTGCGCTGATTGTTCCGCTACCTTTTAAAATATTGTAGCTGCTACCAATATCCATTTTCCACATTGTCGCTCTGTCAAATTGAAGGTTTTGGTCTCTACCTTGGTACATACCAAATAATTGAAAGCGTAAATCTTTAGTAGCTTTGAAGGTATTATTGATTCTGGCGTTGAAAGTTGTGGCATTTACTTCGATAAATTCATAAGTGCTAGGTGTGCTTTCTACTGTTCCTTTTACTTTTTTCTGATAAGCGTCTACGCTAATATTAGCGCTCCACCATTTCTTAAAGTCTAAATTACCGGATACTTCAATACCGTAAGCATTGTTGTTTTCAAAATTATCAAAAGACAATACTTGCTTGTTTGGATTTTCAGGATTTGTAAAGATAACTCGTGTGATTTCATCTTCAATTCTTCTGTAAAAAATACCCGAAGTGATTGATCCTATTTTTGTTTTTCTAGTATAGTTCAATTCAAATGAATTTGTGAATTGCGGAATAAGGTTTGGATTTCCTTCTGAATCTATAGTAGCGGTACTCCATTCTCTAATAGGGTTTACCTGTCCGATACTCGGCCTGTCTACTCTTCTTGAAAAGCTAAGGTTAAAGGAATTATTTTCACTTGGATTATAACTTAAAAATGTAGACGGATAAATACTTAAGATGTCATCTTTAAATTGTCCGTCTGCTGCAGATGCTTGTTTGAATATTGCTTCAACATTGTATTGTTCCAGACGTGCTCCCGCTTGAAAACTCCATTTTTTCCATTGTTTACCAAGGGTTGCGTAAGCCGAATAGATTGTTCGGTCATATGTAAAGTCAGAACTGTACGCATTATCTCTAAATAAATTATTGGCAGTAGACTCATCTCGTGCCTCTAATCCCAATTCTAATTTGGTAGTTTCAGTCAACGGATTTACATAATCAAGATTGATGATGCTGTTTTTACCAAGAGTAGTTACGTCATTAGTAAAAGAATTGATTAGGGATTTATTGTCTCTGTTTAAATTTGTGTAAACTGCATCTTCGGGATCGTCATTTTCATTGTAATTTGCTTCTAATTCAAGACTATGACCTTCTTTTTTGAATTTAATTTTATAATCGAAATTGTAGGTTTGAGAATGATTCTTACTATCACTTGTGAAAAGTTGTAGCAAGTCAGTAGTAGCATTATTCACATAGTCCACATCAGTGCTTCCAAATCCTTTTCCGCGATAGAAGTTTTGATTGGTGTAAAAAGAAACAGTATTATTGTCATTGATGTAGTAATCTACTCCAACTTTAGCTAAATGCGAGGTGGTAAGATTGTTGAATTGAAAGAGTTGTGTGTTTTGTTTGTTTTCTTGTTCGCTTTTTATAAAACCATAATTATTGTTTTTACCATGATTTAAACCGTAATTTCCATAAAAATTAAATTTTCCATTTCGGTAATTTAAGTCGAAAGCTGAATTGATTTTTGGTGTTTTTCCAAAAGTGACTCCGTTATTGATGCTTCCGTTAAGACCTATTTTACTGTTTTTGTTTAATACAATATTGATAATACCGCTCATTCCTTCCGGATTGTACTTTGCAGATGGATTTGTGATTAATTCGATCTGCTTGATAGACGACGAAGGGATTTGTTGTAATAACTGGGAAGCGTCAATATTAGATGGCTTTCCGTCAATTAGAACACGTACGTTAGAATTTCCTCTTAAACTGATTGTTTTTGTTTGTGGATCAACACTAACGGAGGGAATGTTATTCATTATTTCACTTGCAGTAGCTCCTGCCGAAATTAAATCTTTACCAACGTTGATGATTTTTCTATCGATTTTTTGTTCAATAGTCGATTTTTCACTGACGATATCAACACCTTTAAGCTCGATAGCATCTTCTTTTAGTGCAAATATTCCCAGATCTGCGTTCTTTTTGTCAGTAGATAATGTGACCGCTGTTGAAATGGTTTTGTATCCCATAAATTGTATTTCGACAGTATAATTTTTTAAATCTAGGTTTTTGATGTAAAAAATTCCTTTTTCAGATGTAATTCCACCGGTAACAAATTTGTCGCCTTCTTTTACAATGACATTGACATAGGGAAGGGTTTCGTTACTGTTTTTGTCAATTATTTTTCCGGTAATACTTCCAGGGTTTTCTAGAAGCGATGTTTTAACTGAAGTTTGTGCTTGCATCGAAACTAAGGTCCCGAATAGGCATACTAAGATTAATTTGATTTTCATGATTGATGATTTTTGATTAAAAATTTGATTGATGATGCAAAGGTATAATATTTATTTAAATATATGCAATACATAGTACTGTTTTATGCATAAAATAAATTAGAAGAGTAAAAGATACTTAATAGACTATCAAGTCTTGATTTTGTTACAGTTTTTATAAAAAACCCTGACATTTTAAGTTTTTAAGAGAAAGGTTCTGATTTTTAAATAGGAAATTATCTTGCTTTCCAATTTACAAATTGTCACATTATAACTATATTTGCAACCTTAAAATAAACACGCAAAATGACATTATCACAAATTCTTACCCCTTCAATTGAAAAAGCTGTCCAAGCCTTATTTGATATCGCTATTGACAAAGTAGAGTTTCAAACTACACGGAAGGAATTTGAAGGAGATATCACGATGGTAATTTTTCCATTATTAAAAGTTATCAAAAGCAACCCTGTCGAATTAGGGAATAAAATTGGAAATTATTTAGTGGAAAATGTATCTGAGGTGAGCCGTTTTAATGTGGTTTCTGGTTTTTTGAATATTGTTATATCAGATGAGTACTACTTGAATTTCTTTAATGGAATAAAGGATGATGCGAAATTTGGTTTCGTAACTCCAAATCCGGAAGATACAGCAGTAATGGTAGAATATTCTTCGCCAAACACAAATAAGCCGTTGCACTTAGGTCACGTTCGTAATAATCTATTGGGATATTCTGTTGCTGAAATTATTAAGGCTTCAGGTAAAAAAGTGTACAAAACGCAAATCATAAACGACAGAGGAATTCACATTTGCAAATCGATGCTGGCATGGCAGAAATTTGGAAACGGAGAAACTCCTGAGTCTACAGGTCAAAAAGGAGATAAATTAGTAGGGAACTATTATGTTGCCTTCGATAAAGCCTATAAAGTGGAAATCGCTCAATTAATGAGTGAAGGAAAAACCGAAGACGAGGCCAAAAAGCAAGCGCCAATCATTCTGGAAGCTCAAGAAATGCTATTGAAATGGGAAGCTGGTGATGAAGAAGTGATTTCACTTTGGAAAAAAATGAATCAATGGGTTTATGATGGTTTTGCAACTACCTATAAAAACTTAGGAGTTGATTTTGATTGTTATTATTATGAAAGCAATACCTATTTATTAGGGAAAGATGTAGTTCAGATTGGTTTAGAAAAAGGGGTTTTCGAAAAAGATCCTGATGGTTCTGTTTGGATTGATTTAACTGATGAAGGATTAGACCGTAAAATCGTTTTGCGTTCTGATGGAACTGCCGTTTATATGACACAGGATATTGGAACTGCGATTCAACGTGTCAAAGATTATCCAGATGTGGGCGGAATGGTATATACTGTGGGTAATGAACAAGATTATCATTTTAAAGTATTGTTTCTAATATTGAAAAAATTAGGCTTTGATTGGTCTAAGAACCTGTATCATTTATCATACGGAATGGTGGATTTACCTTCTGGAAAAATGAAAAGCCGTGAAGGAACTGTAGTAGATGCTGATGATTTGATGCAAGAAATGACCGATACTGCTCAAAAAATTGCTGAAGATTTAGGTAAATTAGACAGTTATTCTACTGAAGAAAAAACGAAATTATACAATACGATTGGCCTAGGTGCTTTAAAATATTATATTCTTAAAGTAGATCCTAAAAAACGTATCCTTTTTAACCCAGAAGAATCGGTAGATTTTGCAGGGAATACAGGGCCGTTTATACAATATACGTATGCGAGAATCCAATCGATTATTCGTAAAGCTAATTTTGATTTTTCAAATGAATCAGGAATGGTGGAACTTCATGCAAAAGAAAAAGAGTTATTGAAACAATTGGAGTTGTTTCCAGAGGTGATTCAAAATTCGGCACACAATCATAGTCCTGCTTTATTAGCTAATTTTGTATATGATTTAGTACGTGAATACAACTCTTTTTATCAGGCAGTGCCCATTCTAGGTTCAGAAGTAGCAATAGAAAAAATATTCAGAGTGCAGTTGTCAAAAAAGGTAGCAGATACCATAGCGGCTTCTTTTAGCTTGTTAGGTATTAATGTTCCGGAAAGAATGTAATAAAACCAAAATAATCAAAGAAAAGCGGCTCCAATTTGGGGCCGCTTTTTTTGTTATGGGTAATTCGTAATAATAATACATCCGTGTTCAAAATATTAAAACAGTATTAGACTTGATTAATTGTTTGTTCTTTTTAAATGCTTAATTTTATACTTAAATTAGGGGTTCGCTCCAAAGAATAAGTGTCGATACTTTCGATAGAATTATTGGTTGTGTTTACACGGTAGTATCGATTAAGGATATTTTTTTTATTTAAAATGTTCAGAATTGAAACGCCTATTGAAAGCTTTGTCTTTGAATTCAAATCCCAATTTTGTGATGCTGAAAAATTTAGTTGAAAATAATCGTTCAACCGCCCGCTATTAGGATTGTTATAATTTATTTTAGGGCTATAGGGGTAGTCTGAAACCAAGTTGTTATTCAAAGGAATTGTTGTGGGTTTGCCAGAATGCCATTTGCTTCCTAAAGCTATTTTTAGATTGTTCCACTCGTAGCTTCCTGCCCATGAAAAAGTATGTGCAATATCTACATTGTTTGGAAATACATTGGGTTGGTATTCCTTGAAAGAGTAGTTATTATCATTAAAGGTATAACTCAACCAAGTATGAAAATGATTAAAATTCTTTTGAATCAAAAATTCAGTACCGCAAATCGTGTATTCTCCATAGATGTTTGTGAATTCTAATTGATTTTGAAAACCTTGATCGCTACTTGTAATTCCTGTTACTCTTTTATAGTAATTATCTAGGGTAATTAACCATTTTTTATTCTTATAAGTGAAGCCCAATGATAGTTGTTGACTTTTTTGAATCGGGATTGTACCGTCATTTGTCAATGTCCAACGTCTTTTTTCTAGTCCTAAAAAATCTTGCTGTAAATCAATAATTTGAGACGAGGTTTGGCTTTTCAGTTCCGCTAGTATTTCTAAATTTAAAGTGTTAGATAACTTATGATTGAGTTGGATTCTAGGTTCTACTATGAATTTATTGAACTTTTCTAGATAATTTATTCGAATACCTGACTTTAAAAAAGTAGCGTTGTTGATAGAATTATATTGGGTCTCCAAGATTAAAGCATGATTTTCTTGTACTTCTTTACTTTTTCGATAGAAAGAGGGGAAGTTAGTTTGATCAATATTTGAGACAACAATTTTATTATATTGATAGCCATTATTGAAGCTGAAAACAGCATTTAATTTATACTGATTCTCTACCCTAAAGCCCATATCAAATACACCATTTTGTTGATCTAAAGTTTGATTACTTTCAATTGCCTGATTGGTTGAATTTAATTTATAAGTGGTGCCATAAAAATTAAACTGAGTTGAATTTTTTTCGTTCCAATTTGTTTTCCAATGGAGGCTTCCTCCAAAATTTAGTTGACTTAAATTACTGTTTTTTGAAATAGGAGTTTGGGATGCTATTGAGTTTTGGGTAAAAGCCAATTGATTATTTATTCCAATTAAATCAATTATTAATTCATTTTTATGACCTATTTTCTTTTGAAATTGTGTTGTGAAATCATAAAAATAGAAGTCTTCACTTGACTTATAATTAATAATATTATTGCTGTTTAAATTGGTTACTATTGTATTTTGAAAAACTCGATTGTAGTATTTTTTATATGTTGGAGAAGAAATTAAATCGGTAAACGAACGTCTTCCAGATATTTCAATTGATGAGGTCGAAGAGGTTTTTATTTTGCTGTAAAAGTCAGTACTGATTAAATTACCGCCAATGTTTGTATTAGAACTCTCTACTTCTTTTGGGTGGGTAGAAATGTCAATTACGCTGGAAACGCTTTCGCCATAAAAAGCGGAACTACCGTTTTTATATATTTTGATAGTATGTGCCAAAGAAGGATTGAAAGCAGATATCAAGCCGAAAAAATGTCCCGTTTGAAACATTCTAATGCCATTCCAAAGAAATAAATTTTGATCGTGAGTACCTCCTCTAACACTAATATTTGAAATAGTTTCGTCTGGACTATTAATGCCCGGAATTTGTTGAATAGTTTGTAGTATATCTGGTTCAATCAATCCAGGTAAAATCCCGAATTTTTTTGGTTTTACTTCATAAAGACCGCTTAGCTTTTTTGATATTCCGGTAGTTAAATAATTAGAGACTACTACTTCAGATAATGTTTCAATAACTGGATCTAAGTAGATATTGGTAAAATTTTGTTGAAGTATATTTTTGATAGTAATTGTTTTTGTTGCATAACCAATACAACTGATAACAATAGCACTTGAGATGGATTTGGTAAATTCGAAATAACCATTTTCTTGCGAAATTATAGGGAGCGCTTCATTTGGATTTTTAAAAGTTACATTTCCTAAAGGTTTATTTGTCTCTTTATCAAAAACATAACCATACAGCGTTTTCTTACTTGAAATTGTGATATGTTTTTCATCTAAAATATTTATAAAAAGAGAGGTGTTTTTTCTGAGATAGGTCAGTTTCTGTTTTAGTGATAATTTGGAATTAGGAGGGATTAGTTTAAAAACAGAGATATCCTCATCGATATAGCTAAACCCTACTTCATGTTGATTTGAAATAGTAGTTAAAATATCTTTAAGTGGAATTTTTAAAGTGTTTCTTTCTTGAGAAAAAGTAGATAGCGAAACAATAAAAAAAAGTAAAAAATATTTAAAGACTTTTATTGTCATTTGATTGAAGTATCAATTTTTTATCAGTTTTAGTTTGTTCTAAATGATAAGTAGTGCTAATAATTTTCATAGCGATATCAATATTATCTGTTGGGAGAATTCCTGTAAATTTTTGATCAGTTGAGATGGTCTTCAACTCAACAGTAATATTATACTGTCTTTCAATTTCAGCAACAACATCAACTAAATTTTCTGAATTAAATTTCATTTCACGATTCATCCAGTTCGGTTGTGATTGATTTAATTTCAAAGCATCAATTTGTTTGCCATTCTGAACAACTATATTCTGACCTTTTGTAAGAAATATCATTTTCCCGTCGAATTGTACTTTTACTTTACCTTCATAACACTCGACTTCAAAGCGGTTTTTTCTGGATTTCACATTGAATTGTGTCCCGACAACAGTTACCGTCCCTGAAGTTGTTTTTATATCAAATGTTTTTCCTTTTGCTACTTTAAAAAAAGCTTCTCCTAGAAGCTTACATTCTCGATTGTTATCCCAGTTGGATTTTTTATAGGTCAATTCAGATACTGAATTTAATACAACTTGAGAATGATCAGGTAATAGGAAAGAATTTCTTGCGCCAGCTTCAGCCATTTGAGTTGTTGAGCTTAAGTTTGAATAAAGTAATCCAATACCAATAAACAAAGTGAATACCGCGGCAATTTTCCAAAGCCAATTATTTTGCAATAAAAATACAGTTGTGCCTTTTTTGGATCGAAGTACTTTTTGATATGTAGCATCAATGTCAAAACTAGGAGGGGTTAGCTGCCCTGAAAAATCCTTGATTTTAGTATACGTGCTATATTCAGAACTTTTTTTAAAGGCTTCTAACTCAATTGCTGTCATTTCCCCTGCTAGCCATTTCCCTAGATTATGATTCTCTTTCATTATATCTTGTTTTATATTAAACAGATAAGGTTGGTAAAACCCTACCTGATGTTGTCAATTTCTTTTTTAAGAGACACTAATGCGCTGTGAATTCTTTTTTCTACTGCTTTTACACTAATATTTAGTATCTCAGCAATTTCCAGATACTTCTTTCCTTCAATCCGATGCAATAAAAAGGCAGTTCTTTGAGCTTCGGTCAGGGTATCAATTGCTTTTTGGAGTTTATGTTTAAAATCCTTCTCCTCTAAAATAAATTCGGGACTTTCAGATGTATGTTGAATATGGTTTGAACTTTTCTCGTATTCTAAAACTACTTTTTGATGTGCAATTTGATTTAAATAGGAGTTGTTTGCAATAGTGTAGATGTATGACTTTGCTTTATTCAAAGGAACTTTATGACAGTTGTTCCATAATTTTATAAAAGCTTCTTGGCAAATATCTTGCGCATGTTCTTCGTTCCCATATCTATAATAGAGGTAGTTTCGCAAAGTTTTTGCATTTTTTTCAAAAAAGTTTGAAAAAACAGCTGTTTCGCAAAGGCCTGATAATGATGGGTCTTTCATAAGTTAAATAAATAATTCTGTACGAAATTAAAAAAAATAACTAATCTAGGTAGGGTATTTCCTTTTTTAACTGTTTTAATATAAACTAATATTATTTGCTCTATTATGAAACCGATTAAATATTTGTTGTTAAGTTGTGTGGCGATTTTGTTTATAGCTTGTCAAAAGGATGAACTATTGATTATTCAAGATAGCACCCAAAACTTAAGTTATAATTCGCCTCTTACAAATTTGCTTTCTAGAGTAGCTCAAAGTGCTACTTCTAAGGATAATGTTTTAGATAATTCTAGTTGCTTCAGCATTCATTTACCAGTGGTTGTAATTGTAGACGGAAAACAAATCATTGTTTCTAATGAAAATGATTATAAAACAGTACAGTCGGTTTTGGATGCTTTTTCTGACGATGATGATGAAATAGATTTTGTTTATCCAATAACGATTCAGCTTAAAAATTTCAATACGCAACAAATTTTAAATTCAGATCAATTAGCCGAAGTGATTAGTAATTGTAATGAAGATAATGAGGATGATTTTGATGAAATTGACTGTGTAGACATAAATTATCCAATAAAAATTAGTGTTTATAATGCAAATAATCAAATTGCGAACACGGTTGCTATTCAAAACGATAGAGATTTATTTAATGCATTAAAGAATTTTGGAAGTAACGTGTTTATCGCTATCAACTATCCTATTTCTGTTACAAATTCTAATAGTCAAAATGTTATAATTGTAAATAATTTAGAGTTCGAGGCTATTATTGAATCTAGTATTAAAGATTGTGGTAGTAATTCAGGAGGAGCGGGGAATGCAAATTTCGTTTCAGTTTTAACAAATGGAATATGGCAGGTTTCTTATTTTTTTAAAAGTACAGATGAAACCATAAGTTACAAAATTTATAAATTCAGCTTTAATCCTAATGGAAGTATTACAGTTTCTGATGGTAGTAGTAACAGTGCAGGCGATTGGTCAGGTTTTGTTAATAACGGTCAAGAGGGATTGGAGTTAGACTTTGATAACAACAAATTAGATAAATTAGAAAGAGATTGGAAAATATTAGAGTATACAAGTACTAGTATTAGACTTAAAAATGAAGATGAGTATCTGTCTTTTACTAAAAAATAACCCAAACTAATAAAACTTTCAAGGCGCGCCTTGAAATCTTTATTCCAAATATTAATTATTAACCCCTAATTATATATTACTTAACCCTTAAAAAAATGAAAAAAATGAAAAAAATTTCAACCTTAGCTTTACTTGTCATAATGGCGAGTGCATGTACAAATGACTCAGCTACAACTAGTGGAACTGTTGCCTTAAAAGCCTCTGCCGTTTCAACAACAGGAAAAACATCTTTAACGGCTCGTTCAACAGCAACTTCAACAGTAGTGATTACTGATTTTAAGATAAATATCGGGAATATCAAATTTGAAGTTGATGAGCAAGATGAAATGCATGACACAGATCCTTCACATGAAGATGTTAAACTTAACGGACCATTTTTGTTAGATTTATTGGACCCAGGTAAAACTTTATCTCAAATCATTACTTCTGTCAATATTCCAAATGCAAAATATGAAGAGATAAAATTTAAATTTGCACCAAGTACTGCAGTTGGTGATATGAATGGGAAGAGTTACTTGATTAAAGGTACGGTTGATGGAAAGCCTTTTGAAGTATGGAGCGCTAAAGAGGTAGAGTTAGAAATGGATTTTAATGATCCTACTAAAGACTTTACGGTAAATAGTAATGATTTATCTCTTAATATAAAAATTCAGCTCGATGCCATTATGGTTAAAATTACAGATTTAGCTAAACAAGGTTTGCTAGTCGATACTGACGGGGATGGAACTATTGAAATTAGTACAAATGATGATGATGGGCATCATGATTTAGGTGAACTGATAAGAGATTTGCTTGAAAATGAAACACATTTGGATGATAAGGATTAATTAAAAATAAAAGTGATTTTAAATAAAATAAGGCTGTCTTTTTAAGATGGCCTTATTTTATTTAAAATACTATTTAAACTTCAAAATCAAATGCTTAAATTTGCAGCTTAATTAAAGAGAAATAAAAACTATGTTCGATAATTTAAGCGATAAACTAGACAAAGCATTTCATATACTAAAAGGACACGGGAAAATCACCGAGGTAAACGTAGCTGAAACTTTAAAAGAAGTTAGAAGAGCCTTACTGGATGCCGATGTAAATTTTAAAATCGCGAAAGATTTTACGAATACAGTAAAAGAAAAAGCTTTAGGACAGGACGTATTAACCACGCTTCAACCAGGACAGTTGTTGGTGAAGTTAGTGAAAGACGAACTGACAGAATTAATGGGTGGTGATGTTGCTGGAATAAACCTTTCTGGAAATCCTACCGTTATTTTAATGTCAGGTCTACAAGGTTCAGGTAAAACTACCTTTTCTGGAAAACTAGCAAATTATCTTTTAACTAAAAAGAATAAAAAACCGCTTTTAGTAGCTTGTGATATCTACCGTCCTGCAGCAATTCAGCAACTTTACGTTGTTGGAGATTCTATTGGTGTTGAGGTATATTCAGAACCTGAAAATAAGAATCCAGTTGAAATTGCACAAAATGCAATTAAGCATGCTAAAGCAAAAGGGTTTGATGTTGTTATTGTGGATACAGCTGGACGTCTGGCAGTTGATACTGAAATGATGAATGAAATCTCACGTGTTCATAAAGCAATTCAACCACAAGAAACGTTGTTTGTTGTTGATGCAATGACAGGTCAAGACGCAGTAAATACGGCAAAAGCCTTCAATGATATATTAAATTTTGATGGTGTTATATTAACCAAATTAGATGGTGATACACGTGGTGGAGCGGCTCTTTCGATAAAAACTGTAGTTAACAAACCGATTAAGTTTGTGGGTACAGGAGAGAAAATGGAAGCGATTGATGTGTTTTATCCTGTTCGTATGGCGGAACGTATCCTTGGAATGGGAGATGTTGTGTCGTTAGTGGAAAGAGCACAAGAGCAGTTTGATGAGGAAGAAGCTAGAAAAATTCAAAAGAAAATCGCGAAAAACGAATTTGGTTTTGATGATTTTCTTTCTCAAATTCAACAAGTGAAAAAAATGGGTAATATGAAAGACTTGGTTGGAATGATACCAGGTGCTTCAAAAGCCATGAAAGACGTGGAGATTGAAGATGATGCCTTCAAGCATATTGAGGCTATTATTCATTCGATGACTCCCGCAGAGAGAAGTAAGCCTTCTCTTATTGATGTCAAAAGAAAAGCAAGGATATCAAAAGGATCAGGAACAAAAATTGAACAAGTTAATCAATTGATGAAACAGTTTGAGCAAATGAGCAAAATGATGAAAATGATGCAAGGGCCAGGAGGAAAAAACCTCATGAAGATGATGGGCGGAATGAAAGGAATGCCTGGAGGTGGAGCGATGCGCTAATATATTTGGTTAAGGTTTAAAGTTTCATGTTTATTGAAATTTTAAACCTTACTCTTTTATAGGGGTATCAGTTCTTGTAAAAAAAAAACAGAAACTAAAACTTGAAACTAAAAATAAAATGCAACTACTAGACGGAAAAAAAACAGCGGAAGATATTAAAGTTGAAATCGCAGCTGAAGTACAAAAGATAAAAAATAAAGGGGGAAAAGTACCTCATTTAGCTGCAGTTATTGTGGGTAACGATGGAGCAAGTTTAACCTATGTAGGAAGTAAGGTAAAAGCTTGTGAAAGAGTAGGTTTTGAATCTACTTTGGTCAAAATGCCAAGTACTACTTCTGAAACTGAATTGCTTAAAAAAATTAAGGAGTTAAACGAAGATGATAATATCGATGGATTTATAGTTCAATTGCCACTTCCAGAGCAAATTGACGAACAAAAAGTGTTGATGGCCGTAGATCCTAGTAAAGATGTAGATGGCTTTCATCCAGAGAATTTTGGTAAAATGGCTTTAGATATGAGTACTTTTATTCCTGCAACTCCCTTTGGAATATTAGAATTGTTAGAACGTTACGGTGTAGAAACACAAGG
The DNA here is from genome assembly GCF_900107635.1 of Flavobacterium gillisiae. GTDB lineage: Bacteria > Bacteroidota > Bacteroidia > Flavobacteriales > Flavobacteriaceae > Flavobacterium > Flavobacterium gillisiae. Next base: position 99,127 of record NZ_FNRD01000011.1, read on the forward strand.
AAAACATACTGTAGTTATTGGACGTAGTCATATTGTAGGACGTCCTATGAGTATTTTAATGGGAAGAAAAGGGTTTCCTGGAAATTCAACGGTGACTTTAACACATAGTTATACTAAGAATATTGCTCAAATTACAACTCAAGCGGATATTATAATTACCGCATTAGGTGTTCCAAATTACTTGAAAGCAGAGATGGTAAAAGATGGTGCTGTAGTGATTGATGTTGGAATCACACGTGTAGCTGATGAAAGTACCGCAAAAGGTTATGTGATTACTGGAGATGTTGATTTTGAAAATGTAAGTAAAAAAGCGAGTTTTATCACACCTGTTCCCGGAGGAGTAGGGCCAATGACTATTGCGATGTTGATGAAAAACACGCTGCTGGCAAGAGAAATGAAAATACTGAAATTAGATAAATAAATAAATACTAAGCCTATTCCTCTGAATAGGCTTTTTTTTAGAATTATGGAAAATCCACAAGAAATAGAATTAACATCTATACAAGAGTTTTTGGACTATTTGCCTGAGGAAGAATTAGAAATTGTTCTTTTCCTTCGTAAGATTGTGCTGGAATGTATGCCAGATTGTAAAGAGAGATTAGCATATAATGTGCCTTTTTATTACCGCCATTCCAAGATTTGTTATATTTGGCCCGCTTCCATTCCCTGGGAGAAGGTTAATAATGGTGTGGGAATAGGTTTCTGTAAAGACGCTTCGCTTTTAGACGAGACTTTTGAGACGATTAGTTTTAGTTCGAAGTCACTATTTTCTTCAATTAGTGAGATTGATGTAGATTCTTTAAAGCAGCAGATCTATCAGGCTATTTCAATTGACGAACAGATTGTTAAAGCTAGGAGAAGAAAGATACAATAAGTTCATTAATCGTCAAGTAAGGGAAACGTCATTAAGGCTAGATTTTGTTGTATTGGCAACTTAAATTTTTCTTAAAATATTTGCAAATAGCTAAGGAGTATGAAATAAAGAATACTTTTGCAGCACTAAAAAATAGTACTTTATAATGGACGATTATTATTCGGAAATGTTGAACTAATTGTAGCGCTTGTGTTATTTCAAGAGGCTATGCTAAACCTATAGAATTTTGAAATGAGAGCTTTTTACAAAAACAATAACGGATTAATTGCAGTGCCAGAATGGTTTCCTAACTGCTGGATAAATATCGAATGTCCAACGGAAGCAGAGAAAAAATATTTACTAGAAGAGCTTCAAATTCCAGAGGCATTTTACAGCGACATTGAAGATATTGACGAAAGACCTCGTATCGAGGTAGAAAACGGATGGACATTAATCATCATGCGTATTCCAGTGAAGAGTAACGACGTAAAGCTCCCTTTTCATACTATTCCTGTTGGAATTGTCTTTAAAGATGAGGTTTGTGTTACCGTTAGCTTTCATCAGACAGAAATGTTAACCGACTTTGTAACTTATACGCAAAGAAAGAATATCGATATCAAAGACAACTTCGACTTGGTTTTAAGACTACTGTTATCTTCAAGTATATGGTATTTGAAATATTTGAAACAAGTCAATCAAAAAATAAAACTAGCCGAAGACAATTTGGAGAAATCCATAAAAAATGAAGAACTGCAGGCTTTGTTGCAAATAGAAAAATGTTTGGTTTTTTTCATGACCTCTTTAAAAGGAAATGATATTTTGTTGCATCGAATTAAAAACATCAAATCGCAACGTGTTAATTATGATCTAGACTTACTAGAAGATGTAGAAATCGAATTGCGTCAAGCCCAGGAAACCACTAATATTTATAGTGATATCTTGACAGGAACAATGGATGCATATGCCTCAGTTATTTCTAACAACATGAATAACATCATGAAACAGATGACCTCGATCTCCATTATCTTGATGATTCCCACGGTAATTGCCAGCTTCTACGGAATGAATGTTCCAAATGGTTTACAGGATAATCCAATGGGTTTGTGGGTATTGGTGTTCGTTTCCATTATTCTCTCTATTTTTGGGGTATTCTTGTTTAAGAGAAAAAGATGGTTTTAAAAATACAAAAACGGTGTAAATAATTTTACACCGTTTTTGTATTTTTAATAATCTCCTCTTCCTTTAAATCTAGGATCATCTCTTTTGATGAATTCCGTTCTTCTTTTAGGAGTTTCTGTTTTTGGCAAACTCGCTTCTTCCGTTTTACTCGAAGGTTCGATAAGCTCGTTTAGTTCTTTTATTTCGGCATCAGTTAAATCGCGGTATCGTCCCATGGGGATATCAAGTGAAATATTGATGATTCGGATTCGTTTTAAACCTATAACTTCATATCCTAAATATTCACACATTCTACGAATTTGACGATTTAAACCTTGTGTAAGAATAATTTTAAAGATATCATTACTGATTTGCTCTACTTTACAATTTCTGGTCACCGTATCCAAAATAGGAATTCCATTTCCCATTCTTTCAATAAAACGATCTGTAATGGGTTTGTTGACAGTTACCGTATATTCTTTTTCGTGATTATTTCTAGCACGTAATATTTTATTGACGATGTCACCATCATTAGTCATGAATATTAATCCTTCACTAGCTTTGTCCAATCGTCCAATTGGGAAAATACGTTTCGGGTAATTAATATAATCGATGATATTATTACGAACATCTAAGTTGGTAGTGCATTCAATTCCTACAGGTTTGTAGAAAGCCAAGTAGACTGGTTTCTCGTGTTTTTCACGGATTAGTTTACCGTCAATACGCACTTCATCATCTGGCGAAACTTTCGTGCCTAATTCCGGAACTACTCCGTTTAGGGTTACACGTCCTTCATCGATTAGTTTGTCCGCTTCTCGACGGGAGCAATACCCAGTTTCTCCTATGAATTTATTAAGGCGTTTTAGATTATCTTCCATTCTGCAAAAGTAATCAATTTGGTAATTAGATACTATTTAAAATTGATTTGAAAAGTATTGTTACACAAAGATGCTCAAAGTTAAAACGCAGAGATGCTCAAAGTTTTTTTTTAAAAATTATAAAATTCTTCGTGAAGCTTTGTGTATCCTTTGTGAATCTTTGCAAAATAGTTTATTTTAAATTATTCAAATAAAAACTGAGAGATTTTTGTGTATAATTCGTCACTGTGCATGCTGTGACCTAGGCCGCTAGTTTCAATGAAAACCGAATCTTTCCATGTGCTGGCTATTTTTTTTCCTTCTTCAAATAAAACGATGGTGTCATCTTTATCATGAGCGATAAATCCTTTTGTTTGTATGTTGGCAGCAAATACTTTTCCTGAAAAATTTTCTAACTTGAGTTGGAAATGCTTCAGATAGTGTGCTTCTATGCCTCCTAAAATTATTGAATTTAAACTAAGCATCTCAATGTAGTTATTGAGTATGATTTTGAAATCGCTCGGCGAGCCTAATATTACTGTTTTTTCAATACTGTTATTGGGGTAATTCGATTGGTAGTACAAACAGGTTTTGGCACCTAAAGAGTGTCCGATGAGGTATTGTGGGTTGAATTTTTGAACTAGAACATCAATAAATGCGGCATACTGCGGAATGTTGAATTCGGTACCGCCCGAAAGACCGTGGGCAGGGGCGTCAATTGCAATGATAGTGCTTCCTGACTTTCTTAAATAAGGTAATATATTTTCCCATCGTGAGGCATTACTTTCCCAGCCATGAGCTAAAAGAATAATAGTATCATTTCCTTTCCAAGTGTAGGTTTGAAAATGAGTTTCGTTGTGGTGGTAGGTTTCTTTCTCTGTTTCTTGTAGTATTGCAGGAAGATTGTCTTTAGAGAGCTTGCCGTCTCGGGGTTCACTAAATAAAGTATACGCAAGTTGGGTCGCTTTTTCAGGCAATAGAAAACTCAGAACATTAATGTATAATCCGACAGATTTGGTAAAGAGGAAGTAGATTGTTTTTTTCACATGTAGATATTTATTGATTTTTATCGGTCATGTGTAATTCGCATACGATTATTGGTGTTTGCGAAGAAATTACGGTCATGCTCATTCCATAAAAAAAAAGTCCCGATGTGAATCGGGACTTAAATAGATTTAAAATTTAGAAAATAATTTTTCCATTTTTTCTTTTTCTTCATCAGCTAGAACGCTGTCAACTAATATTCTTCCTGAATGTTCGTCGATTATGATTTTCTTTCTAGAAGCAATCTCAACCTGCGTTTGAGGTGGAATTGTAAAGAAAGATCCTGCAGATGCACCTCTTTCGATAGAAACAACAGCTAAACCATTACGAACACTTGTTCTAATTCTAGTATAAGCAGCAAGTAATCTAGCTTCAATTTGCTCTTGGTATTCAGCAGATTTTTCTGTTAAAAATTCCTCTTCCTTAGCAGTTTCAGACATAATAGCGTCCAATTCTGATTTTTTATGTTTCAAGTGATTTGATTTTATTTCTAATCTTTCTTTAGATTGAGAAATAACATCTTTCTTGTGCTCGATAGAAGCTTTCATTTCTTTCATTTGCTTTTCAGCTAATTGAATTTCAAGCTCTTGAAACTCAACTTCTTTTGTCAAAGAGTTGAATTCTCTATTGTTACGAACAGTTTCTTGTTGTTTCGTGTATTTTTTGATAGCCTCTTTGTGCTCGTCAATTGCATTCTTTTTTCCTTTGATAAGGTCTTCGATAACTTCGAGTTCACTTTTCAATTTTTCAGAACGTGTGCTTAAACCTGCAACTTCATCTTCTAAATCTTCCACTTCTAGAGGAAGTTCCCCTCTTACGTTTCTGATTTCGTCAATCCTAGAGTCAATAAGTTGTAAATCGTAAATTGCTCTTAACTTGTCCTCAACACTTAATTCTTTCGTATTCGCCATATTCTATAAGTACTTAACTGGATTTGTATTTTCTTCTGATAAAATGATTGCAAAATTAAGGATTTTTTTCCGAAGATAATCAACAATATAATTTTTTGTATAGCGTTCGCTTTCAAAATGTCCAATATCTGCCAAAAGAAGCTGATTTTCGGCCTCATAAAACTGATGGTACTTCAAATCAGCGGTTAAAAAAGCATCGGCTCCAGCCATAATTGCATTTTTTATCGCATAACTTCCTGATCCACCTAAGACGGCCACCTTTTTTATCGGTTTTCCTGTAAATGCAGAATGCCTAATTCCTTCTGCCTCCATTTTTTGTTTCACAGCAGTTAAAAATGCTTTTTCATTCATTGGAGTTTCAAACTCACCAATCATTCCCAAACCTATATTTTGATGGCTATTTTGTAATTCATAAATTTCATACGCGACTTCCTCGTAAGCATGATTACTAAATAGGGTTTTAAGTATTTTTGATTCTAGATATTTTTCGAATGTCACTTCGATCTTAATTTCAGCGGTTTCCACAAATTCAAATCGCTCTCCTAATTGTGGATCGCTATTTTCGTTACCCATATAGGTTCCAATTCCTTTAGAGTTGAAACTACAATCTTCATAATTACCAATGTTTCCGGCTCCGGCGTCAAATAGTGCGTTGCGCACTTTTTCAGCATTTTCAGGAATAGTATAGGTAACTAATTTCCGAATGAAGTTTTGTTTGGGAATCAAGACTTTGGTGTTTTTAAGTCCTAGCGCATCACAAAATATTTTATTAACTCCGTTTTGATGGTTGTCTAAAGCCGTGTGAACAGCATAAATGGCAATATCATTTTTTATGGCTTTGATTATGGAACGTTCCACGTAATTTTTGCCTGTTATTTTCTTTAATCCTGAGAATAAAATAGGGTGGAAGCATACGACTAGATTGCATTTTTTTGTAATCGCTTCATCAATGACATTTTCCAGTGCATCATGACATACCAATACGCCCGTAGCTTCTGTGTTTTGGTCTCCAACAAGTAAGCCTACATTATCAAAATCTTCCGCATAAGCAAGCGGTGCCATTTCTTCGAGTACTAAAAGGATTTCTTTTATTTTCATGATATTGGATTATTTAGTGGCTTGATTTTTCGAAAAAAAGAATACTCAAGCTAACAAATACACTTTTGATTTCAATTCAAAGATAATTTATTATACTTTCGTATAATGATTTTACTGCGAAAAATACTCTTTCCGTTTGCTGTTTTATATGGTTTCATAACGGGTATTCGGAATTTTCTGTTTGATGACGGAATTTTAAAATCCTATGCTTTTGATCTACCTATTATAGCAGTTGGGAACCTTAGTGTGGGTGGTACAGGTAAAACACCTCAAATAGAATACTTAATTAGGTTACTTGCAAAGAACTACAATGTCGCGACATTAAGTCGGGGATATAAGCGAAAGTCTGAAGGTTTTATTTTAGCGGACGCTACATCTAATGCTGAAGTGTTGGGCGACGAGCCTTTTCAATTCTATAAAAAATTTAAGAACGTTCAAGTGGCTGTTGATGCCAATCGGAAGAACGGGATCGAACAACTGCTTTCGCAAAAGCAAAAGCCAGAGGTTATTTTACTGGATGATGCGTACCAGCATAGGAAAGTAAAAGCGGGTTTCTATATTTTGCTTACGTCTTATGGCGAGTTATATTGTGATGATTTTATTCTTCCTACGGGGAATTTAAGAGAAAGTAGGAGCGGAGCAAAACGAGCCAATGTAATTGTCGTTACGAAATGCCCTTCAAACCTGTCAGCAGCAGAGCAGGATAGCATTAAAAATAGATTGAAAATCACCAAAAATCAAGAGTTGTATTTTACAAGCATTGAGTACGATGAATTTGTTTTTTCTGATGAAGAGCAAATAAAAGTAACGGATTTAGTAGGGCGAGATAAATTACTTTTGGCGGGTATTGCAAAACCAGCATCTTTTTTTGCATATTTGCAGGCTGCAAATGATGTAACGATGGATTTTCCAGACCATCATCATTTTAGTGAAAAAGACATTTTAGACATTAAAAATAAATCGCTAAACAAGATCATTATTACTACTGAGAAGGATTATGTTCGATTGCAGGGACGATTGCCCGCCGATCAGCTTTTTTATCTACCGATAAAAAGTCAATTTCTCGCAGCAGATGAAAAGTTTAGAAAAACAATTATTAATTATGTGGGAACAAGTACAAGAGACGGTAAGTTATATCAATAAAATAAATAGTTTCAATCCTGAATACGGGATTATATTAGGTTCTGGATTAGGAAGTTTTACGGAGGATATTAAAATAGAATTTACACTACCGTATAATGAAATTCCTAATTTTCCTGTATCTACTGTTCAGGGCCATAAAGGGGCTTTGGTTTTTGGGACTATTGGTGATAAAAAGGTAGTAGCCATGCAAGGGCGTTTTCATTTCTATGAAGGCTATTCTATGAAGGAAGTTACTTTTCCAGTACGTGTATTAAAATTTTTAGGAGTTAAAAAACTAATAGTTTCAAATGCATCAGGTGGAGTGAATCCTATTTATAAAATTGGAGAAATTATTATCATAAAGGATCATATTAATTTTACGCCAGAGCATCCGTTACGTGGTGCAAATGATGAACGTTTTGGTCCCCGTTTTGTAAATATGAGTGAGCCTTATTCGAGAAAAATGATTGCAAAAGCAAAAGAGCTAGCTTTAGAATTAAATATAGAAGTTAAAGACGGGATTTATTTAGGTTTGCAAGGGCCTAGTTTTGAAACGTTGGCAGAGTATAAAATGGTTAAAATTCTAGGTGCTGATTGTGTAGGAATGTCAACTGTCCCAGAAGTTATTGTGGCGCGTCACATGGATTTAGAAACTTTTGGAATATCTGTAATTACAGACATAGGAGACGAAGATAATATTGACTCCATCTCTCATGACGAAGTATTAGAAGCAGCACAAAATGCAGAACCTAACGTAAGAAAGTTAATCAAAGAATTAATTTTAAAGTACTAAACTAAGAAAGGTTATTTGCAATTACAGTGTAGAAAACTTCAGGAGCAAATGGTTTAGTAACTACATCATTCATACCAAAGGATAGCAACATTTCTCTGTTTTCATCTAGAGAAATGGCTGTTATTGCAATAATTGGAGTAACAGAATCAAATTCTCTTATCTGCTTTGTTGCAATGGTACCGTTGATTCCAGGTAAATGAACGTCCATTAAAACCATGTCATAATTATTGTTTCTAACAGTTTCAATTGCTTCTTCACCGTTGTCAATGATTTCACAAACGATACCCTTATTTTCGAGCATTTTTTTGGTAATCATTTGGTTGATTTTATTGTCTTCAACAATAAGTATCTTTTTGTTTTTTAAAGTTTCATCGTCATAAGTTTGTATAGGGGCCTCTTCTGGCAATTGATTTTTGTCTACTTTAAATTGTAAATCAAAAAAGAAAGTAGAACCTTGCCCTAGGATACTTTGGAGCTTTATTTCTCCTCCTAGTATTTCAATCAGTTTTTTTACAATGGTTAACCCAAGGCCTGTTCCTCCAAATTTGCGGTTGATTTCCACAGATCCTTGTGAAAAACTCTCAAATACAGTTTCTAATTTGTCTTCAGATATTCCTATTCCGGTATCCGTAATTTCAAAGGATAGGATGACGGTTTCGGTTTCTAACTGAGTTACTTTGGTAGTAACTGTTACGCTCCCGTCCTTTGTGAACTTGAGGGCGTTATTAATCAAATTCATGAATATTTGGGATAACTTAGTGGGGTCGCCAATTAAATTATCTGGAATATTTGAATCGATATTGAGAGTAAAAACATCATTATTGGTAATTGCCAGCCCTTTTAACGAGTTCTTTATATCTTCTAAAAGTTCCTTTAGATTAAATTTAATGTACTCTATTTCAGTTTTGTTAGAATCGATTTTGTTGATTTCAAGAATTTCATTAATGAAGGTGGCTAAATAATTTCCGGAGAATTTTAACGAGGATAAATAATGCAATTGTGATTCCTTTGGGTTTTCTTCCAGCAACAGATGGGTTATTCCATTTATGGCATTTAAAGGTGTTCTAAGCTCATGACTTACTGTTGATAAAAATTCAGACCTGGCTTTTGAGGCTTTTTCCGTCTTTTCTTTTTCAATCAGTAATTCATTGTTTTTTTCTTTGAGTAATAGGTTTGATTTGTTTCTGATGATATTGTTTTTGTACAATGATAAGCTCAGCAGTGATAAAATGGTGATTAAGGCAATTGCCAGAATGTTAATGAGTTTAGAAAATTTATTGGTTTTTTCTTCTTCAGCATTTTTATGGTTAATTCTTTTTGCTTTTTTTATTCGCTGCGTTTCTTTAAAGTTTTCGTAATCATCGATGCCTAACTTTTCATTATTTGCAATTTCTAAACTTTCTTTTAAGTTTAGGTGCTGTTTCAAATACAAGTAGGCATTGCTCTTATCTAAAGTTTTTTCATATACTTTACTTAGTGCTAATAAAACTCTTGATTTTTGATTTAAGTTGTTCTCCTTGGAGTTAAGGTCAAATGCTTTGTTAAGATAAGTTAGCGCGAGATTATTTCTATTATTAGAGGCTTCGATAAGGCCCATTTGATATAAAGCCTCTACTTTAGCGTCGAGGATAGCTGGATTGTCCGGTTTAGAAATTACAGAATTAAAACAGAATGCTGCAGTATTAAGATTCCCGTTCGCTTTGTAAATAATCCCTTTTTGAAGATTAAGTAAATCTTCGTCAGTATCGATATTTAATTCCTTATAAATAAATAATGCCTTATTAAGAGCGGTTTCAGCAGCTTTGTAATTGTTTACACCAATGTAGGAAAGGCTTAGGTAATAATAATTTTTAGCAGCTTCGTGTGATGGTGGTAAACTTTCGAATAAAGCGATGCTTTCATTAAAAATATCTTTGGCATCACCGTATTTATTGAGGTTATAATAAAGTACACCTAAATTATACGTTTGGATTGCTTGGGCTTCTGTTTGTCCATTGTTGTCGCAATAATTGATTGCTTTCTGAGTAAAAAGAAGCGCATCTTTGTATTTGTTTTCTTTGATGCTAGAATTTGCCAGATTGGTATAATAGGCAATGCTATCTGTACTCTCTTTTTTTTGAGAATAAAGAAATGAATTAATAAAAAACATAAAAACCAAAAGGTATCTCATTTGTTGTTTATTTTTCTGGGCAATTTTTATTTTACAGTCAGTAGTATTAAATCTATTATTCTTGATGAATATCCTATTTCATTGTCGTACCATCCTACTACCTTAACCATTTTGTCTATTACGGATGTAAGCTGTGCATCAAAGACACATGAATTTTTATTTCCAATAATGTCTACAGAAACGATAGGGTCTTCTGTGTAATCTAAAATTCCTTTTAAATTATTTTGGGCAGCATATCTAAATGCTTCGTTGATTTCATTTATTGTAACGGCACGTTTTACATTGAATGTAATATCCGTTAATGATCCATCTGGAACGGGTACTCGAATTCCGCAACCGCCTATTTTGCCGTCTAATGTAGGGAATATTTTTGTTAATGCTTTGGCTGCTCCAGTTGTTGTAGGTACAATGGATTGGCTAGCTCCACGTGCTCTGCGTAGATCTTTATGGGGTTGATCGTGCAGGCTTTGGTCTGTGGTGTACGAATGAATGGTAGTGATATATGCTTGTTCTATTCCACATAGTTCGTCAATTACCTTCATCATAGGTGCTGCATTATTCGTTGTGCAGCTCGCATTAGAAATAATAGTTTCTGTACCGTCAAGAATATGATCGTTTACGCCTATAACAACAGTTTTGATACTGTCGACTTCAGAAGGAGCAGATAAGATTACTTTCTTAGCTCCTGCGATTATATGCGCATTTAACTCTTCATAAGTTTTGTATTTACCAGTAGATTCGATTACGTAATCGATAGCTAAACTTTTCCAATCTAAATTTGAAATTTGTTTCTCATGAAAAAATAGAAAATGGTCTTCTTCCACAAGAATTCCTTTCTCATCTGAGCTAACCTTGTAAGGTAAAACTCCGTGAATACTATCGTATTTTAATAAATGGGCCATTGTTTTTGTATCAGCAATGTCATTTATAGCAACAACTTCAATAGTAGGGTGGTTTAAAAGCAATCGAAATAGATTTCGACCAATTCTTCCAAAACCATTTATGGCAATTTTTGTTTTTATATTCATTTAAGATTTAGCATTCAACAGTTAACATAATTATAGAATGTGCTTCTGTGCTTTATAGGAAGAACGAACTAATGGGCCACTCTCTACATGACGAAATCCTAATTCTAATCCGTATTTTTCATAGATGGCAAATTGATCTGGTGTGATAAATTCTTTAACCGGTAAGTGTTTTTTACTTGGTTGCAAGTATTGACCTATTGTTACCACATCTACATTAGCTTCACGAAGATCTCTCATTGTCTGAAAAACTTCTTCTTCTTGCTCACCAAGACCAAGCATAATCCCAGACTTTGTTCTCTTGATTCCTTTTTCTTTTAGGTATCTTAAAACTTCTAAGCTACGGTCATATTTCGCTTGAATACGCACTTCACGAGTTAGTCTGCGTACGGTTTCCACATTATGAGAAACTACTTCAGGATTCGCGTCCACAATACGGTCAATGTTTCTTTCGATACCTTGGAAATCAGGAATCAAAGTCTCCAGAGTAGTGGTTGGATTCATTCTTCGGATGGCTTTTACAGTTTCTATCCAAATAATAGAACCTCCATCTTTTAAATCATCTCTGTCTACGCTGGTAATTACAGCATGTTTGATATTCATGATTTTTATGGAACGCGCTACTTTTTCAGGCTCATCCCAGTCTACCGTTTCAGGTCTACCGGTTTTTACGCCACAAAAACCACAAGAACGGGTACAGGTATTTCCTAAAATCATAAATGTAGCAGTCCCTTCACCCCAGCATTCACCCATGTTAGGGCAGCTTCCTGATGCACAAATCGTATTCAAACTATATTTATCCACTAAGCCACGAAGCTCAGTGTATTTTTGTCCTATCGGGAGTTTTACCTTCAACCATTTTGGTTTTTGAACAGGTAAAGTATTTTCTAAAACAGTTTCCATAAATCAATTTTGAGACTGCAAATATAAGGAATGTTGATTTAAAATAGGGTGTTTCGGGCATGAAGCTTGAGCGCCGTTTTTATATTGCTTTTTTATACTGCTTTTTGGAGCTAATTCCAGCTTTTCATTGCTTTCTAGGCTAGAACTATAGGTATTTGTTAATGTTTTGTTTCTAGGTGTAGACATAAAAAAAACAGAACCTCTCGATTCTGCTTTTTTGTTGAAGACTAATTCATTTGAACAATGATGGGTAGATTGTAGGAGGTTCGCACTGGTTTAGAACCTATCATTCCTGGAGTCCATTTTGTTTTTAAAGACTTTAACACCCGAATAGCTTCTTTTCCTAGTCCATAACCAGGATCGTTTTTTACTTGTACGTCAGTCATACTTCCGTCTTTTTCAACCACAAAAGAAACATAAATACGAATACTTCTTTCAGCGTTTATTTCAGGGCTTTCAAAATTCTTCCCTATGTAGGTGTAGAATTTAGCAATTCCCCCAGGAAATTCAGGAAGCTTGTCTAGTAGCGCACTGGTTACAACGGTATTTCCGTAATCAGTGATTGCGGGAGTAGCATTTCCTATTCCTTGTGATGCAACAGGATTGGTCCCGATAATTGCAACCCCATTAGAACTCTCATTTATTGGTGCTGTGTTTTCAATGTTTTTCGCAATGTCTGGAGTCGCTAATGCAGCTTTTACTATTGTGGGATTTATGAACTGTTGTTTTTCAATGAGGACCGTAGGTTTTTGTTGGATCGCCTTCGGGAGAATCGGTTGTTCAATCTTTTTTACTTGATTCGGAAAAATTTTAGTCACCTGAATAATTTGATCAATACTGTCGGGAGTTAGTGTAGGTATGTTTTTTTCAGGATTAAGAAGACTCATAATCTTTGGAATACTTGCTAGAGAAGCACATAATAGTAAACCCATAAAAAGTGCAAATAAGGAAGTTTTGGCACTTTCTTGACGCAATTGATATGCCCCGTATTCTTTGTTTTTGTTTTCGAAAACTAGATTAATCCAGCTGGTTTCGTAAAGACTTAGTTTTGACATAATTCATGGATTTAATGGGTTAAGTATCAGTTAAATCATAAGCATGTGCTATTTTAAGTACTAACGCAAATAACAAGAAATTTAGTATGTAAAACAGAGGTTATTTTTGCAAGAAAAATAGGAAGAGTAGAAAAGTATAGTGTAGGGGGATTTTTTAAGCTAACAAGGTGCTAATGAGGAACTGAATTAGCGCTTATCTCGAATGATTTCTGCTAGTAATTTTTTAGCGCGAAGGAGTTTAATTTTCACGTTACTTAACGGCTCGTCAATTTTGTTGGCGATTTCCTGATAACTCATTTCTTGAAAATAACGCAATTGGATTACTTCCTGGTAATGGGGTTTGAGCTCTTTTATATATCGCAGTAACTGAGAAAGATTTTGTTCTGTTATCAGTTCGTCTTCTTTAGATGGAGTAGTGTCAGCAATATTGTAAGCTTTCTTGTCTTCTTGGTCTGTAATTTCTACAAAAAGACTGGATTTCTTTTTGCGTAATAAATCGATATGCACATTTTTAGCAATACTAATAAGCCAAGTGTTAAACTGGAATTCAGGGTTGTAACTCGCAATTTTATCAAAAGCTTTCGAAAATGTTTCTATAGTAATATCCTCAGCGCTGGTCTCGTTTTCGGTGCGTTTTAACATGAAGCCATATACTTCATTCCAGTAATAATTCAATAGAAAGGTGAAGGCCGCTTGATCTCCTTTTTTTGCTTTTTCGATTTGATTATTTATTTCCAATGTACCGGTTTTGAGAAAGTATTCAATATAAAGATATTGATTTGTGTGAATATAAGCACTAATTCAACAATAGGAAACCAATATTTTAAATCTTTCTCCTTTAATTTTCCCGCTGAAAAACCGATAACAATCCAAACAGCAATATATCTCACAGCAATTAAACTTAATACCAGAATCCAACGAAATTGAAAGGATAGTAAGATAATAGGAAGTATAACAAACAATAACTGGGAACAATAGAAAAGGCCTAATTGTAATTTATCTAATGTGTTATAATGGTTTGCGGTAGCAACATGCCTTCTTTTTTGGGTAATCCAATCTCTATATTTGGTTTTCGGTTTCGAATATGTGAAACTTTCGGGAGCGTAAGCAATAGCCGTGTTTTTTGCTGTAGCAGCTTCATTTACAAATAAATCATCATCTCCCGATCGTATCTGAATGTGATTTATAAAACCGTTTACATTAAAAAACTCGTCTTTTTTGTAGGCTAAATTTCTACCTACTCCCATATAAGGATGTCCTGCTTTTGCCCATGAAAAGTATTGTATTGCAGTAAGTAGAGTTTCAAAACGAATTAATTTGTTAAGAAAGGAGTTGGCGATTTTTTCGTATCCTCCGTATCCTAATACAATCGTTTTTTGCATTGTAAACTGAGAACTCATGGCTGTTATCCATTCTTTAGAAGTAGGATAGCAATCAGCATCTGTAAATAATAAATAATCGTTTTTAGCAGCTTTTATTCCTAAGGTTAGGGCGTATTTTTTATTTCCCCAAAAGGCCTCGTTATTTTGGACTTTTACCAAACGGATATTTGGATATTGTTTTTCAAAGTCTTCAAATATATCCAAAGTACCATCACTTGAAGCGTCGTCTATCAAGACGATTTCAAAATCAGGGTAGTTCTGTTCAGCAAGTAGCGGAATAAAATTAACCACATTTTCCTCTTCGTTTTTGGCGCATACGATAACAGATACGGAAAGTCTTTTCGGTGTTGTTTTTTGTGCTTTAGCGAAAGAAAATTTTCCGAAAACACCTAAATAATATGAAAGTTGAATGGCAACGACAACAATAAAAAAGTAAAGAATTATTATAAGCATCTGAGTTTTATGAGTTATTAAACCCGAAATTTCGGGAAAGCGCAAAGGTATGAATAGAATTGTGAATTGTAAATGATAAATTATTGAATTTTTAAAAAATTATCGAGGACATTTTTTCATCTCATTTGCAAGTGCAACTGACTGATTGTCTTCAGTTTTTTCTAATTCTGATATGATATTCTCGTAATTTTTATCATCACGATTTTGAGATAGTTTTTTTGTCGCGTGAATTTCGGTAATTTCAATTTCAAAAGCGACAATTCCGCGAGTTTGCATCATGGTTTTTTTTGATAAACCTTCAACACGAACAGGGTTCTCAGATGATTTCTCGTATTTATCTACTAATTTCTTTAAAGATGTTATAACAGCTTCTCCTTCGATAATTCTAATTCTACCATAAACGTGTACCGCGATATAATTCCAAGTAGGAACATTTTCATGATCGTACCATGAGGATGAAATATAGGAGTGCGGACCAGAAAAAATAGCCAGTATTTGATCATTCTCAGAGAAACCTTTCCATTGTGGATTTTCTTTTGAAAGATGTCCTTGCAAAATAGTTTTCCCTTCTTTGTTAGTGTCCAGCTCCAGCGGGATGTGGGTTGCAGTTAACTTGGCTTCTGTTTGATTGATAAGGATGCCAAAACTATTTGCTTGTAAAAAAGCATGAATGTCTTCTTGATTTTCATTTTTGTAAATATCAGGGATGAACATGTGATTTTTGATTTTAGATTAACGTTTTTATAATTTGGTCACTAAATCGCATTACTCAGCATTAGAATTTTGGTATTGAAACTTTAATTTATATTATATTCACTTCGGCTTCAATGTAAATGCCAAATGTTTTAAAAATCGTTTCTTGAATGTTTTTTGAAACATTTAGAATTTCTAGTCCCGTCGCCTTTCCATAGTTCACTAAAACTAACGCTTGGTTTTTATGGATTCCTGCGTCTCCAAAGCGTTTTCCTTTAAAGCCAGCCTGCTCTATCAGCCATCCTGCAGGTACTTTTACTTCGGTTTCTGAGATGTCATAGTATTTCATTTCAGGAAATTGCTGATGTATTTTTTCGAAATCAGATTTTAAAAGGATTGGGTTTTTAAAAAAGCTACCGCTGTTTCCTAGTTCTTTGGGATCGGGTAATTTACTTTGTCGAATGGCAATAACAGCATCACTTACCTCCTTCAAACTAGGGTTTGTAATGTTGTTTTTAGATAATTCATTCGTGATATCACCGTAGGACGTATTGATATTGTGGTTTCGTTTTGTTAATTTGAAAACCACTGACGTAATTATGTATTGGTCTTTTACTTCGTTTTTAAAGATGCTTTCACGATATCCGAAACGACACTCTTCTTTTGTGAATATTTTTAATTCTTGATTTATAGTGGTTAGCGCTTCACAAGACACAAAAGTATCTTTCATTTCGGTTCCATATGCCCCGATATTTTGTACGGGAGTAGTCCCTACATTTCCCGGGATAAGCGACATGTTTTCCAGTCCGCCAAAATTTTGATCAATTGTCCATAATACGAATTCGTGCCAGTTTTCACCAGCTTGGCTTTCTACCCAAACGTAATCTTCATTTTCACTTACAATTTTTTTTCCTTTCAGGTCAATGTGAATTACTAAAGCTTCAATATCTTTAGTTAAAAGCATGTTGCTACCACCACCAAGGATGAATTTACTGTCGGATTTGTTTTGCACTAAAATAGTCGTCAATTCGGCGATACTGTGTACTGCCACAAATTGTTTTGCTTTGGCTTCAATGCCAAAAGTATTATAGTTTTTTAGAGAAAAATCAGTTTGTATTTCCATGAAAGAAAGTGCTTTTTATGAATGAGTTTCGGGTCCAAAAGTAAGAATTAAAATTTATTTGCATAGCTTTTCATCCAGATATGCATCATAAATAATGGCATAATATATGGAATCATTCTGATATCTCCTTTTTCTAAATTCTGAATTAGTTGCTTGATGTTTATATTTTCGAAGTAAGGCATTCGAAAAAGATCACTTTTCGAAAAAGATTCTAATTCGTCTTTGAAAGCGGGGCTTTTTATTAAATAATCTCCCCATGGAGCACTTAGTCCTACTTTTTTGAATTTTAGAATTTCTTCGGGTAGACGGTCTTGCATTGCTGTTTTTAGAATGAATTTTCCTTTTTTTCCGGTGAACATCCATTTGTCTTCCAAAGAACCTAAACCTATTATTAGTCTTTGGTCTAAAAAAGGTTCGCGGCATTCTATTGATGCGCCCATAGTGACACGATCATTTCGGTAAAGAAGTGAGCGTAAATACGTTTGCTGATCAAAATAGAGCGCTTGTCTTCTTAAGTTATCCGGATACAAAGCTTTTGCTTCTTTATATATTTTCCTTCTATATTCATTTTTGGGTGTAGCATGAATTCCGAAAGTTTTTGAAATATCTTCAGGATAAATATTACAACCATTATAGAATATTAAATCAGATTTTTTACTGATCTGCGAATATCGAATGAGCTTTTCATAACGTGGATTTTTTTCAAAAAGATCCAAATTTCCTATCGTCGCAATTGAATTTAGTAAGGATGGGTATTGTAATGTTTTGTATCGAACATAACCACCCATCAATTCATCAGCACCTTCACCAGATAGTAAGACTTTCACATGTGGTTTTGCCATTTTTGAGAGAGCTAGTAAATGCGGCTCACTTAAATGCATTATGGGTTCGTCTTGAAGGTAGGTTGACTCTATTAGATTGTCATAAAGAGCTGTGCCCTCGAGTTGCATAGTATGAAAATCATATCCGAATTTTTCAGCCATCTTTTTTGCTAGATGTGATTCGTTGTGTTCTTCCTCCTTGAAACCGATATTGAAGGTTTGTACGCTTTTGTAATTTTGGTGGTTTAAGGAAGTAAGAATTGATGAAGAATCGAGGCCTCCACTCAGTAAAACACCAACAGGAACGTCACTTACCATTCTTAATCTTACTGAATCATCAAAAGTTTCTTTAAACCATTCGACTGGATTTTTAATTTTAGGTTGATTTTGAATTTCCTTTTTTAAATTCCACCATTTATTACTAGTGATTTTTCCTCCTTCATGGATGGTCATACTATGTCCGGGAAGTACTTTGTTTACATTTTGATATAAAGTATTTTTCCCTGTTACAAATCTGTTAAAAATATATTCTTCTAGTCCGTCCTGAGCAATTTTAAGTGGAACCCCAGCTGTGAAAAGCGCTTTTTGTTCAGATGCAAAATAGAATGTTTCGTTATAAAATGAATAATATAGAGGTTTGACACCCATTCTATCTCGCACGAGGACAAGCTTTTTTTCTAATTTATCCCAAATGGCAAATGCAAACATTCCGTTGAGACGAGAAAGCATTTTTAAGCCATAGAGTTCATAAAGTTTCATTAAAACTTCAGTGTCAGAGCTTGTCTTGATATCAAATCCATTACTTTTTAGTTCAGGATAGAACTCCTTGAAATTGTAAATTGCACCATTGTACACCATTACATATCTTTCGTTATCAGAAAGAAAAGGTTGATGACCAGCAGCCGATACATCAAGAATTGAAAGCCTTCTATGACCGAAACCAATATTATTTTCAATAAAAACGCCGGAATCATCAGGGCCGCGATGTTCCAGTGAATCACGCATCTTGGTCAGAAGACGATTATCCACTTTTTTTTGTGACTGTATATGTAAGATTCCATTAATTCCACACATAGCTAATTTGTTTTAGTAGTGTTAATTAATTCGTGGTATTTGGCGGCAATTATTTTCATATTGATTTTATAATCGACGTTTTCTTCGATAAATTTTCTGTTATTCAAAACGGATTCTTTCCTATAATCAGTGTGTTCGAAGGCCCATGCTATTTCTTCAGCTAGCATTTTTGAATCATCGACATTGATTAATTGTCCGTTTTCACGATGGGTAATCCAGCTTTGATTACCGGGAATATTGGAAACAATAGGATAACAATTAGAGGCCATTGCTTCAAATAATGATGCTGATACGCCTTCGGTTGTTGGCATACTAATATAAAAGTTAGACTCTTGTAGTAATTTAGGTAATTCCGTATTTTGAATTCTCCCTGTAAAAAAAACCTTCTTCTCAATATTTAATTTTTTTGCTAAATTTTGTAAGTTAGCAAGCTGTGTTCCGTCGCCAACGATAGTGAGGATAAAGTCAATCCCTTTTTTGTTTAAAAGGTCAAATGATTTTAAAATGGCATCATGACGGTATTCAGGCAATAGAGAACGAGTGACAATTGCAGTAATTTTTTCGGGATTTGCGGTGTTTTTATTGTCAAATTTCGATAAGTCAATCCCTTTTGGAAGAACCAAGACTTTGTTCATCTCCACATTCGCTTCAGTCATTGAAAGAGTCATTACCGGCCCCCAAGCATGAATAAGGGTCGCTTTTTTGAAGGCGTAATTTTGAATTATTATTTTGAGCGGCAATAGAATAGAGTCTTCTGGCCATAAGTCGGTTCTGCCCTGTTGTGCAATAGCCACCGGTTTTATACCAGATAAAGCGGCAAGAAGGCCGTAGCTCGTGGTTCTTTCGGCAATGACCATATCTGGTTGGTGCAGCTTTATTATCTTCTTAATTTTAAACAAAGCAAAGTTGTATTCACAAAGCCGTTTTATTCTGTTGAAAAAAGTATCGCTTGGTGTTTTTAATTCCCAACTGATTATTTCAAAATCACCAAATTCTTTTAGTCCATTCGTCCAAGTTATGGCATCAGCTCTATAAGATTCGCCAAGAAAAAGTATTTTTCTTTTTTTCATCGAAATAAATTAAAATTCGTCAGTAGTCAATGCCCGATTGATAAACTCATTCAAAGGTTTTAAAAGGATGAGTTTTTTACTCATTTTAGAAACGAAATCTTTATTCAGGATTTCTGATAGGTCAAACTTAACACTAGCTTCAAAACTTTTTAGTTTTAAAAGTTCAATTGCGGGATGTTCTTTGTCGTATCCTCTAGGTGGGTTTTTGAGTGTGCTTTTTTCATTTCGATCAAAATCTCCAAATACCTTTTTAAATTCTTTTTCATTTAAAATTGCTTCTAAATCATCATAAAAATAAGCGATTTCTTTGCGAACTTTTTTCAAATCGTCTGCTAACGGTGCATAGAAGCCACCGGCGATAAAACTGGCGCCTTTTTCGATATGAACATAATAGCCAGCACGGCTTTGTCCTTTTGTTCCTGATGACAGCCAAACTCCTATGTGAGACTTGTAAGGTGATTTGTCTTTGGAAAACCGAATGTCCCGATTAATCCTAAAAGTGCAGTTTTTTACTTCTAGCAGTTCTAATGTGGGGTCCAAAGGTTTCATGATATCAAGAAAATCAGCAACTAGTTGATGGTAGTCTTTTTTGAAAATCTCGTATCTTTTTTTATTATCTAAAAACCAATCCCGGTTGTTATTTGCTTGTAAATCTTTCAGGAACTGTAGTGAATCTTTTGAAAGCATGCTGTTACTATTGTAATTGTGTTTTTAAATCTTCTTCGTTTCTTTGTTTTTGGATGCTAAAAGAATAGGAAGTTTGTAGATTTTTATTTGTGACAGGAAGGTCTTGTTTTTATCTGCATTTAGATTAATAATGACAATGCTATCAGTAAATCCTAATTCACAAATTTACAAGGACGTAGGCCAATCTGCATATAAATAAATGAATACTTTTTCACTATATTCCTAGCTGCTCACGTGGATAATTTAGTCTGTTGACATATTAAGACCTTCAGCGCTCCATTTCATAAAGCCGCCTTCTAGTTCATATATGTTTGTAAATCCTAATTCCTGAAGCTTTTGACTTGCTTTTTTACTTCTTCCGCCACTTTTACAATAAACAAAAACTGGTTTTGTCTTGTCAAATTTTTCTGCATCAGCAATAAAACGGTCACCTAACCAATTTACATTTTCAGCATTTTTGATGTGCCCTTCTGTAAATTCCTCAGGAGTACGTACATCGAGGATTTGCGGGTTTTGGGTTGTATTCATTGTTTCAGCAAAATCTTTTGCTTCAATCGTTTTTATGTTTTTTGCGGCTTGACCATCACATGATAGTATAACGAAGGAAATTAGTAAGAATAATATGGAACGAAATTTCATTAGAATTTAATTTAAAAATTGATTAGGCTAAAATAAGTAATTTATAAGGATAGAAGGGTTTTATATCATAAAATAAACACCGCTATAAGTTAAATATTTTATAGGATTGGTGTGTCGACTTTACAATTGCTTCGGTGCGTTCTGGGTGTGTGTCTGAAATAAAAAGTTGTCCAAAAGTATCGCTATTGACCATCTCTATTATTTTAGCTACACGACTTTCATCTAGCTTGTCGAAGATATCATCAAACAGTAAAATGGGTTTTACACCACTTTGTTTTTTTAGAAATTCAAATTGCGCCAACTTTAAAGCAATTAGGAAGGACTTTTGTTGTCCCTGGGAACCGAATTTTTTAATTGGGTGGCCATCGATTTCAAATGACAAGTCGTCTTTGTGCGTGCCCACACTTGTATAATGTAACGCTCTGTCTTTATTGATGTTTTCTTGTAGAAGTGTTAGTAAATTATTTTCGAATAAATGACTTTCATAAACCAGCTGAACTGTTTCTTGCGATCCGGTGATGGCATGGTGATGTGTATTGAAAATAGGGATGAATTGCGCTATGAATTCTTTTCTTTTTTCGAAAATAGATTTTCCATAACCATCAAGTTGTTCATTATATATGGAAAGGGTGTCGATTTCAAAAACGCGGTTTAAGGCAAAATATTTAAGTAATGCATTGCGTTGATTTAGGACTTTTTGGTATTGTATGAGCTGTTGTAGGTATTGAGGGTCTAATTGTGATATGACGCTATCCATGAATTTCCTCCTGGTTTCACTGCCTTCAACAATCAAATCCCGGTCGGCCGGGGAGATGATAACCAAGGGAATAAAGCCAATATGGTCTGAAAATTTGTCGTACGCTTTGCCATTGCGTTTTAATACTTTTTTTTGACCTTTCTTTAAACTGCATACCACCTGCTCGTTTCTTTCGTTTTTTATAAACTCAGCATCAATAACAAAAAATTCTTCGCCGTGTTTGATATTTTGGACTGCTAATGGGTTGAAATAACTTTTGCCATAGGATAAATGATAGATAGCATCCAATACATTTGTTTTTCCAATGCCGTTTTTACCTACAAAACAAATTATCTTTCCGTCAAATTCGAAGTTTGCTTCTGAAAAATTTTTATAATTGAATAATGAAATCTTTTTTAAATACATCTTTAGGGCTTACTGGTATTGAGGAGTTTGTTGTTTTTGAAAGGCTTTTTTAAAGTGGGTGCAAATTATTGAAAAATATTGATATAAAGCCGTTTTGAACTTTTTCTGTGCTAATTATTTTTACTTATAATTGAATGGGAGGTGCCTAAAAAAAATTATTTTTTTTTATTTAAATATAAAATCCTAGTTTTTTTGTGTCGGTTTGAATAAAAATTTTATTTTTGCCGTTCACTAAATTAAAATTAAATGGCTACTTACAGTAAAAGAGGATATAAAGCACCAAAAGAAAAAGAAGTAAAAGATACTGTTGAGAATGTAATTATCGATGAAAAAGACAGTACGACTGCTGGTGTTTTTTCAACATTAGACGAAACTGCTTCAAAAACAGAAGCTTTTGTTGCTAAAAATCAAAATTGGATTATTGGTGTTGTAGGAGCTGTTGCTATAGTAACTATAGGTTATTTAGTGTATCAAAAATTTATTGCTGAGCCAAAACAACTGGAAGCTGCAGATGAAATGTTTGTTGCACAACAAAACTTTCAACAAGCTACAGATGGTATTGCGAGCGATTCATTATATAAATTATCTTTAAACGGTTCAGAAGGTAAATTTGGATTTATTAAAATTGCAGAAGAGTATTCTGGTACTGATGCTGGAAATTTAGCTAACTATTATGCTGGAATGGCTTATTTGAACACAGGTAAATATGCAGAAGCTATTGATTATTTAGGTAAATTCAAGTCGGAAGATATTGTTTTAAGTGGTTTAGCAATTGGTGCAATGGGAGATGCTTATGCAGAAAACAACAAGCCAGAAGAGGCGTTGAAAAATTACGTTAAAGCTGCTGAAACAAATAAAAATGATTTTACTACGCCACGTTTCTTGCTAAAAGCTGGAAAAACAGCTTTGGCTTTAGGTAAGAAAGAGGATGCATTAAAATATTTTACTGATATTAAAGACAATTATGAAGCGTCTCCAGAGGCTTCTTCAGTTGATGTTTTGATCGGTTTAGCACAATAGTAAAAAAGGATTTAAGATTCTGGTTTAAGACTGCAGTTTTTTGATTTCAAAATTCTATCTTTAACTTATAAAATCTAAAAATTCAATTTTAAAAACTATATCAAATGGCGACCTTAAATAAAAACTTATCCGTTTATGATAAAAACAGTGTTCCAAAAGCGAAAAATTTTCGTTTTGGAGTCGTTGTTGCTGAATGGAACGAAGCTATAACTGAAGGATTATACAATGGAGCAGAACAGGCATTTTTAGAAAATAGTGTTCCGCAGGAACATATTATTCGTTGGAATGTTCCTGGAAGTTTCGAACTTATTTATGGATGCAAAAAAATGTTGCAAACTCAGAACGTAGATGCTGTAATAGCTATAGGTTGTGTGATTCAAGGGCAAACTAAGCATTTTGATTTTGTTTGTGAAGGAGTTACTCAAGGAATAAAAGATTTGAATATTCAAACGGATATTCCTGTTATTTTTTGTGTGCTTACTGATAATGCAATGCAACAATCGATCGATCGAAGTGGTGGGATTCATGGTAATAAAGGTACAGAAGCGGCTATAGCGGCTATTAAAATGGCTTTTATTCGTCAGCAGGCTTCGTTAACGCATCAAAAAGGAAATCAAAATTTATTGTCAACAGGTCCTTTGAGAATAGAGGAGGGGACGCCTTTAGAACTAAAGGAATAAAGCAATAATATATTATAATAAAGCCTATACTGTTTAGTTAATAGTATAGGTTTTTTTTGTTTTATTTATGACTGAGTAAACCCTGAAACCCAACATAAATTCATTAAATTTGTGCACTTTGGTTTTAAAAATAAAACGTAAACTTTAAATAAATATTTTTTAATGTCGAGTATCATTCAATTGCTTCCTGATCATGTTGCCAACCAAATTGCTGCTGGAGAAGTCGTACAAAGACCTGCTTCCGTTGTCAAAGAATTACTTGAAAATGCAGTTGATGCAAAGGCAAGTGATATTAAATTGATTATAAAAGATGCCGGGAAAGCATTAGTTCAGGTTATTGATAATGGACTGGGAATGAGCGTTACCGATGCGCGTTTGTGTTTTGAACGCCATGCGACTTCAAAAATACGTAAGGCAGAGGATTTATTTTCATTGCATACGAAAGGGTTTCGGGGGGAAGCATTGGCTTCAATTGCTGCGATTGCTCATGTGGAGATGAAGACGAAACAAGATCAAGAAGAGTTAGGAACGCAAATTATTGTCGAAGGTAGTAAGTTTGTCTCTCAAGAAGTTGCTGTGCTGCCTAAAGGGACGTCATTTGCGGTCAAAAATCTGTTTTTCAATATTCCTGCTAGACGCAACTTTTTAAAGTCGGATACGGTAGAGTATCGTCATATCATTGATGAATTTCAACGTGTCGCTTTAGCACACCCAAACATCTATTTTACTTTCTTTCATAATGGAAGCGAAATGTTCAATTTGCCTCCCTCAAGCATGAGGCAGCGAATCGTTAATATTTTTGCTGGTAAAACCAATGAAAAGCTAGTTCCGGTTCAAGAAGAGACTGAAATCGTGACAATTCAAGGCTTTGTCAGTAAGCCTGAATTTGCTAAAAAAAATAGAGGAGAGCAGTTTTTCTTTGTTAATGATCGATTTATTAAAAGTGGTTATTTGCATCATGCAATAATGGCTGCCTATGATGGTATTTTGAGAGATGGAGCCCAGCCTAGTTATTTTTTATATTTAACGGTGCCGCCAAATACGATTGATATCAATATACATCCTACTAAAACAGAGATTAAATTTGATGATGAACATGCCATGTATGCTATTTTAAGAGCTTCGATTAAACATAGTTTAGGTCAGTTTAATGTGGCGCCAGTTTTAGATTTCGACAGAGATTCTAATTTAGATACGCCTTACCATTACAAAGATTTAGAAGGAGCTACACCAACAATACAAGTGGATGGAAGCTTTAATCCTTTTTCGGATGATAAAGTAAATAAACACTATTCAGGTTCTAGTTATAGAAAGCCTGAACCAACAGCTTCTTGGGAAAGTTTGTACGTAGGATTAAAACAAGAGGGAGAGTTTATTTCCGGAAATACTGATTTTTCATTTGAAAGTGAAGAAGTGACAGGTTCTTTGTTCAATGAGGAAGAAGTCGAACAAACCGTTAATAATGCCTACCAAATTCATAAAAAATATATCGTATCTCCTATTAAATCAGGAATGGTTATTGTGGATCAGCAGCGGGCTCATCAAAGAGTATTGTATGAGCAGTTTTTGACTAATATGACGGTGAATCAAGCCTCAAGTCAGCAATTGTTATTCCCGTTAGATTTGTTCTTTTCGGCTACAGAAATGGAGCTTATCCAGGATTTAAAATTGTCACTGGTTAATACCGGTTTTGTTTTTGAAGAGACTAGTATAGATCATGTCGTTATTTCAGGGATTCCAGTAAATGTAACTGAAAGCGAAGTTTCGTTAGTTTTAGAACAATTATTAAGCGATTTACAAGATGGAATTCCCGACAGTAGTTTTAGTCAGAATGACACGATTGCGAAATCAATGGCCAAAAGTTTAGCTGTAAAAACAGGGACGGCTTTAACATTAAAAGAGCAGGAAAACTTGGTAAACGGTCTTTTTGCCTGTAAAGATCCTAATGTTTCCCCTTTTCAAAAACCAACTTTCATCACAATGCGTGTGGAAGATTTAGATAAAAAATTTGCACTATGAGAAATGTAACCGAAACGGTAAAACAATTAATTATAATTAATGTTCTCTTTTTTATTGGAACTTTAATCGTTGGAGATCCTGCTTACAAAATGTTAGCTATGTTTTTTCCGGAAAATAAAGACTTTCAATTATGGCAGCCTATCACGCATATGTTTATGCACGGTGGGTATATGCATATCTTTTTTAATATGTTTGCTTTGTATTCGTTTGGATCTGCTTTGGAAAGTTTTTGGGGAAGTAAAAAGTTTCTATTCTTTTATATTTCTTGTGGTTTAGGTGCGGCATTGCTTCATACAGGAATTAATTATTATTACTTTAATGATGCTATAAGTACTTTAGTCTCCAACGGTTTTTCTAAGACTGAAGTTATACAACTTTTAAACGAAGGTAAAATTAACACGCAATGGCAAGAGTTGTTGACTCCTTCAGAATACAAAAATTTTCTTAGTGCTTATATGGGAACTGTAGTGGGTGCTTCTGGTGCTATCTATGGTGTAATTGTCGCATTTGCATTTATGTTTCCTAATGCTGAGTTGGCTTTGATGTTTATTCCTGTGCCTATAAAAGCAAAATATTTTGTACCTGGTTTAGTTTTAGTAGATTTGTATTTAGGAGTTTCTGGACAATCTATTTTTGGCGGTGGTGGTATCGCACATTTTGCTCACGTTGGTGGAGCTTTATTTGGCTTTCTGATTATGTGGTATTGGAAGAAGAATCAGTTTAATGACAACAGGTGGAACTAAAATGTTTCTGCTCGTAAAAGATATTATTTCATAAAAAACGTAAATACAAAGAATGAATATTATAGATGACTTAAAAATGCAGTATAAGTTAGGTGGTGTAGCCCATAGATTAATCTATTGGAATGTTGCTTGCTTTCTCGTTTCATTGGTATTTTTCTATGAGTTTAAGTCTGGATCATTTCATTTCCCTAATTGGGTCGCTTTGTCAACAGTGCCTTCTGTTTTTGGATTGATGCCGTGGACATTCTTAACCTATTCGTTTTTTCATGACGGATTTTGGCATTTACTTTTTAATATGATGGTTTTTAACTTTGCCAGCTCGCTGTTTTTGACATTTTTCACGCAAAAGCAATTATTAGGTCTGTATATTTTAGGGGCTATTTTTGCAGGTGTAGCTTTTGTGTTAGGTTATTATATTTTGAATTTAAGTGCTTCTATCGTAGGGGCATCTGCAGCGATTATGGCTGTTTTAGTAGCTGTTACGACTTATCAGCCGTTGATGCATGTTCGTTTGTTGCTGATAGGGAATGTTAAGTTATGGCACATTACAGCAGTGATTCTAATTTTGGACCTAATGCAATTTCGCTTGGACAATACTGGAGGGCACATCTCTCATCTGGCGGGAGCTTTGTTTGGTTTTCTTTTTATCCGATTATTGCAAAAAGGAACTGATTTGAGTGAAATAGTAACGGGAGTTATTACTTTTTTTGCTAATTTGTTTAAAAAATCAAGCTCAACTCCATTTAAAAAAGTTCATAAAAATTATGGTAAACCGGTTGAAAAAAGGGTTTCCAAGATTATTACAAAAGATAAAGCGCAGCAACAAATTGATGAAATCTTGGATAAAATTAGTCAGTCAGGATATGATAGTTTAACTAAGGATGAAAAAGAATTTTTGTTTAAAGCTGGAAAATAAGAATTTTACAGCATATTTTAGAAATAAATTAAATAGTTAGCCGTTAGTAATTTGACAATCTAATTAATGGAACAAGTAAAAATATGAAAAAACTTTCCTGGTTCAATAAAGCAATGTATAGTTTAAACGTTGTTCTTATTATTGTCACTTTTGTCGCGTATATTTTGCCGTTTCTGGCTCCGAAAATATTTCCAATTTTATCTGTTTTGACTCTTTTCATGCCATTGTTTTTTATTTTAAATGGTTTGTTTTTTTTGTATTGGGGACTGCAGTTTAAAAAACGCATGATCTTATCTGGGTTGGTACTTTTGATTGGGATTACCTTTATTAATAAATTCTACAAGTTTTCAGCCAAAGAGTATCCGCCAGATGAAAAGAATTTCACTGTTATGAGTTACAATGTCCGCTTGTTCAATTTGTTTAAATGGTTAGATAAGGCAGATGTTCCGGGAGAAATTCTTGAATTTATAAATGACAAAAACCCTGATATCTTGTGCATTCAAGAGTTTTCGTCCTCTGCTGTTATTGATTTAAAAGTGTACCGCCATAAATATATTTTGATGGAGGGAAACAAGATTAAAACAGGTCAAGCTATCTTCTCTAAATTTCCCATAATAAATCAAGGGAGTATTATATTTCCAAGCTCTAATAATAATGTTATTTATGCTGACATAAAGAAAGGAAAGGATATTATTAGGGTTTATAATATGCACTTGCAATCTATTAAGATTTCACCTGATGTTAATGAAATATCAGAGAATATTGATGTGATTAATAAGAATAAATCTCAAATGATGCTTATAAGAATCAGTAAAGCTTTTAAGCTACAACAGCAACAAGCAGAAATTTTTAAGAAGCATGAAAAGGAATGTGAATACCCTATTATCATATGTGGTGATATGAATAACAGTGCGTTTTCCTATGTTTATAGAAATATAAAAGGAACGCTAAAAGATAGTTTTGAAGAAGCTGGTAAAGGATTTGGAGCAACTTATAAGTTCAAGTATTATCCTACCAGAATTGACTATATTTTTGCTGATGAGAAGATGACTGTCAAAATGTTTGAAAGCTTTCCTGAATTCGAAAATTCCGATCATTATCCCATTATGGC
Source organism: Flavobacterium gillisiae (assembly GCF_900107635.1). Taxonomy (GTDB): domain Bacteria; phylum Bacteroidota; class Bacteroidia; order Flavobacteriales; family Flavobacteriaceae; genus Flavobacterium; species Flavobacterium gillisiae. Next base: position 127,709 of record NZ_FNRD01000011.1, read on the forward strand.
ACAATTATCATTAGAATAAAAGAATAGCAATCTTTATTTGTATAATAAGGCTTTTAAAAATACTACAATATAACATAACCAAAAACTAAATGTTAGATTTAGGGTGTGAAAAATTTCACAGTAATCTCTATGCTTAAATGGTATTAATAACCAGTTTTTGTTTTTTCATATAATCTAAAGCAAATTTACCTTCATTGAATAGTAAGTCAAGAACGCTTAGATTATTTATAAATCCATGTTTATCATCAAATACTTGAATGTATTTTTCAAAAGAAGAAGGGTCTTTTTTCCCATCTGCGAGCGACCTGTAGTCTAAAATTAGAGTGGAATCAACTTCTGGTACATATTCAGTAGTCGTTGTATAGTCAATCTTTACTCGCATGCATTTAGAGATGATTTCTAAGGTGTCAAAGTTTAAATCCAATAGAAATTTGTGTTTTTTTTCATAGAAGGGACGAATATCATCGTCAAAAAATTCAAAGAATGGTGAGCTTCGGTAAGCCGTTTCCAGCGATTTGTAATGTTGTTTCTGCCAGTCAAAATCAGCGTCGACTTGAATGTCTTTGGTTGATTGATGGTTGGCTTTAGAGTGCTTAACTGGAATGTTCAGTAACTGAATTCCATTAGGACTATAGATATAAGTACGATTTCTATTAGTTTGTTTTTGGAAATTATCCTCTATTTCAAATGTAATACCGTCTGATTGCGACATGGCAACAAAATGGCTTATCGAAGGGAAGTAGGTAGGATGGAGGAGTGTATTCATAGTTTTATTTTTTGTTTCAGGTTTAAAGCTTCAATTGGTACTAGTAACTTTAAACCTGAACCTTTAAACTAGATATTTTTTTTGTCTTTTCTTTTTTTCCAAAAATACTCACCCACGAAAAAGGCTGCTAATGCAATTAAGAAATATTTAAAATACGATTGTGGTTGCCCTTCACCGCTAACGGTTGTGAAAACTCTATCCCAGCGTATTTTATTCAATCCTTTTCCATTAGTATCCCAACTCAACCAGATGAATACTGGTTTTCCTACAATGTGATTTTCAGGTACAAAACCCCAATAACGGCTATCTTCAGAGTTGTGGCGGTTGTCACCCATCATCCAATAGTAATTTTGTTTGAAAGTATAATTGTTAACTACTTCACCATTTAATCTGATTTCGTTTCCTGTGACTTTAAGATCGTTTTTATCTCCGTTATCATTCAATTCATAATCAGTGATAATTCTTTTGTAAAACGGTAAAGTCTCTGTGGTAAGCGCTACTGATTGTCCCTTTTGAGGAATGTAGATCGGACCAAAATTATCGCGGTTCCATTTATTTATGTGTGGGAATATCCCGCCTTCTGTTCCTTGAAAAATTTCTTGGGTAACAGCAGTTATTCCGGGAACATTGCGCAGTCTTGCTGCTCCTGCAGCTGTTAATGCTCTGAATAGTAAAGTGTCTTTTGAGGGGCCTTTATAACCAATGCCATCGGTTACGTCCATATCTTTTAATAGATATTCAAAATCAATAGGCGTTTTACCATCTAAGGCTACTGAATAAGAAAACTGAGGTTTTGCTCTTTCTGGCAGTTGTAGTACTTTACCATCTATATAAACAATACCATCTTTTATGGACAGGCTGTCTCCAGGAACTCCTACACATCGTTTTACATAGTTCGATTTTTTATCGATTGGTTTGATTACGCCAGGGCTTCCCTTTGCTTCAAAAAAGTAATGAACTGTATCCACAGGCCAGTTAAAAACGACAATGTCAGTACGTTTTATGTCTTCAATTCCGGGTAATCTTAAGTAAGGTATTTGCGGCCAGTTCAAGTAGGATTTAGTTTTAACAACGGGAATTGAATCATGAACCATTGGCAATGCTACAGCAGTCATTGGTACTCTGGCTCCATAATTTACTTTACTAACAAATAGGAAATCTCCAATCAATAACGATTTTTCCAAAGACGATGTTGGAATAGTATAGGGCTGTACAAGATAAGTGTGAACCAAAGTAGCTACAATTATAGCGAACAGCAATGAACTAACAGTGTCTGCAGTTTTATTTTGAGGATGGATACTTCTGTCGACAACGTAATCTAGTTTTTGAGTATAGTTAATGTAATAGATATAAAGGCCAAAAGTAATTATCCCTAAAAAAGTGTCTAAGGTTGATTTTTTCCCAAAACTCCTTAATGTTTCGATCCAGATTACTGGAAACATAATTAGGTTTATGATTGGAATAAAAAGCAACAACGTCCACCAAGTAGGGCGTCCTATTATTTTCATTAATACAATAGCGTTGTAAACAGGAATTGCTGCTTCCCAACGTTTTCTGCCGGCAGCTTCATATAATTTCCAAGTTCCTAAAAAGTGAACTATTTGTACAAATAGGAAAAACACAAACCATTGATATATAGACATAGCTTAATTTTTTAGTTTTATAGGGCGGGAAGTTTAGTAAGTGTTCCCCAAAAGTGTATTTGATTTATTTTAATTCTAAAACGTCTTTCATTGAGAAAACGCCATGTTTGCCTACAATCCATTCTGCTGTAATTACGGCTCCTAGAGCAAATCCCTCACGATTGTGTGCCGTATGTTTTATCTCGATACTATCAACAGCTGAATTATAAGTTACCGTATGTGTTCCAGGAACAGTTCCAATTCTTTTTGCATTAATATGAATTTGATCTGCTCTCGGTTCGTCTAAAGTCCAATTCGTGTAATTGCTATTTTCAATTACTCCTTTGGCTAATGAGATAGCAGTGCCGCTGGGAGCATCCAGTTTTTGAGTATGGTGAATTTCTTCCATTTCAATACTATAACTGTCCAGTTTAGCCATCATTTTAGCCAGATATTCGTTAATTTCAAAAAATATATTAACTCCTAAGCTAAAGTTTGAACTGGATATGAAAGCACCGTTTTTAGCGGAACATAGCGCTACCATTTCGTCATAATGTTCCAGCCAACCCGTTGTGCCTGAAACTACAGGTACATTAGCAAGAAAACAATTTGAAATATTAGGTACAGCCGCAGTAGGAACGCTGAAATCTATGGCGACATCAGCAGTTGAAAGCCCATCGTAAGTGTTGTTTTCATCTTTCTTCAAAACAATCTCATGACCTCTTTCCTGTGCAATTCTCTCGATTACCTGACCCATTTTCCCGTATCCTAAAAGCGCAATTTTCATTTGGTGTTTATTTATAAATTAAAAATTCAGATGGTAAACGAGTTGTCTCGTTTATGATCTAAAAATTGTAATTAAAGGTTAGACCTACATTTGTCTTTAATGTTACATCATTAGGATAAATTACAGGTCGTACTGATAAGTTTTCGTCCACATTAAACTGCAATAAGGCAGCGTCTACGTTAGCGTCGATAATGTTTAAAGCATAAAAAGCTACAACAAACAAGGCAGATAAATCGCGATTTCGTTGATAGAATTTTTGTCCGGCAATTAATCTGGAGTCATCTAGGTAGGAGTATTTGTCATCACTATATCCTTCAAGCCTACGTTTATAAGCATCTCTATATTGATGGTATTTTGTATTGCTATCTAAGTAGAAATATAGGCTAGTTCCAATAGCGCCGTAAACAAGAGGAATTTTCCAATATTTTTTATTATACGCCTGTCCTAAACCGGGTAAAACGGCAGAATAGAAAGCTGCCTTTGCCGGGGTAAGCGGATCTATATCGTTTGTCTTTACTGTGTCTTTAGCCACGAGAACAGCATCTGTTTTTACTTGAGCAAAAATAGTGGTGTGTCCTATAATAAAAAAGAACATTCCTATGTAAAGAAATTTATTCACTATCCTTTTATTATTTCCATGATTCTATTGAAGTCTTCTTCTGATTGAAATGGAATTGTAATCTTTCCTTTTCCGTTTCCGGCAACTTTTACATCTACTTTGGCTCCGAAATAATTAGTGAAAACCTTTTTCTGTGTTTCTTCAATTTCAAATCCTGATGATGATTTCGCTTTGGTTGCTGGTTTTGGTTTTAAACTTTCCTGATAGTTTTTTACCAAAGCCTCTGTATCACGTACAGAAAGGTTTTGACTTACTATTTTTTGGTAAATATCAGTTTGAATGTCTAAATCTTCGATATTGATAATTGCACGACCATGCCCCATGCTGATAAAACCATCACGAATTCCTGTTTGGATAATCGGATCTAGTTTTAAAAGACGTAAATAGTTGGCAATAGTAGAACGTTTTTTTCCTACACGCTCGCTCATTTGTTCCTGAGTCAATTGAATTTCATCAATTAACCTTTGGTAAGACAGTGCAATTTCTATTGGATCTAAATCATGACGTTGAATATTTTCAACCAAAGCCATAACTAACGATTCATTGTCATTTGCAATACGAATGTATGCAGGAACAGTTGTTAATCCCACTAGGGTAGAAGCGCGCAAACGGCGTTCCCCTGAAATCAACTGGTATTTATTGAATTCTAGTTTTCTAACAGTAATAGGCTGTATCACTCCTAATTCTTTTATAGAAGTGGCAAGTTCTCTTAATGATTCTTCATTAAAATTACTACGGGGTTGAAAAGGATTTATCTCAATAGCATCTATTTCAAGCTCAATAATATTACCTACAACTTTGTCGGCATTTTTATCGTTTACTGATTTAATATCGTTTTCCGGATCTTTTAGTAATGCAGATAATCCTCTGCCTAAGGCTTGTTTTTTTATTGCTTTTGCCATAAAACTATTTGCTGTTTTTCTTTATAACTTCCTGCGCTAAATGTAAATAATTAGCAGCTCCTTTGCTGGTTGCGTCATAGTTGATGATGCTTTCTCCAAAACTAGGCGCTTCGCTCAATTTTACATTTCTTTGAATAATAGTGTCAAAAACCATATCGTTAAAATGCTTTTGCACTTCTTCGACAACTTGATTCGATAAACGAAGTCGGGAGTCAAACATGGTTAATAATAATCCTTCGATATCTAAATCTGGATTGTGAATTTTTTGAATGCTTTTTATGGTATTTAGTAGTTTACCCAAACCTTCCAATGCAAAATACTCACATTGAATAGGGATAATTACTGAATCAGCTGCTGTTAATGCATTCAACGTAAGCAGTCCAAGAGAAGGCGCACAATCAATGATAATATAATCATAATCGTCTTTTACACTCTCTAGTGCTTTTTTAAGCATATATTCTCTATTTTCCTTATCTACCAATTCGATTTCGATGGCAACAAGGTCAATATGTGATGGAATTACATCTACGTTTGGTGCTGAACATTTTATAATTGCCTCTCTGGGGGTATTGCTATGTTCCAGAATTTGGTATGTTCCGATTTCAACTTCGTCGACATTGATTCCTAATCCAGAACTCGCATTAGCTTGTGGATCAGCGTCTATAAGTAATACTTTCTTTTCTAAAACTCCTAAGGAAGCGGCAAGATTTACAGATGTTGTAGTCTTTCCAACTCCTCCTTTTTGATTAGCAATCGCAATGATTTTGCCCATTTATTTTATAAATTTTGAACCGTAAAAATACAATTTATTATGGTTTCTAAAAATCTATTTTGTTAACATTTGTTAAAGCTTGATTAGGGGCGTATTGCTGTGTTTTATTATGTGCTTCTTAATTTTTATTTCAGGAATTTTTTGGATTGTCAACGAGGTCAGCTTGATGGGCTGATTATAGAGTTTGAATTTGGAGTTCTGACTGTTTTGTTAGTTTATACTGAGGCGCGCTATGGCTGTTTATAGGTCATTTAATACTGAGTTTAGAGAAAGAGATTTTTTTTTGTGGCGATAGATTTATGAAGAAGGAGGCTAAACTGCAAAAGATGAAGTCGATGTGGGTAATAATGTCACAGCGTTCTTTTTTTACAATTGTTTTTTATTTCTTATTTTTCAAATAGTGTTGTTTAAGCAAAAAATAGTTTTATATTTGTACTCGCTTTCGGGGTGTAGCGTAGCTCGGTTATCGCGCCTGCTTTGGGAGCAGGAGGCCGCAGGTTCGAATCCTGCCACCCCGACTAAAACCTTCTTGTGAACCAAGAAGGTTTTTTTTTATGTCTAATAATTTCCAATCTGATTTCGAAATAGTTGTTGTATTGAGATGTCGATTGAAAATCAGGAAGGTTGTAGGTTCGACTTTGTGTTTTTAGTGTAAACTCTGTCATTTCTAGATTTTAGTAAATAATTTAATAGTAAAGCTTGATGATCATATGATTGTCAAGCTTTATTGTTTTAGGGCAATCATTCGGTTTTTAAAGTAAAGCCGAGTAAATGCTTTGAATGTCTTTTGGAATTTATGGTTAGAGTTTGCTACTGCGGAAAACGTAAAAAGGCCATCTTCTTGTTAATCTGACGATAGCCGTGCAAATTTTTTATTAAAGCAAGAGTCTATTATTTCAGAATGGCGTATAAAGCATGATGATTTGACGTTTTTTAGTGGTGACACACAAATAAGTCGTTATGTATTATGAATATATCGGTTTGGCTTTCTGAAGCTAGTCAAGAATGTGGTTGGGAAAGAAACTGTGTTGGCTTCGATGTCTTAGAAAAAAAATATATTTTTAATGGTGGTATTGAATACGATTTACGCTAATTGATGGGGTCAAGTCTCATGTTTACTATGTAAAATTGGTGTTACGTTATTCGGTGTGGAAGAAGTTTGCTACTGTTTGGGAGTGTATTTCTATTTTTGTAAAGATAAAGAATCCTGCCACTGCTCTGTTTTTACCGGAGTTGGATTCTGAATTTAATACGTTCATCTTCAATGGAGGGAATTGAAATTTTATTGTGAACATGTGTTTTTTTAGTAAAAACAAATATTTAGCGTACGTTCGCTTGTTTTATTAAAAACTTTGTTATACTATTGCATTATAAATATATAACAACATGGAAAGCACCTATTTAAAACAATCTAAAATTAACTTTTCTAAAGAGGTTAATAATTACTATCCAGAAATTTTAACTGATGAAGCATTAATTTTTATTACTGCTCTTCATGAAAAATTTAATCCAGAAAGATTATCTCTGTTAGAAAGTCGTGTAATTCAACAAAAGGTTTTTGATGAAGGTAAATTTCCAATATTTCCTACTGAGACTAAATCGATAAGAGATGGAAACTGGACTGCTGGCAACATTCCGCATGACTTACAAGATAGACGTGTAGAGATTACAGGCCCAGTTGATAAAAAAATGATTATCAATGCTTTGAATTCAGGAGCCAAAACATTTATGGCAGATTTAGAAGATAGTAATGCTCCTACATGGAAAAATGCTATTGAAGGTCAGCAAAACCTAATAGATGCTAATAAAAAAACAATTTCTTTAGTTGATACAAAACGCAATAAATCATATACATTAAATCCAGAAACGGCTGTTTTATTGGTTAGACCAAGAGGTTTGCATTTAGATGAAAGACATATTATCATTAACAATGAAAAAGCCTCTGGTAGTTTAGTTGATTTTGGTTTGTATGTATTCCATAACACACAAACAATGCTGCAAAATGGAACTGCACCGTATTTCTACTTACCAAAATTAGAGCATTATTTAGAAGCGCGTTGGTGGAACAAAGTATTTGAATTTGCTCAAGAGTATTTAGAAGTGCCAAACGGAACTTTTAAAGCAACTGTTTTGGTAGAAACCATTACAGCTAGTTTTCAACTTGACGAAATAATTTTCGAACTAAAAGATCATATTGTTGGTTTAAACTGTGGTCGTTGGGATTATATTTTTTCTTACATCAAAAAATTCAGAAACCATCCAAATTTTGTAGTTCCAAATCGCGATCAAGTCACTATGACAACTCCATTTATGGATGCGTATTCAAAGTTAGTAATTCAACGTTGTCACAAAAGAGGAATACTTGCTATAGGCGGAATGGCTGCGCAAATTCCGATTAAAAATGATGAAAAAGCGAATGCTGCTGCTTTAGAAAAGGTAAGAACAGATAAGGAACGTGAAGTGAAAAATGGGCATGATGGTACTTGGGTTGCACATCCTGCACTAGTAGCAGTTGCTATGGCAGAATTCAACAAATACATGCCAACAGCGAATCAATTACATGTGACACGTGACGATGTAAATATAACGGAACAAGATTTAGTCGAAATACCTAAAGGAACTGTAACAGAAGATGGAATTAGAAAAAACATTAATGTTGGTATTTTATATACAGAAGCTTGGCTAAGAGGTCATGGTGCAGTAGCTCTTTATAATCTAATGGAAGATGCTGCAACAGCCGAAATTTCTAGAACTCAAGTGTGGCAATGGCTACATAATGAGGTTGTTATAGAAGACGGACGAACTTTTGATAGGAAGTTATACGAAGCTATTTTTGATGATGAGATAGAAAAACTCATCACTGAATTTGGTGAAGAGAACATAAAGAATAGCAAGTTTGAATTAGCTATTGAACTATTTAATAAACTAGTAATCTCAGAAGTGTTTGAAGAATTTTTAACACTACCAGCATACCAATATATTTAAAAAAAAATGTCTCGCAACTACTGGAATAGTTTACGAGACGTAATTATCAAAATCTAGAAAATCTTAATAATAAAAAAACAAAATTATGAAAAATTTAGAACAAAGTAACTATAGTTCTGCATTACAAACTGTAATTGATCTTAAAGCAAAGTACGGAAGTACATGGAATGCCATAAACCCGGAAAGCGCAGCTAGAATGGTTACTCAAAATCGCTTTAAAACAGGTTTAGACATCGCTAAATATACAGCTGCTATTATGAGAAAAGATATGGCAGAATATGATGCAGATGCATCTAATTATACACAATCGCTAGGTTCTTGGCATGGTTTTGTTGCTCAACAAAATATGATAGCCGTTAAAAAGCATCATAAAACGACTAGCAAAAGTTATATCTATTTATCAGGTTGGATGGTTGCTGCATTACGTTCGGAATTTGGGCCGTTGCCAGATCAATCTATGCACGAAAAAACTACTGTTCCTGCTTTAATAAAAGAAATTTATGATTTCTTGCGTCAAGCAGATGCAATTGAGTTAAATGATTTATTCAGAAGACTTGAAAAAGGCGAAAATGTACAAGATCAAATTGATAATTTTGAAACACATATAGTTCCTATTATTGCTGATATTGATGCAGGTTTTGGAAACGAAGAAGCGACTTACTTGCTAACAAAAAAAATGATTGAGGCTGGTGCATGTGCAATCCAAATTGAAAACCAAGTTTCTGATGCTAAACAATGTGGTCATCAAGATGGAAAAGTTACTGTGCCGCATGAAGATTTTATCGCTAAAATTAATGCTATTCGTTATGCCTTTTTAGAATTAGGAGTAGATGATGGAATTATTGTTGCAAGAACAGATTCTGAAGGAGCAAGTTTAACTCAAAAGTTACCAGTTAGCACTGAAGCGGGAGATTTAGCTTCTCAATATTTAGCTTTTGTAGAAGCAGAAGAAATCGCGATTAATGATGCTAAAGAAGACGATGTTCTTCTTAAAAGAAATGGAAAATTAGTACGTCCTGTGAGATTGCCAAACGGTTTGTACCAATTTAAAGAGGGTTCGAATATCGATAGAGTTGTTTTAGATTGTATTACAAGTCTACAAAATGGAGCCGATCTTTTATGGATTGAAACTCCAACACCAAATGTGAAGCAAATTGCTCATATGGTAAACAGAATTAGAGAAGTGGTACCAACTGCGAAATTGGTTTACAATAACTCTCCTTCTTTTAACTGGACTTTGAATTTCCGTAATCAAGCTTATGATGAAATGCTTGCAGAAGGTGAAAACATGACAGCTTACGATAGAAATAATTTAATGGACGTACAATATGATAATTCGGAATTGTGTCATCGTGCAGATGATAAAATTAGGACGTTCCAATTAGATAGTTCAAAAGAAGCTGGAATTTTCCATCACTTAATTACATTGCCAACATATCATACTACAGCACTTCACATGAATGATTTAACTCAAGGTTATTTTGGTAAAGAAGGCATGTTAGCTTATGTTAAAGGAGTTCAAAGACAAGAAATTCGTAAAGGTGTTGCTTGTGTAAAACATCAAAGAATGGCAGGATCAAACCTAGGTGATGATCATAAAACATTCTTTGCTGGAGACAAAGCTTTAAAAGCGGATGGAGCTAAAAATACTAGTGATCAGTTTGAAAGTAAAAAAACAGAGCAAAAAAGAGAATTAGTATTAGAAAAATAATATTTTATTCTATCTTACAGATAAAGGCAACATGTACGCATGTTGCCTTTTTAAATTTAGTTAATTAAAACAATTTCCTTAAATAATTACTTGCAAATATGTTTACAACTGCAGATCTTTGGGATGAATATGAAACACTTCTTAGTTGTGTTGACCCTATTTTTAATCATTTTGGTAACAAAAAAGCATTTTCAGGTAAAATAACGACGATAAAGTTGTTTGAAGATAATTCATTAGTTCGAACACAATTAGAGCTTAATGGAAAAGGTAAAGTGCTCGTGATTGATGGTGGAGGTTCTTTACGTTGTGCATTAGTAGGTGGTCAATTAGCTGTTTTGGCAATACAAAATAATTGGGAGGGCATTATTGCAAATGGTTGCATTCGCGATAGTGAAGTCATTAACTCAATGAATATAGGCATAAAAGCGCTGAACACTTCTCCTGTTAAAAGTGTGAAGCGTAATTTGGGAGAGATTAATATTCCAATTAAATTTGGAGGGATTACTTTTATTCCGGGTGAATACATCTATGCAGATGCCGACGGAATATTGGTAAGTAAAAATAATTTATTAAAATAAAAACCACATGAAAGCTAGAAAATTACTGATGATTCCTGGTCCTATCGAATTTGAACCAGAAGTTTTACAAGCAATGGGAATACCTACGACGAGTCATGTAGCTCCAGATTTTATTGAAATTTTCGGAAAGAGCCTTGAGTTAATGAGAGAAGTTTGGATGTCTCCAAAGGGACAGCCCTTTATCGTTGCAGGAACTGGGACACTGGCTATGGATATGGCTGCCGCCAACCTCATCGAACGAGGAGATAATGTCTTGGTTATTTCTTCAGGTTATTTTGGTAAACGATTTAAAGACATTTTAGATCGCTATGGAGCAAATACAACGCTTTTAGAAGCGCCATTAGGTGAAATTGCACCTCTTGAAGCTATAGAAAACGAACTGAAAAACAAACAGTACAAAGCGTTGACAATTACACATGTAGACACTTCGACGGGCATAATAGTAGATCCGAAGCCTATAGCCCAGTTAGCCAAAAAATACAATGCGTTAAGTATTTTAGATGGTGTATGCTCGGTTGCGGGTGAAGAGTTAAATCAGGACGAGTGGGAACTTGATGTGGTTTTAACAGCATCTCAAAAAGCAATTGGTGTTCCGCCAGGATTGGCGCTTTTAATGGTTTCAGAAAAAGCGATGCAAGTTTGGAAAAACAGAAAAACGCCTGTACCTAACTATTATGCAGATTGGACTAATTGGTTACCTATAATGAAAGCGTATGAAGAAAGAAGACCTTCGTATTTTGGGACACCAGCAGTTAATTTAATTGTAGCTTTAGAAACTAGCTTGAAAATTATATGTAAAGAAGGCATCGAAAAAAGGGTGAAGAGACATCAAAGTTTAGCAAAAGCATTTAGAGCCGCAATAGCTTCCTTGAACCTAACTATATTACCTAAAACAACTGAAATAGCTGCGAATACCTTGACAGCAGTATATTATCCTGAGGGTGTAGACGGAGCCGCATTAAGTTCTAAAATGGTGGATAGTAATGTAATTATAGCAGGAGGTTTACTGCCAGAAATCAAAGCCACTTATTTTAGAATAGGGCATATGGGTTCGGTTTCTCCAAATGATCTTTTGGCTGTACTAGGAGCTTTGGAACGTGCTTTATCAGAATTAGGGCACCCATTAGAAATTGGAAAAAGTTTGCAGACTTTTCAAATTGAACTTTTAAAATAAAAGTAATTAGCGCTTTAAAATTCATTTTTCAATATTTATATAGTCAATACAATTTTTCTAAAAATATAAGTTACTTGGTAAGGTATTAATAGTGCGATTAAAACTGTATGTAATTAATTTACAATAAGATAGAGGAGTTGTTTAGCCTCTTCCCGCCTAATGAAAAATCCTTTCTGTTTCAACAGAGGGGATTTTTTTATTGTAGAATAGCAAAAACTGATTATTCCGTTTCTGTATTCCAGTAAATAAGACTTATTTTTGTACTGTTTAAAATAATTATAAAATTTCACTATGTCAGATACAATCGAAAAAATAAAATGCCTTATTATAGGTTCTGGTCCTGCAGGATATACTGCTGCAATATATGCTGCAAGAGCAAATATGAATCCGGTTTTATACCAAGGAATGCAGCCTGGAGGTCAATTAACTACAACTAATGAAGTGGAAAACTGGCCTGGAAATCCTGAAGGGATAACTGGTCCAGAAATGATGGTGGGTTTGCAAGCTCAAGCACAGCGTTTTGGTACTGATGTACGTGACGGTTGGGCAACTAAAGTTGATTTTTCAGGAGATATCCATAAAGTTTGGATTAATGGAACGAAGGAATTGCATTGCGAAACTGTAATTATTTCTACTGGAGCATCCGCTAAATATATAGGTTTGCCTTCTGAGCAGCACTATTTGAAAATGGGTGGTGGCGTTTCTGCTTGTGCAGTTTGCGACGGTTTTTTCTACAGAAATCAAGAAGTGGTTATTGTAGGAGCTGGAGATTCAGCTTGTGAGGAAGCGCATTACTTGTCTAAACTTTGCAAAAAAGTGACGATGTTAGTTCGAAGTGAAAAATTTAGAGCGTCAAAAATAATGGAAGCTCGTGTGCGTAAAACAGAAAACATTACGATTTTAATGAATCACGATACCGTTGAAGTTTTAGGAGACGAACAAGTAGTTACCGGTGTAAAAGCTTTGAACAAAACTACAAATGAAGAATTTGAGATTCCAGCAACTGGTTTCTTCGTAGCCATTGGACATAAACCAAATACTGATATTTTTAAAGATTTTATTGCTCTTGACGAAACGGGTTATATCATTAATACTCCGGGATCTTCAAAAACAAATGTAGAAGGTGTTTTTGTATCTGGAGATGCAGCAGATCATGTGTATCGCCAAGCCATTACGGCTGCAGGTACAGGTTGTATGGCAGCGTTAGACGCAGAAAGATACTTAGCTGCTAAAGACTAATTTCGAAAGAATAATTAATATTCGAAATAATAAATTTTCAATAAAAAAAGCCCCATTTACATAAGTAGATGGGGCTTTTCGTTGCTATAGTTTTTTTATTTTGCCTTTTTAAGTAATTTGGCTTCATCAGCAAATTTCCTCATTTCAATTTTAGGGTTTCCGTAAAGTTCAATTTGAGATTTCTCACCAGCACTTATACTAATGGATGTTTCTACGTTTATACTACCGGTAGAGTAACTCTCAGTAATTAATTCTAGATCTTTAATCGTCAATTTATCTCCTTTTAAATCAGAATTGTTATCTAGACGAATCACGGCATTAGTAGCAGTACCTTCAATATTTGCTTCTGATTTTTGATACAAGTCACATGTTAAGTCAGGAGTAGTAATTAAGGATTTCAAAGCTGCATTTTTACTCAATACAATTTTTATTTTTTCAGATTTTGCATTCAGTTCGATTTTTGATTTATCATCTGCTTGTAGTACAAAATTCTTTGTATTTATGTTTAAAAACAATTTAGAGTAATCGATACTTCTAAAAATGATCGAGTCCAATTGTACTTCTTGTATTGCGTTAACAACAGCATCATTTTTTGAAGAAACACTTTTTAAGTCATTTGTATAGGTAACCTTTACGATCAGTTTTCTATATTTTATAGCCTCCTTAGAAGTGTATATGCGAAGAGTTTTATCTCTTAAGTCCATTGAGATAATATCATGAAGATTGTCATCTGCTTCAATCTTTATTCCTGGCTTTTCTCCTTTTTCTAAATAGACTTCAAGATTATCTTCTAGTTCAAGGGTGTCAAAATAACCGACTTCCCTTAGCTCAGTCGTTACTGTTTTAGAACCTTTTATTTTTTCTTTTTTTTGTGCAGAAACAATAGTTGTCGATAGTACAAGAAGCGTGATGACTATATATTTTTTCATTTTATTTTTTGTTATGATTATTACAAATATAAAAAAACCATCCACTTTTGATGGATGATTCAGTTATTAATTGTCAAATAAAAAGTTAAATCTTGTCTATACTTGCTCCAGAACTCGCTCTTTTTTCGATTGATTTTGGGGTAGTGTTATAGTCAACATTGCTACCACTTGAAGCTTTGGCTTTTAAACTTACAATAGGATGAACACTAATTGTTGCTCCGCTTGATGCTGTTGCATTTACTTCGTTAGCAAGTAAGTCCTTTGCGTCAATATCACTTCCGCTGGAAGCTGTTGCCTCCATATTTAGCGCCATTCCTTCAATAGTTATTGAACTCCCACTACTGGCTTTACATTCAATATAATCTGATTCAATATTTAGATTTATATTTGAAGCAGAAGAAGTTCTGAGGTTAATTTTTTCCCCTTTAAGTGTATGTACACTTGTAATCGATGAAGCACTAGAAGCGCGTAAGGATTCAATAATTGGCATTTTAACCGTAACTTTTTTTGATTCGATATTTATAAACGAATTATAATCACAGGCTATGATAAGTACTCCATTTTCTACAGTTGTAGTGATGCTTTTTTGTAAATTATCATCAGCTTCAACAATAATCTCCGTTTTGTCTGATTGTTCAATTATCAAATCGATAGCATTGCTAACTTCAATACTTTTAAAATCTCCATCTACATTTCTTTTCTCAGTAGTAACGTGGCCACTTCCCGTGATAGATTTGATGTTTATCGAATGGTTACAGGATGTAAATAACAGGGCAGTTAGTGCTACTAGAATGAATTTAGTTATTATTGTGATGATTTTCAACATGATTATCTCGTTTTTATAATTATACCATCTTTGTTTATTTTCAACTCTTTAATATTACTATTCGATACATTAACTGTATCATCTGTAATAGAAACACCATCTTTAGTAATCTTTATTGAGCTATTCTCTTCATCATTATGCGCATTTTCATTAGAAGTACAGTTTAAGCATCTCACTTTATTATCCTCTACTCTGTAGATGTCATTATTGGAATTTGGGTTCCAAAGGAAGTAATCCCCATCTGTACGATCATAATTTTTCATTGAGTCGTCTGGTTTTAACAATGTCCCTTTAGGCAAGAATAAAGTAATTTCTATTTGCTGATCGCGAAATTTATTTTTTAAATCAGTAGTTAGATAGTTGTCTAATATTAATTGATTTCCGTCAATTTTATAGCTGTATTTTATTTGTTCCGCTCTTTGTCTCGCCTCAGAAAGAGATTTTCCTTTTGCTTCTTTTTCAATTTGTATATATGGTAGTTTTTCATCTGTACTTTCTATTCTCAAACTAACGTCATTAGAATACATTACCTCTGTGCCGTTTGGATCTTGTGCTATTTTAAAATCATCGCGATCATCAACGTTCTTTGAATAATAGTCATTGTGTTTGAATTTAATTTGCAACGTATCTGTTGGTAGTAGCATAATATTTTCTTTTTGAACTACACGTCCGTCGGCTGCAAAAGCGGATGCTTGTTTTACTCCTATTGAAATGGCTAAGGCAACTGAAATCAACCATAGCGCAAGCAACGTATATTTAGCAATGTTTCCTATAGACTTCATATTGGGAGCCAATAGTTTGAAACCTAATACGGTTAGAAAGAAGAATGGAATCCCTACTGCAAGGAACATTAATAGTCCAAAAGCCCAGATAGGATAGTCAGTGAAGTTCCCAGCTTCTATAAATCCTTGCCAAGGAAAGTCAATAAAGGAAGAAGATCCTAATGTAAACATTCCAATAAATAATGCCATTAAGGTTGCTAAGCCTGTCATAATCAAGATAACTCCAAGAAATTTAGCAAAAATTTTAAAAATAGTCATTATGAAATCGCCAAAAGAACTTCCTATTTTTCCCGCTCCAGTTTTTATTTGGTTACCATATTTGTCATAATCTACATTTTTAAATTTGTCAGAAACATTTTCAAATTCCTCTCTTACTTTTTTTTCGATGTTCGAAATATTGACTGGTTCTCCAGTCATTTCTAACTTCTCTGATGTTGTCACTGCGGCAGGAACAACGATCCAGAGGATGATGTAGGCAAGAACTCCTGTTCCTGCTCCCCATACTAATAGGATAAAGATTATTCTAACCCATACAGCATCAATTCCAAAATAATGACCTAGTCCGGCAGAAACTCCGCTAACCATCCCTTTGTCTGTGTCTCGGTATAGTTTTTTAGTTCTTCTGGGTGCAGCATTACTAAATGTTTGAGAAGTATGATTGTCTTCTTCTATAATATAGTCTTCGGGTTGTCCCATAACAGCAATCACTTGGTCAACATCTTTTAGACCCACAACGTGTTTGTCTGTTTTTTGATTTTCGGTTAATAATTCCGAAACGCGCATTTCAATATCTTTTATGATTTCGTCTTGTCCGGATGATGTAGATAAAGATCGTTTTATGGCGTCAAAATATCGTGTTAATTTTAGGTATGCATCTTCGTCTATATGAAAGAACATTCCGCCTAGGTTTATATTTACAGTCTTGTTCATGGCTATTGTTTTTGGTTTGTGATTAGGTTTACAGCATCAGACAATTCAGTCCAAGTGCTGGTAAGTTCGTTTAAAAATGTTTGTCCTATTTCGGTCAGTCCATAATATTTTCTAGGTGGTCCCGATGTTGATTCTTCCCAACGGTAGCTTAGTAATCCGTCATTTTTTAGTCTGGTAAGCAGCGGGTAAATGGTTCCCTCCACCACTAATAATTTTGCGTTTTTTAAAGTGTCTAATATTTCCGATGTGTAGGCATCTTTTTCTTTCAATACAGATAAGATGCAAAACTCGAGAACACCTTTGCGCATCTGGGCTTTTGTGTTTTCAATATTCATAATTCGTTTTTTTTGATTTTTGTGTTGATTAAACTATTCGTTTTTTGATTGCTGCGCCAGTTCGCCATTCTAGCTCGGGTGATGATTATTTTCTGGAGCTCTTTCCCGCTGTCCGCTTTATTCCCGATTAATAAAAACTACGGCTGAAAAAGCCTTGTTTTTCTATTTCGGGAGATGCCGCTTCCATCAGGGCTATTGATTCACTATTTGATAAAAGGAATCGTAATTGGGTATTTATATTTTTCTCCATTAGATGTTTTTATAGAAGCATAAATGATTAGAAAAAACTCGGCTATTTTTAAACAAATAAAAACAAATACAGTTGTTAAACCAAGCGTGATTAATGCTATGTTGTTTTCAAAATTTAAATGATTGATTACAAAACTTTCCTCGTGAAGCATCGCATTCATAGAGACATTATTAAAAATCGTTATAATCAAAATAGGAATTGCGATTAGAGCAAGTGCTATTGTATATAACAATACGCTTAGCTGGAAATTAAGTATTTGTTTCCCACTGTAGTCTACAAATTCAGACTTGTCTTTTTTTGAAGTCCAAAGTATTATTGGGAAAATATAATTCCCAAAAGGAATAAAATATTGAGTCAATGCACTCAGGTGAGTAAAAGTGGCGATGTTTTTTTCGGTAGTTGCTTCCATTTTTTTTGATTTTTGATTGATGATTGAAACTTTTAGTAATTGTTAAATAGCTGTACATAGTAATTTCTTATGCAAATATATATCTAAAAGAAGGTATCTTGTATCACATAGTAGTGAAAGTTAACATATTTTTAACAAAATAATATTATATGTACGCATAGTATTTTTTTGTATATTAGCAAAAAAACCACTGATAATGAAACTTACAGCGTCTAAACTTAATAAATTTTTGCTTTTCAAATTGCCTGCCGCATTTATCTGTGGAGTTAGAGTAAAGAAGATTGATGAAACAGATTGTACCGTAACGGTAAAACACCGTTGGATCAATCAAAACCCATTTAACTCTATGTATTTTGCAGTTCAAGCTATGGCAGCTGAGCTCTCAACAGGGGCTTTGGTGATGTATCAAATTCAAAAAAGTGGAAAAAAAATATCGATGTTGGTTGCTAATAATAAAGGGAACTTTACTAAAAAAGCCACTGGAAGAATAACATTTGTCTGTAAGGACGGTCATTTAATAGAGCGTGCTATTCAAGAATCGGTAGCAACAGGCGAGGGACAGACTTTCTGGATGAAATCTATAGGAACTGACGAAAAAGGAGTTCAAGTATCTGAAATGGATTTCGAATGGAGTGTTAGAATTAAAAAATAAATCAGTTAGATGTTTTTGTTAACGTATTATAAAATAAAAATGCCTCCATATGGAGGCATTTATTTTGTGTAAAAAGTAAATTATGCTTTTTTAGCACAACACTTTTTTTCTTCTGTTCCAGCCATTGTAGCATCACATGTTTTTCCTTCAGCTTTACATTTTGCTTTACATTTTGCAACTTCAGCAGCAGTCATTGCTTTTGAACTGCATTTTTCACCATGTGTATCTGCCATTGCAATATCACATTTTTTCCCTTCGGCTTTGCATTTTACTTTGCATTTAGCAATTTCATCTGCAGTCATTGTTTTTGCAGATTCTTTTTTTGCGCAACAGGCATCCTTATTTGCAGTTGCTTTTACAACTGTTTTAGCTTCTTGAGCTCCAACAGTAACCGTGAATAAAGCAATTGCTAAGATTAATAGTATTTTTTTCATTTTTTTAATTTTAACTGGTTTTCAATATCAAATGTATAAATAATTTAATTACTTTAATTTTTAATAGTTATTTAATTTTTAAAATAGACTACACTTTATAGTTCAGAACCCTATTTTATAATTATTTTTTTACTCACATCCCCTTTTGTAGTTTTCATTTTTACAATATAAACACCTGACGGTAAGTTTTTTATAGGGATCTTAATATTTCCTTGATTTCTGTCTTCGACATCCCAATTATTAATTGATTGACCCAATGTGTTAAATAGTGATACAGTACTTATAGTTGCGTCTATGAAGGGGTTGTTTATGTTTAAGACTTTAGTGTTATTCGTGAAATACACTATGATTCCTCCGGTTCTTGTATAATCTTCTACAGTAAGTTTTCTGTCTGTAAATCGCAAAGAAAATCTATTGTTGTAATCACCACTTACTAGTTTTATTTTAAAAGGATTTTGTCGAATGTTGTAATACTCTTCCGTAACGTTATCATACAAATAAATAATAGTTGTAGATGGAACATTTTCTAAATCGTCAATTTTGATACCTATTTCTCCTTCATTAGCAATTATAATACCTAGAGGGATTATTTGATCATCATTAAAGTTTGGTATCGCTTGTATCACAAACTGACTATTACTCAATGCCCAATACATGTCATTATCGTTCATGTCAAACATTGGAGCATCGTAACCAATATCAAAAGCATTAGTAGTATTGCTGTCTGCCCCTAGTAATAATTGTCTATGTGCGCCAATAGGGGAGTCAAATCCCAATCTGATTTTTGATCTGGTGTCAGAAACCGTTTCTTGTTTTATTGTTTTTTTAGAACCAACTGTTTTCATAAATTGAGAATTACCAGTACTTTCTCTCCAGAATTTCCTTTGACTATTCTTGAAATTTAAGTTGAAACCTGGACTTGTTCCTTGAACTGAAGTTGTTGTCCCTGATATAGCAGGGTCTAGTTCAGCATCAACAAAGAATCCTTGGGCTACTGGAATATAACGCCCGGGTACTTTTCCTGCGGAATTAGTAGTAGTTGCGGTTAAAGGTGAGTCTGCGATGGCAGGAACTCCTCCGGTTAAGGAATAAGTCGCGTAGCCACCTTGGTATTCGGCTAATAAATGATTATTTGATAACCCAAAATGATCCCAGAAATAGAGTGCACCATTAAAAATATTGGCTCCTGCTCTACCTTGCAAATTATCCAATATGAATTCATTGGCATCAAGTGCGGAAGGATAGGGGTTTCCTACTAGATAGGTTTGGTTTAAGAGTAAACTCAAAGGAATTGTTCCAGAATTAGGTTTTCCAACAAATACATAGTTTTGCAATGATGTAATTGGGGCAGTTCCACCAGTTCCTTTCATGGTAAAACCTTCTCCTATTTTTATAGTGCCGGTACTTCCAATATAATTCCATAGATTATAATCTTGCAAATCAGTATTTGAATTCAGTGTTTGTGAATTGTAGGACCATAACCATCTGTTACTTATTTTTATAGATCCTGAGTTTAACAAATCAGCAAAATAAGCGCCGTCTCCAAAGGTTATCAAGCCAGGACTATAATTTGAAAGATCAGTAAAAGTATTTGTAATAGACGAGCCATCTCTCAATATACCTCCAATAGAATACGTAGAATTGTTTGTACTTACGGGGGATGACCAATAATTATAATTGAAACTATTTTTTTGTCCTTGTTGGTCTATTAAAAGTTTTCCAGTCCCGCTAGCAGGATTTGCTGATGTTCCAGCTTGTACTAATTGAGCTTCACCGGTCAATCGGATGTCTCCACTTAGTAACGATAAATTGTTTGAAACAGTTAACTCAAATTTATCCACCAAGCTAATTCCCTTGGCTCCACCGGTATTATTGGTTGTAAGATTATTGAAAGTTTCATTGGTTTTAATTGTATTGTTGATGGTTTGAATTTGATTCGTTGTTGCTCCATTAAAGGTTACCGTTCCTGTGCCAGGAATGAAAACACCACTATTTCTCCAGTTACCGCTAATTTGTAATTCTGAATTATTGACCATGGTAACAGAGCCATTACTATTTATAATCATGTCCTTGGCACTTGCAATCCCAGCATATGGGACAGCTTTTAGTGAAGTTTTATCTATAACGGGTAATCTATTGCCATTGGTCGAATATGGTAGAATGTTGGCATCAATAGTGAATGATGGTAATCCTTGTTCCCAGTTTTTACAATCAAACCAGTCCGTACTTACAAGTCCTGTCCACCAGCCTGCTCTACCAGTTAGAACATTTACGGTTGCAGAACCGGTTATTCCTCCTGGAAAAGGAGTACAGTTTTTGTCATTTAAGGATGTAATAGTATAAGTAATATTGGCTTTAAGATTAGGAACACTGAAGATGTAAGGGCTTGCATTTATTCCTGTAACTGTGGTAGGAGTTGTACCATTTGTATAGGTGATTGTCCAAGGTGCTACTCCAGTTAAAGCCACAGAGAAAGTAGCTGTACCATCATAACAAATAGTCTGGTCTGGACCTATATTTGCCGTTGGTCTTTTATTGACAGTTACGGTTACGTAAGATGTTCCATCGACTCCATAACTAGTGCAGCCATTTAGGAAAGAAGTTACCTCATAAGTTGTTGTTACCGGAGGAGTAACAGTTACACGGGTGGAATTAGTGACGCTTATAATTGCATTAGTATTTAAATTTTTCCATTGTGACGTTAACAAGGGATCCGGTGCTTGCGGAATTTGAACATTATCAAGTGCCCATGTACTTCCAATATTAGATGCTTGTTTACCTGCATTATTTACTGTTCCATGGAAGAAAAATTCTAATTTTAAATTCGTATAACCTAAATAGGGATTCAAATCCAAACTCATTTTATTTGGAAGGGTAGTAAACTTATTTTTAGGCCCAAGAATACCAGTCAAAATGGTTAACTTCACTGGAAATGTTGCTCCACCATCTAGTGAAAGTCTTACTTCGGCGTAGGCTCCAGGGTCATTTAATTTATAAGCATGGTCAAAGGTTAAATTGGCCGATGCCAATCCGATAAGGTCGAAGGTAGGAGTTCGTAAGAAGGAATCTCGATTACCACGAACAATAGCAAATTTACCATCTCCTGAATCATATTCATCGCCAGCATTTCCATTTGTTTCCGAAAAGCCATTATTTGTTCCATTATCACCATTAGCAGGAAAATTTCCATTATCTACTGTCCAGCCAGGGGGGTTAGCTGTATTGAAAAGACCTCCAGATGCTAAATTTTGACTGCTTGAAAATCCACTGTCAGAAGTTAATTGTGAGGACTCCCCTTCGCATATTGTCGATGGAATTGCGCTTACTGGTGATGGTTTTATATTCGGAATAATGAATAATGAAGAGATTCCAGAATTTGCAATTGTACAAGTTCCGTTTTGAATTACCGCCCTAAAAATAGTGGTTGCTGTTATTCCGGTATAGGCATAGGTTAAGCTTCCTGCATTTCCTTTTGGAATCCAAGTATTTCCTGCATCAGTAGAGGATTCCCATCGTATTACAGTACCTACATTCCCATTTAAGTTAATAACTCCCGCAGAAGAATGGCAGTCCGTTAATCTAGTAGTTCCATTGTTGCCATTACTAGGGTTAGTAGTAGATGAAATAGTGGTTGTTCCGCCAACCGTTGCTGCATTAATAGTTACGTCAACCGTAAAGACTGTTCCTGAGCAAGAATTTGCAGTGGGAGTAACCGTATACCGAACGACACCAGCCGTTGTACCATTATTGGTTAAACTCTGTGTAATTGTATTTCCAAAATAATCACTAAATCCATTAATTGTGCCGCCTGAAGGAGTAGTAAGAATTGCTGCGGTCCACGTAAATGTTGTACCAGTAACTATTGAGCTTAAAGCCACATTTGTTGACAATCCACTGCAAATCGTTTGAGCTGTAGCAGAACCGCTTGGTTTCGGGTTGACAGTAACATCAACTGTAAAAGCTGGTCCTGGACAGGAGTTGGCCGTAGGAGTAACTGTATAACGAATCGTTCCTGCGGATGTTCCAGTATTGGTTAAAACCTGTGCAATTGAAGCTCCTGAACCGCTACCAAATCCTGTAATTGTTCCACCAGTTGGAGCGACTTGACTTACTGCGGTCCAAGTATATGTTGTACCGCTAACGGTTGAGTTTAGTGGCACGTTAGTAACTAAACCACTACATATTATTTGAGTAGTGGCAGAGCCAGCTGGATTAGGATTAACAGTTATTGTTCCACTTAATGAACTATTAATACAAGTACCGGCTGTTGTTACGGTATAATTATAATTACCAGCAACAAGTGAAGAACCGCTAATTGTGTAAACTCCAGCAGCAGTATCGTATGATCCTGTAAAATTAGCCGGTCCTGGGTTCCACGAAATGGTAGGATTGGTTCCGCCATTATTTATGGTATATTTGATTGGAGTAATTGCAGTATTAATACATTTTGTTTGATTGTCTGTTCCGGTCCCTAAGGACAAATTGATAGTTGAATCTGGATTGACTGTGATGGTTCCACTCAAAGAAGGGTTGCTACAAAGTCCTTGTGTAGTTACGGTATAACTAAAAGTTCCTACTGAAGATGGAGTTCCACTTATTGTAAAAACTCTAGTACCAGAATTGTATGTACCGCTAACACCTGCTGGTAATGCACCAGCTGTAATGGAAGCGTTAGTTCCACCACCTCCAATAGCGTAACTAATATTTAGTACCGTATTGACACAATTTGTTGGATTGTCTGACCCTGAAACGGATGACAAAACAATAGTTGAATTTGGATTAATGGTAACGTCAACTGTAAAAGCTGTTCCTGGACAGGAGTTTGCCATAGGAGTAACTGTATAACGAATAATTCCTGCCGTTGTCCCAGTATTGCTTAAAGATTGAGCAATTGTATTTACCGAACCATTGCTAAAACCCGTAATTGTACCGCCTGTTGGAGTAGTTTGAATGGCTGGTATCCAAGTAAATGTTGTGCCAATAACAGTAGAATTTAACGCTACGTTTGTTGTTGAACCACTACAAATAGTTTGAGCACTAGCAGAACCTATTGGCGCTGGATTAACTGTAACATCAACTGTAAAAGCTATTCCTATACAAGAGTTTGCAGTAGGAGTAACAGTATAACGAATAATTCCAGTAGTTGTACCAGTATTAATTAAAGTTTGTATAATTGGATTTCCTGAATTACCACTAAATCCAGTAATTGTTCCTGCAGTTGGATTAGTTTGAATGGCTGCAGTCCAAGTAAATGTTGTGCCGATAACGGTTGAGTTTAACGCCACATTTGTTGCAGAACCGCTACAAATAGTTTGTGCAGTGGCAGATCCTATTGGTTTTGGATTGATTGTTAATGTTGCTGCTACAGATTGTATCGAGGAGCAAGTATAACCTGAAGGGCCAGAAATTACCACATCATAATTACCAGCAGCCGTTAATGTTGCCGTTGAAATTGTGAAGGTAGGTGCTGTAGAACCTACAATGTTTACGCTATTTTTTCTCCATTGATAAGTCAAAGGGTCGCCGCCAACATTTGCTATTACTGAGAAACTAACATTTGGAGTGTCTTCACAAACAGTTTTCGAAATTGGCTGAGATGTTATGGTAATGGATTGATCAACATTCAACGTTACTTGGTTGGAAGTAATAGCTGAGCAAGGTGCAATTCCGCTAACAATTGCATAATATGGGCCGTCATCAGTTAAAGCAGCTTGTGCGAAATTTAAAACATTAGTAGTAGCGCCAGTTATATTAGCCGAATTTACAACAGCGACTCCACTACCTATGGTTCCTTTGTACCACTGATAAGTTAATCCGTCTCCACTCGCTACTATACCAAAGGTTGCAGGGTTGGAAACACAAACACCTACATTAGATGGCTGAGTATTTATAGCTACTAAACGGTTTATAATCAATATTGAATTGTTTGATGTTGCAGAAGTACAAGGACTAGTTCCTGTAATTAGTACATTATAATTATTTGCAGCATCTGTAGTTTGTAAATTAGAGAGCGTTAAAGTTGGTGAAGTTGCACCAGCTATATTGACTCCGTTCACCAAATTAATTGTGCCTTTTCTCCATTGGTAATTTAAACCTGTACCTGATGCAGAGACGCTAAAAGAGGCTGTGCCTCCTGAACATAAAGTTTGGGCTGCTGCTGGGTGGGCAGATATAATTACCGGTTGATTGACTGTAATAGTTACGCTTCCTGTTACTGGAACATTGGTTGCACATGGCGTAGCTGTTGAGCTTTCAGCACGTAAATAATATGCTGTGGTGGTGGTAGGATTTACTGATAAGCTAGCATTGGCTGCCACACTATTTCCTACCAAAGTTGAATATGAAGCATCAGAATACCAGTTCCAGCTCGCACCTGTTCCTAAACTTCCCCCAGTTTGCGTTAATGTAACACTGCTGCCATTACATATTGTTGAAATGGATGTAGCTATCGATGTGGAAGCAATAGATGGTTGGTTAACCGTTACAGTTGCACTACCAGTTCTATCACTCGCAATAGTGGTGCAATTTGCGTCTGATAATGCTGTAATGGCATACGTTTTGGTTGTGGTTGGCGACAGGTTAAAAACATAAGGGCTAGTTGTAATTCCAGTAATATTAGTTGAGGAGGTTCCGTCAAAATAAGTTAAACTCCAAGGCTGCGTTCCTGATAACGCAACACTTAAAGGGGTTGATGAACCATCACAAATCGTAGCTGATCCATTTATTATTGAGGTTGGTCGTGGGTTCACCACTACTGTCGCAGTTCCTGTTCTATCTCCTGCCATCGAAGTACAATTACCGTCATTTAATGCAGTCACCGTATAAATTGTTGAAGCAATTGTCGGTGAGACATTAAAAGTATAAGGACTAGATGTGATTCCTATAACCGATACTGGAGTAATTCCATCTGTATATGTTAAATTCCAGGGTTGTGAACCTGAAAGAGTAATACTTATATTTTTAGTCCCTCCATTGCAAATTGCCGCAGCTGTGGTAGTAATAATAGAGGTTGGACGGGCATTGACAGTAACAATCGCACTGCCACTTAGATCTCCTGATTGAGAGCTGCAATTTGCATCTGCTAATGCCGAAACTGTATATGTGGTAGTATTTGAAGGTGATGTATTAAAGGTGTAAGGACTTGTTGTGATTCCTGAAACTAGTACTGGTGTTACACCATCAGTATACGTTAAACTCCAGGGTTGTGAACCTGTTAGCACAATACTAATTTGTTTTGAAATTCCATTACAAATTGCTCCAGCTGTGGTACTAATTAAAGCTGTAGGACGTGCGTTTACTGTAATCAAAGCGTTGCCAGACCTGTCTGCTGCAATAGCGGTACAATTTGCATCTGATAAAGCTGTAATGGTGTACGTTTTAGTTGAAGATGGGGAAGGACTAAACACATAAGGACTGCTTGTAATTCCAGTAATATTTGTTGAGGTGGTTCCGTCAAAATAAGTTAAACTCCAGGGTTGTGACCCTGTAAGAGCAACGCTTAATGGGGTTGTTGAGCCATTACAAACGGTGGCTGACCCGCTGATAATAGATGTTGGTCTTGCGTTAACTAAAACAGTGGCACTTCCAGTTCTATCAGCTGCTTGTGAAGTACAATTAGTGTCGTTTAAAGCTGACACTGTATAAGTCGTTGAAGCAATTGTTGGCGACACATTAAAAGTATAGGGACTGCTTGCGATACCTGTTACAGTTACAGGTGTTATTCCGTCGGTATATGTAAGGTTCCAAGGTTGAGAACCTGTAAGTGAAATACTTATAGTTTTAGAACCTCCATTACAAATTGCAGAAGCTGGTGTACTAATAATAGAAGTTGGACGTGGATTGACCGTAACAATCGCACTACCACTTCTATCTCCTGATTGTGAGCTGCAATTTGCATCTGCTAAAGAAGTGACAGAATAAGTTTTAGTTGTTGAAGGTGATGCGTTAAATGTATATGGACTGGTTGTAATACCTGACACAATAACAGGTGTTGTTCCGTCCGTGTAAGTTAAACTCCAAGGCTGAGATCCAGTAAGTGCAATACTAATTTGTTTTGCAATTCCATTACAAATAGGCCCGGCTGTCGTACTAATTAAAGATGTAGGACGTGGGTTCACTGTAACGATAGCGCTTCCAGTTCTGTCCCCTGCAATAGAGATGCAATTAGCATCTGATAAGGCAGTAACAGTATACGTTTTAGTCGATGAAGGGGAAGGATTAAATACATAAGGACTAGTGGTAATTCCGGTAACATTTGTTGAGGTAGTTCCGTCAAAATAAGTTAAACTCCAAGGTTGTGTACCAGTTAAAGCAACACTTAAAGGGGTAGAAGAACTATTACAAAGAGTGGCTGAACCACTTATAATTGATGTTGGTCTCGGGTTTACAGTTAGATTAATTTGAGAAGTTCCAGCAACATTTGGGCAGCCTCCACCAGAAGGTGTATTAGTGGTAATTGTTAATATGACATTTCCACTTGTTATTGCTGGAGTATAAGTTGCAGTAACTGTTTTTGGGTTACTAATATAATCACTTATTATGTTTGAAAAAGTCCCGCTTGGAGCGGACCAGGTCCCTGATGCTGCCGCGCCTGTTAAAGTTCCAACAACGGTGATTGACCCATTAGAACAAACAGATTGTGTTGCTGATGGTACAGTAACTCCATTGAAACTATTGACACTAACAACTAGATCACGTGAAGGTCCGCTATTTCCACAAGGATTATAAGCAGTTACAGAAATATTATTATTACCTATTGCAGCATTTATTGCAATACTTACTGTTATCTGAGAAGTTCCAGCTCCTGAAGTTATATTGAACCCTGCAGGTAAAGACCATACATAAGTCTCCCCTCCTGTCATATTACTAGGGATGTTATATACTAATCCAGTAGCTGGAGGACAAATTGAGGTAGGGCCGCTAGGTTTATTACTGGCATTATTTCCATTGGGAACTGATGGTGAGCCACTAAAGACAGTCATTAGGATATCATTACTAGTAGTAGTTAAGGGTGATGCACAGGTAGCATTAGAGGTCAATACTACTGAAATAGTTGAAGGATCTGCTAGTAAAGAGGTTGTGTAGATTGAGCTTGTAGCGCCAGAAATAGCAGTTCCATTTCTTCTCCATTGATAGGTGGGGGTTGTGCCTCCATTTACAGGTGTAGCAGTAAATGTAACGCTTGCTCCTGCTGTTGAACAAATAGATGTAGTAGTCGATGTAATTGTTACAGAAGGTACAAGTACTGGATTTACCGTAATTGTTCCATTAGCAGTAGTTTGAGTACAAGAACCTGTGGTCGTTACGATATAATTAAATGTTCCTACTGCAGTTGATGAACCACTAATTGTAAATGTACTGCCGCTCAACGTGCCTGAAAGACCTGTTGGCAATCCTGTTACGCCCGCTCCGGTAGCTCCACCGCTTATAGCAAATGTGATATTGCTTACAGCAAAATTAATACATCTTGTTTGATTATTCGTTCCAGCTCCTGATGTTAAACTGATTGCTGCAATAGGATTTACAGTTATAGTTCCTGTTCCTGTTGATTGGGCACAAGAGCCTGCAGTTGTTACCGTGTAAAGAAAGGATCCACTCACTGTTGGTGTTCCATTTATAGTAAATACACCTCCGCTATAACTACCTGTTAAACCTGTCGGTAAGCCAGTGATTCCTGCTCCAGTTGCACCACCACTGATCGCAAAGCTAATATTTGTCATTAAGGTATTGGCACATAAAGTTTGATTATTTGTGCCTGGACCTGAAGTTAAACTAATTGCTGCATCTGGATTGACGGTGATTGTTCCAGTGGCTGTTGTTTGAGCACAAGAACCTGTGGTTGATACTGTATAATTAAAAATTCCTGCTACTGTTGGTGTACCACTAATTGTAAATATCCCACCACTATAAATACCATTTACGCCAGATGGCAAACCTGTTACGGTTGCGCCAGTTCCTCCACCGCTAACTGCAAATGTGATAGTACTAATTACTACGTTAATACATCTTGTTTGATTATTTGTACCTCCTCCTGAAGTTAAACTAATTGCCGCATTAGGGTTTACCGTAATTGTTCCAGTTGCTGTTGCTTGAATACAAGAGCCTGTGGTTGTTATTGTATAAGGAAAAGAGCCGCTTATTGTAGGCGTTCCGCTAATAGTAAATATTCCGCTGTTAAAAATCCCAGTCAAACCAGCAGGTAAGACTGTTACAACCGCTCCTGTTCCACCACCACTTATGGCATAGCTTATATTTGGCAATATGGTATTGGCACATAATGTTTGATTATTTGTACCTGCTGCTGATGTTAAGCTTATTGCTGCGTCTGGACTTACAATAATAGTTCCTATTGCAGTAGTCTGAGCACAAGTACCTGTGGTGGTTACTATATAATTATAAGTTCCTACTGTTGTAGGGATTCCACTAATTGTAAATGTGCTGCCGCTCAAGTTGCCTGATAAACCTGTTGGTAAACCTGTTACTCCCGCTCCAGTTCCTCCACCGCTTACACTAAAAGTGATATTGCTTATTGCAACATTAACACATCTTGTTTGATTATTTGTACCTCCTCCAGAAGCTAATGTGATTGCTGCATCTGGAGTAACGGTGATTGTTCCAGATGCCGTTATTTGGACACAAGATCCTGTGGTTGTTACTGTATAAGGAAAAGTTCCACTAACTGTTGGAGTTCCGCTAATTGTGAATGTGCTTCCGCTAAAACTGCCTGATATGCCAGCGGGAAGCCCCGTTGCATTAGCTCCGGTCCCACCACCACTTATCGCGTAGCTAATATTTGTTAGTAAAGTATTGGTGCATAATGTCTGATTAATTGTGCCAGGTCCTGAAGCTAAACTAATTGCCGCATCCGGATTTACTGTAATTGTTCCAGTTGCTGTGGTCTGAGCACAAGAACCGGTAGTTGTTACTGTATAAAGAAAAGACCCGATCGCAGTAGGTGTTCCACTTATGGTAAAGACACCTCCACTAAAAGTTCCATTTACGCCTGCAGGTAGACCTGTTACTACTGCTCCGGTTCCTCCACCACTTATCGCAAATGAAATAGTACTTAGCGGAACGTTTATACATCTGTTTTGATTATTAGTTCCTGATCCTGATGTCAAACTAATTGTTGCTATAGGATTGACCGTTATTACACCAGTTGCTGTCTTTTGGACACAGGTACCGGTTGTTGTAACTGTGTATGTAAAAGAGCCACTCACTGTTGGTGTGCCGCTAATTGTAACTGCCCCTCCACTAAAACTACCTATTAAACCTACTGGTAGACCAGTCACGACTGCTCCAGTTCCTCCACCACTAATAGCAAATGTAATTGACGGAAGTAGCGAATTAGCACATAAAGTTTGATTGTTGCTGCCGCCTCCAGACGTTAAACTGATTGCCGCCTCTGGATTGACTGTTACTTGAATAGCGTTACTAGTTACCATCGAAGGAGACGGACATGTGGCAGAAGAAGTAACATCCAAAGTAACGTTATCATTATTTGAAAGCGCGTTTGAAGTAAAAGAGGCACTGTTTGTTCCTACAGGGTTACCATTTAAACGCCATTGATAAGTTGGGCTTAATCCTCCATTAATTAAAGTATTTACGTTAAATGTAACAGAAGTTCCTACACAAAATGTAGTTTGTGTAGCTGCTATAGTAACCGATGGAACTAGCAAAGTATTTATGGTCATCGTTAATATATTGCTTGTTGCAGTAGTAGGAATAGGACAAGTTGCATTGGAAGTCATAACCACTTTTACCTGATTACCATTAGTTAAGGTGGAAGTTGTATATGTTGCGCTATTAGTTCCAACTGGAGTAGGACCAACAAACCATTGATATGATGGAGAAGAGCCACCATTACTTGGAGTTGCAGTAAATATGACGGTGGTTCCTGCGCAAATACTACTTCCAGTATTGGCTGCGATAGAGACTGCTGGAAATATAATTGGATTAACCGTAACAGTTGTTGAAGCGCAAATAGTTGTGTTGCAGGTTCCATTATATCTCACGAAATAAGTTGTAGCAGTACTAGGAGAAACAAGAATACTGTTTCCTGTTCCTATAGGAGTTCCTCCACAAGAACTAGAAAACCATTCGGCAATAGCTGTAGTCCCAGCTGATCCTCCATTGAGAGTAAGAGTAGTTGAGTTACCATTGCAAATAATTGTAGTTCCAGAAATACTTGTTGGAGCAACTGATAATGTATTTACTGTAAATATTGAACTGGTATCATATCCAGATAAGGAAGTAACTTCAATTTGTCCTGTTGTAGCGGTAAGGGGAAGTGAAGCGCTAATTTGAGTATCACTATCGACTGTAAATGAAGAAGAATCGCCATTAAATTTAACAGATGATGTTCCAGTGAATCCTGTTCCATTAATAGTCACCAATGTTCCTGAACTGGCACAAGCACTAGCAGGAGTAAAACTTGATATTGTTTGCGCAATACCGTTGTCACAAATAAATAAAGCAATCATGACTAATAAAAACATGTGATATGCTCTTAATGCAGAGATTACTAATGTTGAATTTTTATGTAATTTAGAGTAGTTTCTTTTCATGGCACCTACATTTTAGAATCAAACAATTGATAGTTTCCTTTAAAAGCGGCCAAGAGAAGTCTATGCTGTTTTTTAAGTGAATTACCGTTTTTTTAACTGGTATTGTTTTCAATGAACAATTAGTAATCTGCTCGAATGTTATTTCAAAATAGAAATGATTTACCTCTAGAAAGAACAAAGGCAGATGCATATTAGAAATTTATAATTTTCTATTTTTTGCAAGTAAAAATTACTATATATACCTTAAAATTAAGCATTTATGATTATATTGCTTGAATATTTTTCCTATTTCCGATTAAAGGATTTTATCCATCGGTGAATCACGTGTTAAAAAAAAAGAAGGAAGAATTTTCTTTTTTTTTGTCCAAATAATAACAAAAAAAAACTGCCTTTTCAGACAGTTTTTTTCCTTTTCGATGCTTTTTTTTTTGCGAGTTAAGGAATAATTATTTTTTTACTTAATTCACCATTTGTAGTTTTCATTTTTACAATATAGATTCCTGTGCTTATGTTTTTAACTGGTAAAACAATTTGGGTCTGATCTTTATTTTCAATTTCCCAATTTGAAATAGTTTGACCTAATATATTGAAAAGTGAAACTTCATTCACTAATAAATTGACAATATTATTTTTAATGATTAAGTTTTCATTCTCATCAGAATAGTAAACATATAGACCGTTTTCTATTTTAGTATCTTGATTAAGGGTTTTTCCCGTAAATCGCAAAAAGAAACGTTTGTTGTACTCGCCGATATCTAACGAGATTTCGAAGTCACTTTCCCGTAGATTATGATAAACGGCACTTAAAGTGTCTTGTAAATAGATTTCAGTGCTTCCAGGAATGTTTTCCAAGGCATCAATTTTTATAGTTATAGGCCCTTCATTAGCTACTGCAATACCCAATGGAATTATTTGATTACTATTAAAATCAGGGATACCTTCAATTACAAACTCACTGTTATTAATCTCCAAATACATGTCATTGTCATTCATGTCAAACATGACTGCATCGTATCCGATATCAAATCCATTAGTCGTATTACTGTCTGCTCCAATTAATAACTGTCGGTGTGCACCAATACTGGAGTCAAAGCCCAATCTAATTTTTTGTCTAGAGTCAGTTACTGATTCGGTTATTTTTGTTTTAGAGCCACTTGTTTTCATAAATTGAGAAGTTCCGGAAGTTTCCCGTATGAATGCTCGTTGACCGTTTTTGAAATACAGGTTTCCAGGCGTTGTTGCCTCCGAGGTTGTCCCTTCTGTAGCAGGGTCCAAAGTTGCATCAACAAAAAAGGCTTGTCCTACTGGTATATAACGTTGTGGTTCGTTTGTTCCAGACTCACCGGTATTCGCAGTTAATGGGTCCCCTAGTGAAATAGCTACAACACCACCCAATAGAGAATAAGTTGCGTACCCGCCCTCATATTCAGCTAAATTATGATTATCTGTCAATCCAAAATGATCCCAAAAATAGAGCGCGCCATTAAATACATTGGCACTTCCTGTAAAATTACTGTTGCTACTTTTACTCAAGTTATTCTTTATAAATTCATCGGCATCCAGGGCACAAGGATAAGGGTTTCCTATTAAATACGTCTGGTCGACGGCAAGAAATGTAGTTTCGATATCCCCTGAATTTGGTTTTCCTGAGAAAACGTAATTTTGTAACTCATCTACGTCTGCAGTTCCACCGGTTCCTTTCATGGTAAAGCCGTCTCCTGTTCTTATGGTACCAGTACCTCCCACATAATTCCATTGATAATAATTATCCCAGTCTGAATTAGAATCTGGCGTAGTTGAATTATAGGTCCATATCCATCTGTAGGTCGTTTTAATAGGAATTGTGACTGCTCCATCTGCATCAAATGCCCCATACTGAAAGTTTATCGGTCGTGGAGTAGATGAAGTTGTACCATCCATTAAAACATTTGGAATGGAGTAGGGTGCATTATTTGTTCCTCCTCGTATTGTTACGGGCGATGACCAGTAATTGTAATTGAAACTATTTTTTTTACCTTGTTGGTCACGTTCAATATATCCAGAACTAGTTTCTGCAAAAATACTTTCACTGTATTGTTCGGGGTAAGGGTAGTATCTTTTTTGAATAAGTTGAGATTCTCCAACCAAATCAATAAAACCATCCAGTTTTAAGTAGTGTGTTAACCATAACATATGGCCGCTATTTATTTCATTCTGTGTGCCTGGAGCCACTACATTTAATTTTGTACCTGCATTTGTAATTAGCCCCAATAAAGTGATGTCTTTATCATCCGAGTTTAAATCATGAGACTCCACTACAATATTCCAATCGATTGCGTTGCCGTTTACTCCAGTACTATTTGGATAATCCCAAACAGTGTCGCCATACCTCCAAGGAGTTGTAGAGCCACTTCTATTTTTCCAATTTCCATTTCTTATGGTAGTGTAAGGCAATGGAGCTGTTTTTGATTGCCCAGTATTTATATTAATTAGTCTTCCGTCACTTCCTATTCCACTGTATGGTTTTAAGTAGCCACAACTTAAGTTGTCCATTCTATAATATCCTATTAAATTCGACCAAGTTAATCCGTTGACATCAATAGGAATAATAGCTCCTCTTACTCCAGTACCATTTGGATCAATTACCTGATTCATCATTTGATGAAGTTGATCAGGAGAAAGAGCAACATTCCAAATGCGAAGTTCTTCCATCCAGCCGCTGTAATAATTTAGAGATTCATTCTGAGTTCCATTGTGATACATGGCTCCCAAAATAGAATTAAAATTATTGGCGACTGGATTACTTCCTGCAGCGGAGGCAACTTCTAAGCCATCTATATATAATTTATAGGTTCCACTCGTATAGGTAACTCCTATGTGATACCATCTCGAAGTACTAATTGGATGAGATGATTTTATCGAACTTCCATTGTTCCAATTAAACGAAATAAAATTATTGCTGTCAAGTCTTAAGTCATATCCATTTGTTTCGGCAAGGTTATCTCCATTTCTTTTTGAAAAAATAGTTTGAATAGTTGTTCCCATAGAAGGTTGAGTTTCTGGTTTAACCCATACGCTAATGGTAAACGAATTATTTAGATTGTAATTATTGTTAAAATTTACAAAATCATCTTCTCCATCAAAATCAACGACATTGCAATTTTCTAATGTCACTTGAACATCGTCAGAGCAGGTAGCTACCGTCCATCTAAGTGTATAGGTCCCTGCTGTACCTGTAAAAGTTGCTTTTGAATCGTTGACATTAGAAAAAGTGCCTGCTCCACAGTTACCTGTTGACGAAACTACTGACCATGTTCCTTTAGTTCCTGTACCGGGATCGTCACTAAATTTATCAAGGATTCTGGTATAAGCACCATCTGTTTTATTTTGGATGGCAGTTTTAGTATTATCATAGGCATTCAATGACACTATGGTTCCTCCACATTTACCATTTGCTGGAAGAACATCTATCCCAGCATAGGAATAATTTACATTTACCGTTGCAATAGCGGTCCCTGTAGGGTCATAAGCTCTACAGGCATTAATCAAACTCGTTGCTCCGTATTGATGGACACCTGGTGATGATGGAGTGAAGTTGTAGGCAACATCAATCGAACCGCTTGCTAATGGTGGCGTCCCTGGATCACCTATGCCATCAGTCCATTCTAGTTGATCGCTATAAGGCCTGATTGGGATTGTAATATTATCTATTGCCCAGACACTTTCATCAGTAGTTCCAAAAAAGGACCATCGTACCCTTACATTATCATTTCCGATATAATCTGAGATATCAAAAGACGAATCGTCATTTTCAAACTTATAATTATTTGCTTTTGATGGAGGATGATTTGCCCAATCCCAAGTTAAAGATGGGGTTTTACCTATTAATTCTTGCAAAGTAATGGTATAAGTAGCTCCGCCATCTAATGATAGTTCTAATTTGGCATAATCTCCTGCGCTAAGATTATATGCTTGGTCAAATGCAACTGCTGCTGTTCCTAAACCAACAAGACTAAATATTGGAGTTTCAAGCGTGGTTGGAAAGCCTCCTCTGCCCGGATACTTAGTTACATATTCCGTACTATTATAATTACCGTGTGCTATCCCAAACTTCTTTCCAGGTTTTCCGTTATCATATAATATGATATAGTCTGTACCTACTAGTTTAGCGTCATTCGTACCTGACCAATTATTAAATTTTGTGGCATTTGCGGAAGCAGTCCATTGAGCTCCTGCGGTTTGGCCATCAATACGCCATTGAGTTGGATTCCATTTATCAGGGAATTGACCTGTATTAAAATCTCCACCATTGCCCACATTTACTGTCGATTCATAACCGTTATGTGCCATTAAAGTTACAGGATCATTTAGACATATTGTAAAAAGATTCTGTTCTAAAATTGGAGGGACATCAGGGGGTATTGCGTGTACATTAACCATATTTGTATACTTTGTACAGGTTCCCACTTGTATCAAGACTCTAAATAAAGTGGATTTTGTATTTTGAAAATCAAAGACAGTATTGAATGTGTCAGTGTTCTCTGTATTTGGAATAACTACCCAATTGCTATTTCCTGCCTCAAATTTTTCCCATCGTACTATAGTTCCTACTTCACCTTCTAAGTGCAATGTTATTGGATTCAGGTCATCTGGGCAAGAAGTTATTGCTATATTGTCTTTCGCCTCCGCTGCCGTAAATGTATAGGTTTCACTAATGTTGCCTAATAAATTTCCTTCAGAAATAGCTGGAGCGGTTAATGTTAAATTTTGTGTCTGAGTTTTTATATTTCCATTTCCATCATTGTACGTCCAAGTAATTAAAGTAGTTCCTTGAGTTGTAAATGGGAAAGTAATATTAGGTGTTCCATTGATACTTCCAACACAATTGTCTGTTGCCTTAGTGGGAGTTAAACTGTCAATTTGACAACCTGAAACGGTTAGGGCCGGTAAATTTGCGACGTTTGGAACTGGAACTGTTACATCTTTAATAATAACTTTTTGACTCGCAATCGTTTCGTTTCCACTACTGTCCTTAAAGGACCACGTTATGGTTCCACTTCCCTGTGAATTAAAAGTTCTATTGTCACTCGTTGTTGCTGTAACCGAAACATCACAATTATCAGTTGCTACTGGGAAAGGTACTGTTATTGAACATTGAGCAGTTATATCGGGTAGAGAGGGTGCAATTGGCTTTTCGTTATCAAGTACCGTAACACTTTGTGTACAGTTAGTTTTGTTTCCTGCACCGTCAGTCACGATCCAATTAACTGATGTGACACCTTTAGAAAATAAATAAGTAACAGCGTTTATTGTTGAACCATTTACTTGAGCGATTACAGAACTTACAGAACAATTATCATTAATAGTTGGCGTTCCAATATTTGCGGTAGTACTGCAGTTACCGTTTCCATCCGCAGAAGTATTAACCGTTACATTAAATGGACAAGAGATAGTTGGTGGTGTTGTGTCGAATACCGTTACTAATTGTATGGCAGTCGCTATTCTGCTGGAACCATCAGTTACGGCCCATATCACAGTTGTTGTCCCTAAAGGATAGGTTGTCGATGGATGGTTATTGGTAACCGAGACGACCGAACAATTGTCCGATGTCACTGGAGTTCCCAAAGTGACTCCCGTGGCGTTGCAACCAGAATTGGTTATTGTTGTGATATTGCTGGGAGCAGTTATAGTTGGATTGATATTGTCACTAACAATTACAGTAAAAGAACAGCTAACACTGTTATTTGCTGCATCAGAAACAGTATAGGTTACTGTTGTCGTTCCAAGATTAAAGACTTGCGTTCCTAAATTATTGATACCAGAAGCTGAAGAATTTCCTGTAGTTGCACCAGTTAAAGCCCAAGTCAATTTGGTAACGGAGCAGTTGTCATTAATAGTTGGATTTGGAGTGA
>NZ_FNRD01000010.1 GCF_900107635.1 Flavobacterium gillisiae
ACAATGATTTCAGGTAATAATAACTTGATTAGTTCGCTATATGAATCTTGCATTTGGTATAATTTGGAAACACAAATATCTAGATTTTAATATTTTCTCACAACTTTTTGTCTTGATCTCTTTTTAGTCTGTAGTAAAGTCAATGGATTAATTAATCTGTCTTAGGGGAAGTTTTAAATCATTTTTTTTTGTGTGTTGACAATAATATTGTTAATTATATATTAAAATTTTATTGTCTTAACCAAAATAAAACTTTACTTTTATTTTTTTAATTCAACGATTGGTGTTGTAAAATATTAATCTTATCTTATAATCTACTAAAATATATTATATGAAAAATAAATTACTTTTATTTTTATTGTTTTTTTCATTTATGGGAATTAATGCTGGTGCTCAAAATCCCATAAAAATTAAATCTAATACGAGTTTAAATTTGAAGGCGCCAAACACACTTAAAACGGGCAAAGCAAAGGCTTTAATACCACCCCCTTTAGCGACGGCAGGTAGTTCATGTAAGGAAGTGTCGGCTGCTAATACGACAGTTGTAATGGCTGCTTCTGGAGGAAGTGGAGATATTATAGAGTGGTTTAGTGATCAGACCTCATCTACTATTTTACATTCAGGGCCGATATATGGGCCAAGTATTAGTAAGACAACAACCTATTATGTTTGGAGTCATTCAGGAGCTGATTATAGTATTAGGGTGCCTGTAGTAGCATCAGTATTTGTAGCTCCACCAACAGTTACTCTAACAGTTTCTCCTAGTGATAATCCTATCTGTGAAGGGACCTCTGTCACGTTTACTGCCAACGGAGGTGCTGATCTGTTTGAATTTTCAGTTAATGGAATCGTTACGCAAGCCATGTCCTTAGCTAGAACATACACGACAAGTATATTGAAGAGAGGTCAAACTGTAAGTGTTAGAACCAGATATGGTGTAACCTTAGATGGAGTAATAACCGAGACAGCTTGGGGTATAGGATTAGCGGAAGATAATTTTCAATCTGCATCTTTGTCGGCAGGCGCTTTAGATGGCTATGTAAATGGTATTAAAATTAGTCCGACAGAAAAGGAATTAATATTTGGATTACCAGGAAAGTTGCAAAATAATGGTAGTATTTTATTGTTTTTAGATACAAAACCAGGGGGATTCAATTTATCGAACTTTGGAGATGTTGCAAGTTCGTCACCAACTGTGAGAAGCTTTAATTTTTTCAATAACAATCCTAGTACGTTTGATTCTTATTTTGAAGCTGACTATTGTCTTGTCATTGCAAAAGATAATGCGGGCACAAGCTATCTTTCGGATGTTATAGAACTTAAAACAGGAAACTCTATTATTGGTTCTCCAAATCCTATATTTAGTGTTAATGAAGGTAATTCTGGTAGTAATGATTATGATAATGGTTTTGAGGTAGCAGTTCTTAAATCACTGATTGGCTATAAGCAAGGAGATATTAAATTTTTTGCATTTACAATGCAAAACGATATTGTTACAAATTCATTTTTAAGCCCGGAATTAAGTAGTTCGGTTGATTATGGAAATGGCTCTATAGATTATAATTTTAGAAATCCAAATCCTGTAGTTGTTTCTGCTGATGCTTTAAACCCATGTTATAAGGAAGCAAGTTTGGCTATTAATTTAGTAGAGCCGCCAACGACCGCAACTGTAGGAGCAGATCAATTTAATTGTACTTTAAATAGTGGGTCATTTGGAGGGAACACTCCAACCGTTGGTTCGGGGGTTTGGTCATTAAAATCAGGGCCGGGCTTAATTAGTTTTAGTAATGCTGCGAGTGGGTCTTCGACTGCTACAGTTGATAAGGAAGGGAGTTATATATTTACCTGGACGATATCAAATAGTGGTTGTCCTTCTTCTTTTGCTGATATTAAGGTGGAGTTTCTTAATCCTTTGATTGATCCTGTTGTAACAAGTGTAACTCAGCCCACTTGTGCTGTTCCATCAGGAAGTATTTCTGTAACAATGCAACCAGGTGTGTCTTATAGTTTGGATGGTAATACTTATCAATCATCAAATATTTTTGAAGGGTTAGCACCCGGTAGTTATACGTTATATGTTAGGAAAGTAGTAAATAATACTTGTATTTTGAATTCATCATCAGTAACTGTTATCGATGCTGTTCCATTACCTCCTACAGTGCCAACAGCATCAAGTGTAAC
Source organism: Flavobacterium gillisiae (assembly GCF_900107635.1). GTDB lineage: Bacteria > Bacteroidota > Bacteroidia > Flavobacteriales > Flavobacteriaceae > Flavobacterium > Flavobacterium gillisiae. Next base: position 2,182 of record NZ_FNRD01000010.1, read on the forward strand.
TCAGCCTACATGTGCTGTCCCGTCAGGAAGCATCACAATAGCTGCCCAGCCAGGTGTAGAATATAGCTTGAATGGTACTACATATCAATCATCAAATACTTTTACAGGATTAGCACCAAATAATTATACATTCTACGTTAGAAAGCTAGCAGATAATACTTGTGTTGCGAATTCAGTAGCAGGAACTACTATCAATGCTATTCCGCTACCTCCGGCAGTGCCAATATCATCAAGTGTAACTCAGCCTACTTGTGCTGTGCCAACGGGGAGTATCATTATAACAGCTCAATCAGGAGTAGAGTATAGCCTAGATGGTGCTGTTTATCAGTCGTCAAATACATTTGCAGGTTTATCACCAAATAATTATACTTTGTTCGTTAGAAAAACAATAGATAATACTTGTGTTGCGAATTCTTCTTCAGCTACGATTATTAATGCAGTTCCATTACCTCCTGCTATTCCTACAGCTTCGAGTATAACTCAGCCTACGTGTGCTGTATCAACAGGAAGTATCACAATAGAAACTCAATCAGGTGTAGAGTATAGTTTGAATGGTTCTACTTATCAATCATCAAGGATCTTTTCAAGTTTAACATCGGGTAATTATACATTATATGTTAGAAAGTTGGCAGATGATACTTGTTCTACGAGTTCTTCATCAACAACTACTATCAATGCTGTTCCGCTACCTCCGGTAGTACCAATATTATCAAGTGTAACTCAGCCTACTTGTGCTTTGCCAACGGGGAGTATCATTATAGCAGCTCAATCAGGAGTAGAGTATAGCTTAGATGGTACTATTTATCAGACGTCAAACACTTTTACAGGTTTAGCACCAAATAATTATACTTTGTATGTTAGGAAAACAGCAGATAATACTTGTGTTGCGAATTCATCGACAGCAGCAACTATCAATGCGGTTCCACCTCCTCCTGCTGTTCCGACTGCATCAAGTGTAGCTCAGCCTACATGTGCTGTACCAACAGGAAGTATCATAATAGTAACTCAGTCAGGTATTGAATATAGTGTGACTGGTACTACTTATCAGTCGTCAAATACTTTTACAGGTTTAGCGCCAGGTACTTATACACTTTATGTCCGAAAATTAGCAGACAATACTTGCGTTGCTAGTTCGTCATCAGTTACTACGATTATTACGGCAACTGCCCCTGCTGTTCCGACAACTTCAAGTGTATCGCAGCCTACATGTGCCGTTTCAACAGGAAGTATCTCTATAACAGCTCAAACAGGCGTAGAATATAGTTTGAATGGTACTACTTATCAGTTATCAAACATATTCTCAGGTTTACTACCAGGTAGTTATTCATTATATGTTAGGAAAATAGCAGATACAACTTGTTTTACGAGTTCTCCATCAGCAACTAGTATTAATATAGTTCCGCTTCCTCCTGCGGTTCCAGCAGCTTTAAGTGTAACTCAGCCTACATGTGCCGTTCCAACAGGAAGTATCACAATAGCAACTCAATCAGGTATAGAGTATAGTTTGGATGGTATTACTTATCAGACGTCAAATATTTTTACAGGTTTAGCGCCAAAGAATTATACTTTGTATGTTAGAAAAGCGGTGGATAGCACATGTGTCACACAAAGTGTATCAACTACTACAATTAATGCTAGACCAAATTTACCAATAGTTCCTACTGCGTCCAAAATAGTTCAGCCAACTTGTTCACAATCAACGGGAGAGATTTCAATTGTAATCCAATCAGGTGTTGAATACAGTGTTGGGTCGGGATTTCAAGCAAGTAATGTTTTTCAAAACTTAATACCAGGAAATTATACTCTTAGTGTGCGATTCGTAACTAGTCCTGCATGTATAAGTACAGGATCGGTCGTAACAATAAATCCAATTCCTCAACAAATTCAATTTGAAATCGTCGGCGACTGCACAAATAAAGAATACGTGGCTATAGCTAGTCCATTGGCAAATTCATACAATCCAAATAATGTAGATTATCAATGGAAAGATAGCTCAGGTTCTCCAATAGGGACAAATTCAAACATTTTAAATGTTTCTGATTTGATTGAATCAACTTCTGCAAAAGAAGTTTTTCCTTTAAACTATACTTTAACAGTAGTGTCAACTGCAACAGGTTGTGAAACAACAAAAATGATTACAGTTGAAACCATTTATTGTAATATACAGAAAGGTATTTCCCCAGATGGTAATGGATCAAATGATTATTTTGATTTAAGATTAATGGATGTGAAAAAACTGGAAATATTTAACAGATATGGAATTAAAGTTTATGAACAATCTAATTATACAGATCATTGGAAAGGACAGTCAGATAAAGGAGATAACCTTCCAAGTGCAACTTATTACTATGTAATAGAACTGAATAAAGGCGTAACAAAAACAGGTTGGATCTATCTAATCAGAGAAAAGTAGTAAATTAATTTATTTTTGAAATCCATGTTAATTTCTGGATGGATAAAACGAAAAACAAATAGATATGAATAAAATATTTTTGACCTCTCTTTTAGTTCTTATTGCCTATATTGACTCAAATGCGCAACAGAACCCTCATTATACGCAATATATGTATAATATGAATATTGTTAATCCCGCTTATGCAGGTTCCAAGGAAAGTATATCTTTTGGAGCTTTATACAGAAAGCAGTGGGTTAATATTGAAGGAGCTCCCACTTCTTTTACTTTTTCTGGACATGCACCAGTGGGTAATAATGTTGGAGCAGGTTTGTCTTTTATCTCAGATAAAGTAGGGCCAGTAACTGAACAGAACGTATTTGGAGACTTTTCATATACTTTACAATTAAATGAGACCAGTCGACTTGCTTTAGGAATAAAAGCTGGCGTGTCGTTTCATCAAGTTGGTTTAAGAGACATTCAATCTTCCTTGCCAGATCCTTCAGAAGGAATTTTTGGCGAAGATATTAATGATGCATCATTGAATTTAGGAGCTGGTGCGTTTTATTATACAGAAAATTATTATGTAGCTTTTTCAATTCCGAATTTAGTAAAGTCTGCACATTTAGATTATAATGGACGTGAATATGGTTCAGATGTATCTCATTATTTTTTAACTGCAGGGTATGTATTTGATGTTAATTATGATTTAAAATTCAAGCCGTCATTTATGCTTAAATCTGCAGCTAATGTGAATCCTTCTTTGGACTTATCTGCAAACTTTTTGTATAAAGAAAAATTTGAGATAGGAGCTACTTATAGATTAGAAGATAGTTTTGGTGGTATGGTAAATTTTGCTGTAACACCAGAATTAAGAATAGGTTATGCGTACGATCATATTATTTCAGATTTGAAAGTAACTAGTCCGTCTTCGCATGAATTTATTCTCTTGTATGATATATTTGTTCCGAAAAAAGTGTCTCGTTCTCCAAGATTTTTCTAATATTAAACTTTACGATTAATGAAAAAAATTACTATACTATTGTTTTTGGTGGTTTCGAGTATCTCACTGACAGCACAAAATAAAGATACAAAGATTGCTGATAAATTGTTTGGACAGTTTGAATATGTTCAAGCAACTAAGGAATATCTGTCGTTAGTTGAAGATGGAAATACAGATTCGTACGTTTATAAACAGCTTGGCGATTGTAATTTCAATATGGCCAATACTGTAGAGGCTGAGAAGTGGTATGCAAAAGCTATACTGGGTAAACAAGACGCGGAAGTATATTATAATTACGCACAAGTGTTGAAATCGAATGGGAAGTATGCGGAGTCTAATATTCAGATGAAGCAATTTGCAAGTATGAAACCAAATGATAAAAGGGCTATTGATTTTATAGCTAATAAGGACTATTTGTCTGAACTTTTGAAGAAGGAGAAGTTATTCATGGTTAATAAATTAGAAATTAACTCTGATAAATCTGATTTTGGAGGAGTAATGCATGGTAATGCCTTGTATTTTACTAGTGCTAGAAACGTAGGGGGTAAAACTTATGGTGTGAATGATGAACCATTTTTAGATATTTATCAATCTACATATAGTAGTGATGGTAACTATTCTGAACCAATTTCTGTTTCAGAATTAAACACAAGGTTTCATGAAGGGCCGGTGTCGCTATCTAAAGATGGAAATACTATATATTTTTCCAGTGAAAGTTTTAATGGTGATTTATATGAAAAAGACAAGGTTAATAAATTAAAAATTGGCCAAGTTAATTTATATAAAGCAACGAAGGAAAATGGAAAGTGGACTAGAGTTACGCCACTATCATTTAACAGTGGTAGTTATTCAACTAGTAATCCGTCAATAGATAACGAAGGAAAGATGCTTTATTTTTCTTCAAATATGCCTGGATCAATAGGTGGTATTGATATATGGAAAGTTAAAGTGAATAGTGATGGGAGTTTTGGAACTCCCGAAAATCTTGGGAGTACTATAAATACTGTCGGTGATGAAAGTTTTCCTTTTATTTCAGATGATAATGTGTTGTATTTTTCCTCAAAAGGATTAGCTGGTTTTGGAGGGTATGATATCTTTTCGGTAGATTTGAATAAAGTGAATCAACCTTATAATATTGGTGAGCCAGTTAATTCAGCGAAGGATGATTTTGCTTTTACTTATAATAAAGATAATAATATTGGATTTTTATCGAGCAACCGTTCTGGTGTTGATAATATATACAGTGCGATTCCAATATGTAAATCACAAATAGTAACAGTAGTTAAAAACTCCAAGACAGGTAATTTATTATCTAATTCTAGAGTGGCTTTGTTAGATAGAAATGATATTGTAGTTGATAGATTATTGTCTAATGAGAGTGGTGAGGTAAAATTTGATGTAGATTGTAGTAAAGAGTATTTTGTTGAAATAAATAAAGATGGTTTTATTTCTCAAAAAAGTGTCGCTATAAAAACTATCAAGGGGAGTTTAGTTGTTAATATTTCTTTGGATCCTATGAAAGAGGTTGTTGTTACGGAAAGAGAAGTCGTTTTGAACCCAATCTATTTTCCTTACGATAAAAGCAATATAACCAAAGAAGGTGCTGCTGAACTTGATAAGTTAGTTTATGTAATGTCTAAAAATGAGGATCTAGTTATTTTTGTAAAATCGCATACTGATTCGCGTGGAGATGATAAATACAACCTTGATCTTTCCGATAGAAGAGCTAAGTCGACTATAAACTATATCGTTTCTAAAGGAATTAGTGCTGATAAAATAGATGGAAAGGGATTCGGTGAATCTGAGCTAAAGATAGATTGTCAACTTAATTGTAGCGATGAAGAGCACGCTACAAACAGACGTTCAGAATTTATGATAGTTAAAAAATAATAGGATGTTTTATAATAAAAAAAAGGATGATCGAAAGACGGGGGCACTGAAAAAGTCCCTGTTTTCGAAAACTCGCTAAAAGATCGATTAAATAAGAGTTTGATTTAATTTGATATCTTTTTTTTAATCAAATTTGATTTTCTGAGTTTACAGAGGTTTATAATAATGAAAAAGAGCATAAACATTACTGTTTATGCTCTTTTTTTGTTTTTTACGATTTTTACATTTTAGGGACTTTTTCAGTGCCCTCCGAAAGACATCCCTTTTTTTTATTTGTTTTTTTTTGATTCACTATCCGTGGATAGTTTCATTTTTTCCGTAGTTGATAATGATGGATGTTTCAAAATCAATCCATTCTTGCCAACGTTTGTCTACATCAACGTTATCGGCATATTTTCTAGCAAAGCCTAAAAATGTAGTGTAATGCCCTGCTTCGGATATCATTAGGTCTCTGTAGAATTTTGCCAACTCAGTATCTTTAATGTTTTCTGAGAGTACCTTGAATCGCTCGCAGCTTCGTGCTTCAATCATAGCTGAAAATAATAATCGTTCGCATAAAGCATCATTGCGACTACCGTCTTTTTTCATGAATTTGAATAGTTCATTTACATAATGGTCTTTACGTTCACGTCCTAAACTTAGTCCTTTGCTTTTTATTAGATCGTGCACCATCTGAAGGTGTTCTAGTTCTTCTCGGGCTATTATCATCAATTCGGTTACCAATTCTTCTTTTTCGGAATTTTGTGTGATAAGGCTAATGGCATTCGAAGCTGCTTTTTGTTCACACCAGGCATGGTCGGTTAAAATTTCTTCAATATTTGACTCTACTATATTTACCCATCTTGGGTCTGTGATTAATTTTAATCCTAACATGGTATATTGTTTAATTAATGCAAAATTAGTGTTTTCTTTCTGATTTCTTGTTTAAATGATGGTTTAGAGCTATAAATTGTATTATTTTGTAAGTGAAATTATTTACAAAGATGGATCAGTTTAAAAAGCTTTTAATAATAGGTAGTGTTTGGCCAGAACCTAATTCTTCGGCTGCGGGGACAAGAATGCTACAGTTGATTTCTCTTTTTAAGGAGGAAGGATTTGTTGTAACATTCGCAAGTCCTGCGATGGACAGTGATTTTATGGTTGACTTGGAGTTAGAAGAAGTAATAAAAAAAACAATAACATTAAATTGTTCGAGTTTTGATGTTTTCGTAAAAGAACTAAATCCGTCGGTGGTGTTGTTTGATCGGTTTATGATGGAAGAGCAGTTTGGCTGGCGTGTAAGTGAAAACAGTCCAGAAGCCTTGCGGTTATTAGATACCGAAGATTTGCATTGCTTACGGGTAGCTCGTCAGAGAGCATTCAAAGAGAAACGAGCTTTTGTGGAGGCTGATTTATTGGTGGAAGAAGTTGCCAAAAGAGAAATAGCTAGTATTTTGCGTTGTGATTTGTCTTTGATGATTTCAGAATATGAAATGCAGCTGCTTACCGAAACATTTAAAATTGATAGTTTACTATTGTTTTATTTGCCTTTTTTATTGGAAGAAATATCTAATGCCGACATAGACAAATTGCCTTCATTTGAAGAAAGAAAGAATTTTGTTTTCATTGGTAATTTTCTCCATGAACCCAATTGGAATGCGGTTCAATATTTAAAAGAAACTATCTGGCCTCTTATAAAAAAGCAGTTGCCTAAGGCTGTTTTAAATGTTTATGGTGCTTATCCATCGCAAAAAGTGTTGCAACTCAATAATGTCAAGGAAGGTTTTATAGTAAAGGGCCGTGCCGCTAATGCGAGTGAAGTTGTGCAAGAAGCTCGAGTAGTGCTAGCTCCTTTGCGTTTTGGCGCTGGAATTAAGGGAAAGCTATTAGAAGCTATGCAATGTGGTACTCCAAGTGGCACTACCTCTATTGGAGCAGAATCGATGTATGGTGATTTGGATTGGAATGGTTTTATAACGGATGATCCAGAAGTTTTTGCAAAGGAAGCGGTGGCGTTATATCAAGATGAAAAGCTTTGGCTGGAAGGTCAAAAAAACGGAGTTGAAATAATTAATCACCGGTATTTAAGAGGATTTTTTGAGGATGATTTTATGAAGAAGATAAAATGGCTACAAGCTAATTTACAAGAACATCGTTTGAATAATTTTATGGGGTCATTACTGCAGCATCATGCTTTAAAAAGTACCAAGTATATGTCGATGTGGATTGAAGCTAAGAATAAAATATAGGTTAATTTTTGTAGCGTGTCGTTTTCGCATGAGGGATGGAAGCGGCATCCTTTTATGGAATGAAATGGAATAAAAGATATAGCGAACAGCCCGACGCCGCTGAAACTTTAGTGGAAGCGGGGACATGCCCAAATAAAAAACCCGTCAAGATTACTCAAGACGGGTTTTGGTTTTATATAAAATCAGTAATTATGCAAGCATCGTCACTGGATTTTCTATATATAGTTTCAATGTTTGTAAGAACTGAGCTCCAGTTGCTCCATCGATAGTACGGTGGTCACAAGCTAGAGATAGCATCATGGTGTTTCCTACTACAATTTGGCCGTTTTTAACCACTGGTTTCTCTACAATTGCTCCTACTGAAAGGATAGCAGAGTTAGGTTGGTTGATTATAGAATTGAATTCTACAATACCAAACATTCCTAGGTTAGAAACAGTAAAAGTACTTCCTTCCATTTCTGTTGGTAGTAGTTTTTTGTTTTTTGCTCTTCCAGCGAGATCTCTTACGCTTCCACCAATTTGAGATAAACTCATTGCATCTGTAAATTTCAAAACAGGAACAACTAATCCATCTTCTACAGCTACAGCAACACCAATATTAACATGATGGTTGATTGTAATTGCATCTTCTTTCCATTGAGAGTTAACTTTTGGATGTTTTTTTAATGCCATAGCACATGCTTTGATGACCATGTCATTGAAAGAAACTTTTGTATCAGGAATACTGTTGATTATAGCTCTAGATTTCATTGCGTCATCCATCGTAACTTCGATAGTTAAGTTATAATGAGGCGCAGTAAATAAAGACTCTGCCAATCGCTTGGCTATAATTTTTCGCATTTGCGAATTCTTAATCTCTTCTGTAAATACTTCTCCTGCAGGAACAAATACTTTTGGAGCTGTTGCAGCAGCAGTAGTTGCTTTTGCAGCAGTAGCAGCAGCGGGTGCTGTGCTAGTTGGTGCAGCAGGAGTGAAATTTTCAATATCACTTTTCACGATACGTCCGTTTTCACCTGAACCTTTTACTTGTGTCAATTGAATTCCTTTGTCACTTGCAATTTTCTTTGCTAATGGCGATGCTAAAATTCGCTGTCCATCAGTTGAAGCTTCTTGAGTAACTGGTGTTGCTGCGTCTGCTGGTACTGATGTAGCTTCTACCGTTGCTACGGTAGATGAAGTTGAACCTTTAGCGCTATAATTTTCAGCAATACCTGTGATGTCTGTTCCTGCAGGTCCAATTATTGCTAGTAAGCTATCAATTGGTGCAGCATTTCCTTCTTCGATACCTATGTACAATAAGGTACCTTCGTTGAAAGATTCAAATTCCATCGTCGCTTTATCTGTTTCGATTTCAGCTAGGATGTCACCTTCACTAACTTTGTCTCCTACCTTTTTTAACCAAGATGCTACTGTGCCCTCTGTCATAGTATCACTTAAACGTGGCATAGTAACTACAACAACTCCTTTTGGTAAAGATGCTGCTGCTGATACTTTTTCTTCTTTTGTAGTTTCAGATGGAGTAGGAGCTTTTTCAGTTTCAGATTTAGCTGCTTCGGTTTCAGGTGCTGATTTTCCTGCAATTAATGCAGCAACGTCTTCTCCTTCTTTTCCTATAATAGCAAGTAAAGAATCTACTGGTGCAGTTTCTCCTTCTGGAATTCCTATATATAGTAGCGTTCCTTCGTTAAAGGATTCAAACTCCATTGTTGCTTTGTCGGTTTCAATTTCAGCTAGGATATCTCCTTCGCTAATTTTATCGCCTACTTTTTTAAGCCAAGTCGCTACCGTTCCTTCCGTCATAGTATCGCTCAAACGAGGCATTGTTATAATTGTTGCCATAATTGATTTATAGTTTATGAGGTATGAATGGATAGTTTTCTTGATCGTATACTACGTCGTAAAGTTGTTGCACTGGAGGGTAATCAGATTCTTCTGCGAATGTTACACATTCTTGGACTAAATCTTTTACTCTTTGGTCAATTGCAGCAATTTCTTCTTCGGTAGCATATTTTTGATCTTTTATCAAGTCTAAAACTTGAGTAATAGGGTCAATTTTTTTATATTCTTCTACTTCGTCTTTAGAACGGTATAGCTGAGCGTCAGACATTGAGTGTCCTCTGTAACGATATGTTTTCATTTCGAGGAATGTAGGTCCGTCTCCACGTCTTGCTCTATCGATCGCTTCTGTCATCGCTTCCGCTACTTTTACAGGATTCATTCCATCAACTGGTCCACAAGGCATTTCGTACCCTAAGCCTAGTTTCCATATATCTGTGTGGTTTGCTGTTCTTTCTACAGAAGTTCCCATTGCGTAACCGTTGTTTTCAACGATAAAGACAACTGGCAATTTCCATAACATAGCCATGTTAAAAGCTTCGTGAAGTGATCCTTGGCGAGCAGCTCCATCTCCAAAATAGGTCATGGTTACTCCGCCTGTTTCAAAATATTTATCTGCAAAAGCTAATCCTGCTCCTACAGGAATTTGTCCTCCTACAATCCCGTGACCACCATAAAAACGGTGTTCTTTAGAGAAAATATGCATAGAACCACCCATTCCTTTTGAAGTTCCGGTAACTTTTCCTAAAAGTTCAGCCATTACACGTCTTGGGTCTACACCCATTCCGATTGGTTGAACGTGATTCCTGTACGCCGTAATCATTTTGTCTTTTGTCAAGTCCATCGCATGCAGAGCACCTGCAAGTACGGCTTCTTGACCATTGTATAAATGTAAAAATCCTCTGACTTTCTGTTGTATGTATAATGCTGCAAGTTTGTCTTCAAACTTTCTCCAAAGGAGCATATCTTCATACCACTTTAAATAAACCTCTTTTGTAACTTCTTTCATCTCAATTGTTCTTTTGCTAAAGTTTTTATTGTGTTATCAACTAGTACCTATAACGCAAAATAGTCTCCTCACACAAATTTGCGAATCGCAAAAATAAGACATTCCATCTAAGAAGTAAAATTAAAAGGCTTCTTTTTAGGTTTTTTACAAGAATTTTTTGTCGAACATAAATGGTAGCAAGTTTTTTAGCGAATCTGATTTGTAAATATCGCCTGTTTCTCCCATGAAATAAATTTCTATCGGAGTCTCTTGTCGGGTTTCATATTCGGCTATTGATTGCCTACAAGCTCCACAAGGTGGGATTGGTGCGATTGTTTTATTTGTATCTGAAGCTGCGGTGATTGCCATCTTTAGAATTTTCGCATTAGGATATACAGCACCTGCGTGAAAAATAGCGACGCGTTCAGCGCATAGGCCTGAAGGATATGCGGCATTTTCTTGGTTTGAGCCTAATACAATTTTTCCATTGTCTAATAAAAGAGCGGCGCCTACCCGAAATTTTGAATAAGGTGCATAGGCGTTTTTTCTAACCGCGACAGCTTGTTCCATCAAATCTTGGATGTCAGTAGGTAATTCTTGAAGTGAGTTATAAGCCGAAAATTGGCTGGTAATAGTAATTTTTTTCATCGGTTTTTAAGGAAAAAAAATCCAAATTTCATGGTGTTGAAATTTGGATTGTTAATTTGATTTTAGATATCGCTAATATACATCATATTTGTCTCCAAAATTAAAGGTAAGAGAGAAACGTAATGTATTTTCTAATGGATTTTTAACTTTTGAAGCTGAAAACAAATAAGAGACGTCTACTTTGACTACATTATATTTAAAGCCTGCACCCATAGAAAAGAATTTTCTAGCGCCTTTTAATGGACTTTCATTAAAATAACCCACGCGCATAGAAAAGGAGTCTTGGTATGAATATTCAGCTCCTACCGCATAAGTTACTTCTTTCACTTCTTCGCTAAAACCGTCCGGAGCATCTCCAAATGATTTAAATACACCGGAAACCCAGCCAATAGAACGATAATTATCTAAATTTTGTGCTCTTTCTTCAGGTGTAATTGTTCCGTCCCCATTTAAATCGGGGTCTTGCGGTGTGGGTACTAATAATTTGTTGAATTCTACATTTAACGCTACTTTGTTGTAATCGTCTAAAATAAAGTCAAATCCTGTTCCTACTTTTAAATTTGCCGGTAAAAAGTTAGTGCTTATTTCGTCATTATCATAACTGATTTTCGGACCTAAATTCTGAATATTAAATCCTGCTCTCCATCTTCCATTGAATTCAGTGTATGCCATTTCTTCTGATTGGTAAAACCCTGCAACATCTATTGCAAACGAATTAGCTGCCGAAGCATCTCCATTATCGGTTACTACTTTTAAATTGGAGTGAATGTATCTACCGGCAACGGCCATAGAGAATTTTTCGCTTAATTTTAAGGAATAAGAGCCATCCATTGCAAACTCATTGGGTGAAACTGTTCTAGGAACCTCAGTTGGATCTCCGGTTTCACGTAATTCGATTTCTCCGAAACCAAAATAACGGATGCTACCTGCAAAAGCACTTCGGTCGCTTATTTTATTGTAATATGTTAATTGCCCTAATGAGATGTCATTTGCTAAGTCCGTAAGATAGGGCGTGTAGCTTATGGAAAATCCTTGCTTGTCAGTTGCAAAGGCATATTTTGCTGGATTCCATTGTTGCGAAAAAGCATCTGCTGATGTAGCAACTCCTATATCTGCCATACCTGCAGCCCTGGCATCAGCCGAGACTAATAAAAAAGGGACAGCGGTTGTAATTACTCTGTCTTGAGCATTTGCAAAAGAAATGGCGAGTAAGCAGCTTGTAAAAAGTATTAGTTTTCTCATTTTTTGTAGGAATTCATTAAACAAATATAGTGTTTTATTAAAGTATCACAAGCTTTTCAAACTTTTCAGCTTTTTGATTGGTTAGGGTTGATTTGACGGTGAGTTTGTATATGTACACTCCTTTTCCTATTCTATTTCCAAAATCATCTTTCCCATCCCATGTAATCTCTTTTGATAAAAAACCTTCGGTTGAAATGATTTGGTTTGTTGTCCAGACCACTTTACCTGTTATTGTCATAATTTGTATTTGCGTCATTAAAGGCTCAAAAGGCCTGTTGTGTGTAAACCAAAATTCAGTGTAATTAACAAATGGATTTGGATAATTTAATACATGTGTCAAAGTTATTGTTTCGTCCCCAACGACCAAAAACTGTATTTCTGTAGTTATTGGATTATTGTAAACGTCCCACGCTTTAAATGTAATGGTATGTAAACCAACCGCTAAATTACGCAAAGGAAATCGGAGGCTTCCTTTGGTGTAATCATCAAGATTTGTTTGATAGTAATCATTTAATATAAATGGATTGCTTACATCTCCGTCTAAAATCGCCACAATATCATGTCCTATGCCGCTAGCAGTATTGATACCGTTTTCATCCTCGAGAAAAGCCAATAGAAATGGGGATGAATTTGTTATACTGCCAGAAACAAAAGTTTCATCATTCATATATAACTTAACTTTTGGGCTAATATTGTCTTCGGTGGCATTTTCATTAATTCCGCCTATCTGGATACTGGTGTCAAATCCAGTTTGGTTTTCTAAGGCTTGGTCTTTTTTAGCATAGAAACTCATTTTTCCGTTTGCCAAGGGAATGCGAATGTCTCTAGGGACAACGAAACTAAATTCAAACAAACCATTTGCAACAGAAGCATTTCCTCTAAAAATAGTTTCGCCTATAGTGTTGAATTTTATTGGCGTGCTATTGCCGTCGTTATTTAATGTTGTCCTTGGGATGGTTTTGTCAAATATTGTAGTAGACACTTCTCCGTTGTAATTGGTTAGGCGCATGTCGTTTTCATCGGTTAATTCTCCGCTTACTTTCATGCGAGCTAATGATTTGAAGTCGTCTGTTGTTTCTGATACTGGAATGTCATTTACTTTTGTAAGCTTTATTTTTGCTTTAGGTATCGCTAGGACTAACGCGGGATCACCTATGTAGAAAACTACATTTGTAGCACTGTTTGGATTACTGTTTTTTGATATTCGAAGCGCTTCAGCAATAGAAGTGTATTGGCTTGAGCCAAAAGAGAACAGTTTTTCAGATAAAATATCATTGAAGTTTTCAGCGCTAAATTGCCCGATAGAACGAATCGTGGTAATCATTGCAATGGCGCCACCTTTTGGATTCCAATACGTGTATTCCCCAGCTGTGGGTCTCGAAGGGTTATCAAAACGGGAGAATTCGCAGGTAATAGTTATAAATAAGGGGTATTTGTATTGGTTATTTAAATTTTGTCCGTCAGATTTTTCCCAAATCCGTTCAGACGATAATCCATCTTCGCCACCATGTCCCAGATAATTGAAAACCAAAGCACCTTTTTCAAATGCATTGAACAAATCTGTTCTGGCCTTTGGATATCTAAAACCTCCCGCAGACGCTTCTTGAATGTAAGAGTCTAAAATAATTTTATTGATATTAAAAAATGGTTTTTGAGTGGTGATTATATCGGCTAATGTATTTTGTCTGCTTTGTAAATTGGCATCGGAGGTCGCGTCTGAATCATCGCTAATCATCACGAAGTTGTTTCTCCAGCTTCCATATGATTTTATGTCATGGTATTCAATTACCTTATTTACCATTTCTTCAGCCTGTTGTGGATTGTTTACAATCATTCTTCCAACTGCAATATCAATACCTCCAAAAAAAGAAATAATATTTCCCTCATTGCTATCCATTAAACCATAAAAATCATCAGATGCAAATGAAGCTTCTCCTGTTGTGCGGCTGTTAAGTGCGTGATATGTGGGTACGATATTAGTGTTGTTCGCGATTCGGTTCTTATAGTCATAAGAAGCATCGCCAAAAAGGTTTACGTATTTTATTCTCTTAGCAGCGGTCGAAGCATTTTCATAAATATATTTTATGCAATTTCTAATTGCCGCGATATCTTGCTTTCCTGAAGAAAATTCAGGGTATATTGATTCTGTTGTAATTACTTTTACATTTAGTTTCGAATAGGATCTATGGAAATTGGCTAGTTTTTCAGCTTGCGTAATTAAAGAATTCGGAGTGATAATTACATAGTCTATATCTTCAAATCGACCTTGATTATTTTTGAAAATGGTTCCTTTTATGTTTTGGTTAAGTACTTTAGGTTTGCTGTCTTTTTTAGGGGTGTAATAGTCAGAGGCGTCAATTGCAACATATTTCCTGAGTTCTCCTAAATTTGCTTTGAATGAAAAACTCGTTTGATTGGTGTTTTCAGATTTACTTACATTATATAGGTCGGTAATATCCCAAACCTGACTAATTCCTCCTGCGTTTGAAATGGTGTAATTAACGATTCCTAAGCTAGCAATTGAAGCGTCGTATTGAAAGTTGAATTGTTTTGCATACCCTTGAAGTTTTCTTTTTGCAATTAATTGGATGTTATCCAGAAAGCCTTTTGAACCGGGAACGCTGTTGTTGTTATAGGTGAGTTTTATTTTTATATTTTCAGATCCATTAAAGGAGGTGTTGCTCGGTAAAGTACCAGTGTTGAATTCAGTTTCTGAATTAGTATTTATCGCAGGAAAGGATATGGTACCAATGTTTTGGCTATTGGAACTTATTTGAAAAGAAGTAGGTGTATAAGCTGCAGAAGCTACGGTAGTTTTAATTTTTATAGGTGTGGTGACGTCTATGTTTGGAAAATTAAATTCAAATTCCTGATCTTGCTTAATGTCAAAAGATTCCCCAAACCATTGTCTACCTAGTTTTGCAATATTTATTAAATCTAATTCATGAAATTGATAGTCGTCAAAAGTGTTTAAGTTGAGTGTGCTGTTGCCGGCGGGTTGGTTTGTTTCTTTAATTCTTTTTCCGTCTTCTGCTGAAGTCGTGATGTAGTAATAGGATTTACTTTCATAAAGATTGCTGTAAGTTTGACTTTCTATATTGTATGTGTCAAGGCCTTCGGCATAGAATAAAATGTAGTCGTCATTGTCGAAGCTTTCGTCATTTTCTCCAATAATTTGGATTGCATTTTCGGTTAAATCAGAAGGGTAATAAATATTGTTTGACAAGGGTAGCATTCTTCCTCCATTTCCATATAGTTTTATTTTTTTTGGATTAACGGTATTAGTGTTAAGGCCCATGTCTTGTAAAAAACTTTTAGAAATTTTATAGACTCCAGATTTTTCAATGTAAAAACGATACCAGTCTCCGCTCCCTAAAATAGAGTTGGAGATTGAATTTATTGTTTTGTTAGACGGCGAGGTCTTTGCGGTTGTATTATTGATATTATATGAAAAAGAGTTGATTCTTTTATAGCCATATTCATCTTTTACTATGGGGGACAAACTGAGAAAGGATTGGGTGATGCCTCGTGATTGTGTGTTTCTTAGTGAAGGCGTTATTTTTTTCGGGATATTTTCAGGGGCTAGATCTCCAAGTTGATCAGTGGTGATTGATTCGTAAACAACATTGGTAATTTGGATGTTATTTTCGTCAAAAAGGACCGCTGTCTTTAATTGAGTCGTAAACATAAGTTTTTGTTCGGATGGATCATAGTGGTAGCTATTTCCTTTGAATTGCGGGATATTAATTTTATAAGTTCCAGGCGAGAATTCAGTTTTTTCTATCCATGTAATAGTTACATCAGCTGTAGTCTGTCCATATGATATATAAGAAAGTAGTAATAAACTATAAAGTAGTAGTTTTTGCATTTTTTGCTTAAATTGCATGAATAGATAATTGTTATATAAAGTAAAAATATATGTTTTAGTATAAAAATAAATAATAAATAGTATAAATTTGCGTTTGATTTGTATAATATGTTTTATATCAATCATCAGAATAAAATTATCAAAAACGGTGTTGCGGGTTAATTGTTAATTATTATATTGCAACACTTAAATTATTACCTTTAAAAGAGTATGAAAGTAAATAAAATTACAGCCTTGCGATTGCTGCTATCGATAACAATGATTATTGGTTTTGCCAGTTGTAGTAAAAAATCGAGTTCAAAAAATGCGTCAAGGGGTACTGGCTGGAATGTCGAAAGTAAAAAAGCTGCTAGTAGTAAAAAACAAGTAGCTGGACCTGGATTGATTTTTGTTGAAGGAGGAACTTTTACGATGGGTAAAGTCCAGGATGATGTTATGCATGATTGGAACAATACTCCAACGCAACAACATGTTCAGTCTTTCTATATGGACGAAACTGAGGTTACTAATTTTATGTATTTAGAATATTTAGATTGGTTGAAAAATGTATTCCCGCCTACCGAAGATAATTACAAATATATATATGAAGGTGCTTCGCCGGATACTTTAGTGTGGAGAAATAGATTGGGTTATAATGAAACTATGACTAATAACTATTTAAGACACCCATCTTATGCAGATTATCCTGTAGTTGGTGTGAATTGGATTCAAGCGGTAGAATTTAGCAAGTGGAGAACAGATCGCGTTAATGAGGCCTTATTAGAAAAAAATGGGTATTTGAAAAAAAATGCTAAAACGCAGGATGTTACTGCTGAGAGTTCGTTTAGTACAGACACGTATTTAGCAGCTCCTAAGATGACTTATGGAGGAAATGAAGAAATTGTTTTACCAAAAGGAGCTAAGAAAAGCCCTAAAGCTGGTAAAGATGGAAAAGTTGTTGAACAAAAAAATGTGTACGCACAACGTTCATCAGGTATTATTTTGCCAGAATACAGACTACCTACTGAGGCTGAATGGGAATATGCAGCCGCTGCTGATGTAGGGCAGAGAGAATATAATATTTATAAGGGACAGAAAAAATATCCTTGGTCTGGTAGTTATACCCGTTCTGGAAAAAGACAAAGTAAAGGAGATCAGTTGGCTAACTTTAAACAAGGTAATGGAGATTACGGTGGAATTGCAGGTTGGTCAGATGATGGAGCTGATATAACTAATGCAGTTAAAAAGTATCCGGCAAATGATTTTGGATTGTATGATATGGCTGGAAATGTGGCCGAATGGGTTGCCGATGTTTACAGACCTATAATAGATAACGAATCAAATGATTTCAATTATTTTAGAGGAAACCGTTATACTAAAAATAAAATTGGAGCAGATGGTAAAGTAGAAATTGTCACTTTAGAGACAATGAAGCATGATACTTTAAGTAATGGGAAAATTATAGTAAGAAGTTTTCCAGGTCAAATTGCGCAAGTTCCAGTTGATGAAAACGAAACGTATTTGAGACAAAATTTTGATAAGAGTAATAATATCAATTATAGAGATGGTGATAAACAGTCGTCTAAATATTATGATTTTGGGTCTTCTGAGTCAGATACTGATAAAGTAAAAGGGGATAAATCAATGTATAATTCACCTAAGCACAATGTAACAACAGATAGCTTAGGATCAATGGTTAGAAAATACGATAGATCTAATAAGAGAACAACTTTGATAAATGATGATGTAAGAGTTTATAAAGGTGGGTCGTGGAGAGACAGAGCCTATTGGTTAGATCCTGCTCAAAGAAGGTATTTTCCACAAGATATGGCTACTGACTATATCGGATTTAGATGTGCAATGTCTAGAGTTGGACCAAAATCTGATAAAAGAAAATCAGCGAGAAATTAAATTTTTATATAAAATAGTAATTAAAGCCCTTTCATTAGGGCTTTTTTTTTAATCGTTTTTAAATGGATATAGCTAGAATTCATAGTTTATTTTTGAAATGTAAATCAGTTTCAATTGACACGCGTAAAATAGAGTCAAATTCATTATTTGTTGCCATAAAAGGAGATCGGTTTGACGCCAATAGATTTGCAAAGGAAGCTTTAGAAAAGGGCGCGTCTTATGTGTTAATTGATAATGAAGCGTACTATCTTGATGAAAGAACAATCTTAGTGGATGACAGTTTATTTGCTTTGCAAAAGTTGGCAAAATTCCATCGAACATATTTAAAGTTGCCTATCATTGCGCTTACGGGTAGTAATGGAAAAACAACTACAAAAGAGTTAATTCAAGTAGTTCTTGCTAAGAAATACAAAACAAAAGCAACCGTTGGTAATCTAAATAATCATATCGGAGTTCCTTTGACTTTGTTGTCTTTTAATGCAGAAACGGAAATAGGAATAGTAGAAATGGGGGCCAATCATAAAAAGGAAATTGAGTTTCTTTGTGAAATTGCAAAACCTGATTATGGTTATATAACGAACTTTGGTAAAGCGCATTTGGAAGGATTTGGTGGCGTTGCTGGTGTTATTGAGGGTAAAAGTGAAATGTATAAGTATTTGTTTCAAAACGATAAATTAGCTTTTGTAAACTTTGAAGATCCTATTCAAATTGAAAAAACAAAAAATATAAAGTCATTTACTTTTGGTGTAAATAGAGATAATACGGATGTGTGTATTACATCAGTGAAGGCGAATCCATTTGTTGAGATAGGTTATGCGGATATTATAATTTCATCTCATTTAATAGGCCTATATAATGCTAATAATTTAAATGCAGCATTGACTATAGGAAAGTTCTTTAAAGTCAATGATTTGTCTATAAAAGAAGCTTTAGAGGGTTATGTCCCTGAAAACAACAGGTCACAACTGTTGACGAAGGGAACAAATCAGATTATTCTAGATGCTTATAATGCTAATCCAAGCAGTATGGCGGTTGCGATTGAGAATTTCCTTCAATTAGACAGTTCTAATAAGATAATGATCTTAGGAGATATGTTTGAATTGGGTGATGAAAGTGAGAGAGAACATCAGGAGCTCGTTAATTTTCTTTTGAATGAGAAAGAAGTACGATGTTTCTTTATTGGCGCGGCATTTTATTTATGCAAGGTTGATAATTCTCAATTTCAATTTCATAAATCATTTGATTCTTTTTCAATTGGATTAAAGAATGAAGCAATCAAAAATAGTACGATACTTATTAAAGGATCAAGAGGAATGGCATTGGAAAGAACATTAGAGTATTTAGTGTAGGCAATTATCCGGTTTTTTTAATAGAGTCGTCTTCGTAGATTGTTTTAGGAGTGTTGTGACAATGTTTTTTAATTATTTGGTTTCTTTGTAGAAGGAGAGTCTATACGAATTTACATTTGGTAAAATAATATAAAAAAATAAGAATGAAAAAAAATTCGATAGTAGCATTGTTAGCAGTTACTCTTTTTGCTTGTTCTTCGCAAAAAAAACAAATTGAAGCGGCGTCGTTTTCTGTCGATGGCAGGAATGTAACTGTTTATACATCGGCAGATAATACAGATTTCCGATTAACAAAAACAGACGTAAACTTACAATTCAAAGATCTAAAACAGCCACTTGAAACACAGCTATGTGTTTTTGTGAACCCAAAGAAAACATTTCAAACCTATTTAGGTATTGGCGGGGCAATTACTGATGCTAGTGCTGAAGTTTTTGCAAAATTATCTAAGAAAAGTCAGGAAGAGTTTTTAAAGGCTTACTACGATAAGGATAAAGGAATTGGGTATTCCATAATTAGAACCAATATACACAGTTGTGATTTTAGCTCAGGAAGTTATACTTATATCAATGAAGGCGATGCTGCGTTAAAAAGTTTTAGTATTGCTCATGATAGAGAATTCAGGATTCCATTAATGAAAAAAGCAATCGCAACCGCAGGTGGTAAGGTAACTGTTTATGCCAGTCCGTGGAGCCCGCCTGCTTTTATGAAAGATACGAAGAACATGCTACAAGGAGGGAAATTATTACCAGAGTTTTACCAGGCATGGGCAAATTATTATGTGAAATTTATCGAAAGTTATGAGAAGGAAGGGATCCCGATATGGGGTTTAACTGTTCAAAACGAACCAATGGCAAAACAAACTTGGGAATCATGTATATATACAGCTGAAGAAGAACGTGATTTTGTAAAAAATTATCTAGGACCCACGCTACAAAAATCTGGATTTGGTGATAAAAAACTAACGGTTTGGGATCACAATAGAGACTTGCTTTCACAAAGAGCAACTACTATTCTGGATGATCCAGAAGCTAGTAAGTATGTTTGGGGAATTGGTTTTCATTGGTACGAAAGCTGGAGTGGAGGAGATTCCATGTTTGAAACTGTTGGGAAAGTTCATGAGATGTACCCAGATAAAAATTTACTTTTTACTGAAGGATGTGTAGAGAAATTTGATTATTCTAAACTACAACGATGGGCTAATGGGGAACGATATGGTGAATCAATGATTCATGATTTTAATAACGGTACTGTAGGATGGACAGATTGGAATGTTCTTTTGGATCAAAATGGTGGGCCTAACCATGTAGGGAATTTTTGTTTTGCACCTCTTCATGGTGATACAAGAACGGGAGGCTTAATTTATACTCCTTCTTATTATGTAATTGGACATTTTTCTAAATTTATTGGTGAAAAGGCTAAAAGAATTAGTAGTGTATCTAGTAGAAGCCAATTGCTAACAACCTCTTTCTTGAACCAAGATGGGAAAGTAGTGACTGTTGTTATGAATAAAACAAATGAAAAGCTGAAGTATAATTTATGCATTGGTGCAAAAGCCACCGAAGTTTTTATTTTACCACACGCTATTCAGACGTTAATTTATTAAGTTAGCTTTTTAGGTTTAAGTACTTTTCATGATAAAGTTAGGATGAAGTTCGAGTAAAAAAACTGATTGTATTTAGAATGATATAATCGGTTTTTTTATAAGTTGTAATTAATTGATTCTTTCAAAAAAAAGCAAAAAAAAACTCCTCAATTTCTTGAGAAGTTTTGTGGGCGATGAGGGGTTCGAACCCCCGACCCCCTCGGTGTAAACGAGGTGCTCTGAACCAGCTGAGCTAATCGCCCTAATGCAATTCGATAATTTTCATTTCCTTATTGCGAGTGCAAATATAAGGCTGTTTTTTGAATAAACAAGCAAAAAATAAAAAAAATTATAAAATTTCTGCAACCACAAAGGTACTGCCGCCAATGTATATCAAGTCAGTGTCTTCGGCTGCTTTCAATGCATTTTGGTAAGCTGTTGTAATTGAATTAAATACTGTTCCTGTTAAGCCATGTTGGCTTGATTTGTCTGCTAAAATTGTCGCATCTAATCCACGTGGATTATTTGGCTTTGCAAAGTAATAAATCGCATTTTTTGGGAACAGAGGTAAGATTTGATCCAAGTCTTTATCATTGACCACACCTAAAACGATGTGTAATTTATTAAATTGTTCTTTTTGAATTTGATTCAAGACAATCTCTAGTCCGTGTTTATTGTGTGCGGTATCGCAAATTACTTTTGGCGATTCGCCCAGTTGCTGCCATCTTCCTTGAAGCCCAGTGTTTTTTACCACGTTTAGAAGTCCAGTTTTAATATTGCCTTCAGTAATGGTGAATTCCGGGAGTGAGTTTAGTATTGCAATAGTCTGCAAAACTGATTTTTTATTGTGAATTTGGTAGTCGCCTATTAAATCTGATGGATAATTTTCTAAAATCAAGTCGGAGGCAAAATAGATTTCTGAGTTGTTTTCTTTGGCTTTAGCCAAAAAAACAGTCTTAGTTTCGGTGGTGTATTCTCCAATGACGACCGGGATATTTGGCTTTATGATTCCCGCTTTTTCGCCAGCTATCGCTTTAATAGTATTTCCAAGGAACTGTGTGTGATCTAAGCCAATATTTGTAATTATTGATACTAAGGGAGTGATGATGTTTGTTGCGTCTAATCGGCCACCCATTCCGACTTCGATAATAGCGATATCTACTTTCTCTTTTGCAAAGTAATCAAACGCCATTCCAACGCTCATTTCGAAAAAACTGATGTCATTCGATTCAAAAAAAGGTTTGTTTTCATTTATAAAAGTACAAACAAATCCTTCTGTTATATCTGCGCCATTTATTTTAATACGTTCCCTGAAATCTTTAAGGTGCGGAGACGTATATAAGCCCACTTTGTAGCCTGCTTCCTGAAGTACCGATGCTAACATATGAGATGTCGAGCCTTTACCATTTGTCCCGGCAACGTGAACGCATTTTAATTCTTTATGGGGATTGCCAAGATGATTGATCAGTAGGTGCGTGTTTGTCAAATCCTTTTTATAGGCAGAGGCACCCTGAAGCTGATACATTGGGAGTTGGTTAAACATCCAATCCGTCGTTTCTTGATAGTTCATTTTATTTTAGTATTGGTTGTATTCGTATGAAGACACTTTTAAAACAGTAAAGAGAAAATGCTTTTTAAAATTATTAAGAGTTTAAGTTTTATGGACTCTTAAAATCGTATTAGATTGCTGTTTTTTTTAATGTAAAAATATTGAAAGTGCTTATGGTGATTTTATAAATTGCTGTTTAAATATCAAAAAAAGCTATTCTCCTAATTTGAAATTAACGGTAATAAAACCAATTTGAGTTTCCGGTGCATTGGAATCGGGTTGCCATTTGTATTTTCTGGCCGTTGCCAATGCTGGTTCTACTAGACAGGGATTAGTATTAGTTGTGCCTTTAGTATATTTGGCAGCAATAACATTTCCGCTTCTATTTACTGTTATTTGCACAACGACAGTGCCAAATTCATTGCATTTCTGTACTTCTTTCCCTCTTGAGGCGATGCTTCGTCCGTTTAAGCCCCATCCGCTACCATTTCCGGTACCGCTTCCGGATCCGTAATAACTGTTAGCATAAGGATCGCCATTTAAGCTTCCTTTGTCTCCCGCAACATTATCATTTCCTTCTCCGCCTTTTGCTTTTCCGTCTGATTTGGGTCCGTTTAAGATACTTGAAAGCGCATCAGAAGTACTTTTTGAGGGTTGTGGGTTTTCTTTCGGTTTTGGTTTAACCTCTTCTTTGGCTGTTTCTTTTGAAGGTTGTATTTTTTTTGTTTGCTTCATCACAACAGCTTCTTCAATATCTTGCGAAAGAATATCGTCGTTACTTGATGCCGCTTGTTTCGCTGCAGTTGCTATTGGTGCTGATTGAATAGGTTCTGTGGGCTGTATCTCTCCGGATCCAAATTCAGTTGTTCCAAAGTTTATTGCAATTCCATTTTCAGGAGGTGGGTCTAAAGACGTTAATCCTAAATAAAAGAACAAAACAAGTAGAATCACAAAAATGATTGATGTGATTGCAAATGATTTTTTTTCTTCTTCTGTTTCTAAATATTTCATGTAGAATAGCTCTTTTTTTAAAGGACGGGTGTTGTTATTTAGGTCTTACTGCTAAAACAACTTTGATTTGATTTCGGTTTGCAATATCCAAAACATTGACGGCTTTCTCAATTGGTACCCCTTCTTCAGCTCTTAAAATGATTGCCTTCTCCTTATCAGCCGTAAATAAGGATAACAATTTTGATTCCAATTCAGCTTCTGAAACTGGTTCTTTATCAATGAAAAACTCTAGTTTTTTATTGATACTTACTGCGATGTTTTTATTACTGTCTGTTTTTCCTTTTGCTTTTGGTAGCACCAAATCTAAAGCATTGGTGGTTACCATAGTTGATGTAAGCATAAAGAATATCAGCAATAGGAAAACAATATCGGTCATAGACGACATATTGAATTCTGCACTAACTTTATTTCTTCCTCTTAAATTCATAATTATGCTGGGTCGTTTAATAAGTCTAAAAAGTCAACTGCATTCGCTTCCATCTGGTGAACAATTTTATCTGTTTTTACAACCAAATGGTTGTATCCTACGTAAGCTATAATTCCAACTACTAAACCAACCACAGTTGTTGTCATTGCAGTGTAAATTCCTTCAGATAGTGCACCAACTTCTATTTGTCCGCCAGAACTTGCCATCTTGTGAAAAGCTTGAATCATCCCTACTACTGTTCCTAAGAAACCAGTCATAGGACCAGCTCCAGAAATGGTAGCTAGCATACTTACATTTTTTTCAAGTTTGTAAATTTCAAGTTTTCCAGCATTTTCAATTGCCGTGTTGATATCATCAAGAGGCTTGCCAATTCTTGAAATTCCTTTCTCAATTAATCTGGCAACAGGAGAATTGGAATGGGCACATGCTATTTTTGCATTGTCAATGCGACCGTTTCTAATATTTTCTCTGATTTGTCCCATGAAATTAGTGTCGATTTTTGAGGCAGCATTAATTGCCATTAAGCGCTCAAAATATAAATAAAGTGCGACAAAAAACATTAGAAATAGCGAGGCCATGATGATGTTACCTGCTAATCCTCCGCTTGTTAGCAATTCGATAATGGATAACGTTTTTTCAACTGGAACCGTATCGGCTAAATTTTCTTGTGCAACAGATAGGGTATCTGCTTGTAACAATATACTCATAGAAGTTTTCTTTATTATGGAAACGCTAATATATTATAAAAATTGTTACTTTTTTAGATTAATATACTAAACAAATATTAAAAAAGTAGGAGGGGAATAGAGCGTTAAAAAAGGGATATGAAGTGTAGTGCAAAAAAAATCAGTTCGACGAATTCGCTTTTGGACGTTTTCATCGAACTGATCTAATAGTATTCTTTCAAACTAAACAGAATGAAAGTTTTTTAATTTATTATGTACTTACACTAACTGTTTCAAAGCGATTTCAAAAGCGGTAGCGCTGATGTTAGTTTTTTCGCTATTTAAAGCATGTGCTTTTTCAATTGCTTTTTTGATAATTTCTGAGGTGTCTTGGAAAATAGCCTCATCGGTCATTTGTACTTTTTTCTCCATGAAGTAAGCAAATACACGAGCCATACCGCAGTTTGAAATAAAGTCAGGAATCAAACTTACTTTGTGATCTACATCTTCCATTATCGGGCCAAAAAAGATTTCTTTGTCGGCAAAAGGAACATTAGCACCACAAGAAATTACTTCAAGTCCATTAGCGATTAGACTGTCAATTTGAGATTGAGCAACTAATCTTGAAGCAGCACAAGGAGTAAAAATTTCAGCACCTATTGTCCATATTTTTTCATTGATTTCTTCAAAAGGAATCATGTTTTCGGCAACCAGTTTGTTTCCGTCTTTGGCAAGGAATAATGCTTTTATTTCTTCGAAAGTAAAACCATCTTCATTTATTAAACCTCCATCTCTGTCGATTATACCAATTACTTTTGCTCCCATTTCAGCCAAATAGAAAGCAGCAGCTGAACCTACATTTCCAAAACCTTGTACAATAGCTTTCTTGCCTTTCACGTCACCTCCATAAATGGCATAATAATGACGCACTGCTTCAGCAACTCCGTAACCGGTAATCATATCTGCAATGGTATATTTTCTAGAAACGTCTGGAGAGAATTTTGGGTTTTCGATTACTTTAACCACACCTTGACGCAATTGACCTATTCGGTTAATTTTGTCTGCTTCTGTAGGTTTGAAGTGACCGTTAAACACTCCTTCTTGCGGGTGCCAAACACCACATTCTTCTGTCATAGGGATAACTTCATGGATTTCATCCACGTTTAAATCACCACCCGTTCCATAATAACTTTTCAATAATGGAGATACCGCTTTGTACCAACGTTGTAAAACGCCTTTTTTCCTAGGATCGTTTGGGTCGAAATTAATTCCAGATTTGGCTCCGCCAATAGCAGGACCAGAAACCGTAAATTTTACTTCCATTGTTTTTGCTAGAGACAAAACTTCGTTCATGTCTAATCCTTTTCTCATTCTTGTTCCACCGCCGGCAGCACCACCACGAAGAGAGTTGATAACGGTCCAGCCTTCAGCGTCAGTTTCAACATCTTTCCAATTAAAAATGATTTCAGGCTCTTTATTTTCGTATTTCTTTAATAAATCTTTCATTTATTGCGATATGTTTAATTTTGACAAATATAAAAAATAGTATAATGAGAATTGTGTATTTCAGATATTATTTTGGTTTATAGATATATCCGCTGCTATGATCAGTTTCAGCGCCTGTTACACTAGACAATACATTGTTTTGGCCACGTAATTTTAGAACGCCCAATAACGCAAAAATAACTGCTTCTTTGAATTCCAGAATTTTGTTTTCAGGAATTATGATTTTGATGGTAGGTAAGTGAAATTGGATTCGCTCGATAAGAAAGTCATTGTATGCTCCGCCGCCAGTTATTAAAATAGTTCCTTCTTTATTAGGTAATGCTATTGCAATTTGCATCGCAACATGTTCTGTAAAGGTTCTCATTTTGTCAGTAATGTCAATTTCGAACCTTTCTATAAGTGGTAAAACTGTTTCTTTTACAAATTCAAAACCCAGAGATTTAGGATATTTTTGTTGGTAAAACTCGAGATTATTCAACTCGTTCAACAAGGAATTATTAATTAGTCCGGTTGCAGAAATTTGACCCTTATCATCATAATCGAATCCCAACTGATTAGAATAGAAATTCAAAACTGTGTTTACCGGTGAAATATCAAAGGCAATGCGGCTCCTTTTTTCTTCGAACGATACATTTGAAAAACCACCTAAATTCATGCAATAATCATATTCCGGAAATAGAATGCGATCACCTATGGGTACTAGTGGAGCGCCTTGTCCTCCTAAATTGACATCCTGTACTCTGAAATCGCATACTACGGTTTGATTAATTAAGTCTGAGATTTCTGGTAAATTCCCAATTTGAAGTGTAATGGCTTTTTCGGGTTGGTGCAATATAGTGTGACCATGCGAGCAAACGGCATCAAGATTCTCTATTTTATGGAGAGATATGAAATCAGAAATAATGGAAGCAAGTAAAGAAGTATAGTCCAGATTTAATTGTTTTAGATCAAATTCAGAAAAGTCTACTGCTGTTTTTAGTGTGTTTACCCAGATTGAACTGTACGGAATAGTCTCACTTTCAAGAATATTGAAGGTCCATTTCTCGCCTTTTATGCTAAATTGAATATGCGCTAAATCAACTCCGTCAAGAGAAGTTCCCGACATCACACCGATAACGTTATAGTATTCTTCTTTCATCGTCCAAAATTACAAATCAAAATTGATAATTTCACAAGAAAAAAGTATCTTTGACTACTTTTTTTAAACAAAAAGCAAGGTAAATTAAGCAACATATAACAATCGTCTATTCTAAAAGCAAAAATGCAATATAAAACAATTCCGGATTTGGATTTTAAATTCGATGTTGTGAACAACGTATTTTGGCGCTAGAATTAACCAAATAAATAAAAAGAAATACAGTTATGGATTTTAATCTAACAGAAGAGCAGTTAATGATTCAACAAGCCGCTAGAGATTTTGCTCAAAGCGAATTGTTGCCTGGAGTAATTGAAAGAGACGAATTCTCAAAATTCCCAACAGAGCAAGTCAAAAAAATGGCTGAGCTTGGGTTTATGGGTATGATGGTTGATCCTAAATATGGTGGTTCTGGATTAGATAGTATTTCTTATGTTTTGGCAATTACTGAAATAGCTAAAATTGATGCTTCTGCAGCAGTTATAATGTCTGTGAATAACTCATTAGTTTGCGCAGGATTAGAAAAGTACTGTAACGAAGAACAAAAAATGAAATATTTAGTTCCTCTTGCTAAAGGAGAAGTAATTGGTGCTTTTTGCTTGTCAGAGCCAGAAGCGGGATCTGATGCAACTTCTCAAAAAACAACAGCTATTGATAAAGGAGACCATTATTTAATGAATGGTACTAAAAACTGGATTACTAACGGTTCTTCAGCGTCTACTTATATCGTAATTGCGCAAACAGATATCGAAAAAGGACATAAAGGAATTAATGCTTTTATTGTTGAAAAAGGTTGGGCTGGTTTTGATATTGGAATAAAAGAAAAGAAAATGGGAATTCGTGGGTCTGACACACATTCTTTAATGTTTTCGGATGTTAAGGTTCCAAAGGAAAATAGAATTGGAGCTGATGGTTTTGGTTTTGCATTTGCTATGGCCGTATTAAATGGTGGTAGAATTGGTATCGCTTCTCAGGCATTAGGGATAGCAACTGGATCTTATGAGTTAGCATTGAAATATTCGCAAGAGCGTAAAGCTTTTGGAAAAGAAATTTTCAAACATCAAGCTATTGCATTTAAATTAGCTGATATGGCGACTCAAATCATGGCTGCCAAAATGTTATGTCTTAAAGCAGCTGCTGAAAAAGATCAAGGAATGGATATTTCTCAATCTGGTGCTATGGCAAAATTATTTGCTTCTCAAACGGCGATGGATACCACAATTGAAGCGGTTCAAATTCATGGTGGTAATGGGTATGTAGCAGAATATCATGTAGAGCGTATGATGCGTGATGCTAAAATCACCCAAATATATGAGGGAACTTCAGAAATACAACGCATTGTGATTTCGAGAACATTGGTTTCCTAGCATTCGAAATAAATATTCAAAATAATTTAAACCATTAAGGGATTAAGAAATTAAGTAGTAAATTACTTAATGACGCTTAACCTCTTAATGGTTTTTTAGTTGTAAAATAACGCTACATTTACCGTAAAGCAGGCTTTCATGGATGAAGATTTAAAATATTGGTATTTACGAGATCATAAATTGTTTAGAACTTTAAGTTTTAAACAAATGAAGCAGTTGTGCATCATCATGGGGTTTAAAGAAGCAAAAAAAGGGGAGATTATTTACTTTTCCTCTTCGGATGTGCCAAGGATTTTTGTGTTGAAAAAAGGGAATATTAAAATCGTGGCTGTTGATGAAGCCGGTAATGAAACAATTAAAGACATTATTAAAAAAGGAGATTTATTTGGGGAACTTACTTTAGAAGCAGATGGCGAAAGCAATGAATATGCTAAAGTACTTTCTGATGATGTTGCTATTTGCAGTTTTCTGCTTTCTGATTTTGAGGATGTATTATTAAAGAATCCTGGTTTAGCGTTGTCCTATACTAAAATTGTAGGACTCAAAATGAAGCGAATCAAGAACAGTTATTCCAATTTAATTTCGAAGGATGCTAAAACTAGATTGGTTTTGTTCCTAAAAGATTGGGCAGAGAAAGAAGGAACGCAAATAGGAAAGAAAGTGATTATTGAAAATTATCTAACACAAAATGATATTGCCCAAATCATTTGTACCTCAAGACAAACTGCGACACAATTGCTCAACGAAATGGAAGCAAAAGGGACGTTGCTCTACAATAGAAAAGAAATAGTTATAGCAGATATTACCGCATTATAATTTTTTTATGGGAATTGTAATCTAGCCGACATTTTAATTCAGAATTCAATAGTAGCTTTGTGATATAAAATTATAGAATCATGAAAAAAATACTAAGCTTCGTTTTATTAGCAATTGGATTAATGGTAAATGCGCAAAATGAGTTGCCAAAATCAGCTACAGATGCAGCTCCATTATTGATTGGAGAAAAGATTCCGAATATCACATTAAAAACAATCGACAATAGTTCCGTTAGTTTAGAAACGCTTTTCAGCAAAAAGAAAACTGTTTTGGTTTTTTATCGCGGAGGCTGGTGTCCGTATTGTAACCTTCACTTGGCAGCATTGGCGGAAGCCGAAAAAGAATTATTGGACTTAAGATATCAGATTATTGCCATTAGTCCAGACTCACCAAAGAACTTAAAAGCAACTGAAGAAAAGGATAAGGTAAACTATCTTTTATTGTCAGACAGTACTGGAGAATTAGCAAAAGCAATGGGTATCGCTTTTCAAGCTCCTGAAAACTATAAGACCATTTTGGCAAAAGGATCAGATGGGTTGAACAGTACTTTTCTACCAATTCCGTCTGTTTTTATCGTGAATCTAGAGGCGGAAATTGATTTTGAACACATTACACCTGATTATAAACACCGAATTTCTAATGATTTATTAGTTGCGGCGGCGAAATCTTTAAATAAAGAGTAATGAAAAAGCTTTTATTTGCCATTTGTATATTGTTTACTTTTTATGGGTTTTCACAGAGTGAAGGTAAAAGAATAGACCAATTTAATTTGGATAGAAAAGTCGCTATACAAGGATATGATCCGGTTGTTTATTTTAAACAAGGTAAAGCTTTAAAGGGTAAAAAGGAATTGACTTCAATATATGAGGGAGTGACTTATTATTTTTCTTCTGCGTCGAATAAAAGCGCTTTTGTAAAATCACCTTTAAGTTATGAACCTCAATACGGAGGTTGGTGTGCTTTTGCCATGGGTGATTCCGGTGAAAAAGTAGAAGTGAATCCAGAGACATTTAAAATTATTGACGGTAAATTGTATTTGTTTTATAATGCCTTTTTTAGGAATACTTTAAAGAGCTGGAACAAAAATCAGTCGGATTTAATATTAAAGGCCGATTCAAATTGGAAAAAAATAATTCAATAAACTAGCATTATGAAATCATCATTGTTTAGTTGGTTATTGCGTATCGTTGTTGCCGCGATTTTAGTGCAAACATTGTATTTTAAATTTACTGGAGCAGCCGAAAGTATTTATATCTTTAAGACTTTAGGAATGGAGCCTTATGGACGCATTGGTTCAGGTATAATTGAATTAGTTGCCTCTATTTTGATACTAATTCCAAGGACCACATTGTTAGGAGCGTTACTTGGTCTTGGAGTTATGTTTGGTGCTATTGTGTCACACGTTTTTGTTCTGGGAATTGAAGTGCAAAACGATGGAGGGACACTTTTTATGCTGGCATTAATTACCTTTCTTTGTTGTTCTATTTTAGTGTATCAAAATAGGAATAAAATGACCGATTTATTAAAATTAAAAATATAAGATGCTTATTCCTTCCATAAAAAATAGTTTGAACGAATTGATTGATCTACTCAAGCAGATGTCAAATACCGAGTTTTCTAAACCTTGTCAACTGTTAAGTAATTCGACCATTGGGGAACATACCAGACATATTGTCGAAATGTTTCAATGTCTCGAAAATAATTATTGCTCTGGGATTGTAAACTATGATAAAAGACCAAGAAATATCCTAATTCAAACAGATCCTGCTTTTGCAATTTCGCAAATTTTAGCTATTCAGAGTTTATTGGAAAAAGAAAATAAAAAAATCGAGTTGCAACAAATTATTGACAACGAAGAAGTCAGAATTGAAAGCAACTACTTTAGAGAATTACTTTATAACTTGGAACATTGTATTCATCATCAGGCGCTCATAAAGGTGGCTGTTTTACAAAGTGAAACTATATTTGTGAATGAAAATTTTGGTGTTGCACGTTCCACTATTGAATATAGAAAGCAATGTGCACAGTAAGTTTTATAAAAACCGATACTAAGATTATCATTACGTCAAATCGGGACGAACAGTTAATTAGACCTAGTGCAATACCTCCAAAAAACTATACGGTAAATGGCAAGAACGTTATTTACCCCAAAGACCCGAAAGCAGGAGGAACTTGGTACGTCGTTGATGAAAATGGTACGGTGCTCGTTTTGTTGAATGGAGCCGATGAAAAGCATGTCATGGGATTGAAATACAGAAAGAGCCGTGGATTGATTGTTTTAGATATTATTGGTAATGTATCGCCACGGGATTATTGGAATACAATTGATCTGGATCGTATAGAACCTTTTACCATAGTGTTATTTCAAGATCAGGAACTTTTTCAACTTCGATGGAATGGAGCTGATAAAGAAGCCATAAAGTTAGATCCAAACGAAAAGCATATTTGGTCTTCGTCTACTTTGTATCCAAAGGAGATTAGAGAAAAACGCACTAGTTTGTTCCAAGCCTTTTTAGGAAGAAACAAGTCGTTATCTGAGATTGAAATGTATAGTTTTCATCGCTATACTGAAGAGGGAAACCAAGAAAATGGCTTGGTTATTAATAGAAATGGTGAATTGAAAACTTTGAGTATTACCCAGTCTATAATCGAAAAAAATAAAGTGACCATATTGCATCATGACTTGATTGCTGAAGAAGATTTCAGTACCTCATTTATCACTATTTAATCTACGACATTGAAATTACTACTACATAAGGTGACGCATTGGGAATATTGGCCTTTTCAGGTTGTCTATATTCCTATTTATTTTCTTTGGGCTTTTTATGCTGTCAAAGCAAAATCCATTTTTTTCTTTAATGCATCTAATCCGACGATCAAAAACGGAGGATTTATTATGGAGTCAAAAAAAGCAATTTATAATTTGATTCCGCAACAATATTACCCAAAAACGGAACTTATAAAAGAAGGTACTGCCGTAGTTGAAATTAAGGCAATAATCGAACAATCGAATATACGATATCCTTTCATTGCAAAGCCAGACGTAGGTTTGCGAGGTTCAGGTGTAAAGAAAATAAATACGATAGAAGATTTAGAACAATATGCATTAAAGGCAAATTTTGATTTTGTAGTGCAAGATTTGATTCCGTTTCAAAATGAAGTGGGCATATTTTATGTTCGGTATCCCAATGAAAAAAAAGGTAAAATAACAGGTATCGTTTCTAAGGAGTTTCTTATTGTTACCGGAAACGGGGTTG
Organism: Flavobacterium gillisiae; assembly: GCF_900107635.1. GTDB lineage: Bacteria > Bacteroidota > Bacteroidia > Flavobacteriales > Flavobacteriaceae > Flavobacterium > Flavobacterium gillisiae. Next base: position 34,832 of record NZ_FNRD01000010.1, read on the forward strand.
CTACAGTTGAAGAATTGATAAAAGCGAATCCACGGTACGAATTACAGTTAAAAGTACTGAAGAAAGAGTATGGCAATACCCTTTTGGAGGTTTTACCAAAAGGAGAAAAATTAAATCTTGTGCCATATGGTAATCATGCTAGAGGAGCAAAATTTATAGATGGAAGCCACTGGATTACTGAAAAGTTGGAAGATACTATCAATGAAATGTGTTTGCAAATTCCTGGCTTCTTTTTTGGGAGAATGGATGTGATGTACAATACTTTTGAAGAATTAGAAAACGGTAAAAACTTCGCCGTAGTAGAATTAAATGGTGCGGCAAGCGAACCTACACATATCTATGACCCAAGACATTCTTTGTTTTTTGCCTGGAAAGAACTAGCGCGGCATATTACTTACATGTATGAAATCAGTGTCGAGAACAATAGGAATGGCGTGCCTTATTTAGAACATAAAGCAGGTATGAAAGAATACCGCATGCATCTCGAACAAAGCAATAAAATTGTAAATTTCTAATAAGATGAAGGCAATAAAGAATATTCTGGTCGGTTTTCTAGTGAGCTTTCTAGGCTCGATTCCGTTAGGATATTTGAATATTATTGGATTTCAAATTTATAGTGAATTCGGAATTGAAAACTTAGTTCAGTATTTGTTAGGTGTTGTTTTTGTTGAAGCTTTCGTAATTTACTTAACGCTTATTTTTGCAAATCGGTTGGTCCGCAATATCAAGTTAATGCGGATAATTGATATTTTCGGTATTTTCTTTTTATTGTTTTTGGCGTATTCATTTTACTCTTATTCAAATCAAACTGCAGCTAGTCCTAATTATCTAGAAAAGTATATGATTTACTCTCCTTTTTTAGTTGGGCTATTATTGAGTGGTATTAATTTTATGCAAGTCCCATTTTGGACGGGATGGAATTTGTACTTGGTCAATGGAAACTACATTAAAACTACAAATACACTCCAGTTTTATTACGTTGGCGGAACATTAACAGGGACTTTTGCCGGAATGATGGGATTTGTCTTCTTTTTACATGCTATTGCTCAAAATGGAGCGCATTTCTCAAAATACTTGTTCGCTATAATACTTCCCTTATTTTTCATAGTTTTGGCTTGTCTTCAAGGATATAAAGTCTTTAAGAAATACATTAGAAAGCCATAAATTTATAATATGAAAAAAGTAATGATGCTACTTCCGTTTATTCTTTTAGGATGTAAACCCAATGCTAGTCTGGTTTCAAGCCCAGTTGCTGAAACAATAGAAAAGCCAATTGAAATTCTATACAAAGTCAAAGAAAGTGAAGTTGCTACAACTTTGAAATACCTTTCTTCTGATGAATTAGAAGGAAGAGATACTGGGACAAAAGGAATGGAAAAAGCTGCAGATTACTTAGAGCAATTTTTTAAGAATAATAATGTAAAGCCCTATTTCTCCTCTTATCGCGATACAATAACTAATTTTAAAGGCAATGCATATAATGTCGTGGGTTATATAGAAGGAACGGATCCTATTCTAAAAAAAGAGTTTTTAGTGATTAGTGGTCATTATGATCATATTGGGTTAGCAAAAGACGGTGTTAATGGAGATTTTATAAATAATGGGGCAAATGATGATGCTTCGGGGACAACGGCCGTAGCCGAAATGGCAAAATACTTTAGCGTTTCCAAATCAAATAAGAGAAGTGTACTCTTCGTTTTCTTTGTAGGCGAAGAAAAAGGATTGTTGGGGTCTAAGCATTTAGCCAAAAAGCTAAAAAAGCAAAATTTCAATCTGTATGCACAATTCAATATTGAGATGATAGGTGTACCAATGAAAAGAAATTACCTCGCGTATCTCACCGGCTTTGAAAAATCAAATATGGGAGAGAAGATTAATCAATATACCGGTAAAAACAGTGTTGGTTTTTTGCCTAAAGCCGCCGAATATAGGTTGTTTTACAGATCTGATAATTATTCTTTTTATGATGTTTTTAAAGTTCCTTGTCAGTCGGTCAGCACTTTTGACTTTGAGAATTTTGACTATTACCATCATGTGTCTGATGAGTTTAAAGCGATGGATATTGGGCATATGACCCTTTTTATTCAGGAAATGTTGCCGGCAGTGACTCAAATGGCAAATTCTCCTAGCCAAGAAATTCGCATGAATTAAATTGTTTTAGGCGATCCAAACTTATATTTTAAAGCTTTTGTTTATTTTTGCTATATGAAAAAGATTATTATAACGGGAACAAGTAGAGGAATAGGATATGAATTAGCATTGAAATTTGCTAATACAGGATATCAAGTGTTGGCCATTTCTAGAAAAACACCAAGAATACTTATAGAACATGAAAATATCAGCTGTATTTCAGTTGATTTATCAAGTGAGTCCGATTTAGCGAAAGTCGAAAATGTACTGTCTACATCATGGAAAACGGTAGATGCCATTGTACATAATGCAGGAAGTTTCTTGTCGAAACCATTTGCGGAGATTACACAACAGGATTTTGAAAATGTCTATAAAGTGAATGTTTTTGCAGTTGCTAATCTAACGCGTATCTGTTTGCCGTACTTGCAAAAAGGAAGTCATGTCGTTACCATAAGCTCTATGGGAGGAATTCAAGGAAGTTTGAAATTTCCCGGACTTGCGGCATATAGTTCTAGCAAAGGAGCGGTGATCACCTTGTCAGAGTTGTTAGCCGAAGAATATAAAGAAAGAGGCATTTCATTTAATGTATTGGCTTTGGGTGCAGTTCAAACGGAAATGTTAGAAGAAGCTTTTCCTGGTTATCAAGCGCCAATCAAAGCAAACGAAATGGCAGACTACATCTATGATTTTACGTTAACGGGGAATAAATATTTCAACGGAAAAGTATTGCAGGTGTCGTCTACAAATCCTTAAAATAGTTATAAGTTATAGTTGCTATTAACGTTATAATTCAATAGAAGTAAATTGCCAAATATCAAACAGATCGTTTGTATTTTCGACAGAGGAGCAATCACATTAAGTACTCTTACTGTGGGATTGCTCCTTCGTCGAAATGACAAGATTGGGGCCAACAGGCTCAATAAAAAAACATAATTCTTAACTCATTTTGAGCGAAACTTTAGCAAGATATATACCAGAACACGCGGTGAAACCCGTTTTTGAACTCATCGTTGTCAATCAAGTCCATCTTAAGATTGTCAATGAGAGGCAAACTCGTCATGGAGATTATCGAAAAGGAATCAACGGAAAACACGAGATAACGGTCAATTCAAGTCTCAATAAATATAAGTTTTTAATTACCTTGATTCATGAGATTGCTCATTTGGTTGCTTTTGAGAAATTTGGAAGAAAGATCAAGCCCCATGGTAATGAATGGAAATATTCTTTTCAACGGTTGATGATTCCTTATATCCGGCCAGAGATTTTTCCAAGTCAATTGTTGCCTTTATTGGCACGACATTTTAAAAATCCAACAGCCAGCAGTGATACGGATGCGACTTTGTCGTTGGCACTAAAGCAGTTTGACGCGCAAAATGATAAAAACTACATATTTGAGATTCCTTACGGTAGCGTTTTCAGGATAGACAACGGAAAGGTCTTTAAGAAAATAGCTATCAGAACCAAACGCTTTGAATGTCTCGAAGTGAGCTCTGGAAAAATGTATCTTTTTAATCCAAATGCTGAGGTAGAACTTTTGCTAGGTTAGTTTAAAGTAAAAATGTTATTATAACATAATACTCTTACCGCTGATTCTATTATAAGATAGAAACTTACTCCTTCAAATACGCTTCTCTTACTTTCTTGAATAAATTAGAAGAATACACAAAGTCTACGACCGCTTGATTGTCTGTTCTGAAAATTTCTTCTTTGGTTCCTTCCCAGGCCTTTAGTCCATCTTTAAGAAATAAGATCCGCTCGCCAATTTCCATCACGGAGTTCATATCGTGGGTGTTAATTACGGTAGTGATATCATATTCTTCGGTGATTTCTTTAATCAAATTATCGATTAATATAGCGGTATTTGGGTCTAACCCAGAGTTAGGTTCGTCACAAAACAAGTATTTAGGCTTGTTGACAATCGCTCGGGCAATCGCGACACGTTTTTGCATTCCTCCAGATATTTGTGAAGGCAATTTATTATGAGCGTCCGTTAATGCCACTCTTTCTAATACAAAGTCAACTCGTTCTTTGATTTTAGCTTTGTTGTCATTAGTGAACATCTTTAATGGGAATGCCACGTTTTCTTCAACAGTCATGGAATCGAATAAGGCGCTTCCTTGAAAAACCATTCCGATTTCAGTTCGCAGTTCTCTTTTTTCATCCGGTTCCAGTTCAGAATATACTCTGCCATCAAAACAAATTTTACCTGATTCTGGAGTATGGATTCCTAAAAGACTTTTTAGTAGGACCGTTTTACCGGAACCACTTTGCCCAATGATTAGATTCGTTTTTCCAGTTTCAAAAACAGTGGAAATGCCTTTGAGAATCATAACGCCTCCAAATGATTTTTTTATATCTTTTATTTCTATCATGATCCCAGTAACAATTGCGTTAGTATATAATTGAATAATATTATAGAAACCGATGTCCAAACAAAGGAAACGGTACTGGCTTTACCTACTTCCAGCGCACCACCTTTCATGTAATATCCGTGAAAAGAGGGTATGGTTGCCAATAACATTGCGAAAATTAAGGTTTTCAGGAAAGCATAAACAATATGAAAGGGAATGAAATCCATTTGGGCTCCATTAATAAATTCTGCACTGGAAGTAAAACCACCATAAACTCCTGCCATCCAGCCTCCTAAAATCCCTAAAAACATACTGATTCCTATTACAAACGGATACAGCAACAAGGCGATGATTTTTGGGAAAACCAAGTAATTTAATGAGTTAACTCCCATCACTTCCAGGGCGTCGATTTGTTCTGTAACGCGCATCGTACCGATGCTCGAAGTGATAAAAGACCCCATCTTTCCTGCCATAATCACGGAGATAAAAGTAGGAGCAAACTCCAATATTACCGATTGACGTGTGGCAAAACCAATAAGGTACTTCGGGATTAAGGGATTGGTAAGATTTAGTGCGGTTTGAATCGCGACAACTCCTCCAACAAAGAAAGAAATGAAGGCTACGATTCCAAGGGAATCTATGATTAAGTCGTCTATTTCTTTGAAGATTAATTTTTTCATAACAGACCATTTGGTTTGTTTGATGAAAATTTCTCTAAGCATCAGGCAGTATCTGCCTATTTGCGTTATGTATCTAATGAGCATCATATGTTTACAAATATGGGCTAAATTAAGAATTAGTAGCCGGTTTTCAGTTTAGAGTTTGGAGTTTTTTAATAAAAAGGAAAATTCAAATTATTTAAAAAGCTTTTCTTTCATTTTTTCAATGCGATAATCTCGTATGAATTTTGCTTGTACTTGAGTTACTAATAAAGGGGTTTTGGCTGATTTAGCTCGTAGAAAACCGCGGATGTAGTCAAAAAACAACAAGGGTTTCTTTTTCATAAAAGCTAATTTAGCCGAAGCTATTGCCGTAATTAGAAATCCATAACCTAGCGTGTAAAAAGCTTCACCTTGTTTGTACCTTGCCGTTTTGTTGTAATTAGCTCCAGTTGGTTTTAAATGCTTCACAATTAGTGTAGCGTCAGTAACGACTTTCCATCCGTAGTACTTAGTTAACAATTCGTCGACAGTATCCCAGCCCATTGCTGGTTTTAATCCGCCTATTTGTTTAAAACAGGCTTTGCGATACGCTTTAAAGGCGCCACGAATATGGTCTTTGTCAGTTAAGTTTTCTAAAATCCACTCTCCGTTTTTCTCGATGTAAGCAAATCCACCAGCCATTCCTGTTGTTGGATTTTCTTCGAAATGTTGAACAATAGTCTCAAAATAATTGTTTGGTAAAATTAGATCTGCATCTAGTTTTACAATGATGTCGTAATTATCGTCTACTGTTTCAAAACCTTTTTGAAAAGCCTGAATGACTTTGCTACCAGGTAAATGAATAGCACTTGATTTCTTTTCTACTAAGGAGATAAACGGATTGTCTTTGGCGAAAGCCAGAACAATTTCGGCAGTTTTATCAGTAGAGTTATCATTGACCACAACCACTTTTGAAGGTAAATGGGTCTGTGAAATCAAAGATTGTAAGGTTAGTGAAATAAATGCCTCTTCATTGTGTGCGGGTATAACTATGTAGTAGTTCATTGTAATAATTATGAATTATAAATTATGAATTCCAATATCATAATTTGCTTAAATATTTTTTTAAATATTTAAATTCTTTAATCTTTTAATTTCTCAGCATAAACGATATAATACCTATTTGTAAAGTAACGCAATAAAGGACGAATACCAATTTTCTTAACGGGATTAGTCCATTTTTGACGATCAATTATTTTCCATCCTGCTTTTTCCAATAGCCAATCTAATTGCCAATCTTCAAATTCATGGTAATGTCTGTCCCACATATCTGTTTTGCTTCTATACGCTGGTGAAAACCACAAACGCATCGGAATAGATATTAATAGCTTATCCGATTTTATTTCACTTAAAATAGTATATGGGTTTAGTAAATGTTCGAAAATTTCGAAAGCGGTTACTACGTCTTGTTTTTCTTTTGAAAACACTGATTGGTCTAGATCTAAGTCTTCACCAGTGGTATTCTTAACCTTGTATCCATCCTCTTTCATAATCTTCGAAAATGGATTTTCGACACCTAAGTCTAAAATGCTTTCTGAAGTTGAGATATGTTTATTTAAAAATTCTAAGGTGTGTTTGAATCTTTTATTAGGAAACGTTTTTTCGTACATAGTCATTGCGAGGAACGAAGTGCGCCCTCGTTCATTATGGTTTATAAAGTTACAAAGATACAAACATATCGTTCTTGTTTTACAGATTTTTAGAGTATGTAGAAACGAAAAAACCACAGTTTAAAAAGTAATTTTTAAACTGTGGTTTTGTGTTGTATGACTAGATTAGTTGCTATGAAAACTTAATATCTATAAACAAACGCATTTACATTCATTCCTGCTCCAACAGAAGCAAACAGTAGAATGTCACCTTTGTTGATTTGTTGGTCTTTTATTTCGCCTCTAATTAGTAAGTCAAATAAAGTAGGTACAGTGGCAACGCTGCTATTCCCTAATTCATGAATACTCATAGGCATGATATCTTGAGGAACCGGGCGGTCATACAATTTATAGAAACGTTGTATAATTGCTTCATCCATTTTCTCATTAGCTTGATGAATAAGAATCTTCTTAACATCATCAATAGCAATTCCACTTTTGTCTAAACAACTTTTCATAGCCGCAGGAACCGTTGTTAATGCAAATTCGTAAATTTTACGACCGTGCATTTTTATATAACGAGTATCAGGATCTAAGTCTGTATTGTATGATTTTCCAAAAAACAAATAATTAGCTTCATCCATGGCATAAGTGCCACTTTCATAAGAAATTAATCCAGTTTCATCATCATCAGAAGCTTCGATAATGGAAGCGCCTGCACCATCAGAATAAATCATAGAATCTCTATCGTGGTCATCCACGACTCTTGATAAGGTTTCAGAACCAATAACCAAACAACGTTTAGCCATTCCTGATTTTATATAAGCATTTGCTTGAAGTACACCTTCAATCCAACCCGGGCATCCAAAAAGGATATCGTAGGCAACACATTTTGGGTTCTTTATTTGTAATTTATTCTTGACACGAGTAGCTAAACTTGGAAGCATATCAGATTGCGAAGTTCCACACTTCACATCGCCAAAATTGTGTGCAAAGATGATGTAATCTATCGTTTCTGGATCGATTCCTGCATTTTCAATTGCTTTTTTAGAAGCTAAATAGGCAAGGTCTGATGAGTTTTGATCCGTTTTAGCATAACGCCTATGTTCAATTCCTGTTATTCCTTTAAATTTATTAATGATGACATCGTTTGGTCGTCCAAATGGAGTTCCATCTTCATTCAAAAAAACGTGATTGCTAAAGTCTGTATTGCTTACTTTTTTCTCAGGAATGTAACTTCCTATTCCAGTTATTTTTATTTTCATCGGTTTGTTTTCCAAAAAATTTATGCTAATTTAATGATAAAAAAATGATTATAGCCATGTTATTTACTATGCGTGCATATAATTATAGAATAATAATTTTTTAGCTAAAATACTGATGATTTTTTAATAAATATTAGAAAATGCCTTAGTATTTTTAGTATTGATTATTGTCGATTGATTCTTGCTTTTTTTAACAGAAAAATTACCTAATGTTCTTGTGCTGAGAAATAAACTAAAAAAAATGCCTCGATAGTTTCGAGGCATTTTATAGTTATTAGTAATGCTAAATATTACATGTAAGCTTCAATAGGCGCACAGCTGCAAATTAAATTTCTATCTCCGTAGGTTTCGTCGACGCGACGAACACTTGGCCAGAATTTATTATCGGCAACATAGTCTAAAGGATAAGCTGCTTTTTCTCTTGAATAAGGTAATGTCCAAGAATCAGCAGTTAACATCGCTAAAGTATGAGGTGCATTTTTCAATACATTATTTGGTTCGTCAGTTGACGCTGCTTCAATCTCTTTACGAATTGAAATCATCGCATCACAAAAACGATCTAATTCAGCTACATCTTCAGATTCTGTTGGCTCAATCATTAAGGTTCCGGCTACTGGGAAAGAAACTGTTGGCGCATGGAAACCATAATCCATTAAACGTTTCGCGATATCCGACACTTCAATGCCTTTTTCTTTGAAACCTCTACAGTCTAATATCATTTCGTGAGCTGCTCTTCCTTTTTCTCCAGAATACAAAATTGGATAATGCTCTTCTAAACGTGCTTTCATATAATTTGCATTTAGAATAGCATATTTGGTAGCATTTGTGATTCCTTCAGAACCTAGCATACATATATATCCGTACGATATAAGACAAACTAATGCAGAACCATAAGGAGCGCCAGAAATAGCGGTAATTGCTTTTTCACCACCTACCTGAACTAATGGATTGCTTGGTAAAAACGGAACTAATTTTTCGTTTACACAAATTGGTCCTACACCGGGTCCGCCACCACCATGAGGGATAGCGAAAGTTTTGTGTAAGTTTAAGTGACAAACATCAGCACCAATAGTTGCTGGATTTGTTAATCCCACTTGTGCATTCATGTTTGCACCATCCATATAGACTAAACCGCCATTGTCATGAATGATTTGTGTGATTTCTCTAATAGCACTTTCAAAAACACCATGTGTAGATGGGTAGGTTACCATTAAACAAGATAATTCGTCTTTATATTGAAGGGCTTTTTCTCTTACATCTTCTACATCGATATTACCGTTTTCCATTGTTTTGGTTACGATAATTTTCATTCCAGCCATCGCAGCCGAAGCAGGGTTTGTTCCATGTGCCGAAGCAGGAATTAAACATACCGTTCTTTGATCGTCACCTCTTGATTGGTGATACGCACGAATAGTCATTAATCCAGCATATTCACCTTGTGCACCAGAGTTTGGTTGTAATGTAGTACCGGCAAAGCCAGTAATTACATTCAATTGGTGCTCTAGTTTTTTAAGCATTTTAGTATATCCTTGCACTTGGTCTAAAGGAGCAAATGGGTGAATCGTATTCCAGTACGGCATACTCAAAGGCAGCATTTCGGCAGCTGCATTCAACTTCATCGTACAAGATCCTAAGGCGATCATCGAATGAGTCAACGATAAATCTTTACGTTCTAATTTTTTCATGTAACGCATCAAACTAGTTTCAGAATGGTGGTTATTGAAAACATCGTGTTTTAAAAATTCAGTTGTTCTGTTTAAAGTCGTTGGATAGTTATTTTCTAATGTGTATTCACTTACTTTAAAAGTGTCTTTTCCTAATGCCTCCGCAAAAACAGCAATTACTTCATTAACATCTTCAAACAAGATCGTTTCGTTTAACGAAATTGAAATCGTTTCGTCGTCGATATAGAAGAAATTGATTTCATTTCTTTCTGCAATAGCTCTTACTTTTTTAGCATCGCCTTTTACTACAATGGTGTCAAAGAAAGAAGTGTTTGTTTGCTGAACGCCTAATTTATTTAAAGCATCTGCCAAAGTCACTGCCATCGAGTGCACTTTATTTGCAATGTATCGCAATCCTTTTGGTCCGTGATAGACAGCAAACATTCCGGCCATTACAGATAGTAAAACCTGAGCAGTACAAATGTTAGACGTTGCTTTTTCACGTTTGATGTGCTGCTCACGCGTTTGTAACGCCATACGCAAGGCGCGGTTTCCATTAGCATCTTGTGAAACACCAATGATTCTTCCTGGCATAGAACGTTTGTACTCTTCTTTTGTAGCAAAATAAGCAGCGTGTGGTCCACCGTAACCCATTGGGATTCCAAAACGTTGTGTAGTTCCAACAACTACTGCAGCTCCCATTTCACCAGGAGGCGTTAATTTTACTAATGATAAAATATCAGCAGCAACAGCCACTTTTATTTCGTTTTCAGCTCCTTTTTTGATAAAGTCAGCATAATCATAAACTTGACCGTATTTTCCAGGATATTGAAGTATCGCTCCAAAAAAGTCTTTTGAAAAATCAAATTCTTGGTGATTTCCAACAACTAATTCTACTCCGATAGGCGCAGAACGTGTTTGTAAAACCGATAAAGTTTGGGGTAATATTTCTTCAGAAACGAAGAACTTATTGACATTGTTTTTCTTTTGATCTCTTGTACGAACATCAAACAATAAAGCCATTGCTTCAGCAGCGGCAGTACTCTCGTCTAATAATGATGCATTAGCAATTTCCATTCCGGTTAACTCGATAACCATCGTTTGGAAATTCAAAATTGCTTCTAATCTTCCTTGAGCAATTTCTGCTTGATAAGGTGTGTAAGCAGTATACCAACCTGGGTTTTCAAAAATGTTTCTTTGAATTGCTGGTGGAACAATTGTTGGGTGGTACCCTAAACCAATATATGATTTGTAAACTTTGTTCGTGCGACCTAATAATCGAATGTGATTTGCATATTCGTATTCAGTCATAATATGCTCCAATTCTAAAGGTTTTTTCAAACGAATGTCAGTTGGAATAGTTTCGTATATTAGTTGATCTAAAGTTTCAACACCTATGGTTTCTAACATTTTAGGCAAATCGTGATCTCTTGGTCCTAAGTGTCTTAAAGCAAATGAGTCTGTTTTCATGTAAGTGTAGTAATGTTGTGTTTTTTGAGTGCTGCAAAAATAAGTATTATAAACAATCTAATCCGTGTTTTGGCATTGATTTTTTATCAATTTATCAACTAAATGATGTATTTGCTCACAATTGATTAATTTTGTTTAATGATTAGTTTTAAAAGAATTTTTGATTTTTATCTCAGGAGTAGTATTCACGTGGCTTTGTCCGTGTATGCACTAGTGCGAATGACGCATTTCATGTTCCACATTTCTGCTGATCAAGCGATGGCTAATTTTGCTTTTTTTGGAACAATTGTGGGATATAATTTTGTAAAGTATGATGCTTTGGCAAGAGCCCAAAAAAAACAAATGCGAAATGAGTTAAAAATCATTGCTGTATTGAGTTTCTTTTCTTTAACGGCTGTAGGGTATTATTTTTTCCAATTGCAACTAATAACACAATTGGTTTCCGTAGGCGTTTTAGTGTTGACACTGCTGTATACGCTGCCTTTTTTTCCAAATAGAAGGAACGCCCGCAACTGGGCAGGAGTGAAGATTTATATTGTGGCTTTATGCTGGGTAGGGGTTACATTGGTATTGCCTTTGGTTAATGCACATATTGATTTGGGACTCGATTTTTATCTCAAATGCATACAGCGTTTTATTCTCGTTTTTGTACTGATTCTGATTTTTGAAATTCTTGATTTAGCTAATGATGATCCACATTTACAAACAGTACCACAGCAAATAGGGGTAAAGCAAACTAAAATTGTTGGTTTGTTATTACTAATTCCTTTCTATTTTTTAGAGTTTTTAAAAACTAATTTTATAGAAGAGCAATTAATCGTAAACGGAATTCTAGTGCTGATACTTGCTTTGTTTTTGGCTTTCGCCAATGAGAAACGATCCAAATATTACACTTCTTTTTGGGTCGAAAGTATTCCCATTTTTTGGTGGTTGATGGTGGCGTTTTTTTAAGAAATTCAATTTGGTAAAGCATTGTATTTTTGAAATAAATAAACCGAAGTATTTCTACTTCGGTTTGTATTTAAAAATGTTAACCTACTTTCTTTAATCTAAAGTAATCCCGCTCTTTTCAACAAAGCATCTGGACTTGGTTCATGTCCTCTAAAGCGTTTGTATAAAATCATAGGATGTTCAGTTCCTCCTTTAGAAAGAATATTGTCTTTAAATTTATCAGCAACTTCTTTATTGAAAATTCCTTTTTCTTGGAAAAACTCAAAAGCATCAGCATCAAGAACTTCAGCCCATTTGTAGCTATAATATCCAGCAGAATAGCCTCCTTGGAAAATATGAGAAAATGAGGTACTCATCACATTTTCTTTTACCTCAGGATATAATTTAGTGTCTGCAAATTGTTTAGTTTCAAAAGCTTTAATATCTGTAATAGCCGAAGGATCTTGTCCATGCCATCCCATGTCTAGTAAGCCAAAACTCAACTGACGCATGGTTGCCATCCCTTCTTGAAAATTGGAGCTTTCCTTGATTTTTTGAACTAACTCAATAGGTATGATTTCGCCTGTTTGGTAATGTGTAGCAAACAAAGCCAAAGCTTCTGGTTCGTAACACCAGTTTTCCATTACTTGACTTGGTAGTTCTACAAAATCCCAATAAACAGATGTTCCGGATAGACTTGGATAGATCGTATTGGCTAACATACCGTGTAATCCATGTCCAAATTCATGAAACAAAGTCAGGACCTCATTAAAAGTCAATAAGGAAGGCTTCGTTTCTGTAGGTTTCGTGAAATTACATACGTTTGAAATGTGGGGTCTTTCGTTGATTCCGTTTTTTACAAATTGTGATTTGTACGAAGTCATCCAAGCACCATTTCGTTTTCCTTTTCGAGGGAAAAAATCGGCATAGAAAATAGCAACTAATTCGCTTTTTTCATCCGTTACTTCATAAGTAGTCACCTCTTCGTGGTACTTGTCAATATCAAAAACTTCGGTAAACGTTAAGCCATATAATTTACCAGCGATAGTAAAAGCACCATTCAGCACTTTTTCCAGTTGAAAATAAGGTTTTAATTTTTCATCATCTAAACTGAACAGTTCTTGTTTTAGTTTTTCAGAGTAATACGCGCCGTCCCATTTCTCTAGCTTCTCTAGACCATCTCGTTTTTTGGCGAAAGCCGTTAAGTCTGCAAATTCTTTTAGGGCAGCCGGTTTTGCTTTTTCCAACAAATCCAAAGAGAATTTTTTTACTTTCTCTGGACTCTCAGCCATTCTTTCTTCAAGTACAAAATGGGCATGAGTCGCATATCCTAAAAGCTGTGCTCTGTCGAAACGCAATTTGGCAATTTTAAAAACATTTTGTTGGTTGTCCAATTCATTGTTTTGAAAACCTTTGGCTCCAAAAGCAATTGCCATCTTTTTACGTAACTCCCTGTTATCAGAATAAGTTACAAACGGAACATAGCTAGGGTAGTCTAGAGTAAAAATCCAACCTTCCTTTTCTTGGCTTTTCGCCAAAGAACGAGCGGCTTCGATAGTGCCTTCTGGTAAACCTGATAAGTCTTTTTCATCTGTAAGATGCATTTGAAAAGCTTGGGTTTCGGCTAATACATTTTCACCAAACTGCAAACTTACCTTAGATAATTCCTTGTCAATTTCACGTAGTTTGATTTTTTTGTCTTCGGTTAGATTCGCACCATTTCGAGAAAAACTTTTATATTTTTCGTCCAATAAAGTAGTTTGCTCTGGGTTGAGGTTCAAAGTTGCTTTTTGTTCGTGTACAGCTTTAACTTTAGCAAACAACTCCGCATTCAATCGGATGTCGTTCCCGAAATCGGATAACAATGGAGAAACTTCCTGAGCAATTTTTTGGATCTCATCATTGGTTTCTGCTGAATTCAAATTGAAGAATATGCTCGAAAGACGATCTAGTGTGTAGCCACTAAAATCTAAAGCTTCAATGGTGTTTGTAAAAGTAGGTGTCTCTTCGTTTTTTACAATCGCGTCGATTTCGGCTTGTGCCAATGCTATTCCTTCGATAAAAGCAGGAAGAAAATCCTCGTTTTTTATTTTCGAAAAAGGAGCTGTATCGTATTTGGTATTAAATTTCGTCGTTAGTATTTTCATTAGGTAGTCATTAATTTAATTCGTTGAAACGGAATGTTTCTAATTGCAAAGGTAGCGATTTATTAAAAAAAGGAGATTACAAAGCAGCAGTGATTTCGCGCTTTAAGCCATAAGGGTTATGTTATATAAATGTTATTTATTCTTCTTGCTTCTTTAAAAAGCCTAAATTGTACGATTAGATTAGATTTTAAATGAGCTAATTAGTAACAATAATAAATAAGAAATGAATTACCAAATTATAATAAAGCGCATTGATACTGTAAACGAAGTGGAAGGGTATTGGTCAGATGAAGATTATATCCAGTTATTAGAGAAATTTAATTTTCCAGATGCAGCTACAGCTGAAAAAAAGAATTTGCCAGAATTGCTAGAAATGGCTATATCTGATTATGAGCCGAATGAAGCTGCAGAAATTGTACTTACTTACAAACTGGGTGAAGAATTAAATGAAGGGCAAATTGAGCAAATTTCGCATAATATGTTAATTGATAAAGTATGTGAAGAATATCCTGAAATTCATATGCAAGCAAGATTGTTTCATGTCAATCAATTGCTTTATAAAGCCTATAACGGAAAGTTTCCAAATACCAAAGCGTCTGTTGTTCATTTCTCAATGACACCAACTGATTGTGAAGTGAAAGAACTAACGGCTGAAAGCGTGTTGAAATTACTGAATAATGGATTGTCTGATAGAAATTTGATCAAAAGATTATTTGAAGATCAGATGACTAAAAACATTCCTTTTCCTACTGCCGAAGGTATTGTTTGGGAATTAAACACAGCCGATAACGTAAATTTTAGCTTGGTTACCTCAGAGAATTGGATTAATAATGAAGATGTAATTGCATCTGAATTTGAGAGTGTTCTTGAAGAAATTGAAGAAGAGGACTAATTTGAGGCAAAATATAAAAAGCTTTAAAAACAACAAAGGCTTCCGTAATAGGAAGCCTTTGTTTATATAAGGAAGTGTTATTTTTTAAGTAAACTTTCGGATGCAATAATTACGGATTCCTTGAGTCCTAACTTATATTGGATGACTTTTTCTAAGATTGCTTTATCATGGCTTCCAATTATTTGGGCGGCTAATATTCCGGCATTTTTAGCACCATTTAAAGCTACAGTGGCTACAGGCACTCCTCCAGGCATTTGAAGAATCGACAAAATACTGTCCCAACCATCAATAGAGTTGCTTGATTTTACAGGAACTCCAATTACGGGTAATGGTGACATGGAGGCTACCATTCCAGGTAAATGAGCTGCTCCTCCAGCACCAGCAATCACTACCGAAATCCCACGAAGATGTGCGTTTTGACTAAAATCAAATAATTTTTCAGGGGTTCTATGTGCCGAAACAATATCTACTTCGATTTCGATTCCGAAGCCTTTTAATACTTCGATGGCTTCTTGCATTACGGGCATATCAGAGATGCTTCCCATTATTATAGCTACTTTGCTCATTATTATTGTTTTTTTTTAACACCAGTTATCACTAATTCAATTTGTGATAATTTGTGAAATTTGTGTTTATTTTATTTCGCTTATCACTCTAATTGTATTTTTAACGTCTTCGGCAATTCTTCGTGCTTCTTCGATGTCGCTATTTACGATGGTTACATGTCCCATTTTTCTAAAAGGACGCGTTTGTTTTTTACCGTATATATGTGGTGTAACACCATTCCAGCCTAATATTTTTTCGATGTTTTCGTAAATAACGTTTCCAGAAAAACCTTCAGCACCTACTAAATTAACCATAATTCCGGCTACTTTACTTTCCGTATTACCCAATGGTAAATCAAGAATGGCTCTTAGGTGATTTTCAAACTGTGAAGTATAGCTAGCTTCAATAGAATAATGGCCTGAATTATGAGGCCTTGGCGCTACTTCGTTTATTAGAATTTCATCGTCTTCTGTTTGAAACATTTCAACAGCCAATAAACCTACATGGTTGAACTTTTCAGAAACATGCAATGCGATTGCTCTTGCTTTTTCAGCTACTTTGTTATCAATTCGTGCTGGACAAATCACATATTCGACTTGATTAGCTTCTGGGTGAAATTCCATTTCGACTACCGGATACGTTCTGATTTCCCCGGAAGGATTTCGACAAACAATAACAGCCAATTCGTTTTTGAACGGAACCATATCTTCGGCAATACATTCTACATTGGGAAGGTGATCTAAATCTGAGATCTGTCGGATCACTTTTACCCCGTTTCCGTCATAGCCAAATTCAGTACATTTCCATACGAAAGGCATTTTTAATTTAGAATCAAGAATGTCTACAATTAAACTTTTAAGATTTTCGAAGCGTTTGAAATCGGCGGTTGGGATATTATGCTCTGAATAAAAGGTTTTTTGAACGCCTTTATTCTGAATGAGTTTTAGTGTTTTTGGAGAAGGATATACTTTCAATCCTTCATTTTCTAATTTTACCAAAGCGTCAAGATTAACGAGTTCAATTTCGAACGTTAAAACATCGACTTTTTTTCCAAAATTGTAAACGGTATCAAAATCCATCAAATCTCCTTTGAAGAATTGATCACAGGCAATTTTGCAAGGCGCTTCATCGCTTGGATCCAAAACATAGGTTTGTATGTCAAATTTTCGAGTGTCAAACAAAAGCATTTTGCCCAGTTGACCACCACCTAATATTCCTAGTTTAAAATCAGAAGAAAAATAATTCATTTGTTTTAGTTATTGTTTGTTAACGGTCAAATGCAGTCGCTACGCTCGTGTCATTGTGTAGTTGTTTGTTACTGGCAAAGATACTTTATATACACCAAATGCGAAAACCCTATTTTATTTTCTTCAAAATTTCTCTAGCAACGGCTTTGTAAGCGGCAGTATGTTTGTGGTAGTCGTCAGTAAGAATGCGTTGTAGTTCCGGATAAATCCAATCGTATTTTTTACCTAGTTCATACAAAGCTCGTATTGCGTAGGCTTTTGTAGCTACTTTTCGGTCTTCGCTAATAAGCCAGTCAAAGCAGCTTTCGGTAATTTGTTGTTCTTGTACGTTAGTTAAAGTAAGGTGTTTACATGAGAACATGCAAATTTTTGAAATAGCACGCATGGCGCTTTCGTTTGTGAACTCTGAAAGGCTAATGCAAAATACAGGAAGATGATCCGTCAGTAAGTGGAGTTGTTTTTCCAGAACTAATTCTAGAACCCAACAGGCTTTGTGGTGGTTCTTGTCGGCTACGTTTAAAGCTAGTGCAAGTAAATCAGGAAATAAGGCCGCATTGGCTAAAATAAGTTGGGTGTTTTCGTCTCTACTTATTCTATAGGCAGAGCTGTTGGCTATATTTTTATAAAGTTCACTATTCATCTTGGGCTAAAAAACATATTATTTTCAAATGTACGGTATTCTTATGGTTCTAAATCTGGATTCTCAATTCAGAAATTCCTATCTTTGCGAATTATTTTAAATAGGATAATAATGATTCAACTTCACGATAAACAATTTGTTCCGTTTATTTCTGCTAAAGAAATAGAGTTTGCAATAACAAAAATGGCAGCACAAGTAGAAGCCGATTTTGCCGATGAAATCCCTGTATTTGTAGGAGTTTTAAATGGTGCTTTTATGGTTGTTTCTGACTTTATGAAAGCCTATAAAAAGCCATGCGAAGTCAGTTTTTTAAAAATGGCTTCTTATGAAGGTACCTCGTCTACAAATGAAGTAAAACAATTAATTGGTTTGAACCAAGATTTGACTGGTCGTTCTGTTGTTGTTCTCGAAGATATCGTGGATACAGGGAATACCTTGGTGGAATTAAAAGCATTGTTTAAAGCACAAAATGTAAAACATTTTAAAATAGCTACTCTTTTCTTTAAACCAGAAGCGTACAAAAAAGATATCAAAATCGATTATGTTGGAATTAGAATTCCAAATAAATTTATAGTAGGTTTTGGTCTTGATTATGATGGATTAGGAAGAAATTTACCAGAAGTATATAAACTAAAAGAATAACTACAACTACTCAACACACATTATGATCAACATTGTTTTATTTGGAAAACCAGGAGCAGGAAAGGGTACTCAAGCAGAATTTTTGAAAGAAAAATATAAATTAACTCACATCTCTACAGGTGATGTTTTTCGTTTTAATTTAAAAAACGATACGGAGTTAGGGAAACAAGCCCGAGTTTATATGGACGCAGGAGATTTAGTACCTGACGAATTGACAACTAAAATGCTTATTGATGAGGTGAATAAACACCCGGATACAAACGGGATTTTATTTGATGGTTATCCAAGAACGATTTCACAAGCTGAAGCTTTAGATGCTTTTTTGACGTCAATAGAGTCGAAAGTTGCTGCAACAATTGCCTTAGAAGCTGATGATGAGATTCTGGTAAAACGTTTGCTTGAAAGAGGTAAAACAAGTGGAAGAATTGATGATCAGGACGAAGATAAAATTCGTAATAGATACCAAGAATACAATGAAAAAACAGCGCCTTTAATGCAGTATTACAATGATCAAGGGAAGTTTTATGCTGTAAACGGAATTGGGTCTATTGAGGAAATTACGGAGCGAGTAAGTACCGTTATTGATAATTTGTAAGAAGCAATTTCCAGCTGTACGCTACAAGTACTTGCTTGTAAAACTATTTTCTAAGTTATAAAAGGAGCTTCCGCTGGTCGCTCTTTTCTATCAAGAAAATTAAAGTTTTATAATCTACGTGCTTTTCACTGCCATCTGGGCTATAAAAATATGGAGATACTAATAATACTTTTTCTTATTCTATTGAATGGAGTTTTCTCCATGTCTGAGATAGCATTGATATCTGCCAGAAAAAATAGATTAGAAACATCAGCAAAAAAAGGGAATAAAAGTGCTCAAGCCGCATTGGATTTAGCTAATTCACCCAATAAATTTCTATCTACTGTACAAATAGGAATAACTTTAATAGGGATTCTTACCGGTATTTATAGTGGAGATAAAATAACAACAGATGTACAAACATTTGTTGCTGGTTTTGCAATATTGAAACCGTATGCCGCTACTATTGCAGTAGGAGTTGTAGTAGTAGTATTAACGTTTTTTTCATTGGTGTTAGGTGAGTTGTTACCTAAAAGAATTGGACTAAACCATCCGGAAGCGATTGCTAAGAAAGTAGCAATGCCTATGAAGTTTGTTTCAATTGTTACGGCACCGTTTATCTGGTTATTGACACACTCAACAGAGTTCTTATTAAGTGTATTGCAAATAAGACCTACTGCAGATGGTAAAGTAACCGAAGAGGAAATTAAAGCGATCATTAAAGAAGGTACTGAAGGTGGAGAAGTTCAGGAAATAGAACAAGATATAGTAGAGCGTGTTTTTCATATTGGCGACCGAAAAATAAATTCATTGATGACTCACAGGAAATCAGTTGTTTTTATACCGTTGCATTCTGGGAAAAGCGAAGTAAAGAAAGCCATGCTTGAGGAGTTACACTCGATATACCCTGTATATGATAAGGATGATGATGATATTGTAGGGGTTGTAAACTTAAAAAATATCTTTGCTCGTATAGATGACGAAAATTTTAATTTAAAAGATATTATGACTGATGCTCCTTTTATGATGGAGTATACCACTGCTTATAAAGCTTTGGAGAAGTTTAAGAAAACGGGTATTCATTATGCTTTTGTATCTGATGAATATGGTGTTTTTCAAGGAGTAATCACTTTAAACGATATTCTAGAAGCACTAGTAGGGAATGCCTCTGATTTTTATAAAGATGATTATCAGTTGGTGGAAAGAGAAGACGGAACTTGGTTAGTAGACGGACATTATTCGCTACATGATTTTCTTACTTACTTTGAATTGGATGATTTAGTAGGGGATTATGATGTCACTACCGTTAGTGGTTTAATCATGACGGAGCTTTCTCATATTCCAAAACAAGGAGAGAAGCTAATCTGGCAAAAATTTGAGTTAGAAGTCATTGATATGGACGGCATAAAGATTGACAAAGTAATGGTGAAATCATTACGAATATAAAGAAATTGTTCAGTATTTGGTGTTCAGTTAATCTGTTAACTTAATAAGGTTCATTTATAATAATAAATTGTTGTTTGTTTTAGGACTAGTTTTGCAGTATTTGCTGTAAATTGAAAACGGATGACTGAATACTAAAAAAATGACAGAGGATTTGAAATTAAAAGGAGGACAGCCAGTGGCTGTCAGGTATTTTAAATCAATGTTGAAATAAAAAAAAAGTTATGACTGAAGGGAATTTCGTAGATTACGTAAAAATATTTGTTTCATCCGGTAAAGGAGGAAAAGGATCTACGCATTTACATAGAGAAAAATTTATTGAAAAAGGTGGTCCTGATGGAGGTGATGGAGGTCGTGGAGGACACGTATATCTAGTAGGAAATAAAGGACTTTGGACTTTGTTTCACCTTAAGTTTGCACGTCATATCAAAGCTGGAAGCGGCGGTGATGGAAGCGGAGACAGAAGTACAGGAGCTGATGGTGACGATAAATTCATTGAAGTACCCTTAGGAACTGTTGTAAAAGACAAAGAAACTGGTGAAACCTTGTTTGAAATCACTGATGATGGCGAGAAACAAGTGTTGTCCAGAGGTGGTAAAGGTGGTTTAGGAAACTGGCACTTTAGAAGTTCTACAAACCAAACGCCAAGATATTCTCAACCTGGATTACCTGGAACGGAGATGGATGTAATTCTGGAGCTTAAAGTTTTAGCAGATGTAGGTTTAGTAGGTTTCCCAAATGCTGGAAAATCAACGCTATTGTCTGTTCTAACATCAGCTAAACCAAAAATTGCTGATTACCCGTTTACAACTTTAAAACCAAACCTTGGAATTGTAGCGTACAGGGATTTTCAATCTTTTGTAATTGCAGATATTCCGGGTATTATAGAAGGTGCTGCAGAGGGAAAAGGATTAGGACATTATTTCTTGAGACATATCGAAAGAAATTCAACACTATTATTCTTAGTTCCTGTGGATACACCAGATATTAAAGGAGAATATGATATTTTGGTAAACGAACTAACAAAATACAATCCAGAAATGCTGGACAAGGAACGCATGGTTGTTATTTCTAAATGTGATATGCTGGATGATGATCTAAAAGCAGAACTGAAAGAAGAATTAGACGTTTCCTTCAAAGGTATTCCTTATATGTTTATTTCCTCTGTTGCCCAACAAGGATTGACAGAATTGAAAGACAAACTATGGAAAATGTTGAATGATTAATTAATCATTTTTCACTTATAAAAAAACCGTTTCAAGAAATTGAAACGGTTTTTAGCTTTCTGTGTTAATTTGCGACTTGCACCTTAATTCCTTTGGTATGACTAGAAAATTCTGGAGCATACATGCTTTGGATTGTGCTAATTCCATTAGAAAAGTTTCCTTTGTTATTCACTCTAACATCATATTCTAAAACGTAGGTTCCTTTGTCGATTTTGTCAAAAAAGAAATGAGTTGCAGCGTCTTTAGTGCTTTTATAAAATCCTAAATTGTCTTTGTACTGGTAATTGGATAAAACATCGATAGGCTCAAAACAAGAGGCTCTCATGTCTTTCAAATGTACAAATTCCATATCTTCTTTGGTAGAGATAATTAAACGGACAGTAACTAAATCGCCTATATTTAATGGATTGTTAGTGATTATTTTTTGTAACACTGTGCCTTTATCTGTGTTTTTCTTTAAATACAGCTCTTTAGAAACAGATAAACTAGTATCCGAATTGGTTTTTATTTTGTCTAAATCTTCAAAATACTGCCAGTAAACACCTCCGTAACCTGGAACTTTGGATTTGTTTTCGATTTTAATAGATGCCATTTCTTTTGTGATTTCAGAGGCTTTCCAATTCAGTTTTAAGTAGCCTGTTTCTGCTTCTTTTTCGTTTGTATTCAATTTCTTCGTTAGGATTTTTTCGTCTCCTATCTTGATAATTGTATTGTCTTTTACGCTCAACCAATCGGTACCTTGCATTAGTAAGGCATATACAGCTTCAGTTGTGGCTTTTGTCGTAGGCCAGTTTTTAGCTTGTTTATTTTTTAATAACCAAACTTTCATAGCATCCACTGACTTGGTGTCATTGCTAACTTCCGTAAAAGCTTCGATCAGTAAAGCTTGAGTTTCTATAGGTGCTTGATACCAATACCAACCTGATTTATTAGCAATCCAATACATACCACAATCTTCGTTATTGGAAGCCGTTTCTTTTAGACTTTCGATTATTATTTTGGCGGCAGCCGGTTCTCCAAAACGATTCAGGACTAATGCTGCCATCCCTTTTTCGTATAAAGAATAACTTAGCCAATTTTCTTTGGCACTGTCAACATATATTTTTGTTGCTTTTTTCAATGTATCCGAAAGCGGATAGTTTTTCAAATAGAAAGTACGAGTATAGAGATAATGCAAATTGGAGTAGGGATGCATCCAAATCAGTTTTTCGCCATTTTTTAGATTGTTCGTTCTTTGTTTATGGTTTTCTAAGAATTTGATATCAAGGAACGGGATTCCACTTTTTGAAATTTCATCTATTTTGGCGTTGGTCGCATCATCTGTATTTATTTTTTTTAAATGACCTAATCCTGCTAGAATATGTCGTGTGATGTATTCGTTTTCTTCATTACCGCCATACCACGGAAATCCTCCTGATGCTTTTTGCTTTTGTTTTAATTTGTCGAAAGTAGCTTCTTGAGCATTTTTCATTTTTTCTAAGTCAAAAAGTGTTGCCAATTGCTGTTTCTTTTCTTCTTCGCTTTGCGCATCATTTACCCATGGGGTTTCAGCAAGAAGTATCGATTTTAGTTCTTCGTTTTCTTCCAGTTTTGAATTGTGTTTTTCGTTTTTTCTCCAAGTTTCAAAAACAACGGCGATTTTAGGATTGCTATTGATGACTTCTCCAGCCAAAGCATTGGCATAGAAACGAGCAAAGGTTTGCTCAGCACCTTCGTGCTCGTATTCCATCAAGTAAGGCAAGGATTGTAATGCAAGCCAAGTTGGATTTGAAGTGTATTCTAGCGTGAATTGATGATTGCGTAAGCTTGTGGATGCATTGTTTCTTAAGTTCTCAAAAGTGTATTCTTTCTTTGAGTTTTCGCGAACCCATAAAGGAATACTCTCCGTAACGAGTATATTGTTAGTCAAAACGGGTATGATGTTTTCTTCCCCATCAGAATAGTTGTCGGCTTTAGCTAAAACCTTGTACTGTACTCCTTGTATTCCTTGCGGAATATAGATGTTCCAACTTACAGTCGTATTTCCAAACGCAGGTATTGAATAATTTTTCAAACTTTTTGTGTTCAGCATCTTGGTGTCTACTGATTCCATTGTGGTAGCGTCAAAAAGTTGCAAAACAGCAATTCCTATTTTGGGTTCGCTGGTCATATTTACAATTTTACTAATAATTTGAATACTGTCTTTTTCTCTAAAGAAACGAGGGAAATTGGGTATTACCATTAGGTCTTTTTGGGTAACAATAATTTTTTCCAGATAACCAGAAACTGCTTTTTTATTGTGGGCGAATAGGCGTAATTTCCAAGCTGTTAATGCCTCAGGGGAGGTAAAATTGAAACTAATTTTTCCTGATTTATCCGTTTTTAAATTTGGATAGAAAAAGGCAGTTTCTGATAGATTAGTTCGGCTTTTAATTTCAGAAAGGGCTTTTAATGCCTTGTTAGTAGTGATTATTACTGCTCCATTTTCTCCTTTTGTTCCATATCTTGTCGTTGCTTGGTCTTTCTCTAGAACTTCGATGGAAAGAATGTTTAAATAGTCTAGCATGATAGCTTGGTTTTTAGACGCAAAGTTTCCATCAATAATATAGATAGCATTTGCAATATCTTTATTTTTTGCAGCACTTTTTATCATTTTTCCCGCAGCACTTCCTTCTAAAGATATTTCTATCCCTGCGGTATTGTATATTTGATTGTCTTCCTCAACAATTCTTTCGCCGGCAGCGCCTCTAATTGTTTCAGCGCTTACTTTTCGATCAAGTGTTTGAGTAGCATAACTTAGTGCTTTTTTTTCTTTATTAATACCGTAGGCTGTCACTACAACTTCTTCTAGACTTCCAGATTCTGGTTGTAAATTAATATTCATTTCGTTATTCTTATCAATTAGAATTGTCTGAGTCTGGTACCCAATATAAGCAATAACTAAGGTTTCTGATTGTGAAGCATTGATTTCAAAATAGCCTTCGTAGTCACTAGTTGTAGCTGTTTGAGTTCCTTTTAGTGTAATACTGGCGCCGGGCAATGGATCTCCGTTTTCATCCGTAATAATACCAGAAATCGAGCTTGTGGTTTGCGGATTTTTATTTTGTTTCGAAAGGAATTTTTGATACTTGGAAATTGTTGCATAGTCTTTGGGGTCAGCGAAATTAAATCCAAACCACAGTAGTTGGGTTCTTTTATCAATAAAAACCGGGCTGTATAAAGTGGTGTTTAGATTGCGTAAAGTGGCGGACGTTTTATTAAAACCAAGTTTGTTTCTATAGGAAATACTATTGTATACATATCGGTCGAGAGTTAGCGGATTCCAAAACCCTTTAGCAAATTGATCTAATGAACTATCGTACATGGAAGCTAATACTTCAGCCTCTAGCACAGTATTGGTTGGAGCTAATTTAAAAGACCAATTTTCAGTGCTTCCTGGTTGTATTTTGTTTCTAAAGCTTTCAACAGTAAAATCTAAGCTGGTTTCTTCCGCTTTTAAGACTACCTCCAGTTCCTGAGTAAAGGATTGGTTTTCAAATATGGATTCTAGGCCAATTTTTATTGATTTTTCAAATTGTCTTTGTAAAGGGATTTTAAGTAGGAGCTCGTTGTTTTCTAATGTTTTGTTTTCATCATAAAAGAGCTTATTCGCATAAGATGCCATTATTTTGAAATAGTGGTTAGGAATGACAGACTTGATGTTAAGTAATACAAAGCCGTCTTTTTTTGGGTTCTTATTAAGTTGCTCAATCGAAAGTAGTTTGTTAAAGTCTAATTTTTCTGAACTTTGATTGATTTTAAATAATACTTGTTTTTCTAACGGAAGCTCATTGATATCTGTTGCCGTAAAAACAAATTTATAATATCCTGATTGGTAATTTGAAATAAAATCAAGCGCAATAGCTTTGTCTTTTTCTGTATCAACCTTTTTAGAATAGACTAATGTTCCCAGCTCTTTTTCGTCTACTGGTTTTTCATTATTTTCGAAGGGGAATAAGCTTTCAAAATCCTGTTTTGAAATGGCTTCAATTTCAGGAATGGGCCATACTCTTGGCTTAATTTTATTTGGAAAACTCTTAAGAAAGTAGAGGTTGACTTCACCCTTAATTGCTGCAAACTGCTCGTTAAGGTTTTTACTGTTAATCTCGACTGCGTTTTTATCTTTGGTGTTGATTTCTTTGGGAATAGTTATGTCAAGATTCATGGTATGATATCCTACGTTGATTGTTTGTGTTGCCGTATGTGTTTCACCGTTACTATCTGTTACATCGGCATCAATATAGAATTTATAAATAGGGCGGTCTTCTTTTGGAAAACGTTGGTTAGCATTGGCTATAAAATCAATATTGAACTTGCCATAGGCATCGGTGGTTGTCTCCCCGCTGCCAGTTGCTCCTCCTTGTCCTTTATATCTATAAGAATTGTCATAGACACTATAAACCATATAGGAAATTCTGTATTTTACCTTTGAATCAGATATAGTCGCTCCCGAAAATGATTTAGCGAAACCTTCAACTCGAATTTTTTGATTGACTTCGTAGCTCTCTTTTATAGGGTCAAAAGCAACTTCAAATTTGGGGCGTTTGTATTCTTCCACCCTAAAGCGAGTACCTGAATTTTCAAAATTCACCGTATCCCAAAATGGATGTTCACCTTTTTTACTGCTGTCCGGCTCCTCTGCTTGAAATGTGAAATTACCGGTTAGCCCATTCTGTGGAAGCTGAAATTCCCCAGAAAAAGAACCAAAGGAATTGGTGGTCACTTCAAAATTTTGGATGTTTTTATTATTGTTGTCTTTAACGATAATTTTCATCAAAATATTGGGGACGATTCTAGTTTCATTTGCTTTTTTTTGGAAAACAATTCCTTTATAATAAACGGTTTGTCCGGGTCGATAAATGGCTCGATCTAGATAAAACTCAATTTTAGCATCAGTACTTTTTTTATAGAAAGTATTGTTTTCATAGCGATTTCTATTAGAAACAGTTAAGGTGTCATTCTCCTTTGTTACTATTATATCAAAGTAGTTTTGAATATTGTCATCCCGTTTAGAACCAGCGTAACCATTTTTGTCAGTGACTATTTCTGTGTTATTAAATTTTATAGAAGCTTTCTCTATCGGTTTTCCCGTTTTTCGATCCAATATTTGATAATAGTTGGTTTCATTTTTATAATCAGTCAGTACGGTAAGGTTAGTTACTGTAATCGTTTCGTATGCAAATGCTTTAGTGTTTTTTATATCTGAATCACTTTCAAAATAAACTAAATAACAGCCGGTTTCAAGTTGGGGCAGTAGGATTTCAGTAGAATAACTGAAGTAGTCATTCTTATTTGGTAATGCTTTTGTAATGCTTTTTACTAAGGTGTTTTTCTCGATTATAGTTGCGGCAATACTATCTTTTTTCATGTGCATTCTCCAGTCTTTGAGTTTTGAGATCGTTTTCTGATCAATTTTGAAGTAAGAAATGCTAAGTGTATTTATGTTTTTATAATTTACGAAAGCTCTTGTGTTTTCGTTATTATAACTTTTCTCTAAAAGTCGAATGTCTAGATTTTTCTTTTCTAATTCATGTTTTCTTTGAAAGGCTCGTTTGTAAGCATTAGATCTGCTTTTTGTAGACAAGATAGTGTCGAATAATGCGATTGCTTTTAGGTTGTAATCAGGATGGCTGTCTTTTGACGCAAGCGTCGTGTATAGATTTGCCTTTTCAATTTGGATATCTTGTAAGAGTAAAAGAGGAATATCCTTGTCTTGTATTTGATCTAAAGCATTTAAATAATCGGTAGCATTTTTGTTTAAATACTTGTAGCAGAATTGCATGCGCGAGAAGCGATTGTCTAAAGAGTTGTTGTTATTTTCTTTTTTTTGATATAGAGTGATAAGCTTTTTTAAATGGTCATCCTTTACTAAATCAAGGTTTAAGGATTGAAAGGTATTTGAATCACCGTATAAAGTATCTTTTGACTTTGCGAAAATGGAGGTTTCTATATTCCAAGAATATAGAGTTTTAGTGAAGTAATTAATGTTTTCATTCAATAGGAACTCATATAAATTTTGTTCGTTTAGTTTTTCTGGAGAATAATAGTCAAATAGAGATTGATAGGACTTCAGAGAAGCTTTTTTTAAAATTGCTTCGTTTGCGATGCTTTTGGCGAATGCAAGGCTAATTTGCTTTTTAAAATTTTTATTTGACCATAATAGAAAATCAGTATCTAAGCTGTCTGTAGTGGTTCTATTGTATATTTTACCGTTGTTCTCTGAATAATAGTCATTCAAGCATTTTGCATAAATCAAATTCAAAATTGCTTTTGACGGCTCTGAAACGGTTTTTATTTGGTGTTTTAGATTGTTTAAAATTTTGGTTTGGGAGTCTTCTTCTACTGTTTGAATGTATTTTGAATTATAAAAGAAACATCGTATCAGCTGTTCTTCATTATTACTGGAAACGGCTTTGTTGTATATTTTATCTACGAGAGTATGTGCTGATTTAATTTTGCCTGCTTTTTCTAATGCGATAACGGCATCCCATTTTTTGTCAAATTGTTGGGCTATTACGGGCAGAGATGTCAAAAGGAAGAATAAGAATAATTTTTTCATGCAGCTTTATAAAAATTAAAATATTTTATCACGTGAATATAAGACTATTTATTGTAAGTTTTTATTTATTTTTCTGTTGCGATTAGTATAACCAGCATTTTTAATAATGAGTAGAATTCTATTTCTTTTAAGTTTTTGGCAAAAATTATTGGAGAGACTACTACCTGTTCTTGAAGAATTAAATCGCATCTCTGTAATAAATGAGGTAGATTTTTTAGTTTAAAATGTCAAAGCTTTCATAATGATACCGGATTACAATTATAAATTTCCTTATTTTTGAGGAATGAAACAAATTGTATATCTCTTTTTATTCTTACCAATGATGATTTGGTCCCAATCCAGTTTTGACAAAGCAGAGAAACTATTCAAAGAGGAGAAGTACGAACAAGCGCAACCTATCTTTGAAGCATTGTTGAAAACAGATCCATCAAATTTAAAAATAATTGAGTATTTAGGTGATATTGCAGGTAGTCGCAAGTCATGGGAAGAAGCTATAGGTTATTATGAAAAACTGAAGGACTTAAAGCCATCAGAGGCCGATTATTTTTACAAATTTGGAGGAGCAACTGGGATGCGCGCTTTGGAAGTAAATAAATTTAGAGCTCTTGGAATGATAGATGATATTAGAGAATCATTCGAAAAAGCAATTAAACTTGATCCAGGACATATTGATTCGAGATGGGCTTTGATAGAGTTAAATATTCAGTTGCCAAGGATTGTAGGTGGCAGTGAAGGTAAAGCAATACGATACTCGAATGAATTGTTGAAATTATCTCCAGTTGATGGTTATATGTCAAGAGGTCGTATCGAAGAATATTATAAAAGGTATAAGGCTGCAGAGCTTCAGTACAAAAAAGCAATTGCGGTAGGCAGTTCGGTAGAGAGTTATAAAATGCTCGCCGACTTATATAAAAATAAGATGAATCAGCCTGAGAGAGCCAGAGTAACCTTGGAAGAATACAAGAAGAAGAATCAGGTCAATAAGTAATAATTTGTCTGGTTAATTTAACATACAAACGCATAATCGAATAAACATAAATGAGAACACATTTCATCGCCATAGGAGGGAGTGCTATGCACAACCTAGCATTAGCATTACATAACAAAGGATATAAAGTAACGGGAAGTGACGATGCAATCTTTGAGCCTTCTAAGTCGCGTTTAGATAAAAAAGGAATTCTACCTGCAGAATTGGGCTGGTTCCCAGAAAAAATCACAAATGATATTGAAGCAGTAATTTTGGGAATGCACGCTAAAGCGGATAACCCCGAATTATTGAAAGCACAGGAATTAGGGTTGAAAATTTATTCCTATCCAGAGTTCTTGTATGAGCAATCAAAAAATAAAACACGTGTAGTTATAGGTGGTTCTCATGGGAAAACAACTATAACATCCATGATTCTTCATGTGATGCATTACCACGATATCGCTGTCGACTATATGGTAGGGGCACAATTAGATGGTTTTGATACTATGGTTCATCTTACCGAAGAAAATGATTTTATCGTTTTAGAAGGAGATGAGTATTTGTCTTCGCCAATTGATAGAAGGCCCAAATTCCATTTGTATCAACCTAATATTGCTTTGATATCAGGAATCGCTTGGGATCATATCAATGTCTTTCCTACCTATGAGAATTATGTGGAACAGTTTGAGATTTTTGTCGAAAAAATTACTCGTGGCGGAATTTTAGTTTACAATGAAGATGATGCAGAAGTGAAACGTGTGTCAGAAGCAGCGATAAATCCAACCCGTAGATTACCCTATACTACTCCAAATTATAAAGTAGAGAACGGAACGACTCTGTTAGAAACTCCTGAGGGCGATATGCCTATTGAGGTGTTTGGTGCTCATAATCTAAATAATTTGGCTGGAGCCAAATGGATTTGCCAAAACATGGGCGTTGACGAAGCTGATTTCTATGAAGCGATAGCTAGTTTTAAAGGAGCTTCAAAACGATTAGAAAAAATTGCGGAAAGTAAAAATAAAGTAGCTTATAAAGATTTTGCGCACTCACCAAGTAAGGTGGCTGCGACGACCAAAGCCGTCAAAGAACAATATCCAGATAGAACTTTAGTTGCTTGTTTAGAATTGCATACGTACAGTAGTTTGAATTCGGAATTTTTGAAAGAATACGAAGGAGCGTTGGAATATGCAGATATTGCGGTTGTTTTCTATTCTCCAGATGCGGTAAAAATCAAACAATTGGAAGAGGTTACCTACGATCAGATTGCTCAAGCTTTTAATAGAAAAGACTTGATTATCTATACAAATCCAAAAGACTTTAAAGAGTACCTGTTTAATTTAAATCTAGAAAACTCAGCATTACTGTTGATGAGTTCAGGAAATTATGGTGGATTAAATTTTGATGAGGTAAAAGGATTGATTGAGTAATTGTTCAATGGATTAAAAATGGATGATAACATAAGGTTCAGTAAAACGACTAGCAAAAATGAAGATTTTATAACTTTGGTAGCAGCATTAGATCAAAGTCTATGGGAAAGTTATCCAGAACTGAAATCTGATTATTGGGGAAATAATATTTTAGAAATAAACCCTAATGTTGTGGTTATGTATCGAGATAACAAGGCGGTTGCTTGTGGGTGCTTTAAGAAAAAGGGAAAAGATGCGATTGAAATAAAGCGTATGTTTGTTTTACCTGAAGCTAGAGGTAATGGTTTTGCACAAAATATTTTACAGGAACTAGAACAATGGGGTGTAGAGTTAGGGTTTTCGTTTTCAGTTTTGGAAACCTTGTATTAGACAGACAGAGGCTATTGGTATGTATCAGAAATGTGGCTACGCGATAGTTGAGAATTATGAGCCCTACCTGGGTTTGAAAAATAGTATTTGCATGCGGAAACAAATTTAAAGAATTAGCCAATGTCTGAAAACGCTTTTTTCCCTATTACTAATTGGTCCGAAGACGATAAACCACGTGAAAAGCTAATGCTTAAAGGCAAAAGTGCGCTGAGTGATGCTGAATTAATTGCTATTTTAATTGGCTCTGGAAGTCGAAATGAATCGGCGGTAGATTTAAGTAAAAGGATTTTAAAGAGTGTCGATAATAACCTCAATGCCTTAGGGAAGTTGTCTATTTCACAGTTAATGGTTTTTAAAGGAATAGGCGAGGCCAAAGCAATTTCCATTATCGCCGCATTAGAATTAGGGAGACGAAGAAGATCTGAAGATGCGGTAGAATTGGTTAAAATCACTTCGAGTAAAATGATTTTCGAGATTATGCAACCTATAATTGGTGAATTGCCGCATGAAGAGTTTTGGATCGTTTATTTGAATAATTCAAACAAGATTCTGTCAAAATCGCAATTGAGTAAGGGCGGAATTACTGGAACTTTAGTAGATGTGAGATTGGTTTTTAAAATGGCACTTGAAATGGGAGCAACTGGATTGATACTATGTCACAACCATCCTTCAGGAACATTAGTCCCAAGTGAAGCCGATAAACAAATAACCAAGAAATTAAGAACTGCCGGAGACAGCCTAGAAATAAAAGTGTTAGATCATTTAATTGTGACCGAATTTGGTTATTTTAGTTTTGTTGACGAAGGAATATTTTAAAAAGAATTAAAATGAAAATTGAGAATATAAAAGATGTCTTTTTTGACTTAGATCATACGCTTTGGGATTTTGATAAAAATTCAGAGATGACTTTTGAAGGGATCTTTCAAAGAAGTCACCCCGAAGTAGAAATTAAGATTTTCATCGA
This sequence comes from Flavobacterium gillisiae, assembly GCF_900107635.1. GTDB lineage: Bacteria > Bacteroidota > Bacteroidia > Flavobacteriales > Flavobacteriaceae > Flavobacterium > Flavobacterium gillisiae. The sequence goes on from NZ_FNRD01000010.1 coordinate 66,593, forward strand.
AAAATACGTGCCCATAAATCAGGCGTGCTGGAAATTGTATCAATACGATAAGATTTCACATGAGGAATTGCGATACAATAGGTTGAAACATTCTTTTGATGCAATCAATTATTTCGTTTCTGATGAGCAAATTGAAAGCATAGCGCAGGAATACATCCAATTATTACCAGATAATAACCATCTTTTTGATGGGACTTTTGAGATTTTGGATTATTTAAATGAAAATTATAAGCTGCACATCATTACTAATGGTTTTGCGGACGTCCAACAAAGGAAAATTAAAAATTCTAAGTTGCATGACTATTTTCATACCATTACAAATTCTGATATGGCAGGGGTAAAGAAGCCCAATCCCATTATTTTTGAATATGCGTTAGATTTGGCTAAAGCCAAAAAAGAAAACAGTATCATGATAGGAGATTCTCTTGATGCTGATGTACAAGGAGCTCTAGATATGGGGCTGGACGCCATTTTTTTTAATGAAAACAAAACCCAGATTGGGAATCATATCAAACAAGTAAACCATTTATTAGAATTAAAAAATTACCTTTAAATTATGAGAAAATATATTTTGTTACTGCAGGAAATAGTTACTCGCAGTCTGTAAATGATTATAAAGCGGTGATTGTTCCCGTGAAATTTGATTTCCTGAAAGAGGAAAATCAATACCGTCTTACGACCTTGTCAAAATTCAATTTAAAGAAGGCCGGTTTTGAGGCTTTTTATAACAATGAAACGACGCCAATGGGGTTTGGCGAAAGATGTGATTTGTTGTATTTTGATTTGCAAAAAGAAGGTGGTTTTTTGATTACTAAACTATTCATTACTTTAAAAGACTGCAATGGAAAGATTGTTTTTCAATCAGCTACTGGAAGAAGTAAAGAAAAAGATTATGAAGCGGCTTATACAGAATGCTTGAGTCAAGCTTTCGAATCGGTAGAAGCTTTAAACTATAAGTATAATGGAGCTAAAGCTGAATCTAATATTGGCATGAAGTCAATCAAAGAAGAGATAGTTGAAGTAAGGGAAGTGGTAGTAGAGAAAGTTGCTGTACCTGTGAAGGAAATCAACTCAGAAACATCTGTTAAATTCCTTTATGCACAGCCGGTAGCCAATGGATATCAATTAGTAGATACTACGCCAAAAGTGGTGATGAAAGTATTTAAAACATCTAGCCCTAGTTGTTTCATAGCAATAAAAGGGGATAATCAAGGAGTTTTAATTGCTAAAGGAGCAGATTGGTTTTTTCAATACTATAAAAACGAAAATTTAATTTCAGAAAAAATCGAAGTTAAGTTTTAAATAGATTTATAATTCCGAAAATTAAAAAGGTTCTAAGAAGTACAGCTAAGCGTTACTTCTTAGAACCTCTTTCGTTAATAACCGTATTTTCCTTTCCAACGATTTTTTAAAAAATCTCTGGTTGTATTTTCTCTGGAATTATTTCCAGGAACATATAGCGGTGTGTTTTTGACTGCGTCAGGCAAAAATTCCTGGTCGGCAAAATTATTGGCAAAGTCATGCGAGTATTTATATTCGTCACCGTAACCTAATTCTTTCATTAGTTTAGTAGGTGCATTTCGCAAATGGATAGGGACGGGTAGGTCACCAGTTTGCTTTACTAACTGTTGGGCTGTGCCAATTGCTAAATAGGAGGCATTGCTTTTTGGAGACGTAGCTAAATAGATGGCACATTGACTTAAGATTATCCGACTTTCTGGATAGCCGATTGTTGCAACTGCTTGAAAAGTGTTGTTAGCCATTATGAAAGCTGTAGGGTTCGCATTTCCAATATCTTCACTTGATAGAATAAGCATTCTTCGAGCAATAAATTTGACGTCTTCTCCACCTTCAATCATTCTGGCAAGCCAGTAAACAGCTCCATTAGGATCGCTGCCACGAATTGACTTTATAAATGCCGAAACGATGTCATAATGTTGTTCACCACTTTTGTCATATAATACTGTGTTTTGCTGTACCAATGCAAAAACCCTATCGTTGGTGATGGTGATTTCAGTTTCAGCGGATGCATTTACGACTAGTTCAAATATATTTAATAGCTTACGTCCGTCGCCGCCAGAAAGTCGCAATAACGCCTCTGTTTCCTTTAATTCAATGTTTTTTGAGGCGAGAAGCTCGTCCGTTTTCAAAGCGCGTTGTAATAAGGACTCTAAATCGTCTTTTGTGAACGCATTTAGGATATAAACTTGACAGCGGGACAATAAGGCGGGAATAACTTCAAAGCTGGGGTTTTCGGTTGTGGCACCTATTAAAGTGATCCATCCTTTTTCAACTGCGGCTAATAAAGAATCCTGCTGTGATTTACTAAAACGATGAATTTCATCTATAAATAAAATCGGATTCTTAGTAGTAAAAAGGCCTCCGCTTTGTTTTGCTTTTTCAATTACATCCCTGATGTCTTTCACGCCTGAATTGATGGCGCTTAAAATATAAAAAGGACGTTTTGATTCTTGCGCAATGATTTGTGCTAATGTCGTTTTGCCCGTTCCCGGCGGGCCCCATAGTATTAGTGAAGGGATAATTCCTTTTGCTATTTGTTGGGTTAAAGAACCATTTGGTCCCACAAGATGGGATTGACTTATGTAGTCGTCTAGTTTTTGTGGGCGTATTCTTTCTGCTAAAGGTGCTTCCATTTGTCTTTTTAAATCTGAAATCTAAATTCGTTAATCTTCAATCGTAAATCAAAATAACTTTGAATATTCAAATTTATGATATTGCAACCACCAAATCAACAAATATTCTAATTACCTAGTTAACTTTATGACAAAATAGCACTAGATTTACTTTGGTTCTGTTTTTGAAATCAATAGTTCAGTGTCAATATCAATTCCGATTTCTATAACTCAAAATCTAAAAAATGAACGACAATCAATTCAAGTTTACCAATGCTGTTGTAGGAGTGCCACTTTTTTTCGTGTTGTTCCTTTGGTTTATCTATTGGATGGAAATTCGATTTGGTTTTGATTTTGATAGAAACGGAATCTATCCTCGTACATTCTCTGGTTTACAAGGAGTTGTTTTTAGTCCTTTCATTCATTCAGATTTGAATCATCTTTACAATAATTCGATGCCTTTGCTAGTTTTGTTAGCGGCTTTACAGTTTTTTTATGCAAAACAATCGTACGCAGTTATAGGATATGGTATTTTGTTTTCTGGGATTTTGACCTGGTTAATTGGTAGGTCAAACTATCATATTGGAGCCAGTGGGTTAATCTATGTTCTAGTCGCCTTCATCTTTTTTAAAGGAATATTGACCAGATATTATCGTTTAGTTGCTTTATCCCTTGCTGTGATAATCATATATGGAGGAATGCTTTGGTATGTTTTTCCAAAGGTAGATGATACCATTTCCTGGGAAGGGCATTTGGCAGGTTTGATAAGTGGTTTTGTGCTTTCTTTCGTTTATAAGACACCAGAGTATAAAAAGCCAGTCAAATACGATTGGGAACAGCCTGATTATGATTCCACAGATGATAAATTTATGCAACGTTTTGACGAGAACGGGAATTTTGTGAATAGTCCAGTAGTAGAAGAGGAAGAGGCTGGATTAATGTCAGGTTATTTCACCTCAAATGTAGCCGTGGATTATGAGATTGTTGTAAATAAAAAAAATGAATCAAAACCGGAGTCTTGATTCATTTTTTTTATCTAGAATTCCCTTTAATAAGGCTTAGCTTCTTTGTCTTAGTACTTCGTATAAAAAAGCACCACAAGCAACAGATACATTTAAAGATCCAATAGTTCCAAACATAGGCAGTTTAGCTTTTTCGTCTACAATCTTCAATACTGATGGGTTTACACCACGATCTTCAGATCCCATTATAATTGCTACGGGCTCGTTTAAGGAAACGTTATAAATAGTAGTGTCTGTCTTTTCGGTGGCAGCAATAGTTTTAATTCCGCTCGCTTGCAAAAGAAAGATAGCGTCTTTGATATGTTCTACTTTACAAATAGGTATATTAAATACTGCTCCTGCTGATGTTTTTACAGTATCGCCATTTACTGGAGCTGAACCTGCTTTTTGAACTATAATACCGTTTACTCCAGTACATTCAGCAGTTCTGATGATAGCACCAAAATTACGTGCGTCAGAAATCTGATCTAGTATAAGAAATAATGGTTTTTTTCCGTTTTCAACCACGGTTTCAATCAAGGTCTCTAAATCAAAAAAGGAAATAGGAGAGATACTTGCTACAGCACCTTGGTGATTGTTTGGCGTTAATCGATTTAATTTTTCTACAGGAACATAAGAGAAGTTTACATTGGCACGCTTCATCACTTTCATTAAGTCTTTCATTAATTCGCTGCTCGCTTCTTTCTGAATATAGACTTTGTCTACTGTAGTACCTGCTTGAATAGCTTCGATTATTGCTCTAATCCCAAATATTTGATGTTCTTTTTCCATGGCGCAAAGATATAAAAAAAAAGCACGAGTTTTTGAATGGAAATTTTAATAATATTTAATCGGATAATGTTGTTCTTTTTTTGGTCGTGGCTACTGTAGATAATGGATTGACGTAAGCATATGGACAATGTAGGATAATAGTATGGACACTATTAACAAGTTATTAGATGAGCAACATTTGAAGAAAGGAAGTTGTGTTTTATTCAATTGATAGTGATTTAATATTACATTTTATTCAGATTTGGCAATAAAAAAGGCTACCCATTGGGTAGCCTTTAATAGATTTTAATCTAACAATAGTTTCTTAGTTTTTATCCCAGAAAAGTTTTGTTGTTTGTTTATCACCACCTATTGCTGTAGAAGCAGCAGTATAGTTAGTTTTATTTAAGTTTTGTTCGCTAATTGGATATGTATATCTTGTAGGAACAGGTAGTCCAGATACAGCAGGTAGGTTGAAACCTGGCATGTCATAAGTTCTCCAAGCAGTCCATGCTTCAAAACCTCTGTTGTACATTGCTAACCAAAGTTGATTTCCAATTTTTACTTTCCATGTTCCTGGTGCAGTAGCATAAGCTACTTTAGGATTAAGTAAGTAAGCTGCTAAACCTGTAGCTCCCCATTGTTCAAATGAAGCTGTGATACCTTTAGTGTAAAAACCTGGTGCTGAAACAGGAGTTCCTGAAATAGAACGTTCAGCTGCATCTGCTAAATAGAAGTTTACTTCTGCGTAGTCTAATAAAGAGGCAGGGTTTGTAGGGTCAGTAACGATACTACTTACGTGAGTGTAAGATGAAAAGCTATTGTTTTCACCGTAAGGTCCACCTTTGTATATTCCTGTACCTAAATTTTGATCAAAGTAAACTGATCTCCTTGGATCATCAAGATTGTTCATGAAGTCAACTAATGTGTTAGCTATGACGAAATCAGATCTTCCAGATTGTACTAAGTCAACCCATACTGGATTAGTATTAGGAGCAGCGCTCTCGTATTTCAAAGTTGCATTGTCTGCATTTGAAGTGAAAACTCCACCACTAACGGCAGTTGTGATTGCTGATTGTGCTTTAGCTGACATTGCAGGAACGTCTACGATACGGATACCCATTCTTAATTTTAATGAATTACCAAACTTTTTCCAAGAAGCTGCGTTTCCAGCGTAAATTGGATCTGAAGCACCAAAACCACTATTAGTTAGATTTGGAATTGCAGCATTTAAACGTGTAAGTAGGTCAGAGTAAATAGTAGCTGCATCATCATAAACAGGTAAAACATAAGTACCTGGGTTTAATGATTGAGAATAAGGAATATCTCCAAAAGTCTCAACTAAGTTAGCCCAAGCATAAACACTTAAGATTTCGATTTGTGCTAGTCTTGATTCTTTAGTTGCTTGAGTAAAACTAGGACTGATAGCAGTTGCTTCAGTATTAGTTTTTGCAGTAGATAAATCTAGAATCACATCTCTGTACATTTCAGACCAGTGTGCATTCGTGATGTTACGTGTATTGAAGTCATAATTTGCTTCATCTACGTACGTTGTTTCAGTCCAGTGTTGTCCTAACATTCTAAAAATGTTAGTGTTTACATTGGTACTTGTCATTTGGTCAACTAAACTTTTGGTTGCATTGTTGTATAAAAACGCTGCATCAACCTTAGTTGGATTCTTGGGATCTCTATTTAAGTCTTCGTATGCGTCATTAGATTGACACGATACTAATGCTAGAATAGATAACGCTGTTAATATTATTTTTTTCATAATTTTTTTTTTTAAAACTGTAATTTAAGACTTGCTCCAATTTCTCTAATAGAAGGGTAAGCACCAGATTGGTAACCTTGAACGTTTCCAGAACTTAAACCTGCTTCAGGATCTGAATATGGGGTATTTTTGTCGATAATCCATAAGTTTCTTCCGATGATTGAAAGCGAAGCTGTAGTGAAAGGCAATCTGTCTAATGTTTTAGCACCAAAGTTGTAAGTTAAACTTGCTTCACGCAATTTAATATACCCAGCATCATAAACATGCAGTTTATTAGGAGCTCTTGCGTAACCCCATGCGTTTGCATAGATATTAGCATTAGCTCTTACTGTATTTGTTGTTCCATCAGGAGCAACACCAGGTAAGATTACACCACCTGAATTAGCACCGTAGTTACCAGGAGTACCTGTAACGATGTCTCTTACTGGATTTCCTAGTTCGTTATTTGCAGCAGAGAAATCATACATCCCTGTAGCGTAACCATACCATGTATCAAGAGAGAAAACATCTCCACCTTTTTGCATGTCGATTAAGAAACTTAAATTTAAGTTTTTGTATGTAAAGCTGTTGTTTAGACCAGCTTTCCAGTCAGCATTAATATCTCCAATTACGTTATTACTCTCACCAGTTCTTTGGTATGTACCAATTCTACTAGCAGATCCTGTTTGGTTGATAATAGGTTGACCATTGTCAGCGTAAATAAAATCACTACCTCTTATTGTTCCGTATGGTTGTCCTGGAGTTGCATTGATTGAAATTCCACCTTGTAAACTAGCTAATTGCAAGTTTTCAATTCCGTTTAATAATTCAACAACTAAACTTTTGTTTTGTGTCCAGTTTAAGTTTAAATCCCATCTGAAATCAGTAGTTTTAAATGGAGTAGCATTAAATTGTACTTCAATTCCTTTATTTTCGATAGTTCCAGCATTTAATAAAGCTTGAGAGTATCCAGTTGAAGTAGATAATGGAATAGCTGTAATTTGGTTGATGTTTTGATTATTGTAATATGATACGTCAAAACCAACACGTCTATTTAAGAAAGACATTTCTAGTCCAAGTTCATAACTTTCTTGTCTCTCAGGTAAAAGATTCAAGTTAGCTTGAGCACCAGGATTCGATGCGATTCCAGTTCCGTTAAATGGAGTTCCAATATTGAATGTATTAAATACATTGTAAGGATCTGTAGCACTACCAACTTCAGCGTAATTTGCTCTTACTTTACCAAATGATAACCATGGAGCGTCAACTAGTTGAGAGAAAACTAAACTTCCAGAAACTGAGAAATAATCAAATCTGTTGTTAGCTTTTGGTAATGTAGAAGAACGGTCAGATCTGTATGACCCTTCTAAGAAAGCAAAACCATCATATCCTAAACTTGCTCTAATGTATTCACCGTCAACCATGCTGCTTGAATCATATTCTAACGGAGCATTAATAGGTGTTACACTATTTGAAAGAGAATATAAACTTCTTAAGTTTAAACCACCATTAGTTTGAGCAGCGATACTGTTTCTTACATTGTTTCTTAAGTTGAAACCAATGTTTCCTTCTAAGTTTAATTTTTCAGTTAAATCTTTATTGAAATTTAACATTGCATCATAATTATATTCAGAAACATTACTGTTACGTCTGTAGTATGAAGATACATCAGAACTTCCAACATTGATTCTTTCTTCTTGTAATTCACTGTATGTGTCAAAAGAGAAACGTACCATAGCACTTAACCAATCAGTAATTTTGTTGTCTAATGCAACATTACCAAAATATCTTGATCTTGTATCAGTCTCGTAGTTTTCGTAGAAAGTCCAGTATGGATTGTCTGAATAGATAGGTTTTAGGTTGCTTGGACCATTAGGGTTCCATGTGATGTTATCTCCTGTAAGGAAGTAAGCATCTTTTTGCGCTCCAAAATCAACGTTCATTTGATTCCATTGTCTAAATTGTTGCATTACGTTACCAGCAGAATAACCAGTACCGTTTCTACCTTTACCGTCAGCTTTTATGAAGTTGAAGCTAGCAGAAGCAGTTAATTTATCAGAAAGATCTTGTGATCCAGAAAAAGTGATTGTGTTTCTTTTAATATTACTGTTTGGTAAGTTACCTTCAGCTAATAAGTTAGTAAAACCTAATCTAAATGAGCTCTTGTCTGTACCACCATCTAATGAAACAGAGTTAACAGCAGTACTACTTGTACCCCAAACTGAATTTGGATTGTTTTTACCAGCTACCCATGGAGTTGCTTTTCCAAAAGTTTCAGTTAATTGTGGGTAAATTGAGTTCCATTGGTAAACCATTAAACTCGGGTCGAATGCAGCTCCGTATGAAGCATCTTCAGTAAATGGAGTTGTTAAATCATCAATACCATCTCCGTTGATATCAGCTAAGTTAAAGTAACCATCAGCAGAATCATAATAAGGACCATAACCTGCTCCGTATTTGTTTTGATACTTAGGTAAAGTTTCTTTGTCAGCATTTCCTAAAGTTAAACTAGAAGATATAGTTACACCTAGACCTTTACGACTTCTTCCTTTTTTAAGGACAATCATAACTACACCATTAGAAGCACGAGAACCGTAAAGTGCGGTTGCAGCTGCTCCTTTTAGAACGTTAATAGACTCAATGTCATCTGGATTGATATCAGACGCGGCATTACCGTAGTCATAACCACCTCTACCAGCTTGTTGAGATGCACCGTTTGAATTACCGTTGTCGATTGGCACTCCATCAACAACAAATAAAGCTTGGTTATTACCAGCGATTGAGTTGTTACCTCTAATAACCACTTGAGTAGACCCACCGAAATTCCCCGATGTTTTAATGTCTAAACCAGCAATTTTACCAGAAAGTGAGTTTACAAAATTCGAGCTTTTTACATTAGATACTTCTTCACCACTAACTTGTTGTGTTGCGTATCCAAGTGCTTTTTTCTCTCTTTTAATACCTAAAGCAGTTACTACAACTCCTTCAAGTTCTACTGCAGTTCCAATCATTGTAACATTTACAACCGTTGAAGTAGCAGAAAGGGATTGGGTTTTCATCCCAATGTAGCTAAAAAGTAAAATTTGACTTGGAGCAGCTTTAATTGCATATTTCCCGTCAAAATCAGTTTGTGCGCCAGATTTAGTTCCTTTAACTAATACACTTACACCTGGTATAGGCATTCCTGCATCGTCAGAAACAACACCTGTCACGGTTCTCTCTTGCGCAAAAGTTAGTTGCGCCATCAGTACTACAAGTAGTACTAAGATTCCATTGAACTTTAGTTTCATTTTTAATTATTTTGAATTAGTGACACAAAACTCTTAATAATTTGTTAACATTCCTAATAAAAGAAAAGCTTTTTTATGCGCGCATCTAAAATTTAACATTGTAACTTATATGGACGATTGTGTTATAAAAATTTATTTTTTGACTTTGAGCGCCTCCATTGGCCATTGATATTTTTAGTATTCCGCTAGGTGTTTGTACGCCAAGTCCTATTCCGATACCTAATAAACTTGTCGTTTTTTTGGTTGTTGTAGTGTCTTGAAGCCAGCAGTAGTCTAGGATTGTGTGAAAGAAGACGCTAGGAGAAACGATGTAGCGGTACTCTGTAATGATAGCGGTCATTAGGTTTGCTGACAAGCTGTTTTCTATAAATCCTCTGATGGAATTTACGCCGCCAAAGCGGTATAATTCATTGTTTAGGTAGTTTGAGCTATGTAAATAATAATTCTGAGTTTTCAGGTTAATATTATGTTTCGAGTTCAAGTATAAATTATGCATAGCCTCTAGCTCGATGAAAAATTGCTTTTGTTTTTCGCTGGATTCTGTTTGATTATTTGATTCTCTTTTTCCTAGTCCTGTTTTAATGAAGAGTGCGGATTTTTCGGAAAAAAGGGTGTTACTAATATCTATTTTTGAATAGTCTAAAGTAGCAGTTGTAAATGTATTGTTGTAATCTGTTATTATGGAGTTATTGACGTTTTGTATGTCGCTAGATGTAGTTGATTGATATCCTAAATAGGATCGGGTATTATGATCAATAAAATAACTAATGTCGATTGCGGTTTTAGTGTTTTGGAAAAGGCTGTCTTGTTTGAAAATGTTTAATTGTGCTTTTAATCCAATCGGAGTTTTGAATAAGTAGGGTAGTTCTAAGGAGGTGTTGAAAATTCTTTGTTTGTTTCCGTCGGTTTTCCAGTAGAGTGAAAATTTTTCACCTACTTGTAAGGTGTTTTCTAAAGTTAGATCGAGGTAGCCATTGAGGATTATTTTTTTATTCTCATTATTGCTGAATCCTAGGTAGCCATCAAAAGTGTTTGATTTTTTGTTTTCTAGATATAGGTAAACTTTAGTAGAATCTTTTGTGAATAAAATTTCAGGATATTTTGTTTGAGATACAAAAGTAAATTTTTGAAATTCATTGTAGATTTTAGTTACGATATCTTGATTAAAGGTTTTGTTTTGGTATTTGCGATTAATTTGTGTTAGATAGCCAGCGGGGAAGTTTTTGTTTTGTTCCTTATTTTTATGTTTAATGACAATAGCGTTTAATTGTCGTGCTTTTTCTGATTCGAATTGTAGATCAGTAAAGAGGGTATTTCTTTTCTTGTGAATATTGGTTAGTTTAAGTTTAGCGAGTGAATAGCCTTTTCTTTCTAGGGCAGCGGTGTTTTCGTTTAAAAAGCGTTCAATATCGGTGTATGGTAGAAAAATGCTGTCTTGTGTTGGGGCGGGTGTTAGTAGTTTAGTGATTATGGGATCAGTCCCTACATATATATGTAGGAGTTCTATTTTAACTCCTAGGCTAAACCATGTTATATAGGTAGAGTCATTTTGTCTGAGTTGATCTATTATTCTGTTTTCAATGTATCCTAGTTTTGAAAGTTTCTGAGAGGTGGCCTCGATTTCTTCGGTTATTGATTTTATATTTTTGTGCTTGGAAATGTAGTTTAAGGACTCAATTGTTTTATTTTCTAATAAGGAGTTGGCTTTTAATTGCAGTTCAAAGTTTTGAGCGTAACAATTTATGCTAAAAGTCAGTAGTAAAATAAGAAGTAGGGAATATTTCAATTTATTTCTAAGTTTTCATAAAAGTAGTGCAAATATCGAAGGTTTGTAGTAAAAATCAAATTACGGAGTGGGTGCAGGTGAAATAGCTTCAAAATTGGGAGTGCGTTGCTGCTTCGTAGTGGATAAGCGAGATTCTTTATAACGTTAAATGACAAATGTTTACTTGAAATTAAATTTAATGAATTAACGTTTGTAGAGTGAAAAAGATTTCATACATTTGCAACCCCGTAAAAAGCGGGAATTAAATATACATAATAAATTTTTAGTATTAATTATGCCAACAATTCAACAATTAGTAAGAACAGGAAGAACTCAGATGACTAAGAAGAGTAAATCGGTTGCTTTAGATTCTTGTCCTCAAAGAAGAGGGGTTTGTACGCGTGTTTACACTACAACACCAAAAAAACCAAACTCTGCAATGCGTAAAGTAGCGCGTGTACGTTTGACAAATGGTAATGAAGTAAATGCATACATCCCTGGTGAAGGACACAATTTACAAGAGCACTCGATAGTATTAGTTAGGGGTGGAAGGGTAAAAGATTTGCCAGGAGTTAGATATCACATCGTTCGTGGTGCGCTTGATACGTCAGGAGTAGCAGGAAGAACGCAAAGAAGATCTAAGTACGGAGCAAAACGCCCAAAAGAAGCAAAAAAGTAATTTAAAACGTTATTCTTGTAGTGACACGATTTTTCGTGCTCGTATAGGTGTAGCATTTTATTAAAAAAAAGACATGAGAAAAAGAGCGGCAAAGAAAAGACCACTTTTACCAGATCCAAGGTTTAACGACCAATTGGTAACACGTTTTGTGAACAACTTAATGTGGGACGGTAAGAAATCAACAGCTTTTAAAGTATTTTATGATGCAATTGACATTATAGAGGCTAAAAAGCAAGATGCAGAAAAACCATCATTAGACATCTGGAAAGATGCTTTAGCGAACGTTATGCCTCACGTAGAAGTACGTAGTCGTAGAGTTGGTGGAGCTACATTTCAAATTCCAATGCAAATTAGACCAGACAGAAAAATTTCTATGGCAATGAAGTGGTTAATACTTTATGCAAGAAGAAGAAATGAAAAATCGATGGCTCAAAGGTTAGCTTCAGAATGTTTAGCTGCGGCTAAAGAAGAAGGAGCTGCTGTTAAGAAAAGAATGGATACTCACAAAATGGCAGAAGCTAATAAAGCGTTCTCTCACTTTAGATTTTAATTCATAAGAAATGGCTAGAGACTTAAAATATACAAGAAATATAGGAATTGCTGCTCACATTGATGCTGGTAAAACAACAACAACAGAGCGTATTCTTTTTTATACTGGTAAATCACACAAAATTGGTGAAGTACACGATGGTGCTGCAACAATGGACTGGATGGCTCAAGAGCAAGAAAGAGGTATTACAATTACTTCTGCTGCTACAACTTGTGAGTGGAATTTTCCAACTACACAAGGAAAGCCGTTGCCGGAGACGTTACCTTACCACTTTAATATTATTGATACTCCAGGACACGTTGATTTCACTGTAGAAGTGAATCGTTCATTACGTGTATTGGATGGATTAGTTTTCTTGTTTAGTGCTGTTGATGGTGTTGAGCCTCAATCAGAAACTAACTGGAGATTAGCGGATCAATATAGAGTTCCTCGTATTGGTTTTGTTAATAAAATGGATAGACAAGGATCTAACTTTTTGATGGTATGTCAACAAGTAAGAGATATGTTAAAATCAAACGCAGTTGCGATCACTTTGCCAATTGGTGAAGAGAATGATTTCAGAGGTGTTGTGGATTTGGTAAAAAACCAAGCTATTGTATGGCATGAAGAAGGTTTAGGAGCAACTTATGATATTGTGCCTATTCCTGAAGATATGCTTGAAGAAGTTAAGGAATACAGATCGATTCTTATTGAAGCAGTAGCTGATTATGATGAGAATTTGCTTGAAAAATTCATGGAAGATGAAAACTCTATTACAGAGGAAGAAATCAACATTGCATTAAGAGCAGCTGTTATGGACATGGCTATCATCCCGATGATTGCTGGTTCTTCTTTTAAAAACAAAGGTGTTCAATTTATGTTGGATGCAGTTTGTAAATACTTGCCTTCTCCAATGGATAAAGATGGTATCGAAGGGATTCATCCTGATGATGCTGAATTATTAGAAGAAGATCAAACTAAAATATTGCGTAAGCCAGATGTTAAAGAGCCATTCGCTGCTTTAGCATTTAAGATTGCTACAGATCCTTTCGTAGGACGTTTAGCTTTCTTCCGTGCTTATTCAGGACGTTTAGATGCAGGTTCTTATGTATTGAACACACGTTCAGGAAATAAAGAAAGAATCTCAAGAATATACCAAATGCATGCTAACAAGCAAAACCCAATCGATTATATCGAAGCAGGTGATATTGGAGCAGCAGTAGGATTTAAGGATATCAAAACTGGAGATACATTGTGTGATGAAAAACACCCAATTATTCTTGAGTCTATGAAATTCCCTGCGCCGGTAATTGGTATTGCAATTGAGCCTAAAACTAAGGCTGACGTAGATAAAATGGGTATGGCTTTGGCTAAATTAGCTGAAGAAGATCCTACGTTTACAGTTAGAACAGATGAGGCTTCAGGGCAAACTATTATCTCTGGTATGGGTGAGCTTCACTTAGATATCTTAGTAGATAGAATGCGTCGTGAATTCAAAGTTGAAGTGAACCAAGGTGAGCCTCAAGTTGAATACAAGGAAGCTTTTACAAAAACTGCTATTCATAGAGAAACATACAAGAAACAATCAGGAGGTCGTGGTAAATTCGGTGATATCGTATTTAAACTTGAGCCAGCTGATGAAGTTGACGGTAAAGTTCCTGTTGGTTTACAGTTTGTTAACGCTGTAAAAGGTGGTAACGTACCTAAGGAATATATTCCTTCTGTAGAAAAAGGTTTTAGAGAAGCTATGAAAACGGGTCCTTTGGCTGGTTATCAAGTGGATAGTTTAAAAGTAACTTTAACTGACGGATCTTTTCACCCTGTCGATTCTGATGCACTCTCTTTTGAGTTAGCAGCAAGAATGGGGTATAGAGAAGTTGCTAAGGCTGCAGGTGCTGTTATTCTTGAGCCAATCATGAAAATGGAAGTTATTACACCAGAAGAAAACATGGGAGATATCGTAGGTGATATCAACCGTCGTAGAGGTCAGGTTAATGATATGGGTGATAGAGCTGGTGCTAAAACTATTAAGGCAGATGTGCCGTTATCAGAAATGTTTGGTTATGTTACGACATTAAGAACATTATCATCTGGTAGAGCAACATCTACTATGGAATTTTCACATTACGCGGAAACTCCTTCTAATATTTCAGAAGCAGTAATCAAAAAAGCAAAAGGAAACGCTTAATCTTTAAGAAAATGAGTCAAAAAATCAGAATAAAACTAAAATCTTACGATCACATGTTGGTAGACAAGTCTGCTGAGAAGATTGTAAAAACGGTTAAGAGTACCGGTGCAGTAGTAACAGGACCAATTCCATTACCAACTCACAAAAAACTTTTTACAGTGCTACGTTCTCCGCACGTTAACAAAAAAGCGAGAGAGCAATTTGAAGTAATGTCATACAAGAGATTGATTGATATTTATTCATCTTCATCTAAAACTATTGATGCTTTAATGAAATTAGAATTGCCTAGTGGAGTTGAAGTAGAGATCAAAGTTTAAGGATTTACTTAAGAGTAAAAAGGGCACTTTGTTTAAGTGGAAATTTTTTTTGGATTGTGTGTAAATAAGTTATACTTTTGCACCACTTTAAAAATGAGTTCCACTTAAATGATGTGTTCTATTTTTATATTTAATAATTAATAATTAATATTTATGTCTGGGTTAATTGGTAGAAAAATCGGCATGACTAGTATTTTCGATGAAAACGGGAAGAATATTCCTTGTACAGTAATTGAAGCTGGTCCTTGTGTTGTTACCCAAGTCAGAACCATTGGTGTTGACGGGTACGAAGCGTTGCAACTAGGTTTCGATGACAAAAACGAGAAACATTCCACAAAAGCGGCTTTAGGTCACTTTAAAAAAGCGGGAACTGTAGCTAAGAAAAAAGTCGTTGAATTCCAGAATTTTGCAACAGAACAAAAACTAGGAGATCTTATAGATGTTTCTATGTTTGTTGAAGGAGAATTTGTAGATGTACAAGGTGTATCTAAAGGTAAAGGTTTTCAAGGGGTTGTAAAACGTCACGGTTTTGGTGGTGTTGGTCAAGCAACTCACGGTCAACATAACCGTTTAAGAGCCCCAGGTTCTGTAGGAGCTTCTTCTTATCCATCTAGAGTATTCAAAGGAATGCGTATGGCTGGAAGAATGGGAGGAGAAAATGTAAACGTTCAAAACCTTAGAGTTTTAAAAGTAGTGACTGAAAAGAACCTACTTGTTATAAAAGGATGTGTTCCTGGATGTAACAACTCTTATGTAATCATTCACAAGTAATGGAAGTAAAAGTATTAGATTTCAACGGAAAAGATACTGGAAGAAAGGTTGAACTTTCTGATTCAGTATTCGCAATTGAACCAAATAATCACGCTGTATACCTTGATGTTAAGCAATATTTAGCTAATCAAAGACAAGGAACGCACAAAGCTAAAGAAAGAGCTGAAGTAGCGGGAAGTACACGTAAGATTAAAAAACAAAAAGGAACTGGTACTGCTCGTGCGGGTAGTGCAAAGAATCCATTGTTTAAAGGTGGGGGAACAGTTTTTGGACCTAGACCAAGAAGTTATTCATTCAAATTGAATAAAAACTTGAAACGTTTAGCAAGAAAATCTGCATTCTCAATGAAAGCAAAAGAATCAAATATTATCGTTCTTGAAGACTTTAAATTTGAAACACCAAACACTAAAAATTTCATTAATGTTTTGAAAGCTTTAGAGTTAGAAAATAAAAAATCTCTATTTGTGTTGGGCGATACGAATAAAAATGTATATTTGTCGTCACGCAATTTAAAGGCATCTAATGTTGTAAGTAGCTTAGAATTAAGTACTTATGCTATATTAAATGCTAATAACCTAGTTCTTTTAGAAAGCTCTTTGGAGATAATTGAAGAAAATTTAAGTAAATAATAGGATATGAGTATCATAATTAAACCTATAGTAACGGAAAAAGTAACCAAAGAAAGTGAAGTTTTAAACCGCTTCGGATTCGTTGTTAACAAAAAAGCAAATAAAGTTGAGATTAAGAAAGCTATTGAAGCTGCTTATGGTGTGACTATTTTGAGTGTTAACACGATGAACGTAAGACCGGATAGAACTACAAAATACACTAAAAGTGGTTTAATCAGTGGAAAGACTAATGCAATTAAAAAAGCAATTGTTCAAGTACAAGACGGAGAAACAATTGATTTTTACAACAATATCTAAGATAGAAAAATGTCAGTAAGAAAATTAAAACCTATTACCCCAGGTCAGCGATTTAGAGTTGTGAATGGTTATGACGCCATTACAACTGATAAGCCGGAACGCTCTTTGATAGCGCCGATAAAAAACTCTGGAGGTAGAAATAGTCAAGGAAAGATGACCATGCGTTATACGGGTGGTGGTCACAAGCAGAGATATCGTATCATTGATTTCAAAAGAACAAAGGAAGGAATTCCTGCGACAGTGAAGTCAATTGAATATGATCCAAATCGTACTGCATTTATCGCATTGTTAGCTTATGCTGATGGTGAGAAAACTTATGTTATTGCTCAAAACGGATTGAAAGTTGGTCAGAAATTAGTTTCTGGTCCAGATTCTCAACCGGAAATTGGTAATGCATTGCCGTTAAGCAGAATTCCGTTAGGAACTGTGATTTCTTGTATTGAGTTAAGACCAGGTCAAGGAGCAGTAATTGCTCGTTCTGCTGGAACTTTTGCTCAATTAATGGCAAGAGACGGGAAATACGCAACAATCAAAATGCCTTCAGGTGAAACAAGATTAATCTTGTTAACTTGTGCTGCTACAATTGGAGCTGTTTCTAATTCAGACCACCAATTAGTTGTATCTGGTAAAGCAGGTAGAACAAGATGGTTAGGTAGAAGACCTAGAACAAGACCTGTTGCAATGAACCCTGTCGATCACCCAATGGGTGGTGGTGAAGGACGTTCTTCTGGTGGACATCCACGTTCAAGAAATGGAATACCAGCAAAAGGTTATAGAACTCGTTCTAAGAAAAACCCGAGTAACAAGTATATCGTAGAACGTAGAAAGAAATAATAAGATATGGCACGTTCATTAAAAAAAGGACCTTTCGTTCATTATAAGTTAGACAAGAAAGTTCAAGAAAACATCGCAGGTGGAAATAAAGGAGTTGTAAAGACATGGTCTAGAGCTTCAATGATTACTCCAGACTTTGTTGGGCAAACTATCGCAGTTCATAACGGTCGTCAATTTGTACCAGTTTACGTAACAGAAAACATGGTAGGTCACAAATTAGGAGAGTTTTCACCAACTAGATCTTTTAGAGGTCATGCTGGAGCAAAAAATAAAGGTAAAAAATAAGAAGCAATGGGAGTTCGTAAAAGAGAAACAGCAGATGCGAGAAAAGAGGCTAATAAGTCTATTGCTTTCGCAAAATTGAATAACTGCCCTACTTCACCTAGAAAAATGCGCTTAGTAGCGGACTTGGTAAGAGGTCAGAAGGTAGAGAGAGCATTAAACATCTTAAGATTTAGTTCTAAAGAAGCTTCAAGAAAATTAGAGAAATTGGTTTTATCTGTTATTGCCAACTGGCAAGCAAAAAACCCTGATGCTAATATGGAAGAAGCAGGTTTATTTGTTAAAACGATTACAGTAGATGGTGGAATGATGTTGAAAAGACTTCGTCCAGCTCCACAGGGTCGTGCACACAGAATAAGAAAACGTTCTAACCACGTTACAATCGTGTTAGGATCTATTAATAACACACAAGCAATTTAATACAAGATGGGACAAAAGACAAATCCAATTGGAAATAGACTTGGTATCATCAGAGGATGGGACTCAAACTGGTATGGTGGAAATGATTATGGTGATAAACTTGCCGAAGATCACAAAATCAGAAAGTATATCCATGCTCGTTTATCAAAAGCTAGTGTATCAAAAGTAATCATCGAGAGAACTTTGAAACTTGTAACCGTTACTATCACTACTGCTAGACCTGGTATCATTATCGGAAAAGGTGGACAAGAGGTAGACAAGTTAAAAGAAGAACTTAAGAAAATTACTGACAAAGAGGTTCAAATCAACATCTTTGAAATCAAAAGACCTGAACTTGACGCGTATCTAGTTGCTACAAGCATCTGTCGTCAAATCGAAAGCCGTATTTCTTACAGACGTGCAATCAAAATGGCTATTGCTGCTTCTATGCGTATGAACGCTGAAGGTATCAAAGTTTTGATTTCTGGTCGTTTGAATGGTGCTGAGATGGCACGTTCAGAAGGTTTCAAAGAAGGAAGAGTTCCTTTATCAACTTTCAGAGCCGATATTGATTATGCATTAGCTGAAGCGCATACTACTTACGGTAGAATGGGTATCAAAGTGTGGATCATGAAAGGTGAAGTTTACGGAAAGAGAGATCTTTCTCCGCTTGCTGGAATGGACAAGAAACAATCTGGCGGAAAAGGTGGAGATTCTCCTCGTGGGAAATCTAACTTTAATAAAGGTGGAAAACCAGACGCTCGTAAAAGAAAGTAATTTTTAAATTAAAGAAAAATGTTACAGCCTAAAAGAACAAAATACCGTAAGGTACAAAAAGGTAAAATGAAAGGGAACTCTGGAAGAGGGCATGAACTTTCTAATGGAATGTTTGGTATTAAATCTGTACATGAAGATGGAATGTTTCTAACTTCTCGTCAAATTGAAGCTGCGCGTATCGCTGCAACTCGTTTCATGAAAAGAGAGGGACAATTATGGATCAAAATATTTCCAGACAAACCAATTACTAAGAAACCTCTTGAGGTACGTATGGGTAAAGGTAAAGGTGCAGTTGAGTATTGGGCTGCCGTTGTTAAACCCGGAAGAATTATGTTTGAAGTTGGAGGAGTTCCTTTGTCAGTTGCAAAAGAGGCGTTACGTCTTGCAGCTCAAAAGCTTCCAGTAAAAACTAAATTCGTAGTTGCTAGAGATTTCGAAGCATAATCTATATTATATTATGAAACAATCAGAAATAAAAGATCTTTCTGCAGCGGAGTTGCAAGAGAAGCTTAGTTTGACTAAGAAAACATATGCTGACCTAAAAATGGCTCATGCTATATCGCCAATTGAGAACCCACTTCAAATTAGAGGTGTAAGAAGAACAATTGCAAGATTAGCTACAGAGCTAACTAAAAGAGAATTGCAACAATTGTAATCTGCTGAAAGATGGAAGAAAAAAGAAATTTAAGAAAAGAAAGAGTTGGTGTTGTAACTTCGGACAAAATGGATAAATCTATTGTTGTTGCAGAAGTGCGTAAAGTAAAACACCCGTTATACGGTAAGTTCGTGTTGAAAACTAAAAAGTATCATGCACACGACGAAACGAACGACTGTAACGTTGGGGATACTGTAAGGATTAGCGAAACGCGTCCTTTAAGTAAAACTAAATGTTGGAGGTTAGTTGAAATCCTAGAAAGAGCTAAATAATTATGGTACAACAAGAATCAAGACTAAAAGTAGCAGATAACACAGGAGCTAAAGAAGTTTTAACTATCCGTGTTTTAGGAGGTACCAAAAGAAGGTATGCTTCTGTTGGTGACAAGATTGTAGTTTCTATCAAAGATACAACTCCTAACGGAAGCGTTAAAAAAGGAGCTGTTTCAACTGCAGTTGTTGTACGTACCAGAAAAGAAGTGAGAAGAGCCGATGGTTCTTATATCCGTTTCGATGACAATGCATGTGTTCTTTTGAACGCTGCAGGGGAAATGAGAGGAACTCGTGTTTTTGGACCGGTAGCAAGAGAACTTCGTGAAAAACAATTCATGAAAATTGTATCATTAGCACCTGAAGTGCTTTAATTCGTTTTAAGATGATAAAGCTAAAAATAAAAACTGGAGACATTGTAAGAGTAATTGCTGGTGACCATAAAGGTTCAGAAGGTAAAGTATTACGTGTTGACCGCGAGAAAAACAAAGCTATTGTTGAAGGTGTAAACATGGTTTCAAAACACACGAAACCAAGTGCAAAAAGCCCTCAAGGTGGTATTGTAAAAAAAGAAGCTGCTATTCAAATATCTAATATATCTCTAATTGATCCTAAAACTAAGGAAGCAACTAGAGTTGGAATTAGAGTTGAAGGAGATAAGAAAGTAAGATTTTCGAAAAAATCTAATCAAGTACTATAGTAATGGAGTATACACCTAGACTAAAAGAAGAATATAAGAACAGAGTAATATCTGCTCTTAAAGAGGAGTACGGATACACAAACGTAATGCAAGTTCCAAAATTGGAAAAAATCGTTTTGAGCCGTGGAGTTGGAGCAGCAGTTTCTGATAAAAAATTAATCGACTATGCAGTTGATGAATTAACAAAGATAACTGGACAAAAAGCTATATCTACAATTTCAAAGAAAGATGTTGCATCTTTCAAATTGAGAAAAGGAATGCCGATTGGTGCTAAAGTTACTTTACGTGGAGAAAGAATGTATGAGTTTTTAGATAGACTTATTACTTCTGCTTTGCCACGTGTTAGAGATTTCAGTGGTATAAAAGCTACAGGTTTTGACGGAAGAGGAAACTATAACCTTGGGGTTTTAGAACAAATCATTTTCCCAGAAATTGACATTGATAAAGTAAACAAAATATCAGGTATGGATATCTCTTTTGTAACTACTGCAAAAACAGATAAGGAAGCAAAGTCATTATTGGCTGAATTAGGATTACCTTTTAAAAAGAATTAAGATATGGCTAAAGAATCAATGAAAGCCCGTGAGGTGAAGAGAGAAAAAACGGTAGCTAAGTATGCTGAGAAAAGAAAAGCTTTGTTAGAGGCTGGAGATTTCGTAGGTTTGCAGAAATTACCTAAAAACGCTTCACCTGTTCGTTTACACAACAGATGTAAAATTACAGGTAGACCTAGAGGTTATATGCGTCAATTTGGTGTTTCACGTGTTACATTTCGTGAAATGGCAAATAACGGATTGATACCAGGGGTTAAAAAAGCCAGTTGGTAAAAAATTAATTTTAATTGGTTAAAGGTTCTTCAGAAGGTCTGAAGAAAACCATAACCGCAAATTTATACATATGTATACAGATCCTATTGCAGATTATTTAACAAGGGTTAGAAACGCTGTGGCTGCAAACCACAAAGTTGTTGAGATCCCTGCATCTAATCTAAAAAAAGAAATAACTAAGATCTTATTTGATCAAGGTTATATCTTAAGTTACAAATTTGAAGACAACGCTGTTCAGGGTTCAATCAAAATTGCTTTGAAGTATGATAAAGATACTAAAGAGTCAGTAATAAAAGATATCCAAAGAATTAGTAAACCAGGTTTACGTAAATATTCAAGTTCTTCAACCATTCCAAGAATCCTTAACGGATTAGGTATTGCTATTGTTTCTACATCAAAAGGATTGATGACAGGAAAAAAAGCAAAACAATTGAATGTTGGTGGTGAAGTAATTTGTTACGTATACTAATAAATAGACTATAAGATGTCAAGAATAGGTAAAAGCCCAATTGTAATCCCTGCTGGAGTAACTGTAGAAGTTAAAGATGGTATTATTACAGTAAAAGGAAAAAATGGTCAACTTACACAGGAGTTTTCGGACGTAACTGTTACAGTTGAAGACGGTCAAGTTCAAGTAGACAGATCGTCTGATCACAAAGACCAAAGAGCAAAACACGGTTTGTACAGATCTTTAATCAATAACATGATTATCGGTGTAACAGATGGTTTTACAAAATCGTTGGAATTGGTAGGAGTTGGTTATAGAGCTTCGAATCAAGGACAAAAATTAGATTTAGCTCTTGGATATTCTCACAATATCGTTTTGCAAGTTGCTGCTGAAGTAACTTTAGAAACTATATCTGAAAAAGGTAAAAACCCAATTGTTAAACTTACATCGTTTGACAAACAACTTTTAGGTCAAGTTGCGGCAAAAATTAGAGCTTTTCGTAAGCCTGAGCCGTACAAAGGAAAAGGAGTTAAATTTGTGGGTGAAGTATTAAGAAGAAAAGCAGGTAAATCAGCTTAAAAAATAAGATTATGTCATTATCAAAACCTGAAAGAAGACAGAGAATTAGATTCAGAATTAGAAAGACGATTAGTGGTTCTGCTACAAATCCAAGACTATCTGTATTTAGAAGTAACAAAGAAATTTATGCTCAACTTATTGATGACGTAAACGGAGTTACTATTTTGGCTGCTTCTTCAAGAGAAAAAGAAATAGGAAAAGGTACTAACGTAGAGGTTGCTATTGCAGTTGGAAAACTTGTAGCAGAGAAAGCGTTAAAAGCTGGGATAGAAGTTGTAACATTCGATAGAGGAGGTTACTTGTATCACGGTCGTATTAAATCATTAGCAGAAGGCGCGAGAGCGGCTGGACTTAAATTCTAATATATTATGTCTAATAAATACAAGAATGTAGAGTTGGTAAAACCAAGTGGTCTTGAATTAAAAGATCGTTTGGTGAGTGTTAATCGTGTTACTAAAGTTACAAAGGGTGGTAGAGCTTTCGGTTTTTCTGCTATTGTAGTTGTAGGTGATGAAAATGGTGTTGTAGGTCATGGATTAGGGAAATCTAAAGATGTTTCTGAAGCAATTGCGAAAGCAGTAGAAGATGCTAAGAAAAATCTAGTAAAAATTCCTTTGAATGGACAATCAGTACCACACGAACAAAAAGGTAAGTTTGGTGGAGCTCGTGTATTTTTAATTCCTGCCTCTCATGGTACAGGAGTTATTGCAGGTGGAGCTGTTCGTTCAGTTCTTGAGTCAGTTGGGATTCACGATGTATTATCGAAATCTCAAGGATCATCAAACCCTCACAACGTAGTTAAGGCAACTTTTGATGCGTTGTTACAAATGAGAAGCGCCTATAGTGTTGCAAAACAAAGAGGAGTTTCTTTAGAAAAAGTTTTTAAAGGTTAATTCAAGGAAATTATGGCTAAATTATTAGTAAAACAAGTTAGAAGTAAAATCAACTGTCCTCTTACTCAAAAAAGAGGATTGGAAGCTTTAGGTCTACGTAAAATGGGACAAATTGTAGAGCATGATTCAAACCCTACAATCCTTGGGATGATAAACAAAGTTAAACACTTAGTTTCTGTAGAGGAAACTAAATAACAAATACTGTTATGAATTTAAGTAACTTACAACCAGCTGAGGGTTCAACACACAGTCAAAATAAGAGATTAGGTAGAGGAGAAGGTTCTGGAAAAGGTGGTACTTCGTCAAGAGGTCACAACGGACAAAAATCTCGTTCTGGTTATTCTAAAAAGATTGGTTTTGAAGGAGGGCAAATGCCACTTCAAAGACGTGTGCCTAAGTTTGGTTTTACAAACATCAATCGTAAAGAATACGAAGGTGTGAATCTTGATACACTTCAATTGTTAGTAGATAATGGAATTGTAACTGATGCTGTCGATATGACAACTTATGTTGCAAACCGTTTAGCTACTAAGAATGAAATCGTTAAGATTTTAGGAAGAGGAGAATTGAAAGCAAAATTAAAAGTAACTGCTCACAAATTTACTGCTACTGCAAAAGCTGCTATTGAAGCTGCTGGAGGAGAAGCTGTAACAATGTAATTTTTCAATTAATATGAAGAAATTTATTGAATCAATAAGTAATGTTTGGAAAATCGAGGAACTAAAAAACAGAATCCTAATTACGTTAGGTCTGCTTTTAGTTTATCGTTTTGGAGCACATGTTACGCTTCCGGGAATTGATGCAACACAATTAAATAGTTTAGCGGGACAAACCAAAAGTGGTATTGGATCTATCCTAGATATGTTTACTGGTGGTGCATTCTCTAAAGCGTCAGTTTTTGCTTTAGGAATTATGCCTTACATTTCGGCTTCTATTGTTGTTCAGCTTATGGGAATTGCTATTCCTTATTTGCAAAAGCTTCAAAACGATGGTGAGAGTGGTAGAAAAAAGATTAATCAGATAACTCGTTGGTTGACTATTGTTATTACACTAGTACAAGGGCCAACTTACATCTACAATCTATATAGAACTTTACCTAGTAGTGCATTTTTATTAGGGTTTAATTCTTTTGAATTCTTATTTTCTTCAGTGATTATCTTAGTTACAGGTACAATATTTGCCATGTGGTTAGGAGAAAAAATAACTGATAAAGGAATTGGAAATGGTATTTCGCTTTTAATTATGGTAGGTATACTTGCTAGATTTCCTCAAGCATTTATACAGGAATTTACTACTAGAGTTACGAATAACAACGGTGGACCAATGTTATTGGTTATCGAAATTATTATATGGCTTTTAGTTATTGTTGCCTGTGTTTTATTAACTATGGCAATTAGAAAGATACCAGTACAGTACGCTCGTCGTACTACGTCAGGTGATTTTGAACAAGATATGATGGGTGGTAATAGACAATGGATTCCATTAAAGCTTAATGCTTCTGGAGTTATGCCTATTATCTTTGCTCAAGCTATCATGTTCATTCCTGCTGCTGTGGCTGGGTTGTCTAAATCAGATGCATCGCAATCAGTTGTTGGCGCTTTTAGTAATATGTTCGGTTTTTGGTATAACCTTGTTTTTGCAACTTTAATAGTTGTATTTACTTTCTTTTATACTGCAATTACAGTTCCTACTAATAAGATGTCAGATGATTTGAAAAGAAGTGGAGGATTTATTCCAGGTATTAGACCAGGTGTAGAGACTTCAGATTTTCTTGACAAAGTGATGTCTTTGATAACTTTCCCAGGATCTTTATTTCTAGCTCTAATAGCTGTGTTCCCAGCGATTATTGTAAGTCTTATGGATGTTCAACAATCTTGGGCAATGTTTTTTGGGGGTACCTCATTAATAATTATGGTTGGTGTTGCCATAGATACAATTCAACAAATTAATTCATACTTGTTAAACAAACATTATGACGGTTTAATGAAGAGTGGAAAAAATAGAAAAGCAGTAGCTTAATCTTATGGCAAAACAATCAGCAATAGAACAAGACGGATCCATAATTGAAGCATTATCAAATGCGATGTTCCGTGTAGAGTTAGAAAATGGACATATCGTAATTGCTCATATATCTGGAAAGATGCGTATGCATTATATCAAATTATTACCTGGTGATAAAGTGAAACTAGAAATGAGCCCATACGATTTGTCAAAAGCAAGAATTACTTATAGATATTAAAGGATATTCACAATGAAAGTTAGAGCATCAGTAAAAAAGAGAAGTCCCGAGTGCAAGATTGTGCGTAGAAAAGGGATATTGTACGTTATAAACAAAAAGAATCCTAGATTTAAACAAAGACAAGGATAATTATGGCAAGAATAGCAGGGGTAGATATCCCGAAAAACAAGAGAGGTGTTATAGCACTTACCTATATCTTCGGATTAGGAAATAGTAGAGCTATTGAGATTTTAGAAAAAGCTCAAGTTAGCCAAGATAAAAAAGTTCAAGATTGGAATGATGATGAGATCGGAGCAATTCGTGAAGCAGTATCAGAATTCAAAATTGAAGGAGAATTGCGTTCTGAAGTTTCTTTGAACATCAAACGTTTAATGGATATTGGTTGTTACAGAGGTATCCGTCATAGAACTGGTCTTCCTTTAAGAGGACAAAGAACTAAAAACAACTCTAGAACAAGAAAAGGTAAAAGAAAAACTGTTGCCAACAAGAAAAAAGCAACTAAATAATAAGTAATATGGCTAAAGCAACTGCAAAAAAACGTAAAGTTATCGTTGAATCAACGGGAGAAGCTCATATTTCTGCTACCTTCAATAACATCATTATTTCTTTGACAAACAAAAAAGGTGAAGTTATTTCTTGGTCTTCAGCTGGTAAAATGGGTTTTAGAGGTTCTAAAAAGAACACTCCATACGCAGCCCAAATGGCAGCAGAAGATTGTAGTAAAGTAGCTATTGAAGCAGGACTTAAAAAAGTGAAAGTTTATGTAAAAGGACCAGGAAACGGACGTGAGTCTGCGATTCGTTCTTTGCATAACGGTGGAATCGAAGTAACTGAGATTATCGATGTTACTCCAATGCCTCACAATGGATGTCGTCCTCCTAAAAGACGTAGAGTTTAATAATATATTTAAGTATAACTAGGTAGAATAAACGATTATCGAAGGATATGACCTGAATTCATAATCTCTACCTTAATAAAATTTTTAGAAATGGCAAGATATACTGGTCCAAAAACTAGAATTGCTCGTAAATTTGGCGAAGCAATATTCGGAGATGACAAAGCATTCGAAAGAAGAAGTTACCCACCTGGGCAACACGGAATGGCTAAAAAAAGAGGTAAAAAATCTGAATATGCAATCCAGTTAATGGAGAAGCAAAAGGCTAAATATTCTTATGGAATTTTAGAAAAACAATTCAGAGGTTTATTTAAAAAAGCATCAGCTACTAAAGGTGTTACTGGTGAAGTTCTTTTACAATTATGTGAAGCAAGATTAGATAACGTAGTATTTAGAATGGGTATCGCTCCTTCTAGAAGAGGCGCTAGACAACTTGTATCTCACAGACACGTTACCGTTAATGGTGATGTTGTAAATATCGCTTCTTACCACCTTAAACCTGGTGATAAAGTAGGAGTTCGTGAAAAATCTAAATCATTAGAGGCTATCGAACGTTCTTTATCTAATTCAAGTCATGTTTATGAATGGATTACTTGGAATAATGACGTTAAAGAAGGTACTTTCGTTTCTGTACCGGCTAGACTTCAAATTCCAGAAAACATTAAAGAACAGTTAATCGTAGAGTTGTACAACAAATAATAATTGACTTAGTCGAAATTTATGGCAATATTTAATTTTCAGAAGCCCGATAAAGTTATCATGATCGATTCAACCGATTTTGAAGGTAAATTTGAATTTAGACCTTTAGAACCAGGATACGGATTGACCGTTGGTAATGCACTTAGAAGAGTTTTGCTTTCAGCATTAGAAGGTTATGCAATTACATCCGTTCGCATTGAAGGTGTAGATCATGAGTTTTCTACTATCTCAGGAGTTGTTGAAGATGTTACCGAAATTATTCTTAATCTTAAACAAGTACGTTTCAAACGTCAAATTGAAGATATAGATAATGAGGCAGTTACTATTTCTGTTTCAGGTAAAGATCAATTGACAGCTGGTGATTTTCAAAAATTCATTTCAGGTTTCCAAGTTTTGAATCCAGAACTTGTTATCTGTAATCTAGATCCAAAAATCAAACTGAACTTCGATTTAACAATCGAAAAAGGTAGAGGATATGTTCCTGCAGAGGAGAACAAAAAACAGAACGCTGCAATTGGAACCATTTTTACGGATTCTATTTTTACTCCGGTAAAAAACGTAAAATATTCAATTGAAAATTTCCGTGTAGAGCAAAAAACAGATTATGAGAAATTAGTTTTTGAAATAAAAACTGATGGTTCTATCAATCCAAAAGATGCGCTTACTGAAGCTGCTAAAGTTTTAATTCACCATTTCATGTTGTTTTCTGACGAAAGGATTACACTCGAGGCTGATGAGATCGCACAAACAGAATCGTATGATGAGGAATCATTACATATGAGACAATTGCTTAAAACTAAGCTTGTTGATATGGACTTATCTGTAAGAGCATTAAATTGTTTGAAAGCGGCTGAAGTTGATACACTTGGAGATTTAGTATCGTTCAATAAAAATGACCTAATGAAATTCCGTAATTTTGGTAAAAAATCTTTAACTGAGCTAGATGAACTAGTGGCTATTAAAAATTTGAACTTCGGAATGGATTTAGCGAAATACAAACTAGATAAAGAATAAATTACTTCATATTTTGATCTCCAAAACGGATAGTATCAAGATGAAAGTATAAAAAAACACGTCATGAGACACGGAAAAAAATTCAACCACTTAAGCAGACAAACAGCGCATAGAAAATCTATGTTAGCTAATATGGCTTGTTCTCTTATTGAGCACAAACGTATTAACACTACTGTTGCTAAAGCGAAAGCGCTTAAACAATTTGTTGAGCCTTTAATAACAAAATCAAAAACTGATACGACTCATAACCGTCGTATTTGTTTCGCTTACTTACGTAGTAAATATGCGGTAACTGACTTGTTCAGAGACGTAGCTGCTAAAGTAGGAGACCGTCCAGGTGGATACACTCGTATCATTAAAGTTGGAAATCGTTTGGGAGATAATGCTGATATGGCAATGATCGAACTTGTAGATTTCAATGAACTTTACAATGGTGGTAAAAAAGAAGTTAAAAAAGCAAAAAGCCGTCGTGGTGGAAAAGCTAAAAAAGCAGATGAAGCTACTGAAGAAGCTCCAGTTGCTGAAGCTGACACAACTACAGACGCAGCTGAGTAATTATGAAGATAATTATTCAATAAAATTTAAGGATAAACTAGTAATAGTTTATCCTTTTTTTTTGCTTTTTTTCGAACAAATGAATGTAGGGCTTTACATTTTTCTGCTATTCTGTTTGTTTTGTTACATTCTATTAAGTAAAAGCGCCCATAAGGACGAGCTTTTCCTTTTATTTTATAAAAAATTTTAAAAGTTTGCATCCATTGTATTAATGGATTAAATTTGCACAATATTTAACTACTCATGAAATATACAACACGACAAAGCGCCATACTTTTACTAAGTGATGGAACCATTTTTCACGGAAAATCAATAGGGATCAGTGGAACAACTTTTGGAGAAGTATGCTTTAATACCGGAATGACCGGTTATCAAGAAATTTTTACGGATCCGTCTTATTTTGGGCAGATAATGGTAGCCACTAATGCTCATATTGGGAATTATGGCGTAAATGAAAATGAAGTAGAATCTGATGGTATAAAAATATCAGGTTTAGTTTGTAAAAACTTTAGTTTCAATTATTCTAGAGCAGATGCTTCAGAGAGCTTAGAGGATTACTTCATTAAACAAAACCTTATTTGTATCTCTGATGTGGATACTAGAGCGCTTGTAAGTTACATTAGAGATAATGGGGCTATGAATGCTGTTATTTGTACTGACGGGACTGCTGTAGAGGATTTAAAGAAGTCTTTGGTAAATGTTCCTGATATGAAAGGATTAGAACTAGCGTCAAAAGTTTCTACTAAGGAGGCATATTACTATGGTGATGAAAATGCTACCTACAAAATTGCAGCATTAGACTTAGGTATTAAAACAAATATCCTACGTAACCTTGCTAAAAGAGATTGTTATATTAAGGTTTTTCCTTTTGACTCAACATATAGTGATTTAGCTTCTTTTAGTCCTGATGGTTTTTTCTTATCTAATGGTCCTGGTGATCCAGAACCTCTTTCAGGAGCTATTCAAGTGGCAAAAGAAATTCTGGAGAATAACAAACCATTATTTGGAATTTGTTTAGGTCATCAAGTAATTGGTTTAGCTAATGGAATTTCGACATATAAAATGTTTAATGGGCACAGAGGAATAAATCATCCGGTAAAGAATTTGATTTCTGGCAAAGGTGAAATTACTTCTCAGAATCATGGTTTTGCAGTGAACAAAGAAGAGTTGGAAAACAATTCTGATATGGAAATTACGCATGTTCATTTAAATGACGGAACTGTTGCAGGAATGAAAATGAAACATAAAAATTGTTTTTCAGTTCAGTACCATCCTGAAGCAAGTCCTGGACCTCATGATTCCTCTTATTTATTCGATCAATTTATTGAAAATATTAAAGGATAATATAAATATTTTTTTTTGATAAAAACTATAGGGATACTTTCTTTTTAATTAAAGTTAGTATCCTTTTTTAGTTAATATTGGTTTTGGATAAGGCGATTTAAATCATTGATGATAAATATTGGTAGCATTGTTAATTTATTTTATTCGGTGATTTTGGAATGATTGAGTCAAATTTTTTCTTTTTTACTTAAAAAAGAAGCACGAGTTCTATATTATTTCTATAAAAACAAGGGTAGAATTTTTATTTATATATAATTATAACGTTTTCGTTAATAAGATTCATTATTTTCATATTATCATTAGAAAAGATAGAATATATTTGTGTTATTAAAATTTAAAATAAAGTAATATGAGTATTATTATCAAAATTCACGCAAGACAAATTTTCGATTCAAGAGGGAATCCTACAATAGAAGTAGATGTAGTTACTGAACATGGTGTTTTGGGTAGAGCGGCAGTTCCATCTGGAGCTTCAACTGGAGAACATGAAGCAGTGGAATTACGTGACGGAGGGAAAGCCTATTTAGGAAAAGGAGTTTTGAATGCAGTGAAAAATGTTAATACCATTATTGCTGAAGAACTGTTAGGTACGTCTGTTTTTGAACAAAATGTAATTGATCAAATGATGATTGATTTGGATGGTACGCCAAACAAATCTAAGTTAGGAGCAAATGCTATTTTAGGTGTTTCTCTTGCAGTAGCAAAAGCAGCCGCTAATGAATTAGGTTTGCCATTATATAGATATGTAGGAGGTGTTTCTGCAAATACATTGCCTGTGCCAATGATGAATATCATCAACGGTGGTTCACATTCTGATGCACCGATTGCTTTTCAAGAATTCATGATTTTTCCTGTTAAGGCAACTTCATTTACTCATGCAATGCAAATGGGAACAGAGATTTTTCATAGTTTGAAAAAAGTATTACATGATAGAGGTTTGAGTACGGCTGTAGGTGATGAAGGTGGTTTCGCGCCAACATTAGCTGGTGGTACGGAAGATGCTTTGGATACAATTAAATTAGCAGTTGAAAATGCAGGATATACGTTTGGTGACGAAATCATGATCGCTTTAGATTGTGCTGCTGCTGAATTTTATGTAAACGGTAAATACGATTACTCTAAATTTGAAGGTGAAACTGGTAAAATTAGATCTTCTGCTGAACAAGTTGACTATTTAGCGGAATTGGTTGCTAAATACCCAATTATCTCTATCGAAGACGGTATGGATGAAAATGACTGGGATGGATGGAAATTACTTACAGATAAAATTGGAGATAAAGTTCAGTTAGTTGGAGATGATTTGTTCGTGACCAATGTAGAGCGTTTGTCTACAGGTATCGAAAGAGGTATTGCTAATTCAATTTTGATAAAAGTGAACCAAATTGGTACATTAACAGAGACTATTGCTGCTGTTAATATGGCTAAAAATGCAGGTTATACTTCTGTAATGTCACATCGTTCTGGAGAAACAGAAGACAATACAATTGCTGATTTAGCAGTTGCGTTAAATTGTGGTCAAATTAAGACAGGTTCTGCTTCCCGTTCTGATCGTATGGCAAAATACAATCAATTATTAAGAATAGAAGAAGAGCTTGGTGATACAGCGTATTTCCCTGGAAAGAAAGCATTCAAGATAAAATAATAGTATTATTTTTATTTATATAAAGCCATTCGAGTTATTCGGGTGGCTTTTTTGTTGAATTTAACAATAACATTATCGATTTCGCTTTTTATTTAATGTTATTATCCTTAGATTTGGTAGATTATTAAATATAAAGTTTTATTTTCAAAATATTATGTCAAAAACAGCTATAGTAGAAATTGATGGTAAGAGGTATGAGTTTCCAGTTGTAGAAGGAAGCGAAAACGAAGAAGCTATCGATATTAACAAATTACGAGATTTAACTGGGGTAATCACTCTTGACCCAGGGTATAAAAATTCAGGTTCTTGTACCAGTAAAATCACTTTCTTAGATGGTGAACTAGGAATACTTCGTTACAGAGGGTATTCAATTGAAGAATTAGCTGATAAAGCTGATTTTTTAGAAGTATCTTTTCTTTTAATTTTTGGAGAGTTGCCTACTGCAGTTCAGTTGCAGCAATTTGAAGACGATATTAGAAGACATACATTAGTTAATGAAGAAATGAAAAGCATCATTGATGGTTTTCCAAGAACGGCGCATCCAATGGGTGTTTTAGCTGCTTTAACTAGTGCTTTAACAGCATTTAACCCTAAATCGGTAAATGTTGATAATGAAAAAGAAATGTATCACGCCGTTTGTAAGACGATGGGGAAATTCCTAGTAATTGCAACATGGACGTACAGAAAAAGCATGGGTTATCCTTTAAACTATTATGATAACACAAAAGGATATGTAGAGAATTTCATGAAATTAATGTTTGAAATACCAACAGGACCTTATAAAGCAAGTCCAATTGTTATCGATGCATTAAATAAATTGTTTATCCTTCATGCAGATCATGAACAAAACTGTTCTACATCTACTGTAAGAATGGTTGGTTCTTCTCATGCGGGATTATTCGCGTCAATTTCAGCAGGTGTTTCTGCGCTTTGGGGACCTCTACATGGAGGAGCAAATCAAGCGGTTCTTGAAATGCTAGAAGAAATCCATAACAATGGAGGAGACACGGATAAATATATGGCTAAGGCCAAAGATAAAAACGATCCTTTTAGACTGATGGGTTTTGGTCATAGAGTTTATAAAAACTTTGATCCACGTGCTAAAATTATCAAAAAAGCGGCAGATGAAGTTTTAGAAACTTTAGGTGTTGATGATCCAATTCTTGCAATTGCAAAGAAATTAGAAGCATTGGCTCTAGAGGATGAATATTTCAAATCAAGAAGCTTATATCCAAATGTAGATTTCTATTCTGGAATCATTTATAGAGCATTAGGAATTCCTACTGATATGTTTACCGTGATGTTCGCTATTGGGCGTTTACCGGGTTGGATTGCACAATGGAAAGAAATGCGTGAAAACAAAGAGCCTATCGGAAGACCAAGGCAAATATATACTGGATCTCCTTTGAGAGATTTTAAAACAGTAGATAAACGATAAATTCAATTTTAAAAAGCTTCACTTTCTAGTGAGGCTTTTTTTACCTTTGTCCAAATTGAAATACTATATGTTAAATTTAAATGTAAAGAACGAGAGTTCAAGATTACGAGCAGTAGTTTTGGGAACAGCAATTAGTAATGGTCAAATGCCGTCAGTAGATGAAGCATATGATCCAAAATCATTAGAGCATATATTAGCAGGGACTTATCCGGTTGAAAAGGATATGGTGGCTGAGATGGAAGCTTTTAATAAAGTGCTTCATAAATATGATGTCACAATTTATAGACCCGAGTTAATTGCTGATTATAATCAGATATTTACAAGAGATATTGGTTTTGTAATTGATGGAGTTTTCATCAAATCAAATATATTACCGGAACGCGAGAGAGAGCTAGATGCTATTCAATATGTAATTGATCAGATGGATCCTAAAAAAGTAGTTCGTCCTCCTGAAGAGGTGCATATCGAAGGTGGGGATGTCATGCTTTGGGACGACCATATATTTATCGGTACTTATAAAGGAAGTGATTATAAAGATTATATTACTGCAAGAACAAATAAAGAGGGAGTACAATTTATAAAAGACTTGTTTCCTAATAAAATCGTTAAAGAATTTGATTTGGTGAAATCTAAAATTGAAGCCAGGGATAATGCTTTACATCTTGATTGTTGTTTCCAGCCGGTAGGCCCTAATAAGGGAATTATCTATAAGAGCGGATTTCGTGAAGAAGCGGATTATATGTATCTGGTGAACCTTTTTGGCAAAGAAAACTTATTTCATATCACTAGAGATGAGATGTACACTATGAATTCTAATGTGTTTTCTATTGACTCTAATGTTGTGGTTTCCGAAAAGAATTTTACAAGATTAAATAATTGGTTGCGATCTGAAGGTTTTACAGTGGAAGAAGTTCCTTATGCCGAGATTTCCAAACAAGAAGGACTATTACGTTGTTCTACACTACCTTTAATAAGAGACTAAAAATTTTGTTTCACGATTAAGGTCTTAATTTTGGCTGTTCGCAACTTGATTCGAGTAAGTGAACTAGCTGAGCAAATCTTAAACTTGAAACTTTTAAACAAAAAAAGCATGAAACAAACAACAAATTCTATATTGATGATTCGTCCGGTGGCGTTTAGAATGAACGAACAAACGGCAGTTAATAATTATTATCAAAAAGTATTAGACGACCTTTTACCGGCAACAGTAAATGCAAAGGCACAACAAGAATTTGACGCTTTTGTTGAAAAACTAAGAGCTGTGGGTGTTGATGTCACTGTAGTAGATGACACATTAGATCCAGATACTCCAGACAGTGTTTTTCCAAACAACTGGGTTTCTTTTCATGAAAATGGAGATGTGGCATTGTACCCTATGTTTGCGGAGAATCGCCGTCAGGAACGTCGTGAGGAAATTTTGGATATGTTAGAAGAGAAAGGATTCAAGATTGAAAATATTGTAGATTATACTTCTGCAGAGGAAGATGGTTTTTTCTTAGAAGGTACTGGAAGTTTACTTCTTGATAGAGCGAATGAAAAAGCCTATTGTGCTTTATCTCCAAGAGCTGATGAAGAATTGTTTATTGAGTTCTGTGAAGATTTTGACTATGCACCAGTATTGTTTGAAGCTTTTCAAACTGTAAATGGAGAACGAAAATTGATTTATCACACTAACGTTATGATGTGTTTGGGTGAAACTTTTGCGGTAATTTGTGCTGATTGCATCGATGATAGAAAAGAACGCAAAATGGTTTTGGATAATCTTAAAAAGGATAATAAAGAGGTGATTTTAATCACAGAAGACCAAGTTAATACTTTCGCTGGAAACATGCTGGAAGTGCGAGGTGCAGATGATAAAAGGTATTTGGTAATGAGTGCGGCTGCACATCAGAGCTTAAAGCCAAAACAAATAGAGCAATTAGAAAAACATGCTACGATTCTTAGTTCAAGTTTAGATACTATTGAAGCTTGTGGCGGTGGAAGTGCCAGATGTATGATGGCAGAAATTTTCTTACCGAAAGCATAAAAAAAAAGACCTTCAAATATTTTTGAAGGTCTTTTTTTTTGAATTATCGCGATCTTTTTTTTACATCAAATTTGTTTTGACTATTGTTATTATAGAGCTGATAATATATTGAACTCCTATAGCAATTACAATAAAACCTACAATTCTGGAAATAGCTACAATTCCGGAAGCTCCAAGTATTTTAGCCAGATAATGTGCACTTCTCAAGGTGACAAAAATAGCGATGGCTACGGCTATCATTGCTAAAACTGAAATTATAATTTCGGATGTTTGATGATGTTCACTATAAAATGCAATTAGCAGCGACATAGATCCCGGCCCAGCAAGCATGGGGATTGCTAATGGAGTTAAAGCAATATCATTTCGCTTTTGTGCATCACTTTCTACCTTTTTGCTCACACCTCTTTTTTTGTTAAATTGGCCTGAGAGCAGAGAAAACCCTGAAGTGGCTATAACAATTCCTCCTGCTATACGTAGAGCTTCCATACTAATTCCGAAAAAGGATAAAACATACTCCCCTAAAAAAAAGGAGATAATCATAATCACAAAAACATTGATTGCCGTCCACAGTGAAATACGGGAGCGTTCTTTTTTGTCATCATCCTGTGTGAGTCCAACAAAAATGGGAACTGTACCAATAGGGTTGATAACTGAAAAAAGGGCAGCAAACAAATAAATAAAAAGTTCCATGTTTTTTCGCGAAATTAGTTGTTGTATTGCCTGTTAAAGCATCTTTAGGATTAAGAAAAGGTTATAATATGAAGAATAGAATTGTAATATAATACAATTAGAAATCGAAAGATATTAATTTTAATTAAAACGGACTATAGTATTTTAGTACTTTTACCAAAAAATAATAAAATAATGAAAAATAAAAAAACTTTAGTTCTTGGTGCATCAGCAAAACCAGAGAAATATGCATACAAAGCGATTACTATGCTTGTTGAGAAAGGGCATTCTGTTCTTGCTATTGGTCAAAATGCGGGAGAAGTGGCTGGAATAAAAATTCAGACTAAAGCGATTCCTTTAAAAAACATCGATACCATTACCTTATATTTAAACCCAGCGCGTCAAAAAGATTATTATAATTATATCGTAGAAACTAAACCAAAACGTGTGCTTTTTAATCCAGGGACTGAAAACCCAGAATTTTATCAGCTTTTGGAATTGAATAACATAAAATCAGAAGTTGCTTGTACATTGGTTTTATTGACTACAAATAGGTATTAAGCACCTAAATTTGTTTGTGAATTATCCTAATACTTCATGAAATTACATTATTGTGTTCATTCCGTCTCGTTTTAACAAAGAGACGGAATGCAATTACAAACACTTTCTTAAGACTCTGTATGGAAATTAAAAACGAGTTTCTTCTAAAGCTGGTTTGCTAATCAATAGCAATCCTATGAAAGTGATTAGTCCGTTTATGATAATCAGTTCGTTATCGAATACATATCCAAAAAATAATACTTTTGAATTTTCGCTAAGTAAAAAAGTTAGGGCAGGAGATAATAAACAGATAAACGGTACAAATTGATCCTTAACTGTTTTTGTTTTCATAAATAAACCGAAACTGTACAATCCTAGTAATGGGCCGTAGGTATAAGAAGCAATTCTGAAAATCATCCCCACTACAGAGCTGTCGTTTACAGAATTGAAAAACACAATCACTAAAAACATTAGAAAGCAAAAGGCAAGATGAGTGAAATGCCTTGCTCTTACAGCAGTGGGCTTGTTCCTGTTTTCAGTTTTATCCATTCCAAGGAAATCGACACAAAAGGAAGTGGTTAGGGCAGTTAAGGCTGAGTCTGTTGTTGCAAATGTCGCCGCCGTTAATCCGAGTAAGAATATAACTGACGGAATCAAAGTTAAGTGATGAAAGGCAATTTCAGGAAAAAGCAAATCGGTTCGTGGTTTTCCGGTAACCAAATCCGTTGGGACTTCAATTCCGTTTTTTGCTGCATAAATATAAAGTAAGGCACCTACACTTAAGAAGAATATATTGATCAGTACAAATATTCCGGTGAAAGTAAACATGTTTTTTTGGGCTTCGCCAATGGTTGCGCAACTTAAATTTTTCTGCATTAGATCCTGATCTAATCCTACCATAGCGATCGTTACAAAAATTCCGCCCAGGATTTGTTTTACAAAGTGAAATTTACTGCCTAGAAAATCTTCGAAGAAAAATACTTTAGAATAATTACTATTTTTAACTTCTTCAAAAGCTTCGATAACATTAAGGTTTAAGCTTTGGCAAATAAAATAAATAGTCATAAAAACAGAGGTGACTAAGAAAAACGTTTGCAGGGTATCAGTGATGATAATAGTTTTTAAACCGCCTCGATAGGTATATGCAAATATTAGAGCTAATGAAATCAGTACAGTAACTGCGAATGGGATTCCATAAAAATCAAATACAAATCGTTGCAATACAATGACAACAAGATACAATCTAAATGCAGATCCAATGGTGCGGCTTATTAAGAATATTGTAGCGGCAGTTTTATAAGAATAGGTTCCGAGACGACGTTCTATATATCCATAAATAGAAGTCAAGTTCATTCGGTAGTATAATGGTAATAGTACTTTAGCAATGAATATAAAACCTATTGCGTTTCCAAGAACAAACTGAAAATACTTGAATTGTTCTCCGCTTGGAGCTCCCACTTCTCCAGGAACGGAAATAAAAGTCACTCCGGAAAGCGCTGTTCCTATCATCCCGAAAGCGACCAAATACCATTTAGAGTTTTTATTTGCTTTAAAGAAAGCATCATTTCCGCTGTCTTTTTTACTAGTGAAATGTGAAATAGCAAATAATATTCCGAAATAGATAACGATAAGGGATAGAATGGCGAAGGGTGTCATTTTTTGTATTTTGAAAAGCCAAAATACAAATTTTTAGTTAATCCCTTAATCGATACTTCCTTTATTTATTCGAGCATGAATTTAAAGAAGGGATTAGCTAAATAACCATTTAAACAATTAAACAAATTGCTACATTTGCAGTTATGGAATTTTCTTCAAAATTAATAGAAAAAGCAGTTAACGAAATATCTCAATTACCGGGTATAGGAAAGAGAACTGCCTTGCGTTTGGTGTTGCATTTATTGAAACAACCCAAAGAGCAAACTGGTTTTTTGGCTCAAGCATTGGTAAACATGCGAGAAGATATTAAGTATTGTACAAATTGTCACAATATTTCAGACAGTGCTATTTGTGAGATCTGCGCTAATAAAAATCGGAATCATCAAATTGTTTGTGTTGTGGAAGATATTCGTGATGTCATGGCAATCGAGAATACGGGACAATTTAGAGGAATTTATCACGTTTTAGGGGGTAAAATATCTCCTATTGATGGAGTGGGGCCTAGTCAGTTAAGAATTACAACATTGGTGGAAAAGGTAAAGGCAGGCAGTGTAAATGAAGTTATTTTTGCTTTAAGCTCAACAATGGAAGGCGATACTACTAATTTTTACATCTATAAGCAGATTGCAGATGCTGCTATTGTGATTTCTACCATCGCACGCGGAATTGCCGTAGGAGATGAATTAGAATATGCAGATGAAGTTACTTTAGGAAGAAGCATATTGCAGCGCGTACCTTTTGAAAAGTCATTCAAAAATAATTAATTGTCTTAATAAATAACTAAACTTTTGATATAGTAAATGAAAAGCTATATTTGTTATATAAAACATAAAAATGAACAAACATATATTCTATTTATTACTAGGTATTAGTGTGTTATTTACTTCATGTATTCCAACTCAGGATTTAATTTACTTGCAAAAAAAGGATAATTCTGAAACAGAAATAGGAATTTCTGCTATTGTCGCAAAACCATATCGATTGCAAACTAACGATGTGTTGAGTATCAGTATCAAGGCGATTGATCCAAAATTAGTTGCTATTTTTAGTACCACAAACGAAGGAGTCGCTGGAAAATCAGAATCGGGATTGTATTTCGACGGTTTTACGGTTGATGATCATGGGAATATTAGAATGCCTGTTTTAGGAGAACTTAATGTAATTGGTTTTACTTTGGATGAAATAAGAGTTAAAATTGAAAAGCAGTTGTTATCTGAATATTTTAAAAAGGAAGCTAATATTTTTGTTATTGTAAAATTAGCAGGCTTCAAGTATACTATTAATGGGGAAATAGGAAGTACGGGAACCAAGACTTTATTTCAAGAAAACGTGAATATTATGGAGGCTATCGCAAACGCGGGAGACATTACTATAACAGGGAATAGGAAAGCGGTTACAATTATTAGAAATTCGCCAACAGGTGTACAAATGCATGATCTCGATCTTACAGATATCAATGTAATGAATTCGCCTTATTTTTATTTACAGCCTAATGATTATATTTATGTCAAACCACTCAAACAAAAAACTTGGGGAACTGGAAAAACGGGAATAGAATCGATGGGAACAATTATTACTTTGCTTTCATTGGCCACAACGACCTTTTTCTTGCTATTTAAAAATTAAAACAGAGATCAAAAAATGTTAGATATAAAAGATTTTTCGATTTTTGAAGACCAGGTTAGTTTTGACTTTAAAGGGTTTTTAATAAAAATTGGAAGTTACTGGAAATGGTTCTTATTAAGCTTAATTATCACCTTTACCATAGCGTATCAGGTGAATATTCGTAAAAGCAAAGTGTATAGTATGGAGACGCTTATTTCTGTAAAGGAAGAAAGTAATCCGTTGTTTACTTCTAATACCAGTCTTGTTTTTAATTGGGGTGGTACTTCGGATCAGGTTCAAACTATTTCGACAACAATACAGTCCAGGTCACATAACGAATTGGTAGTAGACAAGCTTCAATACTACATTAATTATTTAGTTCAGGGTAAATATGCGCTTGAGGATGCCTATGGTGCAGTTCCTTTTTATGTAGAGATTGATAAATCAAAAGGACAGCTATCAGGAAGTCTCATAGGAATTACGTTTGTAAGTGAAAATGTTTATGAAATTCGAATCCCATTTGCAAGTCAAAATGTTTCGTTAATTACTTATTCAGATAATTCATATAGTAACACGGCTGTTGCTACAGTGGATTTTGTTAAGAGATACAAGGTTGGTGAACGGGTTTCTTTGCCTTTTTTGAATTGGAAACTGCAAATAAATGATAACCCAGGATTTTATAAAGGCAATGAGTATTTTGTTTCGTTTAGCGATTTTAATGGAACAGTTGCGGGGTATAAAGGAATAAATGTTCGTTCAGATGACAAAGGAGGTTCTATAATTACACTTGGAATGCAAGGGGGAAATAAGGCAAGGATGGTTAAATACCTGAATTCGACCGTAGAAATGCTTATCAAAAGACAATTGGACAGCAAGAACCAATTTGCTACAAACACAATCGCTTTTATTGATAGTACATTAATTGCGATGGAATCTCAGTTGAAAGAAACGGGAAATGAACTAAAATCATTTAGAAAAGGCAAGAATATCTACGATATTGAAGAAGGAGGGGCTAAGTTTTCTGATAAGATGCTTGAATTTGATGTGAAGAAAGATGAAGTAAACCGTAAAATCACGTATTATAACACCTTAAAGTCGTATCTAAAAAATAGTGTGGACTACTCAAAACTCCCGGCGCCATCAGTAGCGGGTATTGACGATCCAAATGTGGTGACTAATGTTTCCAAATTGATTTCGCTTTCAGGTCAAAGATCAGAAATGGCTTATGCTGTAAAAAGCGATAAGATATTTAAAGATTTTGACAATCAGATGGCGGCTATTAAAAATGTATTGTTAGAAAATATTGCGTCTGCAAAATCGTCTTTGCAATATGATTTGGCATTGGTCAATAATAAAATTAGTCAAACAGAAAGTACAATAAAGACGCTTCCGGATGACCAGCAGGAACTAATTAAAATAAAAAGGAAGTATGATTTAAGTGATAATATTTATAGTACTTTTCTTCAAAAAAGAAGTGAAGCGGATATTGTAAAAGCGGCAAATTTGTCTGACATTCATTTTATCGACCCAGCAAAAGATGTAGGTGGGGGGCAAATAGGTCCAAGGACATCCGCTAACTATGTGTTAGCACTGTTTCTGGGGATACTGTTTCCGTTGTTGTTTGTGTTTTTTATTTTCTTCATTAATAATTCGATTCAAAATACAGATGATATTGGAAAACTGACAAAAATTCCTTTAATCGGAGTGGTAGGTCTAAACAAAGAAATTTCTGATTTGGCGGTTTATGACAGACCTAAATCAGCATTGTCAGAATCCTTTAGGGCGATACGTTCTTCACTTCAGTATTTGTATAAAAAACAAAATGTGGATGGTGCGAAAACATTGATGATTACATCCTCTGTCAGTGGGGAAGGAAAAACATTCTGTTCTATAAATATCGCTACCGTTTTTGCGTTAAGCGGAAAAAAAACTGTGATTATTGGATTAGATTTAAGAAAGCCCAAATTATTTGATGAGTTCAATTTATCAAATGAAGTTGGAATTGTTAACTATTTAATTAAGCAAAAAAGTGTTGATGAGATTATCAACCATACTCAGATTCCTTATCTTGATGTAATTCTTTCAGGCCCTATTCCTCCAAATCCGTCAGAAATGATTATGAGTGATGGAATGGGAGAATTGATTGAAGAATTAAAGAAAACCTACGATTATATCATTTTAGATACACCACCAGTTGGACTAGTTTCCGATGCTCTGGAATTATCCCAATACTCTGATGTCACCTTATATATTGTGAGACAGAATTTTTCCAAAAAGGAAATGATTACGTTGTTGAATAATAGAGTGAAACGAGGAGAACTTGACAATGCCAGTATTATTTTTAATGGTTTTGAAAATAAGGCTAAATATGGTGCAGGTTATGGCTATGGTTACGGCTATGGTTATGGATACGGTCCGTATTCAAACGGATACACGGATGAAGGTAAACCACGGAATTTCTTTGATGCAATCAGTAGAAAATTGGGGTTAAAACGAAAAAAATAATGGTAGCATTTTTAAATTAATATAAATGAAAGAGGGAGTGAAAAGCAGAATATTAATTACGGGCGGAGCTGGATTTATTGGCTCTAATCTGTGTGAGTATTTTTTATCCAAAGGGCAGGAAGTAACATGCTTGGATAATTTTGCTACGGGACACCGACATAATTTAAAAGACTTTATCGATAATCCAAACTTTCGGTTAATTGAAGGTGACATACGAAATGCTATTGATTGTCAGAATGCGGTGAAAGGGATAGATTATGTCTTGCATCAGGCAGCGCTAGGTTCCGTACCGCGATCTATTAATGACCCGGTTACTACTAATGACGTAAATGTGTCCGGTTTTTTGAATATGTTGGTAGCGTCTACGGATGCTAAAGTGAAGCGATTTATGTATGCGGCCAGCTCTTCTACTTATGGAGATTCGGCTGGATTGCCTAAAGTAGAGGATGTGATAGGAAAACCGCTCTCTCCTTATGCAATAACTAAATATGTAAACGAACTGTATGCTGATATTTTTAGCAAAACCTATGGTTTGGAAACAATAGGACTACGTTATTTTAATGTTTTTGGTCGGAAACAGGATCCTAATGGAGCCTATGCTGCGGTAATTCCGAAGTTTGTAATGCAATTGATGAATCATGAAACGATTACCATCAATGGCGACGGAAATTATTCACGCGATTTCACTTATATTGATAATGTCATTCAAATGAATGAATTGGCAATGACTACAGACAATCCGGCTGCGGTAAATACGGTGTATAACACGGCTTTTGGAGATAGAAATACATTAAATGATTTGGTGAATTATTTGAAAGAATATTTAGCAAAATATGATCCAGCTATAGCTGATGTAGAGGTAAGCTATGGACCCAATAGAGCGGGGGATATACCGCATTCTTTGGCTAGTATCGCTAAAGCAAAAGAATTGTTAGGCTATAATCCACAATACTCGTTACAGCAAGGACTAAAAGAGGCGATTGATTGGTATTGGAATAATTTGAAGTAGGCGGTTAGTGGTTGTCGATTGTCATAGGATTTGTTTTATGAGTAGTGGATTGTAACTTTTAGGTTTGTAGTGATTAGCAGGGACAATATTTGAATAAAATAATTATGTTTTTACTTTTTTTCTTGATAAAAAAAGTAACAAAAAATTATTCACGCTTTAATATTGTTTTTTTGTATTCATGAATCTTCGATTTCACTACCTGAAAACTCATAACTTAAAAACTACCTCAAAACTATGTTCCGCAGCCCGAGCCGTTCGCCTTTCAGACTCAACTCGCGGACTGCTGCCACTCCGTTTTGTTGTCGTTTTTTGACGTTATTAATTTAAGGGTGGGTTTCGGTTTTGAGTAGTTAGAATTGAGCTGTTTTTGATAGCGATTCACTACTAGTATTTTACGAAAATAAAATATGATAAAGAATTAAAATTAAAGAAATGAAAATTACAAAAATTTGTTGCATTGGAGCCGGATATGTAG
Organism: Flavobacterium gillisiae; assembly: GCF_900107635.1. Classification (GTDB taxonomy): domain Bacteria; phylum Bacteroidota; class Bacteroidia; order Flavobacteriales; family Flavobacteriaceae; genus Flavobacterium; species Flavobacterium gillisiae. The sequence goes on from NZ_FNRD01000010.1 coordinate 110,187, forward strand.
GAGGACCTACAATGGCAGTTATAGCACAGAAATGTCCACAGATACAAGTTACAGTTGTTGACTTGAATGAAGAACGAATTGCGGCTTGGAATGACGAGAATTTAGATAATATCCCGATTTACGAACCGGGATTGGATAAAATTGTTGGAGAAGCTCGGGGAAGAAACTTATTCTTTTCTACGGATGTTGAAAAAGCAATCGACGAGGCACAGGTTATTTTTATCTCGGTGAATACTCCTACCAAAACCTTTGGAAAGGGGAAAGGTATGGCAGCCGATTTAAAATATATTGAATTGTGTGCTAGACAAATTGCTAAAATAGCCAAGGATGATAAAATAGTCGTAGAGAAATCAACACTACCCGTTCGAACGGCAGAAGCCATCAAAAGTATTTTGGACAATACCGGTAATGGGGTGCAATTTCAGATTTTATCTAATCCAGAGTTTCTGGCGGAGGGAACAGCGGTTCAGGATTTGTTGAATCCAGATCGTATATTAATAGGAGGAGATTCAACGGAAGAAGGTGCAAAAGCGATACAATCTCTTGTTGACGTTTATTCTAACTGGGTGTCAATCGATAAAATTCTGACTACCAATGTTTGGTCATCAGAGTTGTCTAAGTTGACCGCTAATGCATTTTTGGCACAAAGAATTTCATCAATCAATGCCATGTCTGAGCTTTGTGAGAAGACGGGTGCTGATGTGAATGAAGTGGCAAAAGCCATAGGAATGGACAGCCGAATAGGAGCAAAATTCCTGAAAGCATCGGTTGGTTTTGGAGGTTCTTGTTTCCAGAAAGACATTCTGAATTTGGTTTACATTGCAAAATCCTATGGGTTGAACGAAGTTGCTGATTATTGGGAGCAAGTCATCATAATGAACGATCATCAAAAAAGACGTTTTTCTAGTAAGATCGTACAAACACTTTACAATACCGTTTCCGATAAAAAAATCACATTCTTAGGATGGGCTTTCAAAAAAGACACGAATGATACTAGGGAGTCTGCTGCGATTTATGTGGCAGATGATCTGATTAATGAAAACGCAAAAATTGCCGTTTTCGATCCTAAGGTTTCCAGAAAGAAAATCTTAGCTGATTTGGATTATTTGGAATCTAGAAATGCAGAGAATAATGCAAATGCAATTCTATCATTTGAAGATCCTTATGAAGCTTGCAAAAATGCACATGCTATTGCAGTACTTACTGAATGGGACGAATTTGCTCAGTACGATTGGCAACGAATTTATGACTCCATGCAAAAGCCTGCTTTTGTTTTCGATGGAAGAAATATATTGAATCGTCCAGCTCTGGAGAAAATAGGATTTGTGTATCAGGGTATAGGGTCGTAAGTCCTCAGCCCGGCCCTCTCCAAAGGAGAGGGAGACTAAGCGAAGTTTGTTTATTAAATAAATTGGTACAAGTTAGATGGCTAATAAAATTTGTTTTCGGCTGCGATTCTCGATACATTTTTATAAAAATGCTTTCGCTATTTTATAAAAAAATTCCTGATAGCTATCCGGATCAGATAGTGAAATAGAAGATTAACTAATACCAAAAAAATAATTTTACAAACATGAATATTTGATTGTTATGCCAAGGTGTTTTGCTTCTTATTGCTACGCATTGCGTTATTTTTTTTTTTGATCATGACAAATCATAGATTTAGTGAATACTGCTTAAAATAAAAGTAATTGAGCTAAAAAAGGGAAAGCGTACCATTATAATAAAAATGCAATCAGTACTGAAAGTTGTTTAAATATTAATTTGCTACTTTGCGATTAAAACGGTCATGGGGTAAGTCGAGTAGCTCTAATAATACATGAATTTGTGTAATTCGAGACTAAAAACAAGTAGGGAACAACAAATAGATATTTATATAAAATAAAGGAATAGCACCAAGATGTTATTTCAAAACAAAGCAAATGAAGAACTGGTACGTAGTATATACAAAACCTAAATGGGAGAAGAAAGTAGCGGAGCAATTGACAAAAATAGGAATAGAATGCTATTGCCCTCTGATTACTCAGGTGCGACAATGGTCAGATAGAAAGAAGAAGGTTATAGTGCCACTTTTTAATTCCTATATTTTTGTGCAATTAGCAGACTCTGATCGTAATTTAGTGTTTCAGTCAGCAGGTGCAGTTCGGTATTTATTTTGGTTGGGAAAGCCTGCTATTGTTCGTGATGAAGAGATTGGTACCATTAAAAAATGGTTGGAAACTCCAGATGCTTATGATTTTTCGATAGATTCCATACAAGTGGGCGATAAAATCACTTTAGAGTCTGGTCCGTTCTCTGCTCAAGAGGCCGTTGTTAGGGAAGTAAATAAAACGCATTATGTTCTTGTTTTAGAAAGCTTAGGTTGTGTTTTGAAAATGAAGCATGTATAATAAGATTATTGAAATAGGATTAGATTATAAATAACAGAAAAAGAATGAGCTCTAGCATAAAAATAGCAATTATCGGATTAGGTTATGTAGGTTTGCCTTTGGCGCGTTTATTTGCAACGAAGTATCCTGTTGTCGGATTTGATATAAATCAAAGTAGAATTGACGGGTTACGTTCAGGTACAGATAGTACTTTAGAGGTGTCTGAAGCTGTATTGAAGCAAGTTTTAGTTGCCAATCCTACGGATCTAAATGGGTTGTTCTGCTCTACAGACTTAGATGATATCAAGAATTGCAATTATTACATTGTCACCGTTCCTACTCCAGTCGATAAAAATAACCGTCCTGATTTAACTCCTTTGTATAAATCATCTGAAACAGTAGGGAAGGTCTTGAAAAAAGGTGATGTTGTCATTTATGAGTCTACAGTGTATCCGGGTGTGACCGAAGAGGAGTGTGTGCCGGTATTGGAAAGAGTTTCAGGACTACGATTTAATATTGATTTTTTTGTGGGTTATTCTCCGGAGCGAATCAATCCCGGTGATAAAGAACATACCGTAGATAAAATTTTGAAAGTGACCGCTGGCTCCACAGCTGAAACAGGTCAAAAGGTGGATCAGTTATACCGATCTGTAATTACTGCCGGAACACATTTAGCACCCTCCATTAAAGTAGCCGAAGCAGCCAAAGTAATTGAAAATTCGCAGCGTGATATCAATATTGCATTTGTCAATGAATTGGCTAAAATCTTCAATATATTAAATATTGATACCCATGCGGTTTTAGAAGCAGCAGGAACCAAATGGAATTTTTTGCCTTTTAAACCAGGATTGGTTGGAGGACATTGCATCGGAGTTGATCCTTATTATTTGGCTCAAAAAGCGCAGGAAATGGGGTATCATCCTGAAATCATTTTGGCAGGAAGACGATTGAATGATAGTATGGGGGAGTATGTAGCGGCGCAAATCGTGAAACTAATGATTAAGAAAGGGATTTCGGTTAATGGCGCTACGCTTTTAATGTTAGGAATTACTTTTAAAGAAAACTGTCCTGATGTGCGTAATACAAAAATTGTAGATGTAATTGCTGCTTTGACGGACTACGGAATTACTGTTACGATATATGATCCTTTGGCTAATCCGGCGGAGGTAAATCACGAGTATAAATTAAAAACTACTGCGGTAGTACCAAATCAAAAATTTGATGCCGTAGTTCTTGGTGTTGCGCATACCGAATTTCTGGACTTGGATTTTTCACATTTACAAAACACAAAAAGCGTCTTGTATGATGTGAAAGGTGTTTTAGGAGATGTTGTGGATGGAAGGTTGTAGAAATTCCTCACCCCGGCCCTCTCCGAAGGAGAGGGAGACTGTGTGTGAAGTATTTCTTTGTAAAAAGCATAAAATTAAAATAGGGTGACTTGTAAATTACAAGGTATTATTTTAGTCCCACTAGCTATCGGGACTTTCCCCAAGGAGAGGGAGGCTGTGTGTGAAGTATTTCTTTGTAAAAAGCATAAAATTAAAATAGGGTGACTTGTAAATTACAAGGTATTATTTTAGTCCCACTAGCTATCGGGACTTTTCCGAAGGAGAGGGAGGCTGTGTGTGAAGTATTTCTTTGTAAAAAGCATAAAATTAAAATAGGATGACTTGTAAATTACAAGGTATTATTTCAGTCCCACTAGCTATCGGGACTTTCCCCAAGGAGAGGGAGACTGTGTGTAAAGCATTTCTTTGTAAAAAGCATAAAATTAAAATAGGATGACTTGTAAATTACAAGGTATTATTTCAGTCCCACTAGCTATAGGGACTTTTCCGAAGGAGAGGGAGGCTGTGTGTGAAGTATTTCTTTGTAAAAAGAATGAAATTAAAATAGGAAGACTTTAAATTATAGGGTAATATTTCAGCCCCACTAGCTATAGGGACTTTCCCCAAGGAGAGGAAGACTGCGTGTAAAGCATTTCTTGGTAAAGGGATAAATATAAAATAGGATGACTTTAAATTACAAGGTAATATTTTAGTCCCACTAGCTATCGGGACTTTTCCCAAGGAGAGGGAGGCTGTGTGTGAAGTATTTCTTTGTAAAAAGCATAAAATTAAAATAGGATGACTTGTAAATTACAAGGTAATATTTTAGTCCCACTAGCTATCGGGACTTTTCCCAAGGAGAGAGAGGCTGTGTGTGAAGTATTTCTTTGTAAAAAGCATAAAATTAAAATAGGATGACTTGTAAATTACAAGGTATTATTTCAGTCCCACTAGCTATCGGGATTTTCCCCAAGGAGAGGGAGGCTGTGTGTGAAGTATTTCTTTGTAAAAAGAATGAAATTAAAATAGGATGACTTTAAATTACAGGGTAATATTTCAGCCCCACTAGCTATAGGGACTTTCCCCAAGGAGAGGAAGACTGCGTGTAAAGCATTTCTTGGTAAAGGGATAAATATAAAATAGGATGACTTTAAATTATAAGGTAATATTTTAGTCCCACTAGCTATCGGGACTTTTCCCAAGGAGAGGGAGACTGTGTGTAAAGCATTTCTTTGTAAAAAGCATAAAATTAAAATAGGATGACTTGTAAATTACAAGGTATTATTCCAGTCCCACTAGCTATCGGGACTTTTCCCAAGGAGAGGGAGGCTGTGTGTGAAGTATTTCTTTGTAAAAAGCATAAAATTAAAATAGGATGACTTGTAAATTACAAGGTATTATTTCAGTCCCACTAGCTATCGGGACTTTTCCCAAGGAGAGGGAGGCTGTGTGTAAAGCATTTCTTTGTAAAAAGAATAAAATTAAAATAGGATGACTTTAAATTATAAGGTAATATTTTAGTCCCACTAGCTATCGGGACTTTTCCCAAGGAGAGGGAGGCTGTGTGTGAAGTATTTCTTTGTAAAGGGATAAATATAAAAATGGGGCTTTTTAAATTACTAAGTATTAACCCAGAATGCTTTCGGGCTAAAATTTAAGTTCGTTTGGTGCTCGATATAATTGGTTAATATAAAATAGACAAACAAGTGAAAGTAGGAATAACCTTTAGTGAGTTCTATTTGCTTCATGCGGGTCCTATTATAATGTTAGAAGAAGCCAAAAGGCAATGTGATTATTTAGTATCTACTGTGTAAACAGATTGGACAATTGATCGTCCAAAAAAGGACAGGCCTACACAATCTGCCGTTGGTCGTTATATGCAGTTAAAGGGATGTAGATAGGTAGATGAAATTGTTCCTTATGCAACTTAACAAGATTTAGAGGGCATTTTGCGCTCTTTTAAAATAGATGTACGTATTATAGGTAAAATATATAGAGGCTGATTGTACTGGTCGCGGTCATTGTGAGGAGAAAGGAACTATACTTTATTTCAATGTGCGGGACCATCGTTTTTTAGGTAGTAGTCTCCGTAAAGAAGGAGCTGAGAAAGAATTGTAGAATAATAATAATATAGATGTTTAAATCCCCTAAAAATTACTTTATGGAAAACAATTCAATTACACATGTCATTCTTACCGGTGGGGTAGGAAGTAGATTATGGCCTTTATCACGTAAAAGTAGACCTAAACAGTATCTTGATATTTTTGACGGAAAATCATTATTTGAAATGACCGTGGATCGTAATAAAGATATTGCAACTAAAATAATGGTTGTAGGGAATATTGATAATTGTCACTTAAGTAAGGCTATTTTGGCTAAAACTGCTACAGATTATGTTGACATCATCGAGTCTACACCCAGGAATACGGCAGCAGCTATAGCCTTTGCAGCCTTTGCCTCTGATGATGATGCAATTTTAATTGTTACTCCTTCTGATCATATTATTGGCAATATGGAAAGCTATGAGCGAGCCATGGGAGAAGCGATTGATAAGGCTTCTAAGGGTTGTATAGTGACTTTTGGAATCATTCCTACAAAACCAGAAATCGGGTATGGGTACATAGAGAGAAATGGGGATGATGTTGTTTCTTTTCGAGAAAAACCAAATCAAGTAACCGCTGCCGACTTTATTGCAAAAGGGAATTTTTTATGGAATAGTGGTATGTTTTGTTTTAAAGCATCCGTATTTTTAGAAGAATTGAAATTATATGCGCCAAAAGTATATGAGAAATCCAAAATAGCGTGGGAGAAAAGTGTGGCAGGCGTAATTGATTTTGAGGCTTCGATGCAAATCCCTTCCATTAGTGTTGATTATGCTGTAATGGAAAAAAGTAAAAAAATAAAAGTTGTTTCTTCTGAGTTTATCTGGTCAGATTTGGGTTCTTTTGAATCGGTGTATGAATATTTAGTTTCTATTGGGCATCCAGTAGACAAGCATAGAAATATGGTTATTGGTACGGAAAAATACACGGCATTTATTGGTATGAAAGACACTATTTTTATTTATACTGATTCAGCACATTTAATTCTCCAAAAGGAATTTTCTCAGGATGTAAAGAGTCTGTATGGAACTTTAGAAAGAGAAAATCCAGGGTTGTTAGAATAAGAAATAATTTGTTTTGCCCTCTAGCAGAGTCAAAGCTAAAGGGGAAATAACGTTGAATATTTTAAAAATAATATGTTTTTCCCCTACCCTAAAGGGAGCCAAATGATTTCTAAAAGGGAACATCTCGGTGTATTTGAAGTTTTTCATTTCACCCTTTAGGGAGGGGGAAAAATGAAAAACGGTGTTGTTGCCCTATTTCTAACTGTATGAAATATTTTAAAAATAATTCGTTTTGCCCCGACCCTAAAGGGAGCCAAATTATTTTTAAACGAGAACATCTTGTTGATTGGAAAGTTTTTCATTTCACCCTTTAGGGCGGGGGAAAAATGAAAAACGGTGTGTGGAGAGAATACGACTAAAGAGAATTTAGAAATCATTTGTTTTTCCCCGACCCTAAAGGGAGCCAAATTATTTTTAAACGAGAACATCTCGGTGTATTTGAAGTTTTTCATTTCAGCTGTCATTGCGAAGAATGAAGCAATCTGGCGGGGAAAAAATGAAAAACGGTGTGTGGAGAGAATACGACTAAAGAGAATTTAGAAATCATTTGTTTTTCCCCTACCCTAAAGGGAGCCAAATGATTTTTAAACGATAACCTTTCGGTGTATTTAAAGTTTTTCATTTCATCTGTCATTGCGAAGAATGAAGCAATCTGGCGGGGAAAAAATGAAAAACGACGTGTGGAGAGGATACGACTAAAGTGAATTTAAAAATAATTTGTTTTGCCCCAACCTTAAAGGGAGCCAAATTATTTTTAAAAAGAGAGCATCTCGCTGACTTCCAGGTTTTTTATTTTCCCCTGTGATTAGAAAGAATGAGGTACTAGTGCGGAAAAAAATAAAAAGCGAAATTGAGGAGAGGACAAGCCTTGCTAGATTTTAAATAAAACGCTATAAACTGTTAAATAAACTATTTACCGGCATCACTAAATTAGGTGATTTTTATAGGGATTAATTCTTGGCAAGTAGTTTTTAATTTACTGGTTAACAGTTGTTTGTTTTGGATTTTTTCTTGAGATAGTTTTTAAGTGTGACAATTAGTAAAACAAAATTTAGAATTCAGTTTTTTAAAAGCTATATTTGCCGACTCAAATTCAGTATTGATTTTTAATTAATTTACTGGAATTGGAATAGTAAAGTTTAATAAGAATTAGTGAGCCAGAAATGGGAGTCACGAGGGCTAAGCCATTTATATACTATTACTTTTTCCTGTTTTTATAGGTTTATTCACTCTCCAAAATACTTTTTGATTATTTGCAAATTAATTAATTCCCTTTTTGCATAAAAAATTCCAAATATGAAAAAAACAGTTGCATTTCTATTTATATTATTTGTGCTTTTGCAATCCTCGACTATAATAGCTCAGGACTTGTTAAGAAGTAATGATTTGAGCACGCTAAAAGTAGATAGCTTAAATGATAGTGATATTGCTAAAATACAAGCGCAGTTGCAAAGCAATAATATGACTATTGCCCAGGCAGAACCGATGGCATTAGCGAAAGGAATGCCTGCTTCTGAATTTGCTAAGTTAAAAGCGCGATTAGCGACGCCAGCAGCGAATACTAATACTTCCATTAACGGTAATACCATTGGAGGGGAGATTTCCAGAAAGCAGGAAGAAATTATCAATACTAAAAATAAAGATCATATAAATCCTTTGATTTTTGGTTCGGAGCTGTTTGATAATGCAACGTTAAATTTCGAACCTAATTTGAAATTAGCGACTCCGGTAAATTATATATTGGGACCTGGTGACGAATTGCAAGTAAGTGTTTACGGAGTTCAGGAATTCAGCGGTAATATTCCGGTTTCTGTTGAGGGTAAAGTAAGTATTCAAAATGTAGGTCAGATTTCGGTTTCAGGGATGACAATAGAGGCCGCGACCCAAAAAATAAAAGGAGCAATATCAAGAGTATATAGTACAGTGCCTTCTGGGCAATCGCAAGTGAGTGTGAGTTTAAGTCGTATTAGAACTATTAAAATAACCCTAATTGGCAGCGCCCAACCAGGTAACTATTCTATCTCATCTTTAGCAACCGTATATAATGCGTTGTTCTTAGGTGGAGGTCCTGGAAAGAACGGGAGTTACAGAAATATTGAATTGTTAAGAGATAATAAATTATACAGAACCATTGATATCTATCATTTTTTAGTGAATGGAGATCAATCCGATAATGTAGGTTTAAAAGACAATGATGTTATCAGAATTCCCGCATACAGCCAAAGGGTTACTGTTGAAGGCGAAGTGAAGCGAACTGGGATATTCGAAATGAAAAAAGGAGAAACTTTTGCGGATTTATTGTCCTTTGCTTCAGGATTTAATGAGTTTGCTTATACGGCTTCCGTGAATGTCTTACAGAAAACAGCAAAGGAGTTTAAAGTTAGAGACATAAAAACTGCAGAATTCAATAGCTACAAGCCATTGTCTGGAGATGTATTCAGAGTGACGAAAATTTTAAACCGTTTCGAAAATCGTATTAAAATTGAAGGTGCTGTTTTTAGACCAGATACCTATTCGTTTTATGAAGGAATGCGAATCTCGGATTTGATTTTAAAGGCAGACGGATTAAAAGAAGATGCTTATAGCAAAAGAGCAAGAATCATTCGAGTAAAATCAGATTTGACGACTGAAATTGTTAACGTAGATTTGGACAGTGCTATGAGTGGAAATCTAGAAGCTGATATTGCATTGAATAAAGAAGATGTAGTAACGGTGTATTCTATTTTAGATTTTGTTGAAGAATACAAAGTAACTATTGATGGCGAAATTAAAAGCCCTGGGGTTTACGATTATCATGAAGGTTTAACCTTAAATGATTTTTTAGTGCAAGCAGGTGGATTAACGGGTTCTGCTTCAAAAAGAGTGGAGATTGCTAGAATGATCGTATCGGAGCAAATTGATGATGCTAATCCTAATAAAGCGGAATTGTTTTCTATTGAAATTACGCCGAATAACAACGAGCAGGCTAAAAATTTTGAATTACAGCCTTTCGATGTGGTGAATATTCGTAGAATGGCTGTTTACGAAAAACCAGAAATGGTTACTGTGAGCGGTGCCGTAAATTATGCTGGTAAATATGTTTTAGCGCACAAAACAGATAGAGTGTATGATATCATCCAAAGAGCGGGTGGTTTGACTTCAATAGCCAATATAGAAGGAGTGAGAATTAAAAGACCAATACAAGCGAAACAAATAGAAGACCTTCAAAACGTGAACTTGAATTTGGGAAAAAACGACAGTATCCAGAAGTCATTGGAGAAAAAATTAAAGGAAGAGGTCAAGTATGCGACCATTCCAGTTGACTGGAAATCGATTGTTAAAAATCAAAATAGTAGTACCAATGTGACTTTATTCCCTGGAGATGAAATTGAAGTAGCTACCTTTAATGAAGGCGTGAAAGTTAGTGGAAATGTGTTGTTAACATCAGAGATTCCATATAACAGAGGAAAATCATTTGGTTATTACTTAAATTCGGTAGGTGGAGTTGATCATAAAGGCTGGAAGAAAAAATCTTATATCATTTACCCTAATGGTAAGGCGGCTGTGACCAGTTCGTTTTTATTTTTTAGAAACTATCCAAAAGTTACGCCAGGATCTCAAATTATTGTGCCTGAGAAACCAGAAGTTAAGAAAATGAGCACGGGAGAATTTGTTAGTATAGCGGGAGTATTGGCGAGTTTGGCTGGAGTGATAATTGCGATATTGAGATAGGAGTTTTCGGTTCTCAGTTTTCTGTTACGGGTTATTGGTTTTCGGGAAAGAGCGAACAGGACACCGAAAACTATACGGGAAAAACAGAAAACAACGATAGTCGATTACATCCAGTGTTGTATAAACAGATGAAAACAGACCACAGAAAACCGACAGCCCAAAAATAAATAGAGTGAGTAGCATAGTTTGCCGCAGCAACAGACAACAGAAAACCGAAATCAGACAATGTAAAACGGATAACAGAATAATAATATGAACGAAGAAATCCAAAACGACGAAATATCCTTAAAGGAATTGATAGAGAAAGGAAAGGAGTGGTGTTCGTACTTGCTTTCTCAATGGAAGATTATTGTTCTAGCGGGAATCATTGGTACAGCTATTGGTTTAACTTATTCGTATATTAAAAAGCCAGTATATACTGCAAGTTTATCCTTTGCGCTGGAAGATGAAAAAAGTGGTGGATTAGGTGGTGCTTTAGGTTTGGCGAGTTCTTTCGGTTTAGATTTAGGCGAAAGTGGAGGTAGTGTTTTTACAGGATCTAATTTGGCTGAACTATTTAAATCTCGATTGATGGTTGAGAAGACATTGTTGAGTTCTGTATTAATTAATGGTAGGTCAATATCCATTGCTGAAATGTATATTATTAATAATCGATGGAGAGAACAGTGGGCAAAAAATCCTAGATTTGATACTATTAAGTTTTTGTCAGGAAAACCACGACAGGAATTCTCAAGAGATAAGGATAGTATATTAGGTGTTATTTATGATAATTTATCTGTAAACTCTCTTTCAGTTGGCCAGAGAGACAAAAAAATAGCTATTATAAGTGTAGACGTGGTTTCAGCACATGAACTGTTTTCTAAATTTTTTTGTGAGGGTTTAGTTAAGCAAGTGTCTGATTATTATGTCTCTACAAAAAGTCAGAAATCACGTGAAAATATGCTTATTTTGGAACGACAAACAGATTCTATTCGTAAAGAATTGAATAGTTCTATTACAGGTGTTGCAGTGGCAAATGACAATACTTTTAATTTAAACCCTGCTTTGAATGTGCGCCGTGCTCCATCTGCTAGAAAGCAAGTCGATGTACAAGCTAATACAGCTATTTTAACTGAATTAGTTAAACAAAGTGAATTAGCTAAAGTTACTTTACGTAAGGAGACACCATTAATTCAGATAATAGACAAACCAATATTACCATTAAAGAAGGAGAAGTTTGGTAAGATTAAAGGAATGGTAATAGGTGGAGGAGTTACTGTCTTATTAATCATTCTCGGCTTAGTTATCATAAGGGCATTTAAAAATATATTAAATAAAAAATCATAAAAAATGTTTAAAGACAAAGTATTATTAATAACTGGAGGAACTGGTTCTTTTGGTAATGCCATGTTAAAAGGCTTTTTAAATTCTGATCTAAAAGAGATTCGTATTTTTTCAAGAGATGAAAAAAAGCAAGAAGACATGCGTATTCAATATAAAAATGATAAATTAAATTTTATAATTGGAGATGTTCGTGATTTTAACAGCATCGATAATGCGATGAATGGTGCTAATTTTGTATTTCATGCTGCAGCTTTGAAGCAAGTGCCGTCATGCGAGTTTTATCCTATGCAGGCAGTTCAGACGAACATTTTAGGTGCGGAGAATGTATTAGAAGCAGCCGCCAGAAATAATGTAGAGCGAGTTGTAGTTTTGAGTACAGATAAAGCTGTTTATCCTATTAACGCGATGGGAATATCTAAAGCTTTTATGGAAAAATTAGCAGTTTCGAAAGCCAGAGATACAAGAGTAAGAAATGCAAACGCTATATATACCGCAACTCGTTATGGTAATGTAATGTGTTCTAGGGGATCAATTATTCCTTTGTTTATTAAGCAGATAAAAGAAGGTAAGCCTTTAACGATTACGAATCCAAAGATGACTCGTTTTATGATGTCATTAGATGACTCAGTAACGCTCGTGATGTATGCTTTTATACATGGTAATCCTGGAGATATTTTTGTTCAAAAATCACCTGGGTCTACCATTGCAGACCTTGCACAAGCTTTGAAAGAACTTTTTAATGCTGATAATGAGATTACAATAATTGGGGAACGTCATGCTGAGAAAATGTATGAGTCCTTATGTTCTAAAGAGGAAATGTCTAAAGCGGATGATTTAGGAGATTTTTATAGAGTTCCAGCTGACTTTAGGGACTTAAATTATACGAAGTATGTTCAAGAAGATGGACCAAAATTACTTAGTGATGAGTATAATTCAGATAATACTCATAGATTAAGTGTACCTGAATTAAAAGAGTTGTTGCTGACCTTAGACTATGTAGTAGAAGAATTAGCTTCTCATAATAAACAATAAGTTATGTTACCATTAATAAAAACGAGTATACCTGATCGTAAAATTTTGATGCCAAGGCTTGAAGAAGTACTTTATAGCGGTTACGTTGCACAAGGAGAAGCAGTTGAGTTATTTGAGCGGAAATTTGAGGGTTATATTGGAGGAGGTCATACTTTGTCATTAAATTCAGGAACCGCTGCTCTACATATTGCTTTGATTCTTGCGGGTGTTAAGGAAGGTGATGAGGTTATAAGTACAGCCTTGACAGCCGAGCCAACTAATGTTGCAATTAAAATGGTCGGTGCAAAAATTAGATGGGCAGATGTAGATTATAAGACGGGTAATATTTCAGTGACTACTATTGAGAAGGTGATTAATGCAAAAACAAAAGCTATTATAGTGGTAGATTATGCCGGAATTCCAGTAGATGTAAAAGGAATTAAGGCATTATCTGAAAAATATAAGATACCTGTTATTGAGGATGCTGCTCATGCTCTAGGTGCTAAGTACAAAGGTAAAAAGGCTGGTAACCATTTTCCTTTCACAGTATATTCTTTTCAGGCAATCAAGCATCTGACTACAATTGATGGAGGAGCTTTGCAAATATTGGATAGTGAGCTATACGAAAAGGGTAAAGTAATAAGATGGTTTGGTCTTGATAAGAAGTTAACTCGTATGGATAATAACATCAGCTTTCAAGGCTATAAATATCATATGAACAATGTGAATGCCACAATTGGGTTGGTTCAATTGGAAAATATAGAGAGTGTTGTACAAAGTTATATCGACAATGGCAAGTATTTTGATGAAAAATTAAAGGATGTCAATGGGGTTGAGTTAATAGAGTATTATCAAGATTCGGAGCCTTCTTATTGGTTGTATACCATGAAGGTGGAAAATCGAGAAGGTTTTATAAAAATGATGGCTGATAATGGTATTATGGCTTCTGAACTTCACAAGAGAAATGACTTACATAGTTTTTTAAATGATTATCCGTCAGAATTACCAAATTTAGATTTGTTTTATAGTAAGATGGTTCATATTCCTTGTGGATGGTGGGTAACAAATGAAGATAGAGAAAAAATGATTGATTTAATAAAAAAAGGCTGGTAATGATTCCTATTTATAAGCCTTACATGCCTGAAAAAATTGGTGATGTTGTAACTGAAATCCTTTATTCTGGACAATTAGGTTACGGAAACTACGGGAGAAATTTTGAAAGTAAATTAAAGAGTTTTGTTGGTTGTGAATTTATACTTTCTGTTAGTTCTTATAATGTTGGAATGCAAATTGTACTGTCAACATTAGGTTTACAGTTAGGTGATGAGGTTATCGCTAGTCCAGTGAGCTGTTTAGCTTCTAACCAACCATTTGCCGTAAAGGGATTAAGGGTGGTTTGGGCAGATGTAAACGCATTAACGGGAACTATGTGTCCAGACTACGTAAGGTCTAAAATAACTAAAAATACAAAAGCTATTTTTCATAATCACTTTTGTGGTTATTTGGGTAATATAGATGAAATTAATGCTATAGGCAAAGAATTTGGAATTCCTGTAATAGATGATGGAATTGAGGCTTTTGCATCTAGGTATAAAGGAAAAAGGCTTGGGAATGTAGGTACCGATATAACTGTATTTTCTTTTCAAACAGTTAGATTACCAAATACTATTGATGGAGGAGCTATAGTTTTTAAGGATAAAACGCTTTATGAAAAAGCATTGTTAATTCGGGATTATGGTATTGATAGGACGATTTTTAGAACTTCAAATGGTGAAATTAATCCAAAATGTGATATTAAGATAGAAGGTTTTGCTGGATTAATAAGTGAATTGAATTCTTATATTGGAATTCGACAAATGGAGGATATAGAAAAACTTCTGGGTATACAACATGATAATGCCTTGGTATGGAATAAAAAATTTGAAAATACAGATTCTATGCATTCATTAGTTATAACATCAGAATCTATCCCTAATTATTGGGTATATGGTACTTTATGCAAGAATAAAATCGAAGCTATAAAAGATTTTAAGCAAAGTGGTCTGTATGCCACGGGTGTACATATTAATAATAATGTCTACTCTGTATTTAATAATAAAATTCATTTAAAAGGAGTAGAAGCGTTTATGAAGTATTTTGTAGCCATACCATGTGGTTGGTGGTTTAATAATAAGTAAATTATGGAATTTAAGTTTGTTAAAAATGCAAATGTTTCAAGTGATGATTTAGTAGAAATAGCGACAATTAAACAGTCACAGTGGAATTATCCAATTGAAGATCAGTTAGAATGGATAAAAAGTAACATATTGCCTAATGATATCCATGTTTTGATGTTTGAGAATGGGAATGTTGTAGCATACATGAATTTAGTACAAGTACAAGTACAGGTTAATTCTAAGGAAAGTACATTCATTGGATTAGGTAATGTCTGTGCGGTGGAGAAAGGAAAAGGATATGGTAGAATTTTAATGATAGAAGTTCAAGAGTATATTAAAGCCCAAAATGTGCCTGCAATTCTACTATGTAAAAAAGAGCTAATAAATTTTTACACTAAATTTGATTGGAGGCTGATAAAGAATAGAAAAGATAGTTATATTAAGAATGATGAAATTAATTTTATGATTTATAATTTTAGCGATTATGTAGATGTTCTTAAGTACGACGGAAGAATCTTTTAATTAAGCGCTTTTCATATTATAATCATTATTGAAGTTTAGAAAATTTATCATTTTGGAAGAATAGCCGAAATTTTTCGCCACTTCATAAAGCTTATCGATAAAAAAAAGTGGAGATTACAAAATTTTAGTTATTAACATTAATTAATTTGTTTCTGGAAAAACCCTCCTTTTTTGATGGAGAGTACTGACATTTTTTTTAAAATAATTTTCAAGAAATGACCTTTTGTTAATAATTTTTTTTCAAGAAAAGGTCATGGGTATTATAAAAGTTTTTTTTGAAATTAAATTTTGTGCGAGTTTAGTTTAATAAGTTAATTATGTTTTTAAAGTACGATTAAATGTCAAATGATTCGGGTACATATAAAGAAATATTTAAATCTACATTTCTTTTCGGTTTTGTTCAGGTCCTAAATATTATCTCAAAAGTCGGCATTAATAAAGCTGTTGCTATTTTTTTAGGAGCGGAGGGATTAGGAGTAATTAGTCTATATCAGTCTACTATAAACTTAATTGCATCAGCATCAGGCTTGGGTATTTCACAAAGTGCGGTTCGAGACATTTCTGAAGCCAATAGTGAGTCTGACGGGGTGCGTTTGTCTAGAACTATAGAAATAACGACAAAAATAATTTGGTTTACAGCTCTATTTGGTGCAGTTGTCACTTTATTTATGTCTAAATTATTAAGTAAATGGACGTTTGGCAATGAAGATTATGTTATTCCATTTTGCTGGCTATCAATAGTTGTCTTCTTAAATGTGTTAAGTGAAGGGAAATTAGCTGTTCTAAAAGGAATGCGTGAACTAAGAGCACTGGCAAAAGCAAGCTTACTAGGATCACTTGTTGGGTTAATTTCAGGAGTACCGTTTTATTATTTTTTAGGATATGAAGGTGTGTTACCTTCACTTATTACTACAGCCCTTTCAACTTTGTTTTTCTCTTGGTTTTATGTGCGAAAGATTAAATATACCGCTGTTGAATTATCTTTTAAGAAGTCTTTCAGGGAAGCTAGTGGTATGATAAAAATGGGAGTTGCTTTAATGTATGTTTCTTTTTTGGGATTTATTACTGACTATATTATTCGAATATATATAAGTAATAATTCTAGTTTACAAATGGTGGGCTTTTTCGTTGCGGGCTCTACAATTATATCTAGCTATTTTGGTATAATAATAAATGCGATGTCTACAGATTATTATCCGAGAATATCAGCGATAAGCAATGATGATAGAAGGTTAGCTGAAGAGGTCAATAAGCAGTCAGAAGTTGGTCTGATATTAGTTGGACCACTTGTCGTTTTGTTTATGTTCGTTTTACCTTTGATGATTAAAATACTTTATACAGAAAATTTTCTAGTTTCTATAGATTATATAAGTTACGCTATTTTTGGAACATTAATTTTAGTGTGTTCAAATTCTATGGGTATGGTTTTACTGGCTAAGCAGAGGTCAAATGTTTTTGTCTATTCTGTAACTTTTTCTAGATTACTAGGGATTATTTTGAATATTTTAAGTTTTAAATATTTTGGTCTAATTGGTTTAGGAATAGCTGCAATTATTATGGCTATTATTCATATTGTATTGATGGCAATAATAATGTTCAAGTTATATAAAATAACTTTTAAACCAGAATTAATTGTAATGTTATTTATAACGATTGGATTATGTATTCTAGCTTTTTTTGTAAAAGATTTTTCTAACATTTTTACACGTTATGCTTCAGGTAGTCTATTATTCATTGTAAGTTTATTATATTCAGTTTATAATACAAATAGAGTAATGAATATAAATGTTATAGGTGTTATAACGTCAAAATTTAATAAAAATGATTGATCTGATTAAAAATATTCTTCGACCATGTGTAAGGACTATTAAGTTATTGATAAGGTTAAATTTAAGTAAGACTATCTATTTTAATTTTGCTACACAGCCTTTCAGCGTAGCAGTTAGGTTTCCATTTTTTATATATGGAAAATTCCACATTCATATTTTGAAAGGCCAAGTAAAAATTAATTCTAAGGTAACACGGGGAATGATCAAAATAGGTTATCGAGAATTCGATCTTGCACCAATTTCTTTTTTACCAAACCAATACTTGAATACAGGAAAATTAATTTTTAATGGTCCTGCGATAGTAAGTGGAGGTGTTTCTCTATCGATAAATGGTGGTTTGCTCAATATAGGCTCTTGCTGTACCATAGGAGGCGGTACTTTGATAAAAGCAACAAATGAAATATTTATAGGAGCAAACACTAGAATAACTTTTGGTTGTGTCGTTTTTGACTCTAACATACATTACGTTAAAAACATAACAACAGGTGTTATTAAAAACAATAATGGTCCTGTCTTTATTGGAAGTAATTGTTGGATTAACAGTGGCGCTTATATAGTTAAAGATGCTTTGATACCGGATTATTCAATAGTAGCCAGAAATAGTTTGGTGAATAAAGATTTCTCTAAGGATGGGTATAATTTATTTATTGTTGGGAGCCCGGCTAAAGTAGCTGCAAATAATGTTCAACGTATATTTAGTATTAATGAAGAAGCAAGATTGAGTAGTTTTTTTGATGAAAATGATTTGACAGAATATCAATCTGAACAAGGACTATTTGTGGACCGTAACGAAATATTTGATAAACATTTATAAATTATAAGGCAATGAAAAATTTAATATTATTGTGTGCTTTTGCACTGATTTTCTCATGTACGACTCGCGATGAAAACAGTCCGGTTAATTTACCTAAAGAAATTCTTTCTCCTTTACAATCTGAAGTAGTTTACCGCTTTGATGTAAATGTTAACACATCTAATCCAAATATTATGGGAGATATTGGAGAAGATTATATAGATAAGGGTTTAATTATTTTACCAAAAGGGTATAGTTCTTCAGGTAACCCAGTAAAACTTGTTATTTACGGACATGGTGGCGGAGGTTACGTTAGTGACAATTTCTCTGAATCTGAAAATGATAATTATTGTAAATTTATGTCATCTTTAGGATATGCAGTCTTAGATATGAGTGGAATTCCGGAAGGTTTAGTAAGTAAATTAAAAATTGATCGTGGTAGAACTGTGGGCAGTTTTATTGCTCTGCGTTCCTATATCGCTGGATATGATTTTGTTATGGATAACTTTAATATTGACAGGAGCGGATGTTATTTTTTTGGAAATTCAAATGGAGGCTTAACAGGGATGAACTTAGCCAATTTATCAGAAATTCCTTTTATCGCTCAAGCTGGTATCTGTCCTATGATTAGTATTGAACGTAATCTATGGAGTTATAATGCTGGTACTTTATCATTATCTGGAGGCGAATTTAATTCTTTGCAAAATAGAGCTAATATCATTAGGCTTTTCGGTATGGAAAACGTTAATAATCAAGTAGAATTAAATAAAGCCATATATGAAAAAGACAAAGTTGGAGTATATGATCCTTTCGATTATTTGATTTATCAAAATAATTCTGATTATTCTGTTCCTTTTAAAATTTTTCAAACAAAGGATGACTGGGCAGTCAAATTTTCGCTTACCAAAGAATTTGTTGATATAATGAATAAACGTGGAAATAATATTAGTTTACGTGAATTTGAAAGTGGTGGTCATACTCCTGAGCCTCAAAAAGGATCGGTTGGTACATATATTTACCATTATAACAACTATTCATTAACAGCTACTGTTCTTGAAGTCGCTAAATGGTTTGAAGGTAAGCAAGGTTATCAAGTAAATTATAGAAAATAGTTAAGATTATATAGAACGTGTTTGCTTTTACATAAGATTTCATCTAGAATGTATTTGAACAAAATGTTATTGTTTCTTTAATTTTTTTCAGCCTACCATTATTATAAATATTTTGCTATTTCACAAATATAAATCTTCAAACTTTAATTAAATATCATGCTTGTAAACAATAGTAAGTATCTTTTATCAATAGTCATAGCCACAAAAGATAGGACAATGTATTGTATTGAAGCGATTAAATCGATAGTTGCAATTCAGTCAGATAACATACAAATTGCTATAGCTGATAATAGTGATTCTGAAGAAGTAAAGGAGTTTATACAAAGTATAAATAACCCAAATATTGACTATGTTTATGATAGCTCACCTACCAGCTCAATTGCAAATTTTAATAGAGCATTGGCCTTGGCAAAGGGAGAATATGTATGTATGATAGGGGATGATGATGGCATAACTACTGAGCTTTTAGCAATTACGCAATGGGCTAAAGATAATAATATAGACGCTGTAGTGGGAAGCTTAAGTGCTAATTACAGATGGGAAAACACAGGTGCGAGCAATACTGTTTTTACAAAGATGACTGGTAGTACTTTAACTATTACCAATTTTGATTGTAAAGCACAATATGTCAATTTAGAAAAATCATTGCAGCAGTTAATGAAAGGAGGTTGCACTAATTATCTTGATTTTTTATTTCCAAAGTTATATCATGGATTAGTTAAAAGATCTTTTTTTGATGAAATTAAACACGAAACCGGTCATTATTTAAACGGACTAAGTCCAGATATTTATTCAGCAATAACTTTGGCCTGTAAGATTAATAACTTGGTTTATATTGATTATCCTATTACAATACCAGGGGTTTGTGCTGTAAGTACTTCTATCATTGAAGGGCAAAATAAGTCCAATTCAAAAAAAATTGAAGATATTCCTCATTTAAAAAATAGAGGAGAATACCATTGGAGTGAATTTGTGCCGCGCTTTTATTGTGTACAAACAATCTGGGCCGACTCTGGTTTTGCAGCCTTAAAAGATATGGGGAGAAATGATTTAATCGAAATGTTTAATAAATATGCTCTTTACTCAAAAATTTTAATTGCCGATAAATCACTTAAAAACCTTTTGGAAACTCATTTAACTGCTGATTCTAAAATAAATAACAGCTCGTATACGAGAGAGTATCTGCTCACTTATGTTAATTATATTTGTTTTTTCACACAACAATTTTTGATTCGTTCACTTAGAAGGCTAAAAATAATTTTTAAAATTGGGAAATATGAAGAAATCACTAATTTACCTACTATTAATGAAGCAATGTTAGAACTTGATCAATATTGTGAACGTAATACTATAAACAATGCTGTTTGTCATTTAAAAAACTTGCAAGATAACTCAAGATATATTAAGAATTAAACAATGATTTATTTTCTAATTTGTTTAATTTTTATTGTATTTGCTTATTTAGAGGCTATTGAATTAAATAAAGTTTCAGCAGCTATTTATGGAATTTTAATTTCAGTTATCATGATTGCATTTGTCACGTTGCGTGATAAAGTAGGAACTGATTGGTTAGCTTATTTTAATGCTTATTATGATGCCAATAAAAATATACATTGGGAAGTTGAGCCTGGTTATAGTTTTTTTAATGATTTTTTCTCTAAAAATAGTTGGCATTTTAATGTTTTTGTACTTTTTTTGAACACAGTCTCTTTAAGTTTATATTATTCTAGCTTAAAAAGAAACGTTGGGTTAATAGTTATTGCTTTACTAATATTCTACAGTGATTATTTTCTATACTACAATTTTAGTGGCATCAGGCAGGCACTAGCTATTTCTATACTAGTTTATAGTGTACGTTTTTGCGTGAGTCGAAACTTTTATGGTTTTGTCTTAGCTTTGCTGGCTGCAATGAGCTTTCATGTTACCGCTATTGTTTTTTTTATAGCATATTTTATTCCTTTTAGAAAGATAACACGTAAAGAGGGATTTGTTGCCCTATCTTTCTTTTTTACGGTGTCTTTTCTAATATTTGCAATTGTAGAGTTGCTATCTCCTGATTTAGCATATAAGGCAAAGTTTTATCTAGAGTTACAAGAAAATGCTCCTGATTTAAAGTCGCTATTTGTTGTTGGTGTTTTTAAGCGATTATTGATTATTGGTATTGTATGGTTGTTTGGTAAAAATATCTGGCAATATGATAAAGCATATTTCTTTTTTAATACTTATTTATTTGGTTTTGGTTTATATGTAAGTACCTATTTGTTGTCACCAGATATTGGTGTTCGATTAAGTAGTTATTTTATAATTTTCGAAATATTTTTGGCAGGTTATTTACTTCTGGCAAATCCCAAATTAACAAATAGACTTCTGATTGTAAGTTTTTTTTCGATGATTGCCTTGTATAAAATTTACACTTATACTCAAATGTATTATTATCAGTATAATTTTATTTTTTTGAATTAATGTCTACATCTATTCTTTTTTATTTTAATAGTTTACAGCCGTCAGGAGGTATAGAACGTGTAATAAGTACACTTGCTAACAAATTATGCGAAACGCATATTATTACAATAGTAGTAAAGGATCCTGCGATTTCATTTTATCCATTAGACTCTCGTATTATACTAGTGAGTTTAAATAATGAATTGAATTTTGACATGAATAGTCGCTTTAAACGGTTATTTACAGCAGCTAGATCAGCTCTAAAGAATGCGATTGCACTTCATGCTTTTTTAAAAGAAAATAAATTTGACAATTATTATATAGCCCATCCTCTTAATGCGATGGAGTTTCACTTGGCCAGAGGTTTTCGCAGGACTGACACTATTGTTACAGAGCACGGTGGAGTAGACGCATATAATTTAGTATATAAGAAAATAAAGGACTGGATATATGCTAAAGCTAAAGTCTATGTAGTTCCCACCACGACCGATACTGAGATTTATAAAAAATTAGGTTATCCTACACAATACATCCCGCATTTTAGATCTGATTTAAAATATGAGAAATCAACATTAGAGTTAAATACAGTGCTTACTATTGGAAGATTTACAGATGTCAAACAACATTTACTATTGCTTAAAGTATGGAAACAAGTAATAGATGCGATCCCATCTACTGAGTGGAAACTACAAATTGTCGGAGAAGGAGAATTGCATGAAGACTACATAAACTTCATTAACGTTAATAAGTTACACAGTAGTGTTGCTATCCTTAAACCTAACGTTGATGTCGCACAGTTTTATAAATCAGCATCCGTGTTTGTAATGACATCAAAGTCAGAAGGCTTTGGAATGGTATTACTCGAAGCCATTTCTTTTGGATTGCCTTGCATTAGTTTTGATTGTCCTGCAGGACCTAGAGACATGATTAATGATAAAAATGGTTTTTTGATTGGACCAAATGATGAAATTGCATTAAAAAATGCGCTGATTGAATTAATTAGGAAACCTGACCTACACAAACGCTTAGGAGCACAAGCTTATCTTGATAGTGTTAATTGGCAAGATGAAAACATATTAAAACATTGGTTAAAAATTTTAAATTAGGAGTATGGTTTCAGTTATAATACCTATGTATAATGCCCAGGACTCTATAATAAGATGTCTAGAATCTGTGATAAAACAAACCTACCACGGTGCAATGGAGATTATTATTATCAACGACGGTTCTACAGACGGTTCAGCGGCTTTAGTGGATGATATAATTAAGAATAATAATTCTCTAATTGATATCCAACTAGTGAACAAAGATAATGGAGGTGTTTCTTCCGCCAGAAATAAAGGGCTAGCCTTGGCACAAGGAGAATATATTGCTTTATTAGATTCTGATGATGAGTGGTTGATTGATAAAGTCGAAAAGCAATTAGATGTGTTTTGTCAAAATTCCGAAATTGGCTTTGTTGGAGGCTTAATTAATAAACCTAGTAATGATGAGCCTAAAATTGTATTGGTATCATTGTCAAAATTAATTTTTAAAAACTATTTTCAACCTTCAACTGTTATGTTTAAAAAAGAAGTACTAGATAAAGTGGGCTTTTTTGATGAAACACAAAAATATGCAGAAGAAGGAAACTACTTCATGAGAGTTGCTGATAATTATACATGTGCTTTATTAAACGAACAATTGGTTTTATACGGACAAGGAAAAGTTGGTTTTGGTGTTAGTGGTTTAAGTGCCAATCTCAAAGAAATGGAGAAAGGTGAACTGAAAAATCTATCGTTTGCCTACCAACAAAATTATATTTCCTTATTTACTTATGCAGTGGCAGTTTTTTATTCCGTTTTAAAATATTTCAGGAGAATATTGATTGTAAAAATTAGATAATATGCTAAAGAGATATGGCTTTAAAGGCTTTATAAAACTTATTATATCGTATATAAATACAAAATTGTTTTATAGAAAATCAAGACTGATTCGCTTACCGTTTGATGTTAGAAATAAGTCTAATATAGATTTTGGACATCAATTAACTACAGGAGTAGGATGTAGAATTGAAGCATTTCCAGAAAGCGAGAAAATTGTGTTGAAGTTCGGCAATAATGTGCAGCTTAATGATTATGTCCATATAACTGCGATGAGTGGTGTTACCATCGGAGATAATGTGTTGATGGCTAGTAAAATTTTTATATCGGATTGTACTCACGGGAGTTATTCAGGAGATATTAAAGACAGTAATCCTGATAGTGTACCAATAGACAGGCCATTGTCATCTAAACCAATAATCATTGAAGATAATGTTTGGCTTGGCGAGTCTGTTTCGGTGTTGCCGGGTGTAACAATAGGTAAAGGGACTATTGTCGGGGCTAATTCAGTCGTTTCAAAAGACCTTCCTAAATACGTGATAGCAGTGGGTTCGCCAGCTAAACCAATTAAAAAATTTAATTTTAGTGCCCAAAGATGGGAAAAAATACAACTACAGTAAAAATGAAAAACATATTAATAACGGGAGGTGCAGGATTTATAGGCAGTAATCTAGCGCTTAAATTGATAGATAAAGGACATAAAGTAACGGTTATTGATAACCTTTCACCTCAAATTCATGGAGATAATCCGGAACAAAGCTCGCCTTTGTATAGAAGTATTAAAGATAAAGTGACCTTTATAAAAGGCACAGTAACCTCCAAACAAGACTGGCTTGCAGCAATTAAAGGACAGGATGTAATAGTGCACTATGCTGCCGAGACTGGTACTGGACAATCGATGTATGAAATACAAAAATATGTAGATGTTAATGTTAATGGTACGGCAATCATGTTAGATTTATTAGCTAATGCAGCTCATCAAGTCAAAAAAGTAGTAATAGCATCTTCACGCTCAATATACGGAGAAGGGAAATATATTAATGAAAGAGGTGAAAGTGTTTATCCTAAGCACCGTACTTCTGATTATATGGATGGAGGAGATTTTGAAGTTAAATTTGAAGGTTCAGAGCATTTAAAATTAGTGGGTACCGATGAAGATTCTAAAATTCATCCGTCATCAGTATATGGAATTACTAAGCAAAATCAGGAGCAAATGATCATGACGGTTTGTCCTACAATAGGAATAGCTCCAGTTGCTTTTAGATACCAAAACGTATATGGACCAGGACAATCATTAAAAAATCCTTATACCGGTATATTGTCTATTTTTTCAACACAAATTAAAAATGGAAATGGCATCAATATTTTTGAAGATGGTAAGGAAACACGTGATTTTGTATATATAAATGATGTTGTTGATGCTACCATTTTAGGAATTGAAAAGGAAGAAGCAAACAATGAAGTTTTTAATGTAGGTACTGGTGTCGCTACTGATGTAATAAGTGTCGCTACCAACTTAATCAAAAATTATGGTGTAAATGTTCCAGTAGCAGTAAGTGGTAATTATCGTTTGGGAGATATTCGTCATAATTATGCCGATTTAACTAAAATAAACAGTATGTTAGGTTTTACACCTAAATTTTCATTTGAAGATGGATTAAAAGAATTTACTAATTGGGTAAATACACAAGAGGTCGAAAAAGATAATTATCAAAAGTCGATTGATGAAATGAAAGCAAAAGGATTGTATAAATAATGAATTTAAAAGATAAAATTTCAGGTAAAAAAATATTATTTTTCTCCGTTCAAACTTTTAATCTTGAAAAAGAGATCAAACAAAAAATGGAGGAAAATGGTGCAATTGTAACTTATTATGATGAGAGACCTTCTAATAATAATTTTACCAAAGGAATAATTAGATTAAAAAGAAGCCTTTATCAAAAAAAAATTGATGACTACTATCAAGGTATTTTAAAGGAGACAGGGAATATTTCTTATGATTTTTTATTTGTAAACAGAGGAGAGGTAATTACGGTAGAATTTCTTGAAAAGTTTAAGCAGCAGCAACCCAATTGTGAACTGATATTTTTCACTTGGGATTCTTTTACAAACCATGCGCATCCTACTACAATACTGAAGTATTTTCACAAAAGATTTAGTTTTGATTTAGAGGATGCAGAAAAATATAATATCGGCTTTAGGCCGCTATTCTATTTAGACAAATATAAAAACATCAAAAAAAATGATGTGTGCAAAGAAAAATATGATCTTTTGTTTTTAGGAACAGCACATTCAGATCGTTATTTGATTAGTACCAAAGTTTCAAATTGGTGTTCAAAAAATGAACTTACAGCTTTTACCTTTTATTATATGCATAGCAAAGCTGTATATTGGTATAAAAAAAAATTTGATAAAAGTTTCAAGGAATTTGATTATAAAAAATTAAGTTTTAATAGTCTTAGTACTGATGAAATTGTAAAACTTTACACGATGTCTAATGTTATTTTAGATATCAATCATCCTGGTCAAAAAGGATTGACTATGCGTACATTTGAGGCTATTGGATCTGGTAAGAAAATGATCACTACAAATAGCGAAGTAAAAAAATACCCCTTTTATTCTCCAGATATTTTTTATGTAATTGATAGGGATAAGATTGTTTTAGATAAAACGTTTTTTACTAGTCCAGTTTTAGCTATTCCAGAAAACATGTATTATAATTGCTCTATAGAAGGTTGGTTGGGAGATATTTTTTTAAAGTCTGAAAAAGAAGACTGGAAATCTTTAATGAACTTATAATATTTATGAAAATAGTTATAACAGGAATTTCGGGATTTGTGGGTCAAAATCTGTCAGTGTTTTTAAATGAAAATGGAAACGAGGTTCAAGGGCTATCATTAAGAACTGAAAATTGGTTTTTTGACAAAAAGGCTGATGTAATTATTCATCTTGCAGGAAAAGCACATGATACAACAAATACATCTTGTGAGGAAGAATATTTCAATGTAAATACAGATTTGACCAAAAAACTTTTCGATCAATTTTTGAATTCTAAAGTACGAGATTTTGTTTATTTTAGTAGTGTAAAAGCAACTGCAGATTCAATTGAGGGGGCTTTAGATGAAAACCATATTTCTAATCCGAAAACTCCGTACGGAAAATCCAAATTGGAGGCCGAGAAATATTTACTTTCACAAAAATTGCCTGCGAATAAAAGGCTTTTTATCATTCGTCCTTGCATGGTTCATGGACCAGGCAATAAAGGAAACTTAAATTTATTGTATAAAGTGGTAGAAAAAGGAATTCCTTGGGTTTTAGCGTCTTTTGAAAACAAGAGATCCTTTTTAAGTATTGATAATCTTAATTTTTTAGTTTTAAAGACGATTAGTAATAAAAGTATTTCATCAGGAGTTTATAATTTTGCTGATGATATGGCTTTATCGACTAACGAATTAGTTAAAATTATTGCGAATGTTTCTGGTAAAAACGAAAAACTATGGAAAGTAAACGCTAATTTAATTTCAGGGATGGCAAAAATGGGTGACGTACTAAAGTTGCCATTAAATAGTGAGAGATTAAAAAAATTGACAGAAAGTTATGTGGTTTGTAATTCAAAAATCCTGAAAGCTTTAGAAATTAAAAGTTTACCAGTTTCTTCAAGAGAAGGACTCGCTAAAACCATTAAAAGTTTTCAATAATGGTAAATAAGTACATTCTTTTCTTTTTTTTATTTCTGAGCCAAATCGCTGTTAATGCGCAATCTATCATAGTTTTAAATGATTTCACAAACGAGAATATAAAATACCATTTAGTCCGCCATTGGGAAGATGGTACTATAATGAATGAAGGGAAAGTAGATGGTGTTATTTATATTAAAAAAAACAATTATTATTATAAAAGGAATTATGATACAAATCTCTATTCATCCTGGTTTGGAACCATACCAAATGATACTCTAGATGATGCTGATAGTATGCAAGCTGCTATCAATTACGCCATAAAAACTAGCCAAAATCTGATAGTTCCCTCGGGCAGATATTATATAGACAAAACCATCATTATTCCTAAACATTTTCATTATTCTATGAAAAATGTCAAATTAGATTTTTCAAATGCTACGTTATTAATCAGGAACGATATAACGGTTTTTCAAAGTGATAATTGGGATTCTAAAGTAGATTCT
Organism: Flavobacterium gillisiae; assembly: GCF_900107635.1. Taxonomy (GTDB): domain Bacteria; phylum Bacteroidota; class Bacteroidia; order Flavobacteriales; family Flavobacteriaceae; genus Flavobacterium; species Flavobacterium gillisiae. The sequence continues at coordinate 137,994 of NZ_FNRD01000010.1, forward strand.
AGAATGTCCAATGGTATAATTTTAGGGAATTTTGAAATTCTAAGTGAAAATGGAGACACAAATAGTTATGCTTTGAAAATTCAAGATTATCATCAAGGATCAAAAATAGAAAATATATCTTCTTTCAATGTAAAGAATCTTTTACATTCTAAAAATAATTTTTATTTAGAATTATATAATATCAATTCTAATTACAATGGAAGGGCAGGCAAAAGGTTTTTATTTGAAGGGTATCATGCTTTAAATAAATTCACAAAGCTAACCGCAACAAATTCAGATGTATGCTACAGCTTTGAAGGAGGTATGGTTGCGGCAATCGATATGAGTAACATTTCTATTGAAGGCTGTGCAGTGGGAATTAATTTTTCTAGTGAAGTGTATAATTTACATTTGCATAGCAGTTATTTTGAAAATTTTGAGACAGCATTAGTTTTTAGTAATTATATTCACTCTGCGAAAGTTGAGAATAATTATGTGAATTTTTTAAACAATGAAAGCAGCTATTTTTTACAGTATAAAGGTTTGCCTGCTAATAATATAACTTTTAACAGCGGCAATACGTATTTAGGTACTTCTATGAAAAATTTGGTAAAAAATAAAGAAGATATTTACGGAGACGGAATTGTGTTTGAGTTTAATAAGCTCGAAGATAAAAGTATACAAATGATGCAGTTGAAAATGGGTAAAAACATTAAAATTAATAAGTAGCTAGTAATTGTCATTATAGTTGCTTTTTAGTTATAAGAATAAGAAAACTATTTGTCATAAGAGATTAAGATCAACTATCATAGAATGGAATGGTGAATTACAAGTGTTTTTTATAAAGATTTAAATAATAATAGTATGGGAGTTCAGGTTATTGAAGGAGTTCGATTTGAAGATCATAGAGGTTCTGTTTCTTTTGTAAATGATTTTAAATTTGAAGGGATTGAACGCTTTTACATGATTGCTAATTCAGATGAAATTCCTTTACGAGCTTGGCAAGGTCATAAATTAGATCAAAAAAATTTTTTTTGCGTAGCTGGTTCTTTTAAAATTGGCTATGTTAAGATTGACAATTGGGAAAATCCATCAAAAAACTTAAGAGTTGAAACAGTTGTTCTATCGTGCTTTGAGTCTAGGGTTTTACATATTCCTGCTGGATTTGCTAATGCTATAGATGCTTTAGAAAAGGATTCTAAATTAATTTCTTTTTCTACCTTACCATTGAGTAATGTACAAGAGGATGATGTACGTTACCCTTCAGATTATTGGAGAATTTAAAATTTAAACTAATATATACTAGAATGAAAATTGAAAAAACATTTATAAAAGACCTTGTCGTAATTGAGCCTACCGTTTTTGGTGATGAACGTGGTTATTTTTTTGAATCATATAGTAAAACGAAATTCGAGGGATTAGGAATTAATATTGAATTTGTTCAAGACAATCAGTCTTTTTCAAAAAAGGGAACTTTAAGAGGTTTGCATTATCAAAATCCACCTTATGCTCAAACAAAATTGGTACGAGTTTTAGAAGGTGAAATTATTGATGTAGCTGTCGATTTAAGAAAAGATTCGCCTACTTATGGGAAAGCTTATGGCGTCTTACTTTCTGCTGAGAATAAAAAACAGTTATTAGTGCCACAAGGTTTTGCACATGGTTTCTCCGTAATTAGTGAAACAGCATCGGTTATGTACAAATGTGATCAGTTTTATAATAAAGAATCTGAAGGAGGTATCAAGTATGATGATCCATCGTTAAGTATTGATTGGGGAATGGATTTGGAAAATGCTATAGTCTCGGATAAAGATCAAGTTTTGCCATTTATTAATGTATGTAATAGCCAATTCTAATGCAAAAAATTTTAGTTACTGGTGCAACAGGACAATTGGGTTCTGAATTTAAAATTCTATCTAAAAATTACCCGCAATTTGATTGGATTTTTGCGGATAGAACGCAAATTTCGTTAGATTATATAAATAAGTTAATAGAGCAATTAGAAAATATTCAACCTAATATTATATTAAACTGCGGAGCTTATACCGCTGTAGATAAAGCAGAATCGGAAACGGAATTAGCCGATGTAGTGAATCACCGAGCGGTCAGCGTAATAGCGACCTATACAAAAGAGCATGATGTGAAATTAATCCATGTTTCTACCGATTATGTTTTTGATGGCACTTCTTCAATTGCTTTGAATGAAGAGGCGCTAACCAATCCTATCAATGTATATGGAGCTACGAAACGCGCTGGAGAATTAGCCGCGTTGGCAGTTAATCCTGATGTTTTAATTATTAGAACTTCATGGGTTTATTCTAGTTTTGGAAACAATTTCGTCAAAACGATGTCTCGCTTAATGCAAGAAAGAGATAGTTTGAATGTTGTAAATGATCAAATAGGTTCTCCAACTTATGCAGCAGATTTGGCGCAAGCCATGATGGATATAGTGAGTAATGAGAATTGGATTCCTGGAATTTATAATTATTCAAATGAAGGAGAGATCAGTTGGTACGAATTTGTATTGGCTATTCAGGAAATTACAGGGGAACAGTGTGAAGTGAAGGGGATTCCTTCTTCGGCATATCCTACTCCAGCAGCACGTCCTGCTTATTCATTATTGGATAAAAGCAAAATTATAGCTACTTATGGTATTGAAGTGCCTGATTATAAGGAGAGTTTGAAAAAATGTATGGGGTTGTTGAAAGGTTAAATGGTTAAAAGGTTTGAAGTTTAAGGTTTAGAGTTAGAAGAAAGAAGTGAAGATTTTCGTTTTTCCCCTTCCCTAAAGGGAGTCGAAAATTCAAGATTAGAGGTGAGAAGTTAGAGATTAGCAGTGGGAGTGAAGATTTTTGTTATAGAAAACGTAATTCTCATGAATTCCACGGTCGTCTCTTCGAGTGTTTTTTGCTGATAAAATAGGAGTAAGACTGGGGGTTTCATTAGCCAAAAATGTATCGAGAAGTTTAGTTTGCACAATTTGTTCTTGATACAATTTTATAAAAATGCTATCGCTATTTTATAAAATCACTTCCCGAAACAAGTTCGGGATAAACTGAACTGACGGGAACTTTGTTGATAGCTTTAAAACACGATAACAGCTGAATAGTTACAAAAAAAATAAAAATGAAAAAAATATTAATTACGGGAGGAGCCGGTTTTATTGGTTCGCATGTGGTAAGACGTTTTGTAAACAACTATCCAGAGTATCAAATATTCAACTTAGATGCCTTGACGTATGCAGGTAATTTAGAGAATATTGTAGATATTGAAAATGCACCTAACTATACCTTCATAAAAGGAGATATTGTAGATGGGGATTTTATCGATGCTTTATTTACTGAGCATCAGTTTGATGGTGTTTTACATTTGGCTGCCGAGTCTCATGTGGATCGTTCTATTACTGATCCGTTATCTTTTGTGAAAACAAATGTGATTGGTACTATGAATTTATTGAATGCTGCCAAAGCGATTTGGAAGGACAATATGGAAGGAAAGCGTTTTTATCATATCAGTACTGATGAGGTTTATGGAAGTCTTGGTGCTGAGGGCTTGTTTACTGAAACTACGGCCTACGATCCAAATTCACCTTATTCGGCCTCTAAAGCAAGTTCAGATCATTTTGTGCGTGCGTATGGAGAGACGTATGGTTTGCCTTATGTTTTAACAAACTGTTCTAACAATTACGGACCATTTCACTTTCCTGAAAAATTGATTCCGTTGTTTATCAATAATATTATTCAAAATAAACCTTTACCTGTTTACGGGGACGGGAAATATACCCGTGATTGGTTATTTGTAGAGGATCATGCTGTGGCGATTGATTTGGTTTTTCACGAAGGGGTGAATCATGATACGTATAATATTGGTGGTTTTAACGAATGGCAAAATATTGACTTAGTTAAATTGCTTTGCAAAATCATGGATGAGAAGTTAGGTCGTGAAGCAGGTACATCCGAACAATTGATCTCTTATGTGAAAGATCGTCCAGGTCATGATTTGCGTTATGCAATTGATGCTAATAAGATTAATAAAGAACTAGGGTGGAAGCCTTCTGTTACTTTTGAAGAAGGGTTAGAGAAAACGGTCACTTGGTATTTGGAAAATCAAACTTGGTTGAATAATATTACTTCTGGGGAGTATGCGAGTTATTACGATAAGCAGTACGCGAATTAAAACTAATTTAAAGCGAATTATCCGAAGTTCATTAATGGATGCAACCAAGGAGGTTATGTTCAACTTTATAAATTAAGGGTTTGTTAATTTTCTTTTAGCTCACTGTACTTTTTTTGTTAGTAGTGTTTGCTTCGCCTGTTCGCTGCGCTCGGGTGTCTGAATCTTCGATTTGCCTTGATGCAAAAGAAACAAAAGATCAAGACTGAAAATTGAAAACTTAAAAACTACCTCAAAACTATGTTCCGCAGCCCTAGGTCGGAAGATTTCGAAGAGTGAGGTAAAATGGTTTTGGTTACTTAGAATTCGAATTGAGTAAGGATTGTTTTTACTTTTTTGCTTGATCAAAAAAGTAACAAAAAAATCAAGTCTGCGCTCCCTCGTCGGTCAAATTAGTTTTCGAAGTCTAAAACAAAAAAACTCGCTTCGCTCAAACAGTTTTTGTTTTTACGACTTCTTCAAACATTTGACGCTCGACTGCGGAAGCTAAGGACGGGAGAGGAGTGGTGTGAAGAGTATTCTGTTAATTTCCGTCACTTCGAGTGATTTTATAAAATAGCGAGAGCATTTTTATAAAATTGTATCGAGAAGTATGAGGTGAAGAGATCCTTTGAAAAAATAAAAAAGCATTTGATTAAAACGAGCCTAAAAGCTTATTTTGTATTGTTTGCTATGATACAATTATTGTAGAAATAAAAGCAGTATCACAAATACCAGTTGCATTTTACGCGCAGTTGACAAATTATTTAAAATTTACTAAATTGGAATTGGGTATGTTGATTAATTTCGGCACGCCTTCATTAACTTATAAGAGAATAATCAATTTGAAGTAATTCGTTTTAAATTCGAAACATTCGTTTTAATTCGTAAAATTCGTGAAAACTATGAAAGGAATTATATTAGCTGGAGGATCTGGCACCCGTTTACATCCCTTAACATTGGCAATGAGCAAGCAAATGATGCCGGTTTATGACAAGCCGATGATTTATTATCCGTTATCTACTTTGATGATGGCTGGGATTAATGAAATTTTAATTATATCGACGCCGCATGATTTACCTAATTTTAAAAAATTATTAGGAGACGGTTCTACTATAGGATGCAAGTTTAGTTATGCCGAACAAGCGATTCCTAATGGTTTGGCGCAAGCTTTTGTAATAGGTGAAGAATTTATAGGAAATGATGATGTTGCCCTAGTTTTAGGGGATAATATTTTCTTTGGTTCTAATATGCAAGAATTACTTCGTTCGAATACCAAGCCACAAGGAGGCGTTGTTTTTGCTTACCATGTTTCAGATCCAGAGCGTTATGGAGTGGTGGAATTTGACAAGGATTTAAAAGCACTTTCAATTGAAGAGAAACCTTTGGAACCCAAATCTAATTATGCGGTACCTGGCTTGTATTTTTATGATAACTCAGTAGTGGAAATTGCAAAGAATATAAAACCTAGCCCTCGTGGAGAATATGAAATCACGGATGTTAATAAAGTATATTTAGCAAAAGGAAACTTGAAAGTAGGGATTTTGAGTAGAGGAACTGCTTGGTTAGATACAGGAACATTTAATAGTTTGATGCAAGCGGGACAATTTGTTCAAGTTTTGGAAGAACGTCAAGGATTAAAAGTAGGCTGTATTGAAGAAATTGCTTGGAGACAAGGTTTTATCAGTAGCGAACAACTAAAAGAATTAGCTGATCCTTTGAAAAAGTCGGGTTATGGAGAATATCTTTTAGGTTTATTGAAACACAAATAGTTCGTTATTGAGAATGGTTTAAATATTCTCTATTAAAAAAATACAATGCCATATATACAATACCTAGTCCTATTTGTAGCTTTAGTTGCTATTGAGCTTTTTTATTTTAAAATAGCCGATAAATACAATATAATTGATAAACCGAACAGTAGGTCCTCTCATACATCGATAACATTGCGCGGAGGGGGAGTTATTTTTCCAATTGCAATACTAATTGCTTTTTTCCTAGATTATGTCTCTTGGGAGATTAGTTTGGCAGTTGTACTAGTAGCATTAGTCAGTTTTATTGATGATATTAAACCTCTGTCACAATTGCCACGGTTTGCATCACATGTAGGAGCTGTACTTTTGGTGTTTTATGATTTGAATTTATTTTCAGAAGTGATATGGTTGCTTCCTATAGTATTTGTCTTACTAATTGGTTGGGTGAATGCTTTTAATTTCATGGACGGTATCAACGGTATTACTGTGTTATATTCGCTAGTGGCTATTGTAAGTTTTGCTTACTTACCAGTAAATGCAGCAAACTTGCCATTATTGATCACGATGGGATTGTCGTGTATTGTTTTCGGAATATTCAACCTTAGAAAAAAAGCGAAGACTTTTGCCGGAGATGTGGGAAGTATTAGTATGGCACTTTTCTTAGGATACTTTATGATAAAGACAATTATTGAATCTGGTCAGTTAGCGTATATCCTTTTCTTTTCTGTTTATGGTATCGATGCAATTATTACTATCATTAACAGATTATTAAAGAGAGAAAATATTTTCCAACCACATCGTTCTCATTTGTATCAATATCTAGCCAACGAAATGGGATATTCTCATGTTGCGGTTTCGATTATTTATGCGGTACTTCAGTTAGGAGTTAACGCTATTATAATTTATTTGGATACAAACGGAAGTTTGTCGCTGTACTTTGCAGGAGGATTTTTACTGCTGATGACTCTTGTATATTTAGGAGTTAGGGCATATATTATTCGTCAACTGCGTTTTAAAAAAAGTATGGTGTAATTCTTTAGCTTGCTTAACTTTATATTTAAGCGGTATCGCTTTGGCTGTTGGTATTTTTGTGGTTATGGAATGGTGGAGTTGGATTTTTTAATTTTTCCCAACCAGATTGCTTCATTCTTCGCAATGACTGGGAGAAATTAAAAAAGAGGACTGATTATTTCAACGAGTTATCTTTCTAAAAAAAAAAAAGAGGTCTCCCTTTAGGGCCGGGGTAAACCGCTGTTTTTTTAATTTTTTCATCGCGAGATTGCTTCATTCTTCGTAATGACTGGGAGAAATTAAAAAAGGGAAAGGAACGGATGCTTCACTTGCGATTGCAAATTGTTTTTTGAATTACTATTTTACTTTTTTCCTTGATGAAAAAAGTAACAAAAAATTATTCATGGGTTAATATTTTTTTTGGTATTCATGAATCTTCGATTTCACTGCCTGAAAATTTAAAACTCAAAAACTACCTCAAAACTCCGTTCCGCGCCCCGAGCCGTTCGCCTTTCAGGCTCAACTCGCGGAGCGCTGCCACTTTTTTTTTTCGTTGTTTTTTACGTTTTTAATTTAAGGGCGGTTCTAATCCATACGTTTTTATTCGAAGGGATATGCGGTTTGTAATGGGGCTGTTTTTTTTAATTTTTTCCGCAACCAGATTGTTTCATTCTTCGCAATGACTGGGAGAAATTAAAAAAGAGGACTGATTATTTCAACGAGTTATCTTTCAAAAAAAAAAACAGAGGTCTCCCTTTAGGGCTGGGGTAAACCGCTGTTTTTTTAATTTTTTCATCGCGAGATTGCTTCATTCTTCGTAATGACTGGGAGAAATTAAAAAAGGGGACTGATTATTTCAACGAGTTATCTTTCTAAAAAAAAACAGAGGTCTCCCTTTAGGGCTGGGGATAAACCTCTATTTTTTTAATTTCCAGTGGAAGTTTATTAAGCAGAATGATAATTGTGTATTGCTTTTTTAGCTCAGCTAACTTTTATTTTAATTGGTGCTTGCTTCGCCTGTTCGCTATGCTCGGGTTTCTGAATCTTCGATTTGTCTTAATTAACCCTGAGACTTCGGTTAGGATGAGAGCAACAGTAAATTATGAATGGTTTACTATTCTTTTTTTGGTATTCATGACCCGAGCCTGAAAGGCGAACGGATGAAATAATCTTCGATTTCACTGACTGAAAATTTAAAACTTACGAAACTACCTTAAAACGCTGTTCCGCAGCCCGAGCCGTTCGCCTTTAAGGCTCAACTCGCGGACTGATGCCACTGTGTTTTTTCGTTGTTTTTTGACGTTTTCAATTTTAGGGCGCATCTGATCCGGACGTTTTTATTGTGAGGGATATTGTTTTAGTAGGTCTTGTCAATCTTTTTGCTAGATCTTCGATTTACGTTATTTAATAAATAATTTTAGGATAATGTATATTCAATGGTGATTAATTCTTAAGAAATGGGTGATAACAAAATTTGGCTTTCGACTCCCCATATGGGTGGGAATGAACAGAAGTACATTCAAGAGGCTTTTGATTGTAATTGGATTGCTCCAATGGGGCCAAATTTGACGATTTTCGAACAAAACTTAGAAAATTATTTGGGTTCAGGGCATGTTGCCGTTTTAAATTCGGGAACGGCGGCTATTCATCTGGGATTAATTCTTTTAGGCGTTAAGTCGGGGGACGAGGTTCTTTGTCAAAGCATGACTTTTTCAGCCTCAGCCAATCCTATTTTATATTTGGGGGCAACCCCTGTTTTTATAGATAGTGAACCCGAAACTTGGAATTTGTGTCCAGTAGCCCTTGAAACTGCTATTATAGATAGGATTGCTAAGGGAAAAAAACCAAAAGCAATTATCGCTGTCGATTTGTATGGTACTCCTTACAAAATTGAAGAAATAAGATTGATTTCAGACCAATATTCTATTCCCATTCTGGAAGACAGTGCAGAGGCTTTAGGAAGTTGCTATAAGGGGCAAAAATGTGGCACTTTTGGAGATGTCAGTGTTTTATCTTTTAATGGGAGTAAGGTTATAACGACTTCTGGTGGCGGAGCGATTGTAACCAATTCTGCAGCGTTAAAGGAAAGAGCCATTTTTTTAGCAACACAGGCAAGAGAAGATGCTCCACATTATCAGCATTCTGAAGTAGGGTACAACTATCGAATGAGTAATGTTTGTGCAGCAATTGGTAGAGGCCAAATGGAAGTTTTGGACGAACACATACTGTTACGAAGAAAAATGCATGAATTTTATCTGGATGTATTCAAAGATATTGAGGGGGTAACTGTGTTTACTGTGGCTAATGAAAATTCATTTTCAAATTATTGGTTAAGTACTGTTTTGTTAGATCCAATAAAGACGTTTGGAATTACGAGGGAGAACTTGCGATTAGTATTAGCAGGAGCGAATATAGAATCACGCCCGTTATGGAAACCGATGCATTTACAGCCAATTTTTTCTGACTATCCTTATTACGGCCATGCTATTGCCGAGACACTTTTTACCAATGGACTTTGTTTACCATCCAGTTCCAATCTCACGGAAGCAGATCGAAGTAGAATTAAAACGGTTATTTTAAATCTATTTAGTAAGAAAGATTAAATTTGTGATTTTATTTGATTAAAATTAAAATGCATAAATAGAATAATTAGTAGTAATTTTGATGTCTTCATTAAAAATAGTTAAAAAGATATATTTTGAGTAATTATACAAATTCAGGTGAAACTTCTTTTATAAGAAATCTTTTTTCCAGGGATAATCTAAAATTTAATATCCATAATCTAAGTTATTTACCTAGATGGATAATAGTTATGATGGATTTTGCAGTTTTGATAATCGCATTCTTTTTTACCTACCTATTGTTTAGAGGTACTGGGTTGGATTATATTGTAACGCCAAATAGTGTATTATATATTAGTTCTCTGTTTGGGATTAATATCTTTTTCTTTTGGTTGTTTAGGACTTATTCTGGTATTATTAGGCATTCCTCTTATATTGATGCTGTTAAGTTGTTATTTTCACAAATGGCAGTTTTAGTAATCTTGTTACTATTGAATTTTGCTTTTGAATTAGTTTACGGGCATAAAGCATTTTTAAACACGGCGCTTTTTATTAATATGGTACTTTCGTTTTGTGGATTGTTTTTATACCGTGTTATTGTAAAACAAACTTTCGAGCATTATCTTTCAGAAAAAAGTGATATAAAATTATCCAGAACGATAATTTACGGTACAGATGCCAATGCGATATCAGTTGCCAAAGCTTTAAAGTTGGAATCGCCTCTTCGTTTTAAAATTGTAGGGTTTGTAGATAGGAATAATCAAAATTCATCCAAGCGAATGTTGGATTTACCGATTCTAATTTTAAAGAAAAAACTACCCACTTTAATGCGTTCCGTTGGAGCTGAAGGAGTTATTATTGCTGATAAAAGTTTGTCAAAAGAAGAACGATTAATCATTGTGGACCAATGTTTAGAGTTTAATTATAAGGTGTACATAGTTCCACTGATTGCTGACTGGGAAAATCAAAAAGAGATATCCCAAAAAGTAAAAACGATACAAATTGAAGATCTTCTGGAAAGAAAGCCCATTGTTTTGGATAATAAATCCATTTCGAAACAATTAAAGGATAATACTATTTTAATTACAGGTGCCGCAGGTTCTATAGGTAGTGAAATTGTACGTCAGGTATTGATTTATAACCCTAAAAAGGTGATTATTTTGGACCAAGCAGAAACGCCATTACATCATTTGAATTTGGAGACTGAAGTGCTACCTACAAATTCAAAAATTAGAACTGTTGTTGCCGATATTAGGAATAAAGAGGCAATGGAAAAGGTGTTTAAATTATATAAACCGCAAGTAGTTTTCCATGCGGCTGCGTACAAACATGTGCCTTTAATGGAAGAAAATCCTTCTCAGGCTATTCTTACCAATATTGGTGGAACTAAAAATCTTGCTGATTTAGCCTGTTTATATAAGGTTAAGAAATTCGTAATGATTTCTACGGATAAAGCCGTGAACCCAAGTAATGTTATGGGAGCAAGCAAACGTATTTCAGAGAAATATGTACAATCTTTACAGTTAAAGATTCAGAATGTAGGAGAGAAAAACGCAACTAAATTTATTACGACTCGTTTTGGTAATGTATTGGGATCTAATGGATCTGTGGTGCCTTTGTTTACAAAGCAAATCGCTGAAGGAGGTCCAATTACGATAACGCACCCAGATATTATTCGTTACTTCATGACTATTCCTGAAGCTTGCCAGTTGGTTCTAGAAGCTGGAGCTATGGGTAAAGGAGGAGAGATTTATATTTTTGATATGGGTAAACCAGTTAAAATCATAGATTTGGCAAGAAAGATGATTAAGTTGGCGGGATACGTACCTGATAAAGATATTAAAATACAAATTGTTGGTTTGAGACCTGGTGAGAAGTTATATGAAGAACTACTTAATGACACTTCAAAAACAATTCCTACGTATCATGAAAAAATAATGATTGCAGAAGAAATTCAAGACGAATATGAAAACTTGCATAATGATATCGAAGAGTTAATCGATAATGCTAATTATTTAGGGAATGATGAAATCGTAATGAAAATGAAAAAAATAGTACCGGAATTCAAAAGCATGAATTCGACTTTTGAGTTGTTGGATGTGAAATAAGTTTTTTTATTAATAGTTTATTAAAAGTTCATAGGGAGTACTCTCTGTGGACTTTTTTGTTTTCAGTTATGTGTTATAAGTTGTCTGTTTTCGGTTAGCTGTTTTCAGTTTTCTGTTGTTTGCATGTGCAAGGCAGTGTGTAATAAATGATAATGATTTTAGATTTTTATCTTAGTTAACTTTTATTTTAAGCGATGTTTGATGAAGCTCACTTCGTATTGGTTTTCACTATCGTGACTGCTGCCGCTCGTCGTTCCTCCTCGACTCGGGGGTAATCCCGCTGGCCAATGTTGAAATGCTTATCGTGATCTTGGAGATAAAATAGTTGGAGGAGTACAGGGTCATTGCGAGGGACGAAGCAATCTCACTAAAAGTGGAATCATTTTTTGAGATTGATTTGAAGTTGTTATTTACAAGGACGAATATTCTCTAATTTATGATTTTACTTTTTTGCTTGATCAAAAAAAGTAACAAAAAAATCAAGCCTGAAAATTAAAAACTCAAAAACTACCTCAAAACGCCGTTCCGCGCCCCGAGCCGTTCGCCTTACAGGCTCAACTCGCGGAGCGCTGCCACTTTGTTTTTTCGTTGTTTTTTACGTTTTTAATTTAAGGGCGGATCTATACATACGATGCTATTCAAAGGGATATGCGGTTTGTTATAGGGGTTGGGTTTCTTTTAATTTTTTCCCCTCGCTAAAGGGTGAAGTTAAAAAAGAGGACTGATTATTTCAACGAGTTATCTTTCTAAAAAAAACAGAGGTCTCCCTTTAGGGCCGGGGTAAACCGCTGTTTTTTTAATTTTTTCATCGCGAGATTGCTTCATTCTTCGCAATGATTGGGAGAAATTAAAAAAGAGGACTGATTATTTCAACGAGTTATCTTTCTAAAAAAAAACAGAGGTCTCCCTTTAGGGCTGGGGTAAACCGCTGTTTTTTTTTAATTTCGCGGTTCATTTTTTATCGCGAGATTGCTTCATTCTTCGCAATTACGGGGTAAATTAAAAAAGGGAAATTGGGTTTGCATTCGAGACTGTTTCATTCTTTGGAATTTGTGGGAAGTGAAAAGATGAGTTTTAGACTGGTGGTTTTTTTAATTTTTTCCCCAACCCTAAAGGGAGAAATTAAAAAAGAGGACTGATTATTTCAACGAGTTATCTTTCTAAAAAAAAACAGAGGTCTCCCTTTAGGGTCGGGGTAAACCGCTGTTTTTTTAATTTTTTCATCGCGAGATTGCTTCATTCTTCGCAATGACTGGGAGAAATTAAAAAAGAGGACTGATTATTTCAACGAGTTATCTTTCTAAAAAAAAACAGAGGTCTCCCTTTAGGGCTGGGGTAAACCGCTGTTTTTTTTAATTTCGCGGTTCATTTTTCATCGCGAGATTGCTTCATTCTTCGTAATGACTGGGAGAAATTAAAAAAGGGAAAGGAACGGATGCTTCATTTGCGATTGCAAATTGTTTTTTGAATTACTATTTTACTTTTTTCCTTGATGAAAAAAGTAACAAAAAATTATTCATGCTTCATTATTGTTTTTTTTGTATTCATGACCCGAGCCTGAAAGGCGAACGGATGAAATAATCTTCGATTTCACTGCCTGAAAATTTAAAACTTAAAAACTACCTCAAAACTCTGTTCCGCAGCCCGAGCCGTTCGCCTTTCAGGCTCAACTCGCGGACTGCTGCTACTGCGTTTTATCGTTGTTTTTCGACGTTTTTAATTTTAGGGCGGATCTATACATACGATGCTATTCGAAGGGATATGCGGTTTGTTATAGGGGTTGGGTTTCTTTTAATTTTTTCCCCTCGCTAAAGGGTGAAGTTAAAAAAGAGGACTGATTATTTCAACGAGTTATCTTTCTAAAAAAAAACAGAGGTCTCCCTTTAGGGCCGGGGTAAACCGCTGTTTTTTTTAATTTCGCGGTTCATTTTCCCAACCAGATTGCTTCATTCTTCGCAATGACTGGGGGAAATTAAAAAAGGGAAATTGGGTTTACTCTCTTAGCAAATGGATATTATTTTTTTGGCACCAGTTTATTTAAATTTGTTTTGAAAATAGGATGGTTAAAGTTTCCTACGGACGCATTCCCCTCTCGAGAGGGCTTAGGGGTGTGTTCTTTTCGTTAATAAAATAATTTAAATTATCTATTATGGCTAAGCGAAAAATCATTCCGTACAATCCAATACATAAGGAGTATGCTCGACAACTTCGAAACGATTCTACTCGAGCAAGGATGTTCCTTTGGTTTTTTTATTTGATAAGTGTTATTGTGTTCAAGGAGTAGTTACTGGAGTGTGGTGGGCTATTAGTGTAGCTGTGTTGTTTTTACGGTGGAGGAATTTGTGTTTTTTGCGTTCTAGTGTTGCAAAGCCGATAAAGAGAAATGTTAGCTGTAGATGATTGCCTGCTGGTCTGGTGGTTGATAGTTTTAGGGTTTGTTTTACGGACTCTTTATCTAATATGATTGCCTCGCTGTAGCAGGTGTTAAAATTGTCATTGTCAAAGTCCCAATTAGTGATGGCTATTGCCAAATGTACCTGTGTGGCTTCTGCGGGCCAAACTAAGTGCTCTTTTACTATGAAGTCAGTCAGTGTTACTGTTTGACTTTCCTGATGCCATAGTTCCTTTATTTTAAGAACTTGGCGTAAGGGTCTTAATTTGTTGCTCTCGAAAAATAATAAGGATGCTATGCCCTCATTGGTTTTTAAACCTTCTGCCAGTGTTCTTTTCCCTATTGGATGGGTAGTGTCTTCTTGAAGAATATCGAAAAGTAATTTATTTGCCCTTCCTGCAAAGCTGCCGTCTTTCGCTAGTTTATTGAACTGTAAAGCAAGTTGACGAAAGATAGCTGATTTTTTTGCGCAGTGCCCGAATTCCGTGCCGTGTTTACGAATTCGATCGTAGATGGGGTTTGCATTGAATTGGAGGGAGGTTAAGGCTTGTTCCCGTTTTGATCGTGCGTAATTCGTTCCGTCTGCTGTTAGTACGAAGTTGAGATCGTCGATTGTGCCTTTGATTGTAAAAGGTGCTATTATTTTCGCCATCTTTTATTGTTTTTCGGTTGTGCAATGTTTTTAGTAAAACTTGAGAAATGTCGTTCTATAGAATTAGGTAGGGGTGAGAATTGTCTTTCTGATCGATACAGGACTGGAGAAGAGAGGAGTTGTCTTGTTTTTTTCTTTTTGATTCAAAATCTTTTGCGGTTGTTTTTTGTTGTTGGGAGGCTCCATTTCTGAAAAGTCGATGAGGTGTACCATACTGCCCTTGTATGGATTGAAAGAGGGTTCGTATTTAAGGAAGCCTTTGTCGTTTAATTCTCTCATGCATTTGTGATAGGTTGCCTTAGAGCATATTTTACTAATGCGCATTACCTCATCTCTTGTTATACTTATTGGATTTTGATATCGATTTATATTCCAAAATTGGAATAGTACGATGTATAAACTGACATGAGTAGGGTTAAGGTTGTGATCCATGATTACGCGTTCAAAGAATTCGGAGAGGTGTTTGTTTGGCTTCATATTTTTTAGATTCGGGTTCGTTCTAATATGGTTGTTTATTCGTAATTGGAGGTTACTGAAATTATGTCTTTTACTCCATTCGATTCTGATTAAGGCATCTTTACTAATCGTTACTTTTATCACAAATTCTAGCTGTTTGATAGCTGTAATTTGCGACATCAACCCTAAGTCACTAGTGTTTATTCTACTGCGCATTTGCTCGCTTAGCTGAATTTACTGGTACTTTATTGATTGAGGATTATTTTAAAGTTTCGTTTTGTAGCATTCCCATTAATTCCATTGAAAAATTATCTCTTGCCTGGATGTAAGCTACTTTTGGATATATTGTAGCGCCCAGCTTTTTCTTTTCGAAAGTGGCTGAAAAGCCAAAGTCAATTTTTTTAAAGTTAGCTGTTCTCGCTCTTTTAATAGTCTGGTATAATAGTTGTCTATAAATTTGGAATTTTGAAGAGTAGGTATAATTCATTCCAATAAGGGCAGGAACGTAGGTGTGATCGGTATTTTTGTAACAAAACATTACCCCAACGATTTCCTGATAATTTTCTTCACTTTCCTTACTAGTTAAATAGAGTAGAATGAATTCCCAGTTAGGATGATTTATCATTTTGTTAAAGATCGTTATGGGATACGTAAAAGTATTAATAGCATGATTATTGTTTTTTACATTTTTATAAAGTTGGTAACATTGCTCCATTTCATCAGCAGTTAATTTTTCTTTAATTACTATATCAAAAGCTTTTTCAAACGGTCGTACCTCTTCAAAGAAATGTCTTCTGGAACGAGCGGAGAGTGTACTTGCAAATTCCTGAACAGATGCCCATTCTAATTTCTGAATTTTAGCTGTTTCTGGCATATTGATTTTTAAAAAGCCATGGTTGTGGAAAACAGTGTCTAACAATATATCTGGGTCAAAATCTCTGAATACTAAAAAGTTTGCATCTAGCTCGTTGTATAGTGTGTCAACTTGATCGAGCAAAAGTTCCATCGCTTGGTTAGCTAATGGATGGGACTCGTTTCTGTAACAATGGGTTCCTTCGGTAAATAAGCAGCCCATTGCCAGCACTTTGGATGTGAGGTAAAGGGGATCTTGTTTTCTTGTTTTCTCCAATTGCAGGGATATTGATTCTGGAGCTAGCATGTCGTCTTTCCAGAGGCCGAACGTAAAAAAAGTAGCTAAAACAGCTGTATTCTCTTCATCTTTAACTATATAATAATAAAATTCCCAGTCATTCTCTGGACTACTTTGATTTGAAAAAGCATCTTCTAAAAATTTCAATCCGTCCCAGTCGAATACACTTTGTTTGCCTAATATTTCATTCCATATGCTTTTGTTGATCTTTTCTATGGAAGTTTCATGTTGCACTTTTAATGACGATTTACTCTTTTGTTTTTCAGGTACATATTTAGTCTCATTCCTGCCGAATGCACGATTTATTTTATAGAGCGTGTTAGCTGTTTCTTCCAGTGCTACTGGCAAGTATTTCACCATCGCTTCTACTAGTGCTTTTATTTCTTCTTTTTGATTGTGCATCGAGAGCGTGATGCGTATTCCTGTGTTTTTTACTGGAACTGCTGGATAAATCGCAGGATTTACAAAAAAACCTTCTTGAAACAAACTTTGAACTAGTTTATAGGTAGTTATGGGCATTGCTGTTCCAAGAAAAAATACGGGTGAGTTATTTTGGACTATTATGGGCAAGGAGGTTTTAGAAAGTAAGTCGTTAAAGTGCTGTATTTTCCCAGCCAGTTCTGCTTGTAATTCCTCAATTTCAGAAGAGAGATGAATGTCAGCAGCGGCTATTGCGGCAGCCACGGATGCTGGTTCTAGTTGGGCAGAGAAAGTAAGTGGACCACCAAAGTTTTTAATTTTTTCTCGTAGTTTTTGATCAGAACAGATTAAAACAGCTCCGCTGGCACCAAAGGTTTTGCTTAGTGTTCCCATAATCATCACGTTATGTGGCAGTTCTTTTAGAATACTTAGCACATATCCGGTTCCGTTTTTTCCTTTCCAACTCATACCGTGAACATCGTCGAAATACAAATACAATTGGGGATATTTTTTGCTTAATTCCATTAGTTGAGTCACTGGTGCAAAATCACCAAACATAGAGTAAACTCCGTCAGCCATGTACCAAATTCTTTTACATGTGGAGGAAAGTTTCTTTATTTGGTACTCGAGCATCTCCATATTATTGTGTCTAATCATCTCTACAGGAATCCCTCTAAGTTTTAGTAGCTGACAGGCATTTTGGACACTCCAATGCACCTGATGATCCAGAATAACCCCATCTTCATCCCTAACGGCCGTGGGGATTACGGCCATATGACCTAGGGTGCTATTTTTAGTTATGATAGGCGGTATGCCATACATTAACTCTAATTTATATTCTAGTTCTGCATATAAAGGATTAGATATGTATGATTTAGACAAAGGAAATTGAGTTCCGTATTTTTGTATTGCTACGATGGCAGCTTCTTTGAGGCGGTGGTCTTGTTCTAAACCGAGGTATCCAGTTGTTCCAAAATGGAACATTTTTTTACCTTTTATGGTAATAGTTCTACCGTTTAAATAATCGTCTTCTGAATAAAGATGCAATACTCCTTCTTTTTTTGCTCCTGCGAATACTTCATCGACAGTATCGATAAAGTTGTTGTGTTTAATTTTTGCCATTTGTTTATTTTTAGTTGACCTATTGTTTAAAGCGCTAAAATTCAACATAATAAATGAAGTTTTTTTCATGTTATTATAGAATGCTCCTGAATTGACAACTAAATATCCCGAATTGACAACAAAATACGTAAATAACAATAAATAATCCTTAATTGACATGTGTAATGAGTGGTAATCTATATATTTTTGTTAATTATTTAAAAATTCGTAAAACATGATTGCAGCCCATGATTTTTATGAGAATCCATCTGCGAAATTTTGGATTACCGATGGGATTCTCTTTTTCCAATATAAGAACAATACAATTATTGATCTTAAAGTCGCTCAACTTGTTGTGACTGATCGCATCCATTTTCAACGTGAACGGGCTTACCCCATTTTATGTGATCTGCGAGGCGTAGTTAGTACAGATAAGGCCGGTAGGGATTATTTAGCACAATTTGGTTCTGTATTAGCGACTGCTGTTGGCTTGGTTGTACATGAAAGACTTCTGTTTGCTATAAGTAATTTTTATTTAGAAGTAAATAAGCCTTCGGTCCCTACTCAGATTTTTTCTACTGATATTGATGCGTTACGGTATTTGCGGGAGTTTAAAGGAGGTTAGTACTTAGTCATTAGTACCTAGTATTTAGTACGTAGTGATTAGCTTTTAATGAAAATTAGAAAGTATGTAGCAGCAAATAAATGGCGAGACAATAAAAAAAAAGACTTATTATGGATGAAATTTATAATCAAAGACGGATTGTTAGTATTCACCAAATGCTCTTTGAAATGGCGAGAGGTAACTTTAACAGTCGGATCCCAGAAAGTAAGGAAAAGGACGAATTAGAAACTGTTGTCGTTTTAATCAATATGGTTGCGGAGGAAATAAAAGGGTCCCTTTTTGAATTTGTTAATACCCATAATACTCAAGATTTTGTTACACAAAGCACTTTGACGCTAGATAGCAATTACATGATTAGCAGTTTAACATCAGAGATTATTCTTTTTTTAGGTTATGGAGAAAACGAATTGATTGGTCAGCCTTTATCTGCTATAATTAGCCGTACTTCATTCGATCACATTCACAAAATTTTTGATGGCGGTATTCAATTACCTGCAGTTGTCGCTGTAGATTTTATTACCAAAACTCAGTTGTCTCTTGTTGTTTCTTGCAGTGTGGGTCAATTGATTCCTCGTTCTGAAATTATATTAAATCTTGTTATTCCACGTCATCTTGATACTTATCACGCCACGGTTGCTAAAAATGGAGATGAAAAACAAATTAAACCTAGAAAAGTTGATGCTTTTTTGATTCAGAAACTGTATGATTATATCTTAGCAAATCTTGATGCACCACTACCTTCATTACAAGTACTTGCGCAAAAATTTGGAACCAATGAGTATAAATTAAAAGCGGGTTTTCGTCATTTTTTCAAAACAAGTATTTATAAATTTTATAATGAGGAACGTTTGAAAAAAGCTTATTTCATGGTTGAACATACGGTAATCCCTTTAAAAAATATTTCAGTGATGAACGGTTTTAATAATTATTCTAATTTTTCAAAATCCTTTAAGAAACGTTTTGGTTTTTCTCCTTATGAACTGAAGCGAAATGAAGATAGTCTTACGTCTTCGAGAGAAGAGCCTGATTGTATTTCTTAAAATATAATGTGATTTAATTGTTGTAGTAAAAGCAGTTTTTGAAGAAAGTAAACCTTACAGGTTTATTAATAATCCCATACGTTCTATAATATTTAAGTAATCCGTTATAGTCAAATTTTGCTCCCGTAAAGACAAGTGTTTTTATTTTGAAATTCAGAAATTTGCTTTATAGAATTTAAAATATAACGCTATGAAACTGAATGTTAGAATGCAAAAGGTGATTTTAGAGCTAATTTGTCTGCTGTATATTTTACTGTTTGTCTATGCAGCGGTAAGCAAGCTATTGGATTTTGAAAATTTTCAGGTGCAGCTGGGGCAATCTCCATTATTGAGTGCGTTTGCAGGTCCGATTTCTTACATAGTTTTGATTGTTGAGTTCAGTATCTCTATAATGTTAGTAATTCCTAAAATGCGACGAACAGGTTTGTTTTGTGCGTTCTTGTTGATGCTTGTTTTTACCGCTTACATTGTAATTATTTTGAATTACAGTTCCTTTGTTCCTTGTTCTTGTGGTGGTATTCTAGAAAAAATGGGATGGACTGAGCATTTAATTTTCAATATCGCATTTACTGTTTTAGCCTTAGTTGGGTATTTGGCAGAACGACGAAACACGAAGACTTATACTTTAGTAATTTCTGGTAGTTTCTTTTCTATCCTCCTTGTTTTTATACTATATATTATTTCTGAAAGAGTACTTCATCATCAAAATCCCTTCGTGAGAAGGTTTGATCGTGGTGTAGTAGAAAAGACGGCTCAAACGGATTTACAAATGTACAACGCCTACTTTGCTGGTTCTGGGAATGGCAAAGTATTTTTAAGCAACACAAATACACCCTTAGTTGTCTATGAATGGGATAATAGATTAAAGCGTCTAATAAAACATATTATCAGCATTGATCACGACAAATATCCATTTCGTTCTGTCCAACTCAAGGTCGTGCCTCCTTATTTCTTTGTTTTTGATGGAACAGTACCAGTGATTTTTCGGGGAAAAGTAAGTGACTGGAAAGCATTTCAAATTATGATTGGAAACTATTATTTTTCAAAAATAGTGGTTATGGATAGTTTAAATATTGCATTTCGGGCTCAAGATCGTTATTCTAAAGAAAATATTTTGGGGAAGTTCAGTTTTTCAAAAGAAATGAACGTAACACTTATTAATAACATTCTGCAGAAACAAAAAGATGGTGTTTTTGATACCGATGGAACTATGTCGTATGACCCGATACTGAAAAATTTAATTTATCTCTATTATTATAGAAATCAGTTTATAGTAACTAATCAGCATTTAAAACTTGCTTACAGGGGAAATACTATTGACACCACCACACGTGCTGCAATCAAAGTCAATTATTTCAAGGAGTCAGGAGAACGTAAACCTTCGACCCCAGCTGTAACGATCAATAAATATAGTGCTTCATATGGAAGGTATCTTTTTGTTAACTCAGGACTTCGGGGGAAATTTGAACCACTTGATTTATGGAAAACTTCATCTGTTATCGATATATACGATCTAAAAAACAAAACCTATGTTTCGAGCTTTTATGCTTATGACATTGGAGAAGACAAGGTTTCTGATATCATGGTAAATTCAGAAGGAATTTATATCATTATTGGTAAAACATTACAAAAATATAGGCTGCATAAGAACTTTAACTAGTCTAGGCCTAATTGTATACTGCAGTATCAGGATAAGATCGAAAACCTGTTAATAGAGTAGATCACAACTATTTAATTTTTATTAATTATGAAATCTTCCATTTTAAGAATGTTGGCCCTTCCAGTGGCCGCTTTCGCTCTTGCTAGTGCAGGAGCCTTGAGTACTAGCTCGACAAGTAGTAGCCCGGTAAAACCACCGATTATTGGCTATGTTCATGCAACCAGTAGCTCATCATGTGAGTCGCGTAATGTGAACTGTTCCAGTAATCCTGGTGCAACCTGTATGTCTGCCGATGCGACACCACTTCCAGTGTGGAAGTACAATGCATTAGGTACTGCCTGCGACCAACAGTTGTTTAAACCATAAACTGTTAGTTTCTAAATGCAAATGCAGTTCGTAAGAACTGCATTTGTTTTTTTAGTATTGTTGATCCATCCATCCACTGGAGGGTAAATTTTTCAAGTAATGATCGAACCAAGCCTTTACCTTTAGGCTTAGATCTTTTTGGTTATCCGGGCTACTTAATACATGTCCTTCGTCAGGATATAGCAGCAAGGTTGTTTGTTTTTTCATCCGTCGTAATGCAAGGTAAAAGGTCATACTTTGTTGCCATGGTACAACACGATCGTTTTTACCAGAATAAGATAACAGTGGAGTACTTACATTATTCACGTTGAGAATTGGCGAGTTAAGAAGATAAGATTTAGGATCAAGATGGTATGGCTTCGTCATCCGAAATTGTTGGTCTTCAAATCGCCACATTTCGGGTTTTTCTAAATCTTGACTCATGCTGTAGTACCAATTTACAGTATCGGAAATACCTGAGCCTGCAATTGCTGCTGCGAATACATTTGTATGTGTAATCGTGAAAAATGTCTCGTAACCACCAAAAGAATGTCCCATCAAACCGATGGCTTTTGGATTGGCGATCCCTTCATCTACCAACATTTTAGTCAGATCTATAAGTGATCGTGCAGCAGAAACACCAGCGTTGTTGGATTCATAGTTCAAGTCAGGTAGAACCACGCAATATCCGTCTGCTGCCTGTGTAGTAATGTTGTATCCTTCTGGGTTCCTCCATGTAGGATTCACGAAATGATGCAGTTCTGGAGACATATCTTCGTAAATATGCACAATTACTGGATATTTTTTATTCGCGTCGTAATTTGGAGGAAGGAATAATGCCGCAGGCTTTTCAACTCCCATTGTGCGATAGGTGATCATTTTGGAAAAAGGCCAGTTGTATTTTTTTATTTTAGGGTTACTTTCAAATAAAACAGTTCGTTTCCCTTTTACCAATGCAATTGCGCGTGTTGGCATATCAAAACTTTGCTCCCTAAAGATATCGATTCCTGATGCATACACTAACTCATCTATGCAATTATTATCAAATATTAACTTTTGTAATTTGTTATCTTTGAGTGTATAATAACCAGATACTCCATCCTTTTCACGGTATGCCTTTAAATATAGTTGTTTATTAATGTCAATAGGATCAGGATCCGTTTTTCCTGGATTGCCAGCTGAAATGGCTAGTCGAAAGCGAATGCCTTTTTCTTTGCCATCGGTAAGCCTTATCGCAAATGATTTTGTAATTCCTACTTCCCATAGGTCGAAACGATCATAAAGAAATACGGAACTATTGTCTGTTGAAAATCCTGCAATGCCGTACACTCTTGGTTCAGAATTATAATCGTTAGGGTCTGATTCCCAAATAGAAAGTCCTGTTGTTGTAAGTGCACTCGAAGAGTCCTTTAAAACATTATAAGCATACCAAGAATTGTTGTCATAATAGATGAGATATTTGCCATCTGGAGTTGCCTGTATATCGTTTGCAGCACCTGGCAGTTGATGAAATAGTAAAGTCCTTTTTTGCGCTTCGATATCTAAAAGGTAATAATCTCGTGGTGCCTCTTCTTTAAATTGTGGCTCGTAACTTTGAGGATTACTAAGCAGAGCATATTTGCCATCACCAAAAACACGTGCATAAGGCAAGATATTATCTCCAATTACACTAGCTTTTTTTTCTTCAAGCATCCATACTGACGCTTTAGGAACGTTTTTCCATCCATCAAGTTGAACTTCTAAGTTATGAGTCCACTTATCACTACTATTCCAAATTTCGACAGCATGGTTTTTAGTGTACGAATTATTTTTACGTTGGATTGCAAAAAAGACCTTCTTACCGTCGTTAGATATCCAGTGACGGTAAATTCCTGCAGTTGTAATTGAAATAGTGTCCGTAACATTAAGAGATTGTTGTGGTATTATGCTACTCAGCTTGTTTTTTACCAAGTCATAATGAAATATTGATGTGAGCCTATCCTCATTCAAATCTGAACCTAAGAAGGAAACGGCAGTTCCTTCTTTGTTCCAGACTAAGTTTTGCAATTCTCCTCTCTTTCTAAAAATTACCGTATTCTTTGTTTTTTTTCCTCGATAATCAACGATACCGACAAAACTGGAATCTTGAAGTTTTCGATTGTATAGCAAAGTGTTTTTAGTTAATGTGTACTCCACTACATCAGGAATTTCTAGTGCTATCTGCCCGCTTAAAGTTCTTACCTTTAAGCTTGACGCCTTATTTTCTGAGCGCGACAAGATTGCAATTGCTTTGTTAGAAAAAAAATTAAAACGTACTCCTGCATCATAAGAAGTACTATTATTAGCTAGATTCATCACCGCAACTTTTCCTTCTGTAATGCAGGCAAAATATTCGCCTTCGAATGCGGGTTCAATACCTTTGGGAAAGGCAAACTGCTTTGTATTATTTGTACTTCTCAGGTATAAAGTATCCTGGCCACTCTCATAGATCATACTTAAGGCTACCCATTTACCATCTTTTGAGATTTTGCCAAGGCGCAACGTACCCCATTGCCCGTAGTCACTTTCGGTCAAGTCAGTTTTTACCAATTGTCCAAAAACTGGATAGGCTACAAGCAGACAAAATAAATTGATCCAAATAAATTTCATTGTACGAGTCATTAATATCCTGAATTTTGTGGTTTAAGATTGGGATTGATAAGGATCTCATTTTCGGGTATAGGAAAGAGAGCATCATTTACGTTCCACCCTAGTTTTACGGTGCTGAGGGCTTCATTTAAATTTCCTGTGCGTTTCAAATCATAAAAACGACTTCCATATTCGCCAAAGAACTCTACACGCCGCTCTCTCAATATGGCGTCTATTATTTCTTGTTGAGTCACTGCATTGGTAACGATTAGTCCTGCGGCTATTCTCACTTTATCTAGGTCTTCTTTTGCTTCGGTTAAACGACCTAATCTCGCATTTCCTTCAGCTCTTATCAGGTATTGTTCTTGTATACGAAAGACTATGGGGTATTCGATTGATACGCCTGTGAACCCATTTTGTGTATACTTTGATGAGTAGTACCATGTCTTGACGTTATTTGTTACTGCTGTGGTCCAATAAAGCTTACGCTGATCATTTTCTTCGAAAGCGTTTATAAGTCCTTCTGTAAGCGCTACGAAAGGTGGTGGGCCTGAATTAAAGATGAAAGTTATCCCAAAGTCAGTGTTATTTCCTTCGAATTTAGGGCCGAATTGCCAAATAGTTGAGGGGCTTTCTTTGAGAAACACCTGAGCAATTGGTAACTCTAGGGAGTATTCGCTTTGATTGAGCACTGCTGAAGCGGTACTTACGGATTCTTCCCATTGATTAGTATATAAATATACTCGGGCGAGCAGTGCATTTACTGTCGCTCGATTTGGCCTTACTCGACCTTGTGCTTGGTAGTTTTCTTGTATTAAGGATGAAGCTAGTTTAAGATCTGCTATGATACTGGCATAGATAGTCTGAATTTCAACCCTTGGCGCTATGCTGTTCACTCTATAATCAGTAGATGTGATATAGGGTACATCACCAAAAGTGTTTGTTAAATAAAAATACAATAGTGACCTAATGAAAAGTCCTTCCGCAATGAGTTGATCGCGGTCGACTTTAGAAATTGGAGCATCTAACATACCGGCTATAATGGAGTTTGCTGCATATATTTGTCCATAAGTAATATTCCATATTTGCATCACATTAGCATCCGTGGCCATTAAGGTATTATTGTATAAACTTCCGCCAGTATCAGTCACAGGACCATAGTAATTTAGTTCGTCAGCATATAGGCCTAAGGAAGTGCTTGTTCCGGTTAGATTACCTGAAAGCAGGCCGGTATCGCGCATCTTGGCATAAATATCTATTAGGGCTGCATTTGCTGTATTTTTGTCCTTAAATACCAAATCGCCTGTAAGTTGAGACGATGGAAGTGCTACTTCAACGAAACTGTCACAAGATGAAAAATAAGTGAGTATTAGGAAAAGGGCTAGAATACGGATACTATTTCCTTTTTTATTGGGATAATTTGTATAATGATTCATATTTTTAAATTAAAAAGTTAGTTGAACGTTGGCTGTATACATTTTAAGTGGGGGTAAATATCCAGCGAACTTAAATTCAGGATCCCCATCATAAGGAGTAATAGTTAAAATATTTTGGCCTTGTAAGGATAGTCTGCACTTGATCTTCGAGGATGGAGGTAGTGGTACATCATAAGAAAGAGATATGTTTTTAAGTCTCAAATAAGAAGCGTCAGTAATGGCACCATCACTTTCTGTGAAGTTGTAATAAGCGCTAATTATGTCATAATTAAGACCAGTAGTCAGTTTTTGCTGTGAACTACTATCGCCTGTTTGTTGCCAACTATTACTAACTGCCTGCAGCTGATTAGTCATGCCGCCTCCAGGTCCTGGAAGGTATTTAACTCCTTGTTGTTTAACGAATTGGAATAGGAAGTCAAATTGGAAATTTTTATAATTAAATGTATTTTGAAATCCACCAAAATACTTGGGAGACAGATTCGCTATTGTTTCTTTATCTTCTGGTGCAGCTATTGCGCCATCACCATTTACATCGTCGAATTCATACATACCAGTCTGAGGGTTAAGACCACTAAAATGATAAACCTTCTGAATTGATAATGGCTGACCAATTTTATAACTATTAGAATAGGGCGAGCTTTGCAGATTAGGGAAGGATAGAAGTTTGTTTTGGTTTGCAGTAATATTAATGGCAGTACTCCATTTAAAATTTACTGTTTGAAAATTTGCTGCTTGAAGAGTGAACTCTAAACCAGTATTTTGCACGGTTGCATTCAAGTTAGCATTTAATACGTTAAAACCGGTGGTTCCTGGCAATGGTATTCCTACGAGTTGATTTCCAGATCGATTGCGGAACCATGCCGCTGTTAAAAAAATGCGATCATGAAAAAAGCCAGCGTCAATGGCGACTTCCAGCTTGCGATTGCTTTCCCAGCCAAAGTTTGGATTGAACAAACGGCTTGGTTGTAGTCCTATAACTCCTTGATAAGCATTTCCAGATGAAACATAGGTGTCGTGAAACTGGTAGTCACCTATCTGGTCACTTCCTGTAACACCATAGCTGCCTCTTAACTTACCATAGCTCATTATTCTGTTGTCTTTTAAAAAGTTTTCATTTGAGAAGAGCCAAGCTGCTCCTATTGCTCCAAAAGTGGCGAATTGTTTGCCGTCACCAAAGCGACTCGATCCATCACGCCTCCCTGTTGCGTTTAAGATATAGCGCTTGTCATAGTTGTAGTTTATGCGCGCGTAGAATGCTTGGTATTTGTAAATATTCTCGTCGCTTGTAAAAACAAGACGTAGCGAAGCTGAGGCCAAATCACTGATTAGAGCGTTACTCGAAAATCCATAACCAATAACGTGCAATCTTTCGGTGGTTGTGCTCTGTGCAGTTGCACCCACAAGTGCTTCAATCTTATGTTTGTTTCTGTGTAGATTGTAATTTAACTGTGGCTCTATAAGCCAGGAGCGACGTGCGGTGTTGTTAGTGTATAGAGAAGAACTGCTACTGGTCATGCCATACGATGGATTGTAAATTGTTGATGGTATGGTGCGCTTCTCGTTATTCTTAGTATCCGTGTATCCAAAATTACTTTTAAGCTCAAGATTCTTTACTATAGAATAGGTTAAAACAGCATTGGAAAAGAGGTCGTAGGTTCTGGATGTGAATTTCTGATTTAGGTTAGCTAACGGATTGTTCCATGTGCCATTCTCCCAATTGAGCTCTGCGTTCTCGGTGTACAAAGCCGGAGCGTTAGGAGCCAATGATCGGGCTGCATAAGTCAAATCAGCTGCGGGCTGGTCATTTTTTTGGGTTGTATAACTTGCAGAAAATTGTGCTTTAAATTTGCCGTCTGATGCTGCATGATTCATACTAAAGTGTGCTGAGCCCTTGTTGTATTGAAAATCACCTGGCATAACAGTTGTTTCTTTACGGTATGTTCCGCTGAGTAGGTATTGTGTTTGGGTCGATCCGCCTGAAACCGATCCTTGCAATGCATTAATTTCGGCTGTACCACCAATAAGTTCCTTCTGCCAGTCAGTATAACGGTTCTTGTTCCAAGTACCATTAATGTCATAGGCAGCTTCTGGATAAACTGCTATCGCATCATTTGCAAAAGCTTGTTCTCGCATTGCCAGGTATTCTTGGGTATGCATCAAATCTAGAAATCGAGTTATTTTTCCCACTCCAGAAGATGCATTTACTGTAAAGGTTGTTTGCCCTACTTTGCCTTTTTTGGTTGTAATTAGAACAACACCGTTTGCTCCTCGTGATCCATAAATTGCTGTTGCATCGGCGTCTTTCAAAACGTCAATACTTTCAATATCTGATGGGTTGATACTATTGAGTGGACTAGTAGCTCCTAATGTTGCCGTTGATGTTTCACTAAAACCTATATTTTCAGAAGAATATGGTACCCCATTGATTATATATAGCGGTTCATTTGCATCACTCCGTAAACTATTTTGCCCGCGGATTCTTATTGTAAAACCGCCCCCTGCAGTACCTGCATCCTGTACAATTGAAACGCCCGCCATTCTACCTTGCATAGCAGCCAGTACATTGGTTACTGGTTGCGATTCGATATCCTTAGCCGTAATTCTGGCAATACTTCCGGTGCGTTCTTTTTCTTTGACGGAATAGTAACCGGCATTGACTTTTACTTCCTGAAGTACTGTGGCGTCTTCCTTGAGTTGGACATTTACTATTTTTTGTGAGCTAATGCTTATCTCTATTGTTTTGAATCCCATGAAGGAGAAGACCAAAATATCAGTAGGATTTGCAGCAATCACATACTCCCCATTGTAATCTGATATTGCGGTTAGGAATCTTCCTTTGACAGCAATAGTCACTCCTGGCAAGGGGCCAACACCATCTGTGATAATACCACTAATTTTTGATGGTTGTTGTTGTACTGTTGAATAAGCCAAGGAGTTATTGGCGCTGATTGAAGAGGAGAGCAAGGATACACCTAAGATGAAGGAATATCCCATTGCCCTTATCCCCTTGCTTAATGAAATCTTTTTCATAATTTTGGTTATTGGTTTGATAAAATGTGAATTTTGTTCTACTATGGTCCTCTATTCGTCCGCCAAGAAGAGTTAGAGGGCCTTTTTTTTCTTGCCACGAAGGCGCGAAGGCGCGAAGATTTTTTATTTAGTCATAGGCGTTTTGAGTTGTTGGTTATGGGTTATCGGTTAACTGTTATGGGTTTTCCGTTATGGGATTAGTCACTAAGTCACAAAGGTTTCTGTTTTCGGTTGTTGTAGTTGTTTTACAAGTTTAAAAACTGCTGCTGCCATAATACCAAAGGCATATAAGTGCTATTAATGCCACTATTAATGCCGCTTTTATTAGTGTGTAGTATTTCATCTTTGTAGGTTAAGGGTTATCGGTTATCTGTTTTGGGTTATCCGTTTATATTACAGTTAAATAAGCTGCATCAATTAATAGTATATACAAATTAAATTAATGAGGTGTTGTGTTCAAAGAACCTTTGCGGTGCGGCTATTTTTTAGTAGTTGTAGTTGTTTATTTCGTCATAGGCTGGTTTTTTAGTTTGTGTTATTTCTTAGTTGCAGTGAGCGATTTTTTTAATTAGGATCTTCCTGGAAAGTTTGTCAAGGAATTTGATGAGTTTTTATGTTTATGTTGCATAGGCAGGTGGATTTAGCATTTTTTTTAAGGAAAGTACACCGCCGTTGCAAGTTGCAGCCTGACGCAGGCAGTGTATTTCCAAACTAATTCAAAAATTGATTGGTATGCGAGACTTTAAATAAGGAAGAAGATTTGCTAAGAATAGAAGCGAGTGACTTTTGCGCATAAAAAATGGCATGGAACTCAGCTTATCGAACAGAGGTACTGGTATACCCACACAACAATAAGTGAGCCCACGCCATGGAACGTGAGCATCTTAACTTATCATCTCGTGTGTTAAAAATTACCAGTTTTCTGTTCGAGATTCAAAGCGAATGCATCAAATATTTTCTATATGAAGTATCGCAAAATTACATTTAATATGCAATTATATTACAAACATAATAAAAAAAGTATTACGGTATGATATATCATACCATTATTTTCATAAATAAATATGAATTTTATCAAAAACTAACAAGAAAAAGGTGACTGAAAAAGAAAAGTTAGGAGACAGATTGAGAAAACTCCGTGAAAAAATACCTAGCTCAGATTATGTTAAGGATTTTATTTCTCAACAAGAACTTGCAGATAAAAACATTGGTTTAACAAAGCATTTAATTGGAACTATTGAAAGAGGTGATGCTAATCCTACTCTAGAAAAATTAATTTTTCTTGGAAAAGCACTAAACCTTAGAACGCTCAATATATTAGATGTAGACATTAACATAGAAAAGTTCATTAAAGAGTGCGAAAAAATAAAATAAAAAAGACAATATTTATTAAAGACCTCGATAAATAGATATAACAAAAAAATGCTTAGGCATCTTTTTTTTTTGTTTTAGTGTTATCGCAATAGTTGTCAATTCGGGAGTAATAGTTGTCAAAAGCGGGTTTTTGATTTACTCCTAAGTGAAATAGTATTAATAAGGAATTATATTTAGCTTTTTATCAATGTCATAAAGGAAAAACTTAGAAGTTTAGAAGAGTAAAATATATTGGTGTTTGTTTATGTTGTTATTTTTGTCGCAAACTTGCTACACTTGTCGCTTTTTTATATACATTTGCTTTATACAATTTTATATAGCAAATTACGTATGTAACTGTATAATAAGCTTTTAAGTCAGATAATATGGAATGCGTAACAGCTAAATCAAAAATTCAGGAAACCTTTAAAGAGGTAACAGAATTAGCAAATCAAAAAAATGTAAAAGCATTAAGAGAAGAAGCTGTAAACAATTTTTTGGATCGAATTTTAGTATTTAGAGATGCTCTTGACGAAAAAACAAAAACTATTACCGATATTAATTCCAAGTTTGAAATACTATCTTGGGTAGAGGGCATAGATGAAGAATGTCTTGAATTAATAAAAGGATTACTTCAAAAATCTAATGCAGTTCATAAAAAACTAATTCGTTCCTATGTAGAGATGATTTGGGTTATTACCAAAGGAATTGCTATCGATACGATGCGTAAATACAAGATAGCTTTAGACGATCTAAAAGAGCACAATCAAGATTTAGAAGATTTATACTTTAATCTTCCTGAGGATGCTGAATTTGCTGACAGAATAAAAATGTTAAGCAAATAATGAATGGATATATATTGTACATAAGAATTCATTACAGAATTTACCAAAATAAATAAAAAAAAGCAATATAAAGATTTTGAAAACTTAGTTCTTGACTATTTTCTTAATAATACATTTCAGGAAATAGCAACAGGAGATAGACTATATGGTCCTAACGAAATCCCTTTTATTAAAAAACGCTTACCCGATCCATCAGGATATCGTCTTTACTTTTTGGCGGATACAATTTCACAAGATATTTATATCAATTTTGCACACCCTAAAAGACCTCCTTTAGGATATGAAAACATTGGTATTATAAAGAAAAAGGAACTGCACGATACCATTTTGATTAACCGAAAAACCAAGCAGGGCTTATTAAAACTTAGCAGATGCCCGTTTAATAATAATGCAGTATTTACCCCATAATAATAACAAAATCCCTAATCGGGGGATTTTTTATGTTTACAAACGAAACCCGAACGTCCTTGATATGTAAATAGATCTCTCGGTTTGAGGCGGAAATGCTTATCACGATAAAGTGCCTCGAAAAAGTTCAGCTCCTTATTGGCGCATTTTTATGGTTATTAGAGGCGGAGTTGTGTCCTTCGACAAGCTTACTGTATTGTTAAGGAAGGATATTAGAAAGAAGCACTAATAAAAAAGTCCATATTTAGGAAGTAGCAATATATAAATAATTGTGTTTGCATCTGGAAATTATTTTACCTACTTTTGCCCCCTGTTAAATTAATACTAAAATAATACTAAATATTATTTGTAAAATGAATTAAAGTATTATATTTGAAAGAAGCAATTAGGGTTTTAAAAGTTCTAATTTAAAAGTATAAAATTATGTACACGAGTTTAATGGATAAATCTTTAGAGTTAAATAGAAGATTTGTCAAAAGTTTATCGGCAACTCAGATTGAGGGTTTGATGAAAGAATTTGATGATTACGAAATCGAAAGATGTGATTCAGGATTCTACAATAATGAAAAACCACAGCAATATTGGCATAGCTTACTTAAATTCGTTGACAAAAACAAAAGAAAGTCGGTAAATTTAGAAGATGATAAAAAAGAGGACCTTAACAAGGTCCTTTTTTGTTACCTTTAATTTAATAAAACCTATATAATGAAATCAGATTTAAAATTCGTAAATTTTGTTGTCCCTAAATTTCTTTTTGAAAAAACCGATATAGATGCAGATGCCAATTTGTTCTCGATCAATCCGCAAGCTGTGATAATTAGATCCGAAAATAAAATTCATATTAATTTTGACATTGAAATCCTTGATGCTGAAAACAATTTCAATCTAAAGATGTTATGCATTGGGGTCTTTGACTATGATACGGAAGACGAAGAATTAATTTTAAACTTCATGTCCTTGAACGGACCTGCCATTGTATTTCCTTATATCAGAAGCTTTGTTTCCTCCTATACCGCTCTCTCGGGTTTTGATACCATTACACTTCCAACCCTAAATTTTTTAAGCCATCAAGAAAAATTACGCAATAATTTTGTTGATTTAGATTCTTTACAGGATGAATAGTTATTGCTTTACTTATCAGCACACTTGCAGCATCAGTCATGATGCCCATATCTTGCTGAATGCCCCATTCAAGTCTGCCATAAAAAAGAGTCCCAACGGAATGTCAAAAATCCCGTTCTTAGGAGAGGGGTGCTATCTCTGGGAGGAAAATATAAATGCTGCAATCCGATGGGGAAAAAAACACTATACCAACAAGTATCGCATTGTAGAGTATGTAGATGTTACCATCAACGTTGATGATTTATTAGACTTGACAAACCGCCGCGATATTGGTTATTTCAAAGAATTACAAAAAACGTACATAGATAAGCGTCCTGCTTCAGCAAAATGGACGATTGGGATATGGATAGAATTTTTTAAAAAAGTAAAGGCATTGAATGAATTGAAATTCCCTTTTAACTATATCAAGGCAGATGAGCATTTACCGGAAAGGGAAAAAGACGAGTATGAAAGGGGGAAGGCCTATTTTGCTGACGGACTACCGTATTACACTTATTTAGAACCGCTGTATATGCTTTGCATCATTGATAAAAAGCAACTGAGTTTTAAAGAGAAACGCCTCCTGTAAAGTATATGAAGATGCATCGGCCTCTTTTTTATAGTTAATTTTCGCAGTAAATCGATAAAATCATATTTTGAAAACTATTTAAGAATCAATTTATCCCAAAGCCCTTTTGTTGTCGAATATACCTTGATAAAAAAACGGCTACAAGTAAAAAGAATGATCCAAACTACAATATGAGCTTTGAAACGATAGAGAAAATATGCGAGGCCAGGAATCTTGAGCTTTCAGAGTTTTTTAAGTTGTTAGAATTGTAAAATATAGAAGATGCTATAAGAGCATCTTTTTTTATGATAATTATTTACAGGTTGTCAATTCGGGAGTAATAGTTATCAAAAACGGAGCATTTCTCTTCTGAGTAGAAGAAAAAGTATTTAGCCATACTATTCTTGAGAGATGGAATGGTATGAGATAATAGGGGGGGTGTAATATGGTTTTTTAAATTTTTTCTTCGCCCAGATTACTTCATTCTTCGTAATGACTGGGAGAAATTAAAAAAGGGAAATTGGGTTTGCATTCGAGACTGTTTCATTCTTTGGAATTAGTGGGAAAAGAGAAGATGAGTTTTAGACTGGTGGTTTTTTTAATTTTTTCCCCCTCCCTAAAGGGTGAAATTAAAAAAGGGGACTGATTATTTCAACGAGTTATCTTTCTAAAAAAAAAACAGAGGTCTCCCTTTAGGGCTGGGGTAAACCTCTGTTTTTTTAAGTTCTAGTAGAAGTTTATTAAGTGGAATGATAATTATATTTT
>NZ_FNRD01000004.1 GCF_900107635.1 Flavobacterium gillisiae
CTGCAGGTTGCTGTGTTGCCACTTGCATCTGTTACAACAAACGTATTGGTTGTTACTCCTATCGGGAACACTGATCCACTGGCAAGACCTGCTGTTTGAGCAACAGTTTGACCTGCGCAGTTGTCAGCAGATGTTACGGTATAAGTTACTGTTGCACCACATACATCAACATCATTGCTTACAACGATCGGTGCATTGCAGGTGATCGTTGGTAACTGTGTATCGTTTACCGTTACTATAAAACTGCAAGTAGCAATACCACAACTATTAGTTGCAGTTATTGTAACATTAGTAACTCCTTTATTAAATGTAGAGCCGCTTCCGGTACCAGAGCCACTTGCTGTTGTTACTCCAGTAAATACATAGGAAATAGTTGGTGTAGGTGTGCCTGAAGCTGTAGCTGTGTAGCTTACTATTGCATTACAAGCACCTGCTGCAGTATTTGAAGTTATATTTGAAGGGCAAGCTGTAAATGCTGGTGCTGTATTTATTGTTATATTAATAACCTTAGTTGTTGATCCACATGAATTTATTGCAGTGATTGTATAATTAGTCGCAACACTTACTGTTGTCGGAGTTCCTGTGATAACACCGGTTGTGGCGTTTAAAGTTAATCCAACCGGTAAGGTAGGAGACACAGAATACGATGTGGGAGTTCCACCGCCACTTGAAGGTGAGTTAGCACTAACAGCACCACCCCTACAATAAGTCGCAGTATTAGATGAATATGTAAGTGCTGATGGTGCAGCGTTAACTGTTATATTAATAACCTTAGATGTCGATCCGCATGAATTTATTGCAAGTACTGTATAATCTGTAGCGCCAATTGCTACCGTTGGAGTTCCTGTGATTACACCGGTTGTGGTGTTTAAAGTTAATCCAGCCGGTAAAGTAGGCGACACAGAATATGATGTGGGAGTTCCTCCTCCATTTGAAGGCGAGTTAGCAGTAACTGCCATACCGGTGCAATAAGCAGGGTTATTTGATGCATAAGTAAGTGCTGTTGGTGCTGTACAAGTTGTATATGTAGCTATTATATCATAACTGCCGTTAATGGGAACATTTGTCGGTGAACCGGGAGAGGTACTCACCAAAGCATATGTCGTTCCTGAAACAGTAATTGTAGAAGGGAATTGAAAACTTAAAGGTCCTGTAAGTGCTATCGTACTACTGGATCCACTTCCTGAAGTTGAGAATGTAGCAGATGAATTTACAGGTCCTCCAGTGCTACCTCCTGCAGTTCCTTGGTATTGAACTGTAACACTAATACCTGAAGGAAGGCCTAGAGTAGAAAATTTAACATTCGCATCCGTAAACTCAGTTACAGCAATTCTCCCAGAAGCCTGGCCTGTAGCAGTCAATACAAAATGAACGCCTAAATGATTTTCCTTAATCAAAAAACCACCATAATAGATATTGCCACTCGCATCTGCGATGGCAAAATTATCATGAGAATTGACACAGGTAGCAGGTTTGGGGGTTTCAACAAAAGTGAAGTCAACACGTTCTCCCGGCTCCCATCCAGCACCAGTAATGATTACATACTCACCTGGAGCGTAATCATCCTTATCTGTCGTGACCGTTGCCTGCGAGAAAACCACATTGGCAAACAACAAAGTAGAAACTAAAAAAATAAAAGTAAAAAATCCCGATTTAGGTAGAATTGTTCTCATACTCACTTGAATTGAAATTATTATATATAAAATACTTATTGTCTAACTGTAAAAAGATAAATCGTATAGAATAAGGTCTTCTATTTGGTGATTAATTGTACTCTATTTATTCAAAACAAATGTTTTTTTGTAGGTAGAAAAACATCCAGATAATGACTTTGAAATCATTAACTAAAAACTAAATTATATTATTTTTAACATACTGCTGCGATTTATTTTACATATCCGATTAAAGTGTTAAAAAAAACTATAAACGACACATGTCCCTGTTCTTTTAATGAATTAACTACAGCATAAATCTTAAAACAATAGTAGTATTCATTTAAATTCACTTAATTAAGTGACACATGCGCAAAATCCGCAATAAAATTAATTTTATTGCGGATTTCAAAAATAGAATACCTTTATCTAATTAGGCAATTAGAAAATAACGGTAAAAGTAGAACCTCGATTTTGCCCTTCACTTGACGCGTTAAGTTGCCCTTGATTTTTTTCTACAATTTTTCTACACAAGTACAAACCAATTCCCGTCGAACCTTCATTTGATGTTCCCAGTTTGCTCATTTTTGTGAATTTTTTAAACAACTCCTCTGTCTGGTTATGGTTAAATCCTATTCCATTATCAGAAACACAAAAAACTAACTTTGTATTTTCTTTATAAATTCTCAAATTAACTTCACTGTTAGGATAAGAAAATTTTATGGCATTATCAATCAAGTTCACTAGTACCCTAATTAATAATTCTTCCTCAATTAATAGTTCGTCCTTTTGTATGTCAATTGATACGTTTAATTTAATTTTTTTAATTATCAGTAATTGCTGTACTAGCTTTTCAACGGTTGAAATCATACTGGTAAATTCAATCATTTTTAAGCCTGGACTGCTTTGTACTATTTCATCTTGTTCCTTTAATAACTTTAAAAAATTTTCAATGTATAAAAACTGTTGATTGGACGACTGGTAAATCAATTCTGCTAATTCTTTGATTTCATCTGATGGATCAGCTTCTAATATGAGGGTAGCTAATGACTGAGGCTGTCCCGCAAACGTTTTTAAATCATGGGACAGCAAATAGACCAAGTCTTGCTTTTCAACAATAAATCTCTCGTGCTCCAATATTGTTTCTTGAATGTTGCGCATTAAGAAACCAGCCTCATCATGAAAATTCAAAGGCAAGTTTGGCACCTGTCTCTCTTTCTTATAATTTCTCAATGCCTTGGAAGCAATTTCTATGGGCTTAATTAAATGCTTTAGGATCGCTAAAGTAACCCCCGAAGCAAATAAAGTCATCAGCAGTGCAAAAATCAATATCTCATTGGGAGAAAATGAAAAATTTCCATAAAGAACTAAAAACAACAACCCTATTAGAGGAATATGAATACCGATAAAAGCTACAAATAAAAATTTGAAAGCATAACTCCTACTAAGAAAACTGATTTGCGATAATTTTTTATAAAAAAACATAATTGTATTTATTTCAATGATATACGTGAAAAATTATTTTTGAGTTTAAATCTAGCTTAAAAAAAAGCATTATTCATGAATATTCCACATAAATACATAGGAATCAGATAAAAAAAGATTCAACACTCTAATTTTATCTGCTTACTTGAAAATATTTGCAGTATAAAAAAATAAAACTAACTTTATTTTCTTTAAGCACTACATTTTATGACAATAGAAACACAAGATCAAGACTGGCCTTATTTAAACAAATACAAAAAAGAAAACGCAATAATAGATGCCACACAAACCCGCGAAAATAGAATTGTTTTTATGGGTGATTCCATAACCGAATTTTGGAGCAATGTACAGCCCGAATTCTTTCACGAGAAATCGTATATCAATCGCGGAATTAGCGGACAAACTTCACCGCAGATGCTGCTTAGATTTAGAGCCGATGTTATTGACTTAAAACCAGCGGTGGTTGTAATTCTTGCTGGCGGAAATGACATAGCTGGAAATACAGGGACTTCAACTCTTAAAATGATCCAAAACAATATTTTTTCGATGGTAGAACTCGCTCAGGCACATCATATAAAGATTATTCTATGTTCCGTTTTGCCTGCTAATTATTTTTATTGGAAACCAAAAGAAAAGCCTGCCGATACCATTGTAGCTTTAAATAAAAGTATTGAAAGTTATGCTACGGCAAATGATATTCCATATGTCGATTACTACTCAGCTATGGTTGACGATCAAAAGGGGCTGCCACTCGCCTATTCAGAAGATGGAGTGCACCCAAACAAAGCTGGTTATCAGCTAATGGAACCAATTGTTGAGCAGATTATCGCTTTGTATGTGTAATAAAACAAGCTACTAATTAATATTTATTAGTGCCAAACAATAAACCCTAGTCAAATTACTTAATACTACTATTTATGAAAAACTTAAAATTATTAATCTTGATAATTGGACTAACTGTTACAAGTTGCAGTAATGATAACGGGACTTCTCAAGAACAAGAGGCACAAAATCTTGAAAAAATGCATGCCGAAATTCTGTCCCTTGCTGTCAGTAAACAATGTGAGAATCCAGCTGACTGGACCTTTACCCCCATTGGTTCTAAAGCCTGTGGTGGACCTACTGAATTTATCGCCTATTCATTAAAATTGAATACGACTGACTTTCTTTACAAAGTGGACAAATACACAAATTCCCAAAAAGAATTCAATAATAAATGGGGAATTATTTCAACTTGTGACGTCCCTCCTTCCCCGATAAGTATAAAATGTGTAAATAGTAAAGCGCAATTAGTTTATTAGAAATACGACCACAGCGATTGTACATGAAAAATTGTATCCGCTTTGATCGCCAGCCAACAAACAAATTCATTTTAAGTTTTTAAATCGTACAACTAAACCAGTAATTCTTTATACCTGAAATTGTATTTTTAGATTATGAACTACAACCAAAATCATTAGAAACTGTAGCTAAGAAACAGGAACGCCTAATTATTAATAATTATAATATTTTTCATTCTTTTTTATTTATTTTATTAAGAAATTTACTAGTTTTGGCTCCGCTAAAAAACAGCCCTAACAAAATAACCTATTTTATGAAATTTTTAAAAATTATCCTCCTATCGTCATGCGCTTTATTATTGAACAGTTGCGCATCAAGTTACCACTCTATTGATCCAGCAGCTTTAAATTACCTTTCAAAAAACACAAACAATGGCGTTACTTTTGAATATAAATACAGCTTGCTAGATAAAAAGTATGCCAAAAAAGAATACAAAAGGAACCTAAAAGTAATCGCAATTAAAATCACAAACAATACAGAGAAAGATTTGGTTTTTGGGAGAGATCTCGTGCTAACATATGACGACAATACAATGCTTTATATAATGGAAAAAGAAACAGTATACAGAATGTTAAAACAAAGTCCTGCCTCTTATCTATGGTATTTACTTTTGTCTCCAACACAATTTATGAAAACTGAAACTAATTCCTATGGCTACACCGAAACTTCGAGTTCATTTCCTATAGGTTTAATCCTTGGACCAGGTTTAGCAGGTGGAAATATGATAGCCGCAAGCTCAGCTAACAAAAAATTCAATACTGACTTGAATGACTACAACATTAATGGAAAAACTATTAAAATAGGAGAAACTGCTTACGGATTGATTGGTGTCAACTCCACTACTTTTGATTCAATAAAAATTAAAATTCAGTAATACTATATTGATTAATGCAGTCAAATCTGCTATTTACAAAACATAGTCTAAAAGCTCAAATCAACTGAATTTGGGCTTTTTTATTTTAAAGAGTTAACGCTTTAAATATTAGTATTGAAAGCTGTAGAATCGATACTCAAAAACAATCATAACTCCATAAAAACAAAAACCCAATCACTACTTATTAGGATTGGGTTTTTAGTTTGAACGTCGTCTACTATTATTTCAAAACGGTAAATATGATTTTAGAATCGTCATACACACGTTGTGTTTGCTTTTTGAAATCTTCTGGCTTTGCATAAAAAATATTATCTACAAAAGTTTGCGGATTCAAGTCAATCAAAGGAAACCAAGTACTTTGAATTTGGATTTGGATCTTATGTCCTTTTTTGAACGTATGCATTACATCTTGCAATTTGATATTTACCGCTGTTTTTTGATTAGCCACAAAAGGTTCTGGATTGACAAAACTATTTCTAAAACGACCGCGCATCACTTCGCTTCGTACCATCATATGGTAATTGCTCATTTTTAAATACGGAGCTATCTCAGCTGTTTCTGGTTCATCACTAGGAAAAACATCAATTACTTTTACAATCCAATCGGAATCTGTACCTGAAGTGGAAACCTGCAATTGTGCCAAGATATCACCTGCCAACGTCATATTGTCCTTTAAAATTTCGGTTTCATAGACTAATACATCAGGACGTCGTGCCGCAAAACGCTGGTCATCCGTCATGTATTTTCTTGGTGTAATCCCTTTTTGATTGATATCTTCCGTAAAAGGAACTGGTTTTTTAGGATCACTAATGAACTCTTGAAAACCAACACCATTTTGTGCCGTGTTCATTAATTTATCTTGTGCCAAATAAAAGCTAGCTTTCGCTGCATTTTTTGGAGGCCAAACATCATAGGTTTTCCAATCTTTGGATCCAGTATCAAATACATAGGCTTCCGGCAGTTTGTTTTCTCCTTTACCATTATCTTTTAAGAAATGACGGAAAAAATTGGCTTCAATATTTTTTTGAAAGAACCCTGAAATACTATC
Source organism: Flavobacterium gillisiae (assembly GCF_900107635.1). Taxonomy (GTDB): domain Bacteria; phylum Bacteroidota; class Bacteroidia; order Flavobacteriales; family Flavobacteriaceae; genus Flavobacterium; species Flavobacterium gillisiae. Next base: position 6,401 of record NZ_FNRD01000004.1, read on the forward strand.
CCCAAAGTTTATGTTTCCAATAATTGCTTTGGCTCCATCTCTTGCCCAATCTCCATGACTCCATGGTCCCATAACAATCGTATTGTAGTTTTTGCTGGTCTTCTCTATAGCTTGATAGGTGTTCAGAGGTCCGTATAAATCCTCAGCATCAAACCAACCACCCACGGTCATAACTGCAGGTTTAATGTCTTTTAGATGTTGTAGAATTCCTCTTTTTTGCCAGAAATCATCATAACTCGAATGGTCTTTTAGCTGTTGCCAAAATTCATCATCTTTTCCATAATAAGTATCCAAATTAGACAAAGATCCTGCATCTAGAAAAAACTGATAATCATCTTTGGTTCCTAAATCAGGGAATTTGTACCAAGAATTGGTTGTGCGTTCTGATTTTTGAATCCCAAAAAGTGGTGTCGCTTTCCAATAGCTCAATAAATACGCTCCGTTATGGTGAAAATCATCAAAAAAGAAATCGCTAATACAGGCCTGAGGCGAAACCGCTTTCAATGCAGGGTGCCTACTCAATAAAGAATAAGTAGAGTAAAATCCAGGATATGAAATTCCCCAAACACCTACATTTCCATTGTTGTTGTCTGCATTTTTGACTAACCAGTCAATTGTGTCATAGGTATCTGAAGCTTCATCAACATCCTTCTTTGACTTTTTATTAGGAATGAAAGCGCGCATATTGTCATACAAACCATCACTCATCCATCGCCCGCGCACATCTTGATAGACTACAATATAGCCTTCTTTCATCATGGTTTCACTAGGACCAATGCTTTTCTTGAATTGCTCTGGACCATAAGGTGCACAGCTGTAAGGCGTGCGTTGCATAATTATCGGGTATTTTTTCGAATGGTCTTTGGGCGTATAAATTGCAGTATAAAGCGATGTTCCATCACGCATTTTAATGTGTACTTCCTTCTTAGTGTAATTGTCACTAACGGTATTGGGGTTATTCCCTTGTGCAAAAACACCAGCGGTAATTGTGAAAATCGCAATAAGTAATAGTTTTTTCATTTAAATAATAGCTAATTATAGAGGCGTAAAGGTATTATGTTTAATTCTATTTTAAAGTTTAGTTTTAAAAATTTTACAATCAACATTTTTAGCACTACCGCTGAACCGGACGGGTTTTGTTTTCACTGTTAAGTACAAAATTTAATTTAGTAAGAAAATTAACACCAAATTAATAAACATGCTCTGATTCCTATTCTAATAACCTTTACATTTGAAAAATAGAAACAATGAATTTTATTTAAAAAATCAATTTAGTATATCAAAGACAATCATCATAATTAAACATTTTAACAAAATGAAGCAAATTTTAATTAATTCTTTTTTCATTGTTTTCCTTATTCAGCTGGGAGTTGCTCAAAACATAAAAGGTAAAATCATTGATGCAGCAACTGGAGAAAGTATTCCGTATGCTAATATAAAGGTAAACGAATCTGAAAACTTGGTTTCTAATGGTGAAGGCTATTTTACACTCTCAGAAAATAATAGTCAAGATGAAACGCTGCTTACGGTTTCCTATTTGGGTTATGTCAATCAGCAATTGACCGTCGCAGAATTAAAAAAGTATGATTATAGCATTAAACTGACGCCTGGTGTTTTTCAACTAAATGATGTTGCTGTATCCAATATAAAACCCAATCCATATGAGATTATGGCAAATGTAAAAGCCAACTTGAGCCGTAATTATACCACTGGTGAAAAAGGGTCAAAAGAAATGTTCTTTTACAGAACCTCTAATTATTTTAATCCTTCTATAATCGATGTGGAGATTAACAAATCAACTGGTTTTAGCAAGCAAGCTTTATCAAAAGTCAACAATGACTTGCAGGGTTTTTCTAAAAAATTAATATCGCATCCGCCGTTATCATTTACTGATATTCTTTGTAACTACTATTCGGTTAAAACCAAAAAAGCTGATAAGTTTGTATTTACCTCCAAACTAGCTGTTTTAAAAGCTACTGTCTTAAAAAATGAAGGAGAGTCTACGTCCTTAGACGATTTAGAAAAAACAGCTATGGATATGATGTTACAACACTTAGACTCCACTAAATATTACCGAGTAAAAAGTGGTTTTTTTGGATCAAGAGATACGATTTCGCTGCGCAAAGACTTCAATAGAAAGAAAAAAACAGGTGTTAACATAGAAATAAAAAACCAGTTAACTGCTACAAAAAGCAACCTTAACAGCTTTATGTATCAAAACAATTTGTTAAAGAACAAGAGGTTTGATTTTATACAAAAACCAGAGCTGTATGACTACACCTTTGAAGGGACTACTTACACTAATCAAAACGAATTTGCTTATGTCCTTACTTTTAAACCTCGAAGAAGCAAAGCCATGTATGTGGGTAAACTCTATATTTCTGAAACTGATTATGCCGTCCTACGAACCGATTATGTCCTAGACGAAGGAGAAAAGTTGCATAATTTTAATATGAAGTTTCTTTTAGGAATTAAAGTATCTGAAAATGTTAGTAAAGGAACCATTATTTACAAAAAAAGAGCCGAAGACGACAACTACTATATGCAGTATGCCGCTACCGAAACGGGAAATTACTTTTATCTCAATCGTCCCTTGAAACTTATAGAATTAACAAGCGGCGAAAAAGATGTATTGGCACTTGATTTTAAAATCGAAGCCAATAATCGCAATAAAACAGAGTTCCTAAATATGTCTCGTACTGAAGCAAGCGTTGCTGCCATTGAAAAAATTAAAGAACAGGACTTCAAGTTTATAACGATTAAATCGTATGACCCAAAGATTTGGAAAGATTACAACGCTATCGAACCTTTGCAAGAAATGAAACAGTTTAAAGCGATTAATTAACGTTGTAACATAGTTAAGTCTAGCAATCCCTGAAATTTTTTAATACTGTTAAGAAAAACCTAATCATCAGGTTCTGTTCTTGTCTTAGATTGTGAATGTTACCTTTGCATAAAACAAATTAAAGCAATGATTCTACTTGACGAAAAATACTCCTCTATACAACTAGATCCTAGCTGGTTAACCGACTATTTTGGTGTAGATCCTCAAATTGCGCATTACATCAATCTTCCTATACTTCTTTTGGGTTTACTTATTATTTGTTTTATCGCCTGGCTTTTAACCAAAAAAATCATTGTTGATTCGATTCACAAACTATTTTTAAAAACTAAGATTACCTGGGACGACATCTTAATCGAGAAAAAAATATTTGATAAACTTGCCTATATCATTCCGGCGCTTCTTGTCATTCTTACTGTGCCGTCTATTTTTGCAGAATACCCTACGCTTTCAAGTTATATCGTTACGTTAGCCATGATAGTGATCCTCATGGTAATCATCTGGACGATTATTGCTTTACTGGCTGTCTTTGATGAAATACTGTCTAAGTCTCCTATTTTCATGGATAAACCCATTACGAGTTACATTCAAGTGCTGAATATTATTGTTTATTTCGTTGGCGCAATCCTGATTTTGTCTCTACTTTTAGGAAAGAGTCCTTTTTACTTTCTGGGAGCCATGGGAGCTATGACCGCTATTCTATTATTAATTTTCAAAGACACTATTTTAGGTTTTGTGGCGAGCATCCAAATGTCAGTATATGATATGGTGCGCGTGGGCGATTGGATTGCGATGCCAAAATATGATGCCGATGGAGATGTAATGTCCATCAATTTAAGTACCGTTAAAGTTCAAAACTGGGATAAAACAATCACCACGATTCCTACCTATGCTTTCATCACTGATTCCTTTAAAAACTGGCGCGGTATGAGCAATTCAGGTGGACGAAGAATAAAAAGAGCCATTTATCTAAAGGTGAGTAGTTTTTGTTTTTGTGATGATCAAATGTTAGAGCAGTTTAAAAAATACAAACTTATACGAGATTACATCCTTGAGAAAGAAGCTGAAATTAAAAAATCCAATTCGGCATTAATTGATAATGAATCGAATCTAGTTAACGCCAAAAGTTTGACTAACATTGGCGTTTTTAGAGTTTATGCCGAAAACTACATTCTTTCAAATCCTAATATTAATATCGAAATGACAAATATGGTTAGACAATTAGATGCGACTTCTAAAGGAATGCCATTAGAAATCTATTGTTTCACCTATGAAAAAGAATGGGAAAAATATGAACAAATCAAATCGGATATTTTTGATCATCTGCTAACTATTACGTCTCAATTCCAACTGGAAGTTTTTGAAGAACCTACGGGAAAAGACTTTAGAAATTTAGTAGATGTTAAGCATCAGAAAACAGATGTTCCTCATTTGTACTCGCAATCCTAACTTCATAAAGAAATCTTGTATCAAGGTTAATCCTTTACAAAAACAACATTACTGTTTCCTAATCATAATTTTGTATAGTTTTGTCTTTCATTAAAGTAGTACACACAATTATGCTTTCTAAAACACAGTTTAAAGAATGGTTTGACCGTTATAAATACGCGGAAGTAGCGGCTACTACGGCGGCATTACTGGGCTCACAGTTTAGCAGAATCTTTAGTGGCTTGACAACCGCCTACTTGATTACTTTTATTGAATATTTTGCCTTCTATAGTGTGATTATTGGTATGGCTTATTGGCAATGTGACAAAAAGAACAAAGCCATACAAAAAAAGACATCTTTCAGTGACGTGCTGATGATAATCAAAAACCTATTACTGGAGTTTGGCTATCCTGCTGTATTAGATATTTTATTTATCCGTCCGTTTTGTATGTATTGGCTGCCTATCCTAACTGGAAATTCTTTAACGGGGATTATGGCTGGAAAAATATGTGCCGATGTGGTTTTTTATTTTCTGACAATCGTGAATTATGAATGGATGAAACGTAAAAATCATTTTTAATGGAAATTGTACCTATTCGTCAAAATAGTTACTCCATACTATAAAAAAAAGGAGTTAATTAATCGTTAAAAAAATAGCAAGCATAAATTAATGTTTACATTTGGCCAAAGTTCAATTTAGAAAGTATTTCTAATTAAAAGACCTTCATAAAACAATGCGAAAAATAAGAAATCTGCAAACAGGAAATCGTAAAACAGGAATTGTTCTTTTACTGGGGCTTTTACTGCTTCTTGCTCCTTGTTCTTTTCGAAATTTATTGCAGCAGGAGTTTAGTGTTAAAACAACAAAAACGCTAAATAAAAATCAAAGTTCATTTCAAAAAAAAACGAGTTGTAATATTGGTTATTGTTCAACTACGATAGTAAAGGAAGAACAGACTATTAAAGCCCCCTTATTTCCATTTTTATCAACTATAAGTAGTACTGCTATAGGTTTTGCAACCATACACCCTTCCATTTTATCCCGCTTAACTTCAGTAAACCCGAATAAGAATACAATACCCTTCTATATCTTATTTAAAAGATTTAAAGTATACGATGCTGCTTTGCGCTTTGCATCGTAGATCAAATTAATCCTATAGAATTAGTTACGTTCCATGATGCAGAATAAAATTTATTGCTATCCCCTGGCTTATTATTCTGCGGTATGTCAATACTTTTAAGCTTCACAAATCCATCGACTTTATTATTGTCCATAGCTCAGAGCACTGTAACCTAAAGAGCTCGGTTTGCGCACTGCTGTGGTTTCCTTTCAAAAAAATTAATACAATAACAAATGACTAATACTTTAAATGTAAATAGAAATTCTATCATCGTTTTAAGGGTGTTACTAAGTGGCATCTTTATCGTTGCGAGTTTCAATCACTTATTCAATCTCGAGAAAACAGTTCATAAAATCAATCAAGCCCGATTTAGGGAGCTGGCCTACCTTTTCGGAGATCCCAGTATCACCGTTATCGCTTCGGGTATCCCTATGTTAATAGCAGGAATTGCATTAATGATCGGGTATAAAACAAAGTACGCCGCATTAATTTTGGCTTTGATATTAGTCCCTATTACCATCACGATACAAGTAGGTCAAATGGTAACTATAGGCCCACTGTTTAAAAATATTGCCCTCTTGGGAGGTTTGCTATTTTTTATAATGAATAATTTAAATAATCTAAAAACTAAACAAAATGAAATCAATTAAATCTTATCTTTTAATACTATCCATCTTTACTTTGCTAACCGCTTGTTCTTCTTTGGTTCCAAAAACAGAGGTGGTAGCGACAAAAAACTATGTAGTTTTAACAAAAAACATTCAACAAATCAAACCTATTGTTTTAGCCGCCAAAGCACTTGCCACTGAGGACGGCAAAAATTTCGGAAACTTTAAGGTAATAATTTGTGGTAAAACTGTTACTGATCTAACCGACAAGGAACTCATTACAGAATATGTGGAAATGGCCAAAAAGAATAACGTTACGTTAATTGCTTGTGGTTTTTCATTAAAAAAATTCAAGGTAAACGCTGATAATATCCCAAAAGAACTCGAAGTTGTTGACAATGGAATTCTCTATAACTTTCAATTACAAAAAAGCGGCTATTTAAGCATTGAGTTGTAAGTAAAATAAAAATATTAAATTTAAAAAAGAGAGCCATGTGGCTCTCTTTTTCTTTAACAGCTTACCTAGTGCACATTAACAATCATGGTTTTGCACAATTTTACAAATCATTTCTTCATTAGTATAGAATTATTGCGTGTAAAATTTTGATGTTGCTGTCCCGCTATACAGTTTGCAGTTAGTGTCAACTACGAATGGATGAAACGAAAAAATCATTTTTAATTCAAAATCTAAACAACACCCAACTCCCCTGCCCTCGATTCTAGCGGAAAACCCGCAGGAATGAAAGCTTTAGAATACTCGCCGGTAAAGAGCGACCGGCGGAAGCTCCTTTACTGGGGTAGTATTCTTGCTTGAAGAACTGGGGATTTGTAGCGGAAAGCGGGAATAGGCTCAAATAAAAATCACCTCTTTTTGAAAATATTAAGGTACAAACGCTTATTTTTGCGCCATGGCAAAGAAAAATACAGATAAGGTGGTGTTTCACCAGATAAAAGTCATCGATGCAGGTGCAAAAGGAGTATCAGTAGCTAAGGCTCCTGATGGGAAAGTAGTGTTTATCCCGAATGTGGTTCCGGGTGATGTGGTTGACGTGCAAACTTTTAAGAAGCGCAAGGCCTATTATGAAGGAAAAGCGATTCACTTTCATGAATTTTCAGAACATCGTATAGAACCTATTTGCGAACACTTTGGTGTTTGTGGTGGTTGTAAATGGCAAAATATGAAATACAGCCAACAGTTGTATTACAAACAAAATGAAGTATTGAACCACTTGCAACGCATTGGGAAAGTAGAACTTCCTGAATTTGAACCAATCTTAGGTTCAGAAAAACAGTTTTTCTACAGAAACAAAATGGAATTTTCGTTTTCAAACAGCCGTTGGTTGACCGAAGCCGAAATAGGAAGTACCGAAGATTTAGGAAACAGAAACGCATTAGGTTTTCATATCCCAAAAATGTGGGATAAAATCCTAGACATCAACAAATGTCATTTACAAGAAGATCCATCAAACGCAATTAGAAACGAAGTAAGGGATTTTGCTAATGCAAATGGTCTGACTTTCTTTAACCCAAGAGCACACGAAGGTTTGCTACGTACTTTAATGTTACGTACCTCTTCTACCGGAGAAATCATGGTGTTGATTCAGTTTTTTGAAAACGATAAAGCAAACAGAGAATTAATATTGGATCATCTTTATGAGAAGTTCCCACAAATCACTTCTTTGCAATATGTAGTGAATAATAAAGCAAACGATACTTTATACGACACCGATATTAAACTATATAAAGGACGTGATTACATCCTAGAAGAAATGGAAGGATTGAAATTTAGCATTAATGCCAAATCATTCTACCAAACCAATTCTGATCAAGCGTATGAATTATACAAAATAACGAGAGATTTTGCTGGTTTAACAGGAAATGAAATCGTGTATGATTTATATACTGGAACTGGAACTATTGCTCAATTTGTTTCTAAAAAAGCAAAAAAAGTTATAGGTGTAGAAAGTGTTCCTGACGCCATCAAGGATGCTAAAGCCAATGCCGTTCGTAATAATATTGATAATTGTGAGTTCTATGTAGGAGATATGAAAGTCGTATTTAACGATGCTTTTATCGCACAACACGGACAACCTGATGTTATCATCACTGACCCACCGAGAGACGGAATGCACAAAGACGTGATTGAACAAATCATGAAAATTGCTCCTGAAAAAATCGTTTATGTAAGTTGTAACTCCGCTACACAAGCGCGTGATTTAGCTTTGATGGACGAGAAATACAAAGTAGCTCGCGTACGTCCTGTGGATATGTTTCCGCAAACGCATCACGTAGAGAATGTGGTTCTTTTAGAAAGAAGATAGCTAGTCCCTAGTAAAAAGTAATTAGTTTCAATTTTGTGCTAATTACTTTTTACTAATTACTGATCACTAAAAATAGATATGAAAAAAATAATACTGTTACTGTTTGTTATCGCCTTGTCTTTCTCCGGTTGTGAGAAAGACGATATCTGTGATGCCGATACAGTTACCACTCCGCGCTTAGTGATTTCATTTTACGATGTAAACAATCCATCAGAACTGAAAGAAGTGACTGATTTAACCATAATTGGAGAAGGAATGACCGAAGGGGTTACTTATGAAAGTAGTACTTTGATCAATGGAAGCACTGTTTCAATTCCGCTGAAAACAGATGCAGATGCAACTACCTTTAGCTTTATCCTAAACTACGGAAGTGCTACTGCCACATTAGTAAATGAAGACGTTCTCAAATTTACTTACGTGCGAGAAAATGTATTTGTTTCTCGAGCCTGTGGTTTTAAAACAGTATATACACTAGATCCTCAAACGCCTATACTTACCGATGCCGCTATACCAGATCAGAAATGGATTCAATACGTCGCCGTAAAAAACAGTACTATCGATAACGAAAATGAAACACACCTTGAAATATATTTTTAGTATTTGCCTCATTTTTTCTTTGTTTTTAGTAGAAGCACAAGACACGAGTCAAAAAGGCGAATTGGCGAAGCAAACCACTACTCTAAAAAATGTAGCTGACAGTACGAGTACTAAAGCTATAATTCCTGATAACGGGAAATTAAAGACAGTGAAATTGCCCGATGAGAAACAAAACACAGCCGTTCCTGTAAAAACAGACCGTTACGGATTGCGTGTGGGTGTTGATCTTTTCAAATTGAGCCGTGCTTTATATGACAAGGATTATAAAGGAATCGAATTTGTGGGTGACTATCGATTGACAAAAAAATATTTTTTGGCTGCCGAAATTGGAAATGAAAATAAAACTACTGATGACACTCGATTGAATTTCACTACAAAAGGATCGTATCTAAAAGCAGGTTTTGATTACAATGCTTACGAAAACTGGTTGGACATGGAGAACATTATCTCAATTGGACTGCGTTACGGTTTCAGTACTTTTAATCAGGAATTGAACAGCTACAAAATTTATAATGCCAATCCATATTTTGGAGAAATACCTGCCATTGCTTCGGGAGAAAAATTCAATGGACTAACAGCTAGTTGGATCGAAGTGGTTGCCGGAATAAAAGCTAAAGTTTTTGATAATGTTTTCGTGGGATTCAGCTTTCGCTTGAACCGATTGGTTTCTAATAAAGAGCCGGATAATTTTGAGAACCTTTATATCCCAGGTTTTAACAGAACTTATGATGGTGATTTTGGAGTTGGTTTCAATTACACCGTTTCCTATTTCATTCCTATTTATAAAAAGAAAGTGATACCAGTCGTAGTGCCTAAAAAAGGAGTTACTAAAAAATAAAGTTTGTTCATCTTGTTTATCAAAACACATAGAAAGGTAGGTTTTATTACGTTTAGAGATAGATTTCATAATTCTACGCTATCGCTACTTATTCAAAAATAAAAATTTGCGAATTTTCGGTAGGAACATTTTACTTTTAGATGATAGACTTGTTTTTTAAAACACATAGAAACATAGCCTTTATTGTGATTAGAAAGGCATTTCATTTAACATAGAATACATAGTACTACGCTAATTTTACAAAATAATAAACCGCAGTTTCACGATTATAAGATCAGTGAAGCTGCGGTTCTTTTTTAAACACATAGAAACATAGCGTTTATTGTGTTTAGAAAGGCATTTTATTTGAGATAGATTTCATAATTCTACGCTATCGCTACTTATTCAAAAATAAAAAACCACCTCTTCATTGATTATAATAATCAGTAAAGAGGTGGTTTTTTTGATGTGCATTTTGGATAAACGTTATCCTATTTCTTTTACTCCTTTGGTAAAAATCCATTTCATATACAACTTCTCGCCGTCTTGCGTTTTAACAGCTTGGAATTTTGGAGACAAAAGCGTTCCAACAACAAAGGCAGTCAAAGGAATCCAAAAGTCGGTTAACCCCGTATAACGCTCTATTAAGTAACGCGCTGAGATGAATAATATGGCAAAACAGCCTAATTGGTATAAAAATGCTCTTACTTGTAATTTACTCATTGTATATAATATTAAAAATTTATCCTCCCCCCAACCCCTCCGAAGGAAGGGGAGACTTTGTGGAGTTTTATTGTCTTTATCCTCCCCCCAACCCCCTCCGAAGGAAGGGGTTGGGGGGAGTTTTATTGTCTCAATTATTTGTTCTAACTGATATACTCTTTATTGCTCTAGAACTGACTACTGATCACTACTGTCTGAAACAGCCGCAGTATTATCTGGTTCTGGTTCCTGAGTCTGAAATTTAGTTCTCTTACTTCCTTCGTACATTTCGTATTTAACTAATCTCGCTTCAATACTAGCGTTAAAAAGTTTGATTTTTCTTGAAGGTTTTAATCCTACAAATTTCAATGCATCTAGATTCCCTGTGATGAACCAAGCATTAGTTCCAGGATAGTTTTTCTTCAAAGTATCACCAATATTTTTGTAGAATTCTTCCATGTGGATATCCAATCGCTCATCATAAGGAGGATTAAATACCATGTGTAATTTTCCTTGTGTCGTTTTCTCCGTATCAAAGAAATTTTTCTCTTCAATAGTAATATACTCTTCTAAATTGGCATTCTTAATATTGTCTTTGGCTTTGCTTACTGCTGATGGCGCTTTGTCGAAGCCTTTTATAGTGTAATGAAATTCTCTTACTCTTTTCAATAAACTGTCCGTGATATTGTCAAACAAATCATTATCCCAGTCATGCCATTTTTCGAATGCAAATTCTTTACGGTTAATGTTTGCCGGAATATTACAAGCAATCATAGCGGCTTCAGCCAAGAAAGTACCTGAACCACACATTGGGTCTAAGAAATCACCTTGTCCATCCCAACCTGAAAGCAATAAAACACCTGCTGCTAATACTTCATTTATAGGAGCAATATTAGTTGCTGTTCTATACCCACGTTGATGCAACGAATTTCCAGAAGTGTCTAACGCAACGGAAACTTGATCTTTATCGATATGAATGTTGATTCTTAAATCGGGGTGTATTTTATCAATACTTGGACGTTGTCCTGTTCGCTCTCTAAATTGATCTACAATGGCATCCTTACATTTTTGAGATACAAATTCAGAGTGATTAAAATTATCTGAATGCACAGTCGCATCAATCACAAAAGTTTGATTGGCACTAATATATCTTGACCAGTTTACACCAGAAATTCCTTTATATAAAGCTTGTTCATTATTTGCCTTAAAAAAATAAATAGGCTTCAAAATTTTTAAAGCGGTACGCAATGACAAATTCGCTTTGTACATAAACCCCTTATCCCCTTTAAAACTTACCATTCTTACACCCTGTTCCACGTCTTGTGCGCCCAACATTTGTAATTCCTTTGCTAATATTTCCTCAAAACCAAAAAAGGTTTTGGCAACCATCTTAAAATTATTTTCCATTTGTGTGTATCAATTAAAACAGACCTTTTTCTGCTTTATGTTTAATCCGTGATCGAAATTAAAGGTTTCTCAACGAGAATCTCTGTGTATCTGCACGGTTTCGTTATTTTTCAGCAAAAATACACTAAATTTGCCGGACTTGAATTAATTGAAAAAGAATAAATGTCTGAAGAACAAAAACCAGCGAATATAAATCCAGAACAACCAGCAGAAACTTGGTTCAGTTCTTGGTTCGATACACCTTATTATCACATCCTTTACAAAGAGCGAAACAATAGCGAAGCGCAGCTTTTTATGGACAACATAACGAATTACCTTAATCTGCCTGAAAAAGCTAAAGTACTTGACTTAGCTTGTGGTAAAGGCCGCCATTCAATCTACTTGAACGAATTGGGATTTGATGTTTTGGGTGCTGATTTATCTGAGAACAGTATCGCCGAAGCAAGTAAAAACACCAATGACACTTTGCATTTTAAAGTGCACGACATGCGAGAGCCTTTTGAAGAAAAGTACGATGCCATTTTTAATTTGTTTACCAGTTTTGGTTATTTCGAAAATGACGAAGACAATCTTACAACGCTAATTGCAATCAAAGAAAGCTTGTCTGAATATGGTTTTGCCGTGATTGATTTCATGAATGTAAACCAAGTGCTAAACACCCTTGTTCCAGAAGAAACAAAAACGGTCGAAGGAATTGACTTTCACTTGAAGCGCTATTTAAAAGACGGACATATTTATAAAGAAATTGACTTCGAAGACAAAGGGCAAAAATTTCATTACACTGAGAAAGTAAAAGCTTTAACACTGCAAGACTTTGAAACCTTAATGGAAGAAGCTGGAATCTATCTTTTAGACACTTTTGGAGACTATAAATTGAAAAAGTTCTATAGGAATGAAAGCGAGAGATTAATAATGATTTTTAAATAATCTATTCGGCAATCCGTTAATTTGTATAATCACCCACTAAAAAGGGATGATTCAGCAGTTCAGCAAAACAACAATTCAACAAATAAGTATGAATTACCTTTTACCTTTACTCTCAGTACTACTAGGATATGGGATAGCCTTGTTTTTAAAACCTAAAAACAAAACCAACCTAAAGTTACTATTGGCTTTTAGTGGCGCTTTTCTATTATCTCTGACTGTGATGCACCTGTTACCGGATGTTTATGAAAGTAAAAATCCAAATATAGGAATCTGCATAATGCTTGGAATTCTATTCCAGATTATACTTGAATTTTTCTCAAAAGGCGCAGAACATGGGCACACCCATGGACACGTAAACATGTCTCACATTCCGTGGTTGTTGTTTATCAGTCTATGCATACACGCTTTTCTGGAAGGTTTTCCGGTAAGCCATCACCATGATTTAGCAGTTGGTATTGCCATTCACCATTTACCGATAGCAATTATCCTAACCACTTTTTTTATTAATTCGCACCTAAATAAAAAAGCGATTTTTGGCTTTATGATTACCTTTGCATTAATGACTCCATTAGGGACATTAGCATCTGATTTTTTACCGATACTGAATCTCTATTACACTGAAATCACGGCCGTTGTAATCGGGATATTATTTCATATTTCCTCCACGATCATTTTTGAAAGCAGTGAAGGGCACAAATTCAATATTGCCAAAGTTTCCATGATTGTTTTGGGAATTGCATTGGCTTATTTTTTATAAATTTAAGGTGTGGGCGTGACCACAAGGGTCGGGCTATGCGTTGCAATCTTTTTTATTTCGCTATCGCTACATAAAAAAGGATTTCCACTGCTATCCCTCACGCACGACAAGGACAACTCACGAGTTAATCCTAAAACAGTTTAGAGTTACGCATACAAAATTTGAATATTTAAGAAAAAATGACATTTACAAAAACTACTGAACAATCCTCAAAATACGACCATCTGGAAAAGATGTCTGTACAAGAACTGCTTGCTAATATCAATCAGGAGGACAAAACCGTTCCTTATGCTGTTGAAAAAGCACTTCCTCAAATTGAAACTTTAGTCACTCAAATTGTAGCTAAAATGAAATTGGGTGGAAGATTATTCTACATTGGCGCCGGAACTTCTGGACGATTAGGGATTGTGGATGCATCAGAATGTCCACCTACTTTTGGTGTACCCTTTGACTTGGTAAACGGAATCATTGCCGGTGGCGACATGGCGATTCGCAGTGCCGTAGAAAATGCCGAAGACAATGCAACTCAAGCTTGGAAAGATTTACAAGAACAACATATAACTGAAAATGATGTCGTGGTCGGTATCGCCGCATCAGGAACAACGCCTTACGTCATAGGTGGTTTAGAAATGTGTAACAAAAATAATATTCTTACAGGAAGTATTTCCTGTAATTTAGGAAGCCCGCTTTCTGAAACAGCACAGTTCCCTATTGAAGTTATAGTTGGACCAGAATTTGTAACCGGAAGCTCCAGAATGAAAGCTGGTACAGCACAAAAATTAGTGTTGAACATGATTTCGACCGCCACTATGATCCAACTCGGAAAAGTAAAAGGCAACAAAATGGTCGATATGCAACTAAGCAACACCAAACTCGTTGATCGCGGTACCAAAATGATTATGGGAGAAATTCCAGTTAGCTATGAAGAAGCAGCTGCCTTATTGAAAGAACACGGAAGTGTTAGGAAAGCCGTTGCCTTTTATAATAAATAAGTCAAGAAGTTGTAAATTAAAGTACTTTGCAAAAACTTAGTACGCTTTGTGGTTAAATCAACCCTTTTAAACTAAAATTAATGGCAACCAATAAAGAACTTTTATCCAAAGGAATTAAATACTTAACCGGTGCTCTGCCGCTGTTATTTATAGGTCCGTCAATTATTTATAATGCATTCATCAACAAGCAAAACCTGTGGCATTATCTTGTTCTAGCAATCGGTATTGCTGCCTGCCTGGGAGCCATGTATTTAATGTATTTAGGATTAAAAACAATTATGAAAGGTATATTTAACGACTAATGGAAGACTTAATTCACATTCAAAAAACATTTGAAAAAATAGTTTTTATAAACAAGAAAGTCAGTAATCGAGAATTTGAAGATTGCGTCTTTAAAAATTGCGATTTATCTAACAGTGATTTCTCAAACAATACTTTTATGGATTGTGAGTTTATCGATTGCAATCTTTCGATGACCAGTTTAATGGGAACCAGTTTAAAAACAGTCCATTTTACCAATTGCAAATTACTGGGAATTCAATTTAACAGCTGTACTGATTTTCTATTTACGGTGAGTTTTCAAGATTGTGTTTTGGATTACTCGTCTTTTGCCAATAAGAAAATGCCAAAAACAAAATTCAATAGCTGTTCGATGAAAGAAGTTAGTTTCATAGGAAGCACACTTTCTAATTCGGTTTTTGAAAATTGCAATTTAGACAATGCCATTTTTAATGATACCCAATTAAAGGAAGTTGATTTCCTGACTGCTTACAATTATAAAATTGACCCAGAATTCAATCCTATGAAAAAGGCTAAGTTTTCCGCACAAGGAATTCCTGGACTTCTCGATAAATATGATATAAAAATTCAGTAAAGATGGAAACAAATGAACTGTATCTTTCAAGTGTAAAAAAGCAAATGCATTATTACAAAACAATTGGCGAGAAAGCAATCGATCAATTACAAACGGAACAGCTTTTTATTACACCAAATGATGATTCTAACAGCATTGCGGCAATTGTAAAACATCTCTCGGGAAATATGTTATCTCGCTGGACAGATTTCCTAACTACTGATGGAGAAAAAGAATGGAGAGAACGCGATTATGAATTTGAAACTAGCATCACCTCCAAAGAAGAAGTAATAGCAATATGGAACAAAGGTTGGAACTGCTTTTTTCAAGCAATCGAATCTTTAAAACCGGAAGAACTTGTGCAAATTATTTACATCCGAAATGAAGGACAAACAGCACTCGATGCAATAAACAGACAATTGGCCCACTATCCCTACCATATAGGACAAATAGTTTTTTATGCCAAACAATTAAAAAATAGTAATTGGGACAGTTTATCGATTCCCAAAAACAACTCGAATCAGCATAATGCGGCGAAATTTGCTCAGGAAAAGAGCATTAAACATTTTACCGACGAAGAATTAAAACGATTAAAATAACATACCGCTAGCTCTTAAAACAGTTGAAATCTATTTTTCGCGTAGCATCAAGTAACCCCGAAAAAAGATTGCTTCATTCCTCGCAATCACAGATTAAAACGAATAGAAAGACAAAGCTCCAAAAAATAATTTGAAATGAAAAAATTACTATTACTTCCCCTACTTCTACTATTTATTTCCTGCTATAACGTCGAACGTGATTGCAAAGATTTTAGAACCGGTAAATTCAGTTTTGAATACGAAGTGGACGGTGTTAAAAAAACAACCGTGTTTGAACGTAATGATAGCCTGGAAATTGAAACATACGATGGAAAAACAGATACAGCATCGATTCGATGGATTAACGATTGTGAGTACATTTTGAAAAAATTGCACCCAAAGAACATGGCAGAGGAAAAGTCAATAGAAATGAAAATTTTGACCACTTCAGAAAATACATATACCTTTGAATTTGGAATGGTAGGAATACCAGGAAAACAAAAAGGAATAGTAACAAAATTAGCCGACTAAACACTCCTAGTTGAACCTATTAATCATCAATTCATAATAAAACAAAATGGAAGTATTTTTAAATCCTGATGCTTGGATCGCCTTATTAACATTGACATTCCTGGAAATTGTTCTTGGAATAGACAACATCATTTTCATTTCGATTGCTACAGGTAAATTACCGGTAGAGAGTCGAAAAAAGGCAACTAAAATAGGTATGTTTCTTGCCATGTTCATGAGAATCGCTCTTTTGTTTGGTATTAATTTATTGATTCAAATGAAAGAACCATGGTTCACAATCGATTTAAAGTGGTTGTCAGCTGGAATTACGGGACAAAGTGTCATATTACTTCTTGGTGGTTTATTCCTTATTTATAAAAGCACTAGTGAAATCAGAGAAAAAGTAGACGAAAAAGGACTTGAAGAAAAGGAATTAGGTAAAGCAGCCACTAAATCTTTTCAAAATGTGCTTTTGCAAATCATTATGATTGACTTAGTTTTCTCTTTTGACAGTATTCTTACTGCAGTGGGTATGACTAATGGTGTAGAAGGTGCTTTATACATTATGATTACAGCAGTGGTAATTTCAGTTCTTATCATGATGCAGTTTGCTGTTCCTGTAGGTAGTTTTGTAAACAAACACCCTTCGATACAAATTCTGGGGTTATCCTTCTTAATTCTTATTGGCTTTATGTTGCTTACAGAAAGTGCTCACTTATCAAACGCACTAATTTTTGGAAGTCATGTAACTCCAGTCCCAAAAGGGTATTTGTATTTTGCAATTTCTTTCTCGTTGATGGTAGAAGTCATCAATATGAAAGCCTCTAAAAAGAAATAAAATATATTAGAACATAAAAAAAGCTCCTTATGGAGCTTTTTTTATATCTGGAAATTAAAATAAGTTGACTTGTCCGTCTTCATCGAGTTGAACATCAGTACCATCATCATTTGTGATTCGGCGTTCAGGAATAATTTCTTCAGGAACCTCATAAGGTAATGGGTCTAGCATATTAACCTGTTTGATCCTATCAGTGGTTAATTGGTTTCCTAGTGCCTTAAATCCTTTTACCGCGATAAAGTCTTCAATATCGACTGTCATTGATTCTTTTTGAACTCCTTTTATCTTTGGAAAAACTAGTTCAACTACCGGACGGTAATCCGTTGATACAATCTCCAATTGTGAATTTGCATGCTCCGTTATAATCAGTTCTTCTTTATTTTCAGTTTCAACCAAGAAACGTTTAATGTAATAACGTTCTTTTTCTCCATCGTAATAAATGGCAGAAATTGGTTTTTTAGGAACCCATTTTTCTAATACAACCATATCCGAATCAAAATGAGTGGACAATTCTGGCGTAATTACTTTTAATTTCCCCGATTGTTGAATAATCAAAATTTTATCATTAGGTCTGAATTCCCCTAACAATTCTCCTCTTGCATCAACATTCAATCTTTGGACAGTATCATCATACCAAACTTTCCTTGGTAGTAAAGTCGATATTCCCTTTTCTTTAATTTCAATCTTCTTAATCGGATACTTGGAAACTAAATTCCCTTTGGAACTACGACCTTTAATAGCCATTTTAGCAAAATCAATATCAAATTTCAATTTCTTAATACTTCCTATCTGACGTAATATAATCGTTATCACTTCGGCTTCTCCATTCGGATTACAAGTGAAATAAAGTATTTGCGATCCTTTAGTTCCATTTGCCAAATCATACAACTTGTCTCTGGTAACCGCTGAAACGTTAAATCTCTTTATATAAGAAGGACCAGATTTACCGTCACGATAAATCACATTATAAATAGTGCGCTTGTCGCTTTTGTCAAAAATGGCAATGTGAATAATATCTTTACCCACAAAGGTTTTGGCATCCACTTTAGTCACCATCATGCTTCCGTCACGTAGAAAAACAATGACGTCGTCAATATCTGAACAATCTGTAACATACTCGTCTTTTTTCAAACTCGTTCCTACAAAGCCTTCTTCTCTATTAACGTATAGTTTAGTATTTCGTAAAACTACTTTTGTAGCTTCGATATCATCAAAAACACGAAGCTCTGTTTGGCGTTCGCGACCTTTTCCGTATTTCTCTTTCAGCTTGATAAAATAAGCAATAGCAAAATCAATTAAATGTTCTAAATCATGTTTTACTTGTTCTATATTTCCTTCTAAAGCTTCAATTTTATCTTGTGCCTTATTGCTATCAAATTTAGAGATACGCATGATTCGGATATCTAACAAACGTAGAATATCTTCTTCTGTTATAGCACGTTTTAAATGTTTAATGTGCGGTTTTAAACCATCATCAACTGCTTGTATAACATCTTCTCTCGTGGTTTTTTCCTCAATGTCACGGTAGATTTTGTTTTCGATAAATATTCGCTCCAAAGACAAGAAGTGCCATTGTTCTTCCAGTTCACTTAATTGAATTTCAAGTTCGCTTTTTAGTAATTGAACCGTTCTGTTAGTCGAAATTTTCAACATATCAGAAACACCAATAAACAAAGGCTTATTGTCTTCAATAACACAACCTAATGGCGCTACAGATGTTTCGCAGGCCGTGAAAGCAAATAACGCATCAATAGTTTTATCTGGAGAAACTCCAGGAAAAAGATGAATTAAAATTTCAACTTCGGCAGCTGTGTTGTCTTCAATCTTTTTGATTTTGATTTTCCCTTTATCATTGGCTTTCAAAATACTGTCTATTAAAGTAGTCGTATTTGTCGAAAACGGAATTTGGGTAATCACTAAGGTATTCTTATCCAGTTGCGCAATTTTTGCACGTACACGTACACGACCGCCTCGCAATCCATTATTATAGTTGGAGATATCTGCGATACCCTGAGTCATGAAATCCGGATAAATCGTAAAAGGTTTCCCCTTCAATATTTTTACCGAAGCATCGATTAACTCATTAAAATTATGTGGTAATACTTTTGTCGAAAGTCCTACTGCAATACCTTCAGCACCTTGTGCTAAAAGCAATGGAAACTTAACGGGAAGATTGTTAGGTTCAGCTCTTCTTCCATCATACGACATTCCCCAATCCGTAATTTTGGGACTATAGATAACCTCCAAAGCAAACTTAGACAAACGAGCCTCAATATAACGAGAAGCTGCAGCTCCATCACCGGTCAGGATATTTCCCCAGTTTCCCTGGCAATCAATCAATAATTCTTTTTGTCCAATCTGTACCATCGCATCACCAATACTCTGATCCCCGTGAGGATGGTATTGCATAGTGTGTCCCACTACATTAGCGACTTTATTGTAACGACCGTCATCTAACTCCTTTAGAGAGTGCATGATTCTACGTTGAACCGGTTTAAAACCATCTTCAATTGCAGGAACAGCACGTTCTAGAATTACATAGGAAGCATAATCCAGAAACCAATCCTTATACATTCCCGTAACTTTGGTAATAGTATCGTTCTCGTCTTCTCTATTATCGTAAAAATGCTGTCCTTCAGGCTTTTTTGATTCTTGTTGCTCTTCTGGATTTATATTTTCTTCTTCGTCCATTTATTTTCTTTGAATTGTATAAGAAAAGTTCTTATCAACTTAATATTATTTTTTATACTGCGTCAATCACGTCCAATTCCACCTTCAAGTTCTTGATGATAAATTCTTGTCGGTCTGGCGTATTTTTCCCCATGTAGAAAGAAAGCAGTTGTTCAATCGAGGTGTTTTTATCCATCATAACGGGATCAAGACGAATCGTATCTCCAATGAAATTTTTAAACTCATCGGGTGATATCTCTCCCAAACCTTTAAATCGAGTAATTTCCGGTTTTGGTTTCAGTTTTTCAATGGCTGCTTTTCGCTCGTCCTCAGAATAGCAATAAATAGTTTCTTTCTTGTTTCGAATCCTAAAAAGAGGTGTTTGTAAAATATACAAATGCCCTTCTTTTATCAATTCAGGAAAAAACTGTAGAAAAAAAGTAATTAACAATAAACGAATGTGCATTCCATCGACATCGGCATCCGTTGCGATCACAATATTATTGTAACGCAGGTTTTCCATGTCATCTTCAATGTCTAATGCAGCCTGCAATAAATTGAATTCCTCATTTTCATAAACAATTTTCTTGCTCATGCCGTAGGAGTTCAACGGCTTTCCACGCAAACTAAAAACAGCCTGTGTATTAACATCACGAGATTTTGTAATCGAACCAGATGCAGAATCTCCCTCTGTGATAAAAAGCGTACTTTCTAGATTCCTTGGATTTTTAGTATCCGTAAGATGTGCACGACAATCTCTTAATTTTTTGTTGTGCAAGTTCGATTTTTTAGCTCGGTCTTTGGCTAATTTTCGAATTCCTGATAATTCCTTTCTTTCTCGTTCTGCTTGAAGAATTTTGCGTAATAAAGCATCGGCAGTCGCCGTATTTTTATGTAAGTAATTATCTAATTTAGTTTTAACAAAATCATTTACAAAAGTACGCACGGACGGCATACCAGGTTCCGACCCAATATCAGTAGAACCCAACTTGGTTTTCGTCTGTGATTCAAATACAGGCTCCATCACTTTGATACTAACAGCACTCACAATCGATTTTCGCACATCTGAAGCTTCAAAACTTTTATTGTAAAATTCACGAATGGTTTTTACAATTGCTTCACGATAAGCAGCAAGATGCGTTCCTCCTTGTGTGGTGTTCTGTCCGTTTACAAACGAATGGTATTCCTCGCTATATTGTGTTTTACTGTGTGTTAATGCGATTTCGATATCCTCTCCTTTCAAGTGAATGATAGGATATTCTAAATCATCTGCATGAATTGTTTCTTCCAATAAGTCTTTCAGACCATTTTCAGAAAAATATTTTTCTCCGTTGAAAACTATTGTTAGTCCATTATTTAGGTAACAATAATTTTTCAACATCTTGATTACATACTCATAACGGTATTTGTAATTTTTGAAAATGGCTTCATCCGGAATAAAAGTTACCTTAGTTCCTTTTCTCTTCGTGGTATCAATAACATCTTCTTCCAGCATTAAATTCCCCGCTGAAAATTCGGCGGCCTTTTGTTTCTCATCACGAACGGATTCTACACGAAAGTAATTGGACAAAGCATTTACTGCTTTTGTTCCTACTCCATTCAAACCAACTGATTTCTTAAAAGCTAAGGAATCGTATTTCCCCCCCGTGTTCATCTTAGAAACTACGTCAATCACTTTTCCAAGAGGAATTCCACGACCGTAATCCCTAACGGTAACCGTTTTATCCTTAATAGTCACCTCGATAGTTTTACCAGCACCCATAACGAATTCATCGATACAGTTGTCCAGCACCTCTTTTAGAAGAATATAAATACCGTCATCAGGAGAAGAACCATCTCCCAATTTCCCAATATACATACCAGGACGCATACGGATGTGCTCTTTCCAATCGAGCGATCGGATATTATCTTCGGTATATTGATTTTGATCTGACATTTTAAATTTTGTGGATTTTGTGCTAATATAGGATATCTCAATATATTTTAAAAGAGTACGCCCTCAAAGTTATTAAGAATGATATTGACAAAATGATTTTAGGTTGAAGATTAACGATTCTTGATTTTAGAATTGAAAACTATTAACAATCGCCTTCAATTGATTATCTAATTCAGGATTAGTTATCATCCCGTTTTCAACATCAAAATTACTATAAAAACTAGGTAATGAGAATGCCGCTTTTATATTTCCTCCGTAATATGGAAACGCATTTTTAGCAATACCCAAAACATTTGCTGCTCCCTTTTTTCCGTCTGAGGTGGACATTAGAAGCATTGGCTTTTCCTGAAAAACTTTCCCAGAAATACGCGAACACCAGTCAAAAATATTTTTAAAAGCCGCTGAATAGTTTCCGTTATTTTCAGCCATGGAAACCACTAAAACATCCGCAGTGCCAATTTTATCCAAAAACTTTTGCGCTAAAGGGTGTTCTCCTATATACTCTTCAATATCCACAGTGAATATTGGCATCTGGTACGCATTTAAATCAAGCACTTCAACTTCCCCATTTTCAAATAAACCAGCAGCATATGTTGCTAATTTTTTATTAATGGAATTTCTACTGGGGCTTGCGCCAAAGGCTATAATTTTCATAGTTCTTTTATTTCCTTAAAATTACTAAAAAAAAATGGCTTATCAAATTTCAACATGCTGCATTCACTGCTCTAAATTGAAAAATAGGGCAGAATTTCAAATCTTGATATTTTTACGAATGCTGAATAATCAACTGTATGCTATGACGTACTAATAGAAATTGGAAAAATTATTTACACTACTAACTTAATCTAAAGACTAAAACTAAAGCGGAGAAGGAAATTACTTAATCACAAATGGTATTTACAGCTAGAACTATTTTACGATAAAATCCGCTTAGCAGAAGTTTCTCTCAAGCGGATTTTTTTATTTTCTATTAGCTGTTATTCTCCGGGATGGTAGTTTCGTTTTGCATTTTTCTCTACATCTTCTTTGTAAAAAAGTACATCTTTGAATTCGCCTTTCTGATACATTCCTGCCTGATCATCAAAGTGTTTCGATTTAGGATCTCCACTATTTCCACCGGCCAATAAAGACTTAGCTTTTATTTTATCTCCAAATTCTACAGCGCACACGAAACTATTGCCGCTGTAACCATACCTTTTCTTTGTGTTTTTTTGGTAACTACTTTTATAAGCTGGTAGACAGCCCCAAAGTGAGGAAGAATTGCCTATGGGCAAACTGGCAATGGCATCATCATAATCGAGATTTATATCTCCAGACAATCTTTGAAAACGATTGATTTCGCCCCAAGGAATTTGCCATGTTCCATATTTCGTTTTTAATTCCTTAACAACCATTTGCAATTGCGGTAGCAGTTGGTCCGGCGAAGCATTTTTCGCGAAATCTACTGTATTTTCAACCTGATCTAACTCACCTTCATTGATGTAAGTCTTTCTAATGATAGGATCTAAGGTAAATCCCCATTCGTTAGCCAAAGTTGTAGCAACCGAATTCTCGTTTGCATAGTAGTCCCATTTTTTTAAAACGGCTATCGGTTCCGCCAAGTCTGCATAAAGCGTAGTATCCGTTTTTATATTTTTTTCAAAACTAGAAACTAAGGCAGGAATTAGCACCTCAAAAATGGAGAGTTTCGTGTCATATCCATCGGCAATTACTTTATCTAAAGTATATTTTTCGCCTTTGCTTAATAAACGAACTGCATTTACTCCTCTAAAACTTTCTCCATCCGGTGCCATATAAGGTAAATAGTCCTCCTCTTTCGGACTCTCTACACCAGCAGCCGAATAGGGTGTGGAATTGCAATTTTGCAGCCAACCATTGGAAGGGTTATAGGAATGAACAGTTTCCGAGACCTCATGCAAGCCCTTCCATTGTGTTGCTGATGTCGTTCCGTCAACAACTTTTGACCAGTTTAAGTTTTTATCTCTAATAGGAATAAAGTTCCCATGCCAATAGGCAATATTCCCTTTATTATCAGCATAAACGGTATTATTTGAAGTGTTGGCTTTCAGATCCATTGCTTTTTTATAGTCGTCAAATCCTTTCGATTTTGTTCTTACCCAGCTTTGAACAAGACTATTCATATTTCTGTTATTTGACTTTAGGCTAATCCACTTTCCATCTCTTTCGGCCATTATTGGACCATGGTTGGTAAAGTACGTTTTGAATTCTTTCGGGATTAATTTTCCTTTTTGAAGGTATTTAATCGTAATTGTCTTTTCGATAACGGGAACCAATTTTGAATCGTATTCATAGAATAGTTTTTTATTCTTAGTTATAATTTTTTCCGCATACATATCGGCTACATCGACATTTGAAGAGGTGTGCATCCATCCGCAGTTTTCATTAAATCCTTGATATATAAAAAATTGTCCCCAAGTTACGGCTCCATAAGCATTCAAACCTTCTTCACTACTTATCTGTATTTCAGGTCTGAAATAAAAAGTCGTATGAGGATTGATGTAAAGAATAGTATTTCCTGAAGCGGTTTTGGCTGGAGCCAAAGCAAAGCCATTAGATCCCGTTTGCATGTCTTTTTCCCGTTCAATATAAGAAACCTTATCGGCATTGCCGGAGTAAAAAGATTTCAGTTCGCCAGTGGTTAAATCCGCAGTACTTATGGCGCCAATGCTTCCGTCTGTCCAAAGCAAAGGAAACCAAGGCTCAAAATGTGTCAATAAAGCAGGCTTTACTTCAGGGTGTTTATAAAGGTAAAAGTTGACTCCATCAGCATAGCTATTTAAAAGTTTTTTCAACCAAGGAGCTGCTTTTTTGTAATCGGCTTTTGCTTCATCTACATCAATGAGAAGGCGTATCTCCAAATCATTATATAAAACCGATGACCCTTTGATTTCAGAAAGACGCCCCAATTTTTCGATATAATTCATTTCAACACGCTTAAAATCATCTTCACATTGCGCATAAAGCATCCCAAAAACAGCATCAGCATCAGTTTTGCCATATACATGGGCAATACCCCAATTATCTCTAATAATGGTAACTTCTTGTGCTAATTTTTGAAGTCGATTAATTTCTTTACTACCCGTATCTTGAGAAAATGATTGCAAAATACAGAAGAAGAATAAAAGTAGTAGTTGACTCGTTTTTTTTGTAATAAGTGCCATTATATCTATGTTATTATTTCTGGTTAGCTAAGCTTGACGTTTTTACTAAATTTTACGGCTCAAGTTAGCTATTATATTCCTTATCAATTTAAAATTTAGTATTAATCAATCTATAAATTAAAAGCGCAGCTCTTTTTGTTAAGTCGTTGAAATGAGTAAGGTCCATATTTTCTTTTAATGAATCCGAGCTTCCGCCCATTGTACCTCATCCGTCTATATATTGGTCAACAAAAGAAATATCTCCATGGACAATTGTTTCTCTAGTTTTAGTGAACCTATTTACTACTCTTCACTATAAAAAACGTTTTAGTCCATATAGTTTTTATAAGGTTTATCGTAAATATAGATTTGTTCCTCATCAATTTTAATCTCCTTAAAAACAGCTCTGTCTTTAGTATGTTTTTGCTCATACACCTCCTTTACTTCTAGTACCGGAGACAAGCACACATCAAAACTTGAAGCCATCACTACCCATTCATCCCTAGTTTTTGTTTTGAATAATTCTTCTAATTGATTTTTGTCAAAAAAATCAGTAACCAAAGTTGAAATATCTGAAGTTTTCCACAAAGGCCGCTGCACCATGTCACAAAAAGAATTCCAAAATTTTAATTCTAAAGCGCCCAAGGCAATCCATTTTTTATCAGAACATTCATAGACATTATAATTAACCAAGCCTCCGCTTAAAAAAGGCATCTGATTATAGTCGGCCTTTCCCTGCAACATCCCCTGAGCTATCGCACCAAGAGCCAGCGTAGCGTCAAATAAGGAAACGTCAATATATTGCGGGGTTTTCCGTAATCTTTGCGCTAACAGTCCGCTGGTGCAGGCAGAAACTAACATGAACGAACCTCCGGCAATGTCGGCCAATTGAAAACCAGGAAGTACCGGCTTCCCTTGTTCGTCCCGATTCATACTGAGCAATCCCGTTTCGGCCATATAGTTTAAATCATGGCCTGCGGCCTCCTTTTTATCTCCCGATTGTCCGTAACCAGTGACCGAAATATAAACGATATTTGGATTAATTTTCTTTACGGTGTCGAATGATAAATTAAAACTTTCCATCGCGCCGGGGCGAAACTGTTCCACCAACACATCAGCTAATTTTATTTCTTCCACGATTTGCTGATATCCTTCTGAGGTTTCATAGTCTATGATCAGTTGTTTTTTGGTATGGTTTAGCGTATGAAATAACGTAGATACTCCCTTAATTTGCGGCTGATAATACCGCGTATAATCCATTCGTTTCGGGCTTTCAATTTTCATCACTTCCGCTCCCATTTGACTCAACATATGCGTACCAAGTGGCCCTGGCAATAAGCGAGTGAAATCCAAAATTTTTATTCCTTCTAACGGCAGAATTTCTTGCATATGGCGCGGTTTACTGTTTCAGTTTAAAAATTAAATACTTTCTAAATTATTTATTTGAAGTACTAATTCTTTTGGAACCGGAATTTTACTTTGGGTTTTGAAATCAAACAAAATGACCTCATGTGTTTTTATCGCCATCAATTTTTGGCTTTTTTCACTGTAATAAAAAGATTTAAGGACGACTCTATCGTCCCTGATTTCTTCCGTTTTTGTACCAATATGAATGGTATCTGGATAGGTTACCGGAGCAATATATTTAACCGACTGGAATCCTAAAATAATACCTGTTTTCATTTTCTCTCCTTTAGATGAAAAAAACCCAAGCGCTCTAAAATAATCAATCCTGGCTGTTTCTCCCCAGCGAACATATACCACATTATTTACGTGTTGCAAGGCATCCATGTCACCCCATTGTACTTTTACAGTTGAAACTACTGCATATTTTTCTAATACTTCTTTCATCTTTTCAATAAGTCTTTAAACAATCCACGAGCGATTACTATTTTCATAATTTCATTAGTCCCTGCATAAATACGAGCCACACGATTGTCAGCATACATACGAGCAATCGGGTAATCCCACATATAGCCATAACCTCCAAACAATTGCAAACATTCATCAACCACGCTACCACACATATCGGTCGCCGAATATTTTATCATTGAAGCGGTTTCAGTCGTTAATTTGTGATCTACTAATAACTCTATGCAGCGATCTAAAAAAGCCTGATGTATTTGCATTTGGGTGGTACATTCAACTAGTTTGAACTGGGTGTTTTGAAATCCAGCAATCTGAGTTTTAAAAGCCTCTCTTTCCGTCGTATAAGCGATGGTATCTTCAATGGCTCCTTCGGCTGTTGCTACTGCAAAAATACCTACTGTCAATCTTTCACGAGCCAATTCTTCCATCATAATTTTGAAACCCATTCTCTCCTCTCCCAGTCTGTTTTCCTTGGGCACTATTACATTATCAAAAAACAACTCACAGGTATCCTGAGATTTCATTCCTATTTTCTTAAAAGGAATTCCTTTACTGAAACCCTCCATCGATGATTCCATTATAAGCAAAGTCACTCCTTCCTGATCTGTATTGACATTTGTTTTTACTGCTACAATGGCCATATCACACATAAAACCATTGGTGATAAACGTTTTTTGTCCATTTACTACATAATGGTCGCCTTTATCTTCGGCGGTGGTTCGAAGTGCTTTCAAATCACTCCCGCAATTCGGCTCAGTCATCCCTATTGCAGTAATCATTTCGCCTTTGGCCATTTGTGGCAAATACTTCTGCTTTTGATCCTCAGTTCCATATTTCAACAAATAAGGCGCTACAATGTCAGAATGCAATGAAAAACCGGGCCCACTAATTCCTTTTTTCGCAAATTCTTCGATGAATAAAGCGTTAAATGAAAAATCAAGTCCTCCGCCTCCGTAAATTTCTGGCATATCGATGCACAATAATCCCAAATCCCCAGCTCGTTTCCATATTTCACGGCCTACCATGCCTTCTTTTTCCCAGTCATCCAGCTTATCCATTATTTCATTCGAGATGAATTCCTGAATCATTCCTTGCATCATTTTATGTTCTTCTGATGCGTATATCTTTCTTTCTATTAGTATATTCTGTAACATATCTTTTAGTTTTTTAGTTGGTCTATTTTTAGTTCTCGTAGAAAACCCGGCCGGTTCCTGCGCTTTTAATTCGTTCTTGTAAACTTTCGGGTATCTTAAATCGCTCTCCGTACTTCGCTTCTAATTTGGCACTATACAAAGCAAATTCCTTGGCTCCTACATAATCAATGTACGACATCACTCCTCCCGTGTGTATTGGAAACCCTAATCCTAAAATCGAACCTACATCAGCATCTTTAGGTTCTTGAAGCACTCCGGAGTCTAAACATTTGTAAGCATCTATAACCATAGCAAATAACAATCTTCTGCCTACTTCTTCTTCATCATAACTGGCTTGAGGAGGATAAATTTTTGACCATTCTTTCCAAATTGATTTCTTTTCATTTATTGGATAATCATAAAAGCCTTTCCCTTCTTTTTTACCTGTTCGTCCATGCGTTTCAATAATAGTAACCAAAGTCCTTCGTAAATCAATCTCATGAGGCGTTAAATTGGGATCTTCGCTCATTATAGCCAACATTAATTTCAAATTAATCTCATCTGAAATCGCCAAAGGACCTACTGGCATGCCTATCTTTTTAGCCACATTTTCAATTACGGCAGGCGGTACCCCTTCGGTAAGCATTGTAATTCCTTCATTTATAAATTTACCAAAAACTCTTGAAGTAAAAAAACCTCGACCGTCATTTACGATAATGGGTACTTTCCCAATGGCAGTTACATAATCTATGGCTGCTGCCAAAGTTCCTTCGCTTGTTTCTTTACCAACAATTACTTCTACTAACTGCATCTTTTCTACAGGCGAAAAGAAATGCAACCCAATAAACTTATCCGGTCTGACCGAGGCTTTCGCGAGTTGGCTTATGGGAATTGTCGAAGTATTCGAAGCATAAATTACGGCTTCGTCAATCACTTTTTCGGTTTCAATAGTAATCGTATTTTTTAATTTTTCGTTTTCGAAAACCGCTTCAATAATTAAATCACAAGACGTTAAATCAGCATCTGAATCTGAAGCTTTTATTTTTTGTAATAGCGCTTCTATTTTGGCTTCAGTTGTATATCCGTTTTCTAATTTTTTTTGCTCTTGTGTTTTAATGTAACCTTTTCCATTTTCTGCTTTTGATACGCTCACATCTTTCAGCACCACATCAATTCCGGCCTTTGCATTTACATAAGCAATCCCGGCCCCCATCATTCCGGCACCTATAACGCCTACTTTTTTGAAAGAAACTCGGTCATAGCCTTTCGGTTTTGATTTTCCTCTGGCGGCATCGTTTATAAAAATAAAAGAAGCGCGGATAATATTTTTGGTTTCTTTACTGAATAAGGTATCCACAAAATAACGTGCTTCAATCTCTAATCCTTTATCAATATGACAGGCTGCGCCATAATAAATGGCACTTAGAACATTTTTTATATGCGGTAAATTTCCATGGGTTGATTTATACCCCATCGCATTCGAAACACTGAAAAATTCAGTAACTCCAGACGTTTGTCCAACACCCAATGGAGTTCCGGGAACTTTAAATCTTTTGTTGTCCCAAGGTTGTTCGCTTGATCCCTTAGTTATAATCCAGTTTTTAGCCAGCATTACGATATCATCTTCTGGACTGCATATTTCATCGACAAGACCGTCTTTCAAGGCTTGTTCTGCAGTTAGTTTTTTAGATTTCGTAATGTATTCGATGGTTTTCTGCGAACCTAACATTCTCAAAAAGCGTTGTGTCCCACCTGCTCCAGGGAATAACCCAACGGAACATTCGACCAATCCTATATAACTTTTTGGATAGCTACTCATGATTCGGTAATGGCAGGCTAATGCTATTTCGCATCCTCCCCCAAGTGCTAGACCGTTTATGGCAGCCACAACCGGTTTGCCGCAAGTCTCCATTTTCCGTAAATAGGTGTTGGTTTGCATGAGCATATCAAAACATTCTTCTTTTGATTTGTCATAATTCAAAAACCATTTTAAATCACCACCGACTATAAAATCCTTTTTGGCGGAAGCAATAATAATTCCTTTTACGGCATCATCTGATATGGCAAGGTTTACAGTTAAAAAGAATTCGGCCATAGTAACTTCATTCATGATGTTTACCGGAGAATCCGCCACATCCCAAGTAACAATTGCAATACCATCAGTATCAATACTATATTTTATATGTTTATTATTCATAATCTAAAGGATAATTGGTTTTTAAATACGTTCAATAATGGTTGCTATTCCCATTCCTCCACCAACACATAAAGTTGCCAAAGCGGCACTTTTATTTTGACGTTCTAATTCGTCCAAGGCAGTTCCCAGAATCATACAGCCTGTTGCTCCTAACGGATGCCCCATAGCTATCGCTCCTCCGTTGACATTTACAATGGAATGATCTATATTAAAATGATCCATCACACGCATGGGAACCACTGCAAAAGCTTCATTAACCTCAAAAACATCAATATCGCTCGCCTTCATTTTAGCATTTCGCAACGCTTTTGTAGTCGCCGGAATAGGCCCTTCGAGCATGATCAATGGCTCACTACCCAATACGGCACCCATTCTGATTATCGCTCTTGGTTTTAATCCGAGTTTTTCCCCTACTTCTTTGGAACCAATTAACATTAATGAAGCACCATCAACAAGGCCAGAGGAGTTACCGGCATGATGTATATGATTTATTTTTTCGATTTCTAAGTATCGATCTATGGCTATTTGATCAAACAATTGCTCGCCCATTTTTTCAAATGCTGGCGATAATTTGGATAATATTTCTAAAGTGGTATTTGCTCGAATGTATTCATCCTTTGCCAAATGAACCAAGCCGTTTATATCAGTCACTGGAATTATGGATTTATCAAAAAAGCCGTTTTGTTGTGCAAAGGCAGCTCGTTTTTGAGAATTTACCGCAAAGCCATCTACATCATTTCGAGAATACCCATATTTCGTTGCTATTAAGTCGGCAGAGATTCCTTGAGGAACAAAGTGTCCAAAAGCAGCATCGGGCTCCATTAACCAAGCAGAACCGTCAATTCCCATGGGCACTCTTGACATGGATTCTACTCCGCCAGCAATAATTAACTCAGACCAACCTGATTTAATCATAGCTGCGGCCTGATTAATAGCTTCCAGCCCAGAAGCACAATAGCGGTTTAAGGAAACGGCCGAGAGATGATCCCCATAATTAGAACACTGCGCAGCGACTTTGGCAATATTCCCTCCTTGTTCCCCAACCTGAGTCACACAGCCAACTATCAAATCTTCTACTAAACTAGTGTCTAAATCGTTTCTTTCTTTTAAGGCGGTCAACAAAGTAGTTAATAATTGAACCGGACTAACTGGGGCTAAAGAGCCGTTGCCTTTTCCAATTCCCCTGGGTGTTCGAACTGAATCGTAGATATATGCTTCCATTTTCATTAATTAAAGTTACCACTTGGTAACATAAATTTAAAAATGTTACCATACGGTAACAAATATACTTCAATTTATCTTAATTTAAATTATTAAAGCATTAATTTTGCAGTTAACCAATAGGTTACATAATTTACTCACTATGGAGCAATACACACAAGAAACTTATCATTTCGATTTAGCAGACAATAAGATACAAGCTATACATACCTTTTTAAGCACCGATGGAGCACCGACACCTAAAGAATTTGCGATCAAAGCCTATGAATACGTTCGCGATAACTGGCCGTATTACCCCTATCGTTTTAGTTTAATAAATGAAGATTGGCGCGCATCGGAGCTAACAACTCATAAAAGTGGCCATTGTATCGATAAAGTAATAATTTTGATTGCGATTTTAAGAGCAGAGAAAATTCCGGCTAGATTAGGATTGGCAAAAGTAAAAAACCACATCGCGGTAGATCAGATTGTTGAAAAATTTGGCTCAGATGTACTCGTACCACATGGTTATATCGAAATCTATCTAGATAATAAATGGATTAAGGCCACACCCGCTTTCAACAAAGAACTTTGTGAGCTCCTCAATGTAAAAGTTTTAGAGTTTGATGGAGAAACCGATTCTATATTTCAAGAATTTGATCAAACTGGTAAAAAAGCTTTTATGGAGTACCTTGAAGATTACGGAACTTTTAATGAAGTACCCTTACCTTATATGTTCCAATTATTACAACAACATTATCCCCGAATAATTGAATCCGGAATAACATTAGGCGGTGTATTATCTCTATCCAAATTGTAATGAAAAAAGACAGAGCAGCTACCGAAGAAAAGATCTACACAGCCTTTTTGGATATATTAAAAGAAAAAGGCCCTCAAGGAGTTGGGATAAATGCCATTGCCAAGGAAGCAGGAGTTTCTAAATCATTAATCTACCGCTATTTTGGA
This sequence comes from Flavobacterium gillisiae, assembly GCF_900107635.1. Taxonomy (GTDB): domain Bacteria; phylum Bacteroidota; class Bacteroidia; order Flavobacteriales; family Flavobacteriaceae; genus Flavobacterium; species Flavobacterium gillisiae. The sequence goes on from NZ_FNRD01000004.1 coordinate 38,832, forward strand.
GGTATGAAAGGCCTACTTTTGCTTTTTGCTCAAAAAGGCGACTTCTTTAAATCCCTTTCAGTCATTGACGAAAAAAAGGATAATTTAGAAAATTTAAAAGGCTTCATTAAAGAAGGAACCAAAGAATTACGCGAAAACACTTTAACCCAAGAAATTTTACGCTGGCAATTAATCGAAAATAATGAGGACACGAAAAGTCTTTTTAAGTACTTCAATGCCCAAGTAGGCAAAACATTTACCACTAACACAAAAGACGAATCGCTTAATGCGGCTTTTCAACTAATGCTAGGTGGCTATGTTTACTTTACCTTATTATCTAAATTCAATAAAACATTTATAGCAACCGATTTGACATCAGAAAAAACATGGGAAAACTTTGATGAGGCTATAGCCAAAACAATAGAATTGTTCAGTAAAACCTAACCGGAACCTAAAGTCTACTATCCTCCTTATTACAAAAAAAACCTTTTATTGCTGAGGTATAATTAATGTACTATTCTTCGAAAAAGTACACTTATAAAGATCTACAAAAGCTACCAGATGACTCAAGTCACAACACGACGAATATCAATGTCTTTTTTATAAACCACAAATTAAGAATTTTAGAAAATAGTTATATAATTACTATATAGTATCGCAATAGGCATGTTGTTTGCTTTCTCATAGAGTCCTTTCTACTATCTGAATAAGAACTATGTTTTTGGATTAATTTTTTAAGCCAAAGAATGTAGAAAGAACGAAAATGAAAGAGTAATAACAGAATCAATTAAAATAACGCCTATGAATACCTATTACTTACACGACGGAACTACTGACAGCGGTCCTTTTAATTTTGTCGAACTGAAAGAAAAAAAAATAACCAAAACTACTTCCGTATGGTGCGAAGGAATGGAAGATTGGAAAGATGCAGGCGATGTAGAGGAATTAAGTAAAATATTATTCTCAACACCTCCTCCAATAAAATCATTTGTCGCTCCTTCGGCTCATTCAATAACTAAATCTTTAAATGAGCCCCGGAGTTTTGCAAGCGCAAATAAAACCGTCCTATTTATCGGCGTAGGAACTTTAGTTTTAATAATTGGAACTTTAATTTTCAATACTATCCTAGAGAGTAGAACCTTAAAATTAGAGGAGAGAAATAATCAAACGGAATACAACAACAAGCAGTATAAAATACAAGAACAAGAAATTGAAGATCAAAAGAGTTTTATTGCTGAGCGAGAAAAAATAGAATCAGAAAGGGTTGGAAAAGAAAGAAAACTGGCAATCAATAGTCGGCTTTCAGATATTAAAAATTTACTTGCCGTTACACACTCCAATTTAAATAATTCAAAAAACGAATTAAATGACGCGCGTGACTTTCAGTTTTTGAGAACAAATAGCGAACGAGAAGACGAAATTAGTTCAATCGCAAATAACATTGTTTTTTGGCGAAATGAAATTGAAAAACTTGAAAAGGAAATGAGTATGCTATATCTGGAACTTGAAAAAATACACTAAACTAATTCTCAATATTTAGATATTACCAAGACCTAAATTCTTAATTAATAATCGAAGAACAGTCTTTAGTCCAATCAGGATTAAAGGCTGTTTTTTTATGCCTAATAATCAAAAAACATACTGTTAACTTTTCTTTACTAAAATAGAAAGTAGAACAAGTTGATTTTAACTCAAAAAACAACAAACAGTTATTTTACATAATTTTTGACCTGAAAATAGGAATTACAACCTATAAAAACATCTAAAAACAATAAAAATAAAACACACACCCTCAAAAAATAGGGGGTGTTATTAAAAATATCAATTATGAATATTTCGATATTTTACTATAAAAATACCGAATAACTAAAATTCGGAAGTCATTTTTTGTAATTGATAATTCTTTCCAAATTGGATCAAAAACATTAATTATTCTTTCTTGTCTTAAAGAAAAGTTAATAAATTCGTCAAAATCAGTTACTAAAAATCGTGTAAGAAATGAATTTATTTAACCTATTTCAAAAGTTAAATTAATGAGCACATAACAACCAAAACCAATTAATCAATATTAACTAAATTATTTACCTAATGAAAAAAATCGAAGCTGTTATTCGAAAATCAAAATTTGATGAAGTTAAAGAGGCTTTACACAAAATCGAAGTCAATTTTTTCACCTACTGGGATGTTACTGGAGTCGGCAATGAAAAAGAAGGGCATGTATACAGAGGAATAACCTATAGTACCACAGACATTCAACGAAGATATATTTCCGTTGTCGTTTCTGATCAATTTTTAGAGAAAACAATAGATGCAATTTTAGAAGCGGCATCATCAGGAATGGTTGGTGATGGTAAAATATTTGTTTCTGAAATTCAAGAAACCTATAGAATCAGAACTAAAGAAAAAGGATCTGACGCGCTCAACTAACCAAACTCTATAAACTAACTAATAAAAAAATATACTATGGATACGAATGCTGTATTAGACTTAATGTGGGTGGTAATCTGCGGAATTTTAGTGTTTTTTATGCAAGCCGGATTTACTTTGGTGGAAGCTGGATTTACCAGATCAAAAAACACCGGGAATATAATAATGAAAAACTTGATGGACTTTTGTATCGGTACCATCGGATTTTGGGCAATTGGATACACTATTATGTACGGAGATTCCATCGGCTCATTTATAGGAAACCCAACTTTGTTTTTTGACAGTGTAAAAGACATGCACAGTCTGTTTTTTCAAACTGTATTTGCTGCAACTGCTGCTACAATAGTATCTGGTGCGATTGCTGAAAGAACAAAATTTTCTACCTATCTTATCTTTTCTTTGATGATGACCGTATTTATCTATCCAATTTCAGGTCACTGGGTTTGGCAAGGTGATGGATGGTTAACTAAATTAGGCTTTATAGATTTTGCTGGTTCAACTGTTGTACACTCCGTTGGAGGTTGGGCTTCATTGGTAGCTGCTATAATGGTAGGTCCCCGAATTGGGAAATACACAAATGGTTTATCAAACCCTATTCCAGGTCACAATCTAATGATAGGATCACTAGGAGTCTTTATCCTTTGGTTGGGCTGGTTCGGTTTTAATGCTGGTTCTCAATTAGCAATATCAGGTGATAGTGCCAATGCGGTAGCCGGAATTATCATAACAACAAATATTGCTGCAGCAGCAGGAGCTTTGACCGCCATGTTTGTAACATGGGGCCTTTACGGAAAACCTGATATCTCTATGACCTTAAACGGTGTTTTAGCCGGTCTTGTAGGAGTTACAGCTGGTTGTGCAGCAGTAAGCCCAGTAGGAGCAGCGTTTATTGGACTAATATGCGGTACCGTGGTTGTATTTGCAATTGAATTTATAGACAAGAAACTTAAAGTTGATGACCCAGTTGGAGCAGTTTCTGTACATGGAGTTTGTGGTGCACTAGGAACTTTATTAGTTGGTGTTTTTGCAACTGATGGAGGTTTACTTTACGGAGGCGGATTTGCTCAATTAGGTGTTCAAGCAATTGGTGTTTTTGCAATTGCTGCATGGGCAATCGTTACTTCTTTTATTGTATTGTTTATCTTAAAGAAAACAATGGGACTTAGAGTAACTAAAGAAGAAGAAATTGATGGTTTAGACATTCATGAACACGGAACTAATGTGTATAACTAATCAACTCTTAAAAAAGTTGAATTGACAATCCAAATCAAGCGCGAAATCTAAAAAATGAAATAACGAAAATTATAAATAAAGCCTGCAACAAAAGTATTTTTTTGTTGCAGGCTTTCTCTTTTGTAAGGATTTAAATCAACATTAATCATTTCAAAAAACAGAATCATACACGACTTTCTATATCTCAATCATCTATAAAATGTCTTCGCCCATTAATTTTCATGTGCAATAAAGTAGCATTGTATCATTATTATTAAGTTAATAACGCGAATCAAGGGTTGAGATAAAAATTAGATTACCAATAAGTTAAGCCCAATAGACATATAAAACCTATCAGCTGTATATATAAACAATTAGTTAGTTAATTTTTTCACACTGATTCGCATTAATATTTAATGACCTGACAGAAGATTTTTAGATTAAAACCTACTTAAAACTGACGATTTTTAATTTATCAACAGATTAAAATCTATTTTTATATAATCTAATGCTTCTCAAAGGGTATCGTTAATACACCATTCTGATAGCTGATGCAAGGTCGATTACTATATTATTTATAAAGTTGAAGTATGTTAAATCTTATAGAAATAATAATAGAACGACCTGAAAGTTTAATAAATTTACAATCTTGAATTGATTACCAATAACTGCCTATGTCAAAAGAAAAAGTACGTCTAGATAAAACCTGCCTCAATTGTAACCATGTTGCCGACCAACGGTATTGTCCACATTGCGGACAGGAAAACACATTGAGCCGCAAGTCTTTTCATCATATCTTTATTCATTTTTTTGAAGACTTAACTCATTACGACAATTCCTTTTGGAAGACAATATTTTCTTTGTTTTTTAAACCAGCCGCCTTAACTAAAGCGTACATGTCAGGAAAGCGCTTGTCTTATTTAAATCCTATAAGACTTTATATTTTTATAAGTTTTGTGACTTTTTTAATGATCTCCTTATTTCCTAACAATCCCGAAAAAGAAATTACAGCCGCTGTTACAAAACAAAAACAAGTAATTATACCCACCATAGATTCTTTGCATATAGAAGAAAAGAGTGTGGATGGATTAACAAAGGTCGGTTTGCTATCGCAACAGAACAATGACACGATAAAAAAAATACTACAGCAAACAGATAAAATTGAAAAAATAAAAAACGCCCAAACTACTGATTCGATTCCGAAAAAAGAAGTTGCTGATTTTGGATACAAATCCATCAACGAATTAGACTCCATTCAAAAACATGGAGGTAAAAAGGTACAGGTAAGCAACACTGAATATTGGTTCCTGAAAAAATGGTTAACCGTTAAAGAAGAAAATACAAACGAACAAATTGTAGAAAAGTTCACTGAATCATTTACAAATAATTTACCGAAATTATTGTTTATGTACATGCCTGTTTTCGCCTTTGTTTTATGGCTTTTTCATGATAAGAAAAAATGGTATTACTATGATAGCGGAATCTTTACTCTGCATTATTTTTCATTTATTCTTTTACTGGTGTTGACCCTATTTTTTATTGATAAAATATTTATCTTATTTGGGAAAAACCCTATTCTAGAATGGGTACATTTTAGCTTAAAATCGTTGGGGATATTTTGGATGATTTATTATTTCTTTCCGGCACACCGTCGTTTTTACGGAAACAAATTTATAGTCTCCTTAGCCAAAAGTAGTGCTATCATCATTATTAATTCAGTCGTTATTACCTTCCTATTAGTGCTTTTCGCATTATATACGTACAGTAATATTCACTAAAATAGTGTTCGTACTTTTTTATAATCGCTTAGGTAGACACTAAAAAACTGCTACTGCAAAAGAACTTTATGATCTTTTGTAGTAGCAATAACTATCCATTGTCTTCTTCCAAATCGTTGTGGTTATCACCGCCAATACTGTAGTGGTTATTTTCTTCATCCTCGCTTCCTATTTCCTCTTGCGCATCGTCTAATTCTGACCCTGGAATATCTAAATCTCCTCCTGACATATCTTCTTCGAAATTTTTTTCATTGAATTCTGTTCGGTTATTAATTTCAACTGGTATTTTCTTTTTAGTGATATCCGCAGGATTGATATCCCCTTCCTTATGTCCTTTATTGTAGATATCTTCACTTGGCGGATAGTTCAAAGAATCCGGTAATTTATCTTTATCTGCTTCTTCCGTTTTCTGAGATTTAGGACTTGGTTTATTATCTTTATTTTCCATCTTACTTAAGGTTTTAACTAATTGATATATAATACACTAAGTTAGTGATTAATTTACAAAAACAGTCGTTACATCTTTGTTTAAATACAATGAGATAATTAACACTTCTTCTGAAAGTCCATTTGACGTAAGTTCAACACCTCTTATTTGTTTACAAATAAAATAGCTAGTATGTCAACCTAAAATACCATCCTGCTTATTACAGTTTGTACCTAATAAATGACTAAATTTATACTACTAAAAAAGGGTGCTATTTTCATCTTGTTTTTTTCACTAATCTTAAAACAATACAAACATGAGTTTACTATCACAAAATGTTATTCCAGGAAATCACGGTAAAACTTTTGGAACAAACGCGATGGAAGAAAACGATTTAACAGCAATTAAAAACAGCCTATTAGAATTAGAAGGAATTGTTGACATTATCCTCAATACTGAAATTTTTCCTCGAGAATTTACGGTACATACAAACCAAATCGTTTCATTAGCAGATATTGAACACAAAGTAAAAAGTGTGGGGTTTCATGCTATCGCAAAAGAGACGTTTGAGCTATAGCAGTGTTCAGAAATAAACTACCTCCGAGCATAGCCTAGTACTAGTAAAATAATTGCCATAGATTCACTGATTTCCAAAAAATTATTTTTTTAATCTATAAATCTATGGCAAATAAAAAGCGAAACCGCGTTACTAGGAGTTAAAACTAAAAGAGATAAAAAGATACCAGGAGCTAGCTAGTTCAACTAAACAAGAGTATTCTCCACTACTCTTATTATGTTTCACAAAAATAATCATACTAAAGTTTGCCTGTCGACAAACTATATCGTAATATTGCAATATAAATATATAACGATGGGAGTTACTAAAACAGAACATTTTACCGAAGAGCAAAATGAGTTGGCAATCTTGGCGAAAGCAATTGGCCATCCGGCTCGTATTGCCATAATTCAGCATCTTATAAAAGTAAACAGCTGTGTTTGCGGAGATATTGTAAACGAATTGCCCCTTGCACAACCTACCGTATCCCAACACTTAAAGGAATTAAAAAACGCCGGACTCATCAAAGGTAGTTTTGAAGGTAACGCGATTTGTTATTGTCTAGACGAAGAAGGCTTCAATAAAATTCGTGGCTTCTTCAACCAAGTAAACACCTATTTAGAAAACAAAAAAAATCAATGTTGTTAATTTTTAAAATATAAAATAATGAAGTTATCAGAAATTAAAAAACAGCTAAGCACATTAGAAAATGTAACTTTCCAATTGCCAAATGGCACTTATGTACCAGAACATTTTCACGTTACTGAAGTAGGTTTAATCACCAAAAACTTCATTGACTGCGGAGGAAAAGTAAGAAACGAAACCGTGGTAAACTTCCAGTTGTGGGATGCCAATGACTTTGAACACCGTTTAAAACCAAAGAAACTATTGGATATTATCACACTATCTGAAAAAGTTCTAGGAATTGAAGACCACGAAATAGAAGTAGAGTACCAAGCAGAAACTATTGGTAAATACGACTTAGGATTCAACGGAAAGGATTTTACACTATTGAACAAACAAACCGCTTGCCTAGCAGAAGACGCATGTGGAATTCCGCAAGAAAAGCAAAAAACAAAACTATCTGAAATTCCAACTCAAACGAATAGCTGTACTCCTGGTGGAGGCTGTTGTTAACTAAAATCTACTCCGTGTATGACACAATCTAATACTAGTGTATTCCCTTCGATAGAAAATGAAATTAGCTCCTTTCAATTCGGGACTATTACTCCCGAACGAATAGCAATACTGCTACCACTTATTGATTTTATTCAAGAGAAAGTAAATAAAGAACAAGACATCCGACTCAACTTTATTTGTACCCACAACTCAAGAAGGAGCCATTTATCGCAAGTTTGGGCACAAACAGCAGCAGCACATTTTAATGTGAAAAACGTGTATTGTTATTCCGGCGGGACAGAAGCTACGGCATTATTCCCCATGGCTGCGAAAACATTAGAACAATCAGGATTCCAACTGAAACCACTTTCTGAAGGTACGAATCCCGTTTACAGCATAAAATATAGTGAAAATGAACATCCTATTATTGGGTTTTCTAAAACCTATGACGACAGTTTTAATCCGCAATCCGACTTTGCAGCAATATTGACTTGCTCAAGTGCTGATAACGGCTGCCCATTTATTGCTGGTGCTGAAAAACGCATTCCTATCACTTTTGAAGACCCAAAGGCATTTGATAATACACCCCAACAAGAAGAAAAATACAAAGAAAGAAGCATCCAAATTGCTACGGAGCTTTTCTATGTATTCTCACAAATAAAAAAATAATATGTCTGCAACTAATTGCGCTCCTGCATTGAACCGAAAAAAACTAGGGTTTCTCGATAGTTATTTAACCCTTTGGATATTCCTTGCCATGGCAATAGGTGTTGCCATCGGGAACTTCTTCCCCTCTAGCGGAGACTTTATCAATTCCTTTTCAAGTGGTACCACTAATATCCCGTTGGCAATTGGACTTATCCTAATGATGTATCCGCCATTGGCAAAAGTGAAATACGAACAAATGGGAGAAGTCTTTAAAAACACAAAAGTGCTAGGTGCTTCCCTATTCTTGAATTGGGTTTTAGGCCCAATCTTAATGTTTGCCTTGGCGCTCATTTTCCTCAATGGCTATCCTGAATACATGATTGGCGTTATCCTTATTGGGCTCGCTCGCTGTATTGCTATGGTTGTAGTTTGGAACGACCTTGCAGATGGAGACAGAGAATATGCAGCTGGACTAATTGCCTTAAACAGTATTTTTCAAGTACTGCTTTATAGTGTTTATGCGTATATTTTTATCACCGTACTTCCACCCTATTTTGGCTACACCGGTTTTGAAGTCAACATCAGTATTGGACAAATTGCCGAGAGTGTTGGTATTTATTTAGGAATTCCCTTTGCGTTGGGAATCATCAGTCGATATGCTTTAATTCATTTAAAAGGCGAAGACTGGTTCCAGAATAAATACGTCCCTTTCATCTCCCCAATTACCCTGATCGCCTTATTATTCACGATTGTGATCATGTTTAGCCTAAAAGGAGAATTAATCGTTCAAATCCCGATGGATGTCGTTCGAATCGCCATTCCTCTTGTTATCTACTTCACTTTGATGTTTGTTTTGAGCTTCATGGTCGGGAAATACTTTGGCGCCGACTATTCTAAAAGTACTGCTATTGCCTTTACAGCCACAGGAAACAATTTTGAATTGGCCATCGCAGTTGCAATTGGTGTGTTTGGCATCAACAGCGGACAAGCTTTTGCAGGGGTTATAGGCCCATTAGTAGAAGTTCCGGCATTGATCGCCTTAGTGAATGTCGCTTTTTGGTTTCGAAAAAAATACTATCCCACTACGGCATAAAAATCACATTATCATAAAATATAGCAACCATCCTTTTATTTCAAAATAAGAGGGTGGTTTATTTTTTAGGAGCTATTTCCCGCTTTCCGCTATATCTTTACACCTGCCAAAAACGGCAGCTATAAAGGATGCCGCTTCTATCGGGGCTAGGGCATTTCGTGGTAAAATGAAGGTCTAAATCTTAAATGCAATAAAACAGCTATATTAGCGTACTAGAACCGTTTTACTTCAATAAAACAAATTTACAAATAATGGACAACGAATTAATAGCTCCAACAAGTTGGTGGAAAACTAATTGGAAATGGTTTGTACCCACTTGTATCGTGCTATTTACAATTGTCGCAACTTTGCTAGCGACAACTAGCATTGATGGCACCGCTAGCAATTTTGCGCAAGCGTATTCCGAGGATTCTCTATATACTAAAGCAATTGAAAAAGTAAATGCAAACCACAGAGCAAAAACAATCCTTGGAGAAATAGAGCCCATTGGCAAATTAGCCATTCTAGAAGGAGATGCAAAATACACAAATGATAATACGTCTGTCGAAATAACAATTAGAATCAAAGGCAGCAAAGCAAATGGTAAAATGGATATTTCAGCTTACAAAAACGGAACACAATGGGAATACAAAAGAATAACGATTCGAATAAAACAACCCAAAGAAGAAATTGCAATTATTGATTAATGTTATCACTTTAAAAAAGCAATTACAACTTAGTTGATTTACCTACCGTTAAGTAAATATGGTTGTTAGGATATAGAAATTCCATCTTAGTGTTCTGTTTGTTAATTTTCATATCAACAGTACCTTTCTCGTTTTCCAAAGAATAAAGTATGTAATTAGGATCCGGAGAATAGACCACTGATTTCATAATTTTATATTTCAATTTCATATTAGTAAAAAAGAATACCACGTCATTCTTTTTTCTATCGAGGAACACAAACGAATATTCATTTCCTGAAATATCGCATTCTCCAATCTTAAAAGGAAATTCGTCAACACAATAACGTTGTACATTAAACACCTGTTCTTGAGAATACATAGAACCCGACAACAATAATAGAGCGATAAAATACTTCATGGTTTTTGCTTTTCTTAAATTGTACAAGAGTAATACAATCCGATTCACTAATACAAAAGACATGCCATTAAAAAAAATAACTTAGACTATAGCCTTCTGCTTTTTTACTTAAAGGACCGCTTTCCTTCTTTAGGATATAAAAAAAAATCGTTCCTTTGAAAACTATTTTACAATAGCTAAGGAAATAAGATTTGAAGCTTGTATCAAAGTACAGATTAAAATAAATTTTATATAAATCATGGGTTTAAAAACAGACATTAACGCATTAAGACGAAAACTAATGCGTCGCCTTACGAAGAACGTCGGGGCTTCACAATTTGATCAAAATATCGATTTGACAAAAGTGGAGTTTAAAAAAATTCTAATTTGTAGACCCAACCCTAGATTAGGAAATCAATTGTTAATCACTCCGCTAGTGCAGGATGTTATTGCAACTTTTCCTGACTGTGAAATAGATTTATTTGTCAATGGTGGCTTAGCGCCTATTATTTTTCAAAATTACACTAACATCAATCGAGTTATAAAACTCCCAAGAAAACCTTTTAAAGAGATTACTAAATACGTTAAAGGTTGGCTTTCCTTAAAAAAATACAGTTATGACATTGTGATAAATGTAGTGGAGAATTCTTCGTCTGGAAGATTATCTGCGCAATTTGTGAATTCAAAATATAAGTTTTTTGGAGATGATGTTGATGATATTCAATTGAAGTACAACGATTATGAGCATATTGCTAAATACCCCGTGTACAACTTTAGGCATTATTTAACTAAACTTGGATTCAAAGAAAACAATAGCCCTGTTCCTCATTTAGACTTGAAGTTAAGTCCTTCAGAACTTGCGGAAGCTAAAAAGACACTACATACTATTGTACAAAACGATAAAAAAACCATTTGCATCTTTACTTTTGCTACAGCGGACAAATGCTATCCGGAATCCTGGTGGGCACCTTTTTATGACCGATTAAAAGCAGAATATTCAGACTACAATATCATCGAAGTGTTACCCGTGGAAAACGTTTCCCAAATAGGTTTCAAAGCACCAACATTTTACAGTAAAGATGTTCGCGAAATAGGCGCGCTTATGGCAAATACAGAAGTTTTTATAGGAGGCGATAGCGGAATTATGCATTTGGCCAGCGCTTCGAAAGTACCTACTGTTGGTCTTTTTTCTCGTGATAATATAAAGATGTATCAACCTTATGGAAACGGTAGTATAGCCATAAATACCAACACTGATTCTATTGATGACTACATTGCCGTATTAGATAATATTCTAAAGAAAAATTAATTTTATAAATTAAATCTCTACAAAGTGGATTTTTATAAATGGATTCGATGAAAGTCGAATCCATTTTTATATTACATAATCATTTGTTTTACTACTTTTACAACTCATAAAAATAAAACTATGTCTGTCGCAAAAAAAGATTATAAAAGAATTACCACTAAGTCCTTAATTGAAATGAAAGCAAATGGAGAAAAAATCTCTATGCTGACCGCTTATGATTACACCATGGCTAAAATTGTGGATACAGCCGGTATTGATGTTATTCTTGTGGGTGATTCTGCTTCAAATGTGATGGCTGGACATGAGACAACTTTACCAATTACATTAGACCAAATGATTTACCATGCCTCTTCGGTTGTTAGAGCAATTGAAAGAGCTTTAGTTGTAGTAGATTTACCTTTTGGAAGTTACCAATCAGATCCGAAGGAAGCTTTGCGTTCTTCCATTAGAATTATGAAAGAAAGCGGTGGACATGCCGTAAAACTGGAAGGTGGAAAAGAAATTAAAGAGTCAATTAAAAAAATATTAAATGCAGGTATTCCAGTTATGGGGCATTTGGGTTTAACACCGCAATCCATCTATAAATTTGGAACCTATACCGTTCGTGCCAAAGAAGAAGAAGAAGCAGATAAATTAGTTGAAGATGCTAAACTGTTAGAAAGACTAGGTTGTTTTGCTTTGGTTTTAGAAAAAATCCCTGCTCATTTAGCTGAAAAAGTGGCTAAAAGTATTTCGATTCCAGTAATAGGAATTGGTGCTGGAGGTGGCGTTGACGGGCAAGTGCTTGTTATTCATGACATGTTAGGGATGAACAATGAATTTAGCCCTCGTTTCCTGAGAAGATACATGAATTTATATGATGATATGACGAGCGCCATTGGTCAATATGTTGCCGATGTAAAATCGAGTGACTTCCCTAATGACAAGGAACAATATTAAAAATAGAATAGCAACTCCTTAAACTAGTACACTTAATTTTAAGGAGTTGATATTGAAAGATAACAATACCTTTCTCGCAATACCTAAATTATAAAATTCATTTTGAAAATAATTTCGAACAAAAACAATCTCCAAGTCTTACATGAAGACAACCATATTATTGTGGTGAACAAACGAGTAGGCGATATTGTACAAGGCGATAAAACGGGCGATAAACCTTTATCGGAAGTCGTTAAAGAATATCTCAAAGAAAAATACAACAAACCAGGAGAAGTTTTCCTTGGTGTGGTGCACCGTTTAGACAGACCCACAACTGGAATTGTAGTTTTTGCCAGAACTAGCAAAGCGTTACCTCGCTTGAATGAGTTATTCAAAAACAGGGAAACTCAAAAAACGTATTGGGCAATTGTAAAAAACAAACCCGCTAACGCTCAAGACAAACTGATTCATTTCATTAAAAGAAACGAAAAAAACAATACCTCAAAAGCACACATAAAAGAAGTTCCTGACAGTAAATTAGCGAGCTTGGATTATACCATTTTTAAGGAATTGAACAATTACTTTGCATTAGAAATCAATCTGCATACAGGAAGACACCATCAAATTAGAGCGCAACTTTCATCCATAGGCTCTCCAATAAAAGGCGATTTAAAGTATGGTTTTGACCGAAGCAATCCGGACGGCGGTATCCATCTGCATGCCCGAAAATTAGTTTTTGTTCATCCAGTCTCTAAAGAAACACTCTCCATAATTGCTCCAGTACCGAATGAAGTAATCTGGAATGCACTATAATTTTAGCATAATAAAAAAACATTATTAAAATTTAAGAATTAACTTGCATAGAAATTAATGACCCAAATTTATAATGAGCTACAAAACTAATATAGAATATAGAAAAGAAACTCTAATAAAACTTCTTAATACTATTATAATTCACGAAGATGAGATCATTAAAGCTTTATACGATGATTTTAAAAAGCCTGCTTTTGAAGCTGTACTAACAGAGACCAGCTATGTTATTTCTGAATTAAAAGATACGATTAAGAACTTGAATAAATGGGCAAAGCCAAAAAGGGTTTTTCCATCACTGCTCAATTTTCCGTCTAAAGATTATATTTACAAAGATCCTTATGGAAAGGTATTAATTATTGCTCCATGGAATTACCCGTTCCAATTGGCTCTTTGTCCTTTGGTTTCTGCAGTTGCTGCCGGAAATCAAGTAGTCATCAAACCTTCTGAATTAACACTTAATACATCTGCTATTATTGCTAAAATAATAGCAAAAACGTTCCATGTGAATCACGTTGAAGTTATTCAGGGTGGTGTGGATGTATCCAAAAATTTACTTTCGCAACGCTGGGATTATATCTTTTTTACCGGCAGCGTTCCCGTAGGGAAAATAGTTGCCCAAGCTGCAGCAGAACACCTTACTCCAGTAACATTGGAACTTGGTGGAAAAAATCCATGTATTATTGATGAAACTGCCAATTTGAAATTGGCTGCGAAAAGAATTGTTTGGGGAAAATTCATTAATGCGGGACAAACCTGTATTGCTCCAGATTATATCATGATTCAGAAAGACATGAAAAATAAGTTTATCGAATATATGAAAGAGGAAATAACCGCTGCTTATGGTAATAAACCAGAAGAATCCCCTGATTATGCCAGAATTGTCAATGTTAAAAATTGGACTCGATTAACTGCAATGATTGACAACGACAAAGTCATTTTTGGCGGTCAAACGAATGAATCCGATTGCTACATAGCGCCAACGCTTATTGATGAATCTGATATTGACAGTCTTATCATGAAGGACGAAATATTTGGGCCTTTATTACCTATTCTTGAATATTCTAGTGGTGCTGACTTACACGCCGTGATTTCAAAATACGAGAAACCATTGTCACTATATATTTTTACGGAGAATAAAACATTTGCAAGTGAAATTATTCAAAACTACTCTTTTGGAGGAGGCTGTATAAATGACACAGTAGTTCATTTTTCAAATAAACGTCTGCCTTTCGGAGGTGTAGGTCATAGTGGTATTGGTGCCTATCATGGGTCATTAAGTTTTGACACTTTTTCACATAAAAAATCAATTGTAAAAAAAGCAAACTGGTTGGATTTACCCATGCGATATGCACCTTATAAAGACAAACTAACTACAATCAAGAAATTACTGAAATGGATTTAATTAAAGAGAAATCAGTAAGCGAAGCTATTCAATACAGACGCTCCGTGCGTGTCTTTAAAGCTGAAGCCCTTGATGATGAGAAAGTGAAAAAATGTATTCGTCTGGCTACTCTCGCCCCTACAAGCAGTAACATGCAACTCTGGGAATTCTACCAAATTACCTCAGTCGATGTGCTAGAAAAGCTCACGCAAGTAAGCTTTAATCAAAATGCAGCAAAAACTGCAAAGCAAATGGTTGTCGTAGTGGCTAGAAAAGATCTTTGGAGAAAAAGAGTACAATCTAATGTTGCTTTTTTAAAATCGCAGTACGGTGACAAATCAGCTGCTGACTATTCCAAAAGAGAAAAATTTGCCCTGAACTATTATCAGAAAATTGTTCCTACACTCTACTTTGATTTCATAGGAATCTTGGGTGCCCTAAAATTTCTTATTTTTCAAGTCATCGGAATATTTAAACCTATTTATAGACAAGCACGAAGAAGCGATATGCGAATAGTAGCTCAAAAAAGTGCTGCATTAGCCGCGCAAAACTTTATGATTAGTATGGCTGCCATAAATTATGATACCTGTCCTATGGAAGGTTTTGATTCGCTAAGAGTAAAAAAAATATTAAATTTACCAGCTGCAGCTGAAATAAATATGATTATCGGCTGTGGAATTCGGGAAGAATCTGGCGTTTATGGAGAACGCTTCCGCGTCCCCTTTGAAGAAGTCTATTTTAAATTATAAACCAACTTTACTATTTTAAACTAATACATAACCAACAAAAAAATGAATCTGAAACAAGACCGAATAGAAGAAATACTACGTAATGGATACCAGTTAGATTTTGCAAATGTTTTTAACAAAGCATTTGAAAATTATAAAAAAATAGCCCTCTATGCAGGACTTATGATCTTTGTGTTTATGGTTATCTTGATGACAATAATAGCAAGTGTGGGTATAAGTCTTTTCGGAATAGCTGCACTATCTCAGGAATCATTTCAAGAGTTAAGCCTAAATCTAAAAAACATTAGCGGAGTCTATCTGTTTATTTATATGGGAATATCGATTTTCTTTTCCTCTTTAATTAGTCCATTACAAGCCGGACTAATTAAAATGGCTTACTGCGCTGAAAGAGATGAGGAATTTCACGTATCAACCGTTTTTAGTTACTATAATACAAAGCATTTCGTGCAAATTTTTCTTGCAACATTTCTAATTTTGATCTCGAGCCAAGGAATAGAAACGGCCTTAAATTATAGCGGTATTATACTAGTAGGACCTATGATTTCTGTTGCTATATCTTTTTTTACAATACTAACTATTCCACTTATTATTTTCAGCGACCTAAATGCAGTAGATGCGATAAAATATAGTTTTTCAATTGTATTAAAACAACCCCTAATCCTTCTTGGCCTCATACTTGTAGCAATTATTGGATCAATGGTTGGATTTATTGGATGTTGTATTGGAGTATTTTTCACTCTTCCATTCATGTATTCCATGTACTATGCCATGTACAACGAAATTATCGGATTTGACAATGAAGAAGAAATAGAGACATCTAATCTACTGTAAATAATAGGAAACGCGATTTAATTTATTATAAGTAAATCGCGTTTATATTATAAAAAAATCATTAAATTACTAACCTACAAATTTCAATTTTACAATTCAAAAACATATTCTCTATGGTACATTACTATAGCTTTTTTAATACGATTGTTTCAAACTATGGTTCCTTTTGTTGGTTCTCCGTACCAAAAGCATTAGTGTCATTTGCACGGGTAATTGAAATGACTATTTCGATTAAAACGCCTTTACTATGGGGATTTTTATTCGTTTTCATTGCCTTTTTTATTTTCACTCTTGTCAAATCAAAAAGAACATTAAAGAACACAATAATTGAAAAAAACAATGAAGAATATGTACGAAATAAAGAATATCAACTCTATCTTCTCTTCTTAGGAGTTGCAAATATTATCGCTGAAATTAATTATGAAATTTTTAGTATAAGACCAAAAAGTTTATTTTTATTTAATATTGGCACAGCTATATTTTATTTAATTGTTTATGTAATTAGTACAAAATCATCTTACCTTTTTCGAAAAATACAACAAATATTCATCGTATTTTACTTCTTCTATTTTTTACTAATATGTAGAAATTTACTTTTCACATCGACAGATGTCATACCTGTTCTATCTTTTATTGTAACTTTTTACTTTGCTTACACCATTTTTAAACCGATACTAATATATTGGCTTTTTGTGGCGTCCGCTTTTTCATACATTGCTCTTGCTGCTTACTTTGAATTGTTGCCTATTAAAACAACTATAGCTCTATTTAATTTTTCTCTAATTGTTTTCACCATAAATTTCATTCAGTATATTATATCACTAAATGTTAAAGACAAATTTCGTTTTTCAGATCAAATTATAAATAACGGAAACTCTCTTATTCTTGTATGCAATAGAAAGGGGCAAGTTTTATTTTGTAGTGAAACGGTCACCACTATTTTAGGGTATTCAGTTAATGAGGTTATGGGAATGTTGTTTTGGAAGGTCACTGAAGACCCTGAATTTACGGGAGAAAAATTTCATGATAGTGATTCTGTAGAAAGAGTCTTTGTAAGAAAACTAAAATGTAAAAATGGAGAATATAAGCATATCGAATGGCATGATAAAAGATATGCTAAGGATTTAATTATTGGTATTGGTCATGATGTAACACAGCAAATAAAAACACAAAAAAGATATGAAAACATTGTTGAATCAGCTCACGATATAATTTATGAGCTTGACCGTTTTGGTACTTATGTTTTTATAAATAAAAACACTGAAATAGTCACCGGATATAGTCTAACAGAATTGTATAGCTTTAAATTTGACCGTTTACTCAAAGATAGTTTTCGACAAAAAGTGCTTGACTTCTATACTAATTCGACAGCCGAAATGCATAGCTTCCCTAGTTTTGAATTTCCAATTATTACTAAAAATGGAGATGAAATATGGCTTTCCCAAAAAGTAACAATCAATCGAGATGAAAATAAAAAAATATCTGGTTATTCAGTAATTGCTAGAGATATAACCTTCCTAAAAACCATTGAAAAAGAAAAAAGTGAACGACAACTTAAAAATATAAAATATAGTGCTGCTTTAAAAGTATTTACTTCAAAGAGTTATTCTAATAATGAAAGTTTAGACTCTAAATTAAAATCAATTTTGGAAATCACAGCTCATACAGTTAATGTTAGTCGCGCTAGTTATTGGAATTATTTTGAAAATAAATTGCGTTGCATGCAACTATATGATTATAAAACTAATGCATTTTCAAACAACCATGAACTAACTAAAATATCATCTCCAAAATATTTTTCAACGGTTGAAAATAAAATGCAAATTGTAGCTTCTGATGTCTATACAAATGATATTACTAAGGAATTATGTATAGATTACATTCCTGAAAATAACATCATATCATTACTTGACACCCCCGTTTTTATTAATGGTGAATTAAAAGGAATTCTTTGCATTGAAGCTACTGAAGACGCGAAGCAATGGGATAATGAAGATATCAATTTCTCACGATCTGTTTCTGATATTATTGCAATAGCATTTGAGTCTAAAATGAGATTGGACATCGAAAACAGATTGACTTATAAAAGTGAGTTACTGGCAGCGATGACCCAATGCACAGAAAAGTTTTTAAATAGTAAAGATATTTCCGATATTTTTTCTGATGTATTGATTATTATGGGGAATGCTACTAAATCGCATCGTGCCTATTACTATGAAAACGATCCTTCTACTAATTTAATTAGCCAGAAATACAGATGGATAATGAACAATACGACATTAACCGAAAATAACCCAAAACTTCAAAATATACCGTATGATTACTTCGAAGAATTAATTGAACCGATATTAAACAATAAAATTTACGAGGCGACCGTATCCAAAATTAAAAATGAATCGTTAAAAAATAAGTTGACTAATGTAGATGTAATTTCATTGATCCTTTTCCCAATTTTCATAAAAAATAAATTTCATGGCTTTTTAGGATTTGATGATACCTCTGAAGAAAAGAAATGGACTGAAGACGAAGTTAATATTCTGCAAACATTAGCCAGAAACGTCGCCTCATCTATCGAACATATCGCCGGAGAAACAGCAATTTACGAAAGTGAAGAAAAATTCCGTTTGTTAGCCAATAATATCCCAGGCGCTGTTTATCTTTCGGATAATGATGAAAAATTTACCAAAATATATCTCAATGATGAGATTAAAAAGTTAACAGGCTATGATAAAATCGAATTCTTGGAAAAAAGAATTTTTTATATCGACCTGATTCACCCTGAAGATTATGATAGAGTACTTGGTGAATCTAGAGAGAAGTTATCCAAATCTGAACCTTTCCATTTCACGTACCGCATCTTAAATAAAGCTGGTGAAATCGTTTGGGTAGAAGAGTTTGGTGATGCTGTAATCAACAATGGCAAAATCACTTATATTGAAGGTATAATGCTGGATATCACTAAAAGAAGAATGACGGAAGATGCCATAAAAGGGCTTGAATATGCTGAAGCGGCCAATAAAGCCAAATCAGAGTTTCTGGCTAATATGAGCCATGAAATCAGAACTCCTTTAAATGGAATCATTGGATTTACTGATCTATTGATGAAAACTAAGCTTGAAGAAGTCCAGGAAAAACATATGATTACCGTTAATCAATCCGCTCATTCCTTATTGGGAATTGTAAATGACATCCTCGATTTTTCTAAAATTGAAGCGGGTAAACTTGATTTGCACGTCGAAAAACACAAAATTGAAGACCTTTTAAACCAAATTATTGATTTAATCCATTATGAGTCAAACCAAAAGAAGCTTCAACTAGACCTTTTAGTAGCGCCAGAAATACCTGCTTATTTTTGGGTAGATAGCATTAGGTTAAAACAAATCCTAATTAATCTTTTAGCTAATGCCGTGAAATTCACAGAAAAAGGATTTGTAAAACTGGATATTTCACTAATCAACGGTACTAATTCTAAAAGCAACATCCGTTTTTCCGTACTTGATACCGGGATTGGAATTTTAAAGGAAAATCAAAAGAAAATATTTAAAGCTTTCTCTCAAGAAGATAGCTCCACAACTAAAAAATTTGGCGGTACTGGTTTAGGTCTGACAATTTCAAACAAATTACTAGGACTAATGGATAGCCGCTTGCAACTTAGTAGCGAACTTGGAAGTGGTAGTACCTTTTATTTCGATTTGGATTTACAAACAACTAATGAGCCAGAAGTAGAAACTATACTTATCAGCGATAAAGAAGTTGTTGACCGTTTTGCTTTTCAAACTGATGCTCGATTAGAAGCATTAAAAATAATGCTCGTTGAGGACAATAAAATTAATATGTTATTGCTCAAAACAATTATTAAAAATGTACTTCCCAAAGCCGTTATTCATGAAATCCCAAATGGATTAGAAGCTGTAAATGAGTTTGAAAATATCTTACCTGATATCATATTTATGGATATACAGATGCCAATAATGAATGGATATGAAGCTACAATAGAAATAAGAAAATTAAAATTAGGCGCATCAGTTCCAATAATAGCGATAACAGCGGGCACAGGAGCAGAAGTAAATGACAAGTGTATTGCGGCAGGGATGAATGATTATATTTCAAAACCTATTATAAAGCGGGTGATAGAAGACACTTTATTGAAGTGGACCACTTCGTAGAATCACAAAAAGTTTATTTTTAATTAAAAAATTATATATCTTCGATACTATTTTATAAAAAAAGTATCAAAAATTGAAATCATATGAAGTGGAAAGGACGTAGACAAAGTGACAATGTAGAAGATAGAAGAGGTATGTCTTCTGGTGGAAAGACAGTTGTAGGAGGAGGGATTATAGGGATTATAATACTATTGATAAATGTTTTTGGAGGTGAAAATGCCCAAATGCTTACACCAGTTTTAGAACAAATGAATCAAGGACAAAGTGCTCCTACAGAACAACGAGATCTAACTGCAAAAGAACTGGAAGAGCAAGCCTTTGTAGAAACAGTACTCGCAGATAATGAAGATGTTTGGACTAAAATTTTCAATGAAAATAATTTGAATTACAAAAAACCAAATATTGTATTATTCATCGGTGGAGTTGAAACTGGCTGCGGTAATGCAACCTCAGATTCAGGCCCTTTCTATTGTCCTGCAGATCAAAAGGTATATATGGATTTAGCTTTTTTCGAAGAATTGAAAACTCGTTTTGGAGCTAAGGGTGGAGATTTTGCTACTGCTTATGTTATTGCACATGAAATAGGGCATCACGTTCAAACTTTATTAGGAACATCGAGTAAAATGCGTCAGTTGCAACAAGGTAAAAGTAAGGCTGAAGCCAATAAACTATCTGTGGCATTGGAATTACAAGCTGACTTTTATGCAGGAGTTTGGACACATTACAACCAAAAAATGAATGACATACTGGAAGATGGAGATCTTGAGGAAGCATTAAGTGCTGCACATGCCGTAGGCGATGATGCTATTCAATCTAAAATGCAGGGACACATTGTACCGGAATCCTTTACACATGGTACTTCTGAGCAACGTAAATATTGGTTTATGAAGGGATATAAAACAGGAGATATCAAACAAGGAAATACTTTTGACGAGATAAGATAAAAATAAAGACACTAGAATTATTAAAAATCGGGACTCACTCCCGATTTTTTTTGTTTTAAACTACTTCATAGAATGATAACAAATTTCCTTTAAAGCAAAAAAATATATTATTTAAAATACCATTCATCGACACTTTCCATACAGTCGTCTCAATAAAAATACCTATTGACTTATAAAAATCATTGCATTCGTTTATATCGATAACTTTATATCAAATAAGTAAACGATATGAAAAACACAAATCAACTAGGATTATGGATGGATGACTCTGTTGCCTATTTAATACAGTTTACCACAAAACCTTTTACAATTCAAACAATTGTGCGTGAGTTCCAAACAGAAGAAAAAAAATCAAACCCTTTAAAAAGAATTTTATTACTAAGTCGTTATAAAGACACCGGTTTAAACAAACATTATAATAAAATTGGTAAGGAGCTGTTAAAATATGAGAAAATAATCCTCTTTGGCCCTTCTACCTCTAAACTTGATTTTTTTGACTTTTTAAGTGAAGATGAACGTTTTTTGAAATTAAAAATACAAATCAAGGATGCTGATAAAATGAATGTAAATCAACAACATGAGTTTATAAAAGAATACTTTGAACAACATTAACATTCTTACATTACAATAATATATCATAGCTTAATAAGAGTCCAAAATCAATTGTTATAAACTACTTTAATAATTACATTCTCGATAAAGTTATACTATCAATAACTTCGGTATTTGATTTGGCATGACCATTCTCCTCCTTGCCTTTCCTTTATTAGATTGAAATGAAATCAATTTTATATTTCAACAAAGTGAAACAATCAAACCAGATAGGAAAAATTAGCAGTATCTTCGCGCCAACTTAAAGAAGTACTCTAAATAATAGTGTTTACTTCCTAAACACAATTTATGTCATTCAACTCATTAGGCCTATCTGATCCTTTATTAAAAGCCATCAGCAAAAAAGGGTACACAACCCCTTCTCCAATACAACAAAAAGCAATTCCACCTATTTTAGAAGGTAAAGATGTATTAGCATCTGCACAAACAGGAACAGGAAAAACAGCAGGTTTCACCCTACCAATATTACAAATATTATCGCAAGGTAAACATTTAAGCCACAGACCGATTCGTGCCTTAATATTAACGCCAACACGAGAACTAGCTGCTCAAATACTTGCCAATATAAAAGAATACAGTGAATTTTTAGATTTACGTTCTGCTGTTATTTTTGGAGGTGTAAACCAGAAACCACAAGTAGCTCAACTACGACAAGGTGTCGATATTTTAGTTGCCACTCCAGGTCGATTAATCGATTTGCAAAATCAAGGTTTACTAACGTTGTCTAAAGTGGAAATCTTAGTTTTAGATGAAGCTGACAGAATGTTAGACATGGGTTTTTTAAGAGACATAGAGCGTATACTGAAAGTATTACCTGCAAAAAGGCAAAACTTAATGTTCTCTGCAACATTCTCAAAAGATATTAAGAAATTGGCAATGGGTATTTTGCATAAACCCGTTTCTGTTGAAGCTACTCCAGAAAACACTACTGTTGATGCTATTACTCAAAAAGTATACCCTGTTGCAAAAGAGAAAAAAACAGAATTGATTATTAAATTGATTACTGAAGGAAACTGGAAACAGATTTTGGTCTTTACTCGAACAAAACAAGGTGCAAATAAACTTACTGAAAGCATGATTAGCGCTGGAATTCAAGCCGCAGCTATTCACGGAAATAAGGGACAAGGGGCACGAACAAAAGCCTTAGCCGGTTTCAAAAGTGGGAATATAACTGCCTTGGTAGCTACAGATATTGCAGCTCGTGGTTTGGACATTCCATTATTACCTCATGTTGTAAATTTTGAATTGCCCAATATTCCCGAAGATTACGTTCACCGCATTGGTAGAACAGGAAGAGCTGGAGCAAATGGAGAAGCGATTTCTTTATTTAGCCCAGACGAAACTACTTTTTTACGCGATATCGAGAAATTGATTGGCCTTAAAATACCTACAGAAAATGTTGCAGGTTTTGAGCCAGACCCTAAAGCATCTACTCAACCTATTAAGCAAGGACAAGGAAGACCACAGCGCAATTCAACGCCAAAGAAACCTAAAACGGATAATAATACGAACCGAAGCAGCAATAATAGCTTTGGTCCTAGACGTCCAAATACTAATAATGACAGACGTTCTAACTAAAAATAACAGCTAAGACTGTAAGTTTTCTTTTTTTAGGAGCAGAATGATTTCGTTTTTTTAGACGTTATCTCCCGCTATACACTACAATCCTTGTGAGGGCTAAACGCTAGCCCTCACAAGGATTTTCATTTCTATCGGGGCTATTATTCACGATTTTTTTACTTAAGACCATTTTTCAAATCATATAAGAACTGAATACTAGCTAATATTGTTACCCCAACCAACCATCACGATCTAAACTACGATATTGAATCGCTTCGGCGATATGAGAGGATATTACCGTGGGAGCTGCATCAAGATCAGCGATAGTTCTCGCTACTTTCAAAATACGATCGTATGCGCGGGCCGAAAGATTTAACCGTTCCATGGCGGTTTTCAACAATTGCTTAGAAACATCATCTAGAGCACAGTATTCCCTGATATGCTTGGTATTCATTTGAGCATTATAATGTATGTTTTCCATTTGTTCAAATCGTGCCGACTGAATTTCACGCGCTGCCGTCACTCTTTTTCTGATATCGACGCTACTCTCTGCTTTTTGATCATCAGATAATTTTTCGAAAGGAACAGGTGTAACTTCGATGTGAATGTCTATTCGATCCAGTAACGGCCCCGAAATTTTACTCAAATACCGCTGCATCTCATGTGGTGAAGACGTTTGTGGAGAATCTGGATCGTTAAAAAAGCCACTCGGACTCGGATTCATACTCGCTACCAGCATAAACGACGAAGGATAAGTCACCGTAAACTTGGCTCGCGAAATCGTTACTTCTCTATCTTCCAAAGGTTGACGCATTACTTCTAATACATCACGTTTGAATTCAGGTAATTCATCCAGAAACAAAACGCCATTGTGTGCCATAGATATTTCACCCGGTTGCGGATAACTTCCCCCACCAACAAGCGCCACATTTGAAATCGTGTGATGCGGACTTCTAAAAGGTCTTTGATTCATCAAGCCTACTTCTTTCAGTTTTCCCGCAACACTATGAATTTTAGTAGTTTCTAATGCCTCTCGCAAAGTCATGGGTGGCAAAATGCTTGGCAATCGTTTGGCTAACATCGTTTTTCCGGCACCTGGAGGACCTATAAGAATAATATTATGACCACCAGCAGCAGCTATTTCCATGCAACGCTTAATACTCTCTTGACCTTTCACATCCGAAAAATCAAATTCAGGAAAATCTAAATCTTTATAAAATTCTGCCCTAGTATCTATTGTTGTTGGTTCTAAAGTCCCTTTTCCTTCTAAGAAATCGATAACTTCTTGCACATTCTCAACACCATAAACATCCAATCCAGTAACGATAGCCGCTTCTTTCACATTTTGCTTTGGAAGAAAAAAACCTTTAAAACCCTCTTCTTTGGCTTTGATGGCAATAGGTAAAGCACCTCTAATGGGTTGTAAGCTACCATCCAGCGACAACTCACCCATAATGATATATTTGTCGACATCAATCGCTTGAATTTGTTGAGATGCTACAAGGATCCCTATAGTTAAAGTTAAATCATAAGCTGAACCTTCCTTCCGCAAGTCGGCAGGAGCCATATTAATCGTTATCTTTTTTCCGGGCATGGAATAACCATTATTCTTTAGAGCAGCAGCAATTCTATAGCTGCTTTCTTTGATGGCGTTATCTGGCAACCCCACTAAATGATATCCAATTCCTTTATCAATATTCACTTCGACGGTAATTGTTGTAGCTTCTACTCCAAATACGGCACTTCCAAAAACTTTAACTAGCATAGAGGATAATTTTATTAAAAATAATGAATTTTAATATACCAATCCGCACAATTTTCAGAATTACATAAAACAATTAGCAACCCGCCGTTCGCCGATGAATAAAAGTTATTCCTAACGTAAAATAACAGAATCAGTCCAAAAAGCTACTTCAGATTTTTGTTTATTTCAGATTAAACGCGAAGGATAAACAATTCCTTCAGCTTAAAAACGAAAAAACATCTAAACAACTGTATTTCAACACATTTAATCAATTTCTTACAACAGATTATAATTTGCTTTTATACCACTAAAATGTCATTTATGGATAGAGCAAAAAGAGTCATATTGCGCCATTAATAGCTTTTTGGATATATTTTCTTATCTTTGCCGCTAATTATTTGCTTTTTCGGGGTTAAAAAACGAATTATTATCAATAATTCTTACAACCAAATCTACGATTTCATCATCCTGAAATCAACTTGAAAAAACATACCTTTTTTGCAGTTCGCTGCATCTTTTGCCTTTTGGAAAAATTCCATTTGCAGGCTACTAAATAATCTGAAATAACAAGAAATGCACATAATAGATTATATAATCTTTGTCGTTTACATGCTGGCTATGTTAGGTGTTGGTCTCTATTTTTTTAATAAAAATAAAACTGCCGAGGACTTTTATGTTAGTGGAAGAAACATGAGCAGCTGGCATATTGGTCTATCCGTAGTAGCTACTGATGTTGGGGGTGGATTCTCAATTGGACTGGGAGGACTTGGTTTTACAATGGGAATATCCGGTTCTTGGATGTTGTTTACAGGACTTCTTGGCGCTTGGTTAAGTGCCGTATTCCTAATTCCGAAAGTAAGTCAGTTAGGACACAAATATAAATTTTTCACTTTCCCGCAAATCTTCGGTCATTTCTATAATGGAAAAGTAGCGCTTCTAGCTGGAATTATTTCTGCAATTGGATACATCGGATTCACTAGTTCGCAGGTTTTGGCTGGAGCCAAATTAGCTTCGGCAACAATTGATGGTTTGAATATTCAAACGGCTTTGATTGTTATGGGAGTTATTGCGGTGGCTTATACTTCAATTGGGGGACTAAAAGCTGTGATTTACACCGATACAATTCAATGGTTAATCCTTATAGGTGGATTAGTTTTTATAGGAATACCTGTTGCCTATAATGCCGTTGGAGGTTACGATGCTATTAAAGAAACTTTAGACCCTAAATATTTATCACTGACAAATGTAACTTGGTACCAATTGCTAAATTGGTCCGTCACCATTATTCCTATTTGGTTTGTTGGGATGACGCTATACCAACGTATTTACGCCAGTAAAGGAGAAAAAGAAGCACAAAAAGCCTGGATAATTGCCGGAGTTTTTGAATGGCCTATAATGGCATTCATGGGAGTTATTCTTGGAATGTTAGCAAAAGTAGCTGCAACAAAAGGAATGTTTGACGGAATTACAGATGCTGCATCAATGGACAGCGAAATGGGATTACCTATTTTACTGGCCACCATTTTACCGATTGGGTTAATGGGATTAATGCTTTCCTCCTATTTTTCGGCCATACTTTCTACCGCCGATAGTTGTTTAATGGCTGCTTCGGGAAATATCGTTACTGATATTATTGCTAAATTTTCTAAAAAAGAGTTGACTCATAAAAAAGAACTTCAGCTTTCTCAGATCGTAACCTTACTAGTTGGAATTTTCGCGATATTATTGGCTTCCCAAATGCAAAACGTCCTGGAACTGATGCTCTACTCCTACGCCTTTATGGTTTCTGGATTATTCATCCCCGTCCTAGGTGCTTTATTTTGGAAAAAAAGCCACCCAATCGCTGCTTTTTGGAGTATGCTTTTTGGAGGAGCAACTACAATTTTACTTATAATTACCGAAAATAAGTTACCTTTAGGAATAAAATTACCCGAACATTTAGACGCAAATATTTACGGAATAAGTATTTCACTATTATTGTTCGTTACAATATCAATTTATCATCATAACAAAAAAGAAAAACAAAATGGAATTCAAAATAATTAATAGTACTTCAGGAGAAGACAAAACATATACAAATCAAATTATTGCTCAGTTTCTTTTTACTCATTTAGAAGAGTACGGAGATAAAGTGGAAGACATTCTAAAATGTATCGCTTACGTTATGAACCCTGATAAAGGAGGGAATATAGTCGTAGGTTTAGACGATAATAAAATTGTTGGAGTTGTTATTTTAAACAATACTGGAATGAAAGATTTCATCCCAGAGAATATTTTAGTATATATCGCTGTTGACAATAGCCAACGTGGTAAAGGGTTTGGAAAAAAATTAATGCAAAAAGCAATATCTATTGCTGAAGGAAACATAGCACTTCACGTAGAGCCAGACAATCCTGCTAAAGGATTATATGAAAAATTAGGTTTTACTAATAAATACCTAGAAATGCGTCTTATCAAATAGTCCAAAATGGAGAATTTAAACCAACGCGTAGAACCACTTGTTCTACTGCGAAAGGAACTACATAAATACCCGGAAGTTTCTGGAAAAGAAGTGGAAACTGCAAAAAGAATCACTTCTTTTCTGGAAAATTATCCAGCTGATGAAGTCATAACCAATATAGGAGGAACTGGAATTATTGCCATTTATAAAGGTGAAAAACCAGGAAAAACGGTATTGTTTAGATGTGAATTGGATGCCTTACCCATTGAAGAAATCAATACGTTCGAACATCGTTCGCTAAGCAATGGCGTTTCTCACAAATGTGGCCACGATGGACATATGGCTATTTTATGCGGTTTAGCAACCCAATTATACCAACACAAGCCCGAAACAGGTACAGTAATTCTTTTATTCCAACCTGCTGAAGAAGATGGTAGCGGTGCGCAAAAAGTATTTTCAGATGCGAAATTTGAAAGATTTCGACCTGACTATGTTTTTGCCTTGCACAATTTACCTGGATATCCTAAAAATCAGATTGTAGTTAAAAACGATACTTTTACTTGCGCAGTGAATAGCATGATCATCAAATTGGATGGGATTACTGCACATGCCGGAGAACCTGAAAAAGGAATAAATCCTGCCTTAGCGATAGCTTCGATTATTACCCAATTTAATACTTTTATTCAGGCTGACATTTCAAAAGAAAATTATTGCCTAATCACTCCTATTTATACCAAAATGGGTAAAAAGGCGTACGGTGTTTCTGCGGGAGCTGGAGAAGTCCACTTTACAGTGAGAAGCGACAGTAATGCTCAGATGAGAAAGATAGAAACCACTTTAGAAAATATAGCCCAGACTGTTGCAGATGAATACCGATTGAAATGCAACATACAATGGACACAAGGTTTCCAAGCTAACGAGAATGATGAAACGGCGGTTCACTTTATCAAGGAAGCAGCAAAACAAAATAAATTTGAACTACTGGAAAAATCTACCCCTTTTACTTGGGGAGAAGATTTTGGTTTGTTTACTCAGCATTTTAAAGGTGCGATGTTCGGACTGGGGTCAGGAGCAGACACGCCAGCTTTACACAATCCTGACTATGATTTTCCAGACGACATTATTACAACCGGAGTATCTATTTTTCACCACATAAGCAAACAGATTACAAATGCACACTAATTCAACAATAGAACTTAATACGACTGCCTACAAGAAGAATCTTTCTTTTCTTCGCACTACTTTTGGAAAAAAAGTACAAATATCATGCGTTGTAAAAGGCAATGCTTATGGACATGGAGTCAAGGAAATTGTTTCGATGGCATATAAAAACGAAATTACACATTTCTCTGTTTTTGATGTACAAGAAGCAAAAGATATAAAAGAAGAACTGCAAGACAAAGCCACTATCATGGTCATGGGACTCGTTCAAGACGAAGACATGGAATGGGTGGTTGATAATAATGTAGAGTTTTTTGTTTTTGATAAAGCTCGGCTGACAAAAGCGGCAAAAACAGCAAAAAAACTTCATAAAAAAGCAATTGTACACATTGAAGTAGAGACCGGAATGAACCGTACCGGCTTTGAAAAAAACGAACTAAATGCCGTAATTGCTTTTCTAAAAAAAGAAAAAGAACATGTTTTTTTCAAAGGACTTTGTACGCACTATGCAGGTGCCGAAAGTATAGCGAACTATTATAGAGTCGATAAGCAAATTAAACGATTCGAAGATATATATCAATATCTTTGTAAAAATGAGTTAAAACCAGAAATAAAACATTCAGCCTGTTCAGCAGCATCAATAATGTTTCCTGAAACTAGAATGGATATGGTACGCATTGGAATCCTTCAATATGGCTTATGGCCAAGCCCTGAAGTATTTGTCAATTTTTTAAGCACAAAAAAAAGCAAGATAGATCCTCTTCAAAGAGTTATTACTTGGAAAAGTAAAATAATGAGTGTGAAAAAGGTGAAGATTGGAGAGTTTATCGGATATGGAACTAGTTTCTTAGCAGAAAGAAAAATGAAAGTTGCTGTTATTCCTATTGGCTATTCCCATGGCTATAGCCGTTCATTAAGCAATCAGGGAAGAGTTCTTATTGATGGACAACAGTGTATCGTTGTTGGTTCTGTAAACATGAATATGATGACCGTCGATGTTACAAACCTTGAATCAGTAAAGAAAGACGATGAAGTGGTGCTTATTGGTTCTCAAAATGATCTTTCTGTATCTATAGCTTCTTTTAGCGACTATAGTAATCAACTGAATTATGAATTATTAACCCGAATTTCGAAAACGATTCCACGTAAAATTATAGAATAATGGCCTTTATAAAACTATACCGAAAAAAATTAGAGGAGAATTATACTTTCTTGAATAACATTTTTGAATCAAGAAATATAGAATGGGGTGTTGTGACGAAGCTTCTATGTGGGAATAAAATTTACTTGAAAGAAATTATCGCGTTAGGCGTACGAGAAATGCATGATTCCCGAATCAGTAACTTAAAAAAAATAAAGGCGCTAGACCCTACGATCCAAACCGTTTATATCAAACCACCAGCGAAGCGAAGTATTGAAAATATTGTACAATACGCAGATGTAAGTTTCAATACTGAAATCGATACCATAAAAATGCTTTCTAAAGAAGCACAAAAACAAAATAAAATCCATAAAATCATTATTATGATTGAGATGGGTGATTTGCGTGAAGGTGTAATGGGTGAAGAACTAGTTGAGTTTTACGGCAGCATTCTAAGTTTACCAAATATTGAAATTCGAGGTATTGGTACCAATCTTAATTGCCTGAGCGGAATAATGCCTACCCAAGATAAGTTAATTCAGCTGAGTCTATACAAACAATTGATTGAAGCTAAATTTAATATTGAAATACCCTGGGTTTCTGGCGGAACTTCAGTAGCTATCCCGTTAATACTAAAAAATGCACGTCCTATGGCGGTGAATCATTTCAGAATTGGAGAAGCGTTATTTTTTGGTAAAGACCTATTTACAGGGGAAACTATAAAAGGAATGCACAATGATGTATTTAAACTGTACTCAGAGATTATCGAAATTACTGAAAAACCAGACACTCCCACAGGTGAATTAGGAGAAAGTGGAGTTGGGAATACTTATGTAATGGAAGATGATGCTGATTTAGGAGTTACTTCTTTACGTGCAATTCTGGATATTGGACTTTTGGATATGCAACCACAATATATTGAAGCAGAAGATCCTGACATCACTATCGTCGATGCTAGTTCTGATATGTTAGTAATTGACATTTCAAATTCAAAAAAGAAATATAAAATAGGAGATCTAGTCTCTTTTAAGATACAGTACATGGGAGCCTTATATCTCCTAAATTCAGATTACATCGAAAAAACCATTGGTTAGAATACCATTGAAAAATAGTAAAAGGGAAGATAATCAACAGTTGTCTTCCCTTTTTTATTGAAATAAAAACAACTCATCGCTTAAATGAAATAAACAAGTGTTAATTATTAGATTTTTTAACATTTAAAGACAGTTATTCTATACTTTTAGAAAAAATTAACAAAAAACCTATGAAAAGAATAGTTACCCTTCTCTTTTTATTAATTTTTATACCAAAAATTAATGCTCAAGAATACTTTCCTAATAACGAAGGTGTACGAAACAAAAACAATAATTATACTGCTTTTACCAACGCCAAGATTTTTGTAACTCCAACACAAATAATCGAAAAAGGAACTTTACTTATTCAAAATGGGAAAGTAATTGCGGCAGGAACTTCAGTAAACATCCCCAAAAACACTATTACTGTAAACTTAGACGGAAAATCAATTTACCCTTCTTTTATTGATATGTATACTAGTTTTGGAATGGACAAACCAAAAAAAACAGAAGGTAATCGTCAAAGTCAATCGTATGATACTAAGCGAGAAGGCTATTATTGGAATGAACACATCCGTTCAGAAGTTAATGCTTATGACAATTTCAAATACGACCAACCAAAAGCCGAAGAATTATTGAAAGCTGGATTTGGTGTCGTGGGTACGCATGTTCAAGATGGTATTGCCAGAGGAACTGGTTCATTAATTGCTTTAAATAACAGTGATCAAAGTAATCGCTTATTAACTGCTAAAATTTCTAATCATTTTGGTTTTACCAGAAGCGCTACTTCTAATCAGGCCTATCCTAGCTCATTAATGGGTATGATGGCACTGTTAAGACAAGTAAATCACGATTTGAAATGGTATAAAAATGGAAATGCTGAAACTAAGGATTTGTCATTGGCTGCTTTAGCTGAAAATGAAAAATTAATTCAAATATTCGCTACTGAAGATAAACTCAATAGCATGCGAGCTTCAAAGATTGCTAAGGAATTCGGTTTGAATTATATTATGAAGGGAATAGGAAATGAATTCGAAAGAATTGAAGAAATTAAAAATACTAATGCTCAATTTATTATTCCAATAAATTTTCCTGAAGCTTATGACGTGTCTGATCCAAATCAGGCTAATCAAATGGAATTGAAAGATTTACGTTTCTGGAATCAAGCGCCTACCAATCTTAAAGTTCTAACAGACAACGGAATCGTATTTGCATTGACTACTGATAAATTAAAAAAAACAGAGGATTTTAGAACAAACCTACTTAGAGCAATACAATATGGTTTTGATAAAACAAAAGCATTAGAAGCACTAACAACGGTACCTGCTTCGCTATTAGGAAAAAGTAATGAAATTGGAAGTTTGAAAATTGGAAACTACGCCAACTTTATCATCACCTCAGGTGAAATATTTAATGACCAAACTAAAATCTATGAAAACTGGGTTCAAGGGTCTAAATATGTTGTCAATGACATCAATGTTAAAGATATTAGAGGAGAATACGATTTGACTATTGCCGATAAAAAATACAAATGGAAAATTACCGGTGAGATAGAGACTCCTAAATCTGAAGTCAATACTGCTGATTCTAAAAAATTAAGCTCTAAACTTTCGATTTCAAACAACTGGATTTCTAATGTGCTAAAGTCAACCGATTCTACGCAAACAAAATTCACCCGATTAATAGGCTACATAGAAGACGTTCAAACGCTTTCTGGAAAAGCGATTTTATTTGATGGAAATGAAGTAAAATGGTCAGCTAATAAAATTGCTCCATTTGTAAAACCTGTGGATTCATTAAAGTTGCAAAAAAACAATGTTATTATGGCTACAACATTTCCGAATGTAGCTTACGGTAATGACAAGAAGCCAACCACCAAAACTTTACTATTCAAAAATGCTACGGTATGGACAAATGAGAAAGAAGGTATTATCGAAGAAACAGACGTTCTAGTTAAGAATGGGAAAATCGCCGCTATTGGTAAAAACCTTTCTGATGCATCTGCAACTATTATTGATGCAAAAGGAAAGCATTTGACCAGTGGAATTATTGATGAACATTCCCATATCGCAATTTCTAACGGAGTAAATGAAGGTGGACACAACTCAAGTGCCGAAGTATCCATACAAGATGTAGTGAATTCTGAAGATATAAATATTTATAGAGAACTTGCCGGTGGAGTTACTACTTCACAGTTGTTGCATGGTTCTGCAAATCCTATCGGTGGACAATCTGCCATTGTAAAGTGGAAATGGGGACAAGATGCAGATGAAATGCTATATAAAAACCAACCTAAATTCATCAAATTTGCATTGGGTGAAAATGTAAAACAATCCAACTGGGGAAATATAAACCCAACTCGTTTCCCTCAAACAAGAATGGGTGTTGAACAAGTATTTACTGATTATTTTCAACGTGCCAAGGAATATGATTTAGCTTGGAAAAACTATAATTCAAAAAAAGGAAAAGGAAATGCTCCGCGCGTAGATTTAGATTTACAAACAGTAGCTGAAATACTAAATAAAGAGCGTTTTATTAGTTGCCATTCTTATGTTCAGTCAGAAATTTTAATGTTGATGAATGTTGCCAATAAATTTAACTTCAGAGTAAACACCTTCACTCATATTCTTGAAGGTTATAAGGTAGCCGACAAAATGAAAGAACATGGCGTTGGTGCTTCCACTTTTTCAGACTGGTGGGCTTACAAGTTTGAGGTAAATGATGCCATTCCTTATAATGGTCCAATAATGCATAATGCAGGATTAGTAGTAGCCTATAATTCTGATGATGCTGAAATGTCAAGAAGATTAAATCAAGAAGCCGCAAAAGCAGTAAAATATGGAGATGTTTCTGAAGAAGATGCTTGGAAGTTTGTCACTCTTAATCCAGCCAAGTTATTACACATAGATGACAAAGTAGGAAGTATAAAAGTGGGTAAAGACGCTGATATAGTTCTTTGGAACAACAATCCTTTATCTATATATGCAAAAGCAGAGAAAACTCTAATTGAAGGTATAGTCTACTATGATGTTCAAAAAGATGAGCAACAAAGAGTCGCTATTGCCAAAGAAAGAAACGAGTTAATTGGTCAATTATTACAAGAGAAAAACAAAGGCGCAACTACTCAAGAACCAAAACGCAAAGAAAAGAAAGAATACCACTGTGATACATTAGAACTGGAATAAATCGCATTTTAAGAATCACAATTACCTAATAAATTATAAACAAATGAATAAACACATATATATATTAGTATTGGTATTAAGTTTATCAATCCTTGCAAATGCACAACAAACACCTGCTCCAAAACAATCAAAATCAATACTGATTCTAAATGCCAAAGCACACATTGGTAATGGACAAGTAATCGAAAATAGTGCTTTAGGTTTTAAAGACGGTAAGATTACTATGATGGCAGATGCTACAACAATTAGAATAGATAAAAGTGCCTATGATATTACGATTGATGCCAGCGGTAAAGAATTGTATCCTGGTTTCATAGCACCAAATTCCACATTAGGCTTAGTTGAAATTGACGCCATTAAATCATCTGACGATGAAAATGAAATTGGGCTAATGAATCCCAATGTAAGAAGTATTATAGCCTACAATGCAGAATCAAAAGTAATTGAAACCGTTAGACCTAATGGTGTTTTAATTGCTCAAATCACACCTCGTGGTGGGCGTATATCAGGGACCTCATCTATAGTTCAGTTAGATGCTTGGACTTGGCAAGATGCAATTATGAAAGAAAATGATGGAATTCATCTTAATTTCCCTTCCAGCTATAAGAAAAGTGGATCTTGGTTTGAGCCAGGAAGTATTGAAGAAAATAAAGATTACAAAACTCAAATCAACGAAATCATTACTTTTTTGACCAATGCAAAAGCATATCAAGTAGATAATAGTAAAGAACGAAATTTAATTTTGGAATCGGCAAGAGGATTGTTTGATGGTTCTCAAACTTTATTTATAAATGCTAATGAAGAGAAACAAATTATTGATGCTGTTCAATTAGCTAAAAGTAATGGTATTAAAAAAATGGTAATTGTTGGTGGATATGAAGCATACAAGACTGCTGAATTATTACAAAAAAACAATATCGGTGTACTTTTAAAAAGAGTCCATGATATGCCTGAACATGAGGATGATGATGTCGACCTACCCTATAAAGCAGCAAAATTATTAACCGATAAAGGAGTATTAGTAGGACTGGAAAATAGCGGTTCTCATGAGCGCATGAATACCAGAAACTTACCATTTTTAGCTGGTACATGTGCTGCCTACGGCCTAGATAAAGAGCAAGCTTTGCAATTAATCACTTCTAACACTGCCAAAATATTAGGAATAGATGCTCAATGTGGTACATTAGAAATAGGAAAAGATGCCACTTTATTCTTGTCTGCAGGTGATGCCTTAGACATGAGAACTAATAAAGTATCACATGCTTTTATTCAAGGTCGAATGATAAGTCTTGAAACTCATCAATCTGTATTGAATAAAAGATATAAAGAAAAATACAATCAAAACTAGTAGTCATAAAACAACTTAGTCTTTCCTTATAAAAACAGACAATTTACGCGATCGTAAATTGTCTGTTTTTTTTTGACTTAGTACAAAACAATAAAATTCTGAATATTCCACTTCCGAATACATTAGCAAATCCTTGTTTTCATCTCACAAATCAAACATACCCGCAAAAAATTAGGGGTCAAAATACTAAAAACATAAAAATAACGAGTTTTACATCAATATTAGGAGGGATGTTGAATGATTTTATACTTTTGTCAAAAATTAATTCTAAACAACATGAGAAAAATCGTTTTAAGTATCCTACTAATTTCCCTTTTAGTAGTGACCCTATTTTCAACTTCCATTCTTTCTGCACACCCTATCCCTGCCGAAGCAGTAGCATTCGATACTGGAGATACAGCATGGATGATTGTTGCTACAGCACTTGTTTTAATCATGACCCCTGGTTTAGGATTCTTCTACGGTGGTATGGTAGGTAAAAAAAATGTAATCAGCACAATGTTGCAAAGTTTCATGGCTATGATCGTTGTGACCGTACTTTGGGTAGTCATTGGCTTTGGTTTGTCTTTTGGACCTTCAATTGGAGGTATTATCGGTAATCCTTTACCTAACTTGTTCTTCCAAGGCGTTGGTATAAATACAGCCTGGGTTGCTGCACCAACTGTACCCTTTCTATTATTCGCTTTATTTCAAGCAAAATTCGCAATAATCACACCCGCATTAATAACTGGAGCTTTTGCTGAAAGAATTCGCTTTTGGGCTTATCTATTATTCATGGTTCTATTCATTATATTGATTTATGCACCCTTATGTCATATGACTTGGCATCCAGAAGGATTATTCTTCAAGATGGGAGTTCTTGATTTTGCTGGTGGAACTGTCGTACATATGAGTGCTGGTTGGGCGGCATTAGCTGGCGCAATGTTTTTAGGAAAAAGAAAAGCACAAAAATCAAATCCTGCACGTATTACTTATGTATTATTAGGAACTGGTTTATTATGGTTCGGATGGTTTGGTTTCAATGCAGGTTCTGCATTAGGAGCAAACGGTTTGGCTGTACAAGCTTTAGGAACAACAACTGTAGCTGCAGCCGCAGCCGGAATGGCTTGGGTATTTCTGGATAAAATTCTTGGTCACAAACTTTCAGCAATGGGAGCTTGTATTGGTACCGTAGTAGGATTAGTAGCGATCACTCCTGCCGCAGGATTTGTAAGTATGCCACATGCAATATTCATTGGTATTTTTAGTAGTATTGTAAGTAATCTTATCGTGAGTAAATTCCCAAAAGGTAAAATTGACGATGCGTTAGATGTATTTGCTTGCCACGGTGTTGGTGGAATGACAGGGATGTTATTGACAGGAGTTTTTGCTTCTAAAACAGTAAATTCAGCTGTTACAGATCAAGGTCTAATATTTGGTGAAACGACTTTATTTATTCACCAATTAACTGCTTTGATTATTGTTTCCGTATTTGCTTTTTCAGCATCTTATTTCTTATTCTTTATTGTAAATAAGATCACTCCACTAAGAGTAAGTGAAGATAAAGAAGAGTTAGGTTTAGACATCTCTCAACACGGAGAGTTTTTATAAAAGTATTTATAAAAGAACTTGTAGTAAGGCTAGCCTAACACAAAAAAATCCCAATCTGAAATTCAGATTGGGATTTTCTATTTTATACTAATCATGACTTACATAGTCCAGTAAAAACCATACTTTCATACTGTCCCAAAATCGACACCAGTTATCGGCTTATACTAAATAACTTTAGACTATCTAATAAGTATAAATGGTTTTATTTCTTGAAATTAGAAACTCCTGCTTTCAACCAAGTTCCATATTCTTCTACACTCACATAACTAATGGTTGGCTTTTCTTTATTTAAGTTATTCCCTTCTAAATCCGTTAAAACGTACAAAGGCTGTGTATTCGTTTTATATTTTGATATCATAAAATCAGTCCACTTATCCCCTATTGTTTCAATTTCAGAACCTGTTGTTTTCGATACAAACTGTTCGTTTTTAGGCAAATCTCTTTTATCATCAACATACAAAGATATAAGTACTACTTCATTGTTTAAAATAGGCAAAATCATAGCATCAGACCAGACATTATTTTCCATTTTTCTACAATTTACACAGGCATAACCTGTAAAATCAAGCATAATAGGTTTATTTACTGTTTTGGCATAAGCCAATCCTTTTTCATAATCATCAAAAACCACTATTCCATGAGGCCCACTTTTAGCTCCCTCCGGTAAAATGGCACTTGCAACACTAATTGCTGAACCACCTAATCCCTTAGGACTTTCACTGTATTCTAATGTAGGAGGAAAAGCGCTAATAATTTTTAAAGGTGCTCCCCAAAGTCCTGGAATCATATACACTGTAAAAGTTAAAGCTAGTAATCCCAACATTAATCGTCCTACTGAAATATGCGTCAACGGACTATCATGTGGCAACGTAATTTTGCCGAATAAATAAAAGGCCAATGTTCCAAAAATAGCAATCCAAATAGCTAGGAATACTTCTCTTTCCAACAAATGCAACTGCAATACCAAGTCGGCATTTGATAAGAATTTAAAGGCTAAAGCCAATTCTAAAAATCCTAAAACGACTTTCACCGTATTCAACCATCCACCAGATTTTGGTAAGGAATGCAACCATCCGGGAAACATAGCAAAAAGCATAAATGGTAAGGCTAATGCCAATGAAAAACCAAACATTCCAATGATTGGAGCGATTCCTCCTTTGGAAGCGGCTTCCACCAATAGCGTACCTACTATCGGCCCCGTGCAAGAGAACGATACAATTGCAAGTGCCAATGCCATAAATAAAATACCTATAATCCCTCCTCTATCAGCTTGGCTGTCTACTTTATTTGCCCAAGAATTAGGTAACATAATTTCAAATGCACCCAAAAATGAAGCCGCAAAAACAACTAATAAAACAAAGAAAATAATATTAAACCACACATTTGTCGATAGGGCATTCA
Organism: Flavobacterium gillisiae; assembly: GCF_900107635.1. Classification (GTDB taxonomy): domain Bacteria; phylum Bacteroidota; class Bacteroidia; order Flavobacteriales; family Flavobacteriaceae; genus Flavobacterium; species Flavobacterium gillisiae. The sequence goes on from NZ_FNRD01000004.1 coordinate 77,499, forward strand.
AAGCATCAGCACCAAAAATCCAGGTTACTAAGAATCCAAGAAGCACATAAATCACAATAATTGAAATCCCATAAATGATTGCATTTCTAATCCCTTTTGCCTTTGTTTTACTTTGTTTGGTAAAAAAACTAACCGTCATAGGAATCATTGGAAAAACACATGGCGTCAGCAAGGCAGCAAACCCTGATAAAAATGCGATAAAAAATATAGACCACAATCCCCTTTGTGTATCTGATTTGGATTCTGCAACTACCTCTTTTTCAGGTGTCGCAACTACAATATTACTTGCACCAAGACTCGGAGCTAAAGAATCTTCCTTTATCGTATCAGTTTCAACTGCTACTGCAGCAGCGGCTTCTTTTGGTACTGCAACCACAGCTGTACTGGTAGTAGGTATGGTAAAAGTGAATTTCTTCTCTAAATTGATACATACTTCTTTACAAACCTGATAATTCAACTCGGCTTCAAGCTTAGTCAGCTTTGGATTCGTAACATGGACTATCTGTTGTATTTGAGCTTTTCTTTGAAAATAAGTTTCATTTACTTCAAAAATATCATTGTAAGCCGTTTTGGTTTTGCTTTCTTTCGCTTTACCTACAAGATTAAAATTACCTTTTGGATTTTTAAAAACAACTTCTAATGCCAGTGGGCCACCATCTGGAGTAAACTGGGAATACAGATGCCAGTCTTTTTCAATTACGCCATCAAAAGTCAATAAATAGGTGTTGTCTGATGTTTTTTCAATTTTTGTTGTCCATTTTACTGGATCTAGAATTTGAGCATTTACATTGGCAAAAGCCAAAAAAGTAATAAGGATAACTAATATTTTCTTCATTATTCTAATTCTATTTTTAATATATTTTGTGTTTTGTTATCTACTCTAAATCGTTCATCTTGTCTAATACCAACAACCCAAACAATTTTATTTCCTGACCATAAGATCCAGACATTTTCTTTTTCTAACAAGGATAATTTCTCATCTTTAAAAAGCTTACTCACTTTTTTTGACTTACCTTCCATTCCAAAAGGCTGAAAATTATCTCCATCATTCCACCTACGTAAAACTAAAGGGAATTCTAATTTCTCTTGGTCAACAAATATAGTCGTATTTGTAGGAATGTAAATGTCATCTACTTTACAAAAGCTAAGATTTAAGGGAATCTTAACGTCTTCCATCCCTTCATCAATAAAATACTCCTCCTCCGAATTAGCTTCTAAATCAATTGGGCTTAGAATTAACGAATCCCTGTCCTTCAATAATCGAAACTCGGCAGAAAAAACATGTTTCCCTGATTGACTTTCGACCAAATCATATATATCATCCCATGCAGAAAATCCAAATTCATGCAACCATTGATATAAATAGGAAGTATAGTTTGGTAATTTTCTTAATTGATTTAAATCAAAATAAATCCCTTCTTCTTCTTGCTTTGCCACTTGCTGGTACACCATAATCGAAGCGTCTTCAACCATGACCTGTGATTCCTGCAAGTAGGATTGTGTTTTTTGAAACGAAGGGATAAAATGTGGATTTAATTCTTTTAATAATGGAACTAAATCATGGCGAATCTTATTGCGCAAATACTTATCGGAGGCATTGCTGCTGTCTTCTCTCCACTCTATTTTGTTCTCTTTGGCATAGTTTGCAATTTCCTCCCTCGAAAAAAGCAATAACGGACGTATAATTTTGTCGTTTTGGGCTGGTATACCGACCAAACCTTCCAATCCCGTACCTCGGCTTAAGTTGATAAGAAATGTTTCTATATTGTCATCTGCATGATGAGCAGTAAGAACATAATCAAACCCCTCTGTTTCCAAAAGTTCATAAAACCAATTGTAACGCAAATCACGAGCGGCAACTTGTGTCGAAAGCTTGTAATCTTTGGCGAAAGCCTCAGTATCAAATTGGGTCAAAAACATTGGAATATTATTAGTACTAGCATAATCTTGAACAAAATTTTGATCTCCGAAACTCTCTAATCCCCGCAATTGAAAATTACAATGAGCCAAAGCAATTGCGTAGTCCAGTTGATTAAACAATCGAGCCATTACAATACTATCCAAGCCTCCACTAGTAGCCAGAAGAAGTTTTTTATTTTCTAAAAAAGGGAAGTTTTGAGTAATATGATTTTTGAGTCTATCTAACATAGTTCAAAAATAAAGATTAAAATTCAATATCGAATTATGAATGTCGATTATTGCAATACTTCACGCATTGCTTTTGCTTTAAGCAAACATTCTTCATACTCGCTTTCTGGAATTGACAACGCAGTAATGGCGCTACCTACAGAAAAAGAAACGTACTGATTTTCCTGATTGTATAAAATACTTCTGATGATTACATTAAAGTCGAAATCTCCACTGGGCGTAAAGTAACCCACTGCTCCACTGTACAATCCTCTTTTAGTTTCTTCGAGATCTTCAATAATTTTCATGGCCGAAATCTTAGGTGCGCCGGTCATACTTCCCATAGGGAAAGACTTCTTTATGGCATCAACAGCGCCATATTGATAATCTAATCTAGACGTAACCGTAGAAATCATTTGGTGGACTTGCATAAAAGAGTAAATACCACATAGTTCTGTAACCTGTACCGATCCTTTTTGTGCCGTATGCGATAAGTCATTACGCACTAAGTCCGTTATCATAATATTCTCGGCACGTTCTTTTGGATCTGCTGATAGTTTATTCTTTGATTCTTCATCTTTAATTGGGTCCAAGAATCGTTTCGAAGTTCCTTTTATAGGCTGTGAAACAAGAAGTTCTCCTTCTTTTTTCAAATACCGCTCCGGTGATGCCGAAAGTACAAATTGACGGTGATTTTTAAAAAAAACAGCAAATGGAGGTTGAGAAATTTCGTTGAGCTTAAGGAATTTATCCAGTGGATCTATAATTGTATTTTCAGCATAAAATTCCATACAAAAATTAGCTTCATACAAATTCCCTTGATTAATATGGGAAAGCATTTTTGAAACCTTATCGAGATACTTTTCTTTTGAAATTCTCTGTTTGACTTCAACTGCTGTTGTACGCAATTCTACGTCGGTATTTTGCAGATTTATCTCGTCAAAATCAGCCTCTAATTCATCATCGCACATGTTTAGATATTGAATTTCAACCTCATTCCCTCTTAATAAAAATATTTTTTTAGGTTGAAAGAAAAACAAATCCGGAAAATGCAAACCGTCAAAGTTATTCGATTGCAAATCCTCTACATCATTTTTTAAATCATAGGATAAGTAACCAAAAAGCCAGTCTTTTGTAATTTGCTGATATTGTTTTAAATCCTCAAAAGCATTATGATAGTCTGTTTTTATTGACGTGAAAGCGTCTACTGCTACAACACAGTCAAAACTTGAATGTTGCTGCGGATAATCATTACTATCCATAAAAATAACTTCACGAAACTGTTGCGACCAAATTAGAAGTTGTTTTTTAAACAATTTTGGATTTGAAATCGGCTTATGAATTGATGTTCTCAAAAAAATTTTGGCTTTAAAGTTCAAAATTACAATAAAAAATTTCCTTTAATATGTCGTTATAAGAAAAATCAGTTGTTTTTTTTCGTAAATTTACAATAACGCGCTAATATTAAAACACTTAATCAAATTACAATTGTTTTTTTTTCTGATAGAGACGGTAATCAAAATGGAATATAGTATTAAAAATAAATGAGCTTTACCGCATCAGAACATTTTAAATTTTTAACCAATAAACCTATATATTATGAAAATTGCTACCATTATTATTCGGACTCTACTTGGGCTTCTATTTCTCTATACCTCTATCAGCTATTTTTTACACTTAAGTCCTGAGCCTGCATCAACTGGAGAGTTCAAAGCATTCCAGCTTGGTTTGATGGCCTCAACTTATTTATTTCCATTAGCAAAAAGTGTTGAGCTATTATGTGGTTTGTCATTTGTAACAGGGAAATTCACCACATTAGCCAATCTTGTCATTTTCCCGGTAACACTTAATATATTATTAATAAACTACTTCTTAACTCCAGAAAACCTTCCACTAGCGATTTTTGTATTCGTGGGGAACATATTCCTTATTTTCACTCATTGGGAAAATTATAAAGGATTATTCAAAATGGATTAATTCCAATTACAAGTAAATACCAAAAAAGAAACCCGTTCAATGAACGGGTTTCTTTTTTGGTATAAAAACATAAAAGTCTTTCTGACTATACGTGTAATGCTCTATTATCTGTAGCCGCTAATGCTGCTTCTTTGATCGCTTCCGCAAAAGTAGGATGCGCGTGTGACATTCTTGATATATCTTCAGCTGACGCTTTAAATTCCATTGCAACAACCGCTTCAGCAATTAAATCAGCACAACGAGCTCCAATCATATGAACTCCAAGAACCTCATCAGTTTTTGCATCAGCAAGAATTTTTACAAAACCGTCTAAATCTCCACTTGCTCTTGCACGACCTAATGCTTTGAAAGGGAAGGTTCCAGATTTGAATTCCACTCCAGAAGCTTTTAACTGCTCTTCTGTTTGCCCTACCGCAGCCACTTCTGGCCAAGTATACACAACACCTGGAATTAAATTGTAATCAATATGTGGTTTTTGTCCAGCTAAGATTTCAGCAACCATAGCTCCTTCTTCTTCTGCTTTGTGTGCTAACATCGCTCCACGAACAACGTCACCTATTGCATAAATATTAGGAACATTAGTTTGTAAATGATCATTTACTTCAACCATTCCTCTATCTGAAATTTTCACTCCAGCTTTATCTGCGTTTAAACCGTCTGTATAAGGACGACGACCTACAGAAACAAGAGAATAATCTCCTTGCAAAGTAATTGTCTCTCCTTTGGCATTTTCTGCTTGAACAGTCACGGCATCACCGTTTCTTTCTACTGACTTTACTTTATGTGAAACGTAGAATTTCATTCCTTGTTTCTTTAAAACTTTAGTCAATTCTTTAGACAATGAAGCATCCATTCCTGGAATAATTCGGTCCATGAATTCCACTACAGAAACTTGCGCTCCCAAACGTAAATACACCTGACCTAATTCAATACCAATAACTCCACCACCAATGATGACAAGATGTTTTGGTACTTCTTTTAATTTTAATGCTTCAGTCGAAGTAATAATTCTTTCTTTATCAATTTTGATAAATGGCAAATTAGAAGGTTTAGAACCTGTCGCAATAATAATATTTTTAGCTTCTACTGTTTCGCTAGTTCCGTCTGCTTTTGCAATCGCAACGTGAGTAGCGTCTACAAAAGAACCTAATCCTTCTAGAACAGTAATTTTATTTTTGTCCATTAAATATTTTACTCCGCCTGAAGTCTGATCAACAACTGCTTGTTTGCGTGCAATCATTTTTTCCAGGTTAACTTTTACTTCACCAGAAACTTCAATTCCGTGATCAGCAAAATGTGCTAATTCAGCATAATGATGCGAGGAAGATAACAATGCTTTTGAAGGAATACACCCTACGTTAAGGCAAGTTCCTCCAAGAGTTGAATACTTTTCGATAATTGCTGTTTTGAAACCAAGTTGTGCACAACGAATTGCTGATACATATCCGCCTGGGCCAGAACCAATAATGACTACGTCAAATGAATTCATAGTATATTTATTTTTGTTGTTTTTTTATAAAATGTTGCACAAAATTAAGGAATTAAGTTTTGTTTAAAGTTTAATATTAAATATATTTTCTTAAGATTTTACACTACAACCCATTTAATATGTCGCAAACAATACCTTCTTAGCAGTAAATTTCCTTAAACTTCTACAACCGTTGTATTTTTAACTTCACTGATCATAAAGGTACTTTGCGTGCTACCTATATGCTGTAGGGTAGTTAACTTTGTGACTAAAAACTCTCTGTAGGCCTCCATGTCTTTCACCACAATCTTAAGAATGTAGTCGTAATCGCCACTTACATGATAACATTCTAATACTTCCTTTAATTGCACTACATCACTTTCGAATCTGGTTACAAATTCTTTCGTGTGCTGAATGAGTTTTAGATGACAAAAAACTACAAATCCTTTTTCAACCTTCGCTTTATTGAGCAACACCACGTATTTATCAATAATACCTTCACGCTCTAATTTTTTAATGCGCTCATACACCGCAGTAACTGACAGATTCAATTTCAAAGACAATTCTTTTGTAGTCTTTTTGCTGTCCGTTTGTAATAATAAAAGTAGTTTTTTGTCTATTAAGTCTAAAGTCATTTTGTAGTTTTTTTGGCGAAAGCATAAAATATTCGATAAAAATAGAAATAAAATCTACATAAACTCATTATAACAATATAAAAAACTGATTTTAGACTCTATTATTGACAATAAAAACTATATAAACGTCCTTTACATTATAAATAGTATTGTTGTAATGGATGATTTAATAACTTTTGGCCTTCTATGCCTCACCTCTTTTTTTACCCTAATCAATCCATTAGGTACAATGCCTATTTTTTTGACTATGACGACTGATTTGTCGGAACAGGAACGAAGATTTACTGCTAAAAAAGCATCCTTAGTTTCCTTCATTATTATCATTTGCTTTGCCCTTTCGGGACAATTACTATTCAAGTTTTTTGGGATCTCCGTAAACAGTTTTAAAATAGTAGGAGGAGTCATTTTTTTCATGATGGGAATGGATATGCTACAGGCTCGATTAAGCGCTGTAAAAATCAAAAAAAATGAAGTCAAAAACTATGTAAATGATATTTCTATAACACCTTTGGCGATTCCTATGATTTGCGGCCCAGGCGCTATAACAAACGCAATTGTTTTAATGGAAGATGCTTCCTCAATTTCCAAAATAGTGATTCTGCTAGTTTCTATAGCGGCCGTAGTCTTAACCACCTACATCATTCTATTGAGCTCTTCTAAAATTATAAAAGTAATAGGACAAACAGGCATAAATGTAATGATGAGACTTATGGGACTTATCGTTATGGTAATAGCAGTCGAATTCTTTTTTAGTGGCTTAAAGCCAATTATACACGATCTAATAAAATAACTAACTTAAAAAACAACAACATGAACTTCAACCCCGCAGACAACATTCAAGACTTACAATATTTTGGCGAATTTGGTGGTGTAAACCCATCTATTTCTGACTCTTCTACCTATACTTTCCTTTCAGCAAAAACTATGTTTGACACCTTTGAAGGTAACATGGAAGGTTGCTACTTGTATTCCCGCCATTCCTCTCCAAGTAATTTGTATTTAGACAAAGCAATGGCTGCAATGGAAGGTACTGAAACGGCAAACGTATCCGCTTCAGGAATGGGTGCTATCACTCCTACTTTGATGCAGTTGTGCGGAAATGGAGACCACATCGTTTCAAGCAGAACTATTTATGGAGGAACGTATGCTTTTCTTAAAAACTTCGCACCAAGATTTGGTATCAAAACTACATTTGTAGACATCACAAAACTAGATGTAGTCGAAGCTGCTATAACTCCTAATACAAAAGTATTGTATTGTGAAACAGTAAGTAATCCTTTATTAGAAGTAGCTGATATAGCTGGTTTATCCAAAATTGCCAAAAAGCATAATTTGACATTGGTTGTTGATAACACCTTCTCTCCTTTATCTGTTTCTCCAGTTAAATTTGGTGCTGATATTGTAATTCACAGTTTGACAAAATACATCAACGGAAGTAGCGACACTGTGGGTGGAGTAACTTGTGCATCACAAGACTTTATTAATCAGCTGAAAGACGTAAACAGTGGAGCTAGTATGTTGCTAGGGCCAACAATGGATAGTATGCGTTCAGCAAGTGTTATGAAAAATCTACGTACACTACACCTAAGAATCAAGCAACACAGTCATAATGCTGCATACCTAGCAGAACGTTTTGAAAAAGACGGAATAAAAACGGTATATCCTGGTTTAAAAAGCCATCCAAGTCACGATTTATTTGCGTCGATGATCAATCCGGAATATGGTTTTGGTGGAATGATGACATTAGACATTGGTTCTTTGGCAAAAGCCAATGCTTTAATGGAGCTAATGCAATCACGCAACTTAGGATACCTAGCCGTAAGTTTAGGATTCTACAAAACATTGTTTAGCGCTCCCGGAACCTCTACTTCAAGTGAAATTCCTATGGAAGAACAAGTAGAAATGGGATTGACTGATGGTTTAATCCGTTTTTCAATTGGTCTAGATAATGACATTAAGAGAACATACGAAATGATGAAAACCTGCATGCAAGAATTGGATATACTATAATCTAAGACTGCTATAAAATAATTTTTTTAGTTTTTTTGTTCACCAAAACCCGCTTAAAGGCCATTTAAGCGGGTTTTATTTCTTTATAGATAAGCTACTTTTCTAATTCTATTAAGCGATATGCTTTTGTATCATAGCAATTTGACCATCTATATTCCCATTTGAATAAATAAAAGAAATCTCTTAAACGCTACTCTAATGTTGAATACAAACAAAAAAACTCCAGATTTCTCTGGAGTTTTATTATCTATAAATGTAATTTTCTATTTTATAAGTTCGATTTTCTGAACCTCTTCTTGATTTACACTATCAAAAAATCCTTGTTCGTGCATCCAATCATCACTGTATACTTTACTCATATAACGAGAACCGTGGTCAGGAAAAATGGCAATTACATTACTGTTTTCGTCAAATTCACCTTCTTCAGCATATTGTCTAATTGCTTGTAAAACAGCTCCAGAAGTATAACCTACAAATAAGCCTTCTTTTCTAGTAATCTCTCTTGCGCAATGTGCACTCTCTTCATCGGTAACTTTCGTAAACTTATCGATAGTATCAAAATCTGTAGCCGATGGAATTAAATTTTTCCCTAAACCTTCAATTCTGTATGGATAGATTTCATCGTTGTCAAATTCTTTTGTTTCATGATATTTCTTCAATACCGAACCAAAAGCATCAACAGCAAGTACTTTAATATTAGGATTTTGCTCTTTTAAGAACTTAGCCGTTCCAGAAATCGTTCCTCCAGTACCACTACAAGCAACTAAATGAGTTATTTTACCATTTGTTTGTTTCCAAATTTCAGGTCCCGTAGAATTATAGTGTGCATCAATATTTAACTGATTAAAATATTGATTGATGTAAATTGATCCTTTTGTTTCTTCGTGTAATCTTTTAGCTACATTATAATACGAACGCTCGTCATCTGCAGATACATGTGCTGGGCAAACATAGACTTTAGCACCTAAACTGCGTAACATATCAATTTTATCTTTGGATGATTTTGAACTTACGGCAAGAATACAGTTATATCCTTTTATGATACTGACCATTGCAATACTAAATCCAGTGTTCCCAGATGTCGTTTCGATTATGGTATCTCCAGGAGATAATATCCCTCTTCTTTCGGCCTCTTCAATTATGTATAAAGCGATTCTGTCTTTCGACGAATGCCCAGGATTAAAAGCTTCTACCTTTGCATAGAAATTACCTTCTAACTTTTCTGTGACTTTATTTAGTTTAATAAGAGGTGTATTTCCTATTAATTCTAAAACACTATTGTAAGCTTGTATTTCTTCTTTCATAAAAAAATAGTTTGTCGAGACCAAATTTATTAGACCCCGAAACGTTGCAAATTTAACAAAATTTTTTGAATTACTTTTTAATTTTCTCTAAATCTAGCAAAAAACTAAATTCCTTCGCTAATTCTTTAAGCGCTTCAAACCTTCCAGACGCACCTCCGTGACCTGCATCCATGTTCGTATCTAAAAACAAAAGATTCTCATCGGTTTTCAAGGTTCGCAGCTTAGCTACCCACTTAGCCGGCTCCCAATACTGTACTTGTGAATCATGTAAACCCGTCGATATATACATATTAGGATAGGCTTGGGGTTTTACATTATCATAAGGTGAATAGGATTTCATGTACTTATAATATCTTTTAACGTTTGGATTTCCCCATTCGTCATATTCCCCGGTTGTTAATGGGATTGTTTCGTCCAGCATTGTAGTTGCAACGTCTACAAAAGGAACTTGAGCAATCACACCATGATATAGTTTTGGCGCCATGTTTAAAATAACTCCCATCAATAAACCACCTGCTGAACCGCCTTCGGCATATAGATGTTTTGCAGAAGTGTATTTTTGCTCAATTACAAATTTAGAACAATCTATAAAATCCTTAAAAGTGTTTTTCTTTTTTAATAATTTTCCACCTTCATACCATTGTCTTCCTAAATCCTCACCACCGCGAATGTGCGCTATAGCATATACAAATCCTCTATCTAACAACGATAGTCTTGTTGATGAAAAATAGGCATCCATGGAATGACCATAAGAACCGTATGCATAAAGCAATAATGGATTTTTCCCATCTTTCTTCAAGCCTTTTCTATAGACCATAGAAATAGGTATTAGAGTCCCATCTTTTGCAGTAGCCCAAACACGTTCTTCAATATAATTATCCTTATCAAAGTTACCACCTAGCACTTCTTGTTCTTTTTTGACTTCCTTTTCTTTGGTATTCATATTGAAATCAATAATCGAAGCAGGTGTCGCCATGGATTGATAAGCATATCGTAAAATATCCGTGTCAAAATCAACGTTTGCAGAAGCATGAGCGGTATAAGTTTCACTTTCAAAAGGCAAATAATACTCCTCTTTTCCATTCCAAGGAATGATTCTAATTTCACTCAAACCATTGCTACGCTCTGAAACCACCAAAAAGTCTCTAAAAATATCAATATCCTCTAATAAGACATCTTCTCTATGAACAAGAACATCTTCCCAATTCTCCATAGCAGTCTTAGATTCAAGCGTTTTCATCAGCTTGAAATTAGTCGCCTTGTCCTTATTTGTAAGGATATAAAAATGATCTCCAAAATGAGAAATACTATACTCTAGACCTCTTTTTCTTTTCTGAAAAACTTTAAATTTCCCATCTGGGTTGTCTGCTAATAAAGTCATGAACTCAGTAGTCAAAGTACTTGATGAGCTGATCAAAATATATTTTTTTGATTTTTCTTTACCCACAGCAACATCAAAAGTGTCATCTTTTTCAAAATAAACCACTTTGTCTTCTGACGTATCTGTTCCTAATTTATGTTTTAGAACCGTATCTGAACGTAAGGTTTCAGCATCTTGAGTGGTATAAAAAATTGTCTGATTGTCGTTTGCCCAAGTGGAGTTCCCCGTTGTATTTTCAATTTTATCACTTAAGATTTCGCCAGTGATCAGATTTTTTACTTCTAAAGTATAAATTCTTCTTCCTACTAAATCTATTGCATAGGTAGCAAGCTGATTGTCATTACTAATACTTAATCCGCTTAGTTTGAAATATTTTTTGCCTTTTGCTAATTCGTTGCAGTCAAGCATAATTTCTTCTTTTGCCGAAAGGCTTTCCTTTTTTCGAGAATAAATAGGATAATCTTTACCCGTTTCAAAACGGGTAATATAATAGTAGCCGTTATATAAATAAGGAACTGATTCATCGTCTTCCTTGATTCGGGATTTCATTTCCTCAAACAAATCCTTTTGTAAATCCTGCGTGTGAGCAGTCATTTTTTGATAATATTCGTTTTCTTTATTCAGATAGTCAATAACTTCCGGATTTTCTCGATCCTTTAACCAATAATAATTATCAACCCTGATATCCCCGAATTTCTCTAATACTGTTGGTATAATTTTAACTACTGGTGGCTTTATGTTTTCTGTCATTTTTTGAATTTTCATATTTGTAACGAAGCTACAAAAATAGACAAAGCCCCACTATAACGTATCCGTTTTTCATCTTATTTAACATTGCTTATTCCTTCAAAATGCGTAATTTCGTATTTCAATAATTTTTAAATTATCAAAAATGGATTTAATGGGAATGATGGGTAAGCTTAAAGAAACCCAACAAAAAATGGAAGAAACTAAAAAACGCCTGGATACTGTTCTCGTTGATGAACAAAGTACAGACGGTTTATTAAAAGTTACGATTACCGCTAACAGAAAAATAAAATCAATCACTATTGCCGATGACTTATTACAAGACAAAGAGCAACTAGAAGATTATATGATTTTAGTGATGAACAAAGCAATCGAGAAAGCGACTAAAGTGAATGAAGCAGAACTTGATGCTGTTGCAAAAATGGATATGCCAATGATTCCTGGAATGGATAATTTGTTCAAATAATCCAAAACAGTTATAAGAATATGAATTATGAGTTTTAAATCAACTCATAATTCATATTTCATAATTTACATCTTTGACAAAGTTTCTAATACATAAGTATGCATGACTTCTCTATAATCAAGATGCGTTACCATTCTTAATTTCCCCTGTCCCATTGAACTAATGGATATGTTTTTTTGTTTTAGTTTCTCAATTAAAACTTTTTCACTGTAATTAGGCGCCAACGTAAATATCAAAATATTTGTTTCTACTGGCTCTACTTTGGCAACCCATTCTTTAGTATTTAATATAGATGCTAATTCTTTGGCGCGTCTATGATCTTCGGCAAGTCGGCTGATATTATTGTCTAAAGCATATAATCCGGCTGCAGCCAAATAGCCTACCTGACGCATTCCGCCTCCTAATATTTTTCGGATTCGCAGCGCACGATGAATTGTCGCTTTATCTCCTAATAAAACCGAACCTATTGGCGCACCTAATCCTTTAGACAAACACACCGAAATAGTATCAAATAATTGACCGAATGCCTTTGGATCTTGCTTTTTGGCAATTAACGCATTCCAAATTCGGGCACCATCAAGATGGTACTTCAAATTATTAGCTACGCATACTTCTTTTATTTTTTTTAACTCGTCTAACTCATAACAAGCACCGCCTCCTTTATTAGTCGTGTTTTCAACACAAACTAAACTCGTTAACGGGTTATGATAAAATTCAGGGTCATTGATTGCTCCTGCCACTTGCTCGGCAGTAATCATTCCGCGATCACCATCGAGCAAAGAAAAGGACACTCCACTATTAAAAGACGCGCCTCCACCTTCATAAAGATAAACGTGAGCATACTTATCAGCAATAATTTGCTCTCCTGGGTTTGTATGTAGTTTTATTGCCGTTTGATTAGCCATAGTCCCTGAAGGGAAAAATAGCCCTGCTTCCATCCCAAAAATTTGTGCAATAGTATCTTCTAATTCTATTACTGTGGGATCTTGTTTATATACGTCATCACCTACTTCGGCATTGAACATAAACTGCAACATTTCATGTGTCGGCTTGGTAATTGTATCGCTAATTAAATTTATTTCCATTGATTTATTTTTTATTTCTAACACGGATAAGTCTTCACTTGTTCCTAAGTAAAAAATTTTCTTATTTTTGTCCTACAAAATTACATAATTTATGACAACTACCGAACAAATTAAAGGTATTGTAGAGCGCCTTGGTGCGTTGAGGAGGTATCTTTGACGTTGATGCCAAACTAATTGAAATTTCTAACGAAGAAGAAAAGACTTTTGCTCCAGATTTCTGGAATAACGCAAAAGAAGCGGAACTAATTGTAAGAAATCTTCGAAATAAGAAAAAATGGATTGAAGATTACGATAAAGCAGTCGAAATGACTGACGAATTGCAGTTAGCCTATGAATTTTATAGAGAAGGAGAACTCACAGCAGAAGAGCTAGACGAACAGTATAGCGGCATCGCAAATCATATTGAAGCCATTGAATTCAAGAATATGCTTTCAGACGAAGGTGATTCTTTAAGTGCTGTCGTACAAATTACTGCAGGCGCTGGAGGAACTGAAAGTTGCGATTGGGCCGAAATGCTCATGCGTATGTACATGATGTGGGGAGAAAAATATGGATATAAAATAAAAGAACTGAATTTTCAAAAAGGAGAAGCAGCCGGAATAAAAACGGTTACGCTCGAGTTTGAAGGGGATTATTCTTTTGGATATTTAAAAGGAGAAAATGGAGTTCATCGTTTAGTGCGTATTTCTCCGTTTGACAGTAATGCCAAAAGGCACACTTCCTTTGCGTCCGTATACGTATATCCGCTTGTAGATGACAGTATCGAAATCGACATTAACCCTGCCGATATTGAAATAACGACTTCTAGATCTAGTGGTGCTGGTGGGCAAAATGTAAATAAGGTAGAAACTAAAGTACAGCTTTTTCACAAACCCACAGGAATTCAAATTCAGTGTTCAGAAACACGTTCGCAACAAGACAACAGACAACGTGCCATGCAAATGCTTCGTTCACAGTTGTACGAAATCGAACTAAAAAAACAATTGGCGCAACGCGCTGACATCGAAGCCGGAAAAATGAAAATAGAATGGGGTTCGCAGATTCGCAATTATGTGATGCAACCTTATAAATTAGTAAAAGACGTGCGTACGGGTTATGAAACCAGTAACGTTGACGGTGTGATGAACGGGGAAATCGACGAATTCTTGAAAGCTTATCTAATGATGATGGGGCAAAGAGACGAAGAAGAATAATTTTCACTTCTATTAATCACGTTCGATTGTTTAAACTTAAAAAAGTCCTCTTACTTTCATTTTTCGAAATGGTAAGAGGCCTTTTATTTTGACATTACTTACAATCCATTTTTTAACACCTCTAAATTTCCCATAATAATAGTTGGGTTTTGCTTGGGGTCTAACCAATTGATAATTGATTTCATATTATTTTCATCAATAGCAACACAACCAGCGGTAAAATAAGGCTCCTTTACGGCCAAATGAAAAAATATAGCACTCCCTTTTCCTTTTACAATTGGGTTTGTATTGTATTCAATTACCGTACAATATTTGTAAGCATCATTTTTCAACAATAAGTTCTCATATGATTTTGCTTCAGTAGCTCCTTTGACATACATATTGTACTGATCTGAGTCGGGGTCATCAATCCATTTGTCTTCAGCCGTAGTTTGTTGGTTTTCCATCAAAGTATTGAGTTGCTTTTCGTACGAGAATAATTTTCCTAAGCGAAATATTCCTGTCGGTGATTTGCCATCTCCTTCTCGTTTTTCAAGCGGCAATGCAAAACCATTTTTTCCTATACCTGCTTTTACCGGTTCTTGTTTGGCAACCCACAAAGCATCTTTCTTTTCTAAAACTACTAAAAATGCCGCATAGCTATTAGCATCGTTATTATATACAACCAATAGCTGATTACTTTTTTCCAACTTTTCTTTGTTCTTATTTGCAATTAATAATGCATTTTCCATCATACTATTATTTGATTGAGCCTGAAGGTTCAGGCTAAAGAGACATACTCCCGCTAAAATTAAAACCTGATTTAAAAAACTCATTCAACGGTTATCGGCTATATGCAGTGCCTTACAAATCTGCTATAACTTTAAATTAAAGACAAATGTTACAAGATGAAGAGTTTACAGGTGCAGATTATGACGGAATTTAGGCATTGCTTATAACCGTTGTTATATATAGGTGGCAAACATCACAATGCTTACAAACGAGAGAGAACTTGCGAACAAACCCGATGAAAGGAGATTAGCTAACCTTTAATTGCCACTTATTTATAACTGTGGTATAATATTCAACAATTATCTGTTTTGACAGTATTCCTATAATTCATGATAAACGTAATAATTTATCATTTACGCATTCTATAAATTACTACCAATAAAGCTTTTACGGAAGTAAATCGTAATCTTCACAATGATTCACGGTATTAATTAACATTCGATTGACATCAATAGCCTTTTTTAAAAAGATTATTTTATTATTTTTGAACACTAAATTAAACTTTTTTGATGAAAAAATCGCTTGCCCTTCTTGTTTTACTATTGTCAGTTTCTTTTTACGGACAAAAAAAAACATATTACACTGAAGATTTTAAAGAATTGCGCTCAGCTGAAGGAGCTACTTACTATAGCACTTATGAAGATTCTAAAGAAGGTACTACTAGAACCACTTATTTTGTAGATGGAACAAAACGTAACTACGATGAATTTTCAAATTTAAAAAAACGCATTAAAGATGGTACGTCTATAACTTGGTATAAAAATGGAAATAAAGAAAAAGAATTGATTTACAAAAACGGTAAAATTGACGGAGTTTCAAACCTCTATTATGAAAATAGCGAAATCAAACGTAGCGAAAACTACAAAAACGGTGACTTTATTGATGGAAAATGTTTTAATGAAACCGGAACTGAAATTACTTTTTTCCCATACTATGTACAACCTGAATTCCCAGGAGGGATAAATGAATTTTACAAGTATGTGGCAAAGAATTTCAAAAGCCCTAATGCAGCAAAAGGCATTATGAAAATTGAATTTGTTGTTGAAACAAATGGTACTTTAAAAGATTTTAAAATAATTGAAGGACTTAATTATGACATGAATGTTGAAGTCTTAAGAGTGTTATTTAATAGCCCGTTATGGATTCCTGGAAAAGTAGACGGTAAAGATAGCCGCGTTAAATACGGCATCCCAATCACAATTAAGTAAGGTTCAAAATAAATAATTATTAGCGTTTAACTCATTTAATTTTAGCGACTAAAATTAAATGAGTTTTTTTTTTATAACCATTCAATTAAAGAAACACCAACACCAACAGTCGTTTGCAGATTGTTATAATCGATCAGTGTTTCACCATAACCGTGAGAAATTAATAGATATCCTTTTAAATTATTTCTAACCGGATAAGACCATGAAAAAGCGGCGTTCCCTCTTGCTTTAGAATTAAAGTTTAGATTATGACTACCAACAAAAGAAAGGATATTACCGTTTTTGGTATAGATGACATTCACATCTCCCCTGCCTACATATTCTGAAATATCAGGATTGTCATCAATCGCATCTGGCACACGAAACCAAGGTCTCACATACACAGTCCAATTGTTACGTTCAAATCCTGCATGCAGTATAATTCTGTTCCAGCTTCGAGAAAAAGGATCACTTTTCCCATTTGATTCGTGATTTAATGCGACTCCCACCATTCTAGCTTTAAAACCAAATAAATTAAACTTCACCGGAAAATTCAAAATAAGTTCGGGTTCATAATTAACTTCTCTAAAGGGACGTGAAAGCTTAGTATTATAGATTTGCCAATGTGACTTTTGAGTATAGGCCAACCATAAATCACCATGTCCCCAAAAAACACTTTGCAACACTTTAGTTTTAAAGCTTAATTGAAATTTAGTCTCAATAGTATTATAATCAATAGCTTTACGCGTTATATAATCCGGATCAATATTTCCTGATGTGGGTTTTTCATTTGGGTTGTTTGACCAGCGTCCTGGCAATACAAACATAGGCTTATAAGGAGTAACTAAAAAGGTCCCTCGCACTGAGGTAGTATCCAGTTCCCATCTTTCCGTCATATTTCTAAGTTGCGTTTTACTGTTAAACAAAGCCTGAACCTGAGCACTAACAGTAAAAGAAAAAAGAAGTAGAAAAACAGAAAGCTTAATTTGAAAATATTTCATATTCTAGAATCAAAATTTAATTCGCAAAAATAGTAGTTTGACATCTCACTACGTTATACTTTTATTTTAAAAAGTTATATAAATACTACTTTTAATCCTGTTAAAGTATCTGCAAACATTTGGAACTTTAAGACTAAATCACTTTATTTGAGAATTCTATCATAACCCAATCTATCAGTAACATTATGAAATCTTATACCGTCCAAGAAATAAACGAAGTCCTTAAAGGAGTCATATTTGGTAGTACCTCACAAACAATTACAGCACCTGAGCAACTAGAGGTTGCAACTGACTCTGAAATTTCATTTATTGGAAACAAAAAGTATGAGAAACTATGGTCAACATCTAAAGCTTGCGTTGCAGTTGTAAACGAGGATATTTCAATAGAACCAGGAGAAAACAGAGCTTTCATCAAAGTGAAAAATGCTGATTTAGCGATGTCTCAGGTTTTGGAACTTTTTGCTCATCCCATGCCTCAATTTTATGTTGACATTCACCCTACGGCGGTTGTTGACAAATCAGCTACTATCGGCAGTGGAACAAAAATTGGTGCTGGTTGTTACGTTGGGCCAAACGTAAAAATTGGAGAAAATGCGATTATTTATCCTAATGTCACTATTTTGGATGAATGCACCATAGGAAAGAATACAGTACTGTGGTCTGGAACTGTGGTCAGAGAGCGTTGCCACATTGGTAATGACTGTATCATACATCCCAATGCAACCATTGGAGCAGATGGATTTGGATTTCGCCCTTGCCCACAAAGAGGCTTGGTGAAAATTCCACAAATAGGAAATGTAATAATAGGAAACAATGTTGAAATTGGCGCCAACTCATGCGTAGATCGTGGTAAATTTAGTTCTACCGTTTTAGGAGATGGTTGTAAAATTGACAATTTAGTTCAGATAGGTCATAACAGTAAATTGGGTCGTTTTTGCATTATGGCAGGACATAGTGGATTAGCAGGTTCAGTAACTTTAGGCGATGGAGTAATTATTGGCGGAAGCGCCTCGATAAAAGACCATGCTACATTAGGAAGTGGCGCAATCGTAGGCGCTGGATCTGGCGTTACCTGTGATGTCCCTGCCGGAAAAACAGTATTAGGGTACCCTGCTGTTGAAGCGCGCGATGCCTTAAAACAATGGGCGATTCTAAAACGATTAGTCAACGATTCTAAAAAATAAACACGTAGATTTTATCATATTCGTAAAAAAACAGGAGTTCGCCCCTGTTTTTTTGGTTTTATCTCGAAAATTATTTACAAAGGACCCAAAATAATAAAATTTATTTCGTTCGATTTTGTATTTTAGCACAAACTATTATAACACTATTACAACATGGATTTAAACTTCAATAAAAACGAAGATCACAATAAACTTTTATTGTCTCAATTAAAACAAAAATTTTCTAAAGTAAAATTGGGAGGAGGCGAAAAAAGGATTCAAAAACTACATGCTGAAGGCAAAATGACGGCGCGCGAGCGTATTGATTATTTACTTGATCCTAAAGCCAAGTGTATTGAAATTGGAGCTTTTGTTGGTGAAGGAATGTACGCTGAACATGGAGGATGTCCCTCTGGAGGTGTTGTAGTCAAAGTGGGATATATCAGAGGCAAGCAATGTATTGTTGTTGCAAATGATGCCACTGTAAAAGCGGGTGCTTGGTTCCCTATTACAGCCAAGAAAAATCTTCGCGCACAAGAAATTGCCATGGAAAACCGCTTGCCTATCATCTATTTAGTAGACAGTGCCGGTGTTTATTTACCGATGCAGGACGAAATTTTCCCAGACAAAGAGCATTTCGGACGTATTTTTAGAAATAACGCTCAAATGAGTAGTATGGGGATTACCCAAATTTCGGCGATAATGGGAAGCTGTGTTGCCGGAGGTGCTTATTTACCTATTATGAGTGATGAAGCCATCATTGTTGAGGGAACAGGTAGTATCTTCCTTGCAGGTAGTTATCTAGTAAAAGCAGCCATTGGAGAAAGTATCGACAATGAAACTTTAGGAGGTGCAACCACGCACTGTGAAATTTCGGGAGTGACGGACTACAAGGCGAAAGACGACAAAGACGCCTTAGACAAAATAAAAAATATAGTTGATAAAATAGGTGATTTTGACAAAGCCGGTTATAGCCGAGTGAAATCAGAAAAACCAGCCTTAGACGAAAAAGAACTTTATGGAGTTCTACCGAAAGCAAGAAATGAACAATACGATATGATGGAAATCATCAACCGTCTTGTGGATAATTCAGAATTTGAAGCGTATAAAGATGGTTACGGTCAAACGATAATAACTGGTTATGCCAGAATTGACGGTTGGGCAGTAGGAATTGTTGCTAACCAGCGAAAAGTGGTAAAAACTAAAAATGGCGAAATGCAGTTTGGTGGTGTAATCTATTCGGACAGTGCGGACAAAGCAACCCGTTTTATAGCCAATTGTAATCAGAAAAAAATCCCTTTAGTTTTTGTACAGGATGTTACCGGTTTTATGGTGGGATCTAAATCAGAACAAGGCGGAATCATAAAAGACGGAGCCAAAATGGTTAATGCCGTAAGCAACTCTGTAGTGCCAAAATTCACCGTTATCGTGGGGAATTCTTACGGTGCTGGAAATTATGCGATGTGTGGAAAAGCATACGATCCAAGGTTAATCTTTGCTTGGCCAAGTGCAGAACTAGCCGTTATGGGCGGAACACAAGCTGCAAAAGTATTGGTACAAATCGAAGCTTCTTCCTTGAAGAAAAGCGGAGAAATTGTCGACGAAGAGAAAGAAAAAGCGCTTTTTGATAAAATAAAAGCAAGATACGACGAGCAGGTTTCTCCTTATTATGCTGCGTCTAGATTGTGGACAGATGCGATTATCGATCCTCTAGACACTCGAACTTGGATATCTATGGGTATCGAAGCGGCGAATCACTCCCCTATTGAGAAAAAATTTAACTTGGGTGTAATTCAGGTATAATAAATCCTTTTTTATTTCTAGGAGCAGAACAACTTCAGTTTCATAACTAGTTCCCTCCCGCTATCCGCTGTATTCCCGATTTAAAAAAACAAGGCTTGTTGCCTTCGTTTATTTAAATCGGGCGATGCCGCTTCTATCGGGGCTATGTGACTACGGACTATTTTCAGAACCCGTTCATTTAAAAAACAATAAGATTCCTATCCTTTTATATGGTTTGCAACGCTTTATTTAGTTCATAGATCTAAGTAAGGTATTCGGTACAAAAAAATATCATAGAAAATTCGCTAAATAATGGTTAGTTAATGATACTAATCCATTGGTAACCGTTTTAAACTCTTAAATTCATTTTCCATGAGTATTAAGTATTTAAATAATTGACAATGAGGCCCTAACATCTTACATATTTTTTGTATTTTTATAAAAACCAAATGTTTTTCTTTAAAAGAAATGGCTTTGGTTTATAAAAGAACCTCTGTATGGAAAAAGATAAATTGACATATCAAGAACTACTAGACCAAATTGCTGAACTCAAAGAACAGAACGAAATTTTAAGTTTACAATCTTCAATTCAAAATGAAGAGGAACTAGATTATGATTACATGACTATCCTAAACAATATTGGTGATCCAGTTTTTCTAAAGGATGAGCAAAGCAAGCTACTTATTGTAAATGATGCTTTCTGCGAAATGATTGGTCGTTCCAAAGCTGACGCTATAGGGAAGACACTTGCCGAGGTTGTTCCACCTGAAGAGCAAGAAAGCTTTTTAAAAATTGACAAGCAAGTAATAGCAGATGGAGTGGAAAATATAAATGAAGAGTCACTTACAATAAGTGGTGTTGCAACCAGAATAATTTCCACAAGGAAGAGGCGGTTTATTGATTCTGACGGAAAGAAGTTTCTTGTAGGAGTAATTCATGATATCACTGAACGGAAGAAAGCGGAAAATGCACTTAAGGAAAGTAAAAAACAATTAATAGAACTTAATGCCACAAAGGACAAATTATTTTCTATAATAGCTCATGATTTAAGAAACCCGTTTAATAACATTATAGGAATTTCAGAACTATTAACTGAAAACACTGAGGACCTAGAGACTACAGAGACTAAGGAGTATATAAACATTATAAAATCACAGGCTAAAGACACACTTATTTTACTTGACAACTTGTTAAATTGGGCACAATCGCAAACAGGACAAATTAGTTTTAACCCAGGAAAAATAATTTTATCAGACGTTATGCCAAAAATAATAAAACTAAATACTTCACTTTCAAAATCTAAAAACATCTCTTTAAATTATTGCTCATTGGAGAAAATCGAAGTATATGCCGATGAAAACATGCTGCGAACAATTATGCGAAATCTTATTTCCAATGCGATTAAATTTACAAAACTAGGAGGATATATTAATATCAATGCAGTTTCAAGACAAGAACATGTGGAAATCTCCATCTCTGACAACGGTATTGGTATAAATAAAGAAAAACTTACTGAACTATTTAATATATCATCAAATATTACTACTTATGGTACAGCTAACGAAAAAGGTTCTGGTTTAGGGTTAGTACTTTGCAAAGAATTTGTAGAAAAGCACAAGGGTAAAATTTGGGTCGAAAGCGAAGATGGGAAGGGAAGTGATTTTAAATTCATCCTTCCTTTGAACAATTCATATGTGTGAGAATAAAAACTACCTATAACATTTAAGTCTAAGTTACGATTGCAAAGCCAACAATAAACACTTTATTGAACCAAGCCGTTCACAATTCCGTTCAAATACGATTGTACAAGCGCAATACCATGGCTCCCAAAAACTTCCTACTTATGCAAGCGAACATAAAACAGCCAAAATAATCCATTCGAAAACCCTTTTATAACTACCTTTCTTAAAATTATTTTTCCCTATTTTTACGTACAAAAGTAAGAGGTAGTAAATCTAAGTTTAGAAAAAAACAGGCACTTATTTCAATGTATTAACTTGAACACGAAACACTACTTTTAGAATAAACTAAATCCCTATCGTATAGCAATGACCTATCATTTTAGAAAAGCCACAACTTCAGAAATCCCACATATTTGGATCATTTTACAACAGGCAATCGCACGTAGAAAAGTAGATGGCAGTAATCAATGGCAAGACGGTTATCCTAATCCAGACGTGATACAAAACGACATTGACAGAAATGCAGGATTTGTTTTGACCGAAGATGATACCATCATCGGCTATAGCGCGGTATTGATCAACGACGAACCCGAATATCAAAAAATAGAAGGAAGCTGGCTAACCGATGATGATTTTGTAGTATTTCATAGAGTCGCAATTTCAGAAAAACATTTAGGGAAAGGCTTAGCCAAAAAACTAATGAACTTCATAGAGGAATTTGCGATAAGCAACAACATCTACAGCCTCAAAGCGGATACTAATTTTGACAACTTTGCTATGATGGCTATTTTTGAAAAAATGGGTTACACCTACCGTGGCGAAGTGCATTTTAGAGGAAGTGCCAGAAAAGCATACGAGAAAGTAATCTCAAAAAACGAACTGGGATAAATAGAACCTGATAATCAAAATTGCTGTTCATTTGCAGAATAAAAATGACACAACCCTTTTTTAAAAACCATGAAAAAAATATTTATATACGTTTTTATTCTCCTGTACTTTACCCAGTGTAGTTCTGTAAAAAAAAACAATGAACATTTAACGGCTCTAATACCCATAGATCAGTTAAAATCGGATGTGGATTTTACGTATAAAAAACTACAAAATTTACACCCACAACTATATTGGTATACTAGCAAGTCCGTTTTAGATTATAAATTCGACAGTCTGAAATCAACTATTAGAGAACCCATTACTCCGCTTCAATTTTATAAAAAACTGAGTCCAGTTGTAGCCGCCGTAAGGCAAGGTCATACCTACCTCTATCCTGCTTCAATGCAAGTGACGAAAAAGGAAACGAAAGCACTTATTAAAAAAGGAACAGGCCCATTTTCACAATTTGACTTTGATTTTTTTGACAATAAATTGTATGTCGTAAACAATAAGTCCTACGACAAAAGCATAAAAGAAGGATCTGAAGTGATCACCGTGAATGGAATAAAACCACTAGCTTTAATTGAGGAATACAACAACTACTATAGTTCAGACGGTTACAATACCACATTAAAAACTGCTACTTCAGGCAAGCGTTTTACTTCTTATTTTACTGTTGAAAATGGTATAAAAGACAGCTTAACTTATACTTTAAAATATAAGGACAGCATCCAATTAATTACCATCAGACGGCATAAAGACGATTCGATTAAGAAAAAAGAACCTAAAACCCAAAAAAGGATTACTGCGCTTGACAGAGCAAAATCGCGAACAATCAGAAGGAAGAAAAGAGTGAATGGGTATAAAGCTGATTCGAAAAACTACAACAGAAACCTAGATTTCATCGAAAAAGACAGCAGTGTTGCCATCATGAAGATTAGAAGTTTTAACAAAGGGGATTTTAGGCCTTTTTATAAAGAAAGCTTTCGTAAAATTGAAAAATATAAATCCAATACCCTGATTCTTGACTTAAGAGATAATGGCGGTGGGCGCTTAAATGAAATTGTTGATTTATACTCTTATTTGGCCGACTCTACTTTTGTGTTCTTGGATAAGTCGGAAGTAGTCTCAAAATCAAGTTTGATAGAAGGTGCTTATTTTAATGGAGGTTCTTTTGGCGTAAAAATCCTAAAAGCGATTTACGCTCCTATAGTATACTCCTATTTACTCTTGACGGTACATAAAGATACTTCTGGCAAAAAATATTATGCCACCCAAACTAAACCGCATAAAGTGAATACTAATCCTTTTAACGGAAAAATTTATGTAATGATAAACGGAGGGAGCTTTTCGGCTTCCAGTCTTATTTCTTCCAACTTGAAAAGCTCTAAAAGGGTGACTTTTGTCGGAGAAGAAACCGGCGGAGCCTTTAACGGAACGGTGGCGGGATTTATGCCAGTCATAAAATTACCCAATTCTAAATTAAAAATTAGAATCGGATTAATGATGATGGCTCCTCATCATAAAACCGAAATAAAAGGGCATGGGATTTTTCCCGACAAAGAAATCAGCACTACCCTAGAAGACCGACTGAAAGGAAATGATCCTGAGCTCAACTGGATTTTAAATGACCTAATAACCAATCAGTAAGAGTTTTTAGAAGTCCTAAAGAGATAAAACACCACTAATCCTTTTTAAATCTGTAGAATCAACGAAGCACCTTATGCCCATAGTTTTGGTTTGGCCGACAGAGCGTCTGTACAATCAAAATTTAACACAGATTACACCAATTATCACAGATTAATAATTTTTTATTAGTGGCAAAACATCTGTAGAAGCTACCATACACAGAAAGTCGATAGTTCTAACTGTCTTTGTAACCAATAAAAAAGCATAATGACTACTGCACATGATGCTTTTTACCAGAAAAAAATTTATACCATTTAGTGTTTGAATTAAATGGTATTATATACTTTCTAACATTTCTTGTCTTTTTATCTTTCCGCTTTCAGTCTCAAAGAATTTATCAATATAAAAAACTTCTTTTGGCTTTTCATACTTGTCTAATGAACTGTAAATATCCTCATCTAGTAGCAGTTTTTCCCCTTCAATAATCAGTACTAATTTCTCTCCTAGAACGGCATCTGCAACTCCTCCCACAAAAAA
The DNA here is from genome assembly GCF_900107635.1 of Flavobacterium gillisiae. GTDB lineage: Bacteria > Bacteroidota > Bacteroidia > Flavobacteriales > Flavobacteriaceae > Flavobacterium > Flavobacterium gillisiae. The sequence goes on from NZ_FNRD01000004.1 coordinate 102,514, forward strand.
TCTAGAATGAATTCCATGTGATAATTTTTCTTCGATTTGCTCTGGAATCAGTTTAATTCCGCCGCTATTGACTACATTATCAATTCTTCCCAAAAGAATAAATTGATGATCATTTATTAATTCTACTAAATCATTAGTGACAATAATTTCATCAGAAATCTTTGGCGCATCAATTACTAGGCAATTCTTATCATTTTGTGAAATTTGAATATTCGGTAAAATTGAAAATGCTTTCTCCCCTATTTTTTTGGCAGCAATATGTGTGACAGTTTCGGTCATACCGTAAGTCTCGTACACTTCTGTTTTGCCTTTTAAAAGTCTTTTTTCAAGTGACTTACTCATTTTGGCACCACCAACGATCATTTTTTTCACATCTTTCAATCCTGCCAATGAATTTTCAGCTTGCAAAGGAACCATGGCCACAAAATCATATTTGGTCTCATTCTTTGTTAATGGATGTGAACTTGGTGCAACAAAATCTACATCTAACCCAAGAATAAAACTGCGAACCAACATCATCTTTCCGGCTATATACTTAGTAGGCAAACAATACAAAGCTTTATCTCCAGGGCTTAATTTAAAAAAATCACCTGTAGCCAAGGCAGAATTCACCATCATTTGTTTATTTGTTCTAATCATTTTAGGTATTCCTGTAGTTCCAGAAGTTTGTAAATCGATATATGGTTTTTCATCAAACCAGTCTAATAAAAAATCACCTATCGACTTCTCAAATTCATCTCCTTCTTTTATCAAACAATAGGACACTCTGCATAAATCTTTTTTATTTAGAGAAAACCCATTCAATTTAAAATCACTGTGTACGTTTTTATAAGTTACTTCTTTCATTACTAGTATGTTATTTTAAATAGTGTTGTTTTCTTGAATCTGAATTTTACCTGTCAATTTTTCTTTCCAATCGCTCCATTGGTATTTCTTACTAAAGATATATAAAAGTATTGGGTAAATTACCATTACTGGCAATATTACGTCCAGTCCAGCTTTAGGCTCAGATATGTCCTTAAATATAGAATGTGTTTGAAAAGCAGACCAGTCTGAAGTAACTAATAAAGCGCTTACTAGATTATTGGCAGCATGAAAACCTAAGGCCAGCTCCATTCCTTCATCCATCAAGGTTAATACTCCTAAAAATAAGCCTGTTCCTATGTAATATACAAAAATGATATTCCCCATTTTTGAAACTTCTGGATTAGAGAGATGCATAGCGCCAAAAATTATCGACGTCATCAGTAAAGGAAACCATTTATTTTTCGCCAGGTTTGCAAATCCCTGCATGAGATACCCTCTAAAAACGTATTCTTCTGTACTTGTCTGAATTGGAATTAAAAACACTCCGATAACTACTAATATTGCAAAGGGTACGGGTTTAAAATTCAATACAAAATCACCAGGATTAGTATAGTAAAAAAGTAATGTGGAAATAATCGTAAAAGCAGACCATAAAGAAAAAGAGAAAAACACCCTCTTCCAATCAATATTTGGTCTCGATGTCGTCACGGACCGCATGGTTTGCTTGTGCAAATAGCGCACTACAAAATAAATCCCCACCATGGTAAAAACAAACGAAATCAAAATGAGAAACAAAGTCAAATTTGGGTCAAAAAAATGCATCAGCTCCTCATTTCCGGCAGGATAAGGGACTCCTTTTGCAACTGTTTCATAAATTATCCCCAATAGCAACGGAACCTGACCAACAAATGAGGTCGCAATTATTATTACTGAACCAATTAAATATTTCCAAAATTTATTCTCTGAATGTACTCCCTGTTCTATAAACATGTATTATTTCTTTAATTATATATAAGTAGTTAGACTATCAAAGTCTATTTTTGTTCCTTCGAAAATACTTTATTTATTTTAATTTTCATTAGTAAAGAAAAAAACAAGCACATGATACAAATATATCATAACCCACGCTGTGGAAAATCAAGAAACTGTATTGCCTTTATAGAAGAGGCAGGAAAAGAATATGAAATCATCAAATATCTGGAAAACCCTCCTACTGTAGACGAACTAAAAGCGCTCTTGAAAAAGTTAAACTTTAAACCATTGGAGTTAGTACGTCAAAAAGAAAAAATTTGGATAGAAAACTATAAAAACAAAGTAATGACAGACGAAGAAATCATAAAATCCATGATCGAAAATCCAATTCTTATAGAACGCCCTATCGTAATTAGCGAAGACAAGGCAATCATTGGCAGAGACTTAGAAAAAATGACCGGTTTCCTGTAATCAGCAGTAGTTTTATTTAACAGTTTTTTATGATTTGTACATTAAACCATATCTAAAATTTGTAGTCAAATTTGCATAACTAAAATTAGTAATGATGCAGCACTTTTTAAAAAACTTTTTTACCCTCACTTTATTTCTAACCTTTTTTATGAGTTTTTCTCAGCAAGGAGGTCCAATGGGAGAAAAAATTAAGATAACAGGAACTGTTATTGAAAAAATAAGCAAACAACCGCTAGAATACGCAACAGTAACCTTTACCAGTTCTAAAAATGCTAAAGTTGTAGCTGGAGGTATTACAAGTCCAAAAGGAGAATTCAATATAGATGTGAATCCAGGAATTTACACCATCAAAATTGAGTTTATTTCTTTCAAATCAATAGAATTAAAAGATAAAGCGCTTAAAGCAAGTACTGATTTAGGAACAATCTCATTAAGTGAAGATGCGGCACAACTGAATGAAGTAGTTATTCGTGCAGAGAAATCTACTGTCGAGATTAAACTCGATAAAAAAGTATACAATGTAGGTCAAGACATGTTAGTTAAAGGTGGCACAGTAAGTGATGTTTTAGAAAACGTTCCTTCCGTTTCTGTTGATGTAGAAGGAAACGTAAGTTTAAGAGGAAGTGATAATGTTCGTATTTTCATCGACGGTCGCCCTTCAAATGCTTTAAACATGGCCGAAGCTTTGCGCCAAATTCCTGCAGATGCTATTGACAAGGTAGAAGTAATCACTAATCCATCTGCTCGTTACGATGCTGAAGGTGGCGCCGGAATTTTAAATATCATCCTTAAAAAAGGAAAAAACCAAGGGTTTAATGGTTCGTTCATCGCTTCAACAGGAATTCCTGAAACCTATGGTTTAAGCGCAAACTTAAATTACAAAACTGAAAATCTGAATTACTTTACGTCAACTGGCTATAGTTACAGAACCAATGAAGGTGGAGGATTAACTAATGCTCAATATTTCAATTCTGACGGTTCTACTAACAAATACATCGATGAAACTAGAAATACGAAAAGAACCAGAGACGGAATTAACACAAAATCTGGTGTAGAATGGACAATAAATCCTACTACTTTTTGGACCAACTCGATTAGTTACAGAGAAAATGGCGGAAAGAATGAAGATCTAGTAAATTACAATGCTTTTGACAGCAATAGAGATTTCGCTTCGACTAGCTACCGTTTAAATAACGGAAATGACAATGGCGAAGACTTTGAATACTCCTCTAACTTAATTAAGAACTTCAATGACGAAGGACATAAACTAACGGTTGATGGTTCGTTTTCAAAAAGTAATGATAAAGATGATTCAACGATCAACGGAGTAAACGATACTTTTCCAGAGAAATCAACTTTTGGTACTACAAACAATCATGAAGTTCAAAAACAATTTCAATTTCAAGCAGATTACGTTTTGCCTATTGGGGAAGGAAGCCAGTTTGAAGCAGGATATAAAGGAAACTTCAATAATCTAAATAAAGCGTATGATATTTTCTCTGATGACAATGGAAATACTGTTGGTAATTTCTTATCAAATACATTAGAATACAAAGAAAAAATCAACGCCCTTTATACACAATATGGTTTCAAAGTAAATAAATTTTCTTATTTATTTGGTTTACGTTGGGAAGACACAAACATTGATGTGAACTTATTAGGTTCGGCAGAGTACAACAATAAAAAATACAATAAGTTTTTCCCAAGTGCTTTTGTAAATTATGAAATTTCAGACCAAAGTAGCATCTCTTTAAGTTACAGTAAACGTTTATCTAGACCAAGAGGTCGCTTTTTAGATCCTACCCCTAACGTATCAAGTAACATTAATATCTTTAGAGGTAATCCTGATTTAGATCCTTCTTTGACAGATAAATTTGATATTGGATACATTAAACGTTGGGATAAAGTAACGTTTAACACCTCTATGTATTTTGAAAATACAACTGATGTATTCTCATTTGTACGTTATGAAAGTGGTGAATTTGTAGATGGTACACCAGTAATTTTGAGTACACCTATCAACATTGGAAAAGAGCAAAAATTTGGATTCGAGTTTACTTTAAATTATTCTCCAATCAAAAAATGGAAAATAAACAGTAGTTTCAACTTGTATAACACGAATACAACGGGTGATTTTGTGTACACTAATTCACAAAACGAAGTAATTATTCAAAATCTCGATAACGAAGCTTTTTCATGGTTTTCTCGTGTAAACTCTCGTTTAACACTACCTGGAAAAGTTGAATGGCAAGCTAGCGCAATGTATTTTGGACCTAGCAACACTGCACAAGGTAGAAGTTTAGGTCAATATATGATCAACACTGCATTTAGCAAAGACATACTGAAAGACAAAGCAACAATTGCTTTTAACGTAAGTGATATATTCAATTCGAGAAAAATGAGATCCGAAACTAATTTACCTAGTGTAAGTTCATACAGTGAATTTCAGTGGAGAAAAAGGCAGTTTAATTTATCATTCACCTACCGAATCAACAAAAAGAAAACGGATAAAGATAAAAATGCGCCAAAAAACAATGAGGAAGAAGGCGGCGGATTTCCTGGATAATAAGTGATTTAATTAGGTTAATTAATTCAACAAGTACGGGTTCGTTTCAATACGAGCCCGTATTTTTTTTCAAAAAAAAACATAAAAAAAAAGGACTCGTACAAACGGGTCCTTTTTTATGTGTCAATCAAACTAAACTGATTGCTCTTTCTTTGCTTTTCTTTTTTCTTTATATGCTTCATAAGTTGCGCCACCTACCCAATAGGATACGAAACTAACTAAAAAAAACATTAACCAAAATCCCATTGTTAGGATGGTTAAAAAAAGTAAAAAACCTAAGTACTGTGAAAATTCAAACATGTTTTCCGGAATTTTTGAATGTAAGTACAAATGTATGTTTATTATTTTTTCTTAGCAATAAAAATCCAATTCAATTTTCATAAAAAAGTATTTATCCGTATTTTTGAGCTCAATTTAAGGAGCTATTCCCGCTATTCGCTACAATCTTATATACCAAACAATGGCATATAAGGATTTTCACTGCTATCGGGGCTAGGACATCAGGTACAGTTCCAGAAATTAATTTTTAAACTAACACATACAAATCAACAATAAAATGAAATTCAGAATAGAAAAAGACACCATGGGTGAAGTGCAAGTTCCAGCTGACAAATACTGGGGAGCACAAACAGAACGTTCTAGAAACAATTTTAAAATAGGTCCATCGGCTTCTATGCCAAAAGAAATCATAGAGGGTTTTGCCTATCTAAAAAAAGCAGCTGCTTATGCTAACTGCGACTTAGGTGTTCTGCCTGTTGAAAAACGTGATGCTATTGCTGCAGTTTGCGACGAAATTCTAGCGGGTAAATTAGACGATCAATTTCCATTAGTAATCTGGCAAACGGGTTCTGGTACACAAAGTAACATGAACGTGAACGAAGTGGTTGCTAACCGCGCTCAAGTTCTTAAAGGATTTGAAATTGGTGAAGGCGAACAATTCATTAAAGCTAATGATGATGTTAACAAATCACAATCTTCAAACGATACTTTCCCAACAGGAATGCACATTGCCGCTTACAAAGCAGTCGTAGAAGTTACAATTCCAGGTGTTGAAAAATTAAGAGACACATTACACGCAAAAGCAACCGAATTCAAAAACGTAGTGAAAATAGGTCGTACACACCTTATGGATGCTACGCCACTTACAGTAGGCCAAGAACTTTCTGGTTATGTGGCGCAATTGAACTATGGTTTAAAAGCGGTAAAAAATACCTTAGCTCACTTATCAGAAGTAGCATTAGGAGGAACTGCAGTAGGTACAGGATTAAATACTCCTGCTGGTTATGACGTAACAGTGGCAAAATACATTGCTGAATTTACAGGACATCCTTTCGTAACTGCCGAAAATAAATTTGAAGCACTTGCCGCTCACGATGCGATTGTAGAATCACATGGCGCATTAAAACAATTGGCTGTTTCATTAAATAAAATTGCAAATGACATCCGTATGTTGGCCTCAGGACCGCGTTCAGGAATTGGTGAATTAATCATTCCAGAAAACGAACCAGGTTCCTCTATCATGCCCGGAAAAGTAAACCCTACACAATGCGAAGCTTTAACTATGGTTTGTGCTCAAGTAATGGGTAATGATGTAGCAATCACTGTAGGTGGAATGCAAGGACATTATGAATTAAATGTTTTTAAACCCGTAATGGCAGCAAACTTCTTGCAATCAGCTCGTCTATTAGGTGATGCATGTACGTCTTTTGACGAACATTGTGCTCAAGGTATTGAACCAAACTACAAACGTATAAAAGAGTTGGTTGACAACTCATTAATGTTAGTTACTGCTTTAAACACTAAAATCGGATATTACAAATCAGCAGAAATTGCTCAAACTGCTCACAAAAACGGAACAACTTTAAAAGAAGAATCGGTTCGTTTAGGGTATGTTACCGCAGAAGATTTTGATGCTTGGGTAAAACCAGAAGATATGGTTGGAAGTCTTAAATAGTTCCAATTAAAGTCATAAATTCAAAACCCTGCAATGTAACATTGCAGGGTTTTTCAATTTAATTTTATTTATAACCTAAAAGCATTTGAAGAAATAATCAAATACTCCTAATTCAGAATCTATTTCCCGTCTACAAAATCCTGTAAATAGCTGAATCTTGCAGTTAATTTTCCTTTTTCAGTCATTTTGGCCCTAGCCAAAATCCCATCTTTATCACCATTAAAGAATGCAGGAATAACGTGCTCCATAAACATTGTTCCAAAACCTTCGCTAGCATCTTTTGGCAATTCACATGGCAAATTATCTACCGCCATTACAACGATCGCCGCAGGATGAAATACATCAACTTCTTTGTGTTCAGAAGGTAGGTAACCATAGAACGGTTCTGCAATTGTGGATGATCTAAGAGTACAAGCAATAGGTCCATCAATGTCACATGACACATCCCCTACTACTTTAATTTTACAATCTTTCGACTGCAGCATCTCTTTTGTTAGAATATCTGGTGCATTATTTCCATGAAAATGCCCCGTAATAACAATATCAGAAACTTTTGCAAATCGCTCAAAATCACTAACATATTCCGTTGGATTTTTATAGAAATCTTTACAATCTATAACTTTCCCATCTATCCTTTTATTATAATCTAATACTTCAATTTGTGTATAAACAGGCTGCGCGTAGTTTTTGCTTAAGTAGTTTTCAATAGAAACTTCCTTGATCTTCATGGCATCCAAAATTTCCTTGATACCACCACCCACTTTTCCTGATCCTGTAATCACAAATTTTAGCGGAGGCAAAACCAATCTTTTCAAATGATTGATCAACTCCTCTTTTCCGGATAGTGTCTCTGCTTTAGCTAATTTGAATAATCCAAACTTTAGTCCGAACCCACGAATCGTATTATAAGCCCCTACAATTCCGGCGTATCTTCCAAAACCAATTAACCTGCGGTTATTTTCGTTGACTATCGTTTCATGATCATATAAGTCGATATTTTTTTCAAGAATAGTCTGTAGTAATTCCCTATTATACGGCTGCTTTTTGATTGTATGCGAAAAAAAGAAATACGATTTATCAGCTATTAAAGAGTCCGCTGGAACTTCTTTAACTCCAAATAAAACATCGCAATCATTAATATCATCCGCAATATCGATTCCCAATTCTTTATATTGTTCATCGGTAAAAATTCTGATCTCTGAACTTTCCACTTTTATCGTAGCATCCTTATAAAGTTGCTTTAATCGTAGCAGTTCATCAGGTGAAAAAACAACTCTTCTATCTGGTGGACTCTTTCTTTCTTTTAAAATTCCGAATTTCATATATATTTAAGGCTTTCGTTTTGGCTTATTCTAATTTTGTAAAATCTAATTGTTACAAATATAACACTTTAAACTAAAATTGTTTGATTTTTATAAAATAAATAATCCTTCCATGTATTAAAAGCTGAAGCCCAAAATGATAGTAATTAGAAGCCAAAAACTTTAATAAAATACTGTTAAGGTTTAAAAAAAAATAATAACAACAAAGTTTGATTCTATATATTTGCGTTTCAACTTCACCAAATAATGATCTTTATAAAAAAAGCAAATATACTACAAATACTCATGCTGTCATTGGTTTTGGGTTCCTGTAAACAAAAGAATGAATCCACCACAGCATTAGAAGAAACAACTAAAACTAAAAAAGTTGAATTGATAAAAAAAGGGCCAAAACTTTCTGAAAGCTATATAGCGTCTAAGAAAAGTTCCATCACTCATTTTTATAATAAAAACTGGCCTCATAATAGTCTTAATGGAGGCTTTTTAGTCGCTAAAAATGGGCATATTATTTTTGAAAAATATGAAGGACTAGCTAATTACAAAACTAAGCAGGAGATGACTAGTAGTACACCTCTACATATTGCATCTGTTAGCAAAGTAATTACCGCTACTGCAGTTTTAAAATTAATAGATCAAAAAAAACTAAGTTTAGATCAAAAGTTAAACACTATTTTAAAAGGGTTTCCTTATCCTGACGTAACTATAAAAACGCTTTTAAGTCATAGGACAGGTATGCGTAATTATGCCTACTTCACAGAAAAAAAAGGGATTTGGGACCGTCATAAGATACTTACTAATCAAGATATTTTGACCATTATGGCTACAAAAGGGATTGATTTAGAATTCAAGACAGATACCCGTTTTAGTTATTGCAATACTAATTATGCCATGTTGGCATTAGTTATCGAAAAAGTGACTGGACTTCCATATAAAAAGGCAATGGAGCAAATTATATTCAAGCCTTTAGAAATGAACGACACCTATGTATTTGATTATGAAAAAGACAAAGAAACAGCAACACCATCTTACAAAGGGAATTTTTCTAAAGTAAATCTAGATTATTTAGATGGTATTTATGGAGACAAAAATATTTACTCTACACCAAGAGATTTATTAAAATTTGATATGGGGAGAAATTCTCCTGAGTTCTTTCCAGCAAAACTTCTACAAAAAGCCTTTATTGGCTACAGTAACGAACATAAAGGAAAAAACAACTATGGTTTAGGGATACGAATGATGAACTGGCCAACAGGACAGAACTTTTATTTTCACAATGGTTGGTGGCATGGTAATACTTCTGCTTACATTACCTTACCAGAGGAAAAAGTGACTATTATAGCATTATCGAACAAATTCAATCGTATGACCTATAAAGTTCGAAATCTATCCGCACTTTTTGGTGACTATCCTTTCAAATTAGAGGACGACGGAAAAGAGGAATGATATTTGATGTTTAATATTGTGAATGCAGATAGCAGATTTCAGTTAAAATACAATACATTTGCAAACTCAAATTATTTTTTGAGTTAGAATAAAAAAAGGGGTCGACTGGTTTTGACAGCAAGTCGAATTGAAAAGTAAGCACGTGGAGAACTGGGACAATTCTCGTTAATAAAAGGTTCCAAAACACATACACGGCGAAGGAAACTACGCTCTTGCTGCATAATCTGAATTATAGTAAGATTAGCCTCGTCCTATTAGATAGGAAAGCAGGATTTACCTCGAAAGCTTTGGTTTATAGCGGTCGATAAAGGTGAATCGTAAATTTAAACCTAGATTTCCATAAGCTTCGGGTGGACTTCGAAATAAAGAAGATAAGTATTGAGTGGCTGTTTCTGACCTTGCTCACTATCGAAAATCTAATCAGGAAATAAACGTGTAGAAAGCCTTTTAGTTGCTTGTTTGGACGGGAGTTCGATTCTCCCCGACTCCACAAAAAGCCTTGTAAATCTTTGATTTGCAAGGCTTTTTTTTTATTAATCAGTACTAGTTACAAATGAGAACTAGAATCAGATTTGTTATCTTAGATAACTGTCAATGAGTACAGATTATAAATCTGTGATAGCGTAAATGTATTGTTAGTTCTTGGTTGAAAAGTAGGAGACTCAAATTTGAATTCGTAACTTTGGGTAAATCAAAAAAACCAATGAAAAAACTAACAAATAAATTACCTCATTTTGAACTAAGTGGTAGCTCTTATTTTCGTGTAGTTTATCAATTTTTAGACTTTACTCTTTTAGCGAGCCAATATCTATCTGTAAATTTTGGTTTTTCAAGATTTATGGAGCTTGTGGAATCTTTTAGGTTGTTCTTATTTTCTCGAAGAAAAATTGTTTCGGTGTTCTTGTTCCTAGCCGTTTTATATATTGCTACCTCCTCGTTCGCTGTTTCTTCGGTAGCTGTTTTCATAATTACTACTTTCACTTTTAGTTGGACTCTTTTTCTGTCTTCATCTAGAAAATAGAACCCGAACATCCTTGAAATGTAAATAAATTACCGAAACCACAAAATGCTCCTTTTAAACTTCAAAGCTTATCCTATTTCACAACTCGCCTCATGAATAATCGGGAAATTACAGGAATTAGCAATAAAACAAAGTTCATTTGCTTTTTTATGTAAAGTGATCGCTTCTGCTACTTTATCTTTTTGTGTTATGATCACTTTTGGATACAAGCAAACTTCAATAAAGCGTCCGCTGCCGTTATCTAAAACTTCAAGTGTTGCCTCCGCATTATCAGTGTATGAAAGCACTTCGATTCCGTTTTGAGCACATACATATAAGTACGACATCATGTGGCAGGAAACCACGCTACTTAGGAGCAAATCTTCTGGATTATACAACGTTGGATCACCTTTAAATGCTTTGGCAGCAGAAACATTCAAAATCGGCTTCCCTTCAATGCTAACGGTATGGGTTTTACTGTAAATTTTAGAAGTCGAAACCTCCTCCTCTTTGGTGGAAAACCAATTCAATTTTGCTTTAAATAAATGTTTGAAACCCATTATTTTCTTTTTATTCCAAAAGTAATTAAAAACAACGATTACTATCGCATTCCATTGTTGTACTGACTTAGATTAAAAACACTGTCAATCTCTAGCTAAATCAACAAGCAAAACGTTCTACTATTCAATAAGTAAACTATTCTTTATGTTCAATATTAAAATAAAACAATAAACTTGGTAATACGATCAAAAGTAATGGCATTGCTATTAAAAAACCACCAATTACAGCAATTGCTAAAGGTTGATGCAATTCTGAACCTGTACCTATACCAATCGCCAAAGGTAATAATGCAATAATGGCTCCTAAAGCAGTCATTAATTTTGGTCGCAAACGTGTTGAAATCGCATAGACCAACGATTGTTTTTTATTATTCGAACTAAGGAAGGTTTCTTTGAATTGTAAATAGGTAAAAATGGCATTTTCACTAATAATTCCAACAATCATAATCAATCCGGTGTAACTACCTACATTCAGTGGTGTGTTTGTCAAGAACAATAATAAATAACTTCCTGCGATACCCAAAACTGAAATAAACAGCAGAATGAAAGCTACTTTTAGATTTCGAAACAGAAATAACAAAACACCAAAAACTAATAAACAAGAAGCCATCAAAATAAGCAATAATTCCTTAAACGATTGTTGTTGGTCTTTGTAAGCTCCAGCATAATCAATATAATAGCCACTCGGTAGCGTCACTTTGCTGGATACTTCTTTTTTAATGTTTTGCATCACCGTACCTAAATCTTTATTGTCTAACCTTCCGGTAACAACGCACATCATCTGTAAATTTTCGCGTTCTATTTCGGCAATTCCTTTTGAAATCGAAATAGTAACTAGATTAGTTATCGGTATTGATTTTCCATTTGGTAAGAAAATAAAAATCTTTCTAATCTCTTCTAAATTTCTGTTTTGAGTATTGGGATAAATCATTCGTATGGGTACCGCCTTATCTAATTCTAAAATAGAACCGATCACATTCCCTTCCAACAACGTTTGTAATTGAAATTGCAAATTAGCTGGACTAATGCCATATTGGGATAATTGACTGTAATTAGGCGTAATACTTATCGATGGCCCAGCGTATACAATTCCATCAAATACATCAGCGGTGCCTTCTGTTTTTTCGACAATTTGAGCTACTTGTTTTGCGATTTTTTGCAATTCTTGTTGATTATTCCCAAAAACTTTTACCTCAATAGGCGAAACAGAACTCATTAAATCTCCCAACATATCACCAATCACTTGACCAAAATCGATTCGAAGTGCAGGCTGTGAAGTTTCTACTTTTAATCTAATTTCATCGATAACATCATTACTAGTTTTAGATCGGTCTTTCTTAAGCTGAATTAAATAATCACCTCTGTTGGGTTCCGTAATAAAAAAGCCCATTTGTGTCCCTGTCCTTCTACTATACGCTTCTACTTCTGGAATAGTATGTATTATTTTCTCTACCTCAATTAACATTCGATCCGTTTCCTCTAATGAAGTTCCTGGTGGTGATTCATAATCTAAAACAATACTTCCTTCATCCATCTCTGGTAAAAAGCCAGTTTCTAATCGGGGCAAAATTAAAATTATTGAAATAATCAAAAGTCCGCAAAAAGCAAAACTCAATAACGGTTTTTCAATAAAATAAGCTACCCAATTTTGACTTTTAACTTCGTGATGTTCCGTTGTTGATTTTACTTCAGTAAAGTTGCTCTCTTTCTTCGTAAGCAACAAATAAACAACTGGTAATAGAATCCACGTCACAAAAAACGAACAGATTAATGTGATAATCATTGTATCCGTTAGCACTTTAAAATAAGCACCAGCAACTCCGCTCATTAATGCAAATGGAAGAAAAATAACAATGGTACACAAAGACGAACCTACCATGGCAGGAAAAAGATAGTGAATTGCTTTTTGTAATAACGCTGTCGTGGGCTCATCAGGATGTTCCTCATGCGTTCTGTGAATTTGCTCTACAACCACGATCGCATCATCAATAATAAGACCTAAAGCGGCAGCGATTGCACCCAACGTCATGATGTTAAAGGTTTGTCCTGTAAAATATAAAACTAGCAAAGTAGCACAAAGTGTTACCGGAATTACAATTAAAATAGTAGCACTTGCTTTAACCGATTTTAAAAATAAAATAGCCACAATGATTGCTAAAAATAATCCAATTAATAAACTATCTGTAACGCTTTTTACGGCATCGCCCACAAAACTGGATTGCTCATAATAGGGTTTGATTTTTATATCTTTTGGAATTATTTTTTCCAGTTCTTTCAGCTTTGCATCCATGTCCGTTGACATGGTAATTAAATTGGCACTGGGTTGTTTTATGATTGCAATTAAGACACTTTCTTTTCCGTTAGCATTTACCTTAATATATTCTTTAGCTTCTTCAATGGCTACCGTAGCAATATCTTTTAGGGTTATTATTCCTTTCCCGTTGTTTATAACTACTAGATTCTCTAAATCTGATTTGGTTGTAATTTGAGCATCCGTTAAGGTTAAATATAAAAAGCGATTGTCTGACAAATACCCATTAGAAGTAATAAAATTGGTTTGGCTTAAAACCTGAGAAACTTCCTCTGGAGTGATGCCATAAGCAACCATTTTACTCTGATTAAGCTCAATCCAATATTCTTTTTCTTTTCCACCTATTACTCTAACTTCGCTAACTCCATCTACTTGCGAAAGAAAAGGTTTTATCGTAAAGTTGGCTATTTTTTTTAATTCAATAGGCGATCTATTCGTGCTTTCTAGTGCGTAACCGATAACAGGAAGAATAGACGGATTCATCTTTTCTACTGTTATTTGAATACCTGCCGGCAAATCAGTTCTAATCTGATTAATTCTAGATTCGATTTGTTGTTTACTAACATCTAAATCAGCTTTCCAATCTACGAACGCAGAAATTTCGCAACTTCCTCTACTAGTTGTGCTACGAACCGTTTTTAGATTTGGAATTTTCTTTATCGCATTTTCTAATGGTTTAGTCACGGTAACCATCATTTTATCTACCGGTTGCTGCCCTGCATCGGCAATGACTTTTATTTTTGGAAAAGTAATTTCTGGAAATAAACTGGTTTGCATTTTAGAGTACGCAAAAATACCTCCCAATAATGCCAAGAAAATTAAAGTGCTTAAACCGCTTTTATGTTTTACAAAAAAATTATTCATTATTTGGCACTTTTTATAATTTTCACTTTGATGGTATCTCCTACTCCATAGTTTCCAGAAGTGACTATTTTATCTGTTGCTTTAAATTTCGGGGAAATTATTTCTGTTCTTTCTTGATTTTTTAACCCAATTTGTACAGGAACTTTAATAGCTGTAGAATCATTTTTAAGCAACATAACCCAATAGTCCGTTTCTATTTCATTGCTTAAAATAGCGGTCTTTGGCAGTGTAATAATATTCGATTTATTCGATTTTGGAATGCTTACCGAAACGATCAAATTTTCAGGTAAAACGTCATTTGAATTCATTTTTAAAAATACACTTTGCATTTGCGAACTGGCATCTACAGCAGGAATAAATTGCTTTACTGTCGCTAAAATAGAGGTTCCATCGGGTAAGTAAATCGATAACTGTTGATTGATAGCAATGTGTTTTTTTAATTCGAAAGGAACATTTATTACAACTCCATAATTATTAGAATCATTGATAATAGCCAATACATCTCCTTCTTGAACATAGTTGCCGTTTTCTACATTAACCGAAGTAATAAACCCAGTGGAACTTGATGGAATTGAAACTGCACTTCCAAAATTTAATTTAGGATCTAATTTATTTACATCATTTCCCAGGGCAATTGCTTCTTTTGTTTTTATCGAAAACAATCGCTTTCCTTTTACAACTTTGTCATTCGTTTTTGCATTAACCGCTGTTATATAACCCGTAATGATTGATTTTATAGGTGTTTTAACTATATAAGAAACCGTTCCAGAAACTTCCTCATAATCATCAATTCCAGTCGTGTCAATAGTTGTTACCGTTACTGGAATAATAGTTTCGGTTTCTGTAATAGCCACTTCTTCTTTTTTACAAGACTGTAAAAGCATTAAAAATAATACAATTATAAAGGGTATCGTTATCTTATTTTTCATTTGTATTCCAATAATTAAGTTCATTAATTAACAGTAAGCGTTCTGTATTGTTTTGAGCAATCGCATTTGTAATTGACAGTGAATTCCCCAATGCAATAACAAAATCTGGGATAATTGCATTTCCAGTGACCAATAATTTATTAAAAGCGTCGAGTAGTGTTTTGTTAATCTTTAACTGAGTTTGCAGTTGTTCATTAATCATTTCGTTCTGACTTAATTTCAACACTAACTGTTCTTGCTGTTGTTTAAACTGTCTTTCAAATTGCTTTTTATAGGCAGAATTGGTTTCTAAGGCTAATTTGTTTTTAGTGATTTGTAGTTTTCTTTGATTTCCATCATAAATAGGAATCGAAAGATTAAAACCAACACTATTTCCAATATTCTTATAATATTGCCCTGTTAAAGTAGAATTATAACCGGCATCCGCTAGTAGTAGTAATGATGGTTTGTAATTATTAGCAATATTATGTTTTTGATTCTCTATACTCAAACTATCAATTTCAAATTGCTGATTATAAATAGAATGCTGTGAATTGATGATTTGCTTCAATTCAATTTCTGGTTGGATTAATACAATGGTCGATTTTTCATTGGTTCCAGATAAATAATTCAGTATTCCTAAATCATTTTCAAATTGGTATTTCATCTGAAGCAGGATTAATTCTTGCTGTTTTACTGTGGATAAAAACAGCAGATAATCGGTTTGTTTATAGATGGATTTCTGAGTAAACTTTTTAAGAATTTCCAATTCAGAATTCAATAAACCAAACTGCTTTTGAAGGTTTAAAAATTGATTATTATCAGAAAAGGCAACGATATATTGCAAACGAATCGCTTTAGCAATATCATTTTTTGTGATTTTCTTATTAATGTCAATTTTATCTTTTAATAAAGTGATAGCGCCAAGTTGATTGTTTTTTTGGCTTTTGCCAAATATCTTTTGCGAAAAGCTCACTAAACCACTAACATTTTGTCCGTTACTAATCGCAGTATCATACCCATAATTATTTATCACTGGCGCATAATTAGCAAATAGGTTTGCATTTAATTGTGGCTTTAAATTGGCTTTATACAATAAGCTATCTATAGACAACGAACTAGATTGATTGTTTAAATCGTCTAACAAAGCCGTGTTCAAAAGTGCTTTTTCGATAAAAAAACTCACCTCTCTTTTTTGTGAAAAAGAAGCAAATGAAACAAGTGTCGTAATAAAGAGTAAAAGAATTCGCATAGGCTAAAGATAAAAAATTAGAACATCTTATTTAAAAGATGTTCTAATAATAAACACCGTTAATTATTTATGATTATTAGTCTTTATGCAGTTTTAAGAATTTTCCTGAAGCATCAAAAATCAAATCACATATTTTTCCATCAATTTTAACCTCAGCTTCATAGGTAACTACATTTTTATCATCTGTGATTTTAGCAGTTTCTTTGATTTTTTTATTAGGATAAGTAGTTGAAACATACGTTAAGGCTTTGGCAGGCATTTCCGTTTCTTTGATTTCGATTTCTGTAGCTAACTTATGTCCTGCTTTATTATAGTTTGCAGAAGCGTCCTTCCCATTCATTTTAAACTCTGCTTCAAAACCGTCCTTTTCAATATCCCAATCTACTTTTGTATTTGGATACCCTTTCTGGAAAGCTTCTTTAACCGCTTTAGGTACTTCTTTATTCTCTTTAGACTGTGCACAACCTATAGAAGTTATTGCTATAGCGGCAAATAAAATTACATTTTTCATGATTGCTGTTTTTAAATTATTAAACAAATATCTATCATGAATCTATTTCAAATCTATTTTTAAACTGGCTTAAAGAAAATAAATGTTTGTTGATTCGAATTTAATCTTTCTAATACAATCGAAAGACGAGATTATATAGTTGTGATTCGTTTTATTTCAACACGCCTAACTGATCAATGATTTGAATAAAAATATCTTGCCAATAATTTGGGTTATAAGAAAGTGAGGAATCTCCAAATCGAATAATCTGAATATTCTTTTCTGGATAGAGGTACAAGTATTGACCATATAGTCCAACGGCATAGAAACTATCGTATTTTAGAGGCCCTATTCCCCAGTTGTTGTTGTAATAATGTCTGTTATTATTAGACGGATCTGAATGTGTTGACTGCTCTACCCACTCTTTTGAAACAATCTGATTGCCTTCCCAATTTCCTTTATTGAGGTACAATCTACCAAATTTAGCAAAATCAACTGTCCTTGCTTGTAGGCAACAAAAAGCTTTTTCCATACTATCATCGCCCTCCTTGTCCAAGCTCCAATAGGCGGGTGCTTCCATGCCTAAAGGTTTCCAGATTTTAGTTTCTAAGTAATTTGAAACGGGCTTATTTGTTACTCTTTCAATAATTAAGGCTAATAACTGTGTGTTTGCGCTGCTATAATGAAATTCTTTATTAGGTGCAGTTTTAATAGTTAATGCTGTTATTTCTTTTCTTAAATCATGCCCCCAATAAAACTCTGCATTATCTGAAACAATATTAAATTCCTGATCTGAAAATTTTATTCCAGACGTATGTTCAAGTAGATTTTTGACCGTAATCTTATCAAATCCTGGTTTACTTTTAAATTCAGGTAAATAATCAGTAATAGAGTCATTTATACTTTTAATTTTCCCTTCTTCTACAGCTATTCCTATTAATGTGGACACCATTGGCTTGACCATAGAAAACGAAGATACTAAGGAAGTGTCCCGGTATTTACCATTGTACTTTTCATACAATATAGTATCGTTCCGGATGATCATAAACGAAATTGTATTGTGGAGTTCTACAAAGGTATCGAGAGCAACATTAGTTGGATTTAATGACTTATTTGTTAAACCAATCAATTGCCCTAATTTATAGTCTTTATCCGGTTTTATGAAATTAAAAACTGGCGATTGATTGTCAATCTTTCTTTGAGGAAAATGCGAAAAGTCATTCTGACCTGGTAATGCCCCAAATCGCATGGTGTTATAAACATCGCAAGATGAAATCGCTAACATAATTATTCCTAAGAGTAAAAAAATTATTTTGCTTTTCATCACTTTGATTGGGTGTTTTTAAATTAGTAAACAAACAACTACAATGAATCTATTTCAAATCTATCTTTTAAACTGACTTAAAGAAAAAACATGTTCATTGTTTTCATATTTATATAAAACTGTAATCGAATTTGCTTCTGCGATTTCTTTCACTATCGCTAATCCTAAACCAATAGAGTTTGTACTAGAAGATTTTTTTTCAAAACGTTCAAAAATACTAACTTCATTTAAAGGTTCTAATACACCTGTATTGCTTATAAGTAGCGTTTCGTCTTTTATCGAAATAGTAATTTTTCCGTTATTAACATTATGTCTTACAGCATTTTGAATTAAATTATTAATTAAAACAAAACACAATTCTGAATTAATTCTAAAATCTAATTCCTCATTCGTTTTATAAACAAACTGAATCTTTTTATCGAAAATAAAATCTTCATTTAGGGCTACTACTTTTTCAATTAAAGGAAGTAATGCAACCGTATCTGTTTTTTCGTATTGTTGGTTTTCTATTTTAGAAAGCAATAATAATGATTTATTTATTCTACTCAAACGGCTTGTTGCCTCTTCAATAGAAACTAACAACTTCATCGTGTTTTCATTCAACGTGTTTTCTTGAAGTAGTAAATCTATTTTACCCGTAATTATGGCTAACGGTGTTTGAAATTCGTGCGAAGCATTTTCTGCAAATTTTTTCTGATTTTTATAATCACTAATCATTTTTGAAGTCATGTGATTTATAGAAGAATTTAGTTCGCTAAACTCCGTAATTTCATTTGATTCTAATTTTTTATAGTCCGTTGTATTCACACTAAAATCCTTAATATAATCTAAGGTGTTCTTAAATGGTGTCCAAATGAGCTTGGAAATTCTACTATTTATATACGCTGTAACTAAGAAAAGTAAAAGCAACAAAATAATAAATACGACAGAGACTACTTCCATTAATTCATCATATTCTATGGTACTCTTCCAAACTTTAATCTGATAATTTTTCCCATTTACGATAGAGTTTAAGGCTATCATTTTACTAGAAATGTATTCTTTTTCAATCTCAGAATACATCAAAGTATCCTTTATCGTTTGTGGAATAATGCGATCCTTTTCAATTTCTTTTATGTAAACTTCATTATTAACTTCAAATACATTTAAAACAGTTGTATTTCCTTTTGCGATGTAATTTTCAATTACTTTAACTCTCGTTAACAAAATAGATTCATTGCTTTCTCCAATTTCATTTAGAAGAAAAAAATAGATAAAAATGGCCGAAAATAAAATTACCGGAATGGTAAAAAGGATATAATATCGGCTCGTTTTTGTTAGTAGCTTCATAGTTCTGTTTTAAAAGTGTAACCAATACCATATATGGACTGAATATAGTCATTACAATGGGCCGCGAGCAGTTTCTTCCTAAGGTTTTTTACGTGATTGTAGATGAAATCAAAATTATCAAATTGATCGGCACTATCTCCCCATAGGTGTTCCACCAAGGCGTTTTTTTGAATAACTCTATTTTTATTAGCAATAAAATACACTAATAAATCAAACTCTTTTGAAGTTAAATTAATCGGATTGTTATTAATCAAGACTTTTCTTTCATCTGGATATAAAGTGATTTCGTTGATAACAATTACATCAACTCCATCAAAATTATTGCGTCTAATCAAAGCTTTTATCCGAGCATTTAGTTCGGGCAAATGGAAGGGTTTGGGCAAGTAATCATCCGCTCCTAAATTCAATCCATCTATTTTATCGTCGAATGAATTTTTGGCAGAAATAATAATAATTCCAGTTTTCGGTCTGCTTTTTTTAATGGTTTTTATTAAATCTAAACCACTGCCATTAGGCAAAGTAATATCTAGTAAAACACAGTCGTATTCATATACTTGTATTTTTTCATACGCACTATTAAAATCATTCGCTACCTCAACTATATTCTTTTCAAGCTCTAAGTATTGAGTGATACTTTTTTGCATTTCTATTTCATCTTCAACAACTAAGATTTTCATAAATTAAGTTTAGGTAAATAATTCGAAAGTAAAAGTAGCACGTAAATCTATTCTAAATCTATCGCCTTTCAAAAATACAGATTTACTACAGATTTGAAATTGATATTTGAGCATTAATTATTTACAATGATAAACTTCTTATTGTAAACAATAAAAAATGTAATCGCCTTAATTCAAAAAAATGAATCCCAAATTCCTTTTATTAGCATTAATATGCTGTCAATCAATCTTCTCTCAAGAAGCAAAAAATGATTCTATTACCACTAAAAAAATTACTTATAAGGAATTAATTATCCCTTCAGTGCTTATTGGTTATGGGATAATTGGCATTGAGAGCGATGCCATTAAAAATTTAAATGCAGAAATTAAAGAAGAAGTTACTGAAAATATTGACCACAAAATAACAATCGATGATTTTACCCAATACCTACCGGCAGCTGCAGTTTATGGTTTAAACGCAATGGGGATAGAAGGGAAAAATAATTTTAAAGACAGAACTCTAATTTTGTCTACATCCTATCTATTAGTTGCAGCCACAACGCTACCATTAAAAAACATTACACACGTACAACGCCCAGATGGTTCCTCATTTAATTCCTTTCCGTCTGGTCATACAGCAACGGCGTTTGCGGGCGCCGAATTTCTTTGGCAAGAATATAAAGATGTTTCTATTTGGTATGGGATTTCAGGCTATATCGTAGCCACAGGTACCGGTTTCTTTAGGATGTATAATGACCGACATTGGTTAACTGATGTAGCAGCTGGTGCAGGAATTGGTATTTTATGTACCAAAACAGCCTATTGGTTGTATCCAAAAATGCAAAAACTACTTTTCAAAAAGGAAACAAAAGCAGCGGTTATGATTGCTCCTTTTTATAATGGAAAGCAAACAGGAATTGGATTAGTTGGTCGATTTTAATATTTTTAAGACTATGCATAAACCCATATTTTAAATAATAATTGCTGGGCGCTTTTTTCACTTCTTTCGAATGAAAAAAGCGAAAAATTATCTAGAATTTTAAGCTCCTATAAGTTAGTAACTAACAAGCCCGTTTGCATTGAGAGCCAGAATTAGTTAAAAAGACAAAGCCTAATGAAAAACCTAAAGTATAAGACAGAATTTGTATATTTGTAACAGACTTAAAAAGAGTAGTATTATGGATTTAGCAGCTAGGAAATATAATTTTATACAAAAATTATTGAAAGTAGATGAAAGTCTTTTGGAAAAGCTTGAAAACATTATAAACATAAACGATGAAAATCAAGATTGGTTTTTAGAATTATCTACTGAAGAACAATCAGAAATTGAAATAGGTTTAAAAGAAGCCGATAATAGCGAGTTTGTTAGCCATGAATCAATAATGGGGAAGTTTGCAAAATGGCATTAAAAATTCATTGGACCCCAAGAGCCGAAAAAGGATTAGATAGCGTTTTAGAATATTTAGAAAGAGAATGGACAGTAAAAGAAATTTTGCAATTAGAAAAGAAGATCAATCAAGTGACCGGTCAAATAAGTCTGAATCCAAATTTATATGCAAAATCAGAAACCTCTAAAGAACTGCACAAAGCAGTCGTAGATAAAAACAACTATTTGGTTTATAGAGTAAACAAGAAAATAAGTACCATCGAAATAATCAATTTTAGAGGGACTAAACAAACACCAAAACATTAGAAATTACCGTTGAGAAATCAGCGGTTTTTTTATAATTATAAATCAAGTTACAAGAAAGACATTGCAGGAAAAAGAGCAGACGCAAATAAGCTTGTTCCCTATTAACAAACAAGTCGGGAAATGAATCTTAACTTCTTACATGTTCTTAAATTAATTATATATTTAAAAAAATAGTTTGTTTGTTTGTTTGTTTGTTTGTTTGTTTTTTGATAATTACACCCGACCAGCTAATACTATTTCACTATCGGTTGCTTGTTCCACTAATTTTTTTGCCAGACACAAATTTTCACTAATCCAGTAAAAGTTAAAATATAATTTCACTAATTTTTTTAAATAAATTTGTGCGAATTCGTGTAATTCGTGTTTAAAAATATAAACCACTTATTGTGAATATAATACGCTATTCAGAATTCTTTTTCCTTTTCTAATCTGCGCTGATTTACAAACCCTTTTCAAATTATAAATTTGTAGTTTTGTCTTTCTATATCTCAATAATAAAGTGAAAAACAAACTACTCAACATACCTCCAATACCAGCCGTACTTTTCGCGATAATAAGTGTTCAGTCTGGTGCTGCAATTGCAAAAAGTCTTTTTCCTGCTATTGGCGCAGCTGGAACTGCCTCCCTGAGAATAGGTATTTCGGCTATCATACTCTTCGCAGTTTATAGAACAAACCTTTTCAAGATTACCCCTAAGCAATGGAAAGTTGTAATTCCCTATGGTTTATGCCTGGGAGCTATGAATTTAATTTTTTACATGTCAATAGAGCGAATTCCCATTGGACTAGCGGTAACACTGGAATTTATTGGTCCGTTACTAGTTGCTGTTTTTGGCTCAAAACGTTTCATTGATTATTTGTGGGTACTTCTGGCAGCAGCAGGAATTGTTTTGATTGCTCCGTGGACAAATAACGGAATAAACGTTTTAGGCGTTTTATTTGCTTTATTAGCAGGAGCCTTTTGGGCTTTTTATATTGTTTTGGGAGGTAAAGTTTCGAAAATAATGAAAGACGGAGACGCTGTTGCAACTGGAATGCTCTTTGCTTCGCTATTGATTGTGCCTTTTGGACTAATGGGAAACGGCCTCAGTAATATCACCCCTACATTTCTTTCTTTAGGAGTAGCGCTTGCTTTGTTATCCAGTGCCATTCCTTTTACATTAGAAATGAAAGCGCTTGGTCAACTTCCAGCTCGTACATTTAGTATTTTAATGAGTTTAGAACCCGCAGCAGCTTCTATTTGTGCGCTGATTTTCTTGCAAGAATATCTTGCTCTTAACGAGGTGGTAGCCGTTGTTTTCGTAGTAGTCGCTTCCATTGGATCAACACTTACGACCAAAAAAGAAGCCTAATGTTAATTTTAAAATTGGTATAAGACAAAGCACTATTCCGGCGATTCTGTTCTTTAATTAATCTTATTCCCTACTTCCCGAATTTCTCTTCGCAATTCCCTAAACATATCCTTTAAACTCTCTGCACTCAAATCATCTGGTGTAAATTCATTAGTAGCGATACTGCAGGCGTACTGCCAAATTTCCAGAATCTCTGAAGCTTTAATTTCATAAGGCAAATAAATCGTATTGTCAGAATGCAGCATCAATGCGTTTTTCCCGTTTTTATTGAGTCGTTTGTACACTATTCCCTGACTTTTGGTGATTACGATATAGGTTTTTCCGTCCATTACATCACCCAATCGTTCTACATATTGCCCTACGATAAAGGAACCTTGCTTATGTGGCGGCATCGAATCTCCATCTACAGGAAAGGCTCGGAATTTTCCGTTTCGTAAAAAAGGAAGCGAAATATGCTGCAGACTTTCTATAAATTCCGGATCGGCATAACCGCTAAGATATCCTGCCTGCGCTTTATGAGGAACAATTTCTATAATATTTTCCCCTTGCTGGTCAACGGTTATTGGTAATAATATCCTGTTGTCTCCCAGTTTTAACAAATCTTCAATGGGTATTTTCTGTACGTCAACCGAGAGTAAAATATCAATACTAACATGAAAATAATACGATATTCTCTTCAAAATATCATACGGAGGTTCAGAGCTGCCGTCTTCATATTTGACATATCTTCCTCTTGTTATCAAAAGATTTTGAGCCAGTTTTTCCTGAGAAATACCCTTTTTAATTCTTAGCTGTCTGATGTTGTCGGAAAATAAAGACATAGTTATTTTGTTATAATTTGTAACAGCAAATATACTTTATTTTGTTATAATCTGTACTAATTTTGTAGTTCAAATTTGCCGGATAAATTTTAGAATGAAATGGATAGAGGTACAATTTGAAAAACAAAATCAATATGGCAAGGTCAATAGTACACATGGATATGGACACTTTTTTTGTGTCCTGCGAAAGGTTAACCAACTCAAAACTAAATGGTTTACCGCTAATTATTGGAGGTGGAGACAGAGGTGTGGTCGCTTCTTGTTCCTATGAAGCCAGAACGTTTGGTGTTCGCTCTGCAATGCCCATCAAAATGGCGCTGCGCCTTTGTCCGCAAGCAAAAGTAATGAAAGGCGATATGGAATTATACTCTAAATTATCCCATGATATTACCCAAGTTATTGAAGAGAAAGCGCCTATTGTAGAAAAAGCAAGCATCGATGAATTTTACTTGGACATCACGGGAATGGATCGGTTTCATGGTTGTTATCAATGGACAAACGAACTCTCACAATCCATTACAAAAGAAACAGGATTGCCTCTAAGTTTTGCCTTATCGGTTAACAAGACGGTTTCTAAAATTGGAACTGGTGAATCAAAACCAACAGGGAAATTAGAAATTCCAGAAACTATGGTGAAATCTTTTTTGAATCCGTTGTCTATCCAAAAAATCCCCATGGTTGGTGACGTTACTTTTCAATTACTGTCGCGCATTGGCATTCGAACCATACAAACACTATCAGAAATGCCTGCAGAAGTGCTGCAGCAAATGATTGGTAAAAACGGCATTGATATCTGGAAAAAAGCAAACGGTATTGACAACAATCCGGTGGAGCCTTATACAGAGAGAAAATCAATTTCGACGGAACACACTTTTGGACAAGACACTATCGACATTCAAAAATTAAAATCAATATTGGTTGGTATGGTCGAAAAACTGGCTTTTCAGTTGCGTTCTGAGGAATGGCTCACCTCAACGGTCGTGATAAAAATACGTTATTCTAATTTTGATACCGAAACAAAGCAATGCCGAATCCCATACACTTCGGCTGATCATACGTTGACAAGAAGCGTCACCGAATTGTTCGACAAGTTGTACCAGCGTCGGATGCGGTTGCGGCTAATTGGTATTCGCTTTAGCGGATTGGTTCGCGGAACCTACCAAATCAATATGTTTGAAGATACTGAGGAAATGCTGTCGCTGTATCAGGCGATGGATCGAATGAAAAAACGCTACGGTTTTGATGCTGTAGCCCGTTGTGCCGGCGCCACTCTCAAAGTAAAAAACAAATAATGTACCTCAACTGTCACTCTTATCACAGCCTACGTTATGGCACAATTCCCTTAACCGAATTAGTGCAACTGGCCGCCGCATGCGGTGTAAAAGCCATGGCATTAACTGACGTAAATACGGTTACTGGTATCTATGATTTTATCAAAGAATGCAAAGCGGTAAATATAAAACCCATCGTTGGAATTGAATTTAGATACAATAACAAACTGCTTTACATTGGCTTAGCCAAAAATGCTTCAGGCCTCGCCGAGATGAACCGTTTTCTAACTAAGCATAATTTTGATAAAACGCCCCTACCCGCTCAAGCACCGGAATTTCATAATGTAAGTATTATCTATCCGATCGAAAATGCTCCTGATGTTTTTAGAAATTTTGAATTTTTGGGCATGCGTCCAGAGCAGCTTCCAATGTTATTTCATACTCAATGGAAAAGCAAACTGGATAAAATGGTGGTTTTGCAACCCGTAACTTTCAGGATAAAGAGAGAGTTTAATCTGCATAAAATACTTCGGGCAATTGATACCAATGTCATTTTATCAAAACTTACCGAAGCCGATTATTGTAGGACATCAGAAACGATGATTCC
This sequence comes from Flavobacterium gillisiae, assembly GCF_900107635.1. Taxonomy (GTDB): domain Bacteria; phylum Bacteroidota; class Bacteroidia; order Flavobacteriales; family Flavobacteriaceae; genus Flavobacterium; species Flavobacterium gillisiae. Next base: position 128,486 of record NZ_FNRD01000004.1, read on the forward strand.
CTTGGAAAACCTATTGGAAAAATTTAGTGATTACCCCCAAATTATTGAAAACACCGAAAGCATCATTGCCGAATGTAATTTTGAATTCGAATTTAAAACACCTAAAAACAAAACCAATTATACAGAAAGCGGAGAAAATGATATTCAGCTGCTGACAAGTCTTGCCAATCAAGGATTAATAAAGAAATACGGCAGCAATAATCTTCCGGCACGCGCCAGAGTAGAGAAAGAGCTGAAAGTCATCCATGAGTTAAAATTCAGTGGTTATTTTTTAATTACTTGGGATATTATTCGGTACAGCAACAGCATGGGATTCATGCATATTGGCCGAGGGAGCGGTGCCAATAGCATCGTAAGTTATTGTCTGGGTATTACGGATATTTGCCCGCTCGAACTGGACTTGTACTTTGAACGTTTTTTAAACCTGAATCGCAAAAGTCCGCCCGATTTTGATATTGACTGGAGCTGGAAAGAGCGCGATAGTATCCTCGAATACATTTTCAATCGGTATGGTCGCGATCATGTGGCTTTTTGTGGTACGAATGTAGAATTCAAATACCGCTCGATATTCCGCGAAGTGGGTAAAGTTTTTGGTTTACCCAAAGAAGAGTTGGACGCACTGGCTAAAAACCCAATGCAGCTGCACGATAACAATTCGGTAGTTGCCTTGGTGCAGAAATACGGCATGCTACTCGAAAAATACCCCAATCAACGGAGCATGCATTCCTGTGGAATATTAATTTCAGAAGAGCCGATTACAAATTACACGGTTTTAGAAATGCCTCCAAAAGGCTTTCCCATTGTTTTGTTTGACATGCACGTGGCCGAAGATATTGGTTTTGAAAAATTTGATATTCTAAGTCAGCGTGGTATTGGTCATATTGATGACACGGTAAAATTGGTAAAAAAAAACCGTGGTATCGAAGTCAATATCCGAGATACGACATTATCAAAAAATGAAGCAAAGTGCAATGAGTTTTTAAGTACTGGAAAAACCATTGGCTGTTTTTATATCGAAAGTCCCGCCATGCGTGGCTTACTGCGAAGGCTTAAATGTGAAGATTATAAAATATTGGTCGCTGCTTCCTCCATCATTCGTCCGGGTGTGGCTCAAAGTGGTATGATGAAGGAGTACATCTTTAGACACAACCACCCCGATCAATTTGAATATTTTCATGAAACATTCAAAGAACATCTAGGAGAAACCTATGGTGTTATGGTGTATCAGGAAGACGTGATAAAAATTGCGCTACACTTTGCGGGAGTTCCTGCCTCAGATGGAGATATTCTGCGTCGGGCGATGAGTGGCAAAGGACGTTCCACGGCAGCATTGCAAAAAGTAAAGGACAATTTCTTTGCGTGCTGTGCCCTAAAAGGACATCCTTTAGCGCTCAGTCAGGAAATATACCGACAGATAGAGTCTTTTGCGGGTTACTCTTTTTGCAAGGCACACTCGGCTTCTTATGCGGTCGAAAGCTATCAAAGTTTGTACTTGAAAGTCTATTACCCCGTAGAATTTATGGTGGCTGTCATCAACAACCAAGGCGGTTTTTACAGAACAGAAGTGTATGTGCATGAGGCAAAAATGTCTGGCGGCATCATTAATACTCCTTGTGTAAATAAAAGCGAGTATGAAGCTACCGTTTATGGAGTTGACGTTTATCTCGGTTTGATGCAACTCGAAGGACTCGAATCTAAAACAGCGCATCGCATCATTGCAGAGCGCAACACGAACGGCGAATACCAATCACTCGAAGATTTTATCAATCGCATTCCGATAGGTATAGAGGGAATCCAGATCTTGATTTTTATTGGTGCTTTCCGTTTTACATCCAAAACAAAAAATCAATTGCTTGTCATCGCCAGATTGATTCTGGTGAATTTCAAACCGGAAAATCGGAATTTAATGTTGCTTCAAGAACCGGTTAAGGAATACAGGCTTCCGGTATTAGAACGTTCTCCTTTTGAAGATGCCTTCGACGAAATAGAATTACTCAGTTTTCCGGTTTCCTGTTCCCCATTCGATTTATTACAGACAAAATACCGCGGTGATGTATTGGCCAAAGATTTATTGCAGTATCATAAAAGAACGGTAAAAATGCTGGCGTATCTTATTTCGAGGAAACACGTGCCTACAAAAAGAGGGACAATGTATTTTGGAACTTGGATTGATGCCGAAGGAGAATTCTTTGACACTGCTCATTTTGCTGATAGCCTACAGAAATATCCTTTTCAGGGCGGAGGTTGTTATTTGTTACTGGGAACTGTGGAAGTCGATTACCACTTCCCTACTATTACCATAAGCAAAATGGCCAAAATGCCGTTCATCCCCGACCCACGTTATTCTAATTCCAAAGACCGACAGTACAAAGCGCATCAGCAAATTAAAGAAGATGTGAGTATGACCCATCGAGCACCTTATCCACAGGAAGTCAATCTGCCACGGTATAAGATGAATTCCAATTGATTTTTTTTCGAGTAAAAAAACTACTTTCTGTTATTTTGGAACTACAATTTTAGCTTTAAAACCTTTATTAATTTGAGAGTCAAAAGTAAGTATTCCGTTGACTGCCTGAATACGGTTTTCTGCATTTTGGAGTCCATTTTTCAACACTAGTTTTTCCGAGAATCCTATTCCGTTATCTGAATAGTCAATTTTCAGATTGTTCTGATCGCTATCAAATCCAATTACTACAAAACTGGCCTGGCTGTATTTCTTCATATTGACCATGAGTTCTTGTAATACTCTTTGCAAGGCAATCTTTTTTTCCGTTTGGATTTTTGACCAATCTATGGGATTTCCGTTTTTAATAATGACTTCAACACTGTCGCTTTTATAACTACTTAGCATTTGCTTTAAATTCTGTTCAAAACTTTCTCCTGTTTCTATCGTACTATTCTCCCTAGAGAAATTCCGTGTTCTAACATATATTTTGTCAAGATTATCTATAAGCGTTTCCTTCTTTATCGGATTTTGCAAATCTTGACTTTCCGCAAAAGTCATCGCATAAAAAACATCATTGGCAAGTTCATCATGGAGTTCTTTAGAAATTCGGGTTTCAGTATTGTAACTCGCTTCTAGGCGTTCTTGTCGGTTTTTATTTTTATAATAATTAATCAAATAGCCTATAGTTGCCAGTAAAAGAAGAGATCCAAATACTAAGAGATACTTTTGGCTTTTTTGTGTTTCTAGTTGGAGAAGGGTCTCAGCTCTTTGTCCTTTGTATTTGATATTTTCTAAAACCGTTTTTCTCGAATCATATTTAATTTTAGCAAACTGATTTTTGGCATTGTTGCGTACTGTTTTAATACTATCGTTAAGATTGATGAACATAGTAGCATAATCATTTACTCCTTTTTCCGGATTGTAAGACATTAAGAATTCTAATGCCTCTAGTCGTTCATCAATACTTTGATGTTTTGTGGCTGCTTTATAAGCCTGTAATGCATTCTCCTTCGATTTTTGATAATCTCTATTTTTATAAAAATCGGCCAAATGCAAATAGCTCATAATACTCCCATAGGAATCATTAATTTTAGTTCTGATCGTTAAAGCCTGATTCATCAGAGCTACCCCCTCTGGAATATTATTGTTTTTATAATAAGCAAATCCCAGATTGTCAATAATTCTAGCTTTTTTATTCGGTAATGTATCTAAAATATCAGATTTTAAAATTGGCTTCAAAAGAGCAATAGCCTTTCCATACTTTTTTTGTTCCGTATAAACAGTAGCGATGTTATTGTACGCTGTCAATTTAGAAACGGAATCGTTTGCTGTATTTAAAATTGTGGTAAAGTAGACAATAGCGTCATCGTAATTCATCAGTTCTTTTGCTGCAATTCCGAATAAATTATTTGCGGCCATTTGATATTGCAAATCATTATTTATATAAGGCAAGGCCTCCGTCAAGGTTTCTTCACTGCTATAATAATCGCCATAGGTCTGCTGGATATTTGCCATTCCAAGTAGATTATAGGCAATGTAAGGACTGTTTCCCTCAATTTCAAATAATTCTTTGGACTTGTTATAATAATAGAAAGCACTATCAAATTTATTACCCATATTAAAGGAATCCCCTAGTTCTGAGTATTTTTGGGCTTGGACGATACGTTTACTTTTATTGTTTTTAGCACTAGTAGAAACTGTCTTAGTGTCTTTTTGGCAAGATACAATCGAAAACAAAAGCAATAAAATATAAATCGGGGGACGCAACATATAAAAATAATTTCCCCCGAAATTAGTATTAAATAGTAAATTAAAGCTCCTTATTTTGGATTTTTTGGCGGTGTTATGCTAATTATGTTATCCACTACCCTTCTTGTTCCAACGCCAAATACAGCTAATGCGAAGCGCATCAGTAAATTGAATAAGGTGTGAGCACGACTCATCGAACCACTATCGCACAGGAAGTCAATCTGCCAAGGCATTAGATGTCCCAGACTTCATTATAATGGAACTTGTACTTAGTCTAAATGATAAAACTTTGAAATCAAAAATTTCAAAACAAAATAAAGCACACTTACAACCACCACAAAAGAAATTAGGAAGCTAATCAGGTTTACCACAATATTAGGAATAAACTTCAATCTGGGATGCGAAAGGTAAGGCTCACGATGAAGTCTTTCGTGGAAATTTTCTTTTACTATTTTGACTTTTTTCTTGATAACTCCCTGTTTTTTGCGAGCTGCAATCTCCGCTATTAATTGAAATAAAAATTATATCGTTACAGCTAGATTACTATTTTAAGATCTCTTTTTGACCCTACTAAATTAAACAATTAATTCAATATAAAGTAATTAGACAACGGAAAGAACATGGCGTTTACATCTTCATTTTATCTTTTAATCGAATTATCCGTTGTTTCAGACTGTTGTTTCATTCGAAAATGGAACTTGAGCCATCGCTCGTTCGGCAATTGCTGTGATCGACAGCGAAGGATTAACCCCTGGATTTGCTGATATCATTGCCCCGTCAATAACAAACATATTTTCATACCCAAAAACTTTGTTGTTTTTGTCTATCACTCCTTTTGAGCTGTCTTTCCCCATAACTGCCCCACCTAATACATGAGCTGTCGATGGTATACCGGCAACGGCTTCTAAAACAAAAGAAGTTGCTTTTCCGTTAACTATCTTACTGTATCTATCTGTCAAGTCTCTCGACTCCGGAATATCAGCACTCGGTTTTAGTCCTGAGCTCATATTGGAAGACATTCCTCCCAAAAAGTTGTTCTTGAATTTCAACGTGCTATCTATTGATTGCATGAATAACAAAACGGTAGTACTTTTTGACCAACTGTTCCTGAAATAAATTTTGAAGTAACTCAAAGGATATCTTAGCAGTTGCTGTATCATATTTATAAAACGCACTCCTCCATTTTTCCCATGGGATATAGGCACATGAAGTAATTTCCAGAAACCGGATCCCTCAGCGTAGCGTACAATTTCTAAATGGCTGTTATCATCTGTATGCAATAAACTTCCTATCGCCACCCCTTTTGACAAATTTTTATTTTTATCCAAAGTAGAAACGCTAATCAGGGTTTCATTGTTCGTCCTGATGTCGTCTCCTAATTTATCTGACAATAACGGAAGTGATTTCATTTTAAGTTTAAGCAAGAGTTTTACGGTTCCCAGTACCCCGCCTGAAAAAATCACTCCTTTTGAAGTGAATTCCTTTTTCTTCTTGAAAAATTGAGTGCTGGACTTAACAGAAATTTTAAATCCTGTCGCTCCCTCCTTACCGTCTATAGGTTTTACATCATAAACTTCATTTTCTGCTAGAATTGTAGCACCTAAATTTTGAGCTAAATAAAGATAATTTTTGTCCAAAGTGTTTTTTGCATTATGCCTGCAACCCGTCATGCATCCACCACAAAAAGTACATCCTGCTCTATCTGGACCTTTACCATCGAAATAGGGATCTTTTACTTTTTGTCCTTCCTTCCCAAAATAAACAGCCACATCCGGATGCTCAAATTGATCTTCGCGTCCCAACTCTTTTGCTAATTCTTTTAAAGCAATATCACCGTCAAACAATTTTGGGTTTTTAGAAGCGCCCAACATTTTAAGTGCTTGTTGATAGAAAGGCTTGAGTTCTGTTTCCCAATCTTCGAGTTCACTCCAACTTCCTGACTTATAAAAATTAGTTTTGGGAATAGGTAACGTATTGGCGTAGACTAAAGAACCACCGCCAACTCCTGTTCCTGATATAATTACAACATGCTTGAAAATACTCATTTTCATGATACCAAAGAAACGCAAATACGGCATCCAAAGCCATTTCCTTAGATTCCAATTGGTCTTGGCAAAATCATTCGCTTTGTACCATTTCCCTTTTTCTATCACAAGTACTTTATATCCTTTTTCTGAAAGACGTAAAGCACTTACTGAACCGCCAAACCCGCTTCCTATAATTATATAATCAAAATCGTATTGCATATTTTTAGCCTGTGTTTTAAACGGATTTCTTTATTTTCATTGTGGCTCGGTCTTGATGCAAATTTGGGAACAGATTTCTGCTAAAACCCCTGACTTTTTTCACATCAATTCATTTTTCATAACTACTTCATATAAAAGCTGCTAATCGTAATAAAAATACTAGCTGGCCATAAAAATAGGCCTTTTCGTATAATAAAAAAAGGTACATTTATAAAATGGTAAATAAATTACTTCTTTTCCTGTTTTTAATATCTCCCTTACTAAGTAATTCACAAGAATATGTGGATCTCTTAAACCTAAGCTATTCTAAAACAGGAGATACCTCTTTCGAAAATAGTTCAGAAGGCACCACTATTTCTATTTTTGACTCTAAAGTAACTTTACCAATTGTTTTAAATGAAAAAACAGCCCTTATCACTGGATTTGATTTCAACATTAAAAAACTACAATTACTTCCTAACTCCAATTTCAGTGAATTATACTATACCCGTCTTAAACTAGGTTTTTCTACTCAGCATTCTGATCGCTGGACCGGAACTTATGTCTTACTTCCCATACTAGCTTCTGATTATAAAAACATAGGCTCCGATGATATCTATGTGGGTGGGATTGCGGTATGGACGTATAAAAAGCGTAAAAACTTCAATTATAAATTCGGACTATATACTGGTAATGAAGCCTTTGGTTTTTACATTACTCCTTTAGTTGGTATTTACTACATCAGCCCTAATTCTGGTTTTGAAATTAGTGCTTTACTGCCGGGGCTTTTTGATATGAACTTTGGAATTTCCAGTAAAACGAGACTGGGAATCGACTACAAAGGAAACTCTGAAACATTCAAAATTCAAAACGACAAAGCGCTAACAACTTATTTAGAAAACAATTGCTTGGAGTTTTCATGCTACCTCCAAAATAATTCGTTGGACAAAAACCTTCTTTTACGTTTAAAAACTGGGTATTCTACAAACAGTTATGATGTTTACGACGTTAATGATAAAATCGACCTATCAATTACTCCTTTTAAGTTTGGAAACAACAGAACTAAATTAAATTCTGAATTAGCCTATAGTTCTTTTCTAAAGGTTGAAGCGATCTATCGGTTCCCTATTTATTCGAAATAGAATTGTCATTACATATATTCTATTCACTAAAAAAAGCCGTCCTGTTCCTTTATACAAAACGGCTTTATAGCTATTTTTAGCGCGACTCTTACTCCACTAACTTATAATAGAACATTTCAGGAACGCCTTCTACTCCAGCTTCCTTCATCAATTTTTTCTGTTCTTCTGATGTGATCAATGCTTTTGCCTTATCAATATCTGAAATTACAAATACTATAGTCATTATATTAGAATCATCAATATTTCTACCTATAATACCATTAATAGAATCCTCTTATTAATATTCCTTCCCATCCTCACACATTTTATGCAATTAGATCAAAACCTTCTCCCTAATAACGACTCTGTTATCTAGTTATCAATCTATTACAACTGTAATAAATTCATTTTATTAATTACAATCTACATTCAGATTCTAATAAAATAATTCGACAACTAAAAACCTATATTCTAAAATTTAATACGATAGTGTACAATTATTTCTCCGTATTTTTACAAGCCTACAACTGTATAATTGATTATATATTTAATAAACAAATTTTTAGATTTTGTTTGAGGTCACAATTTATTTTACTGACTACAATCTAAGTTCTGAGTATACAAACATTAAACAAGTCTTAAAATTTGATAATATAAAATTTAAAAACATTCTAAGGGATAATTTTAAAGTACCTTTAACAATTAACAAGTGTTTTCTTTTCTTGTAAAATAGATGAACAAATGAATTTAATGAAATTCCATTTACTAATGAATCTACAAAATAGAAAAAAACTAGAAATTCTAAGTGCCATAATTGTGCTCATTTCCATAATTAGTTTTCTAGGCTATCTATTCAAATTCAGTTTTTATTCAATTTTACCTTATCCTTGGTCCCTACCGATTCAAATAAATTCTTCAATAAACTTAGTCTTATTTTGTATTTTGTTACATTTTATAGTTAACAAAAAAAATAATCTTTTTATTAAATATTGCTCAATACTAATAATTGTAAATGGTCTTCTAAATTTACTATACATTATACACCTTAACTCTGGCATTCTTAATTCAATATTTGCTAATCCTATTTTAGATGGTGTATTAATTGGCAGGTACACTAATGGCCGACCTTGCGTAGCAAGCATCCTTAGCTTTACATTAATGGGGTTCTCGTTTTTGGGGATACGTTCAAAAAATAAAATTTTTAATCAAATAGCACAAGCTACTTTGCATCTAGTTACACTAATTTCAATTCTTACAATCTTAGGCTTATCAGATCACATCCCAAGTTTAGATCAACTCTACTTCTTTAGTAATTTTTCGATATATGGTGCTTTTATGCTCATGTTATTATCTATAATGGCCGCAGCTGTTCAGCCCAATTTAGGTTTTGCAGCAACATTTATTGGTTCTAAAATAGGACACGAAATTAGCCGTTCTTTATTTCCCAAAATATTATTCTCGGTTTTAATCGTAGGATATTTAAAAATTTTAATCGCAAGATCAGCTTTAATAAATGAAGCTTCCGCAAATGCATTATTACAAACCTCATATATTTTAATCGCCTTATTTATAATCTACTTTACAAAAGAGAGTTTAAATAAAATTGATGATAAAAGAAAAGAAGCTGAAAGTAAAATTGTCTTAGCAAACAACAGTCTTGAAAAAAGGATTATGGAACGTACAAACCATCTAACACAACAAAATAAGCAGTTAGAGGAATTTGCATATGTAGTCTCTCATAATTTTAGAGCACCCGTTAGTAATTTACAATCTCTTATAGATATTTATAAAGAGGAAAAAGACATCAAAATTAAAGATCTATTATTAGATAAATTTGAAATAACAATCAATAATCTTGATACGACACTAAATGATCTATTAAACGGTATTTCTGTTAAAAATGATTCAAAAAAGGAAAAACAGCACTTATTATTCAACAGCAGTTTTTTAACTGCAGTCGAATCTTTTCAAGGAGATATTATTAAATCTGGGGCTCTAATCACAAGTGATTTTTCAAAGGCGCTAGGTATAGAATATTCAGCCTTGTATTTAGAAAGTATAATTCAAAACCTGCTGAGCAATGCCTTAAAATATAGTTCACCTCTACGAACTGCCAAAATTCATTTTGAATCCCATATTATCAACGATGAAGTTGTACTTACGGTTTCTGATAATGGGCTAGGTATTGATTTAGAGGAACATGGAAAGGACATCTTTGGGTTTAATAAAGTTTTCCATAAGCATCCTGATGCAAAAGGAGTTGGACTTTTCCTAGTAAAAGCACAAGTTGAAGGAATGGGAGGAACAATAAGCGTAGAGAGCAAAGTTGATGCTGGAACAAAATTTAAAATTATATTTTAAAACAATATTATGGACAAAAAATTACTAATTGCAATTGTAGATGATGATCTTATTTTCCAATTTATCGCGGAAAGATTGATCGAATCAATTAATTCTGAACACCAAACAATTATATTCTCGGATGGAAAAGAAGCCATCGATTTTATCGATTCTAACCGTAATGAGATCGATACTCTTCCCGATATTATATTTCTTGATATTAATATGCCAGTTATGAATGGTTGGCAATTCTTAAATAAATACATTGAAATCAAATCGAAAATTGAGAAAGAAATAACGATCTATATCGTTAGCTCTTCAAAAAATCCGGATGACTTTATTAAAGCAGAAAACATAAATGAAGTGACTGATTATATAGTCAAACCTATTAACCGCGAAAAATACACTAGTATCCTAGATTCCTTTTGCAAATAAAACCCTCATTATCCTTTTGTTTAAAAAAACTTAATAATAGACATTAAAAAACCGCAAAAGGGTGCCCTTTTACGGTTCTATAGATATCATATACCTTACTCTACTAACTTATAAAAGAACATTTCTGGAACACCTTCTACTCCTGCATCCATCATCACTTTTTTCTGTTCTTCTGATTTGATCAATGCTTTTGCCTTATCAATATCTGAAATTGCAAATACTATAGTCACTATATTAGGATCATCAATATTTCTTGCCATTCCTCGGTCAATTAAGCCTCCCTCCATTCTTTTGATTATTCCTTCTTCGTCATATACTTTGAGCCAAGCATCAAAATCTTTTACGCGGTGGGTTACCATTAGTCTGTCTTTCAGATTTATTTTTGAATTATCATTTCGAATTACTTCATAAAAGCCGAATTTAGGAGTATTCAGCACACCAGCTTTCTTCATCGCGTCCTTAAGGCTAGGGAGCATGCTAAAATCCTTGGCTTTATTGACATCATCCATTTTATCAATTACCATAATCGTATTGGGATTATCCATCCCTCTACCAATAACAAAATGCGAAATTCCATAGGTCATTCGGACTGAATCATGAGCGTCATATGCTAGTCTCCATTTATTGTAACCAGCAACATCGTGTTTGATTACAATAACCTTAAAAGGCATGAATGCAGTACTCGCGGTATCAACCTCTTCCATTGTACTTACTTCCTCTACTTTTTCAGCTTTGTTGTTTTTACATGAAAAGAATACAACAGTAAAAACTATAACTAAAACTGACATCCACAATCGTTTACTATTTTTCATACTATTACTTTTAAAGTTAATTACACTAAGTAAATATAGTAATAAATACTGATTATCAGGTACTTAGATTTATTTATAATTAAAAAAGAAAAAATATCTTAGTATCTTTCTCTATTGGAAAGAACATAAAAATCCATAAAAAAACCGCCTAATCTTAGAGTTAGGCGGTTACTATTATTAGTACTACTATTTATTACAAAATATAATCGGTCGTAATAAAATTGGACTGATCACTATTCAATAACGCTTGTAAAATTTCATTGTTATAGTCATTGTCTTTTGAAGCTACAAAAGTTCTAATCGAGAATGAACGTAAGGCATCGTGGATACTTAATGTTCCTACAGCCGAATCTTTACGTCCAGTAAATGGATAAATATCCGGACCTCTCTGGCAAGAACTATTTAGATTTACACGACATACTAGATTCACTAAAGTATCGATAAGTGGTGCAATGGTTTTAATGTCTTTTCCAAACAAACTTACTTGTTGCCCGTAATTAGACTCTGCCATATCATTTAAAGGCTCTTGTATGTCCTTAAAACTAATAATAGGTACTACAGGTCCAAACTGCTCTTCATGATACACACGCATCTCTTTGTTAATAGGATATAAAACCGCAGGGAAGATAAAATTAGGAGAATGCTCTCCTCCTTTTTCATTAATCACTTTAGCTCCTTTGTCGATCGCGTCATCAATTAATTCTTGAATATAAGCCGGTTTTTCTTTCTCCGGTAATGGAGTCAAAGAAACAGCTTTGTCCCAAGGGTTTCCAAAAACCAATGCGTCCACTTTCGCAGCAAATCGTTTGTTGAACTCTTTCACTACGTCTTCGTGTACATACAAAATTTTTAAAGCGGTGCAACGTTGTCCATTAAAGGATAAACTTCCTGAAATACATTCTTGAATGGCTAGATCTAAATCGGCATCCGCCAAAACAATTGCAGGATTTTTAGCTTCTAAGCCTAAAATTAAACGCAATCTATTTTTGTTTGGATGTTGGTCTTGCAATGCAATAGCCGATGTACTGTTTCCAATCAAAGCCAAAACAGTTACTTTACCTGATTTCATAATAGGAGCAGCTACTTCACGACCGCGACCATATACAATATTGATTACACCTGCTGGAAAACTATTTTTAAAAGCTTCTAATAAAGGTGAAATTAATAAAACTCCATTTTTTGCAGGTTTGAACACTACCGTGTTTCCCATAATTAAAGCGGGAATCAGTAACGAAAAAGTTTCATTTAAAGGATAGTTGTACGGTCCAAGACACAACACAACTCCAAGTGGTCCACGACGTACCATGGCATTTACACCTTGACTTTTTGTAAAACGCGCACTATTACGGTCTAATTGTTTGTAATCCTCAATTGTATCGTAGATGTATTCTACCGTTCTATCAAATTCTTTTTGAGAATCAGGAAGTGATTTCCCTATTTCCCACATCAAGTACTTCACCACCACGTCACGAGTAGTTTCCATTTGGTTAACGAAACGAGTCATACATTTGATACGATCTGCCACTTTCATAGTAGGCCATAATCCCTGTCCGTTATTAAACGCTACATCTGCCGCATGTACTGCCTCTAGTCCTTCTTTTTCTCCCATAAATGGAATAGAACCTAATATCGTTGGTTCATACTTTTCGGTAGATGAAATTGTAGAAAAAACTGCTGATGTTTGACCATCCCATTTTTTCAACTCACCATTTACTAAATAGGTATCTTGATTTAATAATGTCTTTATCTGAAATTCTTCTGGTATTGCGTTCATTTTTGGTTCTTTTTGATATTATATTTTATAAGGTATAGTAATAGACTTCAATCTCTTTATAGTATCAAGGCGATACGATTTCTCCGTCCCAGCCTAAGATTCCTCCCGATAAATTAAAAGCGTTTTCAATTCCTAGTTCATTCATTATTTCGCAGGCTTTCGCACTTCTTGCTCCTGAACGACAATAAACATAATAGTTTTTACTCTTGTCTAAAGCATCAATTTCAGAAACAAAAACCGGTCCCTGATGGATATCAATATTTATGGCATTGGAGATTATTCCGTCATTGTATTCATCCTCTGTACGTACATCTAGGATTACCGCGTTTACATCTCCTTCAAGTTGAGAAGCCCAATCTTCTTGTGATAAATTCATAATAAGGTTTTTTGTAAATTTACAATGTTTTTTGATAACAATAAACCTACGATTTTAGAATTAAATAATAAATCAGTGAAAACGTTTTCGCTACTATTTAATAATCAGTCAATTATATATTTCACTATTAATCATCAAAAATAGTCCACTAAATCGATAGGAAAATTGTCAATTCTTCAGAGACGATACCGTTAGAAATAAGATGAACAACAACTACATCCGTTCCTTTAACTTATTCAATAATTAACGTACTTTTACATTATTGCACTCAAAAGCTAATTCAAACTCAAACTCAAAATGCAAGATTCTTTAAAAAAAACGTTCCCTACTTTTTCCAATGAGTTGATCCAGGATATTCAAAACAATGCATCAATTCAAACCTTTAAAGCCGGAGATGTTATCATGCGAACAGGTCAGTACATCAACAATACGATGTTAATTACTAAAGGTCAGCTTAAGGTTTTTAGAGAAGGGGAAAATGGTGGAGAGTTTCTAATGTATTATTTACAACCAGGACAAGCATGTGCTGTTTCTATGATATGTGCCTCTAAAAGCCAAACCAGTCAGATAATGGCTAAAGCAGTTGATGATGTAGAATTGATAATGGTGCCGCTTTCTTTGATGGAAAAATGGATGATGGAACACCGTACTTGGTATGAATTTGTAATTTTTACTTACCGAATCCGATTTGAGGAATTACTCGAAGTAGTAGACAGTATTGCATTTAGGGCAATGGACGAGCGACTAGAGTTCTATTTGAAACGTCACTCGGATGCCTGTGGCAGCAAAGATTTAAAATTATCACACCAAGAAATTGCGACAGAGTTAAATACTTCCAGAGAAGTGATTTCGCGACTACTCAAAAAAATGGAACAACGCGAATTAGTAAAATTACATCGCAATCACATTGAACTTTTAACCTAAAAAAAGCGACCTATGTGACAATTGTTACTGTTTGCGAAATAAATAGGAACAACCTTTGCAAGAAAAATTAAGAGATGGAATATATTGGTTATTTAGCTTCAATTATTATCGGTCTTTCCTTGGGTTTAATAGGCGGTGGTGGATCAATACTGGCTGTGCCCATTTTAGTGTATCTTTTTAAAATACATCCAGAACAAGCAACTAGTTATTCTTTATTTATAGTGGGGTTCACCTCAATGATAGGTTCTTTTAGTCACTACAAATTAGGTAACTTAAAAATTAAATCAGCACTGGTTTTTGCAGTTCCTTCGATTTTATCTTTACTTTTTGTTCGAAAAATTATTCTCCCGCTACTTCCTGATATTCTCTTTTCTATTGATGATTTTGACATCACTAAGAATTTATTAATCATGATTGTGTTTGCTTTTCTTATGATTGCAACCTCGGTTTCTATGATTCGAAAATCAAAAAAAGTCAAAGAAGCAAAAGAAATTAATTTTCTGATACTTTCAATAATTGGATTATTTGTTGGGTTAATAATAGGTTTTTTAGGTGCTGGCGGAGGATTTTTAATTATTCCAGCTTTATTGTTTTTTGCTAATCTTCCCATGAAGCAAGCCGTAGGAACTTCACTATTCATCATATTTATCAACTCTTTAATTGGTTTTGGTGGTGACTTACTAGGAGGCGTTGATTTAAACTACAAGTTGTTGCTCATTATTTCGGCCATGGCTATCATTGGATTATTTATCGGAACCCAATTGTCGAAAAGAATAGATGGAGCAAAATTAAAACCTGCTTTTGGATGGTTTGTATTGGTAATGGGAATCTATATTATCTTTAAAGAGCTTTTCTTTAAATAAAACGTTATGTAACATAAGTCACTGAATTACAGCAACTAGTATTGTACTATTGTAGTAACTCTAACACTTATCAACCATGCAAGAACATTTTCAAATACTAATTGTTGGCGGCGGTAATGCGGGACTATCCTTTACTTCCCAACTACTTCGTAAAAAAAGCGACCTGAAAATAGGAATCATAGAACCCTCAGAAAAACATTATTACCAACCCGCTTGGACATTAGTGGGTGCCGGTATCTATGACATCAATAAAACAAGACGGAAAGAAAAGGATTATATCCCAAAAAACAGTACTTGGATAATAGATGCAGTTACTGAGTTTGTTCCCTCTGAAAACAAAGTAATTTGCCAAAGCGGAAAAGAAATCAGTTATCAATATCTAGTTGTAAGCCCAGGTATCCAATTAGACTGGGACAAGATTAAAGGCCTTAAAGAAACTTTAGGAAAAAACAAAGTGAGTAGTAATTACTCCTTTGAATTTGCGCCAAAAACTTGGGAGTTTATCGAGAACTTTAAGGGCGGAACTGCTGTCTTTACAAATCCTTCAACACCCATAAAATGTGGTGGAGCTCCTCATAAAATAATGTATTTAGCCTGCGACTATTGGCGAAAAAAAGGCATCCTTGACAAATGTGACGTTCACTATATATCTGGAGGAGCCGGTATCTTTGGCGTACCCGAATATGCAGAAACACTTAAAAAAGTATTACACAAATATAAAATACAAACTCATTTTGGCGCTAACGTAACAGCAATCAATGGACCAACAAAAACAGTTGAATACGAGACTAAAGCCACCGATGAAGCGATAAAACAAAGTTTATCTACGATTGACGCTGCTTGTTATTCCATTGCTACTACTAATGATAACGTTGAAACGAAGAAAGTTTCAATGCAATTTGATCTTTGCCATACAGTTCCACCACAATCAGCACCCGATTTTATTAAAAAAAGCCCAATTGCTGATCCCAACAGTCCTTTAGGATTTGTAGAAGTTGATAAATTTACTTTGCAGCATTCTCGATTTCCTAATGTGTTTGCCTTAGGCGATTGTACTAATGCCCCTGCCAGTAAAACTGGAGCGGCAATACGAAAACAAGCTCCCGTGGTAGTCGCTAATCTTCTAGCTGTATTAGAAGGCAAAGCTCCTACCGAACAATATGATGGATATAGCGCTTGCCCTATTCCTACCGAATACGGAAAATTAATGCTGGCAGAGTTTGATTATGATAACAAACCAAAAATGACTTTTCCATTTGACCAAGCAAAACCGCGTTGGTCGATGTGGATACTAAAAACCAAGATATTACCTTGGTTGTATTGGAATAAAATATTAAAAGGAACAGCGTAATACTATCGATATCTAATAAAAACTCCCTTGTCATAATCAATTGACAAGGGAGTTTCTTATTTAGAATTTAAAATAAATTAATGTTCGCCGTAACCTACGTTATCCATTTTTCCGCTAAAGACTTTATATTGGATAATAAAATAAGTGATTACCAAAATCAATGCGATTACAAACCAGTAAACGCCTACTGATAATCCGTAATCATCGGCAGCCACATTATAAATAGTCAAGGAAGGATTAACCGTATTTGTAGAAGGTAAAACATTAGGAAAAATAGAAGCTGCAGTTGATGTAAACCCTCCTACTAAGAATAAACTTGAAAATAAAAATCCTGCACAATCGTGGGTAAATGATTTTACTTTAAACAATCCAAAAATACCGATAAAGCACAATAAGGGAAAAAGCCAAAGTAGCGGATTATCTATATAATTATGAAAAGGCTGCGGTTCAATATTATGCCAAATTAACAACGAAAAAATCACTAAAGCCAGCAAGACAAAATTGAGTTTAAAAACGACTTCTTTTAACTTGGGGTTCAAATCTGAGTTGGTTTTATAGATGATCCAATTAGCTCCATGAATCATTAAAGCCACCACACTTACAACGCCTAAAAACAAGGTAAACCAGTCGATAATCCCTAACTGATCTGCTTTAGGACTAAATGTAGGATTCCACAAAGGCAAAAAGAAAAAGTGTGCTTCCTGAGTAGAAACTCCGTTGGTTACCATTCCAAGGTTTACACCGCGTACCACATTTCCTAAGGCAACGCCAAAAAATAATGCCAATAATAAACTCGCTATCCCAAAAGCTTTGTCCCAAACAACCTCCCACATTGGGTGATGTATTTGTCCGCGCAATTCCAATCCAATGGCTCGGAAAATGAGCAACCATAAAATCATCATCAAAGGCAAATAAAAACCACTAAAAGACGAAGCATATAATGTAGGAAAAGCAAAAAGCAAGACTCCTCCTGCAGCTATTAACCAAACTTCATTAGCATCCCAAAAAGGACCAATGGCATTAGTTATCGCTTTTTTATCTTTTTCCGTCTTGGCAAAAAATAAATGAATAATTCCTGCCCCAAAATCATAGCCATCCAAAACGACATAAACCGCTAAAATTCCCATTAAAACAACATACCAAAAGAATTCCATAATCATTTATTTTTTTACAGTTTCGGGACCATTTTTAATTATTTTTCCAACCAAAAGTAGAAACAACAAACCTAACAGCAGATACAAACCTACAAACCCCAATAAGGTAAACAAGGTATTCCCTGAAGAAACTGTGGGTGATATTCCTTCTGATGTTCGTAATAAATTATAGACTAACCAAGGTTGTCTTCCTAGCTCTGAGGTATACCATCCTGTGGTATTAGCAATATAAGGAAATGGCATCATGAAGAACAAAGCCCATAAAATCCATTTGGTTCCAAATAGCTTTTTTCTAAATAATTGTAAAGCTGCTAAAGACATCAAACCAATAAAAACCGTTCCTAAGCCTACCATAATATGATAAGCATAATAGAGTCCTGAAATATTGGTAGGATGCGTATTTTCATCAAATTGATCCAATCCTTTTACGGCAGTATCCCAATTCCCATAAGTCAAAAAACTCAACACATTGGGCACAGCTATCTTATTATCTAATTTTTTATCTTTTACGTCAGGCTGCCCTATCAAAACGATTTCGGCTCCTTTTTCTTCGGTATGAAAAATTCCTTCCATAGCCGCAAAAGTAACGGGTTGGTATTTTACCACATTTTTCGCTAACAAATCTCCTGTAGGCACTGCCACTATTAGACTGGATAATAATCCAAAAATTACTCCCGTTTTTAGAAATAACTTACCATACTCCTCATTGCGTTTACTCAGAATATACAGAGCTCCAATTCCCGCTACTACAAATGAACTGGTTACTAACGAAGCCGCTTGATTGTGCAAATAAGAAGGCCACAACCATGGATTTGTAAATAAAGCACTAAAATTAGTAAGGACAAATTTTCCATTGGCGAGAATCTCATAACCTACAGGGTTTTGCATCCAGGAATGTGTTGCTATGATCAGAAAACCACTCGCCCACGACCCTACGAAAATGAGGAGCCCGGTTACAAAATGCCATTTATGTCCAATAATTTTTTCACCAAAGAGAAACATTCCTAAAAAAGAAGATTCCAGAAAGAAGGAAAACATACCCTCCATCGCTAGAGTTTGTCCAATAATCCCTCCCGTTAGTTCCGAAAACTTGGCCCAATTGGTTCCAAACTGAAACTCCATCGGAATTCCCGTCACCACACCCATAGCAAAATTCAAAGCGAAAATTTTCATCCAAAAATGAGTTGCTTTATTGTAATGTATATCGTCTGTTTTTAGAAATTTCCACTTAAAATAAACAATGATTAAGGACAAGCCCATCGTTAATTGCGGAAAAAGGTAATGAAAAGTAATCGTGAATGCGAACTGCATTCTATCGTAAAAAAGCATTTCTTCCATACTGAAGTATTTTTTATAGAGATGCCCACAAATTTAACCTATTTAAATAACCTGAATCATTTAAACACTCATTTTATCTACTGATATTTATCATAGTTTGTGATAATTATAAGTAATAACTTTGATATAGCTAATTAATAGTAACAAAGGTATATTATGTAACATTAGTCACTGTAAAATAGAAATACAAGAATTACCTTTGTATAAGAATCTTAAAAAACACTATCATGCAAATAGAACAAATATATACAGGATGTTTAGCACAAGGTGCTTACTATATAACTTCAAATGGAGAAGCGGCAATTATTGATCCGCTTCGCGAAGTACAACCTTATCTGGATAGATTAGAACGCGATAATGTAAAACTTAAATATATTTTTGAAACGCATTTTCACGCTGATTTTGTTTCGGGACATCTGGATTTAAGTAAAGCGACTGCAGCACCAATAGTATATGGAACAACTGCTAAACCAACATTTGAAGCTATCATTGCCACGGACGGTCAAGAATTTCTTCTTGGAGACATCAAAATAAAAGCACTGCACACTCCTGGACATACCATGGAAAGTACTACTTATTTATTGATTGATGAAAATGGTAAAGAGCATGCTATTTTCTCTGGTGATACTTTGTTTATTGGTGATGTAGGAAGACCTGATTTAGCACAAAAAGCAGCTTCTATGACACAGGAACAATTAGCTGGAATATTATTTCATTCGCTAAGAGACAAAATCATGACTTTGCCAGATGATGTAATTGTGTATCCCGCTCACGGTGCCGGTAGCGCATGTGGTAAAAACATGAGCAAGGAAACTGTAGGAACCATTGGTAATCAAAAAGAAACTAATTATGCTTTAAGAGCTGATATGACTGAGGCCGAATTCATCAAAGAAGTAACGGATGGCTTATTGCCTCCTCCAGCTTATTTTGGAATGAATGTAGCTATGAATAAGCAAGGATACGAAAGCTTTGAGTCTGTTTTAAACAACGGTATGAGAGCTATTGCCGTAAACGATTTTGAAGCTGTAGTCGAAGAAACTGGAGCTCTAATCTTAGACACTCGTAAAAATGGCGCTTTCGCCAAAGGATTTATTCCACAATCAATAAACATAGGAATTGAAGGTGATTTTGCTCCATGGGTAGGCGCTTTAATTGGTGATGTAAAACAATCCATTATTCTAGTTACAGAAATAGGTCAAGAAGAAGAATCGGTAACACGTTTAAGTCGTGTGGGGTTTGACAACTTAGTAGGTCATTTAAACGGTGGTTTTGAAGCTTGGAAAAAAGCAGCAAAAGAAATCGATACTGTCAACAGAATAACCGCAGAAGAATTTGCCAAAGAAGTTAAAGTAGGCGAAAGCAAAGTTATTGACATTCGTAAAGACAGTGAATATAGCGCAGAACATGTTGAAGAAGCTTTTAGCAAGCCACTATCAAGTATAAACGATTGGATCAAAGATATCGATCCTAAAGAACCGTTTTTCTTGCATTGTGCAGGTGGATACCGTAGCATGATTGCCGCTTCGATATTGCAGGCTCGTGGCTTCAGAAATTTCAAAGAAATTGAAGGCGGATTTAATGCTATTGCTAAAACGGAATTGCCTAAAACTGATTTTGTATGTCAAAGTAAAATTTTATCGAAATAAAAACTTGACACAACTGCCTGTTAAAGTACTTGTTTTTCAGTAATTTATACCGTAAATTCATAGTAACTATTTTAATTCAAGAGTTTTAATTTTTTAAAAGAAATATTATGAAAAAGAATTTAGGTATGACGGACAAAATTATTAGAGGAACTATAGCAGCTATTATTGTAGTAATGTATTTTGCCGATATTATAAGTGGTACTGTAGCCATTGTTTTTGGTAGTATTGCCGCTATTTTATTCCTTACAAGTATCATCAGCTTTTGCCCAATGTATTCTATATTTGGTCATAGTAGCAGTCGTGACAATAAAAGTAAAACCTAATTTAAACATATGAAGGAAACGGTCAATAAAGACTTAATCTTAAGAGAACGTCTCGCATTACAGCGAACCACTTTAGCAAATCAAACCACTGTATTAGCCTTTATTCGTACTGCGATGTATTTTTTTGTTGCAGGTTTAAGTACCAGAAATCTATTGGCGATTGAAAACAGTCTAATAATCGAAGTTGCATTTTATGCGATTGCATTTGTTATTTTAATCTTAGGCCTACTGAATTTTTTTAAGCACAGAAAGATGATTACTGAAAATAGAAAACACATTGGAGATTATAAATTAGATTATTATGAATGAGATATCTTGTTGTACCGTATCCTGTGACAAACCATTAGATCAAGACTATTGGGATGCACAGTATAAAGCAAATACTACTGGTTGGGATTTGGGTTTGGTGTCTCCGCCAATTAAAGCCTATATCGATACTTTAAAAGATAAAGACATTGCTATTTTAATTCCAGGTTGCGGGAATACCTATGAAGCAGCCTACCTTCTAGAACAAGGGTTTACTAATATTACAGTAATAGACATTGCTCCAACATTAGTAAAAATTATTGAAGAAAAATTTATCACCAATACCCGAATACAAGTCCTTTTGGGTGATTTTTTCAACCATAAAGGTGAATATGATTTAATTATTGAACAAACATTTTTTTGTGCTTTACCTCCTACTATGCGCCAAAAATATGTTTGGAAAATGCACGAGCTTTTAGCAAAAGACGGAATACTTGCTGGTTTGTTATTTAATCGAAAATTTGAGGTAAGCCCTCCTTTTGGCGGAAGCCAAGAAGAATATGACTTACTCTTTAAAAATGCATTTGACTTTATCAAATTAGAAAAAAGTGATAATTCTATTGCGCCGAGAAGTAATTCAGAATTGTATTTCGAATTCAAAAAAAACGGAGCTGTTAAAGTGAATCTTTATGAATTTGAAGGAATTACTTGTAGTGGCTGCATGAATACCGTTACTGAAAAATTTGCTGCAGTTAAGGACGTACTTAATGTAAGCATGAACGGCAATTTTACGGAAGTTCTAATTGTTAGCACTATAGAAATTCCATTAGAAGAACTACAAAAAATAGTTTCTTATGATGATCATTATAAAATAAAAAAAATAACACAATGAAACAATTACTATTAACAAACTGGCATAGCATGCGCTGGATTCGGCTTGCAATTGGACTGTTTTTAATACAGCAAGCGATACAATATCAACAGCTGTTATTCGGTTTCATGGCTGCATTTTTTCTATTCCAATCGGTTTTTAATACCGGATGCAGCCTTAATGGATGCTCAGTACCACCTTTAAAGAAAAATAAAAATGAATAATAGTTTTGATAATCTCATAAAATCAGAGAAACCGGTACTAGTCGATTTCCACGCTACTTGGTGCGGACCTTGCAAAGTGCTTGGCCCCATTTTAAAAGAAGTAAAAGATAATTTAGGAGACCGAATTTCAATTATAAAAATTGATGTGGATAAAAACCAACAAATAGCATCTCAATATCAGGTGCGAGGTGTTCCCACGATGATTCTTTTTCAAGAGGGGAAACAATTGTGGAGAGAATCGGGGGTATTGGATAAAAATGCTATCATCAAAATCATATTGGAAAAAAGTAATAAATGACAAGAAAAGCCATAATTCTTACCGGAACAGGTATACTAATTGGTGCCATTGCAGGATATGCATATTACCATTTTGTAGGCTGTGCCTCAGGAACCTGTGCCATCACATCTAAACCACTCAATTCCACTTTATATGGAAGCCTAATGGGTGGTTTACTATTTTATATGTTTGTAAAAAAAGTAAAATAGTAACTCCGGTTGCTTTTTTTTGTATCTTCGTTAACCAAATGGTTAAACCATAAAGTTAACACTAAATGACTACAGAAGAAAAAATATTTAATGCGGCAAGAACGGTATTCCAAAAAAAGGGCTTCGCGGGAGCACGTATGCAGGAAATTGCAGATGAAGCGGGTATAAATAAAGCCATGTTGCATTATTGTTTTAAAAACAAACAACTTCTTTTTGAGGCCGTGTTTATGAATGCCTTCAGCCAATTAGCTCCACAAATCAATTTTATATTTAATTCTAACGACTCTGTTTTTGAAAAAATAACAAAGTTCACATACGATTACATCACATTCGTAATCGACAATCCGTATTTACCGCCCTTTGTGATTCAGGAAATGAACAACAATCCCGCATTTGTCATGAAGTTTCTAAACCATGAAAACAGGCCTAATCCAAGTGTACTACTCGCACAAATTGAAAAGGAAATTGAAGCTGGGATAATAAAACCATTGAATCCAAAACAACTTTTGATGGATATCTTTTCATTAACCGTCTTCCCTTTTGCCGCACACATGATGATCAAAGGAATAGTACAAATTTCTGATTCGGAATTTAACGAAATGATGGAAGAACGCAAAACCAGTATCGCAACACAAATTATAAATTCGATAAAAAAATGAGACGAATAAACATC
Source organism: Flavobacterium gillisiae (assembly GCF_900107635.1). GTDB lineage: Bacteria > Bacteroidota > Bacteroidia > Flavobacteriales > Flavobacteriaceae > Flavobacterium > Flavobacterium gillisiae. The sequence continues at coordinate 151,863 of NZ_FNRD01000004.1, forward strand.
CTATTTCTACTGCTTCTGCCACTATTAACTATAGGTCAGCAAACACTGTCACTGGAAGAGTGCTATGCTTTATCCAATAAAAATTATCCTATTGCCAGGCAAGCTAATTTACTGCAACAAAAATCAACATTGGAAATTGAAGCGCTTAATAAAGCGAAACTACCAAAAATTGACTTAAATGCACAAGCTAGTTATCAGTCAGATGTAACAGCGCTACCAATCAGTTTACCAAATATCACAGTAAATCCGCCCAACAAAGATCAATACCGTGCTACCCTAGATGTCAACCAATTAATCTATAACGGCGGTCTGATTGATGCTAATGCTAAAATTAAAGAAGCACAAACCAAAACACTACAGCAACAAACTGAAGTCAACTTGTACCAACTGAAGTCCAGAATTAATCAGTTGTATTTCTCCACCTTTCTTTTACAAGAGCGTCGTACGATTTTGATATCAAAACAAGAACAATTAGATGCTAAGATTAAAGAAGTGAAATCTGGAATAAAATTTGGCGCAATCCTTCCCGCATCAGAGAAAGTGCTAGAGGCAGAAAAACTAAAAATAAAACAACAACTCACAGAAATTAAGTTTGACAAGAAAAGAGCATTGGAAAGTCTTTCGTCATTGACATCTTCGACCATAAATGACGAGGTAACTTTAGTTAAACCTATAATTGATTGGGAAATAAGTACTGTAAACAGCCGTCCCGAACTGCATTTGTTTGATTTACAAAAGGATCAAATCGAGATTTCTAAAAATACGATTTCTAAAAATAATTTACCCAAGGTAAATGCTTTCGGTCAGGCAGGTTACGGAAATCCAGGACTAAATATGCTCGATAATTCGTTTCAAACTTTTTACATGCTCGGTGTAAAAGCAAATTGGAATGTGTTTGACTGGAATAAATCCAAAAAAGAAAAAGATGCTCTAGTCATTTCTGAGGCAATCGTGACTACCGAAAAAGAAACTTTTTTACTCAATACCAATGTTCAATTACAAGAAATGGAAAATGAAGTAAATAAATTACAGGAGGTCACCACCACCGATTTAGAAATTATTGCCTTAAGAGAATACGTCTTGAAATCATCTGATGCACAACTAAGCAATGGTGTCATAACTTCCTCTGACTATTTGGTTGAATTGACCAATCTATATGAAGCCAAAACGAATCATAAATTACATGAAATTCAATTGCTTTTGGCGAAAGCCAATTACCAAGTTATAAAAGGAAATTAAAAACAGATTTCAGCTTCTTAAGCGAACAATAAATAAACTATTATGAAAAAAATAATTATCGCTCTACTTATAGTAAGTCTAGCGGCTTGCAACAAAAATAACGACAAGGCAGATGGTTACGGTAACTTTGAAGCTACTGAAGTTACTATTTCGGCGGAAGCCAATGGAAAAATTGAATTCTTAAATTTAGAAGAAGGAACTATTCTTGAGCCTAATACTACAATAGGATTAATAGACACCACACAATTGTACTTGAATAAACAACAATTATTAGCTTCGAAAACTACCGTATTTTCGAAATCAAAAAATGTGCTGTCCCAAACTAATGTTTTGCAAGAGCAACTCAAAACAACGTTGATAGAGCAAAAGCGAGTTCAAAATATGTATACTGAAAATGCGGCCACAAAACGCCAAGTTGACGAAGTGGAAGGCAAAGTGAATGTATTAAAAGAACAAATCAAGAGCGTAGGAACACAAGATGCGCCAATCCTAAACGAAGCCAAATCGATTGATGTTCAAATCGAAAAAATTAACGATCAAATCGAGAAAAGTAAAATCACCAACCCGATAAAAGGAACAGTATTGGCCAAATATGCAGAGCCAAATGAAATTACGGCTTTCGGGAAACCACTTTATAAAATTGCCGACTTATCTAAAATGACTTTACGTGTATATTTTAGTGAAACCCAATTACCAAGTATAAAAATCGGACAAGAAGTTACGGTTTCAATTGATGACAAGGAAGGAACAAAACCTTATAAAGGAACAATTTCTTGGATATCCTCTTCGGCAGAGTTTACTCCAAAAGTCATCCAAACCAAAGAAGAAAGAGTCAATTTAGTTTACGCTGCAAAAGTAACCGTTAAAAACGATGGTAGTTTAAAAATTGGAATGCCAGCAGAAGTAAAACTATAGAAATAATAATATTCACCCTTTAATACTTATTTCAAATGAATTTAAAAGACTTACATACCGAAAACAAAGCCGTTCAAACAAGCATATTATTTGAACCAACTGAAAAAGTGATTTCCTTGCAAATTGCAAAAGGCGAACAGCTAAAAGAACACCTCACAAAAATACCAGCCTTATTAGTTTGCGTTTCAGGTAAAGCAGCTTTTAACGACGAAAACGAGCAAAAAATCAATTTACAATCCGGTGGTTTTGTAAAAATAGAACCTAATGTAAAGCATTGGATAGACGCTTTTGAAGATAGTAACTTCCTATTAATTAAATAATTTTTCGATATACAATCAAAACCTTCTAACACTAAAAACATGAAAAAATCAATCGTATTACTTGTATTCTTCGCTTTATTCAGCTGTAAATCGGTTCCAGTAGAACCATTAAAAACCATGAATTTAAAAGACTTGCACACGGAACAAAAAGAGGTACAAACAGCTCTTTTATTTGTGCCTTCAGATAACAAAGTAGTGTCTTTGCAAATCGCTAAAGGCAAACAATTATCAGAACATATTACAAAAGTACCTGCATTATTAGTTTGTGTTTCTGGTACAGGAAGTTATGGCGATGAAAGTGGTCGAAAAATGAGCTTAAAGACGGGGGATTATGTCAAAATTGAATCAAATATCAAACATTGGGTCGATGCTTTCGTAGACAGTAATTTTCTATTAATTAAGTGATCCGCTAATTATGAAATTTATAATGCAATTGACATTTTAATTTAAAATATGAGTATTTCAGTCCAAAACATATCCAAATCATACAAAAACATCAAAGCTATTGATGCCGTTTCTTTTGAAGTAAATCCAGGAGAACTATTTGGTTTAATAGGTCCAGATGGAGCGGGAAAAACAACCATATTCAGAATTCTAACCACACTTTTAATCACTGATGAAGGAACAGCAAGTGTAGTAGATTATGATGTAGTTAAAGATTATAAAGCCATAAGAAATTCCGTAGGATATATGCCCGGAAAATTTTCGTTGTATCAAGATCTAACTGTCGAAGAAAATCTTTCGTTTTTTGCTACTATTTTCGGAACAACCATAGAAGAAAATTACGAACTAATTAAAGATATTTACATTCAAATTGAACCTTTCAAAAAACGTAGAGCTGGAGCATTATCAGGTGGAATGAAACAGAAGTTAGCTTTGTGTTGTGCATTAATTCACGCACCAAAAGTCCTGTTTTTAGACGAACCTACAACAGGAGTTGATCCCGTTTCTAGAAAGGAATTTTGGCAAATGCTAAAACGTTTGCAACGAAAAGGAATCACTATTTTAGTCTCTACACCTTATATGGATGAAGCTTCCTTATGTGATCGAATTGCTTTAATACAAAAAGGAAAAGTATTAAAAATTGATTCGCCACAAGCAATTACCGCCAATTACGAAAAAGTAATTTATGATATTCAATCTAAAAACACGCACGGTTTAATCCACGATTTAAAAAACTATCCAAGTCATTATAGTGTGTATGCTTTTGGCGAATTTATTCATTACATCGATAAAAATGCAGATTTCAATCTAAAGGATTTAGAGGCTTATTTAGAAAATAAAAACCACTCTGAAATAATAATTAAAAAAGCAATAACAACCATCGAAGACGTTTTTATGGACCTTTAATTCAATTATGAATTGTAAATTATGAATTCAGCGTTTCGAAAAATAATCTGTGAATCCGTAGCAAAAAAATAAAATCCAAATTCGTGTTAATTCGTGTTTAAAAAATGAAGAAAGAGAAAATCATACAAGTAGAAAAACTAACCAAAACATTTGGCGACTTCACAGCAGTTAAAGGCATCACATTTGATGTTTTTAAAGGAGAAATTTTTGGTTTTTTAGGAGCCAATGGAGCAGGAAAAACGACCGCAATGAAAATGCTCATCGGAATTTCAAACCCTACTTCTGGCAGCGCCATTGTAGCAGGTTTAGATGTAGCCACTCAAGCGGATTTGGTTAAAAAAAACATTGGCTATATGAGTCAGAAATTCTCCTTATATGATGATTTAACGATCAAAGAAAATATTACTTTTTTTGGTGGGATTTATGGTTTATCACGCAAACAAATCAAAGAAAAAACACAGCAACTTATTACCAAATTAGAAATGCAAAACGTAGCCGATAATCTAGTTGGTTCCTTGCCATTAGGATGGAAACAAAAATTATCCTTTTCTGTTGCATTGTTACACGAACCTAAAATAGTATTTCTGGACGAACCCACTGGCGGCGTTGACCCAATTACTAGAAGACAGTTTTGGGAAATGATTTACACCCAAGCCCACAAAGGCACTACCATATTTGTAACCACACATTACATGGACGAAGCCGAATATTGCGACCGTGTTTCCATCATGGTTGATGGCGTTATTGAAGCATTAGACACTCCAAAAAATTTGAAACAACAATTTAATGTAGAATCAATGAATGATGTGTTTTTAAAATTAGCGAGGAATATAGAGTAGAAGAAAGTATTACCATTTTTAGTAAACAGTATAACGAATCTGTGGGGATTTTTGACTTGAGCGATAGAACAGATGAATAAAATCTGTGTTTAAAAAATAATGCTTTTTGGCTTTGCCATTATTAATATTGAATAACAATTAAAACCATTTAAAGATTAAAACTCATTAAGTATCTATGGCTTAATTTTCTTAATCTCTTAATGGTTCAAAAAAATATAATAATGAAACGATTTATTGGTTTTGTAAAAAAAGAATTCTATCACATTTTTCGTGATAAACGTTCTATGTTCATCCTTTTTGGGATGCCCATTGCACAGATTATGTTATTTGGCTTCGCTATTACAAACGAAATCAACAACGTGAAAATTGCTGTTTTAGATCAATCAAAAGATACCGAAACCCAAAAAATAATCCAAAAAATAAGCAATTCTTCTTATTTTACAATAGCACAAGAAATTAAAACAGAATCCGAAATCGAATCCGTATTCAAAAAAGGAGAAGTTAAAGCTGTTTTGGTTTTCGAAAAAGATTTTATTAAACATTTGCAAACGCAAAAAAATGCAAAAGTTCAAGTGATCACTGATGCAACCGATCCTAATATGGCCAACACCATTTCTAACTACATTACCTCAATCCTTCAAAATTTCATCCAAGAAAAAAACAAAAACAACAAGCAAGCCTATCAAATTCAAACGCAAACGCAACTGTTTTATAACCCAGCTATGAAAAGCGTTTTTACTTTTGTCCCAGGCGTAATGACAGTTATTTTAATGTTGGTTTCAGCGATGATGACTTCTATTTCGATCACTCGTGAAAAAGAATTAGGCACGATGGAAGTGCTTTTAGTTTCTCCCATAAAACCGTTCCAAGTAATTATAGGAAAAGTTTTTCCGTACATCTTTTTATCAGTAATCAACGCTGCAGTTATTCTGCTTTTAGGTTATTTTGTTTTTGAAATGCCCATAGAAGGAAGCCTGTTTTTATTAGCCATAGAAAGCGTTTTATTTATTATTTGTGCCTTGGCATTAGGAATTTTAATTTCCACACTATCAGATTCCCAGCAAACAGCCATGATGATTTCGCTATTCGGACTCATGTTACCTGTGATATTGCTGTCAGGATTTATTTTCCCTATTTCAAGCATGCCCTTGCCTTTGCAAGTTATCAGCAATATTATTCCTGCTAAATGGTTCATTATCATCATCAAAGCCATAATGCTAAAAGGAGCAAGTTTTTCAGTAATTTGGAAAGAAACCTTAATTTTAGTTGGAATGACATTGTTTTTTATTGTAGTAAGCATCAAAAAATACAAAATACGATTAGAGTAAGGAATTTCAATGGCAATGGTAATTTTAATAGCAATGACAATGGTAATGACAGTGGTAATTTCAATGACAATGGCAATTTCAATAGCAATGACAATGGTAATGACAGTGGTAATTTCAATGGCAATCGCAATTTAAAAAAACAGCTGCTTTTGTGCCTTCCTGGCAAAAACAAACCAAAATATGAAAACAATCTTATTCATCATACAAAAGGAATTCAAGCAAATTTTTAGAAATAAAAGCATGCTGCCTATTATTTTTATTTTGCCTTTGATACAATTGGTTATTCTATCCAATGCTGCGAGTTTTGAAGTCAAAAATATTAGATTATCCTATTTAGATCACGACCGTTCTGCAGCTTCACGAGAGTTGATTAGCAAATTTAAAGCGTCAAGCTATTTCAATGTTAGTTCTGAATTTCAATCTAAAAAAGAAGCTAATTTACAAATGCAAAAAGGAAATACAGATGTCATTCTAGAAATTCCTATTCACTTTGAACGCAATCTAATCAAACAAAAAAACACTAACCTTTCCGTTAGTATCAATGCTATAGATGGCGCTGCGGCAGGAGTTTCTAATGTTTATATTACGCAAATTATTTCCAGCTTTAATCAATCCATACAAACACAACTACAAACTTATAATGATGGAAATGCAACCCAACCCGAAAACATAATGACCATTCCATCCTTTTGGTACAACAAAACTTTGAATTACAAAACCTTCATGGTACCAGGTATTTTAGTTTTATTAGTAACGATGTTGTCTTTGTTTTTGTCCTCTATGAATATTGTTCGAGAAAAAGAGGTGGGAACATTAGAGCAAATTAATGTAACCCCTATTAAGAAACACCAATTTATCATTGGTAAATTATTTCCGTTTTGGGTTTTAGGACTGGTGATCTTAACGGTTGGATTAGTCATTGCGATAGTAATTTTCAACGTGCCGATCCTAGGTAATATCTTCTTGATTTATGGTTTCACTTCTATTTATTTAATACTAATTTTAGGAATTGGATTGTTCATTTCTAATCATACCGAAACCCAACAACAAGCTATGTTTATTGCTTGGTTTTTTACGGTTATTTTCATCTTAATGAGTGGACTTTTTACACCAATTGAAAGTATGCCTACTTGGGCTCAAAACATTACTTACTTTAACCCAATTCGTTATTTTGTTGAAGTTATTAGAATGGTTATGCTTAAAGGAGCAGACTTTAATGAAATCAAAACTAAAATTGGCATAATTGCATTATATGCTTTTGTTATCAATGGGTTTGCCGTTTGGAGTTATAAAAAAACGAATTAGTTTTATGGGTAAAATCCTAAAACAAAATCAATTCTTCACCCATCTATACAGCACGGTCTCTAAATCATTTAGACTAAACGGCTTAGAAACATAATCATTCATACCGCATTCTAAACACTTTTCTTTTTCTTCAACAAAAATACCAGCTGTCAAAGCAATGATTGGTGGAGATGGAAAACGACTCAATTTTCTAAGTTCAATAGTAGTTTCAAAACCATTTTTTTTAGGCATTTGGATATCCATAAAAATAATGTCCAGCTTCTCTTTTTTATACAGTTTTATCGCTTCTTTTCCATCTACCGCTTCAAAAATGATGGAATTTGGTATTATTTTTTTTATCAGTTTTTTTGCCAAAAGCATATTAATTCTGTTGTCCTCCACAATGAGTATTTTTGTGTTATCCAGATATTCTTTGATGGGCTCTTTGTTATCACCAATCTGATTTAACAATGGAATTGTGGTCTTTTTTTTCTTGTTTGACTTCTTAAAATCAATTGAAAAATGAAAATCACTTCCTTTCCTGTATTTACTAGTAAGGAGTAATTTACTGTTCATTAACTCTAATAACTGATTGGAGATCGCTAAACCTAATCCTGTTCCTCCAAATTTTCTTGTTGTGGAAATATCCTCTTGTACAAAAGAATGAAATATTTTTTCTTGATTTTGCTGTTTTATCCCAACGCCAGTGTCCTTAACTGAAAAATTTATAGTGGAAATAGCATCATCATCAGAACCGATTTCAATAACATTTAACTGAACAGACCCTTCCTCTGTGAATTTTAAAGCATTCCCTATTAAGTTTACTATAATTTGTTTTAGCCTCACTGAGTCAGCAAAGATAAATTGAGGTACAGCATCATCAATATTTAATATTAAATCGATATTTTTTAAATTTGCCTGATGCTTAAAAAGATTAATCACTTGCTTTGTAAGTCCAAAAAGATCGACTTCTTCGATATTCAGTTCTAATTTCCCAGATTCAATTTTAGAAAAGTCCAAAACATCATTGATAATATCTAATAATAAAACAGCTGATTCATTTACTATGTTAATATATTCAGCTTGGTCAATATCGAGATTTGTTTTGGTCAACAAATCCGTAAAACCTATTATTCCGTTCAGCGGAGTACGGATTTCATGACTCATATTCGTTAGAAAATTAGATTTAGCTTTGTTTGCTTCTTCCGCTTGATTTTTTGCTTTTGTTAATTCTTTTTGCACGAGTTTTATCTCTGTGATATCGATAAAGCTAATGACTATTTCTATTAGCTCTCCATTAGTATCGATTACGGGAAACCCATTTACTAAAAGTAACACTACCTCTTTAGAATTAGGTATTCTGAATCCAACGATAAAATTCTTAAGTGGTTTTCTACTCGCTATAATTTGATTAACTGGATATTTATCATAGGGTAAAGGTAAATAATTTTCATCCAAACATTTCCAATCGAGATCCATTGCTTTTTTTCCTTTCAATTGGTCTTGGTTAAAACCAAGCAATTCAGAGGCTTTAGGATTGCTCATTATTATACTTGAGTCTGCTGCATGTATAACAATACCTTCATCCAGATTATTAACAATTTCTTGATATCTTTTCTTACTCTCCACTAATGCTAACTCTGACTCTCTGCGTTTAGTAATATCAATTAATGTAATATTACACTGCCCTTCATCTTTTGTAATAACACCAGATAAGTGACCAAAAAAAGATTTTTCATCTTTGGTTACAAGCTTCACTTCACATGATTCTCTATGCTTACTTTTAAAAATTTTATCTAAAAAAGAATTATAAATCTGTTTTGAATCATCAGAAATAAAAAAACCGAATTGACTGTTAATTACACTTGAACGCAGTTTGCCAAGCATATCGACCCCAGTGAGATTAGCTTCAATAACTCTACCACCCCTAGACAACGTAAAATATCCAGAAGGTGCATAATCGTACAATTCAGTATATTTTTCAATTGCCTGCTCTGCCTGCTCTTTTGCTATAAGCAATTCTTCATTTTGCATTTCAAGCTCAATCTGATGGACTTCTAATTCGTGAATGAGTTTCAAAATCATCACTTCAGAAAGTTTCCCATCAAATTTAAATTGACTATTGTTTTTTCGCAATTCTTCGGCCTTTAGCCTAAGAAGGGCAGTAACTTTCGATTTGTTTTCCCCATTTTCCATCGATACTAACTATTTTAAATACTATCGCCAAAAAAAACTTTGTTTTATATTTTTATGCTATTTAAATATTCATTAAAAATGTTTATTTCGAATGTAAGTTAGTAAAGTTACGAATAAAACATTGTATTACTACATGATTATCAACTATATACACACTTGCTATGAAATCAACATTGATTTTTTGTCCATCGGCTGTTTCAACCTGGACATTTTCGTCATTAGCCGACTTCTTCTGCTTTAACTCATCAAACTTATCTTTGCTTGCTATTATATTTTTAAAAAAATTGATTTCCCAAATTGGTTTTTTAGCAAACTCTTTTTTCGGATGCCCTAATAATTGGATTAAAAATGGATTTACGTCCGTTATTTTCCCTGTTACAGCATCAATAAAAAATATTCCTTCTTTTGCTGATTCAAAAAGATGGTGATAACGTGCCTCAGAAAAAGTCAATGCTTCTTCGGTTCGTTTACGTTCCGTAATATCACGAATAATACATTCAATTACTTTTTTATTGTTTACCAAGTTCATCGTGCTGACAAATTCCACTTTAATCTCTTTTCCATCAGAGGATTGAAGCGATAAATTTTCATCACGGAAAAATTCCATTTTCTTTAACTCCGCAAACTTTTCTTTATTAGCTACTATATCCTGAAGTGGGGCTATTTCCCAGATTGCCTTTTCAACGAATTGCTCATAAGAGTAGCCCAGCATTTCAATTAAAAATGGATTAACATCTATAATATTACCCGTTTCTGCATTGAGGATAAGAATTCCGTCTTTAGCAGATTCAAATAAGTGTAGGTATCGATTTTCCATTATTAATGCCTCTTCTGCCATTTTTGAGACAGTGATATCAGTAAATGTAATTACGATGCCGTCAATGCGATCATCTAACGTTCGATAGGGCATAATTCGAACATTATACCATCTTCCGTCCTTTGTTCCAATTGTATTTTGAATTGGGGTCAAATTTTTAATTACGTTTCGTGCATCGCTACCTATATCAGGATATTTCAAATCAGTAACCAGATCCGTAAAAGGCCTACCGGAATCGCTAGATCTGATTTTAAATATTTTGGTAACAGCATCAGTAAACCTACGTATATTTAATCCTTTGTCTAAAAATAGAGTTGCGATTTCAGTACTGTTAAGTAAATTTTTCATGTCATTACTTGCCTGTTCAAAGTCAAGTAATTTATTTTGAAGTTCTGTATTTACTGTCTGTAACTCTTCGTTTAGACTTTGCATCTCCTCTTTTGAAGTCGTCAATTCCTCATTTGTTGATTGCAATTCTTCATTCGTCGATTGCAATTCTTCATTGATTGATTTCATTTCTTCCTGAGAGGCTTGCATATGTTCCCGCGAATTACGCAAGTCTTCATTTGATTGTTTTAATTCAGCCTCAAGCTCTATCTGTCTGCCTGGTAGAGATAGTTTACCCTTTTTTTGTTTCAACAAAGGTGACTCTATTATCTCTAGCTCATCCTTAAAAACTATCATTACCTTTCCTTTTAACTGATCCGGGCTTTCAATCTGCTGAATAGTTATGGAGGCATAATTAAAACCTCCATTATTATTTATAATTTTAATGTTCTGTAGGTTAACCGGCTCACTGCTTTGCAGTGCTTTTTGGAACGCATTGTACAGTTCATTTCTCAAACCTTCTCGTGCCATTGCATGGATGTTCCAGTTTGCTTTACCAGCCACGGGTTCAAGATATTTACCAGTACGACCTGTGATATATAAAATATCTCCTTTATCATTTACCAGTACACTCGCTGGCGCAAATTGTTGAAGTACTATCTGATCAGCAAGGGTTTGAATATTTTCGACCACTTTAGGAGTATTAGTTGTTTCTTTGATTACTGTTTTACTTTTTGAAAAAGAACTTGGGAAACCAGTTAATTTTGATGACGTAGAGATATCTGTACGTTTATACAATTTTAATTTAGCATCGACGACCTCAAACCCTTCATTATTACGGGGTATGGTTTCAGCAGAGCCCAATACCATAATGCCTCCCGGGAGAAGACTATAGTTAAATAAATCAATTAGTTTCTTTTGTAAAGGCGGCTCCATGTATATCAACATATTACGACACATCAATATATTAAGCTTAGTAAAAGGAGGATCTTTTATTACGTTATGCGGTGCAAAAATAACCTTTTCTCGTATTAGTGCATTCACTCGATATCCATCTGCTTCGATATTGAAGAACTTATTGATTCGTTCTGGTGAAACATCTACATTAATATTAGATGTAAAAATACCGCGCCGTGCTTTTTCAATGGCATCCGCATCTAAATCCGTGGCAAAAATTTGCAACTTCAAATTTCTGTGTTTTCCAGTACTTTCTATCACTTCCCTGAATACTATAGCAAGTGAATAAGCCTCTTCTCCTGTGGAGCAGGCGGTAATCCATGCCCGTAGTACAGTTCCATCCGGTAAGTCTTTAATAAGTTCAGGCAGAATAGTACTTTTAAGTTTGCCCCAAACGGCGGCATCACGAAAAAAACTGGTTACCCCTATTAATAACTCTTTGAAAAGCAACTCAATTTCATTAGGGTTCTCTTGTAAATAATGAACATAATCTTCCGTGCTATCGATGCGATGAATTTCTCTACGCCTTTCGATGCGGCGCATTAAAGTCGTTTTTTTATACAATAAAAAATCATGACCAGTTTGTTCTCGCAGTAAAATGATAATTTTCTCGAGACTACTTCTGTTCTCACTCTCTATATCTGAATCATTTTCAATTACCGGTGTGTGATGGAGAAGCGTAATCAGCCTAGCGGGCAGCTCTTCTACCGGTGCCACAACATCTACTGCAGCTGCTTGAGTAGCATGAATGGGCATCGAGTCAAATTTTGCTGTAGCAGGTTCCTGAACCAAAACAAATCCACCTTGTTCTTTAATGGATTTAATTCCTAAACTTCCATCAGAACCCATTCCTGAAAGAATAATTGCAACACTTTTATTTAATTTATCAAGTGCCAAGGAACGAAAGAATATATCGATTGGTAAGCGCAACCCTTGGGTTTCAGTGAGGGTTAATAGATGTAATGAACCTTTTACTATTGTCAAACTTTTATTTGGAGGAATTACATATACATGATTGGGTTTTACCTCAAGCCGATCTGTTGCCTGCAATACTTTCATAGAAGTAACCCGTTGTAATAACTCAGGTAACATTCCAACATAATTAGGATCGAGATGTTGAATAACGACAAATGCCATACCAGCATTTTTGGGCATATTTTCAAAAAAAACTTCCATCGCCTCCAGTCCTCCTGCGGAAGTTCCTATACCCACTATAGGGAAGTCATTGTTGGGATCTTTGGCAACGACATTCTCTTTGGCTGTTGTAGAAACGGCATCTTCTTCCGGTACATTTTGTTTATTCTCTATCTTTTTCATTATGATATTGTAATATTATACATCAACCCTCACGATTAGTCAACATGAATGTAATTTATTATTTTTTAAAGGTCGAATATTAATTTCTAACAACAGTTGCTTTTACAACTAAATTAAATACAAAGTAGCGTTGAATTATTTAATTTATCTTCGAAAAAAAAACAATGATGAATATGAATTCATAACAGAATGCAAAATCCAGACCACTAAACGGTGCTTTAAAATGATTCTCGAATAATTCTGCTCTGTTTACATGCCTGATATACTACTGAAAAATAGCAGTCAGTATGGAATCAAGAATTTCAGCATGTTTTGTACCATAATACTTTTGAATTCACTGGAATATAATTATCACAATTCACTTATGTTCTTCAACTATGTCATTTCGACAAAGGAGAAATGACATAACAATCTTGACTTTTTTTTAAATTAACCTTCCAGAACTGATCTGAAACAACAATATCTAAAAACCAACAGTTTAAAGACCGCGGCTATTTAGTCAACCATTTGTGTAATACTATTTCCAAATCTGATAGGTTAATGGGCTTTGGTAGATAGTCGTTCATTCCCGATTCAAAACATTTCTCTTTGTCTTCTTTCATGGTTCCGGCAGTTATGGCAATAATTGCAATTTGTTCTCCATTAGGCAATAAGCGAATCTCTTTGGTTGCTTCATACCCATTTTTATTAGGCATCTGAATATCCATTAATATAATATCTGGCTCTTCCTTTTTAAAATGCAGTACGGCTTCATTTCCATCACTAGCTTCAAAAATAGTGGCGTTTGTAATTATTTTTTTTACCAATGTCCTTACTAAGAGCATATTAATTTTATTATCCTCAACTATTAAAACCTTCTTGTTAGAAAGAACTTCAAAGGATGTACTGTGGTCAATAATGGTTGAATCAACTTTAGATTCACTGCTTTGCTTTTCATTTATCCTCTTAAATTTAATTGCAAAGAAGAAATCGCTTCCTTCGCCTACTTTACTCTTTAATCGCAATTTACTATCCATTAACGCTAAAAGTTTATTTGCTATCGATAGTCCTAAACCAGTACCACCATATAGACGACTTGTAGAATTGTCTTCTTGAATAAAAGCCTTAAATATTTTTTTATTACTACTCTCTTTTATACCGATACCAGTATCTTTTAAAGAGAAATTGATCGTACAGGAATCTTTACTCATTAATTGAGTTTCAGAGATATTCAAACTAATTTTTCCCGTATCAGTAAACTTTACAGCATTGCTTAACAGATTTACTAATATTTGTTTTAGCCTGGGAGCATCCGCTTTAACATATTGGCAAACGTTATCATCGATATTAAGTACTAAATCAATCTTCTTAATGGTCGCTTGGTATTTAAACAAGTCAACAACCTGATTAGTCAATTCATAAATATCTGTCTTTACAATTTCTAGATCTAATTTCCCAGCTTCAATTTTAGAAAAGTCTAAAACATCATTTACAATATGCTTTAAGATTGTTGCTGATTCGTTAATGGTTGACATATATTCCAGATGATTTTTTTCCAGATTTGATTTCATTAGCAAATCTGTAAAACCAATTATTCCATTTAAGGGTGTTCTAATTTCATGACTCATATTAGCTAAGAAATCAGTTTTAGCAATGCTAGCTGCTTCTGCCTCTTCCTTTGCTTTAATTAATTCAATCTCCATCAACTTTCGCTCGGTAATGTTAATCACTGATACATGGCATTGCTCCCCAGTATCGCCTACGATACCTTTCATATAAACATACACAGTTTTGTCTTCATTATTTATAATGGCAACTTCACAAGATTGTTTATTCGAGTGTTCGAATATTTTTTCTAAAAAAAAGTTGAAAATTGGTTTTGTATCATCTGAAACAAAAAAGCCAAACCGACTATTTAATAATTTAAATCGGTTTTTTCCTAACAACTCGGCCCCTGCCAGATTTAGTTGGGTTATATCACCTTCCGTATTAAGGGTAAAATATCCCGAAGGCAAAAAATCGTATAATTCAGTGTATTTTTGAGTGGCTATATCGGCTTGGTTTTTTGCTAATAGAAGTTCTTCATTCTGCATTTCTAATTCAATCTGATGCACTTCTAATTCATGAATGAGTCTAATTACCTCGTCGTCAGATAAACTACCGGCTGACTTTCCATTCCTTTGTTTAGCCTCTACCTTTTGACTAAGATTTATTTCTTCCTGCCTCCTGTCTTTGTCGTTTTCCATAAATACAAACGTAATTTTGAACCAAATTAAACAAAAATTATCGTTATATATATAAAAACAGATTTAATCCTGTTAAATAACTACGATAAATGACACGCTTTAACTTTTAGAAGGAGTAATTACAAAAAAGCTTCTTTACTTATTCAACCATTTAATTAATATTTGTTCTAAATCAACTTCAATTATAGGTTTTGATAAATAATCATCTAATCCGGCCTCCAAACACTTTTCTTTGTCACCACTCATTATACCTGCAGTTACCGCAATAATGGGAGTGTTTGAACCTCCTACCAACTGCCTAATTTCGTGCGTAGCTTCGTAACCATTTTTATTAGGCATTTGAATATCCATCAGAATAATATCTGGCTTTTCTATTTCATATTGCGCTACAGCTTCGTTTCCGTCCTTAGCTTCATAGATGGTACAATTAGAAATTATTTTTTTGACAAGTGTTTTTACTAAAAGCATGTTGATTCTATTGTCCTCTACAATTAAAACCTTTTTGTTACTAATACTTTCCATTACCACACGCTCACTTTCAATAATGTATTGAGCAGCTATCTCTTTCTTACTTTTAAATTTTTGAAACTTAATTTCAAAGAAAAAGTCACTTCCGTCTCCATATTTACTAATCAATTGTAATTTACTGTCCATCAACGCCAACAATTGATTTGAAATAGCCAATCCTAATCCTGTTCCTCCAAATTTTCTATTGGTTGAATTATCCTCTTGTACAAATGAATTAAATATTTTATCCTTGTTCGCTACTTTAATTCCAACACCGGTATCTTTTACCGAAAAAATTAAAGTTGTGACTTTCTTTTTTGATTCTGATACCACATCGATATCCAGACATATTTCTCCAAAACTGGTGAATTTTATTGCATTACTCAATAAATTTACTAAAACCTGTTTTAATCTGACAGAATCTCCTAGTACATATTTTGGAACATTCGCACTTAGATTTAATACTAAATTAATATTTTTCTGGTTTGCCTGATGGCTGAATAAATCAATAACCTGACGCGTCAATTGATACAGATTTACTTCTTCCATATGCAATTCTAATTTTCCGGATTCAATTTTAGAAAAATCCAAAACGTCGTTTACAATCTGCATTAAAGAAGCTGCTGACTCATTAATGGTGGCCATATACTCTGCCTGATTCTTTTCCATTTTTGACTTCATCAACAAATGGGTAAATCCTATGATTCCATTCAATGGAGTTCTAATTTCATGACTCATATTAGCCAGAAAATCAGTTTTGGCTTTATTCGCTGCCTCCGATTGTTCTTTTGATTTCAACAATTCTCTTTCCATCAATTTACGCTCCGTAATATCAATAAAACTGATTACAATTTCAGTAATTTCATTACTTTGATTTATAACCGGAAAACCATTTACTAAAACCCAAACAATCTTATCACTGTTAGGATGATTAATTCCTAAAGTAAAGTTTTTAACAGCTTCTTTTGTTTTAAGAATAAGGCTTATCGGGTGTTTTTCAATATCAATAATCGAATTATCGTCATTTAGATATTTCCAAATTGGATCTATGGCCTTCTTACCTAAAATTTGTTCGGTACTTAATCCCAATAATTCCGATGCTTTATTATTACTCATAATTACGGAAGTATCTGCTGCATGCACTACAATTCCCGCATCTAGATTATCTAATAATCCTCGATATCTTTCTTCACTTTTCGCCAGTGACGCATCCACAAGTTTGACCTTAGTAATATCACGTGAAAGACAGATGAAATGGGTATCATGTTCCTCCGTTTCCCTCATAGGTGCTATTGACAATTCATACCAACGTAATTCACCTTTCTTTTCTAAGGTGTACTGACGCCCAGTTGAAAAACCCTTTTCAGCAGCTTCACGTATTGCAGAGAAAGCTAAATTTGCAGCATCTGCAGGCAACACTTCTGAAATTTTCTTGCCAACTAATCGATCTGTTGATTCCATAAATGAATCTTTACGATGCGAGTGATAGTTATAAATAGTACCGTCTAAACCTACTTCAAGCATTAAATCTGGAATAGCATCAATAATCGCCTCCATCTTTTTATTGGCGTTCTTGAATTCTTCTTCGGCCTTTTTAAGGTCAGTAACATCTAACATTGACCCTACAAAACGTGTCGGTTTTCCTTGATCATCTCTTATAATTTTAGCACGTTCGTAAAAACTACCATAAGTACCATCTGCTCTTAAAAAACGAAATTCCTCTGACCAGGAATTTGCGGTTCCATTATAACATTCTTCAATGCTTTTAATTACTCTATCTCTATCGTCAGGATGTAGCTTAGATCGCCACAATGATTTATTTTCCTCAGTTGACAAATCATCACCGTACGAATTTAAATTATCATAAGATACTTTATTATGCCAGTTTTCACCGCTAATAAAATCCAATTCAAATAAAGCATCATTTGTTGCCGATGAAATCAATTCGAATCGTTCATTTGCTTTTCTAATTGCTTCTTCAGCCTTTTTACGGTCCGTTAAGTCTAATCCCATGCCTAGCAGGCACTTTTTCCCTTCATATTCAATTGCCAAGGAATTGATATAATAGTGTACTTTATTGTGGGCTTTAGTATAAAATTCAACCTCAATCCCAGGAGATTTTTTTTCAAAAACAGTACTAATTCTAGTGCTGATCTTTTCCTTTTCGTCTTCATCAAAAAGATCTAGTGGAGTCATCTGACTAATTTCATGGCCACTGTAGCCTGTAACAAGTTCGAAATTTCTATTCCATTTTACAAATTTTCCAGATTCATCATAGAGATAAAATATTCCAGGTAGATTATTTATTATCGTTTCTGAAAGTAGTTTTTCTTTAAAAATTATTTCTTCTGCCTGCTTACGTTCTGTAATATCGGTAACCGTTCCAATGTAGCCTATAATCTCATTATTACTATTTTTTTCTGGGATGGCTTGACCCATTACCCAGGCAATAGTGCCGTCAGGCTTTACAAAACGATATTCAGACAATGTTTTTTCATTCTTTCCCGTAGCATTTTCCCAACGATAAAGAATGGCTTTTCTATCTTCTTCATGAACGGCATCTAACCAACCATTACCCAATGCCTTTTGATAGGACAATCCCGAAATTTGAGTCCAGCTCGGATTGACATAAGTAGTATACCCTGCGGCATCCGTACGAAAAATACCAACCGGCGAAACTTCAGTTAGTGTATGGTATCTTTTCTCACTTTGAAAAACGGCTTCTTCCGCTTTTTTATTTTGAATTTCTTTTTCAAACACTTCCAAAGCAAAAGATACATCATCAGTCGCTTCATCTAATAATGCAATTTCTTCGGCATCAAAAAAGTTCTTCTCAGTAGAATAAAGACTAAAAACTCCTATTACTTTACCTCCTTTTTTAATAGGTAATGACATTGAAGAATTGTATCCTCGGCTTAGCGCTTCTTCTTTCCATGGCGTCATTAGAACACAGTTTTCAATGTCATTACAAACAATATACTTCTCCTCTCTTATTGCTGTTCCAGTAGGACCTCTTCCTTGCGGTATATCTTTAGTTGAAATTGTTTCAATTACGGAGAGATACCCCATATCTTCTCCTGCAACCGCTGCAGCTACTAATTCATTATTAACCTCGTCAACTAAGCCAATCCATGCCATTTTAAACTTACCCGTTTCAACAGCAATAGCACAGGCCTCTTTAAACAGTGTTTCTTCATCCGTTGTGCGAACGATCATTTGGTTAATCTCACTAATAAACAAGTAGAGTCTATTGGCCTTAATAATTTTTTGCTCTGCGTCTATTCTTTCAGTAATATCTGTAACGATACCATGACAAATTACGGTTCCAGAAGGCTCTACAACAGGTAGCGAATTTACTTCGTGCCAAACTAATCCTTTAGTAGGATGAAGATAACGATAGATCCCTTTTAGTGGGACTAGTTCCGTTTTTGTTTTAGTGATTTTTTCAATAACAGCTGCTAAATCATCAGGATGGATCAGTTTAAAAATGCTATTGGCATCTTTTTCGATCTCCTCAAATTTCAACCCATAAATATCGATAATAGCATCGCTTGCATAAGGGTAAGTTAGTGAACCATCTTTATTTTGACGCATCGAATAAATTAACCCTGGCGCTGTAGCAGCTATTTTAACAAATTTATCCCTTTCTTTTTCCAATGACTCGATTGCTTCTTTTCTTTCGGTCACATCCCTTAAGTTAGCAATAACTCCCTTCACACTATCGTGATTAATCAAGTTAGTCAGCACCCCTTCCAGCCATATATACTTCCCATTTTTATGCTTAATTTTAAACAAAACTGGATTTGGAATATCTGGATTACTTAATGTTTTTTGGATTTCCTGCTGCATATATTTCACATAATCGGGATGATAATACTCTATATCAGCCATTCGTGTAAATTCATCAGCTGTGTAGCCTGTAATCCGGGCGGAAGAAGAACTACGAAATATAGTCTTTAAATTTTCATCAAGTACGGTGATAATACCGTCGTTGTTTTCTACCAAGGCACGAAAGTATTTTTCGTTTTGTTTTAATTTTAATTCAGTGTTTTTTTGTGTTGTAACCTCCCTGAAATTTGCAATTATCCCTTTTACACTGCTGTCGTGAAATCTATTGTTCACAACACCTTCAAGCCAGATATAATGTCCTTTTTTATGTTTTACCTGAAACGTCAAAGAAATTACTTCCCCTGGGCTTGCTATGGCATTTTGTATTTTTTGATATACATATTCTAAATAATCTGGATGAAAATACTCTTCATGAGCTATGGTATTAAATTCTTCATCACTGTAACCCGTTATTCGCTGTGAAGAAGGACTACGGAATAAAACTTCTAAGTTTTCATCAACAACAGTGATAATACCTTCATTGTTTTCAACTAAAGAACGGAAGCGCTTTTCGCTTTTTTCAATAATCGCATCAGAATTTTTCTTTTCGGTAATATCCCTAAAAAAGTTTGAGATACCGTCAGCCGATGGATAAAAATGATTTTCTAACCACTGGCTGTTATTATAAAAATATTCAAAATAACAATATTCATTAGTCGCTTTAGCTTTATTAAATGCATCCCCTAAACTTGAGTTCAACGCTTCTGGAAATTCTGTCCAGATATTCTTCCCAATCATTTTGGCAGGGTTACAGCCCAAAAGCTCACCCGCTTTTTTATTCATATACGTATAGCACCAGTTGTTATCTAATGCCACAAAAGCATCCGTAATGCGCTCAAATGTATTGGTAATTAATTCATTTGCTCGTTTAATCTCAGTAATGTCTTTAACAAAACCCATAAATCGAGTTTCAGAAAGTTTTACTGAATCAATACGAGACCATCTAATTTCTCCTGACTTATGAATTATTTTAAATTCTCCTTTTGACTCTCCTACTTTTTTTACTTTATTAAAGCACATTCCCAAATCTTCAATAGATTCCTGAAATATTATATCCATCATCGACAATGTTAAAAGCTCTTCTTCTGAATATCCAAAAATTGAAGACACCGCTTTATTTACCTCAATAAAACTACCAGTTTCATCAGCGATAAAAATTCCATCTGGAGCATTTTCAATATAATTTTTAAATTTAGCATTGCTCTCTTCTTCAATTAACTCAAGTTTGATTTTAACCTCCGCTTGCTTCTTTTCTTTTAGTTTTATGGTAAGTATTTTCTTTTCTGATACATCTTGCGTATTCCCTCTAAGAGCAATCACTTTTCCATCTTCATCAGTTACAGGAATAACAATTACATGAAGCCATTTTATTCTATTAGCAGAAAAATGGCCCGCCTTTTCAATTTCAAAAGACTTCTTATCCTGTATGCATTGATGTATTTTATTTTGAAATTGAATAACCTCTTCTTTTGAGAAACGCTTTAAATAGGATTGAAACAAATCCTCCTTCGGCTTCTTTTTAATTTCGTAGATAGAATATAATTCTTCCGACCAAATCATTTTTTTATTGATTATATCGAATTCCCAACTTCCTATTTTAGCAGTCTTTTGAGCGTCATTTAGTAGTCTCTCGCTTGTAATTAAATTCTGTTGTACTTCCCTTATTTGGGATATGTCTCTTCCAATTCCATAAATAAGTTTTCCGGCCTGGTCGACACTACTAGTCCATTGAATAGTTACAATGGCCCCATTTTTTTTAATATATCTATTTTCGAAACTCATTGAGCCCTCACCTTTCGACAATCGCTCTATTTCAAGATTGGTTTTTACAATATCTTCAGGATGAATAAATGAAATCAAACTAGTGCTGAGTAACTCCTTTTTTGTATGCCCTAATTTTTTTTTGAATGCTGGATTAACCTCTTTAAAAAAACCATCCATTCCTGCTACGCATAACAAATCTTCGGATTCTTTAATATAGAATTCAAAATTGGCGAAGGCACTACGCCCTTTACTTAGGTTATTTATCTCCTCTTTTTGATTTTCTATAATCTTGAGTAAGTCATCGTAGGAAGGTTGGGGCAAATTTGTATTCATAAAAAATTAAACTAGATATTAAAAGCTCATATGCTTTTGAATATAATTATTTATAATCTTTAAACCACTGTATGCAGATATAGTGCTATTTTATTTGCTATTGATTATCTATCATCTAATGATTTCCATAAGGATAATTTTACCGAATCTTCGTCAGAAACCCAGCGATTAGCAATTGAAAATTAAAAATACTATTTAATTCTGTATAAATCAATTCTTAGAAATTTAATTTACATTCTATACCTATTAAACTCGTAATTTAAGTGACCACAACTATTCAGATAAAAAATAATGGCTATTTTACCTACAAATTTCCTACAATGTAGTCCAGTACGATTTGCATTTAATCAAATTAATAGCAAAAGGTCTATTTTAAACTTTTTGCTACTATTGATTATCTCTAACTTCATCTGACTCGACAAAAAATAATATTTAAATCACTGTCTTACTGATAATTATCATATTATACTTGTTAGAAACAATCTAAATTTATATAATTATTAATCTTAAAATGAAAATTTTATCCTCTACAGCAAACTACTACTATTCCCTTAATCGCTTTAACCTCAATCTAGCTTACATTTTAATGCACTATTGATCTCATAAACCGCCCTTTTTTCCATTTAATTTCTCTAGTGTGACATTTGTTACTGTGTAGCCCTTATTGCGAAATTATCTTTGTCCAATAATTAGATATAAACAAATTATGAAGAAAATAAATTTAATAACACTCTTAGCAACCATTTCCATTACTGCTTTCAGTTATGGTCAGGACACATTGGCTATTTCTAAAACTGATCTTTGGCAGAAGGTGGCCGATAAAAATTTACAAATTAAGATTGCAGATCAGGAGTTTAAATCGGCACAAGCAGATTACAGACAATCCAATTCTCTTTTCTTACCGAATATTTCTGCTTCACATACAGCGATTTCGACTACAAATCCTTTAATGGCTTTTGGGTCTAAGCTGAATCAAGAAATTCTAACGGCTTCCGATTTTGATCCTAATTTATTGAACAATCCAAATCGCACTACAAACTTTGCCACTAAAATTGAAATTCTACAGCCCATCATCAACATAGACGGATTGTATGGAAGACAGGCGGCAAGAGCTAAGATGAATGCTTATTCGCTACAGACGGAACGTACCAAAGAATACCTGGAACTGGAAGTAAACAAATCGTTTATGGAATTGCAATTGGCCTATAAAGCTGTTGCCGTTTTAGAAAAAGCAAATGCAACTGCGGCAGAAAACTTGAAGTTAATAGGAAACTATTTCAAACAAGGGATTCTTCAAAAAACAGATTTGCTATCCGTACAAGTTCGTGTAAGTGAAATAAAAAACCAATTGCAATATGCAAAAAGTAATGTGCAAAACGCCTCTGATTACTTGGCTTTTTTATTGAATGAAGATCTAGGAGGCAAAGTATACAAACCTGCCGAAGCTTTAGAAAACACCATTACCATACAAACGATTAACACTTCCCTTTCGGCAAACAGAAAAGATATTCAAGCAATGGATCAATCTACTGAAGCCTATCAAAAAATGTTGCTATCGAGCAAAATGACTTTCTTACCTCGATTGAACGCTTTTGGAAGTTATGAATTGTACGATGACACCCTTTTTGGCACTAATGCAAAAGGATATGTGGTAGGAGCTCAATTATCCTGGAATGTATTTGACGGTTATAAATCAATTGGAAAAATGGAAAAAGCAAAGGCTGATTTTCAGAAAGCCGAAATTGAAACTCAACAATACAAAGCCAAAAGCCAACTGGAATTAAACAAAGCGAACCGCCAGCTAAATGATGCCGAGAATAAGGTCAATCTTTCTAAGTTGGATCTTGAACAATCACAGGAAGCGTATAGAATAAGAAGCAATCGTTTTACTCAAGGTTTAGAAAAAACGACAGACTTATTACAATCTGAAACGCAGATGTTCAAAAAAGAATTGGAATACTTACAGGCTGTTTTTGAATACAATTACACTCAGGAATATTTACAGTTTTTAACAAAATAAAAGTCAATTTCAATGACAATTTCAAAAATCAATTTCAATTTTAAAAGCAATATAATGAAGAACTTTTTATTTAAAACGACAATAATCGCTTCCCTTTTTGTCCTACTTATTTCTTGCAACGGAGAGAAAAAAGAAGCTGTGGCGGAATCTCCTGCAATTGCAGTTAAAGTAAGTGGAGTTTCTGAAAATTCCAATAGCGATTTTGTAAGTGCAAGCGGAAAAATTGAAGCAGAGAACAGCGCCGATTTAAGTACACGAATGATGGGTTATGTAACTAAAGTTTATGTACAAATAGGACAACAAGTAAAAGCAGGACAATTATTGGTCAGCATCAATAATTCTGATTTACTGGCAAAAAAAGCACAGGTTGATGCTAGTATTCTTCAAGCTACCGCCGGATATAACAATGCTAAAAAAGACTACGATCGTTTTGTCGCTTTGTTCAAACAACAAAGTGCTTCCCAAAAAGAGTTAGACGATATGACTGCTCGTTATGAAATGGCAAAAGCAGGATTAGAAGGGGCTAAACAAATGCGAAATGAGGTAATGGCACAATTCAATTACTCTAATATCACAGCGCCATTTTCGGGAGTGGTCACTAACACTTTTGTAAAAGAAGGTGATATGGCAAATCCTGGAATGCCTTTAGTAAGTGTTGAAGGTGCTTCAAAACTGCAAGTAACAGCAATGGTTTCTGAAGGTGATATCACTTCTATCAAAAAAGGAATGCCAGTAACCGTTTTAGTAAAATCGTCTAACGAAAAACTGACTGGAAAAGTAAGCGAAGTAAGCGTTTCTGCTAAGAATACGGGAGGACAATATTTAGTCAAAATAAATTTAGACAAAACAGACAGTGCTGTTTTATCTGGAATGTTTGTCAATGTACAATTCCCAGTAGAGAACAAAAGTGCTGCTACTCTAAATACGATGGTTTTAGTTCCTGAAAGTGCTTTAGTAAGACAAGGACAACTTACCGGAATCTATACTGTAGGAAATGAAAACGTAGCGCTTCTAAGATGGTTGAGAACAGGAAAAACATTTGGAGATAAAGTGGAAGTATTATCCGGATTATCAGCTGATGAAAACTATATCATCTCTGCCGAAGGAAAATTATTCAACGGAGCGAAGGTTAGTATTCAGTAAGCGGTGTTTAGTAAAAAATAGTAGTTAATAGTGCGTGAGGGATAGCAGTGAAAATCCTTTTTGTTTTCTTTTTGAAAACAAAAAGATTGTAACGAATAGCCCGACCCTTGTGGTCACGCCCAAATAAATAAAATATTATGCAAGAAGGAATTTCAGGTAAAATTGCCAACTTTTTCATCAACTCAAAACTAACTATTTTGATGATGATAGGTTTGATGATCATTGGGGTTTACAGTTCTTTTCTTATTCCAAGAGAAGAAGAGCCACAAATTAATGTCCCGATGGCTGACGTCATGGTGGGATATCCAGGAGCGAGCCCTACCGAAGTAGAAAGTCGTGTGGCAAAACCGCTGGAGAAAATCATCTCAAACATCAAAGGGGTTGAACACGTGCATACGATGGCCATGAATGGTCAGGCGATGCTTATCGTTCAATTTTATGTAGGTCAGGATGTGGAGCGTTCGTATGTGAAATTGTATGACGAACTGGCAAAACACGAAGATATGTTCCCAAAAGGAGTGTACAAACCAATGGTAAAAACACGTTCTATTGATGATGTACCCATGCTTGGAATCACGCTTTGGAGCGACAAAATGGACGATTTTCAATTGCGACAAATTGCCGAAGAAGTAACCTCGGAAGTAGAAAAAGTAAAAGATGTTGCCATCACCAAAGAAATTGGCGGAAGAAGCCGAGTGCTAAAAGTGATTTTGGACAAAGATAAAATGGCAGAGAACGGCATTGATCCCTTAGGTATCATGGGAATGATTCAAGCTAATAATAGCAGCTCGCAATCCGGGAGTTTTGTCAATACCGATGAAGAATATTTGATCACGACAGGGAAGTTCTTAACCTCAGCTGACGATGTAGAAAATCTGGTTGTAGGTGTTAATAAAAACATGCCTGTTTACTTAAAACAAGTCGCAACGGTTCAAGACGGCCCGTCTACGGCAAAAAGCTATGTATCCTTTGGGTACAGTAAATCAAACGAAAAATACAAAGACGCAAAATCGGAATATCCTGCTGTAACCATATCTGTTGGTAAGGTAAAAGGTGCCGATGCGATGAAAATTTCGGAGAAAATTATTGACAAAGTAGAACATTTAAAAACGACTATAATACCTAATGATGTTCATGTTGAAGTAACTCGTAATTATGGTGAAACAGCATCAGATAAAGTAGGTGAATTGTTGCTGCACTTAGGAATCGCAATTTTGGCCGTTACTATTTTAGTAATGTTTGCCATGGGATGGAGAGGTGGATTAGTAGTATTCTTCTCGGTTCCATTAACATTTGCCTTGACTTTATTCAGTTATTATATGCTGGATTATACATTAAACCGAATCACGCTTTTCGCCTTGGTTTTTGTGGTGGGAATTGTCGTCGATGACAGTATCATTATCGCTGAGAATATGCACAGGCATTTCAAAATGAAGCGATTGCCATTTAAACAAGCCGCTATTTATGCGATAAATGAAGTAGGAAATCCAACGATTTTAGCAACATTTACGGTTATTGCAGCTATTTTACCCATGGCGTTTGTATCTGGAATGATGGGACCATACATGAGTCCAATGCCAATAGGCGCTTCTATTGCGATGATATTATCACTGTTTGTTGCTTTGACGGTTACGCCTTATTTAGGCTATCATTTGTTGCAAGAAAAAGACGAGCAAGGACATAAAGAAGCTGAAGGTTTAGAAACTAGTTTCATTTATAAAATGTACAACAAGCTAGAGCGTCCATTATTGGAAAGCAGCATGAAACGAAGAGTGCTTGTGGGAGTGACTGTTATATTACTATTTGGTTCTGTTGGTATGTTTTTTTCCAAATCAGTTTTAGTGAAAATGTTGCCTTTTGATAATAAAAATGAATTTCAAGTAGTAATTGATATGCCTGAAGGAGCGACTCTGGAAAGAACAGCAGCCGTTACTAAAGAAATTGCACAATATTTAACCACAATTCCTGAGGTTGTTGATTATCAAAACTACATTGGAACGTCGGCACCAATCACTTTTAACGGATTAGTTCGTCATTATGATTTGCGTGGTGGAAGTAATATGGCCGACATTCAAGTGAATTTATTGCACAAAGAAGATCGAAAATTACAAAGTCACGACATTGCCAAAAATGTACGTCCTCAAATTCAAAAAATTGCTGCAAAATATGGTGCGAATGTAAAAATTATCGAAGTTCCGCCAGGACCTCCTGTATTATCAACATTGGTAGCTGAGATTTATGGTCCCAATTACAAAGACCAAATTAAAGTGGCGCAACAAGTAAAAGATATTCTGCATAAAACAGAAGGTATCGTAGATATCGACTGGACTGTAGAAGACAATCAAACGGAATATAAACTAGAAGTTGACAAGGAAAAAGCAATGCTGAACGGGATTGCACCTCAACAAATAGTGGGAAATTTGACTTATCTATTGAAAGAATATCCTGTTTCTAATTTGTATGATGAAAATTCTAATGACAATGTAGGGATTGTTCTTTCGCTTGACGACAAAGACAAAACGAGCTTGCAAGACATTCAGAACCTGAAAATAAAAGGAAGCCAGGGGAATATGATTCCGGTGAGTGATTTGGTAAAAGTAAAAACAGATACATTACAAAAAACCATTTATAGAAAAGATCAAAAACGCGTGGTTTATGTAACCGCTGATATGGCTGGAGCATTAGAAAGTCCCGTGTATGCTATTCTGGGAATGACGGAGAAATTGGATAAAATGAAAATTCCAAAAGGATACAAAGTCAATGAATTATACATGGACCAACCAACAGATGAAAGTGATTTCACGGTAAAATGGGATGGTGAATGGCAGATTACATTAGAAGTATTCCGTGATTTAGGAGTAGCCTTTCTAGTAGCTATCGTGATTATTTATATGTTGATTGTGGGCTGGTTCCAGAACTTTAAAACACCAATGGTGATGATGCTTGCAATTCCGCTTTCCTTAATCGGGATTGTGTTTGGGCACTGGTTATTAGGCGCTTATTTTACAGCAACTTCTTTTATTGGTATGATTGCCTTGGCAGGAGTTATGGTTCGAAATTCAGTTTTACTGATTGACTTTATCGAAATAAGATTGAATGATGGCATAGCACTAAAACAAGCGATTATTGAGGCTGGAGCAGTAAGAACTTCTCCTATTCTATTGACAACTGGAGCGGTAGTTATTGGAGCTTCGATTATCTTATTTGATCCGTTGTTTCAAGGATTGGCAATTTCATTAGTATTTGGAGCCATCGTTTCTACTATTCTAACATTGATCGTAGTGCCCATAATTTATTATGTGACGGAGAGAAAGAAATGGGAATCCTCCCCCAGCCCCTCCGAAGGAGGGGAGACAGAACCTAAAAAAGAAAATGTTATATAATTAACTACTCCAGTTCCCTCCCTTTTCGGGAGCTTAACTGGACTAATACTACAAATCAATGAAACTACTAATTATAACTGCCATAGCGGAATTTGACGCAGCAGTCAAGAAAATGCTAAAACAAGCAGAGGTAAAAACCTTTACTTACAAAGCCGTAACAGGATTTAAGGATATTTCTGAAGAATCAATAGAAAGTAATTGGTTTGGAAGCGAAATGAATGAAAACGACTCCATATTATATTATGCCTTTGTAAAGAAAGAAAATGTAGATACTCTTATTGAAAAAATAAACGAATTCAATGTAATACAAGAAAGTTTGTCAAACATTCATGTAGCAGTATTAAATATTGAAAAACACAATTAATAAAAAAAAAGTTTAACCACATAGAATCATAGAAAAAAGAAGGCAATCAAATGATTTTTTCACATAGCAATGTGGAACTATCTGAAAGCGTAGCTTCTTATTTAACAAAAGAAAATGGATGTCTCTATGTGTTTAAAAATGAATAACAGAATTAAAAAATAACAATATGAAAAACAAAGTTTTTAGAATACTAGTAGGATCATTTATCTTAATCAGTCTATTATTATCCGTTTACGTCAATCAAAACTGGTTGTGGTTCACGGTTTTTATTGGTGTCAATTTAATTCAATCCGGTTTTACCAAATGGTGTTTATTAGAAACTATTTTATCCAAATTAGGACTGAAAGACTAATTCCCTTTTATTAAATCTAAACCCCGATTTGCCACAAGCAGCTCGGGGTTTTTTATGCGCTTATTTTTTTGGGCGTGTCCCCACCTACACTCCGTTGCGGTGCGGTCGGGCTATCCGCTGTATCTTTATGGCTTAAAGAAACGCCATAAAGGATGCCGCTATTATCCCTAACGCAAAACACTATAGCGTTTGTCATTGCGAGCGAAGCGAAGCAATCTCACTAACAAAGGCACACAAGTTGAGTAGCAGGATGGGATTGCTTCGTTCCTCGCAATGACAACGCGCGAATTCAGTACTAGTGGAACAAACTGTTGAAAATCCCTCACGGAAGATAAAATCTACTAAATCATTTATACTAATTTTTTTTATATATTAGTTATACTAATAATATATCACGCTCGCCCTATAACGACAAGTTACCTATAATATGGAAAAACGCATATCTACATCTATTTTATTTCTAATTCTTACTTCATTTATATCTTGTAAAAGTCAGGAGGATAAAAAAACAGAAATAATACAAACTCCAAAATATTTTAAAACTTTTTATGAAGTAGAAGGAGATTTAGATGAAGATGAAATTCCAGAAAAAGTTATAGTTTACGATACTGAAAAGGAAACTGATTTTGGAACAGAGAGACAAATATACATTTACAAAAAGAACAATGATAAATGGCTGTTATGGAATAAATCAGTAGGAGCAATACTACCAAGTAAACACGGAGGAATGATGGGAGACCCATTCGAAGGAATTTCGGTTGAAGGAAATTGTATCATAGTTAATCATTCTGGAGGTAGCCGCGAAAAATGGAATTATTCTCATACATTTAAATATCAAAGTGGAGATTTTCAATTAATCAAAGCAGCAGTAAGTTATGGCTCTCCTTGTGATTACTTCATGTCGTTTGATTATAATTTATCAAATGGAAAAGTTAATTATGAAAAAGAAACTGAAAATTGTGAAAATGAAATTTCAAAAATTGAAAAAAAAGAAATGATTGCAAAATTAAAAGCTTTACCATCTATGGACGGTTTTTATCCTGGAAATAATAAATTGACTTTTCCGAATTCTGAAATAACAATATATTATTAAGTAAAATACTGTAGACAACTCCGCTCACATGCGAATCCTTTAGTGCGGAAGCGAAGTATAAAATTAGAAAAATGAAAGCAGAAAATAAAATATTTATAAAATCGTTTTTACTATCTGGCCTAGTTTACACAACACTTATGGCAGGGTTTGACTATTCTGATGGACAAGACTTTGAAATACTTAAACTTCTATTTCACTTTTTATTCTTTGGGTTATTTATGGGATTATTGGCTAGATATAGCCATCGAAAACAAATAAAAAAGGAAATGAACGAAACTGAGTCTAAGTCTTACGATACATCTCTCTAAAGCTATTGTAGATTTCAAATCAATCATCACTTAATTAGATAAACACACAATATTTTCCCAATAAATTATTGGATACAAAACAATTGACTACCTTTGCATCGTGCACGATATAAACGCATACGATTAAATTAAAAAAAATGAGTAAAACCATAGAAACAACATTGACACAAAATATTTTCAGAATACTATTAGCCTTTTTTATGGTCTATGCAGGGTTCAGTCACCTTACTTTTAATAGAGTAGATTTTCAAGCACAAGTTCCAGACTGGCTTCCGCTAGGCAAAGACTTGGTGGTACTACTATCAGGTATCGTAGAAATGGCATTGGGACTCGGTTTGGCTTTTTGGAAAAAGGAACGAGCAACTTTCGGTTGGGCATTGGCACTATTTTTCGTTTTAGTGTTTCCAGGAAATATTGCGCAATACTTAGATCACAAAGATGCTTTTGGAGCATTAAATTCAGATAAAGCACGTTTAATACGTCTATTTTTCCAACCGGTACTTATCGCATGGGCATTGTGGTCAGCAGGTTCCTATCAAGCTTGGAGAAATCGTAAAATAGAAGACTAATATGGACGATGCACAATTAAAATTAAGCAGTCAAGTTTGCTTCCCGCTCTACTCCGCTTCCCGTCTCCTCACTAAGGCTTATAAACCTTATTTAGACGAAATGGGTATTACCTATCCACAATACTTGGTCTTAATTGTACTTTGGGAAAACGATGAACTTTCTGTAAATCAGATTACCGAGAAGCTACTACTGAACTCCAATACTCTTTCGCCATTGCTAAAACGCATGGAAAAAATGGAACTCCTGCAACGCAATCGTTCCACTACAGATGAAAGAAGTGTCATTGTACAACTTACAGAAAAAGGAAAAAGCTTAAAAGACCAAGCAAAGCCTATTCCTGACAAACTCATCAAAGTCTTGCTTACTGAAAACATCAACCTATCCGATGTGCTGCAGTTAAAAGAGATGCTAAATGAATGGATTAAAATACTAACAGAAGACAACAAAAATTTAGAATAAAACAAAAAAATAAAAACAAAGAATATGGAATTATTAGATAAATTAAATTGGAGATACGCTGCTAAAGCGATGAATGGTACGAAAGTATCACAAGAAAAAATTGACAACATTATTGAAGCAATATCACTTGCTCCTACATCAAGTGGTTTACAACCATTTGAAGTAATTGTGATCACAAATCAAGAATTAAAAGAGAAAATCAGACCTATTTCTTGGAACCAATCCGTTGTTACTGATTGTTCTCACTTATTTGTATTCGCTGCCTGGGATACTTATACAGCGGAAAGAATTAACAAAATGTTTGATTTGACAAACACCATTCGTGGTTTTAAAAACGAAGGTTGGGAAAATTACCGTCAAATGCTTTTAAATCTTTATCCGCAAAAGGATGCGGAGGAAAACTTTACCCACGCCGCTAAACAAGCTTACATCGCATTTTCGCAAGCTATTGCTGCTGCTGCTTTCGAAGGAGTTGACAGTACACCTTTAGAAGGTTTTGATGCTGATGCATTGGATGAAATTTTAGGATTAAGAGCCAAAGGACTTAGAAGTTGTGTTATGCTTCCTGTAGGTTACAGAGACACTGAAAATGACTGGTTAGTTAATCTTACTAAAGTGAGAAAAAGTAAAGAAGATTTAGTTACTTTAATTGATTAGTAACTAAAATTAGGTGAGCTAAAGCGGTTTGGGTATGCACCCAAACCGCTTTTTTTTGTTCTGGGTCTTATTCTTCATAACTCTGCTACCGCACAAATAATTCATTATCAAAAA
Source organism: Flavobacterium gillisiae (assembly GCF_900107635.1). Lineage (GTDB taxonomy): Bacteria > Bacteroidota > Bacteroidia > Flavobacteriales > Flavobacteriaceae > Flavobacterium > Flavobacterium gillisiae. The sequence goes on from NZ_FNRD01000004.1 coordinate 183,932, forward strand.
CGTAGACCTAAAGCTACCACAGCTTCCTCCTTTGTCTTAAAGGAAATTTTATACTCAAACTACTTATTGCTCTCAATAAGCTATTTTTAATTATACCTGTTTATTTCTTATATTCGTTCTGCACAAAACGACACAAAAATGAACTTCGAATCTTTTCCAGAAATAAAATCAGAACGTCTTTTATTAAGAAAATTGGAAGAATCTGATGATGCAGTTATCTTATACTTACGCTCCGACGAAACAATTAATCAATTCATCGAACGACCTGAACATCGAAAAACAAAAACACTCGATCAAGCACTCCAATTTATTAATGAAATAACACAGGACTACCACAATAATAAATCGGTAACTTGGGGCATCATTTATAAAAACGAACCTCAACTTATAGGAACAATTTGTTTGTGGAATATTTCCGAGAACAATACCATTGCCGAAGTAGGTTATGGTCTTAATCCTACATTCCAAAATAAAGGAATTATGACTGAAGCGCTAAATTGCGTTATTGATTTTGGATTCAATGAATTAAAACTAAACAAGATCGAAGCCTTCACACACCATAAAAATGAGAATTCTAAAAAGTTATTAGAAAAAACGGGCTTTCAGTTTATGGAAAATCGAAAGGATCAAAACAACGCTTCCAATAGTATCTATGAAATTCTAAATAGTCAGAGTTAGCTAATTGCAATATCCTTAAGCCCCTTTAAATAACACCTTATGACAAAGAGTACTAAAAAACAGTTAGCACCAGAACAAAGTCGAGAACTACTGATGGTACTACAAACCCGTTTTGAGAAAAACAAAAACCGTCATATAGATCTGGATTGGACAAAGATACAAGCAAAACTGGAAATCAATCCAGAAAAACTATGGTCGCTCCATGAAATGGAAAGCACTGGCGGCGAACCGGATGTTGTAGGTCAGGACAAAAAAACAGACGAATTTCTTTTTTATGATTGTGCCGCAGAAAGTTCACTAGGCCGCAGAAGCTACTGTTATGACCAAGAAGCATTAGAATCAAGAAAAAAATTCAAACCAGAAAATAATGTCCTTGATGTGGCTGCAGCCATGGGAATTTCTCTTTTAACAGAACAAGAATATCGGGAATTGCAGCAACTAGGTAATTTTGACACCAAGACATCAAGTTGGATAAAAACACCAGACGAAATTAGAAAATTAGGAGGCGCACTCTTTTGTGATTTTCGCTACAATACTGTTTTTGTGTATCACAATGGCGCCGATTCGTATTATGCAGCCAGAGGATTCCGCGGTGTACTGCGAGTTTAAATTTTGTATGTATTCGTTTTTAATAGAGAAATCGGCACCCTAAAAAATCTAAACCACTATGGACTTAAAGTCCATATATTTGGTTGTCAGACTTAAAGTCTGCATGTTGTATTGCTAATATATACCGTAGATTCTCAAATTATTTTAAAATTTGCGAATCTGCGGTGTTAACATTTTTTAAAAGCTAAAGCGAGATGCACAGAAAGGACATAGTTTTAAACTCTATTTGAGACCAATAAAGCTAGACGATAAAGTCAGTAGTTACAATAATTGGCAGCTATGTAAACGTCTAAATACTACTTACTCTTTTATAAAACAATGGAAACGAACCTCTTTAAAAACGATTTAAAAGAGGTTCGTTTTTTATAACTCCTATCAGCATCTCTAAAAAAACAACTACGCCTAACCTTCAAAACTACCAACTAAAACACTAAAATACAAATAGTTAAATCATGTAATACAAGCTATTTTGTAATGCTAGATTAAAAATTTAACAAAAAAAACAAGAAAATATTTGTATATACAAATAAAATAAGTGTTACATTTGTACCAACAAATAAAAAACATACTGGTATGAAAATTGAAGATATCATAAAAACTACAGCCGTTTTGAATAATTCAAATCGAATTATTTTAAATGTAATGTATACCGAAAACGTGATCAATGAGAAATTCAATGAAGTTCTAAAACCGTATGAGTTATCTGGAGAGCAATATAATGTATTGCGGATATTAAGAGGCCAAAAAGGGAACCCTGCTAATATGAGTGTCATTCAGGAACGCATGATTGCCAAAACGAGTAACACCACCCGTCTGGTAGATAAGTTATTATTGAAAGAACTGGTTACCCGCAAAGTCTGTCCAGAAAACAGAAGAAAAATAGAGGTTTTGATTACTCAAAAAGGATTGGACGTTTTACATGAACTAGACCCTAAAGTAACGGAGCATGGCAATTATTTCTCAAAAAATTTAAATGAAGAGGAATTAGAGCAATTAAATACATTATTAGAAAAATACAGAAATCAATAAAATATAAATTATGAGCACTTTCTTAGAACACCAAAATTGGAGATACGCAACAAAGAAATTTGATGCCAGCAAAATAATAAACAAAGAAGATTTAAATACTTTAAAAGAAGCTATCCGTTTAAGTTCTTCTTCTTATGGATTACAGCCTTACAAAATTATCATTGTTGAAAACACAGAATTAAGAGCTAAAATCAGACCTGCTGCCTGGGGTCAATCTCAAATAGTTGAAGCTTCACATCTTATCGTTTTTGCAAACGAAACTCAAATTGCGGAACAATCTATTGATAGTTATGTAAAAAATATAAGTACTACAAGAAACGTCCCTATTGATTCATTAAATGGATACTCAGACTTTATGAAATCAAAAATAGTAACTCTAGATAAAGATTCAAAAAACATTTGGGCGTCAAAGCAAACCTATTTAGCAATGGGTAACTTACTAAATGCAGCTGCCGAATTAAAAATTGACGTTACCCCTATGGAAGGCTTTGTTCCTGAGCAGGTAAACGAAATATTAGGATTAGAAAAACTAGGTCTTAATGCTTCTTTAATAGCAACCTTGGGTTACAGACATGATGAAGATGACTCTCAACATTACAAGAAAGTTAGAAAATCAAACGAAGATTTATTTATCACATTATAATAACAATCAAAATTCAATACAAACAAAAAAATTAAACACATGAAAAATTTAAAATCAATTGCATTAGCATTAGTAGTAGTTTTCGCAACAGCAACCGCATCAGCACAAACTAAAAAAGTAGACGCAACTGCAAGTACAATCAACTGGGTTGGAAAAAAAGTAACTGGACAACATAATGGTACTGTAAATTTGAAAGCGGGAACTTTAATCTTCAAAGGTGACAAATTAGCTGGAGGAACTTTCACTGTTGATATGACTTCATTAACTGCTACAGACCTTACTGGTGAATACCAAGGAAAATTAAACGGTCACTTGAAATCAGAAGATTTCTTTGGAACTGAAAAATTCCCAACAGCAACTTTAGTATTCAAAACTATCGCAACCAAATCTAAAACTTTATATACTGTAACTGCAGACTTGACTATCAAGGATAAAACAAATCCAGTAACATTTGACATTACTGTAAACGGAAATACTGCTACAACAGCTTTCAATGTTGACAGAACTAAATATGACATTAAATATGGTTCAGGAAGTTTCTTTGACAATTTAGGAGACAAAGCAATTTCAAATGAATTTGAATTGGCTGTAGCCTTAAAGTTCTAATATTTTCCAAAATAAATACATCAGCCCCAACAAGCAATTGCTGGGGCTTTTTATTGCAATCAGTATAGTAATTTAACAAAAAAGACTGATATTTTAGTTTTTTTTTATTCCTTTCCGATTGTTAAACCAAATTACCTTTATATATTTGTAGTATGAAAATAACAATGAACAATACTTGGTGGTGGAACAATTTACGTCAAACGTCGTGAACTAAGCTCCTATGGTATTATCAACTATAAATATAAAAGGCTTGTCATCACGACAAGCCTTTTTTTTATGCTCATTTTATCCTCAAAATAACTTAAGACTTTAAACCTTAAACATTTAAAAAAATTGAAATCTTTTATATTTAACACAAAATACAAGCAAATTCTCGCGGACACCATAACACCTGTTAGTGTTTATTTAAAAATACGTGATAAATTTCCGAACAGTCTTTTATTAGAAAGTAGCGACTATCATGGGAGTGACAACAGTTTCTCTTACATCTGTTGCAATCCAATTGCTTCTATAAAAATAGAAAACGAAACGATTTACAAAACGTTCCCAGACGGCACTGAAGAAAAAATAGCTATCGATGCTAACACGAGCATTCCTCAAGTAATCCAAGAGTTTTCTGCTCAGTTTAAATCAGAAGAAAACGACTTTAAATTCATTAATAATGGTTTATTTGGGTACATCTCCTATGATGCTGTTCGCTATTTTGAGAAAGTAAACATTGCCAAAAAAGAAAACAGCAATACCATTCCTGACGTATATTATGCGGTGTACCAAAATATCATTGCAATCAATCACTTTAAAAATCAAGCCTATATATTTTGCCATAGTTTAGATGGAAAAAACAACATTTCTGAAATTGAACAATTATTACAATCGAGAAATATTGCTTCCTATAAATTTTCGAAAGAAGGCGAAGGTTTTTCAAATTTAACAGACCAAGAGTTCAAACATAATGTGGCTTTGGCCAAAAAGCATTGTTTCCGCGGAGATGTGTTCCAATTGGTTTTATCAAGAAGATTTACACAAGGTTTCAAAGGTGATGAGTTCAATGTGTACAGAGCGTTGAGAAGCATCAACCCTTCCCCCTATTTATTTTTCTTTGATTACGGAGATTTCAAAATATTTGGGTCTTCGCCCGAAGCGCAAATTATCGTCAAAGACCGTAAAGCTGAAATACATCCTATCGCCGGAACTTTCAAGCGAACCGGTGATGATGAAAAAGACGCCATTCTTGCTAAACAATTATCCGAAGACAAAAAAGAAAATAGTGAGCACGTCATGTTGGTCGACTTGGCTCGAAATGATTTGAGTCGCAACGGCCATAACGTAAATGTAGAGAAATATAGAGAAGTACAGTTTTTCTCGCACGTAATCCATTTGGTTTCTAAAGTAACTGGTCATTTACATGAAAAAGCAACGACTATGCAAGTAGTTGCCGATACTTTTCCAGCTGGAACTTTAAGCGGGGCGCCAAAACACAGAGCGATGCAACTCATCGAAGAATATGAAAAAACAAACCGTAATTTTTACGGTGGTGCTATAGGATTTATGGATTTTGAAGGAAACTTCAATCATGCAATTATGATTCGAACATTCCTGAGCAAAAATCATCAATTACATTCCCAAGCGGGAGCCGGAATTGTTGCCAGTTCAGATGAAGAAAGTGAAATGCAAGAAGTGTACAATAAACTCCTTGCGCTGAATAAAGCACTGGACTTGGCAGAGACAATATAAAGTAATAACAACTCGTAAGTTGTTTCTAAAAAAAATAGTAACGTGAGATTGCTTCGTGCCTCGCAATGACAAAACAAAATGAAAAAAATATTAGTTATAGATAATTACGATAGTTTCACTTACAATCTAGTTCATTATTTGGAAGATTTAGAGTGTGAAGTCACGGTGTATAGAAACGATGAGTTTGATATCGATGAGATTGCAGGATTTGATAAGATTCTACTTTCGCCTGGTCCTGGAGTTCCTGATGAGGCCGGACTATTGAAAGATGTGATTCGGAAATATGGCGCTACCAAAAGCATTCTTGGAGTGTGTTTAGGTCAACAAGCCATTGGAGAAGTCTTTGGAGGAACGCTATCAAATCTAGACAAGGTATATCATGGCGTTGCCACAATGGTAACACAATCTGTAAATGATGAACATTTATTTGATGGTCTAGAAAAAGATTTTGAAGTGGGCCGCTATCATTCTTGGGTTGTCGATGCAACATTGCCTGAAATGCTGGAAGCGACTTCTTTTGATGAAAACGGTCAAGTAATGTCGTTACGTCACAAAACGTTTGACGTACGTGGGGTACAATTTCACCCAGAAAGTGTATTGACTCCAAACGGGAAAAAGATATTGGAAAATTGGGTGAATATCCTCCCCCCAACCCCCTCCGAAGGAGGGGGAGCCAAAACGGATATAGATAATTGATAATTATTTACTGTCATAGTTTGCAGATAAACAATGCAGACAAGGTTTCAACACAAAGTTTAAAGACAAAGTTTACAAAAAATGTTTGCAGACAAGGTTTCAACACATAGTTTACACATAAAGTTTAAAGACAAAGTTTAAAGACAAAGTTTAAAGACAAAGTTTAACCATCCAGTCACCCCCTCCTTCGGAGGGGGCCGGGGGGAGGATAACAAAATAACAAAATGAAAAATATATTAAACAGATTAATCAATCACGAAATGCTTACCTCGGCCGAAGCAAAAGAAGTCTTGGTCAATATTTCCAGCGGCAGTTATAATCCAAGTCAAATCTCCGCATTTCTTACGGTCTTTATGATGCGTAGCATTAGCATCGAAGAACTTTCTGGTTTTAGGGAAGCCTTATTGGACTTGTGCATCCGCGTTGATTTATCAGATTACAATACAATTGATTTATGTGGAACAGGTGGTGACGGAAAAGACACTTTCAATATTTCTACCCTAGCCTCTTTTATAGCTGCAGGAGCAGGTGTAAAAGTGGCTAAACATGGTAATTACGGAGTTTCGTCTATTTCGGGATCTAGTAATGTAATGGAAAAACTGGGAATCAAATTCAGTAATGATGCTGATTTCTTAGAACGAAGTATCGACAAAGCGGGTATTTGTGTTTTACACGCTCCTTTATTTCACCCTGCTATGAAAAACGTAGGTCCAATCCGAAAGGAATTAGCCGTAAAAACCTTTTTTAATATGCTGGGGCCGATGGTAAACCCCTCTTTCCCAAAGAATCAGTTGGTAGGAGTTTTCAATCTGGAACTGGCTCGAATTTATTCTTACTTATATCAAAATACGCATGTGAATGTAACCATTCTACATTCATTAGATGGTTATGATGAAGTTTCATTAACTGGTCCTACAAAGATTATCACTAGTTCGATGGAAGGAATCCTAAATCCAGAAGATTTTGGCGTTAGTCTCTTAGCTCAAAGTGAAATCGAGGGAGGAAAAACAATCGAAGCATCAGCCCAAATGTTTACCGACATCATTTCCGGAAAAGGAACTGAAGCCCAAAACAATGTGGTTTGTGCCAATGCCGGAATGGCCATCGCAACGGTAACAAAATGTACCCCGCTCGAAGGATTTGAATTAGCTAAAGAAAGTTTGCTGTCTGGAAAAGGATTAAAAGCCTTGAATAAATTACAAGAGTTAAGTAAATAAAATAGTTTAAAGTTTAAGGTTTAAAGTTGGTGGAACGTTAATCAACTTTAGACCTTAAACAAGGAAAACTTTAAATAAAACAAATGAACATCCTAGATAAAATAATAGTTGATAAAAGAAGAGAAGTTATTCTCAAAAAATCTATCATCCCCGTTTCTCAATTAGAAGCCTCCGTTTTTTTCTCAAAAAAGACCATTTCATTAAGTGAAAATTTAAAAAATAGTACTTCTGGAATTATTGCAGAACACAAACGACGTTCGCCCTCAAAAGCGGAGATAAATTATAGTTTCACGGTGGAAGAAGTCGTAAAAGGATATGAGAGTGCTGGTGCTTGTGGAATTTCGGTATTGACAGATGGAAAGTATTTTGGTGGTTCTTTAGATGATTTACTTTTGGCGAGAGCCTCAGTAAATATTCCGCTATTGCGAAAAGAATTCATTGTAGATGAATACCAAATCCTGGAAGCCAAAGCCTATGGAGCCGATTTAATTTTACTAATAGCGGCCGTATTAACCCGAGAAGAGATAAAATCTTTATCGGAATTTGCAAAGAGTTTAGGACTGGAAGTACTATTAGAAGTACATAATCAAGAAGAATTGGAAAAATCGATTATGCCAACTCTCGATATGATTGGTGTGAACAATAGAAATCTAAAAACTTTTGAAGTAAGTTTAGACTTCAGCAAACAACTGGCTTCGCAAATACCAGATGAATTTGTGAAAATTTCCGAAAGTGGTATTTCATCGATTGAAGCGATAACTGAATTAAAACCATTTGGTTACAAAGGTTTTCTAATAGGCGAAAACTTCATGAAAACGGATAATGCAGGAAAAGCAGCGAAGGAATTTATTATGAAACTAAATTAAGGCTGAGAACAAAAAGAATTGTTAAACCCTTAGCGAACTTAGCGCATTCTTCGTGAACTTTGTGATAAAAAATTAAGACAATGACAAACCCAAACAAGTACAACGCAACGTCTCCCTCCCCTTCGGGGAGGGCCGGGGTGGGGACAAAAATCTGCGGTATGAAATACCCTGATAACATACTCGAAGTGGGATCACTCCTGCCCGATTATATGGGTTTTATATTTTGGGAAAAATCGGCTCGGTATTTTGACGGTATAATTCCAGACTTACCCAAGTCTATCAAGAAAGTTGGTGTTTTTGTAAATGAAACAGCAGCTGTTATTGTCGAAAAAGTATTGAAACATGATTTACAGGCAGTTCAGTTGCACGGAAAAGAATCAGTCGACTTTTGTGAAGCGTTGCGAAACCAACTTCCAAAAGGCATCGAAATCATCAAGGTGTTTTCGATCCAAGATGAATTTGATTTTAGCGTTTTAGAGCCGTTCGAAGCTGTTTGCGATTATTTCCTTTTTGATACTAAAGGAAAATTACCTGGCGGAAATGGAACAACTTTCGATTGGAAAGTATTAGAAAATTATCCTTCGACAAAACCCTTTTTTCTAAGTGGTGGTATAGGAATCGAAGAATTAGATGCGGTTAAACAAATATTAAAAACGAATTTACCTGTTTATGCTATCGATGTAAATAGTAAATTTGAAACAGCGCCGGGATTAAAAAACATAAAATTAGTTAGAGAGCTTCAACAATACTTGAAACTTTAACCTTAAACATAAAAACAATGTCATACCACGTAAACGAAAAAGGCTATTATGGTGAATTTGGAGGAGCCTACATTCCTGAAATGTTATATCCAAATATTGAAGAATTACGCCAGCAATATTTAAAAATAACCGCAGAACCTAGCTTTCAAGAAGAGTTTGATGCGCTTTTAAAAGACTATGTAGGACGACCAACTCCTCTTTATTTTGCGGAACGCTTGTCTAAAGAATACAATACAAAAATCTACTTGAAGAGAGAAGATTTATGCCATACTGGCGCACACAAAGTCAACAATACTATTGGCCAAATTTTACTTGCCAAGCGTTTGGGGAAAACCCGTATTATTGCCGAAACTGGTGCCGGTCAACACGGCGTAGCTACGGCAACTGTTTGTGCCTTGATGGGATTACAATGTATCGTCTATATGGGCGAAATTGACATCAAGCGTCAGGCGCCAAATGTAGCGCGTATGAAAATGCTAGGCGCCGAAGTTCGTCCCGCACTTTCAGGATCTAGAACCCTAAAAGATGCGACAAACGAAGCAATTCGCGACTGGATTAACAATCCAATCGACACCTATTATATCATTGGTTCTGTGGTAGGACCTCATCCCTATCCAGATATGGTGGCGCGTTTCCAATCGGTGATCTCTAAGGAAATAAAAGAACAATTATTAGAGAAAGAAGGGAAGGAAAACCCGGATCACGTGATTGCCTGCGTGGGTGGCGGAAGCAATGCTGCCGGAGCCTATTACCATTTTCTGGATGACGAAGATGTGAATATCATCGCTGTAGAAGCAGCAGGTCTCGGAGTGGATTCTGGTGAAAGCGCTGCGACTTCTGTGTTGGGTAAAGTAGGTGTTATTCATGGTAGCAAGACTTTATTAATGCAATCTAAAGATGGCCAAATTACCGAGCCGTATTCTATTTCGGCGGGATTGGATTACCCAGGTGTTGGACCTATGCACGCGCATTTGTTCGCCTCAGGAAGAGCACAGTTTATTTCGATTACTGATGAACAAGCAATGCAGTGGGGACTAAAACTTTCTAAAATGGAAGGAATTATTCCAGCGATTGAAAGCGCTCATGCCTTTGCCGTTCTCGACGAAATGAAATTCAAACCAGAGGATATTGTTGTGATTAATTTGTCTGGACGTGGCGACAAAGATTTAAATACGTATATTGACTACTTTAAATTGTAAAATGGATTGATCCTGAATTATTTTTAGGGCGTTCCCGCGTACCCTGAAAAAAGTTTCAGGGCAAGCGGGCGGGCTGTCCGCTATATTCCCGATTAACAAAAACTACGGCAATCGCCTTGTTTTTCTAAATCGGGAGATGCCGCTTCCATCCCTAACGCAATCCACACAAGAAGATCAGATTTAAAAATAAATTATAAATAGAAAAAAATGGAAAATTTATTTGCCTACGGTTCCCTACGAGAAGAAGAAGTACAAAAAACAGTTTTTGGAAGAATCCTAAAAGGGGTTCCAGAAAAATTATCAGGATATGCAGTAAAAGAAATACAAATTGAAGAAGAATTCGGAATAGAAACCTATCCAATTATCGTTCCTACCGAAGATAATGAAGATTCAATTCATGGAATAGTGTATGAACTAACGTTAGAAGAACTCTCCCTTTCTGATACTTACGAAGGAAACTCTTATACCCGAATTGAAGTGCCATTGCAATCCAAACAAATGGTATGGGCTTACAGCGCCAAAGTATAACCGATTAAATAAAAAAGCTGCAAACAGATTCAATATCTGATAAAACAATAAAAATGAATAGAATAAATCAAAAATTACAGGCAGACAAAAAGATACTTTCTATCTATTTTTCTGCTGGATATCCTAGCTTAACTGACACCGTTCAAATCATTCAAGATTTAGAAAAAAATGGCGTAGACATGATCGAAATTGGATTGCCGTTTTCCGATCCATTGGCTGATGGCCCAACAATACAAGCCAGCTCCACTGCGGCATTACACAACGGAATGACCACACAAGTTTTGTTTGACCAACTAAAAGACATTCGAAAATCAGTTTCGATTCCGTTGATAATCATGGGCTATTTCAACCCAATGTTGCAGTACGGAATAGAGAATTTCTGCAAGAAATGTGCTGAAATCGGTATCGATGGGTTAATCATTCCTGATCTTCCAGTTGATGTATACGCTGATGAATACAAAGCCACTTTTGAAAAATACGGCCTAATCAACGTGTTCCTAATTACACCACAAACTTCTGACGAGCGCATTGCTTTTATAGATAGCGTTTCTAACGGATTTATTTATATGGTAAGCTCTGCAAGTGTAACGGGATCACAATCTGGTTTTGGCAGCACACAAGAAGCCTACTTCAAACGCATTGCCGACATGAATTTGAAAAACCCACAAGTAATTGGTTTTGGAATCAACAACAAAGAAACGTTTAACCAAGCGACACAATTCGCCAAAGGCGCCATTATAGGTAGTGCTTTTATCCAGCACTTAACCGAAGTAGGAACTGGAAAAATTGCGGAATTTGTAAAAGCGATTCGATAAAACTGCATTTTAATTATTAAAAACGGTATTTAATCTAAAGTTAAATACCGTTTTTTTTTGCAGAAAAATGTATCTTTTGTTTGTATCAAACACATTCTAAATTTCTTCTAAATTGAATACTTATCTTTGTCGCTATGAAATTATTATTAATTGAGGACGAAAAAGATCTAGCCAATAGCATGCTCAGTTATTTGACTACAAACGATTTTGTGTGCGAATGGGTTGCGACTACCCAAGCCGCTATTGATAAGATTTCGAACTACGATTACGATTGTATTTTGCTGGATTTGATGTTGCCTGATGGCGATGGATTTTCGGTTTTAGAACAACTTAAAAAGCAGAACAAAACCGAAGGCGTCATCATCATTTCGGCCAAAGAAACATTAGAAACTAGAATAGAAGGTTTCCAACTTGGTGCCGATGATTTCATGACAAAACCATTTCATTTATCAGAACTTTTAGTGCGCATTCAAGCTTTAATTAGACGTAAAAATTTTAATGGTAATAACCTTGTTGTTTTCAACGAAATCGAAATTGACACCCTTTCGAAAGCGATAAAAGTCAAAAAAAAGCACGTTGCCGTAACCAAAAAAGAGATTGACTTATTGCTGTATTTAATAGGCAACCTGAACAAAGTACTGTCCAAAAGTGCCATTGCTGAGCACCTTTCGGGTGATATGGCAGACATGCTCGACAACCACGATTTTGTTTACGCACACATCAAAAATCTCAAAAATAAACTCAAGGATGCCGGTTGCAACGATTATATAAAAACAGTGTACGGACTGGGATATAAATGGCAAAATGACTAAAAACTTACTATATAAAACCTCCAAAGCTTATGTGCTTTTCTCGGTGTTACTATTATTAGTTTCAGCGCCTTTATTCTATTATAGCACTAAAAAATTATACATTGATGAGACGGATGATACGCTTATTTTGCATAAAAATGAGTTTGTAAAATTTACTATACCAACATTAAAAGCGAACGAAATAGCTAACTGGAATAAATACAATCGAAACAGTAAAATAACAGCTTTTAAAAACATAAAAACCGACACACTGTTTTATAAATCGTACCACGATATTTTAGACAATGAGATCGAACCGTACCGCGAATTAAATGCTACAATTACTATAGAAAACAAGCCATACACTTACATGGGGCGAATCAGTTTAGTAGAAACCGAGGATTTAATGAAAAGCATTGCCATCTTGTTTTTAAGCATTATCTCCCTCCTACTCCTTGGATTGTTTGTGATTACTAAACGATTATCAGTCCAACTCTGGAAGCCTTTTTATAAAACGCTTGCGCAAATTGAACAATTTGAAATCGATAAATCTAATTTGCCACAATTCCCTGCTACCACTATAGCTGAGTTCAAGCGCTTGAATGCTAGTCTTGAAAAATTAATTGTCAAAAACACCTCAATCTACCGTTCACAAAGGGAATTTATTGAGAATGCCGCACACGAATTACAAACCCCTTTGGCCGTTTTTCAGGTCAAAATAGACAGCTTTGTACAAACGGCTACTTTTACCGAGAACCAATACCAAGAACTCAGTTCTATAAACGAAGCTATTGGTCGCATGACACGTTTGAATAAGAATTTACTATTACTTTCTAAATTAGAAAATGATAATTATAGTCAAAAACAAACGATTACTATCCAGGAAGTCATTCACAAAAATATTGACTTTTTTACAGAACAGGCTGCTGCCAAAAACATAACGATTCAATTACACTTAACTGAAAATCCAATCGTACAATCGAATCCAGTATTGGTCGAAATTATGATTAGCAATTTGTTCCTTAATGCTATCAAGCACAATAAAGTTGGCGGTATTATTGAAGTAAATACCAGCCATGCTGCTTTGTTTTTTTCAAATTCGGGACAATCGAAAGCATTGATTACCGATAAATTATTCAATCGTTTTTCAAAATCAAATCCTTCTGATCACGGAAATGGTTTGGGCTTAGCGATTATCCAGAAAATTGCAACCACTAATAATTGGACTGTTTCTTATACTTTTGAAGACCAACTTCATCAATTCAAAGTGCAATTCTAAACCAAAACCGAATCGATGTTTTGAAATTTACTTTCGCGAAAGCCTAAAAATTCTAAATTTCTTCCAAATTGAATGGCAACTTTGTACTTGTATTTTTCATGAACTGAAAAATATTCGATTCTAAATAAAATTAAAATAAGCCTATCATAATGAAAACTAAATTAATTTACACGCTACTATTCATTAGCTTTTTCTCGGCAAACTTATTCGCTCAAGGCAAAAGTGTAACTGTATCTGGATTGATCAAAGGAAAAGCCGATAATAGTGCCCTACCTTACGTGAATGTTGTAGTAAAAACTGAAAAAGACAACGCCTTTGTGAGCGGAACAGTAACGAATGAAGAAGGCCGATTTACAGTGTCTAAAATACCATCTGGAAATTACATTCTAGAAATTTCCTACATTGGGTATGCAACCAAAAAACAGACCTTATATGTAGGGAATCTTTCGGATTATTTGGATTTAAAAACCATTGAAATAACAGAAGAATCTACTGCTTTGAATGAGGTCGTTATTACAACAAAAGTGAAAGAGATAAGCGATAAAATGGACAAAAAAACATTTTCGCTAACGGATAATATCAGCCAAAACGGAGGATCGGTCTTGCAAGCCATGCAAAATTTACCAAGCGTAACCACCCAAGACGGAAAAGTACAATTGCGTGGAAACGATAAAGTAACCGTGCTTATTGACGGAAAACAAACTGCGCTAACCGGTTTTGGAAACGCAACTGGTTTAGACAATATTCCAGCATCGGCGATTGAGCGTATTGAGATTATCAACAATCCATCGGCTAAATATGACGCCAATGGAAACGCTGGTATTATCAATATTATTTACAAAAAAAATAAAAAAAATGGGTTTAACGGAAAAGTAGGATTAACATCGGGCTTAGGATCATTATGGGTTCGAAAAGAGAACTTACCCACGATTAGACCTCAATATACTTTTACGCCAAAAATAAATCCGAGTGTATCGCTAAACTACCGAAAAGATAAAGTAAATGTCTTTTTTCAAGGCGATTATTTATATACCGAAACACTAAATAAAAACGAATTTGTAACGCGTAATTACGATGATGGAACGATTATCAATTCGCAATTAAAACGAAATAGAGACACGCGGTTTACTACTTTGAAAACTGGAATTGATTACGCCATCAACGACCAAAACTCACTTACGATTTCTGGAATGTTTGGAAGCGAAAAAATATTAGACCGTGGAGATCAGCCTTTTTTTAATAGTGATTATTCAGAACGCCTAAGATTGTGGCAGTTTCTAGAAGATGAGTTAAAAACAACCGTAATGGCTACTGCGAGCTACCAACACAAATTTAAAGAAGCTGGACGTATCTTGAACGCTGGTTTTAACTATACTTTTCATCGGGAGGACGAAAAGTATTTTTACGACAATTATTTGCCATCGTCTACTGGAACGGATGCTTTTAAACTATTGTCTGATGAGCAAGTGTATGATTTTAATGTAGATTATATTGAACCTTTAAAATACGGAAGAATAGAAACGGGCTTAAAACTAAGAAACCGCAATATCCCGACCAATATGCTGTTTATTCCGGGTGCAAATTCCGTTTTGGATAGTAATGCGGGTGGCTGGGCGACCTACAAGGAATTAATTCCAGCTGTTTATGGAAACTACATTTTTGAAAATAAAAAATGGGAAGCCGAACTGGGATTGCGTTTGGAATATGTCAAAATTCAGTACGATGTAAACCCAGATCATGTGGTTTATAAAAGTGACGGTTACAATTACACCCAACCATTTCCTAATATGCGATTGGCGTACAAAATTAATGATAACGATAAGCTTTCTATTTTCTATAATAGACGTGTTGACAGACCAAACGAAGTGGACATTCGTATTTTTCCAAAGTATGATGATGCAGAGATTATCAAAGTTGGAAACCCAGCCTTACGACCGCAATTTACCAATTCGGTTGAAATGGGGTACAAAACAAGTTGGGAAAAAGGAAGCTTGTACTCTGCCCTTTACCACCGATTTGCAAATGGAACCATCACTAGAGTTTCGAGTACTGTACCTCCAAGCACTTTAATTTATGCTACTTTTCAGAATGTAAATAAGAGCTACAATACAGGTATTGAAATGGTTTTGGCACAAGAACTTTCTCCACTATATTCGTTTAATGTAAATTTGAACGCTTATAGAAATCAGATTGATGCTTTTACAGTCGAAAATAAATACCCTACTACACATACCTTCTCTGCAGCACAGCAAGAGGTGTTTTCGGGTAACTTGAAGTTAAACAATAGCTTTCATTTTGCAAACGGAATTGATGCGCAACTAACGGCAGTTTATTTAGCCCCTGATATTATTCCGCAAGGGAAAATACAATCGCGTTTTTCATTAGATCTTGGACTTAAAAAAGCCATTCAAAAAGGAAAAGGAGAATTGTTCTTTAATGCAACCGACTTACTGAATACTATGATCATCAAAAAACAAATTGACGGTCAAGGTTTCAATTATACCAGTAACGATTATTATGAAACACAAGTCGTACGATTGGGATATAGCTATAAATTTTAAAACAAACACCCAGAAATAAACCGCAAATTCGCAAATTAAAAAGACCTAAACAGACTTTATAATTTGCGAATTTTCGGTAATTATTTAAATTTAGAACTCTTAAGAAGCCGTTTCTTCTTCAACGGCAAATTCCATAGTATCTTCTGCTTCTGCTACAACTTCAGGTCTTGATGCCTTCAGTGCATTAAACTTTTCTATTTTTTCCAAATCTTCTTCTTCTCCAGAGAAATACGGAAAAACATCCATAATAGGAGATTCAGAAACAGCTGGAATATTATATTCACCCATGGTACTTTGCATGATTCCCATTGTATTATCAAAAGCTTCTTTTACATCGTTTGCCTGTACTAAAAAATACATATTGGTTTTACGTTCTTTACCACTTTCTTCGTCATAAGCCAATAAAGAAATTTTTGATTTAAACCAGCGATCACAATTTTCAAAAGGATGAATCTCTGCATAATTAGCTACTTTTATGTTCGTGATTTTAAACTCTTCACTTATGTAAGCTGCCATTTCTTCATTAATTCTACTTTCGGCTTCAGTATAAGATAAAGCATCTACCAAATAAGGTTCAGTCGTAATCTTTTGTCCACCAGTTTCATCTGTTTTTCTATATTTTACTTTGCATTCGTACCAAGTTGTGCTCATCTCTTTATTTTTTAGGATGTCAAAGATAGATTTTAAAGAAAAAAAAATAGGGTAATCATCAAATAGATATTCACAATTTTCGATAGAGAATGTATCTCTTTTACTATCAGTCTTTTAACTGTAAAAATATAAAGCCCAGCACCATCTTCGTTAAGACGAATATTTTAGTATAGTTTTAAATTTTAGTGAATTGTTTCTTCTTCATTAATATCAACAGCTACAATATCAATTGTTTTATTCGCATAGATATAAATTAGTACTCCTAAACACACTGATAGTCCAGTTTTCATGTAGTAACCAAAATCGATATTACCAAATCCGTCAGCGATATCTTTAAGAAATTGACCGAAAAATTGTAATCCTGATGCAATAATTAAAAAAATCATGGCCCAAATTTTAATTCCACTTTTCGCCAATTTATTCTTGCTAATAGTTAGAAAAAGCAAAGTAGACAAAATTACTACAGGCAGTAAAACCATTAACCTAAAACCTACTATTGCTACATATAAATTATTCACTAAGAGCAAAATAAAAATCATCATTACAGCCCAATAATAAGTAGTATTGTTAAATTTAGTCTTTTCCATAATGAATTTTGCTTGCTAATAATTACCGCTAATGTATTAAAAAACTAAAGACAAAACAGAAATATCATAATTATTTTCTTACACACTTTTAAATTTTAAAATTAAACAAAAACCTTTCCCTTTCAAAAAACCACTTGAATTTTTGTTAATTTTATGTTAAATAAAAATTAAACAACTGTTTAATTTAAACAGTTGTTTAATTTTGTATTGTAATAAACAACTATGTCTAGTACTCCCGATTTTAACGAAAAACAAATTCAAATTCTCTTGGTGGCAGAAACCTTATTTGCCGAAAAAGGATTTGATGGAACTTCCATTCGAAATATCGCAAAAGAAGCCAAGATTAATATCGCCATGGTTTCTTATTATTTTGGTTCGAAAGAACGTTTGCTGGAATCACTAATATTTTACAGAACTAAAGATTTAAAGATTCAGATCGAAAACTTGTTGGTTGAAGATCTAGAACCCATTGCCAAGATCAACAAGCTGATTGCCCTATACATCAATAGGATTAATTCCAATAAAGGGATTTTTAGAATTCTTCATTTTGAGATGGCCACCCAAAAAAAGGAACTGAATATTAAATCCTTTTACGACTTACGAAAAAGCAATTTAAAATCGCTAGAAGCCATCATCACCGAAGGCCAGGATAAAGGTGTATTTAGAAAAGACATTTCAATTCCGCTGATAACCCCTACTATTCTAGGTACTTTTTTTCATTTCCATATGAATAAAGAGTATTTCATGGATTTATTAAATATAAATACTGAAGACTTATACAATAATTATATAAATGTCAATCTGACAAAACACATTCAACAAACCATAAAAGCACTTCTGATATATGAAAGTTAGTCAACTCATGCTCTTTGGGATATTCTTTATAGGAATTTCGTCAATAGAAGCGCAAGAAAAAACGAGTTTAACGCTCGATGAAGCCATTCATTTGGCTTGGGCCAAAAGCAATGAAGTTTCTTTGGCAAACACTAAAGTAAATACCAAAAAACACGAATTACAGTCGGTTAAAAACAGTCAGTATCCTGATTTGAAAATATCAGGTCAATACCAGCGCTTAACGCAGGCATCCATTGATTTCAAAATAAATAAAAGTAACGATGCACAACCACTTCCTGCCGTAGATCAATTAATGATAGGACAGGTAAGTGCTAGTCTTCCCGTATTTTCAGGTTTTAAAATTCAAAACACCATTAAAGCCTACGATAATATGTATCAGGCTGAAACAGCCGCTGCCATGCAAACCAAAGAAGAAGTGGCGATGATGGTCGTTAATTACTATGCGAGTTTGTACAAAGCACAAAAAACGGTGGAGCTTTTAAAAGAAAATCAAAAAAGTGCAAAACAACGTGTTAGTGATTTCCTTCAATTGGAAAAAAACGGAATTATTCCAAGAAATGATTTATTAAAATCACAACTTCAGGTTTCCAAAGTACAACTTTCATTAGACCGAGCCATTAGTGAATTAAACACAGTAAATTTTGAGCTTGTCAGTCTACTAAAAATGGACGCCAAGACAAAACTAGAAATCAAAGAAAGTGATTTTGCCGACTTCCTAATGACGAATATTCCAACGAATGACGAACTAGCATTGGGAAACCGAAAAGATTTAGAATCCATTCGACTACAAGAAAAAGCAAGTTTAGCTACTATTCAAATGGCCAAAAGCGGTTATTATCCTTCTATTTCGATCATTGGGGGGTATACAGCATTAGATTTAAAAAATGTTATTACGGTACAAAACGCCATGAATATAGGCGTTGGTGTCTCATATGATTTAAGCGGTATTCTGAAAAACGGTACCAATGTTAAAATAGCGGAAAGCAAAGCACTTGAAATACAAAATTCAGAAACGATGCTTACTGACTATATTAAAATACAAGTACAAAAAGCCATTGAGGATTATGACTTAGCTTTAAAACAAGATTTAGTTTACAATCAAGCAGTGGAACAAGCATCAGAAAATTACAGAATCATAAAAGACAAATACGATAACGGTTTATCTGACACCAATGATCTTCTTGAGGCTGATGTGGAACAACTAGGTTCCAATATCAATAAAACATTGGCCCGAGCTAATGTGATCCAAAAATACTATGAGTTGCTTTCTGTAAGCGGGCAACTAAACCAAACTTTCAATCTTTCAAAAATATAATCGATACCTAAAATGACTAAGAAAAAAACCAATACCAAGTTTATCATTATAATCACTTCATTAGTACTACTAGGTGTTATTTATGGAACCTATAAGTATATTCATTCCCTTTCTCACGAAGGAACTGATGATGCGCAGATTGAGAAAAACATGAACCCAATTATTCCAAGAGTATCGGGATATGTAAGTAAGGTGTTTATAAAAGACAACGATTTTGTAAAAAAGGGAGATACTTTGTTTACGATTGACAAGAAAGATTACCAATTAAAAATTGACGAAGCAACAGCAAATTTGGCTGCAGCCGAAGGAAATTTAGAAGTTACAAAAGCCGATATCGGTAGTATTTTGGCCAGTATTTCTGTATCAGAAGCTAATGTAAAATCAGCGGGTGGAAATATTGAAAGCGCTAAAATTAGATTAGATCGTGTTAACAGTGATTACAACAGATATAACAATTTATATAAAAGCCATACGATTACAAAACAACAATACGAGCAGGCATTAGCAGCTAAATTAGAAGCTGAAAATCAAGTACGAATTTTGCAACAGCAAGAAAAAGCAACTGCTTTTCAAAAATCAGTTGTTGTGGCAAAATCAAAAGCGACTGACAAGCAAACAGATGTGGCTTCAGCCAATATTAAAAGAGCGAAAGCATTACTTGACTCTGCAATTTTAAATTTAAGTTATACGGCAATCACCGCTGCAATTGACGGGCAGGTTTCTAAAATTGACATTCAACCAGGACAATTAGTTCAACCAGGACAATCTCTTTTTTATATTATCAACAACAATGAAGCATGGGTTGTAGCTAATTTTAAAGAAACGCAATTAAATAAAATGGTGACTGGGCAAAAAGTGACTATCAAAGTAGATGCGTATCCAGATTATGATTTTAATGGAACGGTCACTTCTTTTTCTCCCGCAACTGGCGCGCGTTTTTCTATTTTACCTCCAGATAATGCTACTGGAAATTTTGTAAAAACGATTCAACGTTTACCAGTAAAAATTAGCATTGATGCAAACAATGATATTGAGAAAATAAAACTACTACGTCCGGGAATGAATGTGGATGTAGACGTACATATAAAATAAAATGGTAATAGGACAAGGAGACGACGATTTAGTCGAATACGGCTTTAGACGGGTTATTATTACAATAACGGCAGTACTTTGTGCTTTGCTAGAAATTGTAGATACCACTATTGTCAATGTGGCACTAACAAACATGAGAGGAAGCCTTGGCGCAACATTAACTGATGTTGCCTGGGTAATTACTGCCTATGCAATTGCAAATGTAATTGTAATCCCTATGACCAGTTGGCTTTCACAGCAATTTGGAAGACGAAATTACTTTGCGGTTTCGATCATTATTTTTACCGTTGCTTCCTTTTTATGTGGTAACGCTACCAATATATGGGAATTAGTGGCCTTCCGATTTATTCAAGGTCTTGGAGGTGGTGCCTTATTGGTAACGGCACAAACGATTATTACCGAAAGCTATCCTATTGCAAAAAGAGGAATGGCGCAAGCTATCTATGGAATGGGTGTAATTGTAGGTCCTACACTAGGTCCGCCATTAGGTGGATATCTTGTAGATCATTTTTCATGGCCTTACATTTTTTATATCAATATTCCTTTAGGTATTATAGCTACCCTTTTGACTTTAAGTTTTGTAAGAAGTCCAAAATACGGAGAAAAACTGAAATCGAATCAAGTCGATTGGATTGGAATCATTCTTTTGGCATCTTTCATTGGTTCACTACAATTCGTACTGGAACATGGACAACAAGATGACTGGTTTAACAACAACTTAATTGTTTTATTAAGTGTCGTTTCATTATTTGGATTAATACTGTTCATCTGGAGGGAGTTAACCTATAAGTATCCAATTGTAAATTTAAGCGTTCTAAAAGACGGGAACTTGAGAATTGGTACTCTTATGGCTTTCATACTAGGTTTTGGTTTATATGGTTCCACATTAATAATTCCAATATATACACAATCCATTTTAGGATGGACTGCCACAGATGCTGGTTTATTATTGATTCCTGGTTCTATAACCACCGCTTTTATGATGCCTATTATTGGTAAATTAATACAAAAAGGAGTTCCACAAGGCTACATGATTGGTGTTGGGTTCTTAGTTTTCTTTTTATTTACTTTTATGATGCACAATAGCATGACGCCGGATACGGGTGAAGAACATATGTATTGGGCATTAATTTTAAGAGGAGTTGGTTTAGGACTACTTTTTGTCCCTATTACTACTTTATCGCTATCCACTTTATCAGGAAAAAATATTGGTGAAGGAGCTGCGTTTACAGGAATGATGAGACAACTGGGAGGTTCTTTCGGTATAGCCATTATTACCACTTTTATCACACGATTCAGTCAAGAACACCGCGTCAATTTAATTGCGCATTTAGATAGTAGTAAATTTGAAGTGCAACAACGATTGCTGCTTTTGCAAAAAGGTTTTATGTCAAAAGGTTTCACTGCAAATGAATCTATGAAAAAAGCCTATCAGGCAATTGATTATTCCGTTTTAAAGCAAAGCACTGTTTTATCGTATATGGATATTTTCATGTATCTGGGTATTATGTTTCTCTGCTGTATTCCAATTATATTCTTTATCAAAAAAGGAAAAAACAAAATCAATCCGGCAGATGCAATGCATTAAATCCATAAAAAAACTCCGATCTAAGTCGGAGTTTTTTTATGAATTATTTTAGAAGTACTATCTAGTAAATACCAAATGATCTCCTTTTGAAAGATTGGCATCAAATTGATAGCCATCATAATTGAAACCTTTTAAATCTTCTATTGTTTTTGCTTCGGTATCTATAATATAACGCACCATCATCCCCCTTGCTTTCTTGGCAAAAAAACTAATTATCTTCAGTTTTCCATCTTTATAATCCTTAAAATCTGGAGTGATTACTGGTACTTTCAATGCTTTAGTATCTACCGCCGAAAAATATTCATTACTGGCAAGGTTGACAAACAACTCCCCTTCTTCTAATTCTTTATTTAACGATTTTGTTACTTTAGTTTTCCAAAATTCATATAAGTTCTTATCTTCTCCAATGGGCAGTTTTGTCCCCATTTCCAATCGGTACGCCTGAATTAAATCCAATGGTTTTAGTACTCCATACAAACCCGAAAGTATTCGTAAACTATCTTGTAAATTTTCTAATTTATCTGTTGGAATTGCATAACCGTCTAAACCAGTATACACATCTCCATCAAAAGCATAGACAGCAGGTCGTGCATTTTCAGGCGTAAAAGGCGTTTTCCAATCCTTGTTGCGTTGCCAGTTCAATTCTGCTAATTTATCTGAAATATCCATTAATGCAGATAGATCTTTTGGGGATTGTTGCTTCAACACTTTCTGGATTTGTCTTGATTCTTTTAGAAAAGCAGGTTCCGTATATTGTGAAGTAGGTAATTCCTTTTCGAAGTTTAAAGATTTGGCTGGCGATATAACAATTTTCATAAATAATCCTGTTTCAGGTTCTTTTTAATATAAAATCAAAAGTACTAATTGAAAAACAATAAACAGACAAATACAAATCGATTTGTTTAATGACGAAATAGAAAATAAAAATTGTTCCAAATTTTAATTATGCTATTTTTGATTCTGAATTTTATGACACGACCACCGATTTTTTTATCATGAGCAAAATTGAAATTAGAAAAGCAACTGTATCCGATTTAGAATCGCTGCAAATTATTGGCAAGCAAACCTTCACCGAAACATTTACCGCGGTAAATACTCCTGAAAACCTTTCAAATTACATCGCGCAAAGTTTTAATGCAAAACAAATAACAAAGGAATTGACTAATCCAGAATCTTCCTTTTACTTAGCCATATTAGACGCTAAAATTATTGGTTATTTAAAAATCAATTTTGGTAAAGCACAAACTGAGTTAATGCACGAGAATGCAATGGAGATTCATCGCATTTATGTTTTACAGGAATACCACGGTAAAAAAGTGGGACAGTTATTTGTTGATCATGTACTGGAAATAGCGCAGCAAAATCAAGTTGAATATATCTGGCTGGGAGTTTGGGAAGAGAATTACCGAGCACTTGGATTTTATACTAAAAATGGATTTGTCGCATTTGACAAACATGTTTTCACATTAGGCGATGACATACAAACCGACTTATTATTAAAACTTCAAATAAAAAAATAACTCTTAACAAACATCTTTCATAATATTGAAGCCGCATTCACCATCAGTATTATAGTAATCCTAAACAACCACGTTATTAGTTTCGTTTTAAGAACCCTATCAACTAAATCGTATATCAACCACTTTCTATTAGTATCGGATTATCAAAAAAACAGAATTTAAATTCCTGTTTTACGATTTTTAATACAGTAACCTCTGATAATATTATCAATTTCTAGGAGGAGATTCGTAACTATTTAGCTATTTTTGTGAATCTAAGAATTAGTCGTTTAAATTAGTAACAAAACGGAAATTCTTCCGGTTTTAGGGTAAAAAGAATACATGAAGACAAAAATGAAAAAAACAATAAAGCGCATTTACAATTCAGATTTATTTAATGAATTTTTTGAAAGCGAAAAATCAACAGGTCTTATCCTTATAGCGTGCACCATATTTTCTTTGTTTATGGCAAACTCAATATTTGGGTCACAATACATCCATACCTGGCATATGAAACTGGGAGGAGAAAGTCTGGAATACTGGATTAATGATGGTTTAATGACCATATTCTTTTTATTAATTGGTTTAGAATTAGAAAGAGAAATCTACAAAGGTGAGTTATCAAACATAAAAGATGCTCTATTACCCATATTTGCAGCCTTAGGAGGAATGCTAGTTCCTGCGGGACTTTACTTAATGCTGAACTACGGAACTATTGCGCAAGCTGGAGCAGGTATCCCTATGGCAACTGATATTGCTTTTGCATTGGGAATTCTGTCTCTATTAGGGAATCGAGTGCCACTTTCTTTAAAAATATTCTTAACAGCATTAGCGGTAATAGATGATTTAGGAGCAATTATGGTTATTGCCATATTTTATACTAAAACTATTCTTTGGTCTAATCTGTTTTATGCTTTAGGTACAATGTTAGTGTTATTTGTACTTAACCGTATGAAAGTTAAAAACCTAATTCCTTACCTTATTGGTGGGGCTATAATGTGGTGGTTCATGCTTCATTCAGGTATTCACGCTACTGTTACTGGAGTACTACTAGCTTTTGTTATTCCATTTGGAAATGGAGATAAAGAATCTACCTCGTCTATTTTACAGCATTTTCTACATAAACCAGTTGGTTTCTTTATACTCCCGCTCTTCGCACTAGCCAATACAGCAATTGTTATCAGTTCAAACATTGGAGAAACTATTGCTCAGCATTACAGTATAGGAATCGCTTTGGGATTAATCGTAGGGAAGCCATTAGGTATTTTTGTCTTTTCACTTGCGGCTGTTTCTTTAGGAATTTGTAAACTCCCCTCTGATTTGAATTGGAAAACAATCATTGGAGTTGGATTTTTGGGAGGTATTGGGTTTACAATGTCGATCTTCATAACTTTACTCGCTTTTGATGACCAAACTATAATTAGCAACGCAAAATTTATCATTTTACTTTCGTCGTTAATAGCAGGATTAGTAGGCTTTATCTTTTTGAAAAAAACTTTAAAAGAAGGCATTGATGAAAACAATAGTAAATAGTCTTTTTGCTTATATCAATTTAAGCAAAGGAGAGGAAGAAAAGAAGAAAGTATTGGATTTCGTAAAGTCCAATATTTCCTTCAGAGGTTCTAATTTATGGATTTTAGCTTGTGCTATAGTTGTGGCATCTATAGGATTAAACGTAAATTCTACCGCAGTGATAATAGGTGCGATGTTAATATCGCCATTAATGGGTCCGATTATAGGAGCCGGTTTTGGGCTGGGTGTTTATGATTTCAATTTACTGAAAAAATCGTTAAAAAATCTACTGATAGCCACCCTTGTTGGCCTCGTCGTTTCTACCCTCTATTTTTATATCAGTCCCTTCAAAGAAACGCAGCCTGAATTACTATCTAGAACTTCACCAAATATCTACGATATTCTTATTGCCTTTTTTGGTGGTTTGGTTGGTGCAATTGCCATTACAAGAGTAGAGAAAGGAAATCCAATACCCGGTGTTGCCATAGCAACGGCACTTATGCCGCCACTTTGTACCGCAGGATACGGTTTAGCATTAGGGAGCTTTAAATTCTTTTTTGGTGCCATGTATTTGTATTCTATCAACTGCGTGTTCATTTGTATTTCTACTTTTTTCATCGTAAAATATTTAAAGTATCCTACCAAAAAGCAACTGGATGAGAAAGCACAAAAACAGGTGAAATATATTATTTCAGGCTTGATCACGGTTTTAATGCTACCTAGTATCTATTTTGCCTACATCTTAATTGAAGAAAAAAAATACCAACACCAGATTGATCTTTTTACAGATAATGAGTTTTCAAATAAAGGAATTGCCATTTTGTATAAGAAAACTAAATTCAATCAAAACCCAAAAAAACTGGAGCTCGGATTTCTTTCTAAAAGATATAGTGTAGATGAAATTAAGAAACTAAATCTAAGGCTTAAAGCCTATGATATAAACAATACTGTCCTATCTGTAATACAGGACACAACAGATCTTAAAAGCGATATTCTTAACGAAATTAGCTTTAACAAATCACAGCTAAGTCAAAAAGACGTTTCAATTTTAAGCCTAAAAAAACAACTTGTCGCAAATAAGTATGATAACAAAGCCTTATTAGCTGAAATAAAAATTTTATTTCCTGAGGTAGATAATATATCAATGTCTAATCATACCTTCAACGAAAGTACAGACAGTACCAAAACAGTACCTGTGTTGATTTATAAAAGCACAAAAGGCCTTCCTGAAAACTCTGTAGAAAAATTGTCTCTGTGGTTGCAAAAACGCTTAGTTAAAGATGATGTTGAAGTATACAGACAACCTATCAAAGCGGTCAATAAAATAGAACCAAAAGGAGTCGTGAAAAAATAACACAATTTAAATACTAATCAAAGCTGGTATTTAATCTCCCTTACTTTATTCCGATTATATAGAAATACAGCTAATCAATGCCCTTTCTTATGCATAAATAAACAAGAAACTCCCAATCTAACTATTTGAAGATTGGGAGTTTCTTGTTTTAATACTTAAAGCTGTTCGCCAAACATGGTAGTTAATAAATTTACTACAACACAAGCTATTCATCCTGTATATCTGATACTCAACGATTAGTTCTTTGCTTTAGCTCATTAATGCCCTATATTTAGAATGTGTAATCTTCAAATAAAATAAATTATGAGTAAACCCTTACTTTGGTATTTTAGGAGACATTCTCTTTTGTTTAAAATAAGATTCAGAATGGTTTCTCGGAAATCATCCTTGGATCGTATTGAAAACTTTTGCTACAATGCTATCAATCCTAAGTATGACATTCCTCCTATTTATTTTCAGTTGAACAACATGATTTTGGCAAAACCAAAGGCCGATTTAAGTGATATTGAAAAAGCCAAAAAGATAGCAAAGTGGCTCAGAAACCATATCAAAGGAGGACCAGGGCTTGGAAAATCCTCTAACAAAGCGCTTCGAAAAATGATAAGAGGCGAAGGAGGCGTTTGTAGTGATATGTCGCAGGTCTATAATAATTTCTGTGTCATCAACGATTTAAAAGTAAAAGAATGGGGGTTAAAAATCATAACAGACAACCATACTATCCTTGGCGGGCATTCCTTTAACGAGGTATACTCTAAAGAATTTAAAAAGTGGGTTATAATTGATGTGTCAAAATCCATATTTTTTTACCATACCAATTCCAAAATACCTTTATCTGTTTTCGATTTAATCCAATTAAAAAAAGAAAACAAAGAAATTCATTATTTTGAATTCAACAAAAAAGTTACTGTAGATAAACAATATATCGAAGATCTTTATCTTATCCCTAACTCATTCCCTTTTCTGATTACCAATTATTGTAATAAAACCTATGATTACTTTTTGGACAAACTGAGTTTTCTGCCAGAATCAATAGTCCACGGACTAATATATCTCACAGGTAAAAGTTACACTTTTGAATTTCCAACCAAAGAATATAAAGTAGTAAGTCCTGTGACAGAACCTATACGTACAAAGAGTCATGAAAACTATCCCGTTAATGCCATATAAAAAAAAGGTCCGCTCATGAGCAGACCTTTATTACTTGTTATTTACCTTTATTTAGGATCTAAAATCAAAGCGATTCGCTCAATACAATCCGCATAATGGTATTTAGTTTCTGTATTTACAGCACTATTCTTTGCTGTTCCTAATGCCGATTTTAAGGTTGCTAACTCACCTCTTACCAAAGCGCGTACATCAGATTGTGATACATTGTAATAATCTCCAGAACGGCTAGGTTTAATTTCTTCTTTCATAAGATATTCCATTCTTTCAATATAAGCACGTTGTAAGTTTCTACGATAAATAGACACTGTTGTAGCGGTATTGGCTTCTTTCCAGATTCCTTTTCGCATGTCACGTAGTAAATCCAGAGCAGTATAATTATCCGTTCCCAGAATTTCGGCATCCATTAATCGACCAATGCGATCAAAACTCAACAAATTATTCAAATGTCTCGCCTGTAAGTTTCTGAAACGCTCTGTATAACCAGAATAATCTGTGTTTCTTAAAGTCTTTACATTAACCAGCCAAGTAGGCGAAGAAAAAGCATTGGTTTGCAACCATTGCATGGCTTCTTGCTGTTGTACTTTAGGAACAACCGTATAAATCACTCCTTTTTGATTAGGCTTTTTAGTGTCTTCATTCACACCACCCACATTGGTCACAACATGGCCTACATACCTACTCCATACGTCTAACATTTCTTTATACAATTCATCTAAATCCTCATAACTATTAGTTACATCACTAGTCCATTCTGATAAATGTTCCGCAACATACTTTAAGTTTTTAAGTCCGTAGCTACTGGCTTTCATCGAACTATTCCCGATGTCTTCTGTTTGAGAAGTAGGATCAAAACTACTGCTTTGTTTACCAAACTTATACATTGGGTCTCCCGCTTTTTCAAGAATCCATTTATCTAATGTAGGCACCTCCGCTTCCGGAGAAACCGAATTTGGAATTACTCTGTACCCCCAATTCACTGCATAATGGTCGTAAGGTCCCATTTGTCTAATAAAACGTACTCCTTTGTCTCCTGGTTGCGCTATATAATTGAAACGAGCATAATCCATTAAACTCGCTGCTATTCCATTTTTTTGTGTAAAAGCCGCATCTCTATAACTCTCGGTATCATAAGCGCAACTCGCTCCCATATTGTGTGGAAAACCCAAAGCATGTCCCACTTCATGAGCAATAACAAAACGCATCATCTCTCCCATTTCCTCTTCACTAGTATTTAGTGTTCTTGCAGATGGATTAGCGGCACCTGTTTCTAATAAATAGCGGTTTCGGTACGAACGTAGGTGGTTATGGTACCAGATTACGTCACTTCCAATTATTTCTCCTGTTCTGGGATCAGAAACACTAGGACCAACTGCATTACGTGTCGTACTGGCTACATAACGTATTACAGAATAACGCATATCCTCCGGACTAAAATCAGGATCTTCTTCCTTCGTCGGAGGGTCTTTTGCAATAATAGCATTTTTAAAACCTGCCGTTTCAAATGGTTTTCGCCATTCTTCAATACCTTGTTTGATGTATTTACGTAGTTTCTCTGGTGTGGCCGGATCAATATAATATACGATGGGTTTAATTGGCTCAACAAGTTCCCCATTGGCGTAAGCCACAGGATCTTTAGGCTCTAATCTCCATCTGCGAATGTAGGTTTTACTATCAGATTTTAACTCCTCACTTCCATAATCATATTGACTCATGGTAAACCAACCCACCCTTGGATCAGCAAGACGAGGCTGCATCATTTTTTCAGGAAGCAAAATCATCGATTGGTTCATCTGGATACTAATCGTTTCCGTATCTTCAAGTACTGGTGGCTTGCCCGCATTATAAGTAAAATCCTGAATCACCTCTATATTCATTGGAAAACTTTTCATCGCCGTGATAAAACTACGGGAGTCATCCATGCCTTTAACTTTATAAGCCTCTCTCATATTGGCCGATAATCCACTAATAGCCTTAACATCACTTCCGTAAAACTTAGATACATCAATTACCGTATTGGCTGAATCTTTGCTAAAAGCTGCAATATCAAAGGCATACAAAGTAGGCTCGTAATTGTTATTTTTTACAGAGATACTGATTGGCAAACTATCATTGGCCACCGCAGTGTACGACTTTAATTTGATTAAAATTTTATCTTGAAAACGTTGCCAAACAACTAATTGCTCATTTGTTTCTGAGCCCGCATTAACATATCCTCCACCCAAATTAGAAGGCAACTTCGATAGTCTGCTGACCAAAAGCATGTCCTTGTTCAATAATTTATTGGGGATTTCAAAATAATATTTTTTATCTACCTTATGTACTGTAAACAGACCATCATCAGAGATGGCTCCTTTAGTAATTACCTTATCGTAGGGTTTAATTGTTGCCTCTGGTTTTTTTTCTGGTGGAGTAACTGCTGGCGCTACTTCAGTCTTTTTATTCTTTTTCTCATCCTTGTGCCACTGTTTTTGGGCGAATGTTAGACTTGGCGCAAAAATAAAAGCAGCCAAAGTAGTCAAAATGAATATTTTCTTCATTTAATGGTTGTTTAATGATTAATCAGCATCAAAAATAATTGTAACCCTTTCTTTAATCGTTTTTATAGCTGTATTTAACTTAGAATTAACAATTGTGCAAGAATATGGTTAGCGTAGCCAAAATATATTATACAGATTGTATTTTTTTCAAAAACACAATAGAGCAAGTTTCGGATTTTATAATGACAAAATACTTACGATATTTGCTTTATAAAATGAAATGCAATGAATCAGCAGCAAACTACTAATTACAACCGCATTGCAGCAGCAATAGCCTACATCACGCAAAATTTTAAGGATCAACCCAATCTTGATGTAGTCGCTGCCAAAGTGAATCTTAGCCCCTTTCATTTTCAACGCCTTTTTACGGAATGGGCAGGAACAAGTCCAAAAAAATTTCTACAATACATTAGTGTAGCACACGCTAAACAATTATTAAAAGAGAGTCAAACCACACTTTTTGCAACAGCGTATCAAACGGGACTTTCCGGCACCAGTAGATTGCATGATCTATTTGTCAACATCGAAGGAATGACTCCTGCCGAATATAAAAATGGCGCCAAAAACCTGATTATTAATTACAGCTTTTCCGAAAGTCCGTTTGGGGATATCATTGTGGCTTCTACCAAAAAAGGGATCTGCCATATGGCCTTTTATACTAACGAGGAAACCGCTTTCTTAGAGATGAAACACCACTACCCCAATGCCCAGTTTCTGCAAATAACCGATTCACTGCAACAGGCTGCACTTCTTATTTTTAATCAAAAAGGCTCTCAACTGCCCCAAATTAAATTACATTTAAAAGGCACTGACTTTCAGCTTAAAGTATGGGAAACGTTGCTTAAAATTCCAATGGGACAGTTAGCAACCTACGGAGCTATTGCACAACAAATAGAAAAACCCAATGCCTCAAGAGCTGTAGGTACCGCAATAGGTAAAAACCCCGTAGCCTTTCTAATTCCCTGCCATCGTGTTATCCAAGCGACAGGCGTACTGGGTGGCTACATGTGGGGACCAACCCGCAAAACAGCAATTATTGGATGGGAATCCGCACAAAAAAACAAACTTTAAACTATGAAAATAGAAAACTCCCTTGCTACAGATATCGATGAAATATTTAGATTGTACGCCATCGCATCGGCATACCAAAAAACAAAAAATGTCGTAGTTTGGCCTGACTTTGACCGCCAACTTGTCGAGACAGAACTAGCCCAAAATCGGCAATGGAAACTCCTTATCGATGGCCAAATCGCTTGTGTATGGGCCATAACTTTCAATGATCCCGAAATCTGGGAAGAACGAGATCAGGATGCCGCAATATACATTCATCGCATTGCAACAAACCCTGACTTTAGAGGCCATAATTTTGTTGGGATTCTAGTCGAATGGGCAAAAGAATATGCACAAAGTATCGAGAAAAATTATGTTCGTTTAGACACCTTGGGCAATAATGTCAAACTTATTGAACA
Organism: Flavobacterium gillisiae; assembly: GCF_900107635.1. Lineage (GTDB taxonomy): Bacteria > Bacteroidota > Bacteroidia > Flavobacteriales > Flavobacteriaceae > Flavobacterium > Flavobacterium gillisiae. Next base: position 215,570 of record NZ_FNRD01000004.1, read on the forward strand.
TTATACCAATGCCGGCTTTGATTTTCTAGGGATATTCGATTTACAATCCACAGCGGGATTGCCTGCGCACTATCAAATGACTAAAGGTTGTTGTTTATTTGAAATCAAATTGCAAGCATAAGTTGGGCGTGCCCCTGCGGGTCGGGTCTTTTGTTTCAATCTCTCTTGTCTCGTTTTACAAACGAGACAAGAGAGGATTTCCACTGCAACCCCTCACGCAAAACAAAAACAATGATAGCACATAAACAAATAACAGCCGCCTCACTAAAATCCAAAATCAAACAACAGGAGATTGTCTTCGCAGGAAACAGTAAACTCAAAATTTACGGAACCCTGCACTGCAAATCAGGCAAGCGAATGAAAAAAGAAAATCGAGTGTTTTTTACCTCTGAGGCAGAAGCAATTCAAAACAATTTCCGACCTTGTGGTCATTGCATGAAAACAGCATACAAACAATGGATTTATTCAGCACCGAACTAGACGAAAACCAAAACTTGCTTCCCAAAGACGGAAACGTACTCTATTACGGCCACATCATGTCGCTTGGGGAAGCCAACTTCTACTTGGAAAATTTACTGCAAACCATTGCCTGGAAAAACGACGAAGCCATCATCTTTGGCAAACTCATTATCACCAAAAGAAAAGTCGCTTGGTATGGCAACACTAATTTTAACTATACCTATTCTAACACGACCAAACAAGCCTTAATCTGGACTCCAGAATTATTAGCCTTAAAAGCATTGGTCGAAGAAAAAACGGGCGAAACTTACAATTCCTGCCTACTCAATTTATACCATAACGGCAACGAAGGAATGGCCTGGCACAGTGATGGAGAGAAAGACTTAAAGAAGAATGGTGCAATTGCCTCCCTAAGCTTTGGAGCGGAAAGAAAATTTGCCTTCAAACACAAAGACAGCAAAGAAACCGTATCAAAAATCTTAGCCCACGGCAGCTTGCTCGTAATGAAAGACAAAACCCAAACACACTGGCTGCACCGCCTACCTCCTACTACCCGTGTCACTACTCCAAGAGTGAACCTTACTTTTCGAACAATTGAGTTGAAATAAGCTACTAAATGTTGTAAGAAAAAATAGATAATATCACTAAAAGTGGGTATTGGATTCCACCTTTACAATCCTTTTATTTACGGGTACGCTAAAAAACTTTTAGTAATCATTTTATATAGCGGCAACTAAAACCTGAATTACAAATCCAATTTAAAAAGTAAAACATGAAATTAGAAAAGATCTTAGACAAACTTGGTTCTATAGAAAAAAATTCTTTTATCAAGATTATTGATAATATTATTTCTAAAAAACCGAGTAGTATTAAAGAAATTGAAAAAATTTTAAGCTCTACTGATAAAGGTTTGAAATCTGTAGATAATCAAAACATATCAAATATTTTTTCACTTACTTCAGAAGACTTTTTAAATCAAATACGATGTGAGTTTCAAGAGGTAACATCCCAGCTAGATATATTAATTGACATTATAATTCGTGATGGGAACTGCATCATGAGACAAGATTGGTTTTCTAGACTTTACGAAAGTGAAATAAAAAATTTAAAAATTCGAATAAAAGAATTAAATAACGAATTAGAAAATGAAAAATCCGAATTAGGAGAGGAAAGAAAAAGAGATTATAGAATATATAGATCTTGCTTATCAACAGCCTATAATAATGATGCTCTAAATAATCGTGAAGCGAAAATCACTTCAGATGAATTATCCATAATACTTACTCTTGCAAAAGAACTTCAGCTTTCTCAAGAGGAGGTTAAACTAATAAACTATTCCATTTTACCTATTAAAAAGGTAGACATACATGATGTAATCAATAGCCTTAAAAATATTGGTGTTATTTTTTATTCAAAAAAAGATAATACAATTTATGTTGCAGATGAAATGGTAAGGATTTTGAGAAAATTACGCCAAAAAGATGTTGCAGACAAGTTCTACAGAAGAACTTTAAAATCATTAAAAGAGCCTATTTTAAATCAAATTGCAAAAAAACATAATATCGATAGAAAGCTAGACTATTCAGTAAAAATAGAGGAAATCATAAATAGCGGGATTTCATTTAAAAGTTTACTTACAACAGATATATATAAAGAAGGTAGTACCTTGACTGATAAGAAAAAACATCTTAATGAACTATGTGAAAGCAGCTTAAATATCAATAATTTAAAAGGAAGTACTTTAGAAGAAAAAATAAGTAGCTTAGTTGAATACTTTGAAAATGTTGAAAAAGATGAAAAAGTTGGAATTTCTATTGACGGTTTTGATAAAATGCTAACTGAACTAAATACTTCTTTACCAGCATTAAATAAATTACTAAAAAATAAATTTGAGCTTCAAGATGAGTTTGTAATGAAAGCAGATTTTCTACTTGATTATAATATTAAACCTAGAGATATTCTAGATTTAATTGTAAAAACTGATTTGTCTAACTTTATAAAAGATAATGGTATAAAACAAAGAGGGGATGATATTGCAAATATTATGGAGCATTATAAAGATGCTGAAAATTTATACTTGGAAAATTACGCAAATGTAGCTTATCGTGATCTTAACTTACTAAAAGAAAATGGTATTGCGATAAAAGAAAGTGAGTTAGGTTTAAAATTTGAAGAACTTACTAAAGTTATCTTTTCAAATCTGGGATTCAATGTAGATGAAAAATCTAAACAAAAATTGAATACTAATAAAGATATGATAGATATACTTTTAAATCTTGGAAATAATGAAGTTATCATTGTGGAGTGTAAAACAAGTAAAGAAAAAGGCTATAATAAATTTAGTACCGTATCAAGACAGTTGAAATCATATCAAAAATTAGCACTACACAATGATTTAAGGATTATAAAAATATTATTAATAGCACCTGAATTTAGTGATGATTTTGTTACTGATTGCGAAATGGACACTGAAATGAATTTGTCTCTTATTACCGCATCAACATTATTAAAAATTGTTGACGTATTTAAAACTTCAAAATATCAAGTATTTCCACATGTACTATTTAGAGATATAATCATAAATGAAGAACGTATTTTAAAAGCATTGAATAAATAAACATTAATCACTCCATTACATCTTCATTACGCAAGTATGTTAATAATTTAAGTCTCGAAAATCTAACCAAGAAATAACCTCAATAAATAGAACAACTATGAAAAGTGAATGGATCGCAACCTATGAAGGTTCTGAAATAAAAGTAACAAATGGCTGGTTTACTGGCGAAAAACTATTTATAAATAATGAATTGCAGGATGAGCAATTAAACTTTATAACTCCAAGTCAAATGACCGGAAAATTAAAGACTAAAAATGGAGCAGAACTAAATATTAAAACCAATCTCTCGGGTTTTTTCTCCGTAAGCTGTAGACTGTTTGTTGACAATAAAAAAGTTGAATTACAACAAACCAAATAAGTTCATTAGCACTAAACAATAGTTGTTAAACCTACAAATAATCCTACTTTTAGTTCCGAAAACAAAACTTATTTAATCATTAAATGAAAAGAATCGCAGCTGTCCTAATTTTAGGATTTAGTATAGGTACACACGCACAAAACAATAGTGTCGAAAAATCAATTTTCAGTATTCAAACTGGAGTCGTTGGAGTTTGGTTCAACAATGAAAGTAAATTATCTAACAGCATCGCTTTAAGAAGCGAAATAGGCATCGAACATGACTTCACTGTTGGCGATCATTATGATAATGCCGGATTTATTTTTCAACCCGTACTAACAGTAGAACCGAGATATTATTACAATTTAGAAAAACGAAACGGAAACGGAAAAGTAACCACTAACAATAGCGGAAATTACTTTTCCATTAAAACCAGCTATCATCCAGATTGGTTTGTGCTAAACTTAGCAGACAACTACACTAAAACTGATGATTTAGCCATTATCCCTACTTGGGGACTCAAACGCCAAATAGGAACTCATTTTACGTATGAAACTGCAATTGGTTTAGGGTATCGCATGGTTTACTTAAAAGAAAACCAACAAAGTGGTACTGTACAAAATGTTGATGGCGCTTATAATAGAAACCAGTACACACCCCATCTGCATTTAAGGATAGGATATGCATTATAAAGAAACGATCAACAAATAAAAACATCTCTGATATTTTGTACTATTTTATTATTAATAAACTCTGATTTTATCAGGCTTATATACCAGTTATGCAACACTTGAATAAAAAATCTAACATAAAAACGGACCGAACTAAATGAATAAAATTATTTTAACCCTTATCTGCTGCGGACTAACCACAATTGCAAAATCACAAAACACAAGCGTCGAAAAATCAACTTTTGGAGTCCAAACTGGATTCTTAGGGGTTTGGGGACATAATGAATCGAAATTATCAAACCAAATTGCTCTACGAACTGAAATCGGATTTGACACGGGAATTTGGGCCGGAAGTTTCTATGACAAAACCGGAGTTATATTGGTACCAGTAATCACTATGGAGCCTCGTTGGTACTACAACTTAAACAAACGTGTAAAAAAAGAGAGACGAATTGATGGAAACAGCGGGAATTTTATCTCTCTAAAAACTAGTTATCATCCCGATTGGTTCGTAATTTCCAACTACGACAACATGAGTATTGTAAGTGATATTTCAATCGTTCCTACTTGGGGTATTAGAAGAAATATTGGTAACCACTTTACGTACGAAACTGGAATTGGAATTGGGTATTTATATTACTTTGCCAAGGACGCTGGGTATGCTGAAAACAAAAGCGACGTTGCCGTAAATTTACACTTGCGAATTGGATATAGATTTAAATAAAAAAGAAAAACAACACTTATGAAAACAGTAAAAATACTGTCTTTTTTAATCGCCCTTACTTCAATTAGTTGTGCAACGACAAGTAATTTCGCGAAAAACGATCTAAAAAATGACTTTTTTAAAAATAAAACAATCACTTTTACTCTGAATGAAAAGAGTAAAATGAATGTAAGTTATTCTGGGCCTAGAGCTGGATTTGAGCGTCAACCTGACGTTAAAGAAGCGTTTAAAAAATCAATTGAAGAGTTGGCATACGAAACGAAATTAGATTTAAAATTCAAAGAAACAAGCAATACTACAAGTACTTCTGAAATGAATGTTGATGCCGAAGTAACTGAAATTTTATGGGTATTTAACTTATCGTCAGCTACTATGAAAACAACCATAAACTATACTTTAAAAAATGATCCTAAAGTCCATACAATAAACAGCAATTATAAAAATATGACTGCCGGAAATGAAAAGAACAATTTAATCCGCACTTTTAAAATAGCTAATTACTCATTATTAAAAGAATTAGAAAAATAACCTAATTCGCCTAATCATTTTGCTCTGGCCAGGAAACCATTGCACTAAAGCAATAGTGTTGAAAAATCCATTTTCAGCATTCAAACGGAGTCGTTAGAATGTTGTTCTAGCTCTTAGAGACTATTTACAGCACCATTAAATGAATAACATCTAACACTAAAATAGTTGAATTCAACCTTATCAATAGAGTAACGAGAGGGCAGTTATTTTATAGATTTATGTCAAAAGACAAAAAAACACCATGTTAGATTTTTTGTCTTTTGGCATTTATTTAATTACTTAATTATTTCTTTAGCCACTTAATTAACATGTCCTTTAAATCAGAAACAACAATTGGCTTCGACAAATAATCATTCATTCCAGATTCAAAACATTTCTGTTTGTCTTCAGGCATTATTCCTGCTGTGATTGCTATAATTGGAATTTTACTTTCACCCTCTAATTCCCTTATTTCTAGGGCTGCTTCGTAACCATTTTTATTAGGCATTTGAATATCCATCAAAATGATATCCAACTTTTCTTTTTTGCAAATTGCTACTGCCTCATTTCCACCCTCTGCTTCAAAAATCGTACAATTATCCACTAATTTTTTCATTAGTGTTTTTGCCAAAAGCATATTAATTTTATTGTCCTCAACTATTAAAATTTTTAAATTACTGAGAAACTCCGGAAAAACAGTTTCACTATCATTTGCAATAGCGATTTCAGGCTCTACGCTTTCTTTAAGTTCTGTTTTTTGGACTTTAATTTCAAAGAAAAAATCGCTTCCTTTTCCATAAATACTCATCAATTGCAACTTACTGTCCATTAAAGCCAATAGCTGATCTGAAATTGCCAAGCCTAAACCAGTTCCTCCAAATTTTCGATTCGTAGAACTATCTTCTTGAACAAAAGAATGAAATATTTTTTTCTTGTTCTCGTCCTTGATCCCAATACCGCTATCTTTAACTGAGAACCTCAAGGTTGACCAATTTTCATCTGCAACAGCTACTTCACTAATATCCAATTGTATTTGCCCAAAATCTGTAAACTTCAAGGCGTTGCCTATTAGATTTACTAGCACTTGTTTTAATCTGACAGAATCTACTACGATAAATTGCGGTACACTTTTATCTACATTAAGTATTAATTCTATTTTTTTAAAATCTGCCTGGTATATAAATAAATCAATAACTTGGTTTGTCAATTTATACAAATCAAGTTCTTCAGTATTCAATTCTAATTTTCCAGATTCAATTTTAGAAAAATCCAAAACATCATTAATAATCTGCATTAATGAAAATGCAGACTCATTAATGGTAGTCATATACTCCGATTGATTTTTATCCAGATTTGATTGCAACAGCAAATGCGTAAAACCAATTATACCATTTAAGGGAGTCCTAATTTCGTGGCTCATATTTGCCAGAAAATCTGATTTAGCTTTGTTTGCTGCTTCGGCTTGTTTCTTACTATTAATGATTTCGATTTCCATCGATTTCCTTTCGGTTATATCAATATAACTAATAACAATCTCAATAACATTCCCTTTTTTATCAAAAATGGGGTATCCATTTACTAAAATCCAAAATAATTTATTTGCTCTAAAATTTTTAAATCCTAACGTTAAATTTTTAATAGGTTCTTGATTAGAACGAATCCTCATAAATGGAGAATTTCTTTCTCCTACTAAATCACCTTCTTCACTATAAAATTCGCCGTTTGAATAGATATCTTTTTTACTTATTAATTTTTCTTCTTGTAAATTAAATATTTGATTGGATTTAGGATTATGGGCAATTATTGACCCGTCTTTTGCAAAAACGATAATTGCAGCATCGAGATTATTTAAAAGTCCACGATACCTTTCTTCACTTTTATGAACGATCTCATCAGCAAGCTTAACGGCAGTAACGTCACGTGAAAGGCATATATAATGAAGATCATGTTCCTCAGATCGTTCCATTGGCGCTATAGAAAGCTCAAACCACAACTGACCTTGTGGTAAATCTAATTTATAGTGAGTACCCGAAGAAAATCCTTTTCTTGCGGCTTCTTGTATTGCTGCCAGACAAATATTGGCCGCTTCCCGAGGCAATATTTCTACAATTTTTTTTCCCAAAAACATTTCTGCTGGGGCCGCTAATAAATCATCCGTTCTAGCATGATAGTTATAAATTCTACCTTCAATATCAACTTCGAACATTAAATCAGGAATGGCATCAATGACCGCCTCCATTTTTTTGTTTATTTTTCTAATCTCTTCTTCGGCAAGTTTCCTTTCAGTAATATCTGTTACGGTACCAATATATCCCACAATCTCATTAGTAACATTTCGCTCCGGTATAGCTTGGTCGATTACCCATGAAGTGCTACCGTCTGGACGAAGAAAACGATATTCAGACAAATTAACTTTTGCCTTATCTTCTAATGCCTGATCAAACTCTTTTATTATTGACTCTCGATCCTCAGGGTGAATCGCATTTTGCCAACCTAAACCTATACATTCATCATAAGTCAACCCAGAAATTTTACACCAACGTGAATTCACAAAAGTAGTATTTCCAAACACATCTGTTCTATATATCCCTACAGGAGATACTTCCGTAAGGGTTTGATACTTCTTCTCACTTTCATAGATTGCGTCTTCTGCTTTCTTCCTTACCTCTTCTTTTTCAAAATTCTCAAGTGCAAAAGCAACATCGCTGGTTGCCTCTTCCAATAATGCAACTTCTTCCTCATCAAAAAAGTTTTTCTCTTTAGAATAAAAGGAAACAACGCCAATTACTTTTCCAAATTTTATTATAGGAACCGACACTAACGAAGCGTACCCCCTTTTAGAAGCTGGATCTTTCCATGGATCCATGCAAGATGCATTTTCAATGTCGTTACAAACAATATACTTTTCTTCTCTAACAGCAGTCCCAACGGGGCCTTTACTCTCCGGTCCAATATCAATTGGAATAGGGTTAATTATTGAAAAATACCCTTGGTGTTCTCCTGCAACCATCACGGGAACAACTTTTTTATTAACTTCATCAATAATTCCAACCCATGCCATTTTAAAACCACCAATGTTTACAGCAATGTCACAGACCTCCATGAAAAGAGTTTGTTCGTCAGTGGTGCGAACAAGCATTTGGTTGATTTGGCTGATAAATAAATAAAGACGATTTGTTTTAATGACTTTTCGATTTGCTTCAATTCTTTCTGTCACATCCCTTAGGTTTGCAACTATACCTTTAAGGTCCTTATCTTGAAACATATTGTTTAGAGTGCCCTCTAGCCAAATATAATGCCCTTCTTTATGTTTCACTCGAAATAAAGCTGGTATTAAAACTCCTGGACTAGTAAATGTCTTTCGTTTTAACTCTTGAATATATGCAAACTCATCTGGGTGAAAAAATTCGTTTTCAGGGATTTCGTCAAATTCTTCATTGGTCCATCCAGTTAACTTAGAAGAGGAAGAACTTCTAAACAAACTCCTTTTATCTCTATCAATCAATGAGATAATAGCTTCATTGTTTTCTACTAGAGCGTGAAAACGTTTTTCGCTTTGTTGTAATTTTATCTCTGATTTTTTTTCATCCGTTACATCCCTAAAAAATACAGACAACCCATCAGATGATGGATAAATATGGTTTTCAAACCATAATTCATCAGCCTCATAATAATTTTCAAAGTACAAATACTTTTGGTTATCCATAGCATCAAGACATGCCTTATAAAAAGGGAGATTTGACTCTTCTGGACATATCTTTCTATGGCTTTCACCAATCATTTCAGCCGAATTTATTTTGAAAATTTCTCCTGCTTTTTTATTCATATAAGTATAACACAAGTTAGTATCAAGTGCTATAAATGCATCAGTTATACGATCAAATGTCTTATTGAGTAAGTCTTTTGATTTTTCCAGATCGGTATTATCTCTACCAATGGAATAAATAAATTCTTTTGATTCATCTACAGTAGTAGACCATTGGATTAATACAGCTTCTCCATTCCTTTTAATTAGCCTATTCTCAAAATTTATTGAGGTAACACCATGTGACAAAACGGCAAGCTCTGCAATAGATTTCTCTAAATCTTCGGGATGTATAAATGAGATTATGGGAGAACTTAAAATTTCTTCTTTAGAGTAGCCTAGAGTATTTATAAAGGCAGGATTTACCTTTTTATAATATCCATCAGTCCCAGCGAAACATACTAAATCTGCTGATTCTTTAAAATAAAATTCAAAACCGTTTCTGAACCCCTCATTTTCAAGAAGTCGTCGATTTTCAATTTCTTGCTCTTTTATTTTTTTGAGTAAGGCTTCGTAAGTTGGTTTATCTTCTTTCATGCTCTTTAACAATTGCTATTATTAAACGCTATTTCTAATCTGTAAATATAGTTTAAATATACAACACCTTTAACAATAAGCAACTGGCAGCCTAGATTTAAACTCCTGCCTCAACCCACTATTTTACTGATACCCATAACAAAAGAAAAAAAAATAAGAAATCCCTCTCGATTACAATCAAGAGGGATTTTCATTTATGTCAATATCTCAGACAGTTTTATTGTAGAGTGAGATTCTTACTCTACTTCTTCGGATAAATTAGTTTTAGAATATCCTCTCCATTTCTCAATACAGTCCTGAAAATCCTGAGGTAATTCTGTATCAAAACGCATCATCTCACCCGTTGTAGGATGAACGAATCCAAGCGTTTTGGCATGTAAAGCCTGTCTTGGTAATATTTTAAAACAATTGTCTATAAACTGTTTGTATTTAGTGAACGTTGTTCCTTTCAAAATCAAATGACCGCCATAACGCTCGTCATTAAATAAAGTATGTCCAATGTGCTTTAAATGAACACGAATTTGATGTGTTCTTCCTGTTTCCAGTTGGCATGAAATCAATGTCACATAACCAAAGCGTTCCAACACCTTGTAATGTGTAACTGCTGGCTTCCCTATTTCAGGATCAGCAAAAACAGCCATTTGCATACGGTCTTTTACGTGACGAGCTACATTTCCTTCAATTGTTCCTTCCTCGGCAACTACATTCCCCCATACAAGAGCCACATACTCCCTTTCGGATGTTTTAGCTTCAAATTGTTTAGCCAGATGTGACATCGCAGCTTCCGTTTTAGCAATGACCAATAAACCTGAAGTGTCTTTGTCAATTCGGTGAACCAGTCCCGGTCGTTCGCTGCTGTTCATTGGCAAATTATCAAAATGATAAGCCAAGGCATGAACTAAAGTTCCAGTATAATTTCCGTGTCCGGGATGAACCACCATTCCTGGCTTTTTGTTAATCAACAACAAGGTGTCATCTTCAAAAACAATATCCAGTGGAATATTTTCCGGTACAATATGATTTTCATAAGGTGGATGCGTCAGCATCACACGTACTACATCAAAAGCTTTTACTTTGTAATTCGACTTTACTGTGGCGTCGTTCACAAAAATATTCCCTTCCGTAGCTGCAATTTGAATTTTGTTTCGGGTTGCATTTTGAATTAAACTCATCAAGTATTTGTCAATTCGCAAAGGCGCTTGCCCTTTAGGAACTTCAAATTTAAAGTGTTCGTATAATTCTTCTTCTAAGTCAACTGACTCTACATTATTGTTCATTTGGTAATTCTTCTGTTGGATTTGCACTCTCATCCGTTCCTAAATCTTCTTCATAACTCGCTTTTCCGTCACCTAAAACCAAATCGATTTTAGAAGACTTCAAGACTTTGTCCCCCGGTTTTATGTTTCTACCTTGGAAACGCATTTCCAGCACCATGTCTTTTCCAAGATTTGGCACATAGGTAATTGTTCCTTCTTCCAGTCCCAATGCTTTTAAAGTAGGAACCGCTTCACGATAGGTTTTATTGATTAAATCCGGAATTTTCACTGACGAAAATCCAGAACTGTTAATTTTAATATAGACTTTTCTTCCTACTTTTACTTTAGCACCTGGCAAAGGATCTTGCTGTACCACAGAAAACTTAGGGTAATCGCTTTTATAATTTACGCTATCCAGCAATACATAATCAAGATCTAACTCATCTAGTTTTTCCTCGACTTGCTCCTCTGTTAATTTACTCAAATTAGGAACTGTAATTTCATTTCCGTGATCTGTCGTAAAAGTCAACCAGTGCATAAAGAGAAATCCCAGTACGGCAATTATCAAAACGGCTAGAAATACTTGAACAAGAAACACACGGCTAGTAAGATATTTACGTAAACTCATAAATTTATTTTTATAATACGGCAAAGATATACCTTATTCGTTTCAAAAAAAATGATAATTTTGTTTAATACTATTTAACGTTAGTCTTTAGAGAAAGTAAAAAAACATTTCTACTTTTGAACCATTAAGAAATCGAGATTAATACCCTTCATTTTAATTAATGTGGTACTAGTTCAAAGAAAATTGTAACTTGTGTAGAGCAGACATTAATTAGGAGCTATTTCCCGCTATCCGCTATATCTTTTCTTGTCCTCGTTAAAAAACGAGAACAAGAAAAGGATGCCGCTTTTATCGGGGCTAGTTCAATTCGTTATCAAAACAATAAATCCTAAATTTGAGTTTAAATCTAAAAGTTTAAACCTGAAACCTTAAACAAAAAAGAATGAAAAACATTGCCATTATCATGGGCGGTTATTCCAGTGAATATAAAATATCATTAATTAGCGGGAATCTCGTACACCAATATCTGGATAAAACGAAATACAACGGATATTGCATCCACATATTCAAAGAAAAATGGGTTTATGTAGACGATTCCGAAACCGAATTTCCAATCGATAAAAATGATTTTTCGGTAACTGTTGACGGAACTAAGATCAATTTTGATTGTGTTTTCAATGCAATCCATGGAACTCCAGGTGAAGACGGGCTCATGCAAGCCTATCTAGAATTACTAGAAATTCCACAAACCTCCTGTGACTATTACCAAGCAGCACTTACCTTCAACAAAAGAGACACGCTTTCTGTGTTGAAACCTTACGGTATCAAAAGTGCGGTTTCCTATTACTTAAATAAAGGAGACAAAATCTATACGGACGAAATTGTAAAAAAAGTAGGATTACCTTGTTTCGTAAAACCCAATAAAGCAGGTTCTAGTTTTGGAATTTCAAAAGTAAAAACAGAAGCTGAGCTACCCATCGCCATTGAAGTGGCCTATCAAGAAGACAACGAAATCATTATAGAAAGCTTTCTTGACGGTACTGAAGTATCAGTAGGAGTTATCAATTATAAAGGAGTTATAACCGTCTTGCCTATTACTGAAATTGTTTCTGAGAATGATTTCTTCGACTATGAAGCTAAATACCTAGGTAAATCACAAGAAATTACCCCAGCTCGTATTTCTGATGAAATGACAGAGAAAGTAGGTGCTATTGCAAAACGCGCATACGAATTACTAAAAATGAAAGGATTCTCTAGAAGCGAATTTATCATCGTAAACGACGAACCCTTTATGCTAGAAATGAACACTGTTCCTGGAATGACTAATGAAAGCTTACTACCACAACAGGCTTTGGCTGCAGGAATTTCACTGGAAGATTTGTTTGCAAATGCGATAGAACTGGCTTTGGTTAAATAACTAATAATTTGGTTAACTTTGTATAAAACAACATCATTATGATTGACTACAAACAACATATCACAATTAATTCTGAAATTCGTTTTGGTAAACCTATTTTAATAGGTACTAGAATCACGGTTTTTGATGTTTTAAATTGGTTGGCAAACGGACTGTCTTTTAATGATATTATTGAAGATTTCCCAGAGTTAAATGAAACTCAAATAAAAGCTTGCCTAGCCTACGCTGCCGACAGAGAACACAAAATCCAAATTGCATCGTGAACTTATTATTTGACCAAAACATCTCTTTTAGACTCATCTCTAAAATCGAAACTAATTTTCCACAAGCAAAACAAGTTCGTCAACTCGGAATTGAAAACTACTCCGATTTGGAAATTTGGAAATTCGCAAAAGAGAATGATTTTACGATTGTAAGTTTTGATGCTGATTTTTTTGATTTATCCAATCTCAAAGGGCATCCACCAAAAATAATTTGGTTTCGTTTTGGTAATACTAAAACCGACTATTTAGCGGATATTATCAATTCAAAAAAAATATTAATTAAAGAATTTATTCGCAGCGATTCCTATTCTGAGATTGCTTGTTTAGAAATTAAATAATTATTTCAAGAAACTTATATTGATAAATAACTTGAAACCTTAAACTTGAAACTCAATATCAAATGAGAAAAGCCATATTTCCTGGATCCTTTGATCCTATAACATTAGGACACGAAGACATCATAAAAAGAGGGGTTTCTCTTTTTGACGAAATAGTGATTGCAATTGGAGTCAATGCCGAAAAAAAGTACATGTTTTCCCTAGAAGAGCGAAAACGTTTTATCGAGGAAACATTTAAAGACGAACCTAAGGTTACAGTGATAACTTATGAAGGCCTAACGATTGATTTATGCCATAGAATCAAAGCGGATTTCATTCTGCGTGGTTTGCGCAACCCCGCCGATTTTGAATTCGAAAAAGCAATCGCACACACAAACAGACATTTATCAAAAATAGAAACCGTGTTTTTACTAACTGCAGCTCGTACTTCGTACATTAGTTCGAGTATTGTAAGGGACGTAATCCGCAATGGAGGAGAATACCAAATGTTAGTTCCAAAAGCCGTGAGAGTTAAGTAATACTCCGTTTGCAGTGTTCAGCTTTCGGGTTATAGTAAACAACTAAAGCTATGCTTTCTAAACAAAATGAAATGCCTTTAATCACGGTTCAAAATCTATGATTCTATGTTTTTTAAAAAAAATATCGCTTACTTTTTCAATCCGCAAACAAATACTAAAAATCACAAACTTGCAGAAAGTACTTAATAACCGTATTTTCGCACAATCATAACAAATTTCAACAATGAGCATAGAAAGAGAATTAAACAAAAGAAGCGGATCGAAATGTGAACTTTGTGCAGCAACTGAAAACCTAAAAGTATACGAAGTACTACCTACCAAAAAAGGTGGATTGGACGAGAGTATAATGGCTTGCAGTACCTGTATTGACCAAATCGAAACTCCGGGTAATGAAGATCTAAACCATTGGAGATGCCTAAATGACAGCATGTGGAGCGAGCATACTGCAGTACAAGTGGTGTCTTGGAGAATGTTGAGCCGTTTGCGTTCTGCGGGTTGGCCACAAGAATTAATCGACCAAATGTATTTTGACGAAGATACTTTAGCCTGGGCGCAAGCAACCGGTGAAGGCGAAGAAGATGAAAATAAAGTCATTCACAGAGACAGCAACGGAGTTATTTTAGAAGTTGGTGATTCAGTGGTTTTGATCAAGGATTTAAAAGTAAAAGGTTCTAGTATGGTAGCAAAACAGGGAACTGCAGTGCGTAACATCAGACTGGATCATGAAAATGCGGAATTCATTGAAGGTAAAGTAGACGGACAAACGATCGTGATTATTACACAATACGTGAAGAAACTATAGTATTAAGTGATCAGCTCTTTTGGTGGTCAGTGAAGAATTCATAGTAATCAGTGGTCAGTAAAAATAGTGATCATTCACATTTTAAAACAAAAAAACGTTAGCAGTACATTTTCTGCTAACGTTTTTTTTATACTTTTCGATCATTTCAAGTGAGCGTTTTCATTTCAGCGCAATCAATAACTGAATACTAAAAAAAGTGATCACTGATCACTTTCCATAAAACTGATCACTGAATACTGCCAACTGAGAATGAAGACTGCGCTAAGACTCCTCTTCTTTTTTAATCACTTTCCTAGCCACTTCAATTTTGAACTTTTTCCCTTTCATCTTTTCATCCTGGATGTTATGAAGCAAGTCTTTTACTTTATTGAATTTTACTGCTGCAAAAGAAATAAAATCTTTTACTTCAATTAATCCTAAATCTCCTTTTTCTAGTTTTCCTTTTTGAGAAAAGAAACCTACAATGTCGATTTTATTTAATTTATTTTTCTTTCCACCACTTATATAGATTGTTTGATACTGAGGAGGTTTTGGCAATGAAACCGTCTCTTCCACTTTAAAAACTTCCATTCCGTAGTTGATATAATCTACTTTTTTCTCACTCTCATGAGCAATAACATAGGCTGTTCCTGTAGCAAGCATACGTGCTGTTCTACCGTTTCTATGCGTGAACTCATCTTCTTTTGAAGGTAAATGATAATGGATAACATGATTCATTTCAGGAATATCAAGACCACGAGCAGCTAAATCAGTAGTGATTAAGTAACTCACACTTCCGTTTCTAAATTGAATTAAAGCACGTTCTCTCTCGTCTTGATCCATTCCGCCATGATAATAAGTAGAATAGATACCTTTTTCGTTTAAGGTGTCGCTGATACGCTCTGCAGCGTCTCTATGATTACAAAAAACAATGGCCGATTGCGATTTCAATGAACATATCAAATTAAACAAACTTCCTATCTTATCTCTTTCCTTAGAAACAACCAATTTTGTCGAAAGATTAGTTTCTTGCTCGTTTTCTGGAATAAAGTCTAAAATCGTCGGGTTTACTACTCTGGTGTATTTTGGAATCTCGATATCTGAAGTAGCCGAAACTAAAACGCGTTTGTTTAGTTTTGTTAATTTCCCAATGATAAATGACATTTGCTCATGGAAACCCAATTGCAACGATTTGTCAAATTCATCTAAAATCAATGTTTGAATTTTATCAGTTCTAAAAGTACCTCTGTCGATGTGATCAGCAATACGACCCGGAGTTCCTATTAAAACAGCTGGAGGATTACTTAAATTCTTGATTTCAGTGTCGATAGAGTGTCCACCGTAGCATACATTTACTTTATAATCGGTACCCATTTTTTTCCAAACTTGCTCAATTTGCAATCCCAATTCTCTTGAAGGAACTAGAATTAAACATTGAACCGAAAGGATTTCGGGTTGTAGCATTTCTAATATAGGTAACAAAAAAGCCAGGGTTTTCCCTGAACCTGTAGGTGAAAGCAACAAAACATTGTTATCATTTAAGATTGTTTCTTGTGCTGCTTCTTGCATTTCATTTAGGTTTTCGATGCCTAAATTCAATAGTATATTGTTGGAATGGTGTCTCTGATTCATTTTGCAAAGGTAAATACGAAATATGATTTATAGGTTATGAATTATGAGTTTTATTACTATTGCCATTTATATTACTATTATCATTGATATTTTCATTAACATTCCCATTGATATTACCATTCCCATTGATATTGATATTTATATTGCCATTGATATTGACATTGATATTGATGTTGATATTGATGTTGATATTTTCATTACCATTGACATTACCCTAAAAAAAATATTACATTTGACTTACACCATAAAAAAACTAGACATGAGATTCTACGCTGTTGCAATCCTATTATTTTCGTTGGCAAGCTACGCCCAAAAAGATTCTAAATACAGTACTTTTTTCGAAAAAGGAAACGGAAATCAATCAGCAACCTATCAAGAAACTATCCGTTATTACACCCAACTAGCTACTGATTTCCCCACCATAAAAATGATTGAAATGGGTGCTACCGATAGTGGAGAACCCTTACATCTAATAATTTTCAATCCTGAGAAGTCTTTTAACCTTGACGAAATTCAAAAAAACAAAGCGGTTCTATTGATTAATAACGGGATTCATGCTGGAGAACCAGACGGGATTGATGCAACGATGCAATTATTCAGGGATCTGGCTTTAGGAAAAATCAAAATTCCAAAGAATACGATTGTATCCACTATTCCAGTTTATAATATCGGAGGGGCGCTAAATAGAAATTCGACCTCAAGAGCCAACCAAGACGGACCAGAAATCTATGGTTTTAGAGGCAATGGTCGGAATTATGATTTAAATCGGGATTTCATCAAGACAGACACAAGAAACACCAAAAGTTTTGCCGAACTCTTTCATAAACTAAATCCCGATGTTTTTATAGACAACCATGTTAGCAATGGCGCCGACTATCAATACAAACTGACCTACATCGTGACGCAACAGAACCAGTTAGGAACTGTTTTAGGCAACTATTTGGATAAAGAAATGATGCCTTCGATTGTCCTTGATCTACAGAAAAAAAACGTTCCTACCACTCCTTATGTCAATGCGTTCAGCGAAACACCAGACAATGGATTTATGCAATTTTTTGACAGCCCTCGATATTCAACAGGCTACACTTCGTTATTTAATACTATAGGATTTGTGGTAGAAACGCATATGCTTAAAAAATATACAGATCGGGTAAAAGCAACCTACGATTATATGCGCTCCACAATTGATTTTATGGATACTAATAACCAAAAAATCAAACAAATGCGCTTGAAAAACGAAGAGCAATACACGCCTAAAAACTCCTACGCTATCAAATGGGAAATTGACACTACCAAAGTCTCCAAATTTTCATTTTTAGGTTTCGAAGCCGGACATAAAAAAAGTGAAGTTACTAATGGGAATAGGCTATTCTATGATAGAAGCAAACCGTTTAAAAAAGATATTCCTTATCTAAAAGAATACAAATCTATAAAAGAAATAACCATTCCTACCGCCTATATAATCCCGAAAGCATTTTGGAATGTAATTGATTTATTAAAAAGCAATAACATTACGTTTACCCAGTTAAAAAAAGACACACTAATTGAAATAGAAAGTTATAAAATTGCCGATTATAAAACTTCGGGAGCAGCTTACGAAGGACACTATATCCATAGAGACACTAAAATCGTTGCTAAAAAGGAAACTAAAGCTTTCGCCAAAGGAGATTATGTTGTCGCTACACAGCAAAAAGGAGTGAAATATTTATTAGAAACGCTAGAACCAGAAGGAATAGATTCTTTTTTCAATTGGAATTTCTTCGATACCATGTTACAACAAAAAGAAGGATACTCTGACTATGTTTTTGAGGATACTGCAGCTCAAATATTGAAAGACAACCCAAAACTAAAAGCAGAATTGGAACAGAAAAAAAACGATGATCTCCTTTTTGCTAAAAGTCCCGAAGCTCAATTAGACTGGGTTTACAAACACTCAGCCTATTATGAAAAAGCCCATTTACAGTATCCAATCTATCGTATCTTATAAAAAAGTATCATTTGACAAGTGCTTCTTCTTCAAACAATAATTTGATATTTTCATATGAATTTTTTAAAGCCATTGGAATTTCCTCTGGCTTCAACCAGGCTACTTTTTCAATTCCTTCTTCTAGTTGACCTTGTGGTACACCATCAAAATCAGATTGCATTTCAAACCAGTGGGTTATTTTAAGCTTATATTTCCCATTGCGTTTGAAAACATGATACGTCTTTTGGAGTTTTTTTGTAATTCGCAATTGATTCACTCCCGTTTCTTCTTCGACTTCACGCATCGCAGTATCTTCAATTCCCTCTCCTTTTTCGATACCACCCTTCGGTAAATCCCATTTTCCATTCCTGAAAATGAATAAAATCTCGCCTTTTTTATTATAGACAAAGCCTCCTCCTGCCTTACAAACAGGAATTTTAGCTTTCAAAGTCTTCATGATTTCCTTTTCATCGGGATGATAGAGATAGGCTTTTTGAATTTTATTTTGAAATATTTTTACGATAAGTTGCTCAATGTCTATACTTTCCAGTAAGAACAATTGAAAATCTGTTTCTTTTGAAATTTTATTTGTCAAAAAAAGTGGTTTGTCGTTAACAAAAACTTTATACATTTGTATTATGATTTTTAATAAAGATACTGCCGAAAAAACAGCCGAATTGCTTTTACAAATAAATGCAATTAAATTGAATCCAGGAAATCCTTTTACATGGGCTTCTGGATGGAAGTCACCTATTTATTGTGATAACCGCCTAATCCTCTCATTTCCAACGATAAGAAATTACGTCCGAGATGAATTTTCTAAAAATATTGAAAAACAATTTGGAAAACCAGATGTTATTGCCGGTGTTGCCACTGGAGCAATAGGAATTGGGATGCTTGTAGCCGAGAGTATGGGGCTTCCGTTCGTATATGTTCGCCCAGAGGCAAAGAAACACGGACGTCAAAACCAAGTAGAAGGTTTCTTGCAAAAAGGACAAAATGTTGTCGTTGTAGAAGATTTAATTAGTACAGGAAGTAGCAGCTTGAATGCTGTGGAAGCCTTGCGTGCAGCTGGCGCAAACATCAAAGGGATGGCAGCCATCTTTACCTACGGTTTTGATGTAGCTGAACAAAACTTTAAAAACGCTAATATTGATTTATACACTTTGAGTAATTATCAAAACTTGTTGAATCTGGCTGTAGCCAAAAGTTATATCTCAGAAAAAGAAGAAAAAACATTGAGAGAATGGAGTGTTACTCCATCTACTTGGGATATTGAAAATAAATAAAATTAACACAATATGAACTTAGAAAGTCCAAAAGTTACTGTTCAAAAATCAGCACAAGAATTATTCGATTTATTGACTGATGTAAAAAGCTTTGAAAAATTAATGCCAGATAACATCGCTAAATTTGAGGTAATCGGAGAAGATGCTTTTATTTTTGGATTAAAAGGGATGCCAGAGATCAAATTAAAAATGAAAGAAAAAGTAGCACCAAGCAAAGTGGTACTTGGCGCTGCAAGCGACAAACTACCTTTCACTTTAGTAGCAAACATTGATGCTGTTTCAGATAATTCAAGTGCTGTAAAACTTGATTTCGAAGGAGATTTCAACCCTATGATGGCGATGATGATAAAAGGACCTATTGGTAAGTTTATCGAAGCCTTAGCGACAAATATGACTAAACTATAGTTTTTAAATTCAATAAAATTTAAAAGTCCGATTAGAAATTCTAATCGGACTTTTTTTTGTTAGTAAATGAAACGGACAAACCACAACTCATCATTAAAAAAAGACAGTTCAGTAATAAACTTTATTAAAAACTAAATTATTATCAGAAGTTTGAGCCATTAAACTAAAGCATATCAAAATGGAGCAAGCTATTAAGATTCTAATATACATCCACGCATTCTTTGGCGGAATTGGATTACTCACAGGAATTGGAAGTATAATTGTCCAAAAAGGAAGTTCGCTACATAAAAAAATGGGAAAACTATTCTCAATCGGAATGATAACAAGCTCCCTTATTTCCGTTCCCATTTGTTGGATGCCAAAACATCAAAATATTTTTCTGTTCTTGATTGGATTGTTCACCATCTATCTTGTTATTTCTGGAAATAGAGCTTTGACTTTTAAACGTAAAAAGAAAGCTGATGTAGTTGATAAAATAATTTCGGGAACTATGTTATTCTTTTCAATTGTAATGGTTACTTTAGGAATATATTATCAACTGAATACTATTGAAAACGCAATACTATTTATATTCTTTGGCGGCTTTGGGCTATTTATGACTATTAAATATTTTATCTTTTATGCAAACATTTCAGAGATAAATAAAAAATGGCTATCAAAACATATTGGAAAAATGATAGGAGCTTTGATCGCTTCAATAACAGCTTTTATTGTTGCTGGACTAGGAATCGCAAATTTAATAGCGTGGATAACACCCACGGTTTTAGGAACAATATATATCATTTATTGGAATAGAAAAACAGAAACTAAAGGTACTAAAACAATCAGAAATTAAAAACGACCGACTGCAATCTTTATGCTAATCAATACAGCATTTGAATTTCTTTAATAGCAAATTCTGAAACGGAATCATCTTCTAAAAGCACCTGAAGCTTTCCCAACGCAGAAACACCCTGAATAATCCCCATGAAATTCTTATCAGAAGTGTTTTTAAACGGCATTGGAACTCCTTTTTTGAATAGTCTGTCGGCATACTTTAACCATAACACCTCGGGTTGTTCCTTTACTAAATCAATGTTTTGTTTAACCTTTTCAATAACATCAAAAAATATCTGTTCTTTGTCGAATTGAGCTTTGCAAATTACCGCTAATGAAGACGCTTTAGGCAAATTTTCAAAATTTGTTTGATTAATATTCAGCCCTAAACCCACAACAGAAGAAATAGTTCCGTCACTTTTGAGGCTGTTTTCAATCAAAATGCCACCTATCTTAAAATTATATGACATAATGTCGTTTGGCCATTTAATACTTAATTGAGGAATATTATAGCTTTCTAAAACACTAACAACAGCCACTGCAATAGCGACATTGAGATTGTAAATCTGATCTAGATTTAACAATGGATCCTTAATAAAAACGCTCACTATTAGATTCTTACCCGCCTCAGAGTCCCATACGGCACCCATTTGCCCTTTTCCTTTGGTTTGTTTTTCAGTAATTACAACGGTAAAGTTATCCAGCTCCTGCTTATTTGATAATCCCTTAAGAAACTCATTTGTTGAATCTATGGCATCGAGTTTGATTAGTTTCATTTTGTAATTATTTATCGAACAGAATTTAATATTATGTTAAGAGCCAAAAATAATCACAAAAAATGGTAACTTTACAAACTTATATAAAAATAATTCATGGCAAAAAAGACTATAAATAATGATGACCTTCTGGCAAACATTATTAAGGGAATCGAAGAAGTAAAAGGAAATGACATAGATATTCTCGACTTAAGAGATATTGACACCGCGGTTTGCGACTATTTTGTTGTATGCAACGGAAACTCAAACACACAGGTTAACGCAATTGTTAACTCCATTCAAAAAACTGTTTCAAAAGAATTAAAAGACAAACCATGGCATGTTGAGGGATCTGACAATGCAGAATGGGTACTTATGGATTATGTTAATATAGTAGTTCATGTTTTCCAAAAACAAATACGCGAATATTATAATATCGAGAGTTTGTGGGGAGATGCAAAAATAACTACAATAGAAAACAAATACTAAAGTAAGAAAAACAGAAGAATGGCTAAAGATAACAATCCAACTCCTAATAAATTTAAAGTAAGCCCTTGGCTAGTTTATACAGCCATCCTACTTATTTTCTTATTTATTAGTTTCGTGACTGGTAGCTCCAGTTTACAAGAACCTGCACAAATAACATCATCTAAATTTAATGAGCTTTTAGATAAAGGTGAAATTCAAAAAGTAATCGTTTACAATAAAGCGGATGCAGAAGTTTTCCTAACTGCTAGCGCATTAAAACTAACTGAAAACAAAAAAGTAGCAAAGGATATATTTGACAGTCCTAACAAAGGACCGCATTATACCTTTATTATAGGTAATGATGAAATATTACAAACCAAGTTAGAGAAAGCAGTTAGCGAAGGTAAATTACAAGATTTCAATTTCTTATCAAAAAGCAATTGGTCAGATATCTTCATCAGTTTACTGCCGATAATCATAATCATTGGTGTTTGGATTTTTATAATGAGAAAAATGTCAGGCGGCGGCGGTGGCGGCGGTGGACAAATTTTCAATATTGGAAAATCAAAAGCGAAACTTTTTGACGAGAAAACAGACGTAAAAACCACATTTAAAGATGTCGCTGGACTCGAAGGGGCAAAAGAAGAGATACAAGAAATTGTAGAATTTTTGAAAAATCCGGAGAAATACACTAATCTTGGTGGTAAAATTCCAAAAGGAGCTTTACTTGTAGGGCCTCCTGGAACAGGAAAAACTTTATTGGCAAAAGCAGTGGCTGGGGAAGCACAAGTACCTTTCTTCTCTTTGTCAGGTTCTGATTTCGTTGAAATGTTTGTAGGTGTAGGAGCATCACGTGTACGTGACCTATTCAAACAAGCTAAAGAAAAATCTCCTGCAATTATTTTCATCGATGAAATTGACGCGGTAGGTAGAGCAAGAGGAAAAAGCAATATGTCAGGCGGAAATGACGAAAGAGAAAATACGCTGAATCAATTACTTACTGAGATGGATGGTTTTGGTACCAATTCAAATGTAATTGTATTAGCAGCAACGAACAGAGCTGACGTTTTAGACAAAGCATTAATGCGTGCCGGTCGTTTTGACAGACAAATCTTTGTAGACTTACCAGACATTCGTGAGCGTGCTGAAATATTCAAAGTACATCTTGCACCATTGAAAAAAGTGGAAGGTCTTGACACTGAATTTTTAGCTAAACAAACTCCAGGATTCTCAGGAGCCGATATAGCTAACGTTTGTAATGAAGCGGCATTAATTGCTGCCAGATACAACAAAACTGCTGTTGACAAACAAGATTTCTTGGACGCTGTTGATAGAATAGTTGGTGGTTTAGAAAAGAAAAACAAAATTGTAACTCCCGGAGAAAAGAAAGCAATTGCTATTCATGAAGCAGGACACGCAACCGTAAGTTGGATGTTAGAGCATGCAGCACCGCTGATAAAAGTAACTATTGTTCCTAGAGGACAAAGCCTTGGAGCAGCATGGTACTTACCTGAGGAGCGTTTAATTGTTCGTCCTGACCAAATGTTAGACGAAATGTGTGCTACTATGGGAGGAAGAGCGGCTGAAAAAGTTACTTTTGGTAGAATTTCTACAGGCGCTTTAAGCGATTTAGAAAAAGTAACCAAACAAGCACGTGCTATGGTGACTATCTACGGATTGAATGATAAAATAGGAAATGTGACCTATTATGATTCAACAGGACAAGGTGAATATAATTTCTCTAAACCCTACTCTGAAGAAACGGCAAAAGTCATTGATGAGGAAATCTCATTACTTATTGAAGGACAGTACCAAAGAGCAATTGATATCTTAGAAGAGAATAAAGACAAGCTGAATCAACTGGCAGATATACTAATTGAAAAAGAAGTTATCTTTAAAGATGATTTAGAAGCTATTTTCGGAAAGAGGGCATTTGATAAAAACCTTGAAGAAACAGTATCTTAATAATGAATAATTATTAATCATCATCCAAATTAAATTTAGAATAAAAGGGAGTTACTAGCAATTAGTAACTCCCTTTTTTTCGTTTAATTTCAACCCAACAACAGCAAGTCAAATGACTATTATTTCTTACACAAAAAATTTAGGACAAGTTTATAAGCGAATAACTACTTCTACGCCAAGCAGCCCCACTAAAAGATACTACGCGACTTAGCAATAAAACACATCTAATTAAACATTTATATTATCAAAAATAAAATTAGGTCACTAGTTATAGACCTAACAATGATAAACTCATTCAAGTAATAAAAAGGTAGACCGATATAAAAAAGTATCACATAACAAAATGAAAAAATATAGATAAATAAAAAATAGAAATTAATTTACAAAATGCAATAATTGGAATAAGTCGGAAATAACTCTTAAAAAAAACATATACCATGATTTAAAGCGCTAAATATCAGCTTATTATTATATTTATTATATCTTTATAATCACTAATGTCAGTTAATTATAATTAAGATTAATAACTAAATTTTAAAATACCCCAATTTCAAAATTTAGTATATATATTATTTTAGTACAAAAAAGTGGTACCCAACTGTTTCTCCTACTACTCCAGAGTGTGTGTGTTTTATATAAGTACTAAAATACTTGGAATGTATTAACAACTTAAATATATAATCATGAAAACTAAAACTATTTTTATCGCACTAGCATTTATGGCAATTTTGAGCTGTGCAAACGAAGAGATTTTACTTCCGGAAAAAACTGAAACTTTTGGAGCTGAGAAAATATCTACTGCTAGGAACAGTTCCGCTATGAAAGCTATGAAAGCGCTCCCAAGACCGACAACTTGGGTGGACTGTATATTATTTGCTGGTTTAGTAACTCCAGCCACATTTAAACCAGAAGCAGGTAATTTTGATGAATTATACATGATGCCAGGATATGGTTTTAAAAACGGTTCGCCACTTATTTCAGAATCAAAACCAGGGGACCAAGATTATAATGGTGGTAGATGGCATTTAAACTTGATAAAAGAAGTGGTGGATCCTGCCAAATATAATGGTGCTTGCAGTGTAGAAGATCTTGACCTTGATGATTTTTTTTCTACAGAGAATTATTTTGAGTGCCCACTATTACCTAGAAAAGCTAATAATTAATTCATCATACGTATTACTTTAATAGTAGAATTGCTTTTCAATTTATATTACTAATTATACCGATTATAGTTATAATTTAGTCCACTAAATATTTTAAAGCTCCTGCAGATATAGAGAGCTATGCGGCATACATTGAACTATACACAATTAGCATTATTCATTATTTTTTAAAATCTTAATTCAAAAATCACTTTTGAATTAAGATTTTTTTATCTTTGAACGGTTTCAAATAAATATATCAAGTACCTAAACAAAATATGAGTCTTTTCAGAAAAATCTTTGGTTCTAGTATTTCAGCTTCAGATGAGGAAAAAGAGAAAGAAAACAGTAGTTTTCTTCCCGACGCAACCAGTATGTCTATCGATGAACAATTTATCTATAACTTCAAAAAAAACGGCGGTAAATTTCTATACTGTGAAAATTTAGTAGAGGTTAAAGAACAATTCGAAAATATACTTGAAGAAAATGACTGGTATGAAAGTAACGTACTCTGTTATGAACCCAAACTTTTCAATATACTTGATGAAAACAAACTCACCTATGAAAAGTCACCTAATCCTAAGTTCCTTTTTTCCAATTGCGAAAATCTGATAGCGGAAGAAGGTTCTATCTTGTTTTGTTCAAAACAGATAAAACAACACAAACCAAATGAGTTGCCTATTAACATTGTCGTTTTTGCAACAACGTCTCAAATTCTTTCCATAAAAAGCGATGGTCTTAGTGCTATAAAAAAGAAGTACGAAGGAGATATCCCAACGAACATTACTGCTATAAAATATTTTGAAAAAGCAAAAGAAGAAGACTTTACCCAATACGGTAGTTCTGCAAAAAATCTTTATTTGCTGCTTTTAGAAGATCTATAACATGAATGAAACCCTTAAGAGATCTATTTCCGGCGCTGTTTATGTTATTTTACTAATAGCATCCATCCTATTTTCAACAGAAAGTTTTTTCATTCTGTTTGGTGTATTTCTGCTTATCGCTACAGTAGAGTTTTGTAACTTGGTACACATTCATAAAGTAATTCCTTTCCTACTTGCGGCTGCGACTTATCTACTCTTTTATAAAATAACGATTGCAACAACTGGCGTACTTTATCAATTAAGGTTTAATAACACATTCGATCTAATCGTGCTATCTGTCACGCTGTTTGTTTTTCTAAAATGCATTCATTTTCTTTTTGATAGTAAAACGGTGAAAATCGATTCTTTTTCAAAATACATTTACCTAATAGGTTACATCATACTTCCCTTTGTAATCATGACAAAAATTCCGTTTGGGATAAACGGCTACAACCCTAAAATCCTTATCAGTATCTTCGTACTTATATGGACCAATGACAGCTTTGCTTATATCGTAGGAAAGTCTATCGGAAAAACAAAATTGTTCGAACGCATATCCCCAAAGAAAACCATAGAAGGTTTTATTGGCGGAGTTGTATTTTGCGTTATTGCTAGTTACTTAATTTCAAAATATTACATCCAGATTGCTGAAGGGAAAATTTTTATTTGGATTATTATTGCCGTAATTGTAGGTGTTTTTGGAACGATCGGTGATTTAATTGAATCAAAATTCAAACGTTTTGCAGGTGTAAAAGACAGCGGAAAAATAATGCCGGGCCATGGTGGCGTGCTAGATCGACTAGATAGTGTTATATTTGTAGCACCAATTGTATTTTTATTTTATCAAATTTTAAATTATGTTTCATAAAGAAGGAACCAAGACTATTTTACTAGGTATTATTTTTACAGCAACTGTATTATTACTATCTGACAATTTTATTGACACTATGTGGCTTAAGAAGCTAGCTCAAATTGGTGCTTTTTTGATATTATTAATCATCTTACAATTTTTCAGAAACCCGAAGAGGTCTGTTATGCTAAATGATAGCCAAATACTATCTCCAGTAGACGGGAAAGTAGTTGTAATAGAAGAGGTATACGAAGGTGAATATTTCAAAGACAAGCGTTTACAAGTCTCTATATTCATGTCACCTATAAATGTGCATGTAACGCGTTACCCAATAAGCGGAATCGTAAAATTCAGCAAATACCATCCAGGAAAATTTCTTGTTGCATGGCATCCAAAAGCTAGTGAAGAAAACGAGAGAACAACTATTGTAGTTGAAAACAATACATTCGGTGCTATTCTATACCGACAAATTGCTGGTGCTTTAGCCCGTAGAATCGTGAATTATGCTGAAGAAGGTATGCAAATTGTCCAAGGGACTGATGCTGGCTTCATTAAATTTGGTTCGAGAGTAGATTTATTTTTACCTATTGGAACTCCAATTGATGTTGTGCTTAATCAAAAAGCAATTGGAGGAAAAACGATTATTGCAACAAAAGGATAATGAATGCAAAAGAATTAGATACTAGGTTTCAGGAAGCCGTAGCTATTGCTTCCAAAATGACTCAGGCATCTTTACCACAAGATGTACAGCTACGTCTCTATGCTTGTTACAAACAGGCTACTTTTGGCACTTTAGAACCTAGACAAACATCAACGTATCATTTAAGGGATGCTTTTAAAACTAATGCTTGGATGCAAATCAGTCATCTATCCTCTGATGAAGCAAAAGAGCAGTACATTGAAATAATCAATTCCCTTGTGAAAAAATAATACTATCAATGAAAAAAATATCTGTTTTAATATCTTGCTTTCTTATGCTTAGCTTTTTAGTTTCTTGTAACAACAAAAAACTAACAGAAGTAGTAGAAGTTCCATTGCCAACTGCCCAAGAAAAAGTAACTATCGGCTTTCCAGACGATGTCAAAGCAAATAAAGGTTCGTTTCAATTGGAAAAACTACCTTATCCTTATGATGCACTCGCGCCTACAATATCTCCTTTGACATTAGAAATGCATTATTCGAAACATTATCTAACTTATACCAATAATCTTAATAATGCTATTGCTGGGACTGAATATCAAAACCAACCCATCGAAAATATTTTAGCCAAGTTAGACCTGAACAATGCTGATTTAAGAAACAACGCAGGAGGTTATTATAACCATACGTTGTATTGGAAATCAATGGCACCAAACACAGGAGGCGCACCTAAAGACACACTAGCAAGCGTAATATCCAGAGATTTTGGATCGTATGAAAACTTTGTAACGACTTTTAAAAGTGAAGCAACTAAACAATTTGGTTCTGCTTGGGTTTGGCTGGTTATTGATAAATCCGGAAAACTAAAGGTAACAAGTACTCAAAATCAAGACAATCCATTAATGAAAAATGCAGTTGTTCCTGGAACACCTATATTAGCTTTGGATTTATGGGAACATGCCTACTACTTAGGATATCAATACCGAAGAAGAAACTACATTGATTCTTTTTTTAATGTGATTAATTGGACTAAGGTTAGCGAAAATTACGAGGCTGCCTTAAGGCGAAAATACTAAAAGTCAACACTAAATAAAAAAATGCTGATGCACTACCAAAGTAGTATGCATCAGCATTTTTTAGTTTAACCCTATATTCTGTAGAATAATCTACTAAAAGGTATTTTATAGTTGGTAAATAAAAGACTCCAATGGCCCAATTTCAACTTGTACCCTTCCCTCTCCATTGCTCACTTCTAACTGAATTACGCTCTTATTATAAAGTTGGTCTGTAATCGTATATTCACCGTCCTTTAAATTCCATTTAGTTATAACATCTGCAGGGATTTTAAGTTCGAACTTACTAGTCGTAAGCCAAGAAAAATTAGTGACCACAATTAGTTTTTGAGTATCTGACCAGCGTGTAAACGCATAAATACCCGGGTCAAAGCCCAAAGTTGATTGTCTGTTCACGGTTTGAATTTCTTGAAACTCTCCCATTAATGCTGAACTGCTAGTAGAGAAATTAAGCAATCTCTTATAGAAATCCCTAAGTGACTTTTCGCTATCCGTAAGTTGTCCTCCGTCGAATTTGCCGTTATTCATCCAGCGTTGATGACTTGGCACTCCAACATAATCAAAAATAGAAGTTCTGGAATGCGTTCCGAAACCTCCATTTTCATTACCAGCCTCTCCCAATTCCTGACCAAAATAAATCATTGTAGGCGCTGAACTAATCGTTGTGGAAACAACCATCAAAGGCTTTCCCTTTTCTGGAGTACCTGCAAATTCTGCACTGGCCAAACGTTGCTCGTCATGGTTATCTAAAAATTGCAACATATGATGTTCAATATCTTTCATTCCGCGTTGAATATCAGAAAGCCCATCAGGCAATGACCTTCCTTGAATTACATCTTTTAATTTATCATAGGTTTCCACCTTATCATACAAGTAATCCATTTTTCCTAAGCGAATGTAATTGCGGTACTCGTTAGGATTATATACTTCTGCCAATAAAAAAGCATCTGCATTTTGCATCTTAATCGCTGAGTTCATATAGCTCCAAAACTCATAAGGAACCATTTCGGCCATATCATATCGAAATCCATCTACTCCTTTAGCTGTCCAAAACAATGCAATATCCTTAAATTTCTTCCAGGAATCAGGTACGTCTTTGTCTTTCCAAAACTCAAAATGTGCTTCGACTGATTTTGTATCATAGTCCGCCGGAAGTTCTTGAAAATCCTTTGAACCATCTGGACGAATCCCGTAATTTACTTTTACAGTTTCATACCAATCATTTTTATCTGGTTTTGCCATCCTAGAGCCGTTCCCTGTCCATTTAGCTGGAACTTCCGTAAACTTACCATCACTTAATCGATTTACTTCTCCATTTAAAGGTGCAGCGGTATCCGGCACTTCAAAATGGGAATTTGGAATATAATAGAAGTTATTGTCCTTAGCATATTCAACCGTTTTATCATCGTCAGCACCAAAGTCTTTAACACCTTTAGGATTGTTTTTTCCTTCATATTTTCGTGCAATATGATTGGGTACAATATCAATTATCAGTTTTAACCCCGCTTTATGTGTTCGTGCGATTAGCGCTTCAAATTCATCTAGCCGCTGTGCTGGATTAACGGCCAAATCAGGATTTACATTGTAATAATCTTTTACGGCATAAGGTGAACCCGCCCTACCTTTTACAACATCCGGGTCATCATTTGAAATTCCAATCGCAGTATAATCTCTTACCAAAGCATGGTGAGGCACTCCGGTGTACCAAATATAGCTCACCCCTAAATCCTTGATTTCATTAAGAGCTTTTTCAGTAAAGTCATTAAACTTCCCTACTCCATTTTCTTCAATGGTTCCCCAGGGCTTATTATTGGTGTTTTTATTTCCAAATAAACGGGTAAAAACCTGATAAACAACTATTTTCTTCTGTGCGGTGGTATTTTCTTTTTCTGTATTCATTGGTAATGCTGTAGTCTTACAAGCTGCGGCGACAAGAATTAAACTTATCCCTGTAATAAGAATCGATTTTTTAATCATTTATAGTTAGTATTGCTGCCTATGCCTCTTCTTTTTTACAAAAGTAAAGACTTAGATAATTAGTTTCTAAATTTAATCTATTTTTTTAAAATTTGCGGTTCCCCTTAATCACTTAGCACTAATAAAGCACCTAAAAAAAGAACTACAACGTAAGAGTTGGTCTATTTGTTCATAACTTAACAATCGTATTAAAACACTATTAATTACTAATGGTTTTGAACTTATAAATAAATGCTAATATAGATTAGGATTGTTTCCTTTTTCTTAAATTTGAAAAAAAATAAATCCATTGAAGAAGTCCTTATTTTTCATCTGTTGTTGTTTGGCAATACTAAGTTCAAAATCTGTTTTGGCACAAGCACCAAAAAAAATCATTGTAGAACATTCTGATTTTGCAGATGTTAATCAAGCAGAGATGCCAGATGCCTTTTTACTTACCGGAAACGTGAGAGTTAACCATGATGGTGTTGTCCTAACTTGCAATAAGGCCTACTATTTTCAAAAAGAGAATTACATTAAAGCTTTTGGAAATGTACAATTAGTTCAGGGTGACACTTTATTCCTAAACAGTAAATATGCGGAGTATAGCGGTAACGCCAAGAAAGCTTTTGCTACCGGCGAAGCTTTCATGAGTTCTCCCGATGCAACTTTAGCAACGGATACAATAAACTTTGATCGAAATTCTCAAGAAGTATATTACAATACAAAAGGAACTATTGTCAATAAAGACAATACTCTAGTTAGTAAATCTGGTAAATATTATGTGAATCAAAAAAAATTCCAGTTCCTGACAGCTGTTACAATCACTAATCCTACTTATGTAATAAAATCTAATCATGTCGATTATTTTACAAATTCTGGCCACTCCTATCTTTTTGGGCCATCTACAATTACAAGTAAGAAAAATTACATCTATACTGAAAAAGGGTTTTATGACACCAAAAGAAACATGGGCCATTTTCTTAGAAAATCGTATATAAAATATGAAGACCGACTTATTGAAGGAGACAGTTTGTATTATGATCGAAATAAAGAATTCGCTTCGGCAACTCGCAATGTAAAAATAACCGATTCTATTAATCGCGGAATTGTAAAGGGGCATTATGCCGAAATATATAAAAAACAAGATTCCATGTTTGTCACTAAAAGAGCGGTGGCTGTGAATTTTGTCGAAAATGACTCTGTTTATATTCACGGTAAAAAATTGATGGTGACCGGTAAAGAGGGCGACCAAATTATTCGAGCCTTCACTAATGTGCGCTTTTTTAAAACCGACATGAGCGGAAAATGTGATTCAATACATTCGAGTTCAAAAACAGCCTTAACAAAACTAATCGGAAACCCTGTACTATGGAACGGTGAGAACCAAATCACAGGAGATATAATGCATCTTATAGGGAACAACGCTTCTCAAGAACTTGATTCACTCAAAGTGCTCAACAACACTTTTCTGGTCTCGAAAGATACCCTGGGAACTGGCTATAATCAGGTAAAAGGGCAAAATCTCTATGGAAAGTTTGAAGAAGGCAAACTACATGATGTCGATATCGTAAAAAATGCAGAGGTAATCTACTATATGCGTAATGATGCACAAGAACTCATTGGTATCAATAAAAATTTGAGCAGCAAAATCAACCTAATTTTTGAAAATAATGCTGTAGAAACGATTACTTTTTTCAAACAAATTGATGGAGATATTTATCCTGACAAAGATTTACCAGAAAACGCAAGAAAACTTAGAGGCCTCGTCTGGCGAGGTGATGAACGGATAAAATCAAAAGAAGATATCTTTTCAGATGAAGACAACGAACTCAACGATAAAATGATAAAAGAGGGCGCAGCAGAAGATGCAAAAGAAAATGTCCCAATGAAAATCAGGAAGGAAACCTTAAACTACGATAAAAAGAAAAACCCACCGGCTCCCAAAGATGGAAAAAAGGGGAATAAGTAGTTTTCAGAATAAGAAATATTAAATACTACTCAAAGATAAATAGCTTAAAATATGACTGACAAGATTATTTATTGGAATACTGACTCTACAATTATATGGTTAACAGATAGTTTTCCGTTAAAATATTATGGGTTGCTATTTGCCATTGGAGTTTTACTCGGCTATAGTATAGTCAAGAGAATATTTATAAAAGAAAGTGTTCCAGTAGAAACATTAGATACCCTTTTCGTATATGTCATTGTTGGAACAATTTTAGGAGCCAGATTAGGTCATTGTCTCTTTTATGAACCCGCTTATTTTTTTCAACATCCAATGGAAATTCTTTTACCAATAAAAAAAATTGGAGGAGTTTATAAATTCATTGGTTTTCAAGGGTTAGCAAGCCATGGAGGTACAATTGGAGTTTTGATTGCTATCTTACTGTTTTATAGAAAAAACAAAATAAATCTGTTGTGGCTTTTAGACCGAATTGCAATTGCAGTGCCAGTAACCGCTATTTTTATCAGATTAGGCAATTTTATGAATTCGGAGATTTATGGAAAACCTACCAATGGCAATTGGGGTGTTGTTTTTCAAAAAGACGATTTAATTCCGAGACATCCAACGCAGTTATATGAAGCTTTCGCTTATTTTTTAATTTTTATAATCTTACAATTTTTATATAAATCCAACCTTACAAAAAGAGGAGATGGTTTACTATTTGGTATTTTTCTAGTATTATTATTTTCAGCACGATTAATAATCGAATTTTTCAAAGAAAACCAAGAGGCTTTTGAAAATCAGATGCCTTTAAACATGGGACAAATATTAAGTATTCCTTTTATTATTTTTGGCGTACTAATAATTCTGTGGAGACTCAAAACTCGACAAGTAAACCCAATAGTTTAAAAACTATTCTTTATCCTTTTTAAAACTTTAAGCAAAAAACGTGAATCAAGATTTCTTAAAATATCAGGCACAAACTTCTCCCTATCCATTAGGCATGGAAGTATCTTATGCAAAAGGTTCTTATATCTATGATACCAATAATAAAAAATACCTTGATTTTGTGGCAGGGGTTTCGGCTTGTACGCTAGGACACCAACCCGCGAGAGTAAATCAAGCCATCAAGGATCAATTAGACAAATACTCGCATGTAATGGTTTATGGGGAATATTCCCAAAGTCCGGCGGTGGAATATTGCAAGCTTTTAGCTTCACTCTTACCTGCTCCTTTAGATAAAACCTACCTCGTTAACTCAGGAACGGAAGCCATTGAAGGAGCGCTTAAGTTGGCACGACGCGTTACAGGTCGTAGTCAGTTAATTTCTTGTCACAATGCTTATCATGGAAATACGATGGGATCGATGAGTATCATGGGTTTTGAAGAGCGCAAACAAATTTTTCGCCCTTTGATTCCTGATGTCGATTTCATTACTTTTAACAATGAATCCGATTTAGCTAAAATAACGACAAAAACCGCAGGTATAGTTTTAGAAACAATCCAAGGTGGCGCTGGTTTTATTCAACCTCATAATGATTTTCTAAAAAAAGTACGCGCACGCTGTACCGAAGTTGGAGCTCTTATGATTCTAGACGAAATCCAACCGGGTTTTGGAAGAACTGGAAAACTATTTGGTTTCCAGAATTATGACGTTGTTCCAGATGTTGTTGTAATGGGAAAAGGAATGGGAGGCGGAATGCCTGTGGGGGCTTTTACCGCATCAGCAGCAATGATGGATTTATTGAGTGACAATCCAAAACTGGGACATATCACCACCTTTGGAGGACATCCTGTCATAGCGTCAGCCTGTCTGGCCACTTTGCAGGAAATTACTGAAACCGACCTAATGCCTAGAACCTTAGAGAAAGAAAACCTATTTAAATCACTTTTGGTACACCCTTTGATACAAGAAGTCAGGGGAAAAGGGTTAATGCTGGCCGCTATGACAGCTAGCGCAGCGATAACTAATGAAGTGATTTTAAAATGTCAAGACAAAGGCCTTATTTTATTCTGGTTACTATTTGAAGGATGTGCGATACGAATTACGCCGCCACTCACAATTTCAGACGATGAAATACGTGAAGGTTGCGCAATAATGCTGGAGGTAATGAATGAGATACTTTTGTCGACTACAGTTGATTAAAATATAATAATAGCTAAATAAATAAATTGTTTTCTTTTTGTTAATTAAATTGTTCACAACAATTCTGACTTTTCTTCCAATAACAACGAAGGATGCCTAATTTTAAGTAGGCCAAATTCTAAAAATAAAAGTATGCAATTAAGCAACGAAGAAGAAGACTATAACTTATCCCTTAAGAAATTTGAGTCTATGTTGAAAACCAACAAAGTACTCTTTTTTGATTCGGAAGAATTTGAAGAAATTATTCTTCATTATCTCGATATGGGTAAAGCCGCACTGGCAAAAAAAGCACTTAAACTTGCACTGGATCAACACCCTAAATCAACTGGTTTAAAACTAGTTCAAGTAGAAATGCTCGTATTTGACGACAAACTGGATATCGCTGAGAAATTACTCAATGAGCTTTATGCCATCGAACCTACGAATGAAGAAATTTTCATTCAAAAAGCCAATATCTACTCGAAAAGAGACCAACATGAGAAGGCGGTTGAATTACTAAATACTGCTTTAGAATATACTGATGATTATGCCGATGTGTATAATTTAATTGGCATGGAATATCTGTTTATGGATAATCTAGAAATGGCAAAACAGAGTTTCATCAAATGTCTCGAAGAAGACCTTGATGATCAATCCGCACTTTATAATGTGGTGTATTGTTTTGAATTTTTAGATCAAAATTTAGAAGCGATTGCCTATTTAAATAAATACATTGATAAAAATCCGTATAGTGAAATAGCTTGGCATCAAATGGGTCGTTTGTATTATGGTGTAAAAGATTATGAAAATGCCATTCGTGCCTTTGATTACGCTACCTTAATCGATGATGAATTCCTTGGTGCTTTTATGGAAAGAGCAAAGGCTTTTGAACGATTAAACAAATACGAAGAGGCGATAGAAAGCTACAGCCGTACCATCGAGTTAGACGATGCGACTAGTTATGCTTTGCTTCGAATAGGTAAATGTCATGAGAAATTAGGCAACAAAGTTTTAGCCCTTAAATTTTACAATGAAACCGTGCATGAAGATCCACTTTTAGATAAAGGATGGATTGCCATCACCGATTTTTATGTTCGTCAAAAAAACTATCAAAAAGCCTTATTTTATGTAAATAAAGCCTTAGCGATTGACAATCAAAATCGATTGTACTGGAAGCGTTATGCTACAATAAATAAACACATGAACCTCTTTGAAGAAGCCGAATTTGGCTTTAGAAAAGCAGTGGAATTTGGAGATCATGAATTAGACACTTGGTTATTTTGGGTTGACATTCTTCAATTCTTAGGGGAGTTTGAAAGTGCTATTCAAACCTTATTACAAGCCTCTGAATATTATCCAGAAGAAAACGAAGTTGAATACCGTTTAGCCGGACTGTACTTTATGATTCAAGACAATACGAAAGCAAAATTTCATTTGAGTAATGGTT
Source organism: Flavobacterium gillisiae (assembly GCF_900107635.1). Lineage (GTDB taxonomy): Bacteria > Bacteroidota > Bacteroidia > Flavobacteriales > Flavobacteriaceae > Flavobacterium > Flavobacterium gillisiae. Next base: position 251,710 of record NZ_FNRD01000004.1, read on the forward strand.
TGCGTTTAAACTTTGACAACTATATCATCTTGGAAGATATGTTTCCAGTGGTTTGGACAAAAAAAATGGTTCAGAATTACATTGCCAAACATAAAAAATAAAAATGCAGGATATCATCAGAAAACGCTTTGGTTTATTGGGTCGAAATATTAGTTATTCTTTTTCGAAAGGCTATTTTACCGATAAATTCAAGGATGAGAACTATAAAGAGTATACTTATGAAAATTTTGACATTCAGGATATTGCTGAATTTGAAGACATCATAAAAAATAACCATCAGGAATTAGAAGGAATGAATGTTACCATTCCCTATAAGGAAGCTGTAATGCCTTTTTTAGATAAATTATCAAAAAAAGCCGCATTAATTGGCGCTGTAAATACTATCAAATTTACTAAAAAAGGGAAGTTAAAAGGATACAATACCGATTACTATGGCTTCAAAAAAACGTTAAAACCGTTGTTGCAAAAGCATCATAAGAAGGCACTAATCCTGGGAACAGGTGGTGCCTCAAAGGGTATCGCTTTTGCTCTGGATGAGTTAGGAATTAAATATACTTTCGTCTCAAGAAATGGGAAAGAAAACACTATTTCTTATGAAGAAATTGATGCCGCTACATTTAAAAAAAATCAAATCATAATCAACTCTACTCCTGTGGGAACAAGTCCTGATATCGAAGCGTTTCCATTAATTCCATACGAATACTTCACCGATAAGCATATTGCTTTTGATTTGATTTATAATCCTGCAGAAACGCAGTTTTTAAGAAAAGCAAAAGAGAAAGGTGCTCAAATTAAAAACGGTTATGATATGTTAGTTTATCAAGCCGAAAAAGCGTGGAAGATCTGGAATAAATAAAGTATCCCTTTCTTACATATAATCCTGCATTAAATGACTGTACCGAGGTATCACCATTTAATGTAGGATTTTTCATTTCGACGAATAACCTACTCATTACTAACCCACTACGCCATAGCCCTGATAGCAGCGGCATCCTTTTTATCTTGAATTTAGTTCAGGATTCTGAACTAAATTCAAGATAAAAAGATATAGCGAATAGCAGGAAATTGCTACAAAAAAGCCTGCTAAGCAACCTAAAACCACTATAAATAAGGTAATTATTTTGTATTTCAGTATTCCTTTACTATCTTTCGTTTTCGATAAAATAGGAACCTTAAACATTTAAAAAAATGTTAGAAGAAAAGAATGACAACCTGCAAGACGCAGATGGAAATGTAGCTAATGATTCAAATGAATCTGTTCAAGTTGAGACAACAATCACAGAAACCGAAGCGACTACCGAGGATACCGCTGCTGAAACAACAGAGGTTGTAGAAGAGAATATTGTCGCTGCTCCTGAAGAAGAAGCGGTTAACACAGATACTGTAACTGAACATGTAAATCAAAAAGCTTTAAACTCAATAGATGATTCTAATGCCGAGGAAAGTGAGGACGAAACTTTAAAAGACCGTCATCATATCCCTATGCAAGATTATGATACATTGTCAATGGAGCAACTTGTAGATGAACTACAAATTCTTGTTGCAAACGACAAGGTAATGTCAGTTAAGGATCACGTTGAAGAAATTAAAAAGGCATTTTTAGCAAAATACAACCATTTTATCGAAGAGAAAAAGGAGGAGTATCACAATGAAAACCCTGATACGACAGAAGATTTTCAATACCATTTCCCTTTAAAAACAAAGTTTGATCAATCTTACTCTACTTATAGAGACAATAAAAACACCCATTTCAAGAGTTTACAAACGAACTTGAAATCCAATTTAGAAAATAGATTAGCCATTGTTGAAGAACTGAAAGAGCTAATCAATCCACAGGAAAACATCAAAGACACCTTAAAGCATTTTAATGAGTTAAGAGACAGGTGGAAAAATGCGGGATCGATACCAAAAGACAAATACAACCACGTATGGAATAACTACCATTTTCATGTAGAGAATTTCTATGACTATTTACATCTTGATCGTGAGGCCAGAGACCTTGACTTTAAACACAATTTAGAGCAAAAGCAAAAAATCGTGGCTCGTGTTGAGGAACTTGTGAACGAAGCCGATGTAAATAAAGCCTTTAGAGAATTACAAGACTTACATAGAATCTGGAAAGAGGATATTGGTCCTGTTTCTAAAGAACATCGTGATGAGATCTGGAACCAATTTAGTGATTTGACAAAACAAATGCACGATAAGCGTGAGGTTTTATTTGAGAAACTAAGAGGTACTGAGCTGGAAAACCTAGAAAAGAAAAAAGAAATCATAGCTGCAATTGAAGTTTTGGCAACTGTGAAAGTAAATGCTCATTCGCAATGGCTTGGTCAAATTGAAAAAGTGGAAGCTTTAAGAACTGCTTTTTTCTCTGCAGGAAAAGTACCTTCAGATGTTAACGAAGAAACTTGGGGTGCATTTAAATTAGCCGTTAGAAATTTTAATTCTTTTAAAAATTCGTTTTATAAAGAAATTAAAAGAGAGCAAAATGAGAATTTAGCCAAGAAAAACGCGCTAGTAGCGAAAGCACAAGAGCTACAAGAAAGCACTGATTTTGCTGCTACTACTCCAATCATGAAGAAAATTCAGGACGAGTGGAAACAAATAGGTCATGTTCCAAGAAAATATTCAGATAAAATCTGGAAAGAGTTCAAAGATGCCTGTAATCATTATTTCAACAAGTTAAAAGAGCAAAAAGACGAACATAATATTGAAGAAATAGAAGCTTTTGACAAGAAGAAAGCCTATTTAGAAACCTTGCGTGAATACCAACTAACGGGAGATCATAAAACTGATTTGGATGCTATAAAATTGCATATCGAAACTTGGAAAAATTTTGGAAAAGTTCCTTTTCCGAGAAGGCATATCGAAGGAAAATTTAATAAAATCCTGGATGCCCTTTTTGATAAATTGAGTTTGAGCAAAAAAGATACAGATATGTTGCGTTTTGCTAATCGAATGGATCATTTATCAGAAAATAATGACACTCGAAAAATAGAAAACGAAAAGATTTTCTTGATGCGTAAGATTGACGAAGTTCAAAATGAAATATTCCAATTGGAAAACAACATTCAGTTTTTCACGAACACGAGAAATGCTAAAAAAGAAAATTCAATTGTTTTAGAAGTGAGAAAAAACATTGCTATTCATAAAGAAAGCTTAGACGTTTGGAAAGAAAAACTAAAACAGCTAAGAAACCTAAAGCAAGAATAAAATAATAAAATATTGTAAAAATAGGCCTCATTCTAGAAGTAGAATGAGGCTTTTTTATTTCTCCGACTTGAGTATGATAATTATCATTTTAATTTTTCAAAAATCCATCTACTTTTGATTATTGAAAATTGATATCTAATGAAAAATTCTCTAATCCAAAAATATAATGTTCCCGGCCCACGATATACTAGTTACCCTACCGTTCCTTACTGGAATGAAACGGACTTCGCATATCAAAACTGGATTGATACATTACAAAAATCGTTTACAGAAAGTAACTCTAAAGAAGGCATCAGTCTTTATATACACCTACCCTTTTGTGAAAGCTTATGCACCTTTTGTGGTTGCAATAAACGCATTACAAAAAATCATACTTTAGAAAGCCCTTATATTGAAGCCGTTTTAAAAGAATGGTCTCTATATTGTAAGATTCTAGGCGAAAAACCATCGATTAAAGAAATTCATTTAGGTGGAGGAACACCCACTTTTTTTTCTCCACAAAACTTAGAACATCTAATTAATGGAATTTTTAGTTCTGCCACAAAGGCAAAAGATTATGAATTTAGTTTTGAAGGACACCCAAATAACACTACGCACGAGCACTTACAAAAGTTATACGACTTAGGGTTTAGAAGGGTTAGCTTTGGTGTTCAGGATTACTCTGAAAAAGTTCAAAAGGCAATTCACCGCGAGCAACCCTTTCACAATGTGGCTAAAGTAACTTTCTGGGCAAGGGAGATAGGCTACACTTCTATAGGGCACGATATAATCTTTGGATTACCGTTTCAACAAATTGAAGATGTAATTGATACCGTTGAAAAAACAAAATCATTGCAGCCGGATCGATTGGCATTTTATAGTTATGCTCATGTGCCGTGGATTAAAGGTAACGGTCAACGTGGTTTTAAAGATGAGGACTTACCACAAGATAGTGAAAAGAGAAAGCTGTATCAAATAGGAAAGGAATTACTGCAAGAGAATGGGTATCATGAAATAGGTATGGATCACTTTGCATTAAAAACGGACAGCCTGTATGAAGCGTACGAACGCGGTGAACTACACCGTAATTTCATGGGCTATAGTTCCTCAAAAACGCAGTTAATGATTGGTTTAGGAGTATCATCAATAAGTGACAGCTGGTATAGTTTTGCCCAAAACGAGAAAAAAATAGAAGACTATTACCAAATCTTAGAATGGGATAAATTACCCATCTTTAGAGGACATTTATTGACTGACGAAGACCTGATTATAAGAAAACACATTTTAAATTTAATGTGTGAGTTTTCAACTTCCTGGACGGATGCATCTACTTATTTCAAAGAAATACCCGAGGTTCTTATTCAACTAAAAGAAATGGAAAAAGACGGACTACTAGAAATGAATAAAGACAGCCTAAAAGTAACAGAAAGTGGCAAGCCCTATATTCGTAACATATGCATGGCTTTTGACCTACATTTAAAACGAAAAGCCCCAGACACCCAATTATTCTCTATGACGATTTAAAACAAGTCGCCATAAAGTTGTACTAAATTAATTTATATTTTAGTCCAAAGCGTTCTGATATAATGCCGATATAATAATACATAAAAACCATTTAAGATTATACACTGCAATTATTGCAGCTTATAACCTTAAATGGTTTTCTTTTTGTTAGCTCACTAAATTCAATTATTCTTCCTTAGTCAACATAGAATATAGTTCGTCTTTAACGAATAATAATTTAGCTTTTACTTCGTGTGCATGTTCATCAGTTACGACCTCAACATCTGTATTGATTCTATGAACTTGATGTTCTAATTCATTGTATTCGTCAAATAATTTTTTAAAATGATTGTCATCAGTTTTTAGTTGATGAATTTTATCATGATATTCCGGGAACTCGTGTAATAAATCGTGTCTTTCCATTTTATTTATTTTAAATAATTAATAATAGTATTTTAATGACATTGCGGATTTTCTTGTACAAAAAGGCTCATATTTGAAGGCGAAACATAAGGTATTCCTAAACCTAAACCTCTTAATATAAACAGTACCCCAATAATAACTGCAACATAAGGAATCACTTTTTGAATTTTGTTTCGAATTGGAATAGTCAAATACGAATTGATGTAAATCACACTACTCATCATGGGTACAGTTCCCAATCCGAATAAAACCATGTACAACACTCCAAAACCAGCATTTTGCATGGCTATTGCACCAAACAAGGCGACATAGACCATTCCGCAGGGTAAAAATCCATTTAACAAGCCTATGGTGAATAGTGATTGATAACTTTTGTTTCTAAATTGACTGCCTAAGGTTGTTTTTATTCTAGAAATCAAAACGAAAACGGGTTTCGAAAAGTTGTACTTCGCGAATGTCTTCTCTGGAATCAAAATTACAGCAATCATTGCAACCCCAATGAATATTGATAAATTCTGTTGGATTCCTGCCATAAAAAACCCTTTACCAACCAATCCGAATACAAGTCCAATAGTACCGTAAGCAGTCAATCTCCCAATATGATAGGTGATAATTTGAGTAACCTTTTTGGCAGGATTATTTCTGTCGACAGGCAACATCATAGCAATTGGACCGCACATACCTATACAATGAAAACTACTGATCAGACCGAAAAAAAATGCTGTATATAACATTTGACTCGAATGTTTAAAAGTTAAATATCAATTGTACCGATACTCAACCTTTGTGACTAATTAATGTAAATTGCTTCCTTCGATAAATATTCTGTACCTTCATATTGCCATTCCATATTAATGTCCCATTGACCGCCTACCAATTTTGATTTAGGTATGAGCAAAGTTGGATTAGATGACGAAATTGGAATTTCAAAATCTAATTTTTTGTTAGACGGTCTATAAAGGGACACTTTTCCTTTAATCTTATTTGGAATAAAAACAGCTGGAAAAACGACAGTTACTCCGGCTTCTGTTTTTGTAAAAACAGGTTTTTCAGCTAAATCATGTGCGTTTTGAATCCTCTCCATTTCTTGCTCAAAAACAGCATCATGCTTATAGTATTCTTCGACAACCAATTCATTGTCATATTTCGAATTGGACTGTACTTTAATCACAAAATATAAAATAAAAGCCATGAATAATGCTATAGCAATGGCAATTCCTGTTCCCCAATTTATTTTCATAATACAAAGCCAGCTAACCCCTGAAGGGTAATTCCCGATGGCAAATGAGAATGTTTATTACTATTTATTTCTTGATATAAAATATATTCAATACAAAACTATAAAAGATCTATTACCTAATCAAAAGTCCTAGGGCTTAGAAAACTTGTTGAACTGGTCACCACTTTTTTACTTCCCTCAAAAACCTCAATTTTAAGCGTCGTCTTATCACTTTCCAATAAATACTGATTAATCTCCACAAATAAAGTCCCGTTCTTCATTCCTTGTTTTGGCACTTTGATGGATTGATTTCCTACTAGTTTTAATGATCCTTTAATACCGACTAATTTGAAATGAACATCATTAAAATCATTGTTTGTTTTATTAATGATTTTATAAGTATAAATATTACTGATATTTTCTCCTTTGTGTTGAAACAATTGTCCTGGTAGTCTTAGTATGTTTGCTTCAACGTCATTACGTAGAAATAATAAACCAATCAATATTCCGACTAAAATGGCCAAAATAGCGGTATATCCTTTCATTCTTGCTGTGAATTTGAAAGGCTCTTTTTTCTCTATTTCATCTTCAGATGCATAGCGAATCAACCCTTTAGGCAATCCTACACTCTCCATTATTACATCACATTCATCGATACAGGCAGTGCAATTCACACATTCCAGTTGAGTCCCGTTACGAATATCTATTCCAGTTGGACATACATTGACACATTGTTTACAATCAATACAATCCCCTTTCCCAGTAACCGCTCTATCTTCTTGTTTATTGAATTTTGCCCGGCCTACTTCTTTTTCGCCACGAACAAAATCATACGCGACATTTATCGATTTGTCGTCTAAAAGAACACCTTGCAATCTTCCATAAGGACATGCTATAATACAAACCTGTTCTCTAAACCAAACAAAAATAAAATAGAAAACCCCTGTAAAAATGGAAAGCGCTATCAATGTACTCAAATGACTCGATGGTCCGTCTTCGATCATCTTGATCAACTCATCACTACTGATAAGGTAGGCTAAGAAAACATTAGCAATACCAAAAGATATTAATAGAAAGATAGTCCATTTAAAACCTTTCTTTCTGATTTTCTCTGCATTCCATTCCTGCTTAGACAGTCTAATTTGAGCTCCTCTATCTCCTTCTATCCAAAATTCAATCCTACGGAAAACCATTTCTAAGAATATGGTTTGGGGACAAATCCATCCACAAAATATTCTTCCAAAAATGACCGTAAACAAGATAACAAACACCACTCCCACAATCATAAATAGCACGAATAAATAAATATCCTGCGGCCAAAATGGAAATCCAAAAATATTAAATCGGCGTTCTAAGATGTTAAACATCATGAACTGATTGCCATTCACCTTTATAAAAGGATTTGCAATCAGAATAATCAACAAAAAATAACTAACCCACTTTCTATATTCCCAAAATTTACCCGAAGGCCTTTTAGGGAAAATAAACTTTCTGTTTCCTTCATCATCGATGGTACCTATGGTATCTCTAAAAGCTTCATCCGGTAACTTTGACATTTTGTGTGTTTTATTTGAACTATTCTTTATTTAACAACTGTAGCGTTATCATCAACCCAAACCTCACCTTCCGGTGCTTTTGGATCTTTAGGGTTACTATCCTTTAAAGACAATATATAACTTGCTACTTTCTGCATTTCCTTTGGTTTCAGCGTTCCTTTCCAAGAAATCATTCCTTTTCCATCACGCCCTCCATTCACTAAAGTATGGAATACATTTTTAATTCCGCCACCTAAAATCCATTTATCATCTGTCAAGTTTGGACCAATTTGCCCTCCCGCATCAGCTCTATGACAAGCAGCACAATTAGTTGTGAAAATTACTTTTCCTTCTGCCAAATCAGCTGGTTCAGTTAGTAAAACCACGGTTTTTTCATCCATTAAATCGGGTGCCGTCTTCATATATTCTGCCACATCAATTTTGGCTTGAGCCAACTCTTTCTTCAATTCCATTTCCTGGTTGTCACCATCCATAACTTCAAAACGAACTAGATATACTACGGCAAAAACAATACAACCGTAGAACAAATACACCCACCATGGTGGTAAATTATTATCTAGCTCCTTGATACCATCATAATCATGATTCAGCAATAAACTTCCCTCATTTTCTATTGGCTCTGTCTTAGTAAGCCTTTTCATCAATTTTTTATACCATTCGCTATCTTGAATACTTGAGGTACTCACTTCAGCCATTTCTGCCTTCTGTTCCTCCGTAAGCAACTGATAAGTAATATTATCGATAGCTTTTATTGTAATTTCTATCGCTATTAAAAGAAATAGGAATACTAACAAAAACACCGAAACCATAGGGTATTTTAGAAATGCTGCGCGATCACCTGAGTCGATAAAATATTCCATTGCACCAAGAATGATGAAGAAAATTACCGGTACTCTAACATATGCTGGAATTAATTTTTTCATTTTAATTATTTTGAAATTATACTATTAATTATCGTTCAACGGCATTTGGCTCAATTCATCAATTTTATCCTTTTTATAGGACACCACCCATAAACCCAGTCCCACAAAGAAGCTAAAGAAAATCAATAAAGACAGTATCGGATAGATCTCAACTCCTGCAATGGTTTCCATGTTGTGTTTTATTTGTTCAAACATGATTTTTAGTTTTTAGCGTTATCTTTTACTTTAATATCTGTTCCAAGTCTTTGAATGTATGCAATTAAAGCAACAATTTCTCTTTGATGCATTGGTACAAATTCTTCTCCTCTTGCAGCTGCTTTTTTCTTGCTATCTTCATAACTTTTCACAAAGTCAGGATCTGCATGAAGATTGTCTTCAATCTTTTGCGATTGTTCCTTAATGGCATTTTTAGCATTTGCAACTTCAGCATCTGTATAAGGAACTCCTAACGTTTGCATTACTTTCATTTTTCCTTCAATATCTGAAATATCTAAAGCGCTATTATCGAATAACCATTTATAACCAGGCATAATAGAACCTGCTGAAGTACTTTGCGGACTCCACATGTGGTTAAAATGCCAGTTGTCATTGTATTTCCCACCTACTCTTAACAAATCTGGACCTGTACGTTTTGATCCCCAAAGGAATGGGTGATCGTAAACAAATTCACCTGCTTTAGACTGTGGTCCATAACGTTCCACTTCACTACGGAAAGGACGTACCATTTGAGAGTGACAACCCACACAACCCTCACGGATGTATAAATCTCGACCTTCTAATTCTAATGGTGTATATGGTTTAACACTTGCAATAGTTGGAATATTAGATTTCACCATTATAGTAGGAACAATTTGGATAACCCCTCCTATTAATATGGCAATTGTAGCCAATATTGTCAACTGAATTGGTTTTCTTTCTAACCAAGGGTGAAACTTCTCTCCTTTAATTCTACTACTGCTTATTTTTTGTAATTCTGGAGCTTCAGCTAACTCATCTTCGATTCTTGCATTCGCTCTAACCGTCATTACAATATTATAAGTCAAAACAAACATCCCAATAATATATAAAGTTCCCCCTATTGCACGCATCCAATACATTGGCATAATTTGCGTTACTGTTTCAAGAAAATTACCATACGTTAATGTACCATCAGGATTAAACTGTTTCCACATAGAAGCCTGTAGGAAACCAGCAACATACATTGGAATCGTATAAAGGATAATTCCTAAAGTTCCAATCCAAAAGTGGAAATTTGCCAATTTAAGTGAAAATAGAGGTCCTTTTGTCATTCTTGGAATCAACCAATAAATCATACCAAAAGCCATAAATCCATTCCAAGCTAATGCTCCCACGTGAACGTGTGCAATAATCCAATCCGTAAAATGCGCAATTGCATTTACATTTTTAAGAGACAACATAGGCCCTTCAAAAGTGGCCATTCCGTAACCAGTAATCGCAACTACGAAGAATTTTAATACTGGATCTACACGTACTTTATCCCAAGCACCTCTTAAAGTTAGCAAACCATTGATCATTCCTCCCCAAGAAGGCGCCAATAACATGATTGAAAATACAACTCCTAAATTTTGTGCCCAGTTTGGCAACGCAGAATATAATAAATGGTGTGGTCCTGCCCAGATGTATAAAAATATTAACGACCAAAAGTGAACAATAGACAATCGATAAGAATATACTGGACGATTTGCTGCTTTTGGAACAAAGTAGTACATCAATCCTAAATAAGGTGTCGTCAAGAAAAACGCTACGGCATTATGACCGTACCACCATTGTACTAAAGCATCTTGAACTCCAGCATAAACGGAGTAACTTTTCATTGGCGATACCGGTATTGCCAAGCTATTGAAAATATGTAACACCGCTACAGTAACGAAAGTGGCCAAATAAAACCATATCGCAACATATAAATGACGTTCTCTTCTTTTTAAAATCGTCCCGATCATATTGATACCAAAAACTACCCAAATCAATGCAATCGCAATATCAATTGGCCACTCTAGTTCCGCATATTCCTTAGATGATGAATACCCCATTGGTAACGAAATTGCGGCAGCAACAATAATTAGTTGCCAACCCCAGAAATTCAGATTACTCAGGAAATCACTAAACATTCTCGCCTTCAGCAGTCGCTGTAAGGAATAATAAACCCCCGCAAACATTGCATTTCCAACGAAAGCAAAAATAACGGCATTGGTATGTAATGGTCTTAATCGACCAAAACTCAACCACGAAACGCCATCTGTAAGGTTAGGGAATAAAAATAATGTTGCTAATAAAAGTCCGACGGTCATTCCGACTATTCCAAAAACAATGGTAGCGTAAATGAACTTCTTTACAATTTTGTTGTCATAATAAAACTGCTGCATTTCCATAATTAATTGTGTTTTTCTTCTGTTGTTTGTATTTCCTTTTTGGGGGTAATCTTGAGCTCGTCGTCGAATAACATTCGGACTGATGGCGTATAGTCATCATCATACTGACCACTTCTTACTGCAATTAAAAATGCAATAAAAAATGCCACAGCAACAACTATACTGATGGAGATTAATAAATAAATGACACTCATACCTACAATTTGTGTTTACAAAGGTAACTTGCACCTTTTTTATAAAGTATGACAATTATCATACTTACTTATTATTTGTTAATATTTATCTAAAATTATCTTAATTTCTTAGCGTAAAAATTACTCATTATAGTAACAAAACTGACAATCGTTATTGTACTCAGCGGCATAATTATAGCCGCTACTAAAGGCTGCAGATGTCCGGTAATCGCAAAAGACAAACCTACTACGTTATAGAGCAAAGACAATCCAAAACTCATCCTAATCGTTGTCATTGCCTTTTTAGACAACTTCAAAAAGTAATGTAGTTTTTGGAATTCGTTTGCTTCTAAAATCCCGTCGCATGCTGGAGAGAAAACATTGACATTTTCTGAAATAGAAATTCCGACATTGCTTTGCGCCAATGCCCCCGCATCATTCAAGCCATCGCCCACCATCATCACATTTCTTCCCTGTTCTTGCAATTGCTTAATGAACTCCAGTTTTTGCTCCGGCTTCTGGTCAAAAATCAATTCAGTCCCGGCAGGTAACAGTGTTTCTAAAGAAGATTTCTCCCCCTCGTTATCACCGGACAACACTTTAATTTGATAGGTACCCTTCAAACTTTTAAAAAGACTTTCTAATCCTTCTCTATATTGATTATTAAAAACGTACTTCCCAAAGTACTGCTCATTAATTGCGATATGAACCGCCGTTTGTAGCACCGCATTCTCGTCTGGACTACCTGCAAATGCAGCCGATCCGATTACTACCTCCATACCGTGAATTTTAGCCCGAATCCCTTTACCGGTTATTTCTTCAAAATCAGTAATTGCAACACTTTTCATTTCTGGAAGAAAGTCATACAACATCCTACTTAACGGATGATTAGATGCACGAAGTACTGTTTTGATACTGGTTAGATTCTCGCTAGACAGCGACTTGCCCTCATAAGAAATTTTCGCTTTTTTATTAGTGGTTATCGTTCCTGTTTTATCAAAAACAATGGTGTCCACTTTAGCTAATTGTTCAATCACTAGCGCATTTTTAAGGTAAAATTTCTGTTTCCCTACGATACGCAGCACATTTCCCATCGTAAACGGTGCAGTCAATGCCAAAGCACAAGGACAGGCCACAATCAAGATTGCCGTAAAAACATTAAAAGCAGTTGTAGTATCAACAAAAATCCAATAGCCAAATGCCGCAAAAGCAATAAACAATAATACAGGAGTAAAATACCTGCTTATGGTATCGGTTATACTTTTATGTCTTTGCACTACACTCTTCTGAAAAACATCATTACTCCATAACTGGGTGAGGTAGCTTTGAGAAACAGAATGCAATACTTCCATTTCAATAACTTTCCCAATCTGCTTTCCACCAGCAAATACTTTGTCACCGGAATTCTTAGTAATAGGAACTGCTTCACCGGTTACAAAACTATAATCGATGGCTGCTTTCTCACTAATCAATATTCCGTCAACAGGAATCAATTCCTGGTTTCTGATGAGTAGTCGATCTCCTTTTTGAATATCATAAACAGGGACACTTTCTTCAGTAGCATCACTATTGATTCGGGTAATTGCTATTGGAAAATAAGACTTAAAATCCCTTTCGAAACTTAAGAAACTGTAGGTCTTTATTTGAAACATCTTTCCTAACAGCATAAAGAAAATCAAGCCCGTAAGACTATCAAAAAAACCAGACCCATAATCAAATACAATATCAACCGTACTCCGTACAAACATCACAATAATTCCTAAAGCAATAGGAATATCAATATTTAGCATTTTAGATCGGATACTTTTATAAGCCGAAACATAATAATCGGAGGCGGAATACAAAAATGAAGGTAAGGACATAGCAAAAATAAGCCAGCGAAAGAATGGTTTATAAGTATCCAACCAATATTCGTTCACATCAAAATATTCCGGAAAGGAAAGTAACATAATATTACCGAAGCAGAAAAAAGCAACTCCTAACTTATAAGTCAAACTTCTATCTACATTCTTTTTTCCAGTTTCATAATTTTCAAGACTTATATAAGGCTCGTAGCCAATGGAACTAAGTAGGTAAACAATTTTACTTAGAGAAACGCTTTGGGGATCATAAGTTATTCTAACTTTCTTTTCAGGGAAGTTAACCTGTGAAGTACTTATTCCTTCTTGTAGACGCTGTAAATTTTCCAGAATCCAAATACACGAGCTACAATGTATGTGAGGAATACTAAGTGAAACAACAGCGGTTGTAGCTTCTTGAAAATCCAATAATTTTGAAACGATACTTTCATTTTCTAAGAAATCATATTTACCTTTAATATCAAGTGGGGTTGCTCCAGGGGATTTTTCAAAATCATAATAGCACGTCAAATCATTGACACTAAAAATTTCGTACACCGTTTTACAACCGTTGCAACAAAAACTTTTTTCATCAAAAATAATTTCTTCTGCTTTAATAACATCTAAACCACAATGGAAACAGTTTTGTGTGTCCATAATTTTGCTCATTTTACCTGATGCAAAGCTCCTAAACGAATGTTAATAAAAATATGATATATGTCATATAAATTCGTAAATTTACCGACCTAATCCCCTCTTATAATGTCAAAATGCGAACAATGTATTGTTAGAGAATTCAGTTCACTGAAAGCTCTTAATAAAGATGAACTGGTAAAACTTGCCGGTTGTAAAACGTCACGCATTATCCGAAAAGGAGAAGTGATTTTTGAAGAAGGAGAAAATGTAAATGGAATATTCTGTATTAAGGACGGGGTTTGTAAACTTACTAAATTGAGTCCCAATGGAAAAGATCATATTGTCAAACTAGTTTCAAAAGGAGAATTATTAGGCCAACGTTCTATGATTAGTGACGAACCCGTTAACTTAAGTGCTGTCGCGCTTGAAGACATGGAAGTGTGTTTTATTCCAAAAACCGAAGTCATGGGGTTCTTTGATAAAAACAATCAGTTTTCAATGAATGTGATGAAAACGATATGCGGTGACTTAAAAGAAGCGGACAGTCATACCGTCAATATGGCTCAAAAAACTGTAAAAGAACGATTAGCTGAAACGCTGCTTCACTTACACGACACCTTTGGAAAAAACGAAGATGACTCCTTAAAAATTCAACTATCAAGAGACGAGTTAGCCAGTATGATAGGGACAGCTACTGAAAGTTGTATTCGTTTACTGTCTGATTTTAATAAATTGGGATTAATCAAATTAGTCGGTAAAAAAATTACTATTACTGACATTAGTAAATTAAAAAAGATCTCCGAATAGCGGCTTCACTATTCTTTTTTATTCATCATAAAATAGTAAACAGGAATCCCTAAAAACACTATTCCGAGTCCTAAACCTGTATTTAAAGTATTGTAGACCAATAATGCAATACATATTGCCGAAGTTACTACTACATAAATAGCGGGTACAAATGGATATCCAAAAGCTTTGTAAGGTCGTTCCGTATCTGGTTCTTTTTTTCTAAGAACGAATACACCAATAATAGTTAAAATATAAAAGAGTAAAGACGCAAAAGTCGCATAGGTCAGTAAATCGCCAAACTTACCTGATACTGCTAATACAGAAGCCCAGATACATTGTACCCACAAAGCCTTAGCTGGAACTTGGTTTTTATTTAATTCTGTTGCTTGTTTAAAAAACAAACCGTCTTTTGCCATAGCATAAAACAACCTTCCTCCCGAAAGAATCAATCCGCTGTTAGCCCCAAAGGTAGACACCATAATAAGCGCAGCCATTACAAAAACACTAACATTACCCATAATCATACCAGCTGCCGCTGCTCCTACTCTGTCATTACTTGCAAACATGATTCCACTGTCAAAAACAGTTGTAGCACCTGGTGCTCCTTGCATTGGTAGTAACGCTAAATAAGCTACGTTTGCCAAAACATAAATAATAGTAACAATCAAAGTACCCAGGAATAAACTACGTGGAATATTCTTTTTAGGCTCTTTAATTTCTCCTGCAATAAAAGTCACATTATTCCAAGCGTCACTAGAAAACAATGAATTAATTATTGTCGCCGCTGCTGCTCCTAGAATTGCTGTTCCTGCCAATTTTGTAACCGTTACTGTTCCGTCCGAATTAAGTACCGTTTTACTAGCATCCCACATATTAGTAAAGTTATTCACCAAAACATCCGTTTTTAAACCCACATAAATTCCTAAAATAATTAAAGCGAATAAAGCAATCAATTTAGCCGAAGTTAGAATTAGTTGTACCGCTTTTCCAGTTTTAACCCCTTTAGTATTAACATATGTCAGCAAAATAATACTCAAAATAGCCAGTAACTTACTGTTTGTAAATGTTACAGAACTACTAATTTTAAACAAAGTATCATCTAAAAACGGAAAAAATATAGCGGCATAACTTGCAAAAGTCACTGCTATTGCAGAAATAACTCCTGTTTGAATCACGGTAAAAACCGTCCATCCATATAAAAAGGAAACTAATCGTCCGTAAGCACGCTGAATGTAAACAAACTGTCCGCCAGCATTAGGCATCATTCCGGCTAACTCACCATAACTTAGTGCAGCAGCCACGGTAATTAAACCAGTAACCACCCATATTATCAACAACCAAGCAGCAGAACCGATATCACGCGCCATTGCCGATGTTACTATAAAAATCCCTGAACCTATCATAGAACCAGCTACTAAACTGGTAGCATCAAGTAATCCTAACGAGCGCTTTAACTCGGTTTTATTTTCCGACATATGTATTTTGAATTGACTTTTATAAATAGAAAAATGGAACTACAATTTCTTCGCTTCTTCCCAATTTAGTATATTTGAAAATCAAAGATTTTCCAATTCCTAATTTTTGGGAAGCCGCTTCGCTTCTTCCCAAAAAACATCCATTTCAGCCAAGGTCATGTCCATTAAGGGTTTGCCTAATTCGCCTGCTTTACTTTCCAGATATTGAAAACGTTTAATGAATTTTTTATTGGTGCGCTCCAGAGCATCTTCGGGGTTTATGTTTAAAAAACGGGCGTAGTTTATCATCGAAAATAAAACATCCCCAAACTCGGATTCCATTTTATCTTGATCGCCAGCTTCTACTTCTACTTGCAATTCCTGCAGTTCCTCCTGTACTTTGTCCCAAACTTGATGTGGTTCATCCCAATCAAATCCTACAGCTTTTACTTTATCTTGGATTCGGCTTGCCTTCACTAAAGCAGGTAAACTTTTAGGTACACCTTCAAGAACTGAACTTCTTCCTTCTTTGAGTTTTAGTTTTTCCCAATTTTGTTTTACTTCTTCTTCATTGGCAACAACAGTGTCCGAGTAAATATGGGGATGACGGTGAATCAACTTATCACAAATTTCATTACACACATCAGCAATATCAAAATCATTCGTTTCGCTTCCAATTTTAGCATAAAAAACAATATGCAACATCAAGTCTCCTAATTCCTTTTTTACTTCATTTAGATCATTGTCTAAAATAGCATCTCCAAGTTCATAGGTTTCCTCAATGGTAAGATGACGTAAAGTTTGAAGAGTTTGTTTTTTATCCCAGGGACATTGCTCTCTCAACTCATCCATGATAGTTAACAATCTGTCAAAAGCCTTAAGTTGCGTTTCTCTTGTAGTCATAGTATTTGTTTTTTCCTTGTCAGTTTAGTCATTGAATAAAGGCTCGTAAAAATAAGAAATCCTGTCTTCTAAAATTAGAGAAGACAGGATTTTTTATAAAATTCAGAATGTATTATTCCTTAACTTTTTTTTCTTTTTTTGGCTTTTCAACAGCAGCTTCTACTTCGGCAACAGCAGGAGTATCCTCTGCAACGGCTGCAGCTGGTTCTGCATCAACAACCAAACCTTTAGCTTGAAGCATATTGTACCAATTCAATATTTTTTTAATATCGGATGGATATACTCTTTCTTCATCATAGTCAGCTAATACTTCTTTAAAGTACGCTGCTAATGTAGCATTGTCTTCTTTATGTGAAATTGCAGGACCATTGCTTTCTTTGGCAGCGATTTTCCCCATTATTTCTGCTAATGGTTTTTCGCCTTCATAAGTGTAAACTGAAATTTCAGATAATAAACTTACATTGCTTTTTAAATTTACCGTGATTTTCTTTCCATCCGATAATGATTCTGCAACAAAACCAGTACGCGTTTGTACTTTAAGTACATATAAACCTGGTTTCCCAGAAATGGCTAGTATTTTTTCTAAATTCATATTATTTTAATTATTATTAAGAATTCGATTTGTATATATTTTTTATTAACCACCAAAATCCATGCCTAAACATATCATATGGAAGTGTATTATCTTCCTTTTTTTGCAATAAAACGCATTCTATAATCTTGGAATGTCTTGCCTTCAGTAATATTCTTTAGTTTCTTTTGAATCAAACGTTTTTTAAGTGAAGAAATTTTATCTGTAAATAAGATTCCCTCGATATGGTCGTATTCATGCTGAATTACTCTCGCTATCAAACCTTCAAAAACTTCTGTTTTCACTACAAAATCCTCTTCACAGTACTCAATAGTTATTCTTTCGTTTCTGTAAACATCCTCACGAACATCAGGAATACTCAAGCATCCTTCATTAAAACACCATTCTTCACCGTCTTCTTTCAACATTTTTGCATTGATAAAAGTTCTTTTGAACCCCTTCAATTCTTGTTGTTCTGAATCTTCTAAATCTTCATCATCACTAAAAGGTGTTGTATCAACTATGAACAAACGAAGTGCTTTGCCAACTTGTGGTGCAGCAAGTCCCACTCCACATGCATTGTACATCGTATCATACATATTAGCGATCGTCTCTTTTAAGTCAGCATCTTCCTGAGAAATATTTTCCCCTACTTTTCTTAAAACAGGATGCCCATATCCTACAATTGGTAAAATCATTATTGTTATTTTAAGTATTAGCAACCGTAAATTCAGGATTTTCACACCTTAATTACGGTTGGCAAAAATAGTAAAAATTTAGACAATGAATAATTCCTAAAGGATATTTAGCATTTATTTCTACTTTAAACTTAAATCAAAGCCTTTTCAGCTATGGATAAATCGTACAATACTTATATTTGTATGCAATACTTATTATATGTTTCCTAAAGTCAAAAAGAATATAGACAGTACTTATTTTACAAATGCTTTAAAAATAACATTAGCAGCGGCTATTCCCGTTTTGCTATTTTCTTTCTTAGGCAATTTCCAAATTGGTTTTACTATAGCCCTGGGAGCCATTCTTGTTTATCCCAGTGACATCCCAAGTAATCTGAAACATAAAATTAACGGAATTCTTGTTACCATTTTAATCGTTTCCGGAGTTAATTTATTAATAAACCTCGTCTATCCCTACTCCTGGCTATTTTATCCTTTCTTAACTGTATTATTATTTTTCCTTTCGATGATTTCAGTCTATGGCCAAAGAGCAACGATGGTCTCATTTTCGGCTTTATTAACAATCTCATTGGCTTTTGCTCATTTGCAAATAGGCTGGGACCGAGTTCAGTATTCTGGACTACTACTTTTGGGAGGCATATTCTACCTACTTATTTCTGTAGTATTTTTTTACATAAGACCACATCGTTATGCTGAATTACAAATTGCCGAATGCATCAAATTAACCTCGAAATATTTAAAATTAAGAGGTGACTTATGGGAATTAAACTCAGACCGAAAAGCAATCACCGAAAAACAATTGAATTTACAGGTTCAACTAAACACTATTCACGAAAACATAAGAGAAGTACTTATCAGGAATCGAACTGATTCCGGTTCTTCTAATCAGAATCGAAAAATGCTTTTGGTATTCATTTCGTTAGTGGAAATTATGGAGTTGGCTATTGCTACTTCATTCGACCACAATAAGCTACACCAAAAATTTGACGCCCATCCAAGGGTTTTAAAAACCTACCAAAACCTTGCCTACAACCTTGCAAAAAGCCTCAAAAAAGTATCTGAAAGCATTGAAGACGGCGAGAAATACATTTCTGAACACAACCTTATTACTGATTTACACGACTTAGAACTGGCAATTACAAATTATGAAAATGATTTAGGGAAAGACAACGCTTCAGAAGGTGTTTTAATGCTAACAAACATGTTGCATTATGCGGAGAAACAAGTCGAGATAAACAAAACACTAGAGCGCGCTTTTACAACTGCAGTTAAATCACAAGACTTAAAAGGAAAAGATAAAGATTTAGAAAAATTCATAACGCCACAATACTATCCAATACGTACACTGATCGAGAATTTCAGTTTCTCTTCCACTGTTTTCAGACATTCTCTTCGGTTAACAATTACCATTTTGATTGGCTTTATAATTGGAAAAATATTACCCTTTCAAAATGCTTATTGGATCGTATTGACTATTGTTGTTATTATGAGGCAAGGATATGGCTTGACAAAACAACGAACCTTTCAAAGAATTTTCGGAACAATTCTAGGTGGCTTTATTGCTTTTGGAATATTATCCTTCGTTCATGACTCTACAATCATTGGCGGGCTAGCGATTATTGCGATGCTTTTTGGCTTTTCATTTACACCAACTAATTATAAAATTGGAGCCACATTCGTAACCATTTATGTGATTTTTATTTATGGAATTCTAACTCCTAATATCGAAGATGTAATTCAATATCGCGTTTTAGATACCTTGGTTGGAGCCGTTTTATCTTTTCTGGCCAATTACTTTTTGTGGCCTTCGTGGGAGTTTGTTAAAATTCCAGTGTATTTAGAAAAATCAATTGAAGCAAACAGAAATTATTTAAAGCAAATATCCTTGTTTTACAATAAAAAAGGAGAGGTTCCTACTTCCTATCGTTTAGCTCGAAAACATGCTTTTATTGAAGTTGGAAATCTGATGGCCTCCTTTCAAAGAATGCTTCAAGAGCCTAAATCGAAACAAAACAAATTAGCACAAGTCTATAAATTGACCGTACTGAATCACACCCTATTGTCGTCGGCAGCATCCCTTGGAACCTACATCCAATCCCACAAAACATCTGCGGCTTCAGAGGCATTTAATGTTGTTGTAGACAAAGTTATTAAAAACCTAAAAGATGCCATAACTATCTTAAAAGAAGATGGTATAGAGCCTAAAGCAAATACAATTAATGAGGATTTAAGCAAACGATTTATCGAATTAAATAAAATTAGAGCCAAAGAATTAAAAGAAGAAAATGCTATTGATGAAGACGCATTTCAATTAAAAATGCAGGAAGCACAATTGGTAATCGAGCAGTTAATATGGTTAACTAATCTATCCGAAAATATAGTTAAGACTACCCGAGTATTAATAAAAACAGAAAATGAACTCCAATAATTCATTGAAGTTCATTTTATAAAATCTAATTTTTTAGTTTTAAAACTGCAGCGGTATTTTTTCTTATTTCGTCTGATAAAGCAGGATTTTCATTCAATGCCTGACCATAGGAAGGAATCATTTTTTTAAGTTTTTCTTGCCATTCAGCAGACGCTAGCTCTTCCTTAAAACATCTTCCTATTAAGTCAATCATAATCGAAACTGCGGTAGAAGCACCTGGCGAAGCACCAAGTAGAACAGATAATGATCCATCAGCGGTAGTTATTACCTCAGTACCAAATTCAAGTATTCCACCTTCATTTTTATCTTTTTTAATAACTTGAACACGTTGTCCCGCTCTTTCAATCACCCAGTCCTCTGACTTTGCGCTAGGAACGTATTCACGTAAAGCATTAATTCTGTCTTCTGTCGATTGACGTACTTGTTGAATCAAATATTTTGTAAGCGGTATGTTTTTAATCCCTGCAGATAGCATTGGAAAAATATTATCTGTGGTTATGGATAATGGTAAATCCGAATAGGAACCATTTTTCAAAAAACGAGTTGAAAACCCGGCAAAAGGGCCAAACAACAACTGTTTCTCTCCGTTAATCATTCTTGAATCTATATGAGGAACAGACATAGGTGGCGCACCTACACTAGCCTTACCGTATACTTTTGCGGCATGCTTTGCAATTACTTCAGGGTTTGTACATTTAAGCCATTGTCCACTTACAGGAAAACCACCAAAACCATCTCCTTCAGGAACATCTGCTTTTTCTAATAACGGCAATGATCCACCACCGGCACCTATAAATACAAATTTAGTATATACTTTTCTTTTTTGGCCTGTAGCCAAATCAGTAATTTTTATTCTCCAAGACTTATCATCACGCTGTTTCAATTTCTGCACTTCATGGTGATAATGAATAGTTACTCCGTCAAGAGTACCTAAATAACTGAAAATACTTCTGGTTAATTCTCCAAAGTTCACATCAGTACCTATAGCCATGTTTGTAGCAGCCACTTTTTCTGACTCATCTCTACCTTCCATTACTAGAGGCATCCATTCTTTCAATTGGGATAAATCAGTACTGAAAACCATATCCTTAAAAAGTTGGTTTTTTTGTAAAGCTTCAAATCTTTTCTTTAGGTATTCAACGTTTTTATCACCCCAAACAAAACTTAGATGCGGGATACTTTTGATAAAATTTTCAGGAGAAGGAACTTTATTTTCTTCTACTAAATAAGCCCAGAATTGTCGAGACACCTCAAAAGATTCAGCAATACTAATTGCTTTTTTCGGGTCAATCGTTCCATCCTCATTTTCAGGAGTATAATTAAGTTCACAAAAAGCAGAATGCCCAGTCCCTGCATTATTCCATGCATCAGAACTCTCGGCAGCTGCCCTATCTAATCTTTCGAAAATCTCTATTTTTATGTCTGGTTGCAGTTCTTTCAGAATTAATCCAAGAGTGGCACTCATAATTCCAGCACCTATAAGAACTACTTCAGTATTTGAACGAATTGTTGTGTCTGGCATAGCAAAAAAATTTAAAGTGCAAAGATACTTTATATAATTGCAAAAAAAAGCATAAAATGATAGAGAAAAGTTACAAACTACGAAAACGTTTTAGCCTTTTATAGTCCTTTAAGGATGACTCTTTAAAACGTTTTTCTATTCAAATAATCCTGTAGCATTATTGTGGCAGAAATCTCATCAATTAACGCCTTATTCTGACGTTGTTTTTTCTTCATACCGCTATCAATCATCGACTGAAAAGCCATTTTTGAGGTAAAACGCTCGTCTACTCTAATCACTTTCATATCTGGAAAATGATTGGTAAAATGAGTCACAAAACCTTTAATTATAGAAGCACTTTCTGAAGGTTGCCCATTCATTTGTTTGGGCTCGCCAATAAGTACTGCTTCTACCTTTTCCTTAGAGAAATAATCCTTTAAAAAAGCAATAGCTGTTGCACTTGGAATGGTAGTTAGTCCTGACGCAATGATTTGCATTTCATCTGTCACCGCAATGCCGGTGCGTTTTTGTCCGTAATCTATAGCAAGTACTCTAGGCATTTTTATATTTTTTTCAAAGATAACTATTTTAATTTTCCGATTCTCAGCAACAACGGAAATGTTACTTTTTTATCACTTTTTTACCAAGAAGCTTTCAACTCATCTTGGATCATTTTAGAGGTATTGTTATCATTATTAGATTACAATACCGTTTAACCGACAGTTGGAATGAATACTGCATCGGCTAACAAATTTAATACAGTTACATCAAACCAAAGCCAACATAATGAGTTGGTAATAAAACGACTCAAACATTTAGTATTAACCTGAAAATTTTGTAACATTTTCCAAGCAAATTGACTTTTTGTTTTTGCATTAAAAACTTATATTTGCCTAAAAATTATCACACATGAATTCATTGCAAACAATTATAGAACAAGCCTGGGAAAACAGAGCTTTGTTACAAGAAGAAACGACTACAAAAGTCATTAGAGAAGTAATTGAATTATTAGACTCTGGTAAATTACGTGTTGCTGAACCAAAAGGTGATGCATGGCAAGTAAACGAATGGGTTAAGAAAGCGGTGGTTATGTATTTCCCAATCCAAAAAATGGAAACATGGGAAGCAGGGATTTTTGAATACCATGACAAAATGGAATTGAAAAAAGATTATGCTGCCAAAGGAATTCGTGTCGTTCCGGGAGCATCTGCTCGTTATGGTGCTTACATTTCAAGTGGCGTAATCATGATGCCAAGTTATGTAAACATTGGTGCTTATGTAGACGAAGGAACTATGGTTGACACCTGGGCAACAGTAGGAAGTTGTGCTCAAATTGGTAAAAATGTGCATTTAAGTGGTGGTGTAGGAATTGGAGGCGTTCTTGAACCTTTACAAGCTGCGCCAGTAATTATTGAAGACGGTGCTTTTATAGGTTCTCGTTGTATTGTTGTCGAAGGGGTACATGTTGGGAAAGAAGCTGTTCTTGGTGCCAACGTATGTTTGACTGCATCTACAAAAATTATTGATGTAACTGGTGATGAGCCAGTAGAAATGAAAGGTTTTGTTCCTGCTCGTTCGGTTGTGATTCCAGGAAGCTATACTAAAAAGTTTGCAGCAGGTGATTTTCAAGTTCCTTGTGCATTAATCATTGGGACTCGTAAGCCATCTACTGACTTAAAAACATCTTTGAATAACGCTTTACGCGAATATGACGTAGCTGTTTAAATTTATTTTGTAATAAAATATTATATTGTATATTCCTCCCTCAAAAAGGGAGGTTTTTTTATCTTATGAAAATACTAGTTATACAGCAAAAAATGATTGGGGATGTATTGGTGAGCAGCATTATATGCAACAACCTCCGACTCGCCTACCCTGATGCTCAAATCGATTATTTGGTATACGAATCAACAACTCCTGTTTTAGAAGGCAATCCAAATATCGATACGATTATTCGTTTTGAAGAAAAGCATCGAAAAAGCAAAAAAGAATTACTGAATTTAGCTCTAGAAATCAGAGCCAATAAATACGATTTATTAATTGATGCTTATTCAAAATTGGAAAGTTGGTTAATTGTACTACTGAGTGGAGCCACAAGAAAAATATCCTATAAGAAAAAAGGACGCACTTTTCTATATACTGACAATGTCCCGTTTGAGGAATTCCCAAAAACTAATCTGGGCTTAGCCATTGAAAGAAGGTTGTCCCTTATAGAACCCCTTGATTTAGCGGTAAAGATTGATCCGTTACCCAAATTATTTGTTACTCAAGCGGAAAATGAGCACGCTATCTCCCTTTTTGAACAACATAAGCTTAAAAAAGATAGAAAAACGGTCATGATTAGCCTTTTGGGTAGTGAAAAACTAAAAACATATCCATTAAACTATATAACATCCGTTATTGATACAATTGCAGACAATGCAGATGTGAATATTCTTTTTAATTATTTCCCAAAGCAAATCGATGATGCTAAAACTGTTTTTGACAGTTGTAAACCATCAACCAAGGAAAAAATATATTTTGATTTATTGGGTGGTGATTTGAGAGCATTTATTGGCGTATTGAATCAATGCGATTTAATTGTAGGGAATGACGGTGGCGCCATAAATATGGCTAAAGCCCTAGGAAAACCTTCTTTTATTATCTTTTCTCCATGGATTGAAAAGAAAATCTGGGCCACATTAGAAGATGGCATCCATCACATGTCAGTACATTTAAATGATTATAAACCGGAATTACTATCGCAAAAAACAGAGAAGCAACTTAAACAGGATGCTCTTACCTTATATAAAGAATTTAAACCTAGTTTATTTAAAGACAAACTAAAGTCTTTTCTATTAAAGAATCTATCAAATGACAATTAATAGAAGTAGAGACGAAATATCATCCAATAAAACATTTCTGAGTGCACTAATTATCACCTATAACGAGGAGCACAATATAAAAAACGTTTTAAACGACCTGGATTTTGCTGATGAGATAATTGTCGTGGATTCCTTTAGTACGGATAAAACCGTCGCAATAGCAGCAGATCATAAGAATGTAAAAGTGGTACAACATCCTTTTGAAAATTACCCATCCCAAAGAAATTATGCCATTAGTTTAGCTACTCATTCCTGGATACTTTTTTTGGATGCCGATGAAAGACTTACAGCTGAACTAAAAGAGGAGATTATTGAAACCATTCATGACAAAAACTCCTTTTCGGCCTATTATTGCTGTCGTACCTTTATGTTTAAAAACATCAAATTACACTTTAGTGGATGGCAAACCGATAAAATAATTAGACTTTTCAAGAAAGAAAAGGCTCAGTATGATTTAGGAAAGATTGTTCATGAAAAGTTAACGGTTACAGGAAAAATTGGAAAATTAAAGAATGAACTGATTCATTATTCGTTTCGCAGTTACAACGAATACAGACAAAAAATGAGCGTTTACGGTAAATTAAAAGCAATCGAAGAATTAAATAAAGGAACAAAACCTACTTTTTTTCATTTTTACGTGAGACCCGTATACCAATTTCTATATCAATACGTCATCAGAATGGGAATATTGGATGGCAAAAAAGGCATCGTTATTTGTTACCTAAACGCCTATAGTGTTTATGTTCGCTTTCAGGAATTGAAAAGACTCCGCTTAAATGACTAAGATTTCCAAAACTTCAATTTCTTTTTCAACCTGCGTTTTCTGGCAAATTCATCTTGAAACTGAACGGTAAACTGCCACATTTTTTCAAAAACCGCACTTTCACTTTCTGCATAATATTTAGCATACTCATTACTCATAATGGCAATCATTTCTTTCTTTGGCGTAAGCCTACTGAAATTTGTCATTCTCATGTCAAAGTCCATAGATTCATGAAAGTTCATACGGTTTAAATCGACTAGATAAAAACTATAGGTATTGCCTTCTTCTTTCTTAATCAGTGTATTGCCAGGAGAATGATCTAAGAATTCAATTCCTTTTTCATGCAAATCGAAAGTGAATTTTGTAAACTGTCTTAAAATATTTTCATTATCTGGATAATCTGGGATTTCTACCAATTCTCTAAAAGTAAGGTTGGCTTCTAAATGTTCGCTAACATAATAACTATCGCGCAAGCCTATGCTATTGAATTTTTCGAAATAGGCCAATGGTTCTGGCGTTCCTATTCCTCTTTCTAACAAAATAGTAGCATATTCAAAAGAACGTTTGGCTTTAGATTTCCTAAAATACTTGTAGGCGACTTTGTTGACAATATTTGGAATTTTAAACGACTTGATATTAATTATTTTCCCATCAAGATCAAATAGTTTGATTATGTTTCTGTCTCCATTTCCAAAAACAGTTCCTAAATCAGAATTAAATTCTTTAATGAAGCAAAGGATTCCTTTAGAGTTTTGAACCGTCCTAGAAAACATTAGTTTTATTGTCATTTTTATTTTATTAAGTGCTTTTATTATGCTTTCAAAAAAAGCTCTATTTGATTGTAAATGGATTCAAAAAGCTACATTAATCATATATAAATTAGCGGCTCTCACAAATAGCAATCAAATTTCAGAGACAAGCTCTCAAAACCATTACCAACCAACAAAAATACACATACCATTTTAGACTTCAAATTAATATCGTATTTTCGTCGAAAATTATTGTAATGACACAAAATAAAAGTGTTTTTTTGGAAACACATAATATAAAAAATAGAACAAGTGGACTCGGAACTTTTAATTACGAGTTAATAAAAGGCCTAGAAAGCCTTCCTCTTGACAATTTAAACCTTTACCTTAATTCTGACAATCCTAGTAAATTGAAATCTGAATTCGGTGATAAGTTTAAGTATCATCGATACATTGGTGCACATCGGTATAAACATTTAAGACCATTCAAAAAGTATGATTTATGGCATTCTGTAAACCAAAACTCTAAAATAGAACCCCGATTTGACACAAAATATCTTTTAACTATCCACGATGTAAACTTTGTTGAAGAAATTTCGTCGGATATGAACCATAAAAAAAACTTAGCTTTTATTGAAAAATTAAAAAAAGCAACCGCTATTACCTACATATCCGAATTTGCAAAAAAACAAACACATCAATATTTTAATGTCCCAACTATCCCTGAATATATAATTCACAATGGAAATCCTATTTCGACAATTTTAGATACTTCTACTTTTGTTTCAAATATCCCTACAGACAAACCTTTTTTATATTCGATTGGAGATTTTTTAGAACGCAAAAACTTCCTTTCTGTCGTAAAAATGATGGAACATCTTACTGATTTTAATTTGATTTTATCAGGAAATAGCAATAAGCCATATGGAATAGAGATAGCAAGCTTCATCCAAGAAAATAACTTACAAAATCGAGTTTTTCTAACTGGTAAAGTAAGTGATATTGCTAAACAATTTTACTTATCGAAGTGTCATGCTTTTGTCTTCCCATCAATTCGTGAAGGATTTGGTCTTCCCCCTATTGAGGCAATGCATTTTGGCAAACCCGTGTTTTTATCTAACAAAACTTCATTACCGGAAGTGGGTGGAAAACATGCTTATTATTGGGATAATTTCGATCCTGAATATATGAAAGAGACACTAATTGAAGGCTTAAACCATTTTTACAATAATAAAACCGAAATGGAATTATTAATGAAAGAAAGAGCCGCAAGTTTCAACTGGAAAGTAGCAGCTGCTGAATATTTGAAAGTATATGAAAAATGTCTTTTTTAAAACATTTTATTTATTTCATGCCGAAGGACCTATTTCAAGGTTCAATACTATTTCAAATATAAAACAGATTAATAGTTATAAAACTATAATAATAACTAAAAAGAACTTAGAACAACATAAAAAAATCAATGATGGAAAATCTTAACGAAGAAGTTCATAAAGCATACGAAATCATAAAGGAAGGCGGAATAATCCTCTACCCCACAGACACCGTATGGGGAATTGGCTGCGATGCTACAAACCCAGAGGCGGTTGCTAAGATCTTCAAGCTCAAAAAAAGAGTAGAAACCCAAAGTATGATTGTTTTGATGAATGGGGAACGAATGATGTACAACGTCTTTAAAGATATTCCTGAGGTAGCTTGGCAAATCATGGATTTATCAGAAAACCCTACCACTATTATTCTGGATAACCCTAGAAATGTGGCTCCTAATTTAATTGCTCCCGATAAAACATTAGGTATCCGAATCGTAAAAGAACCATTCTGTTTCAAATTACTGGAAAAGATGAAAAAGCCATTGGTTTCTACTTCAGCAAATATTTCAGGACAACCGACTCCAAAAAGTTTTAAAGAAATCAGTCCTGAGATTATAAAAGGTGTGGACTATGTTGTAAATTTGCACCGCGATAAAATTGCTGTAAAACCGTCAACAATTATAAAATTAACGAATGATAGTCAGGTTAAAGTAATACGAAAATAGGAAAGGCCACGAATTCACTAATTTTTTTTTAAAATTTATTATTATGAGTGATCTTATTTATAAAGAAGAAAGCTTTCAAATCGTTGGAATTCTATTTGAAGTACATAATAATCTAGGTGGGGGATTTTCTGAAATAGTCTATAAAGATGCGTTAGAATATGAATTACGAAATTTAAAAATACCTTTCGAAAGAGAGAAAGAATATGTTGTTCATTATAAAAACACGGTTTTAAATCATAAATTCTATGCAGATTTTGTATTATTCGATAAAATTATACTTGAATTAAAATCATGCGAAAAACTAGATTCAAAACACACAGCTCAGTGTATTAACTATCTAAAAGTATCAACAAATAAATTAGCCATTTTAGCTAATTTTAATAATAAATCTCTTGAGTACAAAAGAATCGTTTTATAAAACTCAAGAATAAATTTATGTCATAAAAAACATTTTAAAAAAAAATAATTTGTGAATTCGTGGCAAAAAACACTATGAACTACAAACAAGCATTAAATAATAGAATTTTCGAAGTCATCTCACAAGCTTCCCAAGAACTAAACGTCGATAGTTACGTTATTGGTGGTTTCGTAAGAGACTTAATCTTAAACAGAGATTTTAAAAAAGATATCGATATTGTTGCCGTTGGTAGCGGAATCGAATTGGCTTTAAAAGTTTCTCAACTACTTCCAAAACAACCAAAAGTACAGGTATTCAAAACCTATGGTACCGCGATGCTTCGTTTTGAAGATACAGACATTGAATTTGTTGGAGCAAGAAAAGAATCGTACCATTTTGAAAGTCGGAATCCTGTGGTCGAAAACGGAACGCTTGAAGACGATCAAAATCGTCGTGATTTCACTATTAATGCGTTGGCATTATCGTTGAATACGAATAATTTCGGAGCGCTGTCAGATCCTTTTGGAGGATTAGACGATTTAGAAAACAAAATACTGAGAACTCCTCTTGACCCAGACATCACTTACTCTGATGATCCTTTACGTATGTTGCGAGCCATTCGCTTCTCTAATCAATTGGGTTTTGAAATAGAAGCAAAATCGTTTCAGTCCATTGCAAAAAATGCAGAACGTATCAAAATTATTTCTGGAGAGCGTATCGTTGACGAGTTGAATAAAATTTTATCGACAGACAAACCTTCAGAGGGATTTTTACTGCTATACAAAACAGGACTTTTAGACATTATCTTACCTGAATTGACGGCTTTGAATCAAGTAGAAGAAATTGAAGGTCAAACCCATAAGAACAATTTTTATCACACACTTGAGGTTGTAGACAATATATGCCCAAACACAGATGATGTTTGGTTGCGTTGGGCCGCTTTATTACACGATATAGGAAAAGCACCTACCAAACGTTTCAATAAAAAACAAGGTTGGACTTTCCACGGACATGAGTTTTTAGGTGGTAAAATGGTCAAAAAAATATTTGAACGCTTGCATATGCCGTTGAACCAAAAAATGAAATTTGTTCAAAAAATGGTCATGATGAGTTCACGCCCTATTGTATTATCCCAAGAAACAGTTACAGATTCTGCTGTACGCCGTTTGGTATTTGATGCCGGACAAGACGTAGAGAATCTAATGACCTTGTGCGAAGCTGACATTACCACTAAAAACCCAAACAAATTTAAGAAATACCATAGTAATTTTGAAATTGTTCGAAAGAAAATTGTGGAAGTGGAAGAGCGTGATCATGTTAGACAATTTCAACCTCCGATAACAGGAGAAGAGATTATGGAGATCTTCGACCTCAAGCCTTCAAAAGAAATAGGAATGCTTAAAGAAGCTATAAAAGAAGCAATATTAGAAGGTGAAATTCCAAATGATTATGATGCTGCTTACGGTTTTATGATGAAAAGAGCGCAAAAAATGGGCTTAATCAAAGTTTAACGATTGTTGAGTTAAAGATTACTATAATATAAAATATCTTTGCCAAAATTAGTTTCGAAAATGAAAAAAGAGAATCGATCAGTTATTACTTGGTTATTATCCGGTTGCGTATTATTGTTTTTAATGGTAACCGTAGGAGGAATTACAAGATTGACCAATTCCGGTTTATCAATGACCGACTGGCATTTAGTTACAGACACTTTTCCCCCTTTATCAGAAGCTAAATGGCAAGCAGCATTTGACGAATACAAGAAGTTCCCCGAATATCAAAAAATCAACATTCACAACGACTTTCAACTGTCCGACTATAAATTTATCTATTTTTGGGAATGGTTTCACCGCTTTATAGGTCGTATTATTGGTTTGGTATTTATAGTTCCATTCTTTTATTTTTTAATCAAAAAGAAACTAGATAAAGCAACGATAAACAAATGCATCGTCCTTTTAGGAATGGGTGCTTTCCAAGGTTTTTTGGGATGGTTTATGGTAAGAAGTGGTTTAATAAACAACCCAGATGTTAGTCATTTCAGACTAGCGCTACACCTAACTTTTGCATTTATCACCTTTGCTTATACTTTTTGGGTAGCCTTAGATCTAATCTATCCAAATCGAAAAAACAGTCTACAACCCTTAAAAACAATTGCGAGATACGCATTAGCATTCTTATTAATCCAAATCATATATGGAGGATTTGTTGCTGGTTTAAATGCAGGATTAATTCACAATCATTGGCCAATGATGAGTGACGGTCAGTTCATCCATGACAGTGTTTTTCTCGAACAAAAAAACCTGTTATTAAGCTTTACAGAAGGTAAAAGTGGCGTGCAATTTATACACAGAACCTTAGCTTATATTGTGGTTGGTTTTATGGTTTTACTCTATTTTAAGAGTCGAAAAATCACTTTAGATCGTGGACAATCTCGCGGTATAAACCTACTTGTAATACTCGTTTTTGTACAGTTTGCTTTAGGGGTTTTTACTCTTTTATATGGCGTTCCATTGTGGCTAGGATTAACACATCAAATCAATGCTTTTTTCCTTTTATCGGCGATGACATTTACTTTACATAGGTTGTCAAAATAACAACTTATCACTATATTTACCTTTGACTATATTGTCACATTTCTATTTGTTCCTATAAAAAATGTCTAAACTTGCTGCGCAAGATAGCTTTCTTGACCTATCAGATTACGGAAGACCGTTTGGAAAAATGCTCGCGAATCGGTTAAAAAATACGCGATTCACACCTATCCATGTAACGCTTCTTTTTGGCATATCAGGGCTAATTGCGATTTACTGTATTTTAGAAAGTCACTATTACCTAGCTGGTTTTTTTATTATTTTAAAATCAGGAATCGATGCTGCCGATGGAGAACTTGCTCGCTTAAAAAACACGCCTTCCTATACCGGAAGATACCTCGACAGCGTTTTTGACATCATCTTAAACTTCCTTTTTCTGAGTGCTATTTGTTACGTTTCTAAGACCTCTTTTCTACTCACTTTAGGCGCCTTTTTTTGTATTCAATTACAAGGAACTTTATACAATTATTACTATGTTATTTTGAGAAATAAATCGGTAGGAGGAGATAAAACTAGCAAGATTTTCGAATACAAATCGCCTCGGGCATTAGCCGGCGAAACTCAAAAATCAGTCGATATTTTGTTCAAAACATACACAGTTGTTTATGGGGGCTTTGACAAGATCATTCATGCTTTGGACAGTAGTGCATACAAGGTAAAAACATTCCCAAACTGGTTTATGACTTTCGTTTCACTTTATGGACTAGGGTTTCAATTACTGATAATTTCGCTGATGTTAGCAATGAATTACATTGAATATATCGCTCCTTTTTTTATTGGATATTCTTTCCTTATATTTGTGATAATAGGCATTAGGAAATCGTTTTTAAAAGCTTAAAAATGACCATAGAGAAAATCTATATTGCATTACAAAACAACTATTTACCAGCTACTTAAGCCTACTAACTTATTTAATAAGTTTAATCAACAAAAGTAACTACTGAAGCCTGTACCCTAAAACAATTTCGCAAGAATTTCAAGGAATTGTACAACACTTTTTCTCTCACTTTTATTCAATTTTACAATAGATAATTTAGTAACTATTAAACTACACTATTATGCCGAATTCAGAAGCAATTAAAGGAAACTGGAATGAAATGAAAGGTAAACTAAAACAAAAATTTGCCGACCTTACCGATGACGATTTGTTATTTGAAGAAGAAAAAGAAGATGTAATGTGGGGAAAACTACAACAAAAAATTAGGGAAGACAGAGAAAGAAATTAAATCATTATTTTACTAATTTCGAATTCAAAAATCACTAAAAACTGTTTCGAAAAAATGCTTTTTACTTTATTTAAAACGAAATAAAAACGTGCTTTTTTGAAACAGTTTTTTCATGCTTTTTCGCTACCCAATCCATACTTTAAAATCGGCTACTTTTTCTCTACTTACAATAACCTCATCCTCTCCATAAGAAGGCAAAATTACTTTCAATCGAGAGTTACTATAGATCACAATTTCTTTAATTGCTTTCATAGGAATTATAAATTTTCTGTTGATTCTATAAAACTCTTTTGCATCTAATTCTTGTTCTAAAACTTCTAAAGTTGATTCAACAAGATAATTTCTATTGTCGAATGTGTGAATATAAGTCCCTTTATTTTCGCTAAAAAAACATTCAATTTCTTCAATCGAAATAACTTTTAAATGTTGACCAATTTTCACAGTGAACCTTTTTTTATATTCTTTCTCAAAAGGATTGCCAAGCATTTTTTTAATCTCTTCAAAATCCAATTGCAACTTTTCTTTTTTAGGCAATCGTTCTTTAAATTTCGAAACAGCTTGCTCTAAATCATCTTCGTCAATTGGTTTTAAAAGGTAATCTACACTGTTTAATTTGAACGCTCGTAAAGCAAATTCATCATAGGCCGTTGTGAAAATTATAGCACTCTTGATTTCGACTTTTTCAAAAATTTCAAACGACAATCCATCCGACAATTGTATGTCTAAAAAAATTAAATCCGGATGTTCATTTTTAGAAAACCAGGCTATGGATTCTTCAACAGAATGAAGCATCACTCCTACTTCAACATTTAGTTTCTCGAGCTTTCTTTGCAACAGTCTTGCAGCTGGTTTTTCGTCTTCAATTATGATTGTTTTCAATATAAAATTATTTTCGGTTTGAAAATTGTTTGTAATTTGCATTAGCTAAAATAGCTACTCCCATTTATTACCCTTGTCTTTATCCATAAATTCTTGAACCTTTTTTTCTTCCCAGTTGGATCCAAAAAATATATCTCTACCAAAAACAGAAAGTCCGTGCGCTACTAAACCTATTCCCCAAAAGAAAACAGTGTTCCAAGTTTGCCATTCCCAAAAAACGACATCCCCTATCATACTTCGATTAAATATTGAGATTAATATAAAAGCATTAACCAATACATACACTAATGCATGGATGTAGAATCCTTTAATTCTCTTTACTCTCTTGTAAGCCATATCATAACGCTCATCAGGGCTATTCCCTTCTTCTTGATACTTATCGTACATTCTTTTTCTAAATCGTCCCATCTTGTTTGAGATTAAATTATTTCCAGTTTTCTCTCTTTTGATTCTCTCTTTCTTTTTCCATGAATTCTTTAATTTTTTGCTCTTCCCAGTCTTTTCCTATAAAAGGCATGTAATTAAAGACTTTCATTCCGTGAATAATCACGCCTATCCCCCAGCCTAACATAGGCCAATAAAACCACAAATGGTTTGGTGAAGTGACTAAATTAAGTACTAAAAGACCCAAGTTAACTACTACATAGGACATTAAGTTTCCGTAAAAGCCTTTTATCTGCTCCACTTTCTTTTTAGCCTTAAAATAACGTTCCTCGTCTTGATATTTATCTTCCATGATTATTTTTATTTTTGTTTATCATCTTCTTTTTCTAAAATATCTTTTGTTTTTCGCTCTTCCCATTTAGCGTTAAACAAAAAAACTTTTAAACCATGTATCAGTAGTGGAATTCCTGCCCCAATTACGGAATACCAGAACCAGTGATCTTCAGGAGTCAATTTAAAGTTAATAAAAACTATAGTTAGAATTATACTAAAATAGATAAGCAAATGCACATAAAACGCTTTAACTTTTTCGAATCTCTTTTTTGCCTTTAAATAGCGATCATCGTTTTTATCTTTATTTTCCACAACTATTTCCATGTTTGATTATTCTCTTCTTTTCGTAAAATTTCCTGTATTTTCCGTTCTTCCCAATTGGAGCTGTATCCAAAAACCTTCAAGGCATGCATGGTTAATCCAAAACCCCAACCAGCAGCAGAAAACCAGAACCATTGAAATTGTGGTGAATAGGTCAGGTTTATAAAAATTAGAAAGGGTATAACAAAACAATACGAAATTAAGTTTCCATAAAATCCTTTCAATTCTTCTACTCGTTTTTTAGCTCTATAATAAGCGTTGTTTTCACTATAATCGATAGCTGTTTCCATAACTGAAATTTGTTTTGTTAAAATAGGAATTTTGACAGTGAAAGTTTTTTCGTTTTGTTCAACCATCACTTTTCTGTTCGTAATAATTGCATAACGACTGATGATATTTTGCAAGCCCACTCCTTGACGACCTTGCAAAACTTCTTTCTTTTGATAGTCATTCTGAACCACCAGACAGCCATTTTCAATGTAAATCCTAATTTGCAGCGGCTTCCCAGCACTAACAACATTATGTTTGACAGCGTTCTCTAATAAAAGCTGCAATGACAACGGTACTACTTTAGCTTCTGGATCTGCATTTATTATATTTAATTCGTAATTTAAACTATCCTCAAAACGCATTTTAAGTAAATTCATATACGTTTTAGCAAAAGCTAATTCCTCTTCTACAGACACTAATTCTTTATCCTTTTGCTCCAGAACATAACGATAAATCTTAGACAAAGAAGTGGTAAAACGTTGTGCATTATCAGGATTTTCTTCAATTAAAGAGCTCAACACATTTAAACTATTAAAAAGAAAATGAGGATCTATTTGATTTTTTAAACTCTCGAATTTTGCAGATGCAGTTCCAGCAATGATTTTTTGTTCCTTTACCCTGTTTTCATTATAGGCTTTGTAGAAATAAAGTGAATGAATCCCTACTAAGACAACAAATGTCACTACGGAAGCTACTACATAGTTAGAAGCAGATTCATTTTGAAAAAAAGCCGTCAAAGTACTTTCTTCGATAATTACATCTTCAAATATTCGCAATAATAAAATCAGGAATAAAGTAAGAACGAAAGAAGTTGAGAAAC
The DNA here is from genome assembly GCF_900107635.1 of Flavobacterium gillisiae. Lineage (GTDB taxonomy): Bacteria > Bacteroidota > Bacteroidia > Flavobacteriales > Flavobacteriaceae > Flavobacterium > Flavobacterium gillisiae. The sequence continues at coordinate 287,539 of NZ_FNRD01000004.1, forward strand.
CTACAATAACTCTTTTTAAACTATACCTTCCTTTTTCAAAAAACGAATCTAGGAACATATAGAGAATGGCATTACCATAATACAAAACCATTCCATAAAGCATGGTGTATAAAAAATTAACTGTCAAATGATTGTCAAAAGTGATAACTCCACCGTTCAGAACAGGAATCACGTTTAAAACGATAAATATGATTATCGAAATAATTAGCGCTCTTGGAAATTCTTTTATTAATCTGTTCATTTCAATTGGGTATTAAAGGTCAAAACTGCCTTTGTCTTACTGACAATTTTTTTGTGCTTCTAATGCTCTGTCTAATCCCCAACTTGGAGAAAAAGCTGTTTCTGGTTGAAAAGTACTAAAAAGTCCAATGGCTTTATCAATTTGAGCACACATTGGTTTAATATCCTTACCCCAAAACTTAGCACTTCCTATTTCAAACTCTGCTTTAGAAAAAACGACTCTCGGGTTATTTGGTGCAATTGCTTCGGCTTTTGCATATAATCCCATCGTAGAGCCTGATAGTTTTTGTCCATTTGTCATTGGGTCATAAACAATCCAGGCTGTGTTGATCATGGCTTGCATTACGTAAAGTTCTGCATTATTCTGATCTTTTACCATTTCAGTATCTAACGCAGTTTGTGCTTTCGAAAGTAATACTTTTATTTTTTCTTTGTCTTTGGTTCTAAAAGCAGAAGTCGTATTGACCAATGCTACATAGTAATTAGGCAACCAAGTAGTTGTTTCTACTGCTGCAATTCTTTCGAATAAATCAGAAGCTTCGCTATTTTTTCCTTCTTTCCAAAGTCCGAAAGCTTTTCCCATTCCTTGGTCAAACTGACTTCCCGTTTTGGAAGCTGATGCTTCTTGGCCTTGAGCCGCTAATAAACTACATACAAATAAAGCGAACGCTGTGATTAATTTAGTCATGATTTCTAGTTTTAAGATTGATTTTTTTTATTGATGATTGAAACTCTTTTAATTTATACTTCAAAAGTATCATGGATTTTATCCCTTTAAAAATTATAATTACTGAACTGTTGATTTATACAGATGAGTTGTTAGTTAATCCAAAAACTGTAAAGTCTAGCATCTTTGAAAAATCATTAGTTCGAGCCATTTATCGGAAACAATGACGCCTTCTCGATACATTTTTATTCCGCTCCACTTCATAAATACACTCGAAGTGACTGTAATGGTAATTTTTCATTTCGTTTCAGTGCGTGACTACCCTTCTAACTTCTATCCTTTACAGATTCTTCAACTGATTGTCCTTTTTGTCTTTACTAATGGTCCAAAAGAAACCAACAAAGAAGAAACGGTCTGCAGTAGGCGTAATTTCCTTTCTTTTATAAAAACCACTTGAGTCAGCAGTATTTGCATAGTCATATCCGAAAATATTTTGGGTTCCAAGGACATTCGAAACAGAGAAATACAGAATTTTTTGTTGGCTAATTAAATACGCCCAATTAAAACTTAGGCTATTGTAGGGCTTTGTTTTTCCGTTCATGAATTGAGTTTCATTTGGATTGTTATAGGGACGACCGGAACTAAAAGAATTTGTAAAACCTACTTGGGAGCGCCAGTCTGTTATAAAACACTTAGCAACAACAGACAAGCTATGGTCAGATACAAAATTTGGCGTAACAGTCGTTGGGTAGTTTTTGTAATCTCGTTTGGTGTCAATATAAGAATAGGAAATCCAGTATTCCAGATTTTTAATCGTTTTACCATCTCTCCAAAATAAATCCAACCCTTTGGCGTAAGCCGAACCGTTATTACTATAAGCTGAATTATACTCTGCCATAGGACTATCGTATTTCACTAAATTGCTGTAGTCTTTATAATACGCTTCGGCACGAAACGTTTTTCCATCTTTGCTATATTGGTAGTTCAAAATATAATGCGATGCTTTCTCACTTTCAAACTGATGGTATTGAGAATACTTGATATAAGCTGCATTTGGACTTTGGATAAAATCACCATAAGCGAAAGAGAACTGACTGTTCTTAGCTACTTTATACCCCATTGAAATCCTTGGAGAAACATTCGTTTCCTCCAACATGTCATTATGCGATGCACGAAACCCAATTTTTGCCGCAAATTTTTTAGATAAAAAAATATCAGCTTCTGTATAAGCAGCAGCAATATTAGAATTGTAACCATTGGTACCTGTTGCTCCTAAATTAGCTGTAAAGCTTTCATTAAATTGAGTTGTAAAATAATCTGCTCCAAAAGACAATTTAAATCGGTTAGAAAAGTTTCTCTTTAGTTTTAATTTCAAATGAGCCGCATTTTCATCATTATTCACATTATCAAAATCTAAGTCGATTTTATTTTTACTATACCCGTAACTCATTCCGGTTACAATTTGCCAATCGTTACCAAAATCACCACTATAAGAAGTATTGAAATAGAAATTATTATTATTTAAATCAACTCTAGTTTTCTCTACAGCATTTATATTTTCTTGATTAATATCAAATTTTGAAGAATCGAAAGCGGCATACAACTTCAGTAGTCCCTTATCCAATTTATAACGATACACCGTTTCTCCAGACAAAGACTGAAACGGACTATTCCACGCTACATTTTGAGGGATTAGAGCCTGATAAGGAGCTAAGTTGATATACGAAGCATTAACACTCAACGAACTTTTATCCCATTTTTGTGTGTTCCCAACACCTAGACCTACGGTCATTAAAGAAATATCTGTTTTATTTTGATCTGGTTCATCCTCCGTATTTAAAAGTAACACACTAGACAACGCTTCGCCATATTCTGCTGAATATCCTCCAGTTGAAAAAGTGATTCCACTAAACAAAAAAGGAGAAAACCGGCCTCTTGTAGGTAAATTATTCGTGCTAGCACCATAAGGCTGCGCGACACGAAGTCCATCAACAAAAGTTTGTGTTTCATTAGCCTCACCACCACGTACAAAGAGTCTTCCATCCTCACCTACACTTTGTGTCCCCGGCAATGTTTGTAATGCGGCAATTATATTCCCAGCTGAACCTGCCGTTGTCACAATATCCAAAGGTTTTAAAACCGAAACGCGGGCTTTATCTCCACTCTCCATAGTACCCGCCGAAATTACTACTGCGTCAAGTGTATTACTCTTTTCCTTTAAAATAATCGTTTTATTTTGAAAAATAGCCGCATCAATAGCTATTCGTGTGGTTTCATATATCAGAAAGCTAGCTATTAAAACTTGGTTTCCAGTTACAGTCGTTTCAAACGAAAACTGACCATTGTCACTAGTTGTAGCACCATCATAAGTACCTTCAATATAGATATTCACTCCTGCGATTGGTTTTCCTCTTTGATCTACCGCATTCCCTGAAATGGTTGTTTGGGCAAAAAGCGCCATAGAAAATAGAAATAGAGGAACCGTAAAAAAGAACAGCCTCTTATTTATTTGATGAATTTTTAGATAATCGTCTTTTGATGGTTTCATGATTTTGATTTTGATGAAGCAAATATCTAATGGAAATAGAAGTAATAAAAAAAGTTCTTACTGAACTGTAGATTATCAAGGATGAGTTGTGGTGGTTTTAATTTTCTCTTATATTTACATCAAATCGGTATTGATTAGGGGTACGATTTGCATGAGGAATGGTAGCGAAAATCCTTTTTTGTCTCATTCTTAAAGCGAGACGATAGAGATTTTAACATACAGCCCGTCCTGCCCACTATATCTATTGGGGTTCCGGAGGCCATGCCAAAATTATTATTTAAAAACCATTATTACCACTATGAATACCGAAAAAGAAAAAATGATCGCCGGAGACTACTATTTGGCTGGGGATTCTGTTTTAGTAAAAGACAGAAGACGTTCAAAAAATTTGCTGCATCGTTTGAACGTTACCGAATATCGTATTACTAAAAAAGCACGAGAAATAATCAAAGAACTAATTCCGAATGCAGGTGCAAATCTTTATATCGAACCACCTTTTTTTTGCGACTATGGCTATAATATTCATTGTGGAGAGAATGTTTACTTCAATGTTAACTGTGTTGTTTTAGACTGCGCCAAAGTAACTATTGGTTCCAATGTGTTTTTTGCACCGGGAGTACAATTATACACTGCGACTCATCCGCTCGATGCCGAATTAAGGAAAACACTGGAAAATGCCTTGCCTATCACAATTGGAGACGATTGCTGGATTGGTGGTAATTCAGTAATTTGTCCCGGAATTACCATTGGCAAAGGCGCTGTCATCGGCGCTGGTTCTGTTGTTACAAAAGACATCCCTGAAAACTCATTAGCAGTTGGGAATCCTGCAAAAGTGATTCGGAAATTAAATCAATAGTTATGTTAGTCTTAAATAAAGTACACCACATTGCCATTATTTGTTCTAATTATCAAAAATCAAAACGTTTTTATACAGAAATCCTAGGACTGGAAGTACTTCAGGAAGTATACCGAGAAGAAAGAAATTCTTTCAAACTAGATCTGGCTTTGAATGGAACTTATATCGTAGAACTTTTCTCTTTTCCTAATCCGCCACAAAGATCTTCCCGACCTGAAGCTTGTGGTTTACGTCATTTGGCGTTTGAGGTTGACGATATTGAAGAAACCCGTGATTTTCTAATTCAGAATAACATTTTCTCAGAAATAATACGAATAGATGAATACACCGGTAAACAATTTTTCTTTATCGCTGACCCCGATGATTTGCCTATAGAATTTTATGAATTCTAACTTAATAAAATCCCAGACAACGATTGCAGTCACAAAACTTTCATAAAAAAAGTCAACTGTCACTCACGAACAAGCCTTACTCTTTTTTTATTCTTTAAATTTGCAACCTTTAAAAACCTTATAAAAACTAAGGTTCACAATACATTTATATGAATAATACTGCCCGTATTAAAAAAAACATGCAATTGATAAAATTGCGAAAATTAATTATTGTTTCTATTTTGATTAGTTTCCTTTCTGCTTTTTTAGCAATAACATTAAAGAAGCTAACCGACCATTACGAAGAAATTTTCTCCAGCCAAGCTACTTTACATCCTTTATTTATATTTCTTTTTCCAGTTTTTGGATTGTCGGTAATTTATTTTCTTAGACATTATGTGTTTAATAAAAAAGAGAATAAAGGAATCAATGAAGTCTTTGAAAGTACAGGTTCGAAAACCAAAAACTTACCCAAATCTAAGATTGCTTCTCATTTTATTAATGGATTGCTAACTGTTGTTTTTGGAGGTTCCACGGGAATTGAAGTTTCGACAGTTGTCGCTACAGCTACAATAGGATCAGTGGCACAACGGAAACAAAATATATTTAAAGAATACAAAACTGAGCTGATTTGTGCGGGAATAGCGGCTGGAATCACAGCTTTATTTAACAGCCCTATCGCGGGACTATTTTTTGTGTTCGAAGTTATTTCTAGAAAAATAACACGTGCTTTTTTAATCACTAATCTTATTGCGGTTACTTTTGCTTTTGGGCTTGTTTACTTAATAGATGAGAAACCAATATTTACTGTAGACATCATAACGTGGCACATAAGAGCAATTCCGTACTTTATTTTGTTAGGGATTATTGCAGGGATTAATTCTGTTTATCTAACGCGTTGCGTATTGTTTTTTAAAAATAATCTAAGCCAAATAAGAAGTCATTACTACAAAATCTTAATTGGGTCTGTAATATTGAGTTGCTCACTATTTTTCTTTCCGCAATTATATGGAGAAGGATATCACGCGATTAAAATGATTTTTATGAATCCAAATGAGGTGAAAATATCTTATAGTTTATTATATACCTTTATAGGTATCATTATATTAAAACCCATTGTCACATCGGCAACTTTATTTTCTGGTGGAGATGGCGGTGTTTTTGCGCCTAGCCTTTTCATTGGAGCTTTTTTAGGATTATTTGTAGCGCTGCTTTTAAACACTTATTTAAACGCAAATATAATTCCAGTTAACTTTATGGTCATAGGAATGGCAGCGGTTTTAAGCGCTAGTATTCATGCCCCTTTTACTGCACTATTTTTAATTTGCGGGTTAATAAATGATTATACCCTATTTTTTCCCATTTTAGTTGTTTGTCTGATTTCAAAATACACGGCAAAGATGATTTATCCACATTCTGTATATTCCTACGCTGCTAGTGTAGTAAAATAAATATTTATGCCAGCTGAAAAAATTAAAAGAAGTTATCGTAAGACTAAATACATACTTTATAAAGAAACGCTAGTTGATTTTAGAGAAAAATTTTGGTCGTTTGTTGGTTCCTTTATTGGGATAGGGACGCTTGCTTATTTACAATCTCAAACACTTCCAAATTCTGATGTCCTATTCCTTATAGGATCTTTTGGCGCATCCTCCGTTTTGATTTATGGTATTATCCAAAGTCCGCTAGCACAACCTCGAAATTTGATTGGGGGTCACGTTATCTCTGCAATTGTAGGGGTAACTATTGCAAAATTCATACCTGACATCTTGTGGTTAACAGCTGCCTTATCCGTTTCAGTTTCTATTATTCTTATGCAATTGACAAAAACATTGCATCCTCCTGGAGGAGCTACCGCTTTGATAGCAGTAACTGGATCGGCACATATAAAAAATTTGGGATACTGGTATGTAATTTCACCGGTACTAAGCGGAGTCTTAATTCTTCTAGTGGTTGCCCTGATTTTTAATAATATGACGGTAAACAGATATTATCCTATTCATGGGAAATACCACAAATTCAGAAAAAAAATACATAAATATCTAAACAGCAAATAATTATAATTCTATATAATTACTTATGTTTTATTTTTATTCGAATAATTAAATCGTAGCAATCACTTTTAGTGCTATTTTTAATTGGCAGACCTATAAATAGTTGATTTGGTTCTCTATAAATGCATACGCAAAAATCTTATCAACAAATCTAGAATCTGTCTTGAAACTTCGGGATGAAATATAAAATTAAATTTTACCTTTGACCTCTCATTAAAAACAAAGATTATGGTTTACAAATTCAGAGTAATTCTAGATGCAGAAGAAGATATATTCAGAGATATTGCAATACTTGCAGATGACACTTTAGAAGATTTACATAACGCAATATTCAATTCCTTTGGTTTTGACGGTATGGAAGTAGCCTCGTTTTACACTTGTGATGAAACATGGAACCAGGAAGATGAAATTTCGCTTTTTGATACAGGCGATGTTGTTGGAGAGCAAAAAACAATGAGCTCTTACCAATTGTCAGATCTATTAGATGCTGAAAATACAAAAATCATCTATGTATATGATTTTATTAATATGTGGACATTCTTAGTTGAATTAGCTGCTGTTGAAGAGCAAGAAGCTGGAAATTTATATCCCGAAACTTTATTTTCTCATGGTGAAATGCCAGACGAAGCAATGGAAAAAAGCTTTGAAGCAGACAATGCTGATGATTATGCCAATGATTATGAAGACGGATTAGACGAAGACGATTTGGACATGTTTGGCGGAGACGACAGTTTTGAAGATTTTGGATCTGAGGAAAACTGGAATTAGAATAGTAAAAAATAAGAATCAAGAGCCAAGATTAAAGACTTCTCTATTGTCTATAATCTTGGCTTTTTCATCTAAAAAATAAAACACACAAAATGATTAACTTATTCAACACTCACATCGAGACGCTTTCTATTCATAGAGTAGGGAACAAAAGTCGTAATGAAGCTATCTTCTTATCAGAGCAACCTTTTAGTCTTCAAGATGAAATTGTGCCTCTTATAAAAGAATTTTTCTTGAAACCTTTTAGAGAAAAAGAAGAAAACTATTTTCAGTTTGCGCATGAAGTAGATTTGGATTATAACGACATGTATAAATTTGCTTCAGCCATTTTTGAAAACCCGGCTAGTTTACATGAAAATTCAAAGAATATCACTAATCATTTATTCGAACAATCGAACCATCCTCATATTAAGAATGGAGAGGTATATGTTACCTATCTGACAAACGTTAATATTGATAACAATGTCGTTGATGCCATAGGTATATTTAAAAGTGAGTTGCAAGCTGACTTTTTACAATTTGAAGAAAAAGGAACACATTTAGAGATGATCCTGCAACAAGGGATTAACTTAAGCAAACTAGATAAAGGATGTATCATTTTTAATCATAAAAAAGAAGAAGGATACAAAATATTGACTGTGGACAGCAACCGTTATGATGCGAGATACTGGTTAGAGCATTTCCTATCTGTTGATGCTTTTGAAGATGAAAACTTTATCACTAAAAAATACTTGAAGTTCTGTCAAAACTTTGCAAAAGACGTTGTTTTTCCTGCTGAAGACAAAAAAGAAGAAGTAATGTTCATGAACCGTTCTGTGAATTATTTTGCAAAAAATGATCAGTTTGAAGAAACTAACTTCTTGAATGAAGTATTAGACAATCCAGACCTAATTCCGGAATTTAAAAATTACAAGGTTGATAAAGGAGAAAAGTACAGCATTGAAGACGTAACTTCATTCCCTATTGCTAATGCTGCAGTTACGGATGCTCGCAAATCAATAAAAAATGTAATCAACTTAGACACGCATATCCAAATCAAAATGGATTTCATCAATCCAGAAAGTGCAGAAAAATATGTTGAAAAAGGTTGGGATGAAGAAAAACAGATGTATTACTATTTAGTTTATTTCAATAAAGAAGAAAAATCGTAAAGCTTTTTTTACTTATGTAACTTTAAAAAATCCTCAATCACTATTAAGTAATTGAGGATTTTTTTTAACACCCTAGTAACCAACTAATTCACAACTTTAGTATTAGCTTATAAATATTTTAATAATTATCAGAATTATTTTACTTATTTAACAAAAACATGTATTTAATCGATTAAATTGTTTGTTTAAACGATTTTTAGATAGTTTTATAAGCCCAAATCTATCTAAACGCCACTAGTATGAGTACAGTCGAAATCAAAGAAAATTTTTTAAGTAAAAAATTATATTGTTTACTTTTTGGCCATAAAATAATTACTACGCGTGACATTACGAATCATTTAAAGGAATATAAATGTACTGTTTGTCAATTAGAACTAACAAATGATCAAAGGGGAAACAAAACATTTCTAACACCTGAATTAAAAGATATAAATAATACTCTAAAAAATTTTTATGTAAAGAAAAGTCTTCAGCATATTTAGATGACTTAAATTTTTTATTAAATACTATTTCTTTAACCCTCTAAAAATCACAAAAGATGCTAATATTATTACTGACCCACTGTATTTTACTTATGAAGCAAAATCTGAAACGAAAAAAAGAAATCAAAATCTGAAATCTATATTTCCCTATTTTACTTATGTTCCTTACTAATGAACCTGTTCTCAAGCTCAGACTGAAATAAGCCGTAGACTTAATAGTCTCAGTTAACAAATCAGAAAACTCGAGTTTATTTAGGCCATTTAGTAAAGCTTGTTCTAAACCTTAAAAATATTAAACCTTCAATTACACTAGTGGTTGGAGTTTTTTTTATAAATTTACAGAGGTGAAAAAGCTCATTTACTAGTAATTTTGCCTTTTTAAATCCACTTCAGAATGAACACCTTAGTATTTAACGACAGCCCTTTTAAAACACTAATTTCCTTTCATAAACTAATCGAATCATTGGAAGAAATAGCATTGTCAGATATTGATTATCGTTCTAATTATGCAAAGGCAGTGTTAAAAGAAATTGAACCAATACCTGAATTTAGAACCGGTATTGCCGATTTATCAATTATTGAAAAGAACAAAACACTTATAAAATATTTACTGGCTGATTTATTCCCGACTTCATTAACAAATAATGAGATTAAAGCCGTTACGATTCCGTTTCAAAATTTGACTTTTAATTATTCAGAAAGGTTCAAAAAAATATTAAATGCTGCAGGAGATTTTGATTTAACAATAAGAGACTTTAGCGATGATCAATTTTATGTACTAAGCTGTATCTTAATATTAAATTCCTATTATCGTCAGCAGTTTGATTACAACAAGCCTTTATTCTATGATATTCCAAATTCAGATGGAATTATAAATCATTATCGCATTCTATACAATGCTGATTTCATAGAGATATACCCCACAGAAAAAGCCGTTCTATTATCATCTGAAGATATTGATGAATTGATGGACAATTATAGTAATATCGATTTATGGAAAGAGAAATTCCCTTTAGAAAGTTGGGTTCTAAAAGGTTTTGGGATAGTAACGCTTTATGATGCTACCAAGGAAAGTGCCATATCTAATTTAAAAAGTAATCTTTTAAAACCTGAAAAAGGACAAAATGATATTAATAAAAACTCAGACGCAATATTTAAATCAATATTTAAAGTTCCTGATTTAAGAATAGGTCTAGTCATATATAACGAAGAAGAAGGTAAATTTATACGGCCGCCTTTTAAAAATGAAGAGGTGGAAAGTTTCATTCTTCTGGATGAAAACGAAATCCCTTGCGAAAAAGCTTTTCTCGGATGCTCCTTCAGCACACTTCTAGAAGATAAAAAACCATTTTCAATTTCAAATGTGGAGCATTTTTCCACTATTCCCGGTAATGAAAAGTTTGCTAAACATTTATTAGCTCAAGGCATTAAAAGTTGCATTCTGGCACCGGTAATAAAAGACAATAAATTGCTAGGGATTATGGAACTCGTTTCATCCAAACCAAGACAACTAAATAGTATCAATGCAAACAATCTGGACCTTATATTGCCGTACATCGTAGATACTATGGAACGGTACAATATGGATTTAGAAAACCAAGTAGAAGCTATAATTCAACGTGAATATACTGCAATACACTCCAGTGTTTACTGGAAATTTAGAAATGAGGCACAAAAATATTTTCAAACAAACACCTCTAATAAGGATTATATATTTAAAGAAATTGTTTTCAAAGAAGTGTATCCACTGTATGGTCAAATTGACATTAAAGGTTCCTCTGAACACCGAAACGCAACTGTCAAAGAAGATTTAAAAAATCAACTTAATGTATTATCTGCCATTTTTGAAAATTTAGAAGCAAATAGTACACTTCCTTTACTGGAGCAACGAAAATTTGAAATGCAATCGTACGCTAAAGAATTGCAATTAGAATTAAAAGCAGATACAGAACAACAGATTCAAAACTACATTCAAAAAGAAATACACCCCATTTTATCTAATTCAAAAATTGAGGGCGAATGTCAGTTATTGATAAATAGCTATTTTGAAGACTTAGATCCAAAAACAGGTTTGTTTTATCAAGCACGGAAAAAATTTGATGACGCTATGTCTATCATCAATAAAAAAATGGCTACGGTTCTAGACAAAGAACAGGTGGAAGCACAAAATATATTTCCTCATTATTTCGAAAGGTTTAAAACCGATGGAGTCGAGCACAATCTCTATATTGGCGCATCGATTGCTCCTTCAAAACCCTTTGACTTAATGTATCTGAATAATTTAAGATTGTGGCAACTTCAAACGCTGTGCAAAATGGAATTAGAACATCATCAGCTTAAATCAGCATTGCCCTATGAACTAGATGTAACTTCCTTAATTTTAGTGTTTAGTTCTCCTATTTCTATTCGTTTTAGAATGGATGAAAAACGTTTTGATGTTGACGGAACCTATAATGCCCGTTATGAAGTGGTAAAAAAACGTATTGATAAATCCAACATCAAAGGAACAACCGAAAGAATTACCCAAAAAGAGAAAATCACGATTGTGTACTCCCATAATTATGAAGAAACAGAATACTTAAAATATATCAAGTTCTTACAATTTAAAGGAATCCTTGAACCAACAATAGAGCAATTTGACGTCGAAGAATTACAAGGTGTTTCTGGGCTTAAAGCACTACGAGTAAAGGTTTCAAATACTGTTGACAAAAACTCCCCTGACAAGAGATATACTTATCAGGAATTGCTCGATGAGTTGAATTAAAGCCTCACGGAATTAAATGCTATTACAAAAGCGATCACTGAAATTATTATTCCAATCATAAAAATATTATAGGTAATCCTTAATAATCTATATTTTTTTTCGAGAACAACACCTAGAAAATACAAATCTTTAATCATAGAGTTGTATAAATAGGCATTGTCTTTCATCATCTCATTTACTGCCCATTCGTATTCGACTAAAGGCATTTTATAAAAATTTCCAAAAAACAGTAAATTCACCTTTTTATCTTCTATATCTTGTCTTGTAAAAGTTCCAGTTGTAACTTTAGGACGCGTTGAAAGTATCGCGAAAATTATCGATACCACGCTAAACATCAGCATTATAAAAGTTGGAACGACCAGATGAGCATTATTAGCATTGTCTAATTTTGGAATTAAAGAAGATAATGCAATTGAGATAATAATAGCATTTACAGATAGTAATATATTAGCTTTACTATCTGCGATTCCGCTTAAACGAGTGTGATTACTTAGTGTTATTCTGAACAAAGTATCAACTCCGCGATCTGGTTTTACTTTCTTATCTTCCTTTTTAGTTTTCTTTTTTTTAATTTTGGTTACTTCCAGTGAATCGCTACTATCGTTTTGCATATTTTGTATTTCTTGTTCAATTACTTTAATATTTTTTTCTTTTAGAATCTGCCAATTTTCAATGGCATATTCAGTATAATATACGTGACGCTGAGATAACATTCTCAAGTTTTCTTGAGCCCATTCTAAGTCAGTGTATTTCACCCTATTTGTACTTTCCCATTCCCTTCTTAGTAGATTGCATTTTATTGGATAATCTTCCTTTGTAAAATGAAAAAAATCAGCATCCTTGATTATTTTTTCAAGAAGAGTTTGTGGTACATAATCGAAAATAGTTGCTTTTATAATACTAGAAACTTGTTGTATATATTCATCTGATTTATCTTTTTCCTTTAAAAAATCAGAAACAATATCAATGCTATGATTTTCATGGTTTTCGCATCCGTATATATATCCAGTATCGTGAAACCAAGCTGCTACAAGTAATATTTCACTTTCCAGCGGACTTAATTCCTCCTTTTTAGAAAGTTCTTGAACTGCAGTTACTACTTCTAAAGTATGGTTGCAATCATGATAGAAATATAAAACAGAAAGTTTATCTTTGAGTAATTTACAAACAAAATTTTCGGCTTCTTCTATAAGATTCATATGTAAATTTTTATACTACTAAATTATGAAATTGTTTTCGGATAATCGTTTCTACAAAAATAAAATATATCATTCTCTAGCTTTATTTTTAATATTATTGCAGTCTTGTGCGACACATCATCCACAATTTGGAAATAAAATTGAAAATCCTGTGGCTGATAACGCAACCGACACTTCAAAAATTGCCCATACTTTCTTTTTAATTGGTGATGCGGGGAACACTGACAAAAATAATGATAAAAACGCACTAAACTCGCTTCATGAAAAACTTGTTTTAGCAAATAAACACAGTACGCTCCTATTCTTGGGTGATAATATCTATCCAAAAGGAATGCCTCCAAAAGAAGATAAAATCGACTATGAAATCGCTCACAATAAGCTAGAAAACCAATTAAAACTTTCAAAAAATTTCAAGGGTAAAACTATTTTTATCCCCGGAAATCACGACTGGTATAATGGCATAAAAGGATTAGAACGACAAGAAGAAATAGTTACGGATTATCTTGATGATAAAAAATCATTCTCACCCAGAAAAGGTTGCCCTATTGATGATAAGAAAATAAATGACAACCTAATTCTTATTACCATTGACAGTCAATGGTTTCTTGAAGACTGGGATAAAACTCCAACACTAAATGATGATTGTTCGATTAAAAGTAGAGAAGCTTTTTTTGAAGAATTAGAAAGCATCTTAAATAAAAACAAAGATAAAACAGTCATTATGGCGTTGCATCATCCATTGATGACTAATGGCAGTCATGGCGGACAATTTTCTTTAAAAAAACAGCTTTTCCCATTAGAACAAAAAATTCCTTTACCAGTTATAGGTTCCTTAATTAACTTATTGAGAAAAACCTCAGGAATTAGTCCGCAAGACATTCAAAACAAACAATATACGGCTTATGTAAAACGAATGAAAACCCTTTTACAAAGCCAAAATAATGTAATTGTAGTTTCTGGTCATGATCATAATTTACAATATATTGACAACGATAATATCAAGCAAATCATTAGTGGTGCAGGATCTAAATCTGAAGCAGCAAGAGCAATAAATTCAAATGACTTCTCCTATGAGAAAAATGGTTATGCTACATTAGACACCTATGAGAATGGAAAAACAACAGTTTCATTTTACGGTAGAGACAACAATCAAACTCAATTATTATTCAGAAAAACAGTACTTTACCCTAAGAAAGAAATTAAAGTTGATTATGCAACTCGATTTTCTCCAACAGAAAAGACCTCTATTTACACCCCTGAAATGATTGACAAAAGTGCTACTCATAATTTTATTTTTGGCACCCATTATAGAAAATATTATGGCACTTTAATAGAATCACAAGTAGCGACACTCGACACGCTCTATGGTGGTCTATCACCTGAAAGAGCTGGCGGAGGACATCAATCTATTTCACTGAGACTCACTGACCCGGATGGTAAAGAATATGTAATGCGTGCTGTAAAGAAAAGTGTGGGACGCTTTTTGCAAAGTGTTGCTTTCAAAGATCAATATGTAGAACATGAATTTAAAAACACCTATGCTGAAAATTTCCTATATGATTTTTATACCACTGCGCATCCTTATGCGCCATTGGCCGTTGGTAATTTAGCCGATGGAATTGGTGTTTTCCATACAAATCCTCATTTGTATTATATACCAAAACAAGAAGTATTAGGAGCTTTTAATGCTGATTTTGGGAATGAATTGTATTTAGTTGAAGAGCGTCCTTCCGAAAGTCAAAAAGACCTAGAGTCCTTTGGAAAACCAGATGATATAATTAGCACCGAAGATTTACTAGAGAACTTACGCAAGGATGAAAAATATATTGTTGACGAAAACGAATACATAAAAGCGCGTTTATTTGACATGCTCATTGGGGATTGGGATAGACATTATGACCAATGGCGCTGGGCCGAATATAAAAAAGACAATCAAGTTATTTATAAGCCCATTCCTCGTGATAGAGATCAAGCTTTTTCTAAATATGATGGTGCATTGCTTTCAATCCTGATGAATATTCCAGCACTTCGTCATATGCAAACATTCAAGGATGACATTAAAAATGTTAAATGGTTCAATAGAGAACCGTACCCTTTAGACCTTGCTTTTTTAAAAACCGCTACCGAAAAAGAATGGATTGCTCAAGCCAAATACATTCAAGAAAACCTATCTGATGAAACTATAGACCACGCTTTTGACAATTTACCTAAAGAAGTACAAGACGAGACCATAGAGCAAATAAAGCAGAAACTAAAATTGAGAAGAGCACAGTTAGTAAAATATGCGAGCGAGTACAATCGTGTATTACAAAAAACGGTTTTGGTTGTTGGTACCAATAAAAAAGACAAATTTATAATCCATCATGTTGCTAAAAATAAAATTGAAGTTAGTGTTTATCGAATAAAAAAAGAGGGTGATGAATTAGAGTATACTAAATTATTTAACGGCTCTAGAACTAAGAATATCTGGGTGTATGGCTTAGATGATGATGATGAATTTGAAGTTACAGGCAATAAAAAATCAAGTATAAACATTAGACTTATTGGTGGACAGAACCACGACGCCTATACAATTACAAATGGTCACAACACTAAAATTATTGATTTTAAATCAAAAGAAAACAGCTTTGCCATTGACTCAAAAACTAAAAAACTCCTGACTGATGATTATGAGGCAAATCTTTATGATTATAAGAAACCAAAATACAATGCCTTTTCAGGTATGCCAACTATTGGTTTTAACCCTGATGACGGAATAAAACTTGGCATTGTTGCAAACTACACTATCAATCATTTTAAACAAAATCCATACACCAGAAAACACACACTAAAAGCTAATTATTATTTTGCAACGGAAGGTTTTGAATTACTATACAACCTCCATGTTCCTAAAATAGCTGGGAATTGGGACTTTAATTTAGAATCCCAAATTACCAGTCCAAATTTTGCCATTAACTATTTTGGTTTTGGAAACAACAGTCTAAATAATGAAGAGTTATACGGCATGGATTACAATAGAGTTCGCATTAGAATGCTTAAAATAGCACCACAAATTAAAAAAACAGGACTTTATGGAAGTACTATTCTTTTTCAGACGTCCATTGAAAGTTTTGATGTAGAAAGCACTAGTAATCGTTTTGTAGCAATTCCAAACAGTGTACATCCCAGAGTTTTTGACAGTCAGCAATTCGCTGGAGCGAGTATAAAATACAGTTATGAAAACTATGACAACCCTTCTTTACCAACCATGGGAATGGGTTTTTCAATAGGTGGAAGTTGGAAAATAAACCTTAACGATACAAAACGTAATTTCCCTGCTATCGAGTCTAAACTTAATTTTAACCATAAAATTGATTCGAACGGAAAACTTGTGTTAGCCACTCTATTAAAAGGAAAAGCAATCTTGAATAATAATTATGACTTTTATCAAGGAGCAACTTTAGGTGGTGATTATGATTTAAGAGGTTTTAGAAACCAGCGTTTTCTAGGAAACCAATCCTTTTTTCAAAGCAGTGACATTCGCTATTCAATAGGGAAAATCAAGAATAGTATCGTTCCTATGACCTATGGAGTCTTCGGAGGTTTTGATTATGGAAGAGTTTGGCTAGATGGAGAAACGTCAAATAAATGGCATCAATCCATGGGTGGCGGTATCTGGCTTAATGGTCTCAATAGCATAACGACAAGATTAACTTACTTTAAAAGTGCCGATGATGAAGGACGTATCACTTTTGGCTTAGGGTTGGGCTTCTAGTCTTTCTACCGTTGTTTCATAAACAAAACCACCTATTTTTTTAGTCTTTTCGTCAGCAATCAATAGTGTTGAATTGTCTTTAAAGCAAATGGCTTCTTTTTGCGAAAAATGATGTAGTTTAAGTTCACTTACTTTTCCTGACAAGAAATTATCTGTAGTGAAATCTTTAAAAAGCCATACTTTACTATGGCATAAAAGAACCACTTTAGATCCATCCGGACTTATGGCTGCACTAGTAACGGTATTGTTTTCAAAACTACCTCCGGTCTTGAATTCTCCAAGTAACTCTGCCTGATGATAACCTGCTTTATTAGGGATTTTATAAAGGAAGGTCGTGCCATCAAATTTACTACTTCTGTTTTTCGTAAAAAGATAAAAGTTATTCTTAAATTCAAAAAAAGATTCTACATCATATAGAAGACCCGTCTTTTTTGGAGGAAATTTTTTTTGCTCAGGATACTCAAATGAAATTTTATAAGAAGCGTTTATAGTATTCTTTAGTAAAGAATCTTTAGCAATTTTATAAATACATAAATCTTTCCTGGTGTTTTCGTTGTTACCAAAATCCCCTATGTATAGATTCCCTTCACTATCCTTAGTAATATCTTCCCAATCGATATTTTTAGCATTATCGATTGTGATACTTTTTTCCAATTCCCCCTTTGGGCTTAACCCATAAATTGCATTTGCATTACCGCTATCTTCAAGAACCCAAAGCAAGCTAGATTGAGTTGAATAAGCTATGCCTGAAACTTCTTTTAATTTGTTCGGTAGTGCATAAAGCGATGTTATTAATTTTGAATCCTGTTTACAAGACAATAACAATATTGACAATAGCAGAATCGAAATTGGGTTTCTCATACTTTGAAGAATTATATACTAACAATAAAGAATCTTAATTATAGATTAAAACCCAGGTTTAAATAAATTGGCGTTTTTATAGTTTCTGGTCACAAATCGGAAGGCTGCAGTTAAAACATTCCCCATCCTTTTAGCATTTTTAAAATTCAAATCATTTGTAAATACAAACAAATCATTCTTTAGTCGCTGTACATGTTCATCAGGGGCAATGAGGTCATTTCCCATAATCTTCAATAATCGTTTAATACGTGTTTCTGCCGAAAGGATTCTTTTAGCTAATACCGCTCGTTCTTCATTTTTATATTGTTCAATGGAACTATCCTGCAATTTATCCTTGACTAATTTTACCATAGGATAATTCTCTTTAAAGAATTGTGGTCTATAAATCTTGAAATTCCCCTCATAACATTGCTGGTCAAAATCAATGGGGCGAATTCTATAGACTACCTGATCAAAATCGTGAATTGGCACAATTACATAGTTGTACGCCCTCATATCTCCTAAAAGACGTATCATGCAACGTTCATTAAACTTTACAAATTCCTTTGCTATCTGTGCTTTTTCGGTTTCACTACAATCCTCCAAAAGTGTTTTTATAAATACATCTCCTGGAATACCCATGATATGTTCTTCAATCAATGTATCTTCATACACTAAGAAATTGATTTTATCAGGAGATAATATGTGCTCTAACTCTAGTCCATATACACGCGAAGCATCAGCTTTTTTCACATAAAAATGAGTGTAATTATCATTTAATATGTTTCTAACTTTTATTCGAAAAGGTTTAGAATTCCCAAAAGTGCAATAATCGATTGAATCTACATTCAAAAACTTAATAATGTCTAAATTACCATCAGAATGTAAAAGCGAATAAATCTTTTTTAAGGTAAGATCAATTTCCATTCTTTCAAATTCATTGTAATAAACCCTTATCCATAAGGTATCTACCTCCTGCTTATCATAAACGTTTATAGCTCCTGAGAAACGCAACAAATCATCATAAACTACGGGAACTTTCGAGATTCGATCAAAACGACCTAAATAATCAAAAAGGGCATTATTTATAGGATAGGATGGTTTTTTAAACAGTACTTCAGAATCGCTCATTAGGGTGTATTTAATGCAAATTTACATCAATTTATAAGTAAAAGATAATAAAACTCAAACTTCTTAACTTTTGACAAGCCTAAGAGACCCGTTTCAAAGCATTTAAAAATTAAAACTAGTATCCACTGTCTCAACATACTAGCGTAAGAAAAATTTTATCCTGTACTTTTTAAAATATTCGACAAAACTATCGAATCAACTGATTGACAACTTCTTACGTCATAAATAACCACCTAATCCGAAAATATTCTCAATTTAATTACTAAAAAAAACAGTAAGGAATATATTTATTCTACATTTGAAAGCCCCCAAGGCTAAATCGATACTCTAAACCTACTATGATAAACCAACATGATATTTATGTTAAAGCAGCTGCGTCTGCTAAAATCGGTATATGGAAAATAGACATCAAAGCCAATACCGTTTATTGGGACGCTGTCACAAAAAAAATTCTTGAAGTTTCTCAAGATTTCGAACCAATAAGAGGATATGCAATCAATTTCTTTTCGGAGGGTGAAGTAAGAACTCGATTCGAAAAAAACATAAAAAAAGCAGTTGAAGAAGGAGTTTCATTTGACGAAAAATTCCAAATTACAACCGCCAAAAACAACCCCAAATATGTCGAATGTGTTTGCCAAGTCGAATTCAAAAACGGCGAACCAACCCATTTAATAGGTACTTTTCAGGATATTACAAAAGAACAAAACCTGATTCATAAACTAGAATTAAGTGTAGAAAAATTCTCATCTATCTTTTCAAGCGCAAATGATGCCATCATCATTATTGACTCGGCAACGGGAATTATTACAGACTGTAATGCAAGATCTTATGAACTTAGTGGTTATGACTGTTCCGAACTATTAGGTCTTCATAATTCAGAACTTTTCCCGCCTGATAAAAGAAAAGGAATTAGACGATTTCTTGCAAATCAATTAAAAAAAGATACTCATTTTGTAAATGAGACCTACTTAAAAACAAAGAATAACACTGTTATTCCAGTGGAAGTTGCCTCAGGAAAAAAGTTTATAGTAGATAATCATACCTACCTGGTTTGTTTTTTTAGAAACATAAGTGATCGTAAAAATGTTGAAGCAAATCTAAATATGCTATCTCTTGTTGCTTCTGAAACTACTGACACCATTGTAATTGCTAATGCACAGGGAAAAGCAATTTGGGCAAACAATGCCTATTTAGAATTGACAGGTTTAAGTTTAGAAGAAGTATTAGATGAAAGACCTGGTTATATGTCTAAAGGCCCAGAGACAGATCCTGAAGCTACTGCCAAAATGCGAAAAGCTATTCAGAATAAAGAAAGTATAAAAATTACGATTCTGAATTACAATAAAAAGAAAGAAAAATATTGGTTTGAATTGAATATTACAACTGTATTTGATAACGAAAATAATTTTATAAATTTTGTTGGTGTAGGACGGGATGTTACTCAAAGGATAGAAAAAGAGATTGAACTTAAAAATCTCTTAGAAGTAACAAGTCAACAAAACAGCAAATTATATAATTTTGCACACATTGTTTCCCATAATATCAGATCGCATTCCAGCAATTTAGAAATGGTTGTCGATATCATTGAGAATTCGAAAACTATAGAAGAAAAACTTTCTTACTTTGATCTTTTTAAAGAAGGGACTGCAAAACTTTCGGAAACGATCGAATATTTAAACGAAATAATAACTATTCAGCAAAAAACAAATGTTGAAAAAATCACGATTTCTTTAAAAGACGAAATACAAAAAACAAAAATGGCCTTGCGACTGGCTATTAAAGAAAGTGAAATATCAATAATCGACACTATTCCTGACAATTTAATGGTGAAGGTAGTTCCCGCTTATCTAGATAGCATTTTACTTAACTTATTTACTAATGCCATAAAATATAAATCCCCAAAACGGAAAGCTTTTCTCGAAATCAATTACGAAATCAATGAATCCCAAACTATTATTAGTTTCAAGGACAATGGACTAGGATTAGATTTAAAGAAAAACGGTCATAAATTATTTGGAATGTACAAAACGTTCCATGGCAACGAAGATGCAAAAGGAATAGGATTATATATAACTAAGAACCAAATAGAGGCGATGGACGGGAAGATTGAAGTAGAAAGTAAATTAGACTGTGGCTCTACTTTTAAAATTTTTATAAATGAAAAATAAAACAACCTATATAATCGATGACGACAAATTGTCGATTAAATTAATGAGTATGTTGATTTCAAAAAATAAATTTTGTGAAGAAATAGTATCGTTTCACAATTCTCAAATTGCATTAAATGAGTTGGCTAAAAACTGTGATAAGCCCTCAAGTTTACCTGACGTCATCTTGCTTGATTTAAATATGCCTATTTTAGATGGATGGCAATTCCTTGATGAATTTATAAAATTACCCATTAAGAAAGAAATCGCCATTTTTATTGTCACCTCTTCCATTGACCCCTCTGATATTGAAATGGTAAAGAAATATGACATTGTAAAAAACTATATCATGAAACCAATTACCGCTCAAAAATTAGAAGAAGCAACCCTATTAATTGCTTAACAAACTAATTTTGTTAAAACGGTAACAATTGGTTAATTTGTTCGTCCTATAGATAATATAAAAACGAACATTTTGGAAACCATCCTTTCTATCAAAAATCTCAGCAAACGCTACGGAAGCGTGCAAGCCTTAAAAGATATTTCCTTCGAAATAAAAAAAGGTCACGTTTATGGTATTCTAGGACCAAACGGAAGCGGAAAATCAACAACACTTGGAATTGTTTTGAATGTGGTTAATAAAACCTCAGGGGAATACAGCTGGTTTGGCGGAAAAATGGAAACCCATGATGCTTTGAAAAAAGTAGGAGCAATTATCGAAAGGCCTAATTTCTATCCTTATATGACAGCACAAGAAAACCTGAGGCTAGTTTGTAAAATAAAGGATATCAGTTATGCTAAAATTCAGGAAAAACTACAACTTGTAGGTTTAGACGAAAGAAAAGACAGTAAATTTAGCACCTTTTCTTTAGGAATGAAACAACGTTTAGCGATTGCCTCTGCCCTATTAAATGATCCAGAAATATTGATTTTAGATGAGCCTACTAACGGCTTAGACCCTCAGGGAATTCATCAAATTAGAGATATTATAAAACAGATTGCATCGCAAGGAACTACTATTTTACTTGCCTCTCATTTATTAGATGAAGTCGAAAAAGTGTGTACACATGTTTTAGTGTTAAGAAAAGGACTCGTTCTCTATTCCGGAAGTGTACATGGCATGTCTTCCAATGAAGGTTTCTTTGAACTTCAAGCAGAGGATTCTGAAAACTTAATCCAAGCTTTACGCCCACATCCCGCTATTGAGAGCATTAAGCAAGAGGACGAAAAGGTTTTTGTATATCTAAAAAGCCCCTTAGAAGCCGCCGCTTTAAATAAATTTCTTTTCGAAAAAAATATTAATCTAAGTCATTTGGTAAAACGCAAACACAGTTTGGAAGAGCAATTTTTAGAATTGACAAAAAATGCTTCACCAACACTTAAAAACTAAAAAAATGAAAAGATTATTATCGATTGAATTGCAAAAAATATGGATGAACAAAGCTAGTCGAGTTTTGACGTTGACCTATTTCATTCTACTTTCCTTTATAGCAATGATTGCGTCTATAAAATTTGATATTGGTTTTTTTAAAATTCATCTTGCTGAAATGGGTATATTTAATTTCCCCTTTATTTATCACTTCAACACTTATATTGCAGCAGTTTTAAAATTATTTTTAGCAATTGTTATCGTTTCCATGATGGCTAATGAGTATAGTTACGGTACTTTAAAACAAAATTTAATTGACGGTTTGAGTAAAAAAGAGTTCATTTTGTCTAAATTTTTGACGGTGCTGTTATTTTCTTTTTGTTCTACCGTTTTTGTATTTCTTATGTCTTTAATTCTAGGCTACCTCTTTTCCTCCTATACAGAGCTATCTGTAGTCTTTTCTGAAATGGAATATCTAGTGGCATTCTTTGTCAAATTAGTTGGCTTTTTCTCTTTTTGTTTGTTTTTAGGAATACTGGTAAAGCGATCTGCATTTGCCCTTGGTTTTCTATTAGTATGGAATATCATAGAAGGAATCGCAAAAGGAATTTTAGTTTTTAAAATATTTCCTGATAATAAAACAGCTGATTATATAACTCAATTTTTTCCACTAGAGTCGATGTCTAACCTAATAATTGAGCCTTTTTCCAGATTATCGGTGATAAAAAATATCGGAACACAAATTGGAGTAGACAGTGTAAAAGATTACAGTGTTCATTTTTCCTCACTATTAATTGTGTTGTCATGGTCAATTATCTTCATGTTATTATCATACAAGTTATTAAAAAACAGAGATTTATAGTACCTTTACAAGTGTATGAAGTCTTTAAAAACAATATTACTTTGTGTTTTTCTTTGTTGTTTTCCCATTTTGGGAAAGACTCAGTCATTTACTGTAAACGATACTTATACCGCACAAAATCTTGTAGACATACTGACAAACAATAGTACATGCGCTACTACTTCAAATTCTAATGCGTCGGGAGACACCTTTTCAGGAACAAAAAATAGTTATAGTTATTTCAATTCAGGACCAAGTGGCTTTCCCTTTGCCGAAGGTGTCCTTTTGAGCACTTGGAGCAGTGTTAATTCAGTTGGACCATTTGTTAGAAATTCCGGAGGTGGTGGTAAATTATGGTTAGGCGATGCTGATCTAAATCAAGCAATAAACATTAAATCGATAAATGCAACTGTTTTAGAATTTGATTTCATACCCTTGACCAACTTCATTAGTTTCAATTATATTTTTGCTTCAAATGAATACCAAGATGCTTTCCCTTGCGAATATTCCGATGGATTTGCATTTTTAATAAAAGAAAAAGGAAGTACTGGTAGTTACAAAAATTTGGCAGTAATTCCTGGGTCTTCAACCCCAGTCTCATCTACAAACATACATCCCGCTATCAGCTATACAAATCCTACTTCAGGAGCTACTAAATCCTGCGCTGCAATAAATGAAAACTATTTTGGGCAACTAAATACTAGTATACCTAATTCAAGCCCTATAAATTATAGTGGACAAACAAAAGTAATGACCGCAGAAACAATTGTTACTGCAGGAACTTTATATCATATCAAATTGGTAATCGCAGATGATGAGTTTGAATATTTTGACTCCGCTGTTTTCCTTCAAGCTGGTAGTTTTGTCTCTAAAATAGATTTAGGCGCAGATAGGTTACTGGCCACAAATAACGGTGTATGTTTTGGCGAAAATTACATTATAGATACTAAACTACCTACAACTTATAGTTATAAATGGTATAAAAACAATACATTAATAGCTGGTGAAGTAGACCCATCGTATACCGTTAAAAATTCGGGAACTTACAAAGTTGAAATCACGCTAAACCCCACAACGTGCACCGCGACGAATGAAATAAAAATTGAGTACACTCCTGAAATTGTCCTGAACAATACTACTTTAGTACAATGCGATGACAATGGCGACGGAGTTTCCTTTTTTGACTTAACTAAAGTAGATACTCAAATCAAAAATAATGATTCTTCTTTAAGTGCCGTTGCTTATTATGAAACATTGGCAGAAGCCAAAGGCTCCGTAAATGCGATTACAAATTCGACATCGTATGCGAACAAATCCCAAAATCAAATCCTGTATGCAAGAGTTACCAATTCTTACGGTTGCGTAAATTATGCTGAACTAACACTACAAATTTCTAATAAAAGTATTGGGCCATTAAATCCATTTATGACCTGCGATTTAGATACCACTCAAGATGGTTTATCTATCTTTGATTTAAATGCAGAAATAACGCCAACCGTTTTAAATGGACTAGCGGCTGGATTAAATGTAGAGTACTATTTGAATCCAGCTGACGCTCTTTCCAAAAAGAATGTGATTCCAAATGTATTTAAAAACACGACTCCCTATCAACAAATTATTTATGCAAAAATTATAAACGGCCCTGACTGTTATGCCATTACCCCTATTACACTGATTATAGATACTTTTATCCCTCCAAATTTCCAAGATTTAAACTCAAGTTTATGTAACGGGAATACGATAAATATAGCAGTCGCTACGGGATTCAGCAGCTACTTATGGAATACCGGTGAAACAACAAATATAATAACAGTAGCTGCTGCCGGAGACTATTTCGTTACAGTTACCAATTCAAACGGATGTTCAGCAACTAAAAAGTTTTATATAACTGCTTCGGGAATCGCTACCATAAACAGCACTACAATAAATGATTTCGCAGGAAATGAAAATTCCGTATTAATAGAATATACAGGGCCAGGAGATTACGAATTTTCAATTGATGGTTCCTATTTTCAGGATAACCCACAATTTGAAGGAGTAGCTGCAGGAACCTATATCGCCTATGCAAGAGATAAAAATGGTTGTGGCATATCAACTCCTTTTGTCTTCTATGTATTGGATTATCCTAGGTATTTTACCCCTAACGGAGATGGCTATAATGATCATTGGAATATTGAAAACCTAGATTTATTACCAAAATCAACGATAACCATATTTAATCGCTATGGAAAATTACTAAAAGAAATAAGTCCTACAAGTGCGGGATGGAATGGTACATTCAACGGACGTCCATTAACTGCTGATGATTATTGGTTTAATTTAACATTTGAAGATGGAAAAATCATAAAAGGCCATTTTTCTTTAAAGAGATAATACTTATTTCCCTATTTTTAGCCCATGAAAAAAACTTTACTTATTTTCTTTACTTTTTTATCAATAAGCTGTTTTGCCCAATTTAGTAAAACACATTATATACCGCCAATTACTGCTCAAAATAATTTGGTAGGAGATCATTATTTATATATTTCGACACCTAGTACTACTAACGTTAACTTCAAGATCATTGAGAATGGAGGCGCTGTAATTTCAGGTATTGTCAACAATACTACTCCCTTTGTATATTATATTGGCCAGGGAAATAATTCTCAATTATTCACTCCAAAAACAACAATTGGAACAATTCAGAATAAAGGTTACATTATAGAATCCGAAAATTTAATTTATGCTAGTGTCAGAGTAAACTCCGGTCTGAACATTAACGGAACCTATAATCATGCTGGAGGTCTAGTCTCTAAAGGGAAGAGTGCTCTAGGGAAAGTATTTAGATTAGGTGCAATGTTAAATCCATTATACGATACGTCTCTTCTAAATTTCGCTTCCATTATTTCAACTGAAAACAGCTCTAGAGTAACTATTTCAAATATTCCTGTTGGCACTATTTTAACTGACGGAACTACAATTACGGGCCCTATTACAATACTGCTAAATAAAAATGAAAGTTATGTTTTAGCCTTAGAAAACTATTCTAATACAACTTCTAATAGCTCTAAAATGATAGGCGCTCTTGTAGAGTCTGACAAACCTATAGCTGTAAATTCAGGCTCATTTGGAGGAAGTAATAATACAATAGTTACTGGAGCAGCTCCGATGGGAACTGGCCGCGATGTAGGGTTTGATCAAATTGTACCATTAGAAAAAATAGGTAAGGAATATATATTTGTAAGAGGAAATGGGACTGATGAATTAGAAAGCATAATTTTAGTTGCTCATAGCGATAATACTCAAATATTTACTAATGGAAATTCAACTCCTATTGCAACACTTAATGCTGGAAGCTATTATGTTCTAAATGGTAGTAATTTCGTTAATGGAAACTTATATGTAAATTCATCTGAGAACTTATTTGCCTATCAATGTATAGGAGGTACCGCCGCACCAGCTAATCAAAACTTATTTTTTGTACCGCCAATAAACTGCTCAACACCAAACATTGTTGACAACATCCCTTTAATCGAATCAATAGGAAGTATCACCTATAATGGAGGACTAAACATAGTAACCGAAACTGGCGCATTAGTTTCAATCAATGGCAGCCCAATTGCAACAACAGCCGTTTCAATAGCTGGAAATCCAAATTTCGAAAGATATACCATAAGTGGTCTTTCCGGTAATATTACCGTTAAATCCACGAAACAAGTCTATGTTTCTTATTTTGGAACTAATGGGGCAGCAACTTATGGTGGTTATTATTCTGGTTTTGATACTAAGCCTGAAATCGTAACTGATAATTTAGCTATAAATAGTACAAACTGCATCCCAAATGTAAACTTGAACATTAGTACTTTTTCTTCCTACGATACATTTCAATGGTATTTTAATGACAACCCAATTACAGGAGCAAACTCAAACTCATATACTCCAACTCAACCAGGTTATTATCAAGTAAAAGGAGGTATTCTAGGATGTGTAAGTAATGTATTTTCAGACAAAATACCCGTAAGTGACTGTGCATTAGATTCTGATAATGATGGAGTAAATAACAATATTGATATTGACAATGATAATGATGGGATTACAAATTGTACTGAGTCGTATGGTAATCTTGGAATCGACACCTCAAATCTAAATAGCGGTATTATTAATAAAAATAATTACACTAACTCCTTCGCGGGAGTACTAACTTCAAATCCTACTACAGCCACTTCCTCTTTTATAGGCAAAACGAATGGCGATTTCACTACTGAGATCCCCGCGGGTAGTGGAAATTCACTTACTTATCAGATGAATTTTACTAAACCAATATCATTAGCGTTAGAGTACATTGCTGTAGCAAACAGTAGTGACTTACTAAATTCTAATTCCGAATTTATTTTAAAATCACCCACTAATAAAACTATTACAGTATTAAACCCAAATAATCAGCTCTTAATTGACACTAATTATGATGGGATTTTTGAAAGTAACATAACGGAATTTTCTTCTTTCGAAATTCGATTTAGACTAAATAGCGCTGTACCATTAGCAGCTGGCACAGGTACATTTAGTTTTCGTTCTTTCATGACAGAATCAATTTCTTTTACACAGAAAAACTTATCTGATACTGAAATTAATAAAGCCTCATTTACAATTGTAGCTACATGTATACCAAAAGACACAGATCTTGATGGAATACCTGACCAATTGGACCTTGACAGTGACAATGACGGAATTCCAGATACTGTCGAAGCACAAGGGGCAAATACTTTTATAGCCTATTCCGCTGTGGATATTAATAAAGATGGACTAAGTGATGCTTTTGGAACGGGGTTAATTCCTGTTGACAGCGATAGTGACGGAATAAAAGATTATATCGACCTAGATAGTGATAATGACGGAATATACGATTTAGTTGAATCTGGTTCTAATGCTTCTGACACCAATTTAGATGGAGTTATCGACGGCACTAATTTTGGAGCTAATGGCCTAGCAAACAACCTAGAAACCGTACCCGAAAGCGGCATCATTAACTATACCATTAGAGATACAGATAGTGATGGGATTAAAAATTATCTTGAATTAGACAGTGATAATGATGGCTGTTATGATGTCATAGAAGCTGGATTTACAGATAATAGTTTAGGATTATTGGGTTCGATTGCTCCTCCAACAGTTGATTCCAAAGGAGTCGTAACAAGTAGGACTAATGGTTATACAACTCCACATCCTAACTATACGATTGCAGCTCCTATTGTAATTACCACAGAACCTATTGTTGCACCTACTTGTGAATTACAAAATGCAACAGTGACAGTAGTAGATAATGGCGGGAATACCTACCAATGGCAACTATCAACGAATGGTGGAGCTATGTGGAATAATATTGTTAATGGCACAACGTACTCAGGAGAAACAACCAATACCTTATTAATAACAAGTGTGAAAAATGCCATGGACGGATATAAATATCGTGTTCAATTAAAGAAAGTGGGAAACTCATGCGACTTACTTTCCTCAGAAACAACATTAACGGTTTATGCTTTACCTGACGTTACTAATGTAACTATTATTCAGTGTGACGATGATAGGGATGGATATACTTTTGTAAATCTAAAGGTGAAAAATGATTTTATTTCAAAAAATCCAGCCGACATGTTTACTTATTTCACAACATTTGCTGCAGCAGAAACCAATAACCCCGCATTAGAAATAACCAATCCTATTGCTTTTAACACCAACGACACTAGTGTTTGGGCAAGAGTTACCAATAACAATAGTTGCTTTACCGTTGCAAAAATTGACGTTTTTGTTTCTGTCACTCAAATTCCTCCTGGAACACAGTGGGATTTATTCAAATGTGACGACTATCTTGACGCTACAAATGATGATAGAGATGGCGTTGCTAGTTTTGATTTTACACCTATTCAAAATGACATACAAACAAATTATCTTCCTGCAACAGGAACATATACTGTTTCATACTACAGAACCGAAAGTGATTTTCTATCACAAACAAATCCTATTTTGCCTATAAACAACTACAGAAATATCGGTTTCCCAAATAGACAAGTTTGGGTAAGAGTTGATAGCACAATTGACAAATCATGTTATGGGTTTGCAAAAATAAATTTAACTGTTGAAGCTTTACCAGTAGCTAATAATGTAAATCCCAATCAAATTATTAGAAGTTGTGATGATAATCAAGATGGAATTTTTAACTTCGACACCTCTTCTATAACCTCCTTAATTTTAAAAGGTCAAACCAATGCTATTATAAGTTACAGTAATGGTTCTGGAACAGTTTTATCAAGTCCATTACCAAATCCATTAACTGTGAATGGTAATTTAACCATTAATTACAAAGTAACCAACAATACAACTCAAGTAGATAATGGTCCTTGTTATGATGAAAATTCGTTCCAGTTTATTGTCGATGATCTACCCGAAGCTTTTTCTATTCTTACGGCTTTAACAACAGCGTGTGATGACGAGCCAAATCCTTTACTTCAAGACGGAAAATTTGCTTTCGACACATCAACTTTTGAAGCGACAATTCTAAAAGGACAAACAGGGATGGACGTTAAATACTTTGACCAAAATAGAAAATTGCTATCCAGTCCATTGCCCAATCCATATGTTACCGAGACACAAAACATTACAGTCACAGTTCAAAACGCGATAAACACGACCTGTACAGCATCACTTATTATACCTTTTATTGTAAATCCTTTACCTAACATTAGCTTAAATACAAATGGAAGCGAGAATGAATTAGTATGTTCCAATCTTCCTACTTTTTTTGTAAAGCTAGATGCTGGAATTCAAGATGGGACTTCTCCCAGCAATTACACCTATCAATGGACAAAAGACAATATAAATTTAACAACTGAAACTAAGGACTTTTTAAATGTTAATGCAATAGGCTTATATACTGTAAACGTAACTAGCCCTTTTGGCTGCAGTAGAATACGAACGATAAAAGTCACCGCTTCAGATATAGCATATCTTCAAAGTATAACTGTTGTAGATTTAGCAAATACCAATACCGTTACTGTAAATGTTACTGGTCAAGGTAACTATGAATATAGTTTAGACGAACCGAACGGTCCATTTCAAGTATCAAATTTCTTTGATAATGTACCAGCTGGGATTCATGAAGTATATATAAATGATAGTAATGGCTGCGGAACTATAAGTAAAACAATAGCCGTTCTCGGAATACCTAAATTTTTTACTCCAAATGGAGACGGATACAACGATTACTGGAATTTAAAAGGTGCAAATAAAGACTTTAATTCTACATCCTTAATTTATATTTTTGACCGTTATGGTAAACTGCTTAAAAAAATCAATCCCTCAGATCTTGGATGGGATGGTACATTTAATGGACGCCTACTACCGTCAGATGACTATTGGTTTACAGTTAAGTTAGAGGATGGAAGGGAAGCAAAAGGACACTTTAGTTTAAAAAGATAAGTAAATTCACATATTTAACATGCAATAGTGCTTTATTATTATTAATTCAATATTACTTAGAATTCACTACATTTGAGTTACTATGAAAATCAGGGCTTTTTTAATTCTACTTTTCTCTATTAT
This sequence comes from Flavobacterium gillisiae, assembly GCF_900107635.1. Classification (GTDB taxonomy): domain Bacteria; phylum Bacteroidota; class Bacteroidia; order Flavobacteriales; family Flavobacteriaceae; genus Flavobacterium; species Flavobacterium gillisiae. The sequence goes on from NZ_FNRD01000004.1 coordinate 318,296, forward strand.
ATTAGCTCCAGCATATGCTCAAAAGGAAGCAGCGATTTGGTATTTTGGTGATAGTGCAGGTTTAGATTTCAACTCGGGAAGTCCAGTTACTTTAACTAATGGAAAACTAGTCACGAAAGAAGGATGTGCAAGCATATCTGATAAAAACGGAAATTTACTTTTTTATACAGATGGCTCAACGGTATATGATAAGAGCCATCAAATTATGCCTAACGGTTTTGGGCTATTAGGACATCAATCAAGTACACAATCAGCTATTATAGTTCCAAAGCCCAGAAATCCCTATATTTATTATATTTTTACAGTAGACCAACCACTTCCCGAAAACCCTAATGGTACCATCGACAGGAACGATCCTCCTCCAAATCATGGTTTAAACTACTCTCAGGTTGACATGAGACTTAACAATGGTCTTGGAGACGTTGTTAGCACTGAAAAAAATGTTCATCTACTTACATATAACCCTAATGATAGCGAAGAATTTAAATTTAAATGTTCTGAAAAAATAACTGCTGTTCAGCATGGAGATGGTATTTCTTTTTGGGTGATTACCCATTTTATAAATAATTTTTATTCATTTAAAATAAGTACTCAAGGAGTTAACACTGCGCCCGTTAAAACTACAACTCCTCTTAACATACCTCTTGGCGGTTATCTACCAAATTCTATAGGCTATTTAAAGGCTTCTCCAAATGGAAAAAAAATAGCTATAGCAAATACTGCAACAAGACGAACAAACGATAGAGACCCAAAAGGGAATGAAGTACACAATACAGGAAATGTGCTACTCTTTGATTTTAATTCCGGAACAGGAGCTGTTAATAATGGAATAACATTATTAAATAATGCGAACCCATACGGTGTAGAATTTTCTTCAAAAACAAAAAAGCTATATGTAACGACAAATAATTTTAATTCAGAAGGAGTCTCCTCAGGAAGTTCATTACTTCAGTTCGATTTACAAAATTCAAATATTCCAGGCTCAAATACATTAATAAATAATTCAAATAATGTGGCAGGAGCATTGCAGCTTGCTATAGATGAAAAAATATACCGTGCGGGCTATCCTCTTTTTGCCGATGGCTTTAATAAATTATCCGTGATAAATAATCCTGAATTAGACGGAACAAGTAGTAACTACCTACAGAATGCAATTGATTTGAATTTTAAACTATCAAAACTGGGGCTACCCCCATTCATAACCTCACTATTTCTTTACTCCTTTGCGTATGAATTTAATTGTCTAGGAGACTCAACTCATTTTTTTATCAATACGGTAGAAACAGTAGATTCGGTTCTATGGAATTTTGGTGACGGGACTACGTCAACTGATTTCGATGCTTACCACATTTATCAAAATATTGGTGACTATACCGTTACTTTAACCAAAATAGTAAATGGCGAGACTAGGGAACCAATAGAAAAAACAATTACAATATATGACGCCCCAGTTATTTCTGAGAACCCATATAAGCTCATACAATGTGACACACAAGATGCAAACCCAACAGATGGACTATCAATCTTTAATCTCGATTTAGCTAGTGAGCCCATTAGTCTGGGGAACACTGAATATGAGGTGTTTTTCTATCATAGTATAGGGGAAGCTGAAAATGATTTAACTAATACCGAACCTATTCCATCACTATATCAAAACAGTGTTCCGGATGAAGTTGTATATGCTAAAGTCACCCAGCCAAATTCATCCTGTTATAAAATTGGAACCGTAATTTTACATGCAAATGAAAACAATTTGTTACTCCCTGATCCTATGCATGAATGTGACTTAGGTGATGGACAGGCACTTTTTCAACTGGATTTAAAAAAGGAATCAATAAAAACCGAATTAAATCTTCCGTCAGATGTGCGATTGTATTTTTATTCAAGTGAACAAAACGCTTCACTTGGACTAAATGAATTAGAAGACAAATATACTTCCGCTTCCAGAACACTTTATATTCGAGCTGAAAATGACGAAGGTTGTTACGGAACCGGTCAATTTGATATTATTGTAGAACCGACTCCAAAAGTAAATACTTATGAGGAAAGGATTTTATGTGAAGGTTCAAATCCAACCATAGTTCTAGACTCCGGTGTAAAAGCACCAGCACTAACTAGCGACTACACCTACTTATGGTCAACAGGGGAAAACACAGCCTCCATATCAGTATCAAAAGAAGGAGAGTATACTGTAGTAGTGAAAAATAATGTTGGATGTACAACGACAAGAACCTGTAAAGTAACTATGTCTTACCTTGCAAAAATAAAAGATATCGAGGTTCATGATCTAGTACCTACAAATCATATTATAGTTAATTTAGAGAATCCTGATAATTACAAATACATGATTCATTTTCAAAATGGTACGTCAACACCATTTCAAAATTCAGTCATATTCGAAAATGTACCTGGCGGCTTCCACGAATTAATAGTAGAAAACTTCAATGGTTGTGGTCAAGTAATTAAAAGTTTTTCAATATTAGAAGCTCCAAACTTTTTTACTCCTAACAACGATGGCTATAACGACTATTGGAATTTAAAAGGAATAAATACTGTCTTTTATAAGAATTCAGTAATATATATTTTTGACCGTTACGGAAAATTACTCAAGCAATTAAGCCCTACAAGTCCTGGATGGGATGGTAACTATAACAAATCTACCCTCCCAGCAGATGATTATTGGTTTACTATTAAGTTAGAAGATGGCAGAGAAGCAAAGGGTCACTTTAGTTTGAAACGATAAATAGTCACTGGACTATTCATTTTATTTTAAGTACCAAGCAAAAAAAAAGCCATTCTTTCGAATGGCTTCTTTATATAAAAAAATAAAATTAGATTTTGAATCTTTTTCTATCTGTTTCAGTCAAATATATTTTTCTCAAACGAATCGATTTTGGAGTTACCTCTACATATTCATCTTTTTGAATGTATTCTAAAGCTTCTTCTAATGAGAAAATGATTGGAGGTATAATTCTCGCTTTATCATCATTTCCAGAAGAACGTACGTTAGATTGCTTTTTCTCTTTAGTTACGTTTACACACATATCATCAGCACGAGAGTTTTCTCCAATTACTTGACCTTCGTAGATTTCAGTACTTGGTTCAACGAAGAATTTACCACGATCTTGTAATTTATCGATAGAATAAGGAATCGCTTTTCCTTTTTCCATAGAAATTAATGATCCTTTGTTACGTCCAGCAATTGGTCCTTTAAAAGGTTCGTATCCTATGTAACGGTGTGACATAATCGCCTCACCAGCTGTAGCAGTAAGCAATTGATTACGTAATCCAATAATTCCACGAGATGGAATGTTGAATTTCACAATCATACGCTCCCCTTTAGTTTCCATAGAAAGCATTTCACCTTTACGCAAAGTAACGAATTCAACTGCTCTACCTGAAAGACTCTCTGGTAAATCAATAGTTAATTCTTCAATTGGCTCACATTTTTTACCATCAATTTCTTTGATAATAACTTGTGGTTGACCGATTTGCATTTCATACCCTTCTCTTCTCATTGTTTCAATAAGAACAGATAAGTGAAGTACACCACGACCAAAAACCATAAACTTATCAGCTGAATCAGTTTCACCTAATTTCATTGCTAAGTTTTTCTCTAATTCTTTTGTCAAACGGTCTCTAATATGACGAGAAGTTACAAATTTACCCTCTTTACCAAAGAAAGGAGAGTCATTAATTGTAAACAACATGCTCATTGTTGGCTCATCAATAGTAATTGTTTGTAATGCTTCAGGATTTTCAAAATCAGCGATTGTATCTCCAATTTCAAAACCTTCAACTCCAACAATTGCACAAATATCTCCAGCAATTACTTCTTGAACTTTTTTACGACCTAATCCTTCAAAAGTATGTAATTCTTTAATACGTGATTTTACTATAACGCCGTCTCTTTTACATAAAGATATTTGCATTCCTTCTTTCAAAACACCTCTTTCAAGACGACCAATAGCGATACGACCTGTAAAAGCAGAAAAGTCTAATGAAGTAATCAACATTTGAGGAGTTCCTTCAGAAACTTTAGGAGCTGGAACATTAGCAATAACCATATCTAATAATGCTTCAACATTATCAGTAACGTTTTCCCAATGGTCAGACATCCAGTTGTTCTTAGCAGAACCGTAAACAGTTGGGAAATCCAATTGTTCTTCAGTAGCTCCTAATTCAAACATTAAGTCAAATACTTTCTCATGAACTTCTTCAGGAGTACAGTTTTCTTTATCAACTTTATTGATTACAACGCATGGTTTCAAACCAAGGTCAAGTGCTTTTTGTAATACAAAACGTGTCTGTGGCATCGGTCCTTCAAAAGCATCTACAAGTAGACAAACTCCATCAGCCATATTCAATACTCTTTCTACCTCACCACCGAAATCGGCGTGACCAGGAGTATCAATAATGTTGATTTTTGTTCCTTTGTATACTACCGAAACATTTTTAGAAGTAATGGTAATACCTCTTTCACGCTCTAAGTCGTTGTTATCAAGGATTAAGTCACCTGTGTTTTCGTTGTCACGAAATAACTGACAGTGATACATAATTTTATCAACCAAAGTTGTTTTACCGTGATCGACGTGGGCAATAATTGCAATGTTTCTAATAGATTCCATCTGTGATTTTTAATGGGTGCAAAGGTACACTTTATTTTGATATAAAAAATATTTCTACAATAGTTTACATATTGTTAACGTTTTAGATATTAAAATTAAGTTAAAAAATAAGTGGATAAGGGTATTTTATAATTCATTATAATTAATTACATTTGAGTAATGAAAAGCAAATCCAACCAGTTAACTATTATTTATATCCTAATAGCCGTCTTCGTGGCTATCGTTTTTCACAAGCTTTCTCTACAATACTCTTATTTAGCTAATTATCAACTTTACAATTTCTCGAAAGACCTCATTTTAGTTTTTCTAACCGGCATAACCTTTAGATATATTCTATCTGCAAACGACAATAGAAACAAGGTTATTTTTGAAAAACTTAAAAAAACAAATGACGAAATTAAAGAATCGAATGAAAAATATGACATTGTTGCCAAGGCAACAAGTGATACGATTTGGGACTGGAAAATACAGGAAGACAACCTATTTTGGAGCAAAGGAATAAAAAGTATTTTTGGCTACGACCAAGAACAAATTGGAGATAGTTCAAAATGGTGGTTTGACAACATACATCCGGAAGACAGCATTAAAATGTCTATTAAATTATATTCTTTTATTGAGCAAAAAACACAAAATTGGCAAGATGAATATCGCTTTAAATGTGCTGATAATACTTATAAATATGTACTTGACAGAGGGTTTCTTCTAAAGGACGAAAATGGCAAAGCCATTAGAATGATTGGAGCAATTCAAGACATCACAAAACAAAAGGAAGAAGAACTACGTCTAAAGTTATTAGAAACAGTAATTGTTCAAACCAAAGACTCAATAATCATCACAGAAGCTAACTTTAACAAACGTAAATTACCAAAAATAGTTTATGTAAACCCTGCTTTTTCAGTAATGACAGGCTACTCTTCTTTTGAAGTTATAGGGAAATCTCCAGATCTACTACGTGGAAGCAATTCCGATAAAAAGAACATTAAAAAGATAATAAGCGCTATAAAAAACAAAGAAGATAGTACAATAGAAATGATAGCTTACACCAAAAACGAAGAAGAGTTTTGGTTGCGATTTTCAATGATTCCTATTTATAATTCTGATAATGACTTGACAAACTGGGTTTCCATACAAAGAGATGTTTCTGAAGAAAAAAAGCAGGAAAATGAAAAAGAACAACTCATGCGAGAATTAACTCAAAACAATAAGGATTTAAAGCAATTTTCATACATAACCTCTCACAATCTTAGAGCTCCTCTATCTAACTTAACCGGGTTATTGAATTTACTCGAAGACATCCCCGTTACAAATCCAGAACTACAAGAGATTTTAAACGGCTTCAACAAATCGACCCATCTACTAAACGAAACCATTAATGACCTGACAAAAGTAATGGTTATTAAGGACAACCCTTCCATTCAAAAAGAAGTAGTTATATTAAAAGAAGTATTTGAAAATATATTTAGCCAACTCACTCTACAAATTAAGACTCATCAACCAATAGTAACAATTGATTTTGAAAAAGCCCCCGTATTAGAAATCAATAAACCCTATATCGAGAGTATATTATTGAACCTTTTGACTAATTCAATAAAATACAAATCAGAAAATAAAACGCTAAAAATATCTGTCTCTACTTATGAAGTCGAAAACTACACAACATTAATTTTTGAGGACAATGGAATAGGAATCGACTTAGAAAGAAATCACGATAAAGTTTTCGGTCTCTACCAAAGGTTTCACAACTATCCAGATAGTAAAGGGTTGGGTTTATACCTTGTAAAATCACAGGTCGAAGCTATGGGAGGAACTATCAGTATTGATAGCCAAGTAGACAAAGGAACTATTTTTACTTTAACATTCAAAAACAAATAATACAATGCTAGACTTAATTTTATGTGTCGATGACGACCCTATAACGCTAATGTTATGCAAAAAAGTAATTTGCAAAACAACATTTTCAAATGAAATTATTACAGCGCAAAATGGTGAAGAAGCCCTCAAATATTTCGATTCAATCAAACTTAATGATACTGAATCCCAGAAACAACCTCAATTAATTTTTTTAGATTTAAACATGCCCGTCATGGGCGGTTGGGAATTCTTAGATTCCTTTTGTACTTCAAACTATTCTGACTTTAACACCACTACAAAAGTGGTAATACTCTCGTCAACAATTGACCCTGAAGATTTAGAAAAAGCAAAAAAATATCCCATGGTAATTGACTTTTTGTCAAAACCAATTACCCTTTCCATGCTAGATTACTTATCAAATAAAAAAGCATAATTAAAAAAGATTAAGAACGTCTAAAGCCCTAAATTAAAGTCAATATTATAATTTTTGAAACCTATAAAAAAAACGAAAATTCAAACTTTACTATTACAGATAAATACCATCTCACGACGACGAAATTATCAATTTGCCATTAGCTAAAATTAAAACTGAGCACTTCTATTTTTTGTTATATTTAAAACCTACAACAAAAAACTTTATGCCCAATAACAACTCCTTTATCCCGATAATATAGTCTAACCTATGTGTAGCTATATATTAAATTTAATAGTTAAATCAACAGTATTAAACAATTATTACATAAAGGAACCAGCGTTGTAACATCCATAAATACAGCGATTTAAACTGATACTGTAGTCCCCAAATAAATAACAGAGGTCACTTATATACCAAAATCAAGCGATTGAATTAATGCTCTAGAAGGCAGCTAATAAGGGAAAAATCACCACGGAATATTTACACATTTCCATACAATTTACGAACCATTTCTCCCCTAATTATATTTAATAAAATTAGAAACCATACCACGCCTAAGGAAAATATATGCTCAAAAATTAACAAAAAAATCAGCAGAAAATTAGATACAAACAGAAAGTCATTGACTTCGAAAATGAAACAATAGAAAAAGCTATAGCAAAAGCAACAAGTTGGACTTTAAAAAATATTTAAACAAATTACTATCGATTAAGCACAACGTATCTCTTCCGCGGAACAACGAAATAATCTATAATCCAAAAAGTGCTCACTGTATCATGTGAATTTCATTCTGACATCGAAAGAGTAGATAACCCCATACAATTACAACGTACGACTTTAAAAACAGGTCAACTATAACTATAGGGGCTACAAAACGAGATCCATGGATGGGCAAAGTTAATCAATCGAGCTTCAGGTTATTCAACTCAAACTCTAGAACAACTTAATTACTAACTAATATAAAACCATCTCTAACTACTATCACAAGAAAGCTTTTAGGACTTCAGTACGACCTTCTAATGCTAAATAAAAGTGTTTAGAACGCAATTGAGTGGTCTTGACAATATTCAATTTCCTTGGCAAAAAAACTGTAATACTATAATGAACATCTTAAAATCAATTATGACTCCAATTTGAACTATTTTGAAAAAAGAAGTAAAAACGCAGCTGTAGACTCATTCAATCCTAAAATAAAAGCTTTTAGAAATAAATTCAGAGGAGTAAGAGATCTCAAGTCAAAGCCAGCAGCAACATCGAATCTCCCCGTTTTAGACTTGATCAAAAAAAAAAACCTAATTAGCTTAAGCTAATTAGGTTTTCTAGTACTCAGAGCGGGACTTGAACCCGCACGAACATTACTGTTCACTGGATTTTAAGTCCAGCGTGTCTACCAATTTCACCATCCGAGCATAATGTGGTGCCTCCAGGGATCGAACCAGGGACACATGGATTTTCAGTCCATTGCTCTACCATCTGAGCTAAGGTACCCTAAATATTTACTATTAATGAGTATCAACAAAAAACCCCGTTCGTTAGAACAGGGTTTTTAAAGAAAGGCGACGACATACTCTCCCACATAACTGCAGTACCATCTGCGCAGGCGGGCTTAACTACTCTGTTCGGTATGGGAAGAGGTGAGCCCC
>NZ_FNRD01000017.1 GCF_900107635.1 Flavobacterium gillisiae
TCTCAAACATACATACAATTCCGTTAAACAGACTAAAATAATCGATGAACTACACGTTTTAATTTAAAATATAATATTTAACTTACTTTTATGGTAATTTTAAGTTAAAAGCATAGCGCCGTAAAAGGATTTAATTTTAAAATGGAACCCACGAATTAAATAAAATAGTATCATTCTATTTTTTGGACAAAAATAAAAAACCAAAGTCTGAAGACTTCGGCTTGCTAGTTTACTTTAAATTCAAGAATTATAGATAAGAATAATAACTTTTAATTGAATAGTTGAAACGGTAAAAATAAAATCAACATCAAAAATAGTATTAAAATTACGGGTAAAATAAAATTTAAAATAGATTTACCAATAGATAGTTTCTGCACTTCTGATATTCCAATCACACACAATACTAATGACCAAATCCCCAAAACAATTTCGATAAAAGTAAAGCTATAATAAATAATACTATCAACTAATCCTGAGCTATAAAAACCATTTTCAGATTTAAATATATCGTTACCATAAATTGCAATATGAGGAATAAGTACAAATAAACTTAGGATTGAAGGAAACAATGCATAAGCTAGAATTCTTAATATGGATTGCGTATTTCCTTTTCCATTCATCCACTTACCAGACCAACTTATTAATGCTGCATAAATATAATAGCTAATCCACCCAAAAAGTCCTCCAGCAATGACACCTATTGCAATTATAGCCCAAATAGAATAATTATCTCCCATGTTTTTACTAGAAGCTCTATCGAAAGATCGAACTATTCCAGCAAGAAATAATAGTATATATAAATGCTTTTCATATTTGTAATCATTAATGAATCTAAAAGCTTCTCTTGGAGCTAAAATAATTTTCTGAAAGAGATCTTTTTCTGAAATACTCTTTCTATCAGGTCCCATATCAAAATCATTCATACTTTATAATGTTATTAGTTGTTGAGTTTCTCTATTTAGGTTAAATAAAATATTTATAAACCATAGCGCACAAAATACCTAGCCCAAAACTCAATAAAGTTCCTATCAAGATGTATTCAGTAAGCTTGACATCCTTAGATTCTTTAAGGTCGCCAAACCTAAAAATGGATTTGGCTGCTAATAAAAATCCAATACCTTCCCAAAAATTAATTACCACAAAAAAGAAAATAAACAGCCGTTCCAACATGCCGATATATTTTCCAGCATTATTGGTATCGTCGTTATTATTTTTACTGATTTGATCGCTCCATTTAGACAGCATTATTTTTAAAACTATCGCACTCACATAAGTAACTGCGACTAAGGCAGTCACTAAGGCTAGGCTTTTAGTCGAATAAATCACTTGTAGATCGAGTTCGTACGGATAGAAATAGCGTACTACGGCGGCAATCACTGCAAAATGTAATAATTGGTCTGTGAAGAACCAGATTTTTACCGTTTTCTTTTTTTCGAAATATAATTTGGCACAATCAATGGCAAAATGACTCCCGACAATCACAATTAACGCAAACAAATATTCGGTATTAAATTTTGTGATTAATAACAAAAGTGCAAAATGCACTAAAAGATGAAGATAAAGGTATTTTGATTTGATCTTATACTTCTTTTTATCCCGGACCCAAGCAGTGGGCTGCAATAAAAAATCGCCGATTAAATGAGCTAAAACAAGCATTAAAGATAACTCTACCATTGTTTTTTAATTTCTTGTTTATAATACTCCATCACATTTTTTAACTCCTCATACCCTGCTCTATTTAGAGATGCACTTATCGAACTTTGGCTTTTTCTGTTTAAAGCAAGAGCCAGTTCCTTTTGATTAATACCTGGGTTTTCTAATGCTTTTTTTATAATTTCGGCTGATGTGTTTGTCCAATTATCGGCAAATAAAACCACTAATTGTAAAATAATTCTAAAGGTATCGTCAAATGCAGGCCAAGGTGTTTGTAGTGCCAAAGTCTGTTTTTTTAAGCCGTCAAAGCATTCTCCTGAGTTTACAAAAGCAGTACCATTCGATTCTGTTACCTTGTCAGCAGTATAATCGACAGTACCTACTCCTATTGCCATACGAACATCGAGCGTTTTGTGTTGTTTGATAGCGGCCTTGACTAATAAGGCAACTTCTAGTGCATCTGCAGGATTTACGAGCAACTGAAAACTATCCCCTCGGTAGATTTCCCAGTCCTTTGGTTCCTCGCCGTAGTCCTTCAAAGCATCTTTTAAATCCTCCATCCATAATGCTGAAGCTACTTTTCTGGAGTTAATAATATCACCGGTGATTACTGCCTTCATCTCTTTAAATTTTAAGCAAGATACTGAAAATATCGTTAAATAAGACGATATTTTATATTATCGTTAAATTAAGCGATAATTAAACAAATCGGTGATAGGGACGATAATCTGTAAACAACTAGTTACATACGGCACAAAATAATCATCCGTATTAAATCTGTACTTTTACCACCACTTTTTTTACTCTTGAACTCTCAGCCGCTTGTATGCAAGGCATGTGCAAATCATCAGGAAAAAATACCGTAAACATCCCTGCCTCTATTCTCACCAACGAAGTTTCTCCTTCATAAAAAGTGTAATCTTTATCTAAATCGCTAGTAAGTGATTTTTGGTTGCTCTTAGTTGTAACTCCCATCAATTCGACACCTTCTATTATATACTGAATATCGATATATTTTGTATGCCCTTCTAACACACAGTCTTTCATCTCTTTGGTATCGTACTCCATAACAATAGCAAAAATTTCTTTATTGTCAATTTCATAGGTTCCAGATTCTATTTGGACTAAATCTGTATTTTTAATAAATTCAAATCCTTTCGCTAATCTTTCTGTCAAGTTTGCATAAAGGGTATAATTTTCAATTTTATCGATGACCATTTTTTTCTATTTAATTACTAAAACAACTTTCAAAAATAGGTAAACTATTCCCATATTTCTTTTAAAAAATTATCGTTTTAACTGATGCTAAAATTATTTTATAAGAAATTGTATTTTCTATTTAATTTGTTTTTGATAATCTAAAATAGTTTCATAATGTCTATTTTTTATAATTATTCGATACATTCCCTTATGTAAAATCATATTTGCAACTTGCTCTTTATTTTCTATTTCGATGACGTCAGCAGGTATTCCGTCGTTTTCAAATTCATTAATCCGATAGGCTAAAGCCAATACAGGAAATTCAGTAATAGAATCTTTTTTAATGGTATATACTTTTCTTTTTCCATCTAAAGTTAACCAACTTGGCCTTCCATTTTCATAAACCGTAACAGGATGAATTATTCTACAATCAGCTCTAGCATCATCAATACCTCCATTAAATGTCTGATCTTTTGAATTCACCATAATTACACTTGTTTTAGAATTGGCGAGTTTTATGTATGAATTATTCCAAGCTGCGTTTCCTCTCTCTGAACTAGTAGTCTGATCAATTGTAAATGGATTAATTCCGGTCATTTCAGTTACTCTTGCGGCCATCGCTTTTTCCCAACTTTTAATACCTGGAGTTCCTTCATTTAGATGATCATAACCACAATGTATCAAAAACTTAGCTTTAGGATTTCCCTTCATCATTTTAGCAATATTTTGAGCTTGCTCCATTTCTCTGTCCTTTGCGGTCTTCCCTTTTACATATTTATATTCATAGTTGAACAAAGTAAAACCAAGATCTAAGGCTTCTTTTAATAAATTTGCATATTGTGATTCTTGAATATACAAGCTTCCTCCATCCATAATAGGAAATTTCCTCTTGTTTATCAACGTATCATCTAAGGCTTCGACACCTAAAAAACGATAGCCATTTTTATACAACCCTTTTAATAATGAAGTGGTAAAAACTCTATGGTTCGCATTATTATGTGCTTCGTTAATAATTACAAGACGTTCTTTTTTAGCACGGTTAATAATGTAATCTTTAGCATCTTTAGGTTTGAATTGCATAAAATTCAAACTGTCTTTTTTTGAAAGTTCAGGAACACTTCCTCCCTGCTTATCCCACATTTCTAATGCTTTTTTATAATTACCGATAGTAGCAAGATTGGTTGCCGCTAGTTGATACTTCCATGGTACAGTATCTATTTCAACTTTTGTATTGATATCTTCAATAAATTTGTATGGTTCTTTGTTTTTTTGAGCATGTACTAAAGTGGTAACGCAAAAAAACAGAACCGAAATAACTGATAATTTGTTCATTGTGATTTAAGATTTAAATATAATTCTTTAAATATACACTTTTTTCTTACATATATTTCAATTATCTCATTTCCTAAATTCCAAACAAAAAACTATCTTCGCTTCATAAGAAAACAAGCTTGAATTTTGACTAATCAACTTGGAATTTTGAACTTGGAAAACCCTACATGAACAACCTCCTACTTACTCCTATCGAATACCTAAAAGGCGTTGGTCCAAATCGGGGCGAACTGTTGCGTAAGGAATTAGGGATTCATAAGTATAAGGATTTAATCAATTTATACCCAAACCGCTATATTGACCGAACTCGTTATTACAAAATCAACGAGTTGCAAAACAATGTGGCCGAAGTACAAATTATTGGTAAAATCATCAATATCAAAACTGTCGAATTTGCCAAAGGTAGGAAACGCCTAGTAGCTACTTTTGTAGACGATACTGGGCAGATGGAATTAGTATGGTTTCAGGGACAAAAATGGGTTCGGGAATCGTTGAAGCTAAACGAAATCAGCGTAATATTCGGGAAATGCACTTCGTTTAACGGCGCCTACAATATGGCCCATCCCGAAATTGAAGCGATGAGCGAGCACGAACAAAGTTTGCGTTCTGCGATGCAGCCAGTGTATCCTTCGACCGAAACCCTGACAAATCGAGGAATTTCAAACCGGGTGATCAATAAATTAATGCAACAGCTTTTTATGGAAACCCAAGCGTTGTTTACTGAAACCCTGCCGGAATATCTGATGCAGGAATTGCATCTGATTTCTAAAAAAGCCGCCTTATTCAACATTCATTTTCCCAAAAGCGCAGAAGCTTTGGCTAAAGCCCAATTCCGATTAAAATTTGAAGAATTGTTCTTTATCCAGTTGCAATTAATTACCAAAAATCTGGTTCAAAAACACAAAATAAAGGGACATCCATTTACTAAAGTAGGGGATCTTTTCAATGATTTCTACCAAAACCATCTGCCTTTTCAGCTCACCGGAGCACAAAAAAGGGTGATCAAAGAAATCAGAACAGACATGGGAACCAATGCCCAAATGAATCGTTTATTGCAAGGCGATGTAGGTTCGGGAAAAACGATTGTCGCTTTTATGAGCATGCTGCTAGCCCTTGATAATGGCTTTCAGGCCTGCTTGATGGCACCAACAGAAATATTAGCAAATCAGCACTTTATAGGATTATCAGAATTGGCTGAAAAGCTAAATCTGAACATAAAACTACTCACAGGATCGAGTAAAACTGCCGCTAGAAGAATCATTCACGAAGAACTAGAAAACGGAAGTTTACAAATATTGATAGGAACACATGCTTTATTAGAAGACAAAGTGAAATTTCAAAATTTAGGCTTGGCCGTAATTGATGAGCAACACCGTTTTGGGGTAGAGCAGCGTTCTAAATTGTGGAAGAAAAACGAAATTCCGCCACATATTTTGGTAATGACCGCCACTCCTATTCCGCGAACGTTGGCGATGAGTTTGTATGGCGATCTAGATATTTCAGTTATTGACGAATTGCCTCCGGGACGAAAACCCATTCAAACCGTGCATCGCTTTGACAGCAATCGCTTAAAAGTTTGGAAATTTATAAGAGATGAAATTGGCTTAGGCCGACAAATATATATTGTCTATCCGCTGATACAAGAATCGGAAAAAATGGATTTCAAAGATTTAATGGACGGTTATGAAAGCATTTCTCGCGATTTTCCTTTGCCTGATTATTCCATTTCTATTTTGCACGGAAAGATGAAACCAGCCGATAAAGATGCGGAAATGAAACGCTTTTCGGATGGAAAAACCAATATTATGGTTGCTACAACTGTTATTGAAGTTGGGGTAAATGTTCCTAATGCTTCGGTAATGATTATCGAAAGTGCGGAACGTTTTGGGCTGTCGCAATTGCACCAATTGCGCGGTCGTGTGGGTCGTGGTGCTGATCAAAGTTACTGCATCCTGATGACCAGCCACAAATTAAGTTCGGACAGTAAAACCCGAATGGAAACGATGGTAAGTACTAATGACGGTTTTGAAATTGCCGAAGTCGACTTGAAGCTACGCGGCCCAGGAAATCTAATGGGAACCCAACAAAGTGGCGTATTAAACCTTCAAATTGCCGACATTGTTCGAGACAGAGATATTTTGGCCTTAGCCAGAGAAAAAGCTATTAAAATTCTTAGTGATGATGCTCCACTGCAAAAACCAGAGCATGCTACTTTAAGAGCGGTTTATATTGAGTTGACAAAAAAGAAAAATATCTGGAATTACATTAGTTGATTTTTATAAAATCTTAATTTTATTTTAAAATCCAATTAAACCTTTAGCCGTTTTTAAGGTCTTATTGTGAAGTTTGAACGGATAGAGAAATTTATTTGTTCCTGTTTTTTACTATTTTAATATTTAGAACAATATCCTAATCGTCATAAAATGAACGATTAGGAATTTTTATATGTCTTTTCAAAAAAATATTTGTATGTACAACTGTTAAATTAAAACTAAGCTAATATGTATTCCAATTGTAAAACCTAAATTTGTTTGTTAACAAAAATTATTGAAACCTAATCCTACTTTACCACATAAACATGAAAATAAAATACTTAATTTACGGCTTACTAATTGTTGGTTTTGGTGCCTTTATCAGCTACCGAATTATCGAAAATAAAGGAGATTCAAAAGCAGACAATGGTAAATCAGGAAAACCAAAAGCGATGCGTTTATCTGGAATTGTAGTACATCCGGAAACTTTTGATAATAACTTGTCTCTTTCTGGCTCTATAGAGGCCAATGAGCAAGTAGAAATCCGCTCTGAGGTTTCAGGTATTGTAGAAAGCATCAATTTTCAAGAAGGAAGCAATGTTAGTAAAGGACAATTACTTTTTAAAGTTAATGACAGAGAATTACGGGCTCAATTGAGTCAAGCGAATACTAAGGAAAACTTGGCATCCGAAAATGAAAGAAGAGCCAAACTATTATTGCAAAAAGAAGCCATCAGTCAGGAAGAGTATGAAGTTGCCAGAGCTGAATATGCTTCTATGAAAGCACAAAGTCAGTTGATTAAGGCACAAATAGCTAAAACAGCTGTTAGAGCGCCCTTCTCAGGAAGTATTGGGTTGCGTTCTATTTCAGTGGGAACCTACATTACCCCTGCTATTTTAGTTGCTAATTTAGTTAATATCGCAAAGTTGAAAATCACTTTTTCAATTCCTGAAAAATATGCAAATCAAATAAAAAATAATACTATCCTAAGTTTTAAAGTGAGTGGCTCTACTGAAAAATATTCGGCTACCATCTATGCAATCGAACCTTCGGTTGAAGTTTCAACAAGAACTTTACAAGTTCGTGCTATTGCCGAAAATAAAGATGGAAAGTTATTACCTGGTACTTTTGCAGATGTTGAGTTACCGCTTGCTGTCATTAAAAATGCCATAGTGGTTCCAACACAAGCCGTAATTCCAGTGCAAAATGGAAAAAAAGTTTTTATTTCTGATTTTGGCAAAGCCAAAGAAGTCATGGTCGAAACGGCCACAAGAACAGATGCTTCTCTCTTGATTTTATCTGGGTTAAAAGCAGGTGATACCGTAATTACAAGTGGTGTTATGTCTTTAAAAAATGAAACTCCCGTAAAAGTAATCATCAAATAATTTAAAGTTACTCGGAATAAGTATACCATTAGTCTACTTCTAGCCCAGTAACGATATTTTATTAATCCCATAAAAAATGAGTTTATCTACATTAAGCATAAAAAGACCGGTAATGACCATTGTTATGAATTTGACAATTGTCTTATTTGGTATTATAGGATACACCTATCTTGGCGTTCGTGAATTTCCCTCGATAGATCCGGCACAAGTTTCCATCAGAACCAATTATACGGGTGCTAACTCGGATATTATTGAGTCTCAAATAACCGAACCGCTTGAAAAAGCCATAAATTCCATTGACGGAATTAGGAATATTACCTCTTCCAGTTCTCAGGGAAGCAGTTCGATTACGGTAGAATTCAACTTGGATAAAGATCTTGAAGAAGCCGCAAATGATGTTCGTGACAAAGTATCGCAAGCCATCAGAAGCTTACCGCAGGATATTGATGCACCGCCTGTTGTTTCTAAGGCTGATGCCAATAGTGATGCGATTATTTCGATGACGGTACAAAGTGATACCAGAAGTCAACTGGAATTGAGTGATTATGCAGAAAATGTGATTTCGCAACGTCTTGAAACGATTCCTGGTGTAAGTGGTGTTCAAATTTGGGGACAAAAAAGATACGCTATGCGCTTGTGGATTGACCCTGTAAAACTAGCTTCTTACGGACTCACTGTTGCTGAGGTAAGAACAGCCCTTGGCAAACAAAATGTCGAATTACCATCTGGAAAATTGACGGGTGCCAATACGGAACTAACTGTAAAAACCGTTGGAAACTTATCTACCGCCGAAGAATTTAATAACATCATCATACGTTCTGAAGGAGAAAAAATAGTGCGTTTAAGCGATATTGGCTCTGCCGTTCTTGGTCCAGAAAATATTGAAACTAAGTTAAGTCAGTCTGGATTACCTTTAGTGGGTCTGGCTATTGTTCCTCGTCCCGGAGCCAATTATCTAGATATTTCAAAATCGTTTTACGAGCAATTTGAAGCCTTAAAGAAAGATCTTCCCAAAGACATCAAATTAAATATCGCGCTTGACAATACTATTTTTGTAAAAAAATCAGTACTTGAAGTAGCGGAAACATTGGGAATATCGATATTCTTAGTTATTCTAATTATCTATTTATTCTTTAGAGATTGGGCGATTGCTTTTAGACCCTTAATTGACATTCCTGTTTCATTAATCGCGACCTTTTTTATCATGTGGTTGTTTGGTTTTTCTATTAACGTATTAACCTTGTTGGCGATTGTTCTGGCTACTGGTTTAGTTGTCGATGACGGAATCGTAGTTACTGAAAATATCTTTAAAAAAGTAGAAGAAGGCATGACGCCTATTGAAGCTGCGATCAAAGGCTCTAACGAAATATTTTTTGCCGTAATCTCTATTTCTATTACACTGGCAGCCGTATTCCTACCCGTTATATTTCTCGAAGGATTTGTGGGACGTTTATTTAGGGAATTTGGAGTCGTCATAGGTGCTGCCGTTTTAATTTCGGCTTTTGTTTCCTTGACATTAACGCCAATGTTGAATGCGTATTTAATGAAAGGTGGTGAACAAAAAAAATCTAAATTCTATATTTTAACCGAACCTTATTTCCAAAAATTAAACAGTAATTATGCAGATGCATTAGAGCGATTTATGGCTAAGAAATGGTGGAGTTTCCCTATTCTATTCGCTTGTTTTGCCTTGATTTTTGTCTTTTATAATTTACTTCAAAAAGAAACGGCACCTTATGATGACCGCAGCTCTTTGATATTAAGAATAACTGCCCCAGAAGGTTCTAGCTACGAATATACAGATCGTTTCATGCAAGAGATTTCTAAATTAGTTGACGACTCTATCCCCGAGAAAAAAGTCAGTTTAGTGGTTACATCGCCTGGATTTGGATCTTCTTCCGTAAATAGTGGTTTTGTACGTTTGTCACTAAAAGAACCTGGCGAAAGAAAGTTATCTCAAGAAGAAATTGCAGACAAACTGACCAAATGGACCAAACAATATCCAAATGCTAAAACATCTGTTACACAACAACCCACCATTTCTGTCAACAGACGAGGTGGCTTACCAATACAATTCATTATTCAAACTCAAAATTTCAGTAAGTTAGAAGAGAAAATTCCTTTGTTTATGGACGAAGTGGATAACGATCCTACTTTTTCTATGTCTGATGTAAATTTAAAATTCAACAAACCAGAGCTTAACGTTACTATTGATCGTGAAAAAGCAGAGAGCTTAGGAATATCGGTTATTGATATTGCACAAACGTTGCAACTATCCTTAAGTGGACAACGTTTTGGTTATTTCATGAAAAAAGGAAAACAATACCAAGTAATTGGACAATTTGAGCAACAAGATCGCTCAAAGCCATTGGATTTAACATCGATGTATGTCAAAAACAATAAGGGTGATCTAATTCAAATGGACAACATTGTGAGTATTGAAGAGCAAAGCAAGCCACCACAGTTGTATCACAACAACCGATTCATGGCAGCTACCGTTTCTGCGGGTCTTGCTCCAGGGAAAAGTATCAATGACGGAATTGAAGCAATGGAAAAAATCAAAACTAAAGTCCTTGATGATACTTTCACCACTGATCTAGGAGGAGAATCCAGAGATTTTGTCGAAAGTAGTTCTAATACTTCTTTTGCCTTCGGATTGGCTTTACTATTGATATTTTTAATTCTTGCCGCACAGTTTGAAAGTTTTATTGATCCATTTATCATTATTTTAACCGTTCCTATGGCCGTTGCAGGGGCATTATTCTCCTTGTGGTTATTTGATCAAACTTGGAATATCTTTAGCCAAATTGGAACCGTAATGTTGATTGGATTAGTAACTAAAAATGGAATTTTAATTGTAGAATTTGCCAACCAACTCCGAGAACAAGGAAAACCGAAACTGGAAGCCATTCTCGAAGCTTCAGAAGCACGTTTAAGACCTATTTTAATGACTAGTTTGGCGATTTCACTTGGAGCATTGCCTATTGCCATGTCGCTTGGAGCTGCATCTACCAGTAGAATTGGTATGGGAGTTGTTATTGTAGGCGGAACTATCTTTTCTTTGGTTCTAACCTTATTTGTTATTCCTGCACTTTATTTTATGTGGTCTAAAGCTAAAAAACACTATCCTGAATTTGACCACATTGAAGAATATGAAAATGAAAGTAACTAATACTATGACAACTAAAATACTACTTCAAAGTCTGTTGATTTTCTTTTTGTGTGTTCTACAAGGAAATGCTCAGGAATTATTAACGCTGAAAGATGCGGTACAAATTGCTTTAGAGAACAATTACGAAATTAAGATTGCCGAAAACAATTTAAAAATTGATGAAAGTAATGTCACTCCTGGAAATGCGGGAATGTTACCTAATGCAACAGCCTCAATTGTAAATAACAACAACATTCAAAATCTTTCTCAAACCCGTGCTGATGGAACAATAAACAGCCTTGATAATGCCAAAAGCAATAGCTTGAACTATGGGTTGAGTTTAGGATGGACTATTTTTGATGGCTTTAGAATGTTTGCTATGAGAGACCAACTTAGTGAGTTACAAAAACTAGGAGAGAATCAATTGAAACTTACGATTATTACAAAAATAAGCGATGTTCAAGCCGCCTACTTTGATTTGGTACAACAGCAGCAGCAATTATCCGCGCTAGACAGTACACTTGTAATTTCAAATCAACGAGTAAGTTTGGCACAAAACAGATTTACCATTGGAAAAGCATCTAGATTAGAAGTTCTGAATGCCCAAGTAGATATCAATACCGATAAAGTAAGCTTGTTAAGGCAAAAAGAAATGTATGCTAATGCTAAAGTTTTATTGAATCAAATTCTAGCCAGAGACCTTACCGCTGATTTTAAAGTAGCTGAAGTCTTTACAATGGAAAAACAATTGGATTTTACGGAGTTGAAAGTATTGGCAGAAAAACAAAATCCAGAAGTAGAAGCCCTAATAATCAATAAAAGAATAGCCGAATTAGAACTTAAAAAAATAAAATCCGGTCGCTACCCTACCGTCAAAGTAAATACGGGCTACAATTTTACTGATACGCAGTCAAGCCTTGGCTTTACAACACAATCGGCTGCTAGAGGACTTAATTATGGTTTTAGCGCTTCTTTAAATCTGTTTGATGGCTTTGCACAAAAACGCAATGAGAAGATTGCAGCCTTACAGATTGATAATTCTAGTATCCAAATTGAGCAACAGAGCCTAGCACTTCACGCACAACTAGCAACCGCATATCAAACCTATACAACAAACTTGGAATTAATTCAACTAGAAGAAAAAAATGAGGCTATTGCCAAGCAGAATCTAGATATTACCTTAGATAAATTCCGTATTGGAACAATAACCACACTAGAATTTAGAACTGCACAATTGAATTATGTGAATGCCACCGTGCGATATAGCAATTCACAATTTCAAGCAAAATTATCAGAAATTGCATTACGAGAACTTGCCGGTAACTTAAATTTTTAAATGTTCCCATGTTATTCAACGAAGCATATTAATTTGTCTTTTAATTGATTGTAATTACTTTGTAGAACTTACTCGAATATTCTACAAAGTAATTACAAAAATATCATAACTCAGCTTATATCAAATGATATAAGCTGAGTTATTTATTTATAATACTAACTCCAATAACACTTACTATAATTGTTAAAAACAATATAATAATCACACGCATTTACCAATTTAACTATAAAATACTGAAATATTTGTAAAAACATACACTTTATCGTTAAAAATAAGATTTCATCGACTATATTATTTTTCTGACTAATTATATTCTAATATTTGTGAAAATTAAAATAAAAAAAACATTTTAATTTCATTTACAAATAGTACAAATCGCTTTTAATTTTTTAACAATCCCAAATTTCATCTATTATGAAAAAAATTATCTTAACACTTGCAATGGGTATCCTCTTAATGAGCTGTAGTAATGAACCTATTGCATTAGAAACAAGTACAACTGCCAAGGTGGTACCAACTTCTAAAACTTTGATTACCGCAAGCACTACAATGCCAAGTTCAGGTTACTCATTATCTACTTATGAAAGTTGTACTACCAATTGTATTGCTGCGGAAAGTAGTACCTATTTCGAAAAAACAGATTCTAAAATTGTTTCTTGGGGAGGCCTTAACAATGACAAATTTTCAAAAACAATTTATATCAAATATTTTAACACTAGAACTGAATTCAAATTATTGGTTCTTAGCACAGAAAAATTTGCTGATCTTGTAATCAATGGAGCTTCTGTAGGAATAGGTGCTGCTGCAAACACATGGGGAGAGTATTCTATTCCACTTGAAAGCGGTTGGAAAGCATGTGATACTAAAAGTATTCACTTACAAGTTGCAGGAGATGGTCCACAAGGTGTATTTGATATTAATTATGGTCTTGTAGGTATGTGCGCTAGCGGTTGTGAAACTGTATTTTCAGGAAAAGCAATTTCTTGTGGTACTTCTCGTGAAGTTGAATATACATTCACTTCTAAAGAAGCTATTTCTAATTTAAAAATTCAAGGTGGGTTAACAAACTTTACTGGTGCAAATGCTACTGTAACCGTAACAGGTGGTACTTTAAACGCATCTCAAAGAACTCCTGGAGGAAGCTCTAACCGCGTAATCACAGTGGAAGGAAGTGTTGATGCATGTGAAAAAATTACAATCAACATCAAATGGGATTCAAGTAATTCAGGTGGAGTTATAACTGGAAGCTGGTCTGCAAGCGGAACAGGGATTACAGTAGATGAAATTTTAGGATTAGAGTGTCGCTAATAAAAGTAAATTATATAAAAAAAAAGAGAGCAATTGCTCTCTTTTTTTATAAAGTATTTTGAGAAAAAAATATTCGATACTAAAACTTAAAATACTTGAAAATAATTCGCATAAAGCGTACAAATGTTTTTTCAGAACAACATAATTAATCCTCGAAACTCTTATGGACTATAATAACAGAATTAGTACTCTAAAAAAATTTAACTAAGTCATTATCTTACTGTAACCACGCAAGGACAGCACCTTCGCTGATAGTGAGTCGATTCATGGTTTGATTACACAATCTTCTAATAGGGGATTTACAGCTTTAAACCTTCTTTACATCTGTTTTAAAGTCACATTAGAATTTATAAACTCAAAAATGAATTACAAAAATCCCATAATAAGGTTCTGCAGTAGTCAACGTCCGGAAAAGTTATCAGGAATTGCTTTACGAGAATTAATAGAGATTATTAATTTTTAAATTAAATTTGTAGAAATATTTATTCTAAATGATTTCATACAACCCAAAAGATTGGATTACTTTTATTTTTCGTTTTCATAAAGCCGATACTTTCCGTCAACTGATTCCAATGATGATTTTCATCGGAACATATTCGGCTTGTATTGCCTATCTAGAAATCGAATATTGGAATTTACCCGAAGACAGTCACGTGAAAAATATTTCTATAATGCATGGAATGTTGGGTTTTGTTATTTCTTTATTACTTGTTTTCAGAACTAATACTGCCTATGATCGTTGGTGGGAAGGCCGAAAGATTTGGGGGAGTTTAGTAAACAACAGCCGAAATCTAGCAATTAAGCTTTCGGTTATTTTAAAAGAAGATAAAGACAGAGTTTTTTTTCGAAAAATAATACCTAGTTATGCATCAATTTTAAATAAACATTTAAAAGATGAGGAAACTGGCAAACAGCTATTTGATGATATTGTATTAGAGCATCATAAACACAGGCCTAACCAAGTTGCTAAAATGTTATTTCAAAGAGTCAATGAACTTTACACCACAAACAAAATCACTGGAGACCAGCTTATAATATTGAATCATGAAGTGCAATCCTTCACTGATATTTGCGGTGCTTGTGAACGTATAAAAAACACGCCAATCCCATACTCTTACAGTGCTTTTATTAAGAAATTCATCTTCTTTTATGTAATGACATTGCCTTTTGGATATGTTTTTAATTTAGGTTATTATGTAATTCCTGTGGTTGTATTTATCTTTTATGTTTTAGCCAGTTTAGAGTTGATTGCTGAGGAAATTGAAGATCCGTTTGGGAATGACGCTAATGACTTACCCACAAAAAAAATAGCCGAAAATATCAAAAGGCACGTAGAGGAGTTACTTTAAAATTTGTTCGTTTTTCAATTTAAGTTTGTTTACTGATTTTTATTAGAATGTTTTTGATCTAAAGAAAATAATGAATAAATTGTGATTAGAATATTTTACCTTTTATCAAGTTTACAGCTTATCTTACTACGGAAGTACTTTCTATTTATAAACTAACTCTAAGGATCGGAGCAAATTCAAGTCTCTAAACATATCCGGTCAAGAAAACAATTTTCTCATTACCATCAGACAAAAAATTAAGTTAAACACCAACTTTAATCACATGAATATATCAACATATTTAAAATATAATTCGAAAAAAAATACCATTTACTAAGCCTTTTTTAAGCTTTCTATAGCCTCGCGCTTTTAAATACTTTTCTTCAAAAACCACTAAATTGTTATTTAATTCTATTATATTTACGATATAACACTGTTAAATGGCTAAAATACGTGTTGAATTTCACATTTATTTAAATATCAATTCTACGTATTTAGTTTTCTATTAATTAAAACCAACAATTATGAAAACAATGACTTGTAAACAACTTGGAGGAGCATGTGAAGAACAATTCCATGGTAACACTTTTGAGGAAATAGCAGAATTGAGTAAAAACCACGCTCTGGAAATGATTCAAAAAAACGATGATGCTCATAGTAAAGCAATGAGAGAGATGCAAGAATTAATGCACTTCCCACAAGGTATGAATGCATGGTACGAAAACAAACGAAAAACATTTGATTGTCTACCCAAATCCGAAAACTAATCCCTTACCAATTATCCACTCGTAAGTATCAAGTACGATCTTATTTGCATGAATAATCATAGCCTATGCAAGATCACTTGCAAATCTAAAGGTGCCGCAACTTTTGTAAGCTTTCCGTTATAGTGCTTTTTACCAAAAATAAGAAGACCTATCATCAGATCAAGAATCAAAATTAGGTGCCACTTTCTAATGAGTAATATGATTTAATGTGTATACAGACAGTAGTAAAACCCACATTTTTCGTAAAAACTTAAGTAGGACAACTATTTACTAAATTAATTTGCGAATTTGTGGTACTTTTTATAATGTACATTGCAATATACATACTCTAGGCTGACAGAATTTTTAAATTTACATTCTTTATAACAAGCCATAGTAAACTAAAATTATATCCTTTTTAACAAAGTAAGATTTAACTAATTGGTTTATTTTCATTAAGTTTATAACTCTTTCTTTATAAACTACTTCTATGAATCGCAACTACATCAATCCTCCTAATTTATCGAGCGAAAAATCATTAAAAACCTTAGTTGAAAATAGAACGGTTTACAATTTGAATCATTGTGAATTAAATCTGTTTGAAACTTACAAAGAATCACAATTAGTGCCTTTGAAGTTTAATGATTTGGTAGTAACCAGTATGTTGCGAGGAAAGAAAGTAATGCATCTTTTTGATGATCCTGGTTTTGAATACTTACCTGGTGAAACTGTAGTTATTCCTTCTAATGTAGAAATGAAAATTGACTTCCCTGAAGCCACAAAAAACAATCCTACCCAATGTCTGGCTTTGGCGATAGACCAGCAAAAAATAAATGATACATTGCATTTTTTAAATGATCGTTATCCTAAAGAAGGTAATAGCCAGTTTTGGCATTTAAACTACCAAAATTACTATTTCTACAACAATGTCGAGTTAGCTACAACCATAAATAAATTAATAAAAGAATGTATGAGTACATCTGTTACTAAGGATGTATTGGCTGATTTGACGTTACAAGAATTACTTATTAGAATTGTACAAACTCAAACTGCTAAATCTATCGAGGACGGACTTTATACTGATCCTAATAGTCCAATAACACAAGTATTGGAGTACATTCGAGTAAATATCCGAGAAAACATAAGTCTTAAAAACTTGAGTGAGAAAGCTTGCATGAGTACAACCTCTTTTTATCGTTTTTTCAAGAGAGAATTAGGCATGACGCCAATAGAATTTGTTATTAGAGAAAAAATAAAATGTGCAAAGCAGTTATTGAAAAATCCGGCAATCCAAATTAATGAAGTATGTCATTTGTCTGGATTTGAAGACAGTAATTACTTCATTCGTTTGTTTAAAAAGCACGAAGGCATTACACCAAAGCAATACCAATTGTTATACGTGAATTAGCTTATTCTATATATTTGACAGGTTCCAAGTCTTTTTCTTCCTCAGGAGTAAAGATTCTATATTCAATTCGGAATGTCTTTTTTAATGGGGTTTCCAAAGAAAATCCTCCGACTCCGAAAGCATCAATTACATCCAAAGTAAAATGCGTATGTTTCCAATATTCGAATAAATCCTTATCTACCCAAAACTCAGTATTTTCTATTACACCAATGCAAACATCTCCCAATCTTTGATAGAAACCTCCTTTTTCAAAACATTGTGGCTGCGTACCCTCACAGCATCCTCCGGCCTGGTAAAACATCAAGTCTCCATGTTTTTCCTGCAATATTTTTATTAATTCTACTGCCTTTTCGGTTGCGTCAATTCTTCTTGTCATCTTTTTTTCGTGATTGATAAAGCAGAAAACACGCGTATATGCGTATTTTCTGCATTAATAATTTTAATTATGGTTTTGCAATTTCGAGTACTACCCTTCCTTCTATCTGTCCCTTTTTCATTTTTTCAAAAACATCATTTACATCTTCTAATTTTGCCGATGTGACAGTTGCTTTTACTTTTCCTTCCACCGCAAATTGTATGGCTTCTTGTAAATCTTTTCGCGTACCTACAATAGAACCACGAATTGTAATTCTATTTAATACTGTATCAAAAATCGATAAATCAAAATTACCAGGAGGAAGTCCATTCAACGCCATCGTTCCTTTTCTTCTCAAGGTTTCCAACCCTTGTTTAAAAGCGATTGGAGAAACGGCCGTAATTAACGCTCCGTGCATTCCGCCAACTTCTTTTTTAAGAAATTCTCCAGGATTTTGATTCTTAGCATTTACGACTAAGTCGGCGCCCAATTTCTTTGCTAATTCTAACTTATCATCTGCAATATCAATAGCTGCTACATGCATTCCCATAGCTTTTGCATATTGCACTGCAACGTGTCCTAAACCTCCAATTCCCGAAATAGCCACCCATTCTCCTGGCTTTACTTCCGTTTCTTTTAATCCTTTATACACAGTCACACCAGCACAAAGTATTGGGGCCATTTCCATAAAATTGACATTCGACGGTAAGCGTCCTACATACCTCGCGTCAGCAATTACATATTCGGCAAAACTACCATCAACACTATAACCCCCATTTTGCTGGGTATCACATAGCGTTTCCCAACCTGTGATACATTGGTCACAACCACCACAAGCACTATACAGCCATGGCACACCAACAGCATCTCCTTCTTTTACATTCTTAACATCTGGCCCTACTGCTACAACATAGCCTACCCCTTCATGACCAGGAATTAGTGGCATTTTTGGTTTAACCGGCCAATCTCCTTGAATAGCGTGTAAGTCAGTGTGACAAACTCCGCTTGCAATTACTTTTACTAAAATTTCATTACGACCAGGACGTTTAACTTCGACTTCTTCAATCTTTAGAAGCGATCCGAATTCCCTAATCACTGCAGCCTTCATTGTTTTTGGTAACATAGTATATAGATTTAAAAAAAGGGAAAGCTTTATTACTTTCCCTTTTTTATTAATAATGCATTCTAAAAGAAACCTAATTTCTTTTTATCATACGAGATCAACATGTTCTTTGTTTGCTGATAATGTGCAAGCATCATTTTATGATTCTCACGTCCAATTCCAGATTGTTTGTACCCTCCAAAAGGAGCTCCCGCAGGATAAGAATGATATTGGTTTATCCATACACGACCCGCTTGAATCGCTCTTGGAACCTGATAAATTTCATGTGCATCACGTGTCCAGAGTCCAGCACCCAAACCATACATAGTATCATTTGCAATAGCGATGGCTTCTTCAGTTGTTTTAAAAGTAGTAACTGCCAAAACAGGTCCGAAGATTTCTTCCTGAAAAATACGCATTTTATTGTTCCCTTTAAAAAGAGTAGGCTTGATATAATATCCTGTAGAAAGATCTCCTTGTAAATGGTTCTCCTCTCCTCCGGTCAATACTTCAGCTCCTTCTTCTTTTCCTAATTTAATATAGTTAAGAATTTTTTGTTGTTGAACCAATGAAGTCTGTGCTCCCATCATCGTTGTTTTATCTAATGGGTTGCCCAGCTGTATAGCCTCAGTTCTTTCAATTACTCTAGCTATGAATTTATCGTATATATCTTCATGCACTAATAGTCGTGACGGACACGTACATATTTCTCCTTGATTCAAAGCAAACATTACTGCACCTTCAATCGCCTTATCAAAGAAATCATCATCAGCATCACCAACCGATTTCATGAAAATATTGGGAGATTTACCTCCTAATTCTAATGTTACGGGAATAATGTTTTCAGTGGCATATTGCATTACTAGACGTCCTGTAGGTGTAGAACCTGTAAACGCCGCTTTTGAGACTTTTTTGTTTGTTACCAATGCTCTTCCCAACTCTGCTCCAAAACCATTCACAATATTAATTACTCCAGGAGGAAGAATATCACCTATCAATTCCATTAAAACTAATATGGAAATAGGAGTACTTTCTGCTGGTTTTAGTACCACCGTATTACCTGCTGCTAATGCTGGTGCCAGTTTCCAAACCGCCATTAATATTGGAAAATTCCAAGGAATAATTTGAGCAATTACACCTAACGGCTCGCTTAAAGCTATAGATACGGTTTGTGAATCTAATTCAGCAATCGAGCTTTCCTCAGCACGTATAACTCCTGCAAAATATCTAAAATGATCAATTGCCAAAGGAATATCAGCTGCCATTGTTTCTCGAATGGCCTTCCCATTATCGATCGTTTCTACTGTGGCGATGTACTCCAAGTTATCCTCTATTCTCTGCGCAATTTTATTCAATAAATTACTTCTTTCTGTAGCTGAAGTTTTACCCCAAGTTTGAAAGGCTTCATACGCTTTATCTACAGCAAGTTCTAAATCTTCTTTCGTCGAATGTGCGGCTTGTGTAAACACCTTTCCGTCAATTGGACAAATCACATCAAAATATTCTCCTTTAATGGGTGCTACGAACTTCCCACCTATATAATTGTCGTATTTTGCCTTAAACTCAGGTCTTGAAACTATGTTACTCATATCTTACTAATTTAAATTTTATCAAATATAGTTTGCTAAAGCTGATTAGTATAGCACTATTCCTCCAATCAATAGCATTAAATTTTCATATGTGTTATTTTATAGTTATTATTCTGTATTATTCACAAATTATTACAAATTCGAGTATTAATTCCCTATTGGGAATACTTTTAAAATATGTCATTTCTATGCTAAAAAACCAAAAAAATAGTTTCTTACTACAAACTGCAATCCTTATATTTGCAACCTTATTAAAATTGACAGATGAAAATATCCTATAATTGGTTAAAACAATTCATAAAAATAGACTGGAACTCCGAAGAAACAGCAGCATTGCTAACAGATCTAGGTCTAGAAGTAGAAGTTGTTGAGAAATACCAGTCCGTAAAAGGTGGTTTAGAAGGAATAGTAGTAGGACATGTCCTTACTTGTATCCCGCATCCTGATGCCGACAGACTAAAAATTACAACTGTTGATTTAGGCGATGGCGTACCGTTACAAATTGTATGTGGAGCAACTAATGTAGATGCTGGACAAAAAGTTCCAGTAGCAACAATAGGCACTGTATTATATGATGCAACAGGAGTGGCTTTTACCATAAAAAAAGGAAAAATTCGCGGACAGGAAAGTCACGGAATGATTTGTGCCGAAGACGAGTTAGGTCTTGGAACTGGTCATGACGGGATTATGATATTAGATGATTCCATTGCTGCAGGAACAAAAGCAGCAGATGTATTTAAAATAGAGAATGACGAAGTATTCGAAATCGGACTTACGCCTAATCGTGCCGATGCGATGAGTCATTTAGGAACAGCTCGTGACTTAAGAGCCGGTTTACTACAAAGTGGAGTAAATGTTGAATTAATCACTCCTTCTGTTAGCAATTTTAGAGTGGACATGAGAACGCTTAAAATTGATGTAAACGTAGAAGAAATTCTATTAGCACCGCGTTATTGTGGCGTTACCATTTCAGGAATTACGGTAAAACCGTCTCCTAACTGGTTGCAAGATCGATTAAAAGCAATAGGAATTACTCCTAAAAATAATGTAGTTGATGTAACTAATTATGTTTTACATGAATTAGGTCAACCACTACATGCCTTTGACGCTGCAAAAGTTAACGGAAAAATAATTATTAAAACATTGCCTTCTGGAACGAAGTTCACCACATTAGACGATGTTGAAAGAACACTTCATGAAGAAGATCTAATGATTTGTGACGAAAAAGGACCTTTATGTATTGCCGGAGTTTTTGGCGGTAAAAATTCAGGTGTGGCAGAGCATACTACTTCTATTTTCCTTGAAAGTGCTTATTTTAATCCAGTGAGCATTCGTAAAACAGCTAAAAGACACCAATTGAATACCGACGCTTCTTTCCGTTTTGAAAGAGGAATCGACCCTACAATTACTGCCTATGCACTAAAGCGTGCCGCTTTGTTAATTCAAGAAGTAGCTGGTGGCGAAATCACATCTGATCTAATTGACGTTTACCAAAAGAAAATGGAAGATTTTTCCGTATTCTTAAACTTTGGGAATGTTGCCAAAATTATTGGGCAAGAAATACCAAAAGATACTATTAAACAAATTTTAGTTTCATTAGACATTAAAGTGAATAGCTTTTCAGAAACTGGGCTAGGTCTAACAATCCCTGCTTACCGTGTTGATGTACAAAGAGAAATTGACGTAATAGAAGAAATATTAAGAGTATACGGATACAACAACATCAGCTTTTCTAAGAAACTGAATGCGACCATGTCTAATTCTCCTAGAAATGAAGATTATAAATTACAAAATATAGTTGCCACACAATTAAATTCTCAAGGATTTAATGAAATGATGGCAAATTCACTAACAACAGCCTCTTACATTGAACTTTCAGATATGCTGAAAGAAGAACACAATGTAACGATGTTGAATCCATTGAGTAATGATTTAGCAACATTGCGACAATCTTTATTGTTTTCTGGCCTAGAAGCTATATCCTATAATATCAATCGCAGAAACAGTGATTTGAAATTATTTGAATTTGGAAAAACCTACCATAAATTTTTATCAGGTTTTGAAGAGCACAAGCACCTAACATTATTTCTAACAGGAAATAGAAGTAAGGAAAGCTGGACTACGACACAAAAACCGTCTGATTTCTTTTTATTCAAAGGTTATGTAGATGCTGTTCTTACTAGATTTGGAATTCAAAAAACACAAAACAGCCCTGCAACATCTGATGTGTTTTCAGAAGGAATTGCAATTGGAGCTGGTCATAATGCTTTGGTTGAATTTGGAGTTGTAAAGAAATCAATCCTAAAACATTTTGGAATCAAACAAGAAGTGTTTTATGCCGACTTTAATTGGGCGGTTATTATTAAAATGATATCCAATAAAATCAAATTTACGGAAATCCCAAAATACCCTGAAGTAAGAAGAGATTTAGCCTTGTTAGTAGACCAAAACGTAACATACGACAGTATTTACACCATTGCAAAACAGAGCGAAAAAAACCTTTTAAAAGACGTTAATTTATTTGATGTTTATGAAGGAAGCAATCTGCCTGAAGGTAAAAAGTCATATGCATTAAGTTTTATCATACAAGACAGTGCAAAAACTTTGACTGATGCTCAAATTGATAAAATTATGGGTAAACTGCAAAAGAATTTTGAATCAGAACTAGGAGCTACTCTAAGATAAACCGTTCTAATCAGCATACGAAAAGCCCAATTCTAACTTTTAGAATTGGGCTTTTTTATATAAAAAAAAGTCCTGTAAAATACAGGACTTTTCAACTAACAAAAACCAACCTCTTAATTGAAATTATTGTTTTGGTAACACAACCGTATCTACCACGTGAATCACACCGTTTGATTGATTTACATCAGCAATTGTGATTTGTGACATTGTACCATTTTCATCTGTAATGTATAATTTCTTACCTTTCATCCAAGCCGTTAAAGTTCCACCGCTAACGGTTTTCAATTTAGCTTTTCCGTTTCCTGCTTTTATTTCTTTAGCAATATCAGCAGCGTTCATTTTTCCTGCTATAACATGGTAGGTAAGAATCGTTTGCAACATTTTTATATTTTCAGGTTTCAATAACGTTTCTACTGTTCCCATTGGTAATTTAGCAAAAGCTGCATTTGTAGGTGCAAAAACTGTAAAAGGACCGTTTCCTTGTAGTGTTTCTACTAATCCAGCAGCTTTCACTGCTGCTACTAATGTTGTATGGTCTTTTGAATTAACTGCATTTTCGATAATGTTTTTTGAAGGATACATTGCTGCTCCACCAACCATTACTGTTTTTTGAGCGAATGATGTAGCTCCAAATACTAATGCCATAAAGGCTACTGATAAAAATTTTCTAGTTTTCATAAATCTATTTATTAAGTTATATAAAAGCATTTACGCCATAAAAGCGGTTGTGGTTTTAAAAAAAACAAAATATTATAGAAAACTTTGCTAAACTTCTATTTTTCAAGTGCTTAAAAAATAATATAAATACACTTTAAAGATAGACCCTGTAGTTAATTATAGCCTGAATTTGATCTAGCAACATTTCATCTATCAATACGTCATTGCTAATTGTCCAACGCTGCATAAAGTCCAATTGAAAACCAACTCGAAAGTGCAGCATCACACATTTATAAAAGCACAGTCCTAGCCCTGATAGCAATGAAAATCCTTTATGATTTTTCTTTAAAATCATAAAGATTGTAATGGATAGCAGGAAATAGCTCCAATAAAAAACATAAAAAAAGAGCCTCACATTACTGTGAGGCTCTCTTATTATAAGAAATAGTGAGAATTATTTTTTCTCAGACTTTTCCATTTTAGCTTTCAATGCAGCTAATACATCATTGCTATCTCCTAAAGTAGAAGCAGGTGCATTAGTTGAGTTTGAAGCTGAAGAATTGTTTTCAGTAACTGCTTTCACATTTTTCTCTTCTTCTTCACGGAAGATAGCAGTGTGAGATGCAACTACTCTTTTGAATTCTTTGTTGAATTCGATTACTTTGAAATCAGCAGATTCACCTTTTTTCAATTTCTTACCATCTTCTTTTTCAAGGTGACGAGTAGGAATGAAAGCAACGATATCATCTCCAAATTCTACAGTAGCTCCTTTGTCAACAATCTCAGCGATTTCACCTGTGTGGACAGTTCCAACAGCAAATGAACCTTCGTATTGATCCCAAGGATTAGGAGTAGTTTGTTTGTGACCTAAAGATAATTTACGTCCGTCAACATCTAATTCTAATACTACTACATCAAGTTTCTCTCCAACATTTACAAATTCAGATGGATGTTTGATTTTCTTAGTCCAAGATAAGTCAGAGATGTAAATTAATCCGTCAATTCCTTCTTCAAGTTCTACGAAAATCCCAAAGTTTGTAAAGTTTCTAACGATACCAGAATGTTTAGAACCTACTGGGTATTTAGAAGTAATGTCAGTCCAAGGATCTTGAGACAATTGTTTGATACCTAATGACATTTTACGGTCATCTCTATCTAATGTTAAGATAACAGCTTCAACAACATCACCTACTTTTACGAAATCTTGAGCAGAACGTAAATGAGTAGACCAAGACATTTCAGAAACGTGGATTAAACCTTCAACACCTTCAGCAACTTCGATGAAAGCACCGTAATCAGCGATTACAACTACTTTACCTTTTACTTTATCTCCAATTGCTAATTTAGCATCTAGAGCATCCCAAGGGTGAGCGTTTAATTGTTTCAATCCTAATTGAATTCTTGTTTTCTCATCATCGAAATCAAGGATTACAACATTTAATTTTTGATCTAATTCAAGAACTTCAGATGGGTGGTTGATTCTTGACCAAGAAAGGTCAGTAATGTGAATCAATCCATCAACACCACCTAAATCAATAAAGACACCATAAGAAGTAATGTTTTTAACAACACCTTCTAATACTTGTCCTTTTTGTAATTGACCGATGATCTCTTTTTTCTGTACTTCAATATCCGCTTCAATAAGCGCTTTGTGAGATACAACAACGTTTTTAAATTCGTGGTTGATTTTCACAACTTTGAATTCCATTGTTTTATTTACGTAAACATCGTAATCTCTAATTGGTTTAACATCAATTTGAGATCCTGGTAAAAACGCTTCAATTCCGAAAACGTCAACGATCATACCACCTTTAGTTCTGCATTTTACAAAACCATTAACGATTTCTCCTGTTTCGTTAGCCGAAATAACTCTATCCCATGATTTGATAGTACGTGCTTTTCTATGAGATAAAACTAGTTGTCCAGTTTTGTCTTCACGGATGTCGATTAATACTTCAACAGTATCACCTACTTTTAATGCTGGGTTGTAACGGAATTCGTTTAAAGAAATAACACCTTCCGATTTTGCGTTGATATCAACGATAACGTCTC
This sequence comes from Flavobacterium gillisiae, assembly GCF_900107635.1. Taxonomy (GTDB): domain Bacteria; phylum Bacteroidota; class Bacteroidia; order Flavobacteriales; family Flavobacteriaceae; genus Flavobacterium; species Flavobacterium gillisiae. The sequence continues at coordinate 25,540 of NZ_FNRD01000017.1, forward strand.
TATCTGTAATTCTAACAACAGTTCCATCAACTACTTCTTCTTGATCAGTAGAAATAAATGTTTTTGTAACTAATTCTTCGAATTCTTTTAAGTTTTCTTGATTAACTGGATCAATACCTTCTTCAAAGTTATGCCAGTTAAAATTTGCTAAAAACTCTTCTTGTGATTGTACTTGTTCAGACATGCTGATAAAAATTTGTATTCTGTATTCTCTCGAGTTTCTTAATGTGACAGAAAACAACAGAAGTTGTTTGTATAATTAATTGATACCCAAAGGAAACTCTTACTCACCAAAAGGTGTGCAAAATTAATACTTTTTTATTTAACTACAAAATAAATAACAACCTGAAACTAATTTAAAGGGCGACGAATACTCATTTAACATTAAATTAATATAAATAGCTGTTTTTCAGAAGCATAAACACAGTGCATTCTAATCGGGTTCCCTCCTGCTCTCGCCTTTATCTCTCCATTTCATTGCGAGGATATCGGCTCTATCAGGGCTATTTACAACTTATAAAACTTCTAAGAAACAAATAACCCGATTGACCTAAGGAGGAGAATCGGGTTCTATTTTTTTTTAAAGCTATTGAACTAATGATGACTTACAGCAGCAGCAACTACCTCCGGATTGTGTTTATGTTTAAACAAAACAGCAAAAGCGATAGCGATTATCAAAGCGTAAATCGCAAAGGCTAACCAGATTGTATGCCAGTCCTTCATGAAAATCTCTTTACTCAGTAGTCCTTCAGTGGAAATTAAACTCCCTTGATTTTTAATAAACTCTAACATTTTAGGGTTCGTTATTTCTGTTTCAAGGAAACCAGCCAATTCATTAGTATTATTAAATGATTTTGTAAAATACTTATCAATAGCCCATCCTGAAGTAAAGCTTCCTAAAACTGCTCCAAAACCATTGGTCATCATCATAAATAATCCTTGTGCTGACGAACGATTTTTTGGTTCTGTATTGGTTTCAACAAACAAAGATCCTGAGATATTAAAGAAATCAAACGCCATTCCATAAACGACACAAGACATGATAATCATCCATAAACTATCTGTTGGATTTCCGTAAGCAAACAATCCAAAACGTAGCACCCACGCTAACATACTAATCAACATGACTTGCTTTATACCAAAACGTCTTAGAAAAAAAGGAATAGCAAGAATAAATAAAGTCTCTGAAATTTGAGAAATAGACATTATAATAGTTGAATATTCAACCACAAAGGATTCAGCATATTTTGGAAAATGTTTAAATTCATCCAAAAAAACATCTCCGTACGCATTCGTCAATTGTAGTGCGCCTCCTAAAAACATAGAGAAAATAAAAAACAAAGCCATTTTATAATCCGCAAAGAACTTAAAGGATTCTAATCCTAATGTTTCCATTAGTGAGGAATTCTCTTTGGACAATCGCTCTGGCTTACATTTTGGTAAGGTAAACGCATACAGACCAAGAAGAAGCGCAGATAAACCCGCGATATAAAATTGATACGCCGTCGCTTTATTCCCTGTTAAGTTAGTAATCCACATCGCCGCGATAAAACCTATTGTACCCCAAACCCTTATTGGTGGGAAATCTTTAATTAAATCTTTATTATTTAATTTAAGGGCCGTAAAAGAAATTGAGTTACTCAAAGCAATCGTTGGCATATAAAAACACATCGCCAAAAGCATTACATAAATAAACGTTTCAGGTGTTGCGACTTGCGGAATAAAAAATAAAACTACTCCATATAATATATGTAACGCTCCATATAGTTTTTCAGCATTAATCCATCTATCTGCAATAATCCCCGTTAATGTTGGCATAAATAAAGAAGCAATTCCCATTGTTCCAAAAACAAGGCCAAACTGCGTTCCGTCCCACTGCATCGTCCCAAACCAGTAGTTTGCAATTGTAATTAACCAAGCTCCCCAAACAAAGAATTGAAGAAAACTCATTACCGTCAATCTATTTTTAATTCCCATAAAATGAATTCTTATATTTTAAATAACAAAAGCCCGTAAATCTAATATTAAAAATGATATCTACAAAAAAATTACTCTGTTTTAGTAACTTCGTCGACTAACCCTAATACAATGTCAAATTGTTCGTCGCGCGTAAGATGCGAATTATCAATCTCGATGGCATCTTCTGCCAGTACCAGCGGTGAATTATCCCTATGAGTATCAATATAATCTCTTTCTTCAACATTTTTAAGAACTTCCTCATAAGTAACATCGTCCCCTTTCTGAATCAATTCATCGTAACGCCTTTGTGCTCGGGTACTTGCACTCGAAGTCATGAATATTTTAAGTTCGGCATCTGGAAAAACGACGGTTCCAATATCTCTACCATCCATAACAATTCCTTTGTCTTTCCCCATTTCTTGTTGTTGTTCTACTAATTTTGCACGAACTTCTGCTATCGTAGCCACTTTACTTACGAAACTTGACACTTCAATGGTCCTGATTTCTTTTTCAACATTGACATCATTCAAATACATTTCAGCAAAACCTAACTCCGGATTGTATCTAAACTGCAATCGAATAGCAGTCAGACTATTTATTAAAGATTCTTTGTCAAAGCTTTCTGCTGTTATATATCCGTTTTGCATTGCAAATAATGCGATAGCACGATACATAGCCCCAGTATCGACATAAACATAGCCTAAATAACTAGCTAATTGTTTGGCTAAAGTGCTTTTTCCTGTAGATGAAAATCCATCTATTGCAATTGTAATTTTTTTATTCAAAATAGTATTATTGAAAGTTAATTGTTAAACCAAAAAGACTCGTATTTCCTGCTAAAGTATATCTTGAGTAGGAGTAATTAAATTTTAATTTATTGAATTTCAATCCAAAGCCCAGTGAGACTCCTGAGAAATTTCGTTGTTCCATAATTCGTAATTCTTCGGCTCTTCTAAAATTATAACCTAATCTCAGATTAAATGACTTTTGAGGAAAAAGCTCCACTCCAAAAATAACATGTCGCAAAGCATTATTTACAAATGACACTTTTTCCTCTGTCGAAGTGCCATCAAGAGACGATTCTACTCGAACAGGATTTGAAAAAGCAATATTCCACTGTTGCAGATTCTCTAACGTAAGATGCCATCGAAGAGGAACATGTTCTAACTCTTGAGAAACACCCACTATTACTTCAAGCGGTAATTTTTCTCGCACCTCAGAATAAGTTGTAAATTGAGTTCCAATATTTCTAATAACAAAACCCCAGTTTACATCATTCATTTCGTCAATAAAAATAGCTCCTATATCAATCGCCCCTCCTAATGAATTATAGCTTTCAAGAGTTGAAGAAATTAATTTTGCATTGGCTCCAATATGTATCGTCGTGTATGGAATATTATAAGCGTATCCGGCCGAGAGTGCAATTTCACTACCTGTAAATGAAGTTGTAGGCTGACCAGCTTCATCATAGCCATCAAAACTACCGTAATTCACGTAATTCACCCCCATTTGAAACGTTTGTAAATGACGGTCATAGGTATAGGCATAAGAAGCGGTACCATAAGTCACCTCTCCATAATAACTACCGTAATTTAACGCCAAATGGTTATCCATTTCTACATTTATTGTTGCAGGATTAAAATTAACCTGATTCACATCATCATCATAAATCGTAATAGTTTTTCCACCGAGCGCTGCCTGCCTTGGAGAAGTCACCAAATTTAAAAACTGATAGGTATACTTGCCTCCTATTTGACTGTAACTTACAGTACAAACGAAGAGCAAAACGTATAATAAAAGTTTTTCAAACATGCTTTATAGCTGTATTTCTGTAAAATAAAACGCAATTGCGAAGATAAAATTATAATAGTAATAAACACGCGATTTATATCTTCAAATTCCAAACAAATAAAATTCCAAAATCATCGCTTAATTATATTAGGCTTTGATTTTGGAATTAATTCTTTTAATGAAACTCTTTTACTTACAAGACTTTGGCGTTTTTAACCTTCTGATCCGTAATTGCAATTTTTAAAACCTCACTCATTTCTTTTACATAATGAAATGTAAGACCCTGAATATATTCTGGTTTTATTTCGTCAATATCACTTTTATTTTCATGACATAAAATAATCTCTTTAATATTAGCACGTTTAGCCGCTAAGATTTTTTCTTTTATTCCGCCTACAGGCAATACTTTTCCCCTCAAGGTAATCTCACCCGTCATTGCCATATTTTTCTTTACTCTTTTTTGAGTAAATACAGAAACTAAAGAAGTTAACATAGCAATACCTGCACTTGGTCCATCCTTAGGAGTTGCACCTTCGGGTACATGTAAATGAATATTATATTTAGAGATGATCTCAGGGTTTAAACCCATAAGTTCCGCATTCGCTTTAATATATTCTAAAGCAATTGTAGCCGACTCTTTCATTACTGTACCTAAATTCCCAGTAATAGTCATCATTCCTTTACCCGGAGAAATCAAAGATTCTATAAAAAGAATATCACCACCTACACTTGTCCAAGCTAATCCAGTCACCACACCAGCAACATCATTGCTTTCGTATTTGTCACGTTCTAATCTTGGAACACCTAGCACTTTTAAGATATCCTCATCAGTTACTTTTTTATTGTACTCTTCCTCCATCGCTACTGATTTAGCAGCATTTCGGATCACTTGCGCAATTTTTGCTTCTAATCCACGAACACCCGATTCACGAGTATATCCTTCAACAATTTTTTCCAATTGTTTCTTACCAATAGTCAACTCTTTAGAAGTCAAACCATGTTCTTTTAATTGTCTTGGAAACAAATGTTGCTTGGCAATTTCTACTTTCTCTTCAATAGTATATCCAGACATCTTTATGATCTCCATACGGTCTCTTAATGCCGGCTGAATAGATGACATGGTATTTGAAGTCGCAATGAACATCACTTTAGATAAGTCATACCCCATTTCTAGGAAATTGTCATAAAAAGAATTATTTTGCTCGGGATCCAATACTTCCAACAAAGCAGATGATGGATCACCTTGACTACTTACCGATAATTTATCAATCTCATCTAAAACAAATACTGGATTTGACGTCTGAGCCTTTTTTAAACTTTGAATAATTCTTCCTGGCATCGCACCTATATAGGTTTTTCTATGCCCTCTAATTTCAGACTCATCGCGCAAACCACCAAGGGAAATACGTACATATTCTCTACCTAATGCTTCTGCAACTGAACGTCCAATAGAGGTTTTACCCACTCCCGGAGGTCCTGTCAAACATATAATTGGAGATTTCATATCATTTCGCAATTTTAAAACTGCCAAATGCTCTATCATTCTTTTCTTTACATCTTCTAATCCGAAATGGTCGCGATCTAATATTTTTTGAGCACGTTTCAAATCAAAATTATCTTTTGAAAATTCATTCCAAGGTAACTCTAAAAACAAATCCAAATAATTTCTTTGAATTCCAAAATCAGGAGCCTGTGGATTCATTCGGCGCATCTTAGACACTTCTTTTTCGAAATGTTTTTTGGTTTTATCATCCCATTTCTTAGACTTGGCCTTAACCAACATTTCATCTATTTCCTCTTCCTGTGTAGAACCACCCAACTCTTCCTGGATCGTTTTCATTTGTTGGTGCAAGAAATATTCTCTTTGTTGTTGGTCTAAGTCAAAACGAACTTTCGATTGGATATCGTTTTTTAACTCCAGTTTTTGCAACTCAATGTTCATATAACGAAGCGTCTCTAAGGCTCTTTCCTTCAAATCATTAATCGCTAACAAATCTTGCTTTTCTTTAACAGACAAGTTCATATTTGAAGTAACAAAATTGATTAAGAAAGATTGGCTTTCAATATTCTTAATAGCGAATGTTGCTTCAGTTGGAATATTCGGACTTTCTTTTATAATTTGGATTGCTAATTCTTTTATTGATTCAAGAATAGCTAAAAATTCAGTGTCTGTTTTATCAGGTCTATTTTCAGGAAAATCTTTAATACTTGCTGTAAGATAAGGATCCTCTGAAGTAACAGTATCAATTTCAAAACGTTTTTTACCTTGAAGAATAACGGTTGTATTACCATCAGGCATTTTTAAAACGCGTAAAATTCTGGCTACAGTTCCGATAGTATGAATATCCTCTTTAGTAGGATCTTCGTCCGACTCATCTTTTTGAGCTACAACACCAATGATTTTCCCTGCTGCATTTGCGTCATTAATTAGCTTAATCGATTTATCTCGACCGGCAGTAATAGGGATTACAACTCCCGGAAATAAAACCATATTACGTAGTGGTAAAATAGGTAAAGAATCAGGTAATTCTTCATTAATCATCTCCTCCTCATCTTCGGGAGTCAATAATGGTATTAATTCGGCTTCTGAGTCATATTCCTGTAGTGACAGATTGTCAATAGTAAGTATTTTATGATTTGACATATTATTTTTAAGTCTTTTTGTCATTAAAAAATTTCGTGTAGATAACAAATATAAGGTATCAGCAGTTTAAATTTGAATAAAACGTACATTAAACCCAATTATTCATTACTTGCATTAAAAATGCAATCTTTGTGCCATTTTAGAAAATATTTTGTGGATTGACGCTACTTTCCATCAGATAATTCTAATTAAAAAGGCTATAATTCCTTTCTTCGGCAATTCTATTTGTAGTATAACCTACTTTATTTCTTCTGTCTTTTTTATAAAACTAAGGACTATAAAACCCAACAAAAAGAAAACCGCCAGAATAAAAAATGAATTTCTCATCGAGTTTGTAATTGCTGCGACAAATCCAAAAACAAACGTCCCTACGACAATCGATATTTTTTCAGTTACGTCAAAAAAGCTAAAATAAGTAGCGTGATCTTCGGTATCTGGTAATAATTTTGAATAAGTAGATCGAGATAAAGATTGAATTGCCCCCAAAACCATTCCTATCGTTCCTCCAAGAACATAAAATTGGATATCAATATATTCACTTTTAGCATCTAGTAAATAAGCCGCAAGGCATATAAAGCCCCAAATTACTATGGTAACTTTCAACGTTGCTATATTACCTATTCTCTCTGATAATCTTGAAAACAAATAAGCTCCAAAAATAGCGACTACATTTATTAATAAAATTATAATTATTAACTTACTGGTGTCAATACCTAATTCTTTTTTTCCGAAAAGTCCTGCCAATAATATTACAGTTTGGACTCCAATACTATAAAGAAAAAAAGCAGTTAGAAATTGTTTTAAATTTTTCATGTCCTTTAAGCTATCCAATACAGCTCTAAGCTCCCTAAGTCCTTTGAAGATATAGTCCTTTTCTGGTTTTTTATGAAAGACATTATTGGGTAAATAATGAAATGTAACCTGTGCAAAGCCCATCCACCAGATTCCAACAGATAAGAAAGAAATACGTGCCGGTAAAGAGCCATCTGATATTCCATACCATTCTGGCATCATGACCATAGTTAGATTAAAAGCTAATAAAATTAATGAACCTGCGTAGCCAAACATAAAACCCTTAGCACTTACTCTATCATGTTGCTCAGGAAAAGCAATTTCAGGTAAATAGGAATTATAAAAAACAATACTTCCCCAAAAACCAATACTTGCGAAGATTGTACCTAAAACTCCAATCCATAAGGTATCTTGGCCCTTAAAAAAGAACAAACTCATCACAGATACTGATCCCAAATAACAAAAGAATTGCAGGAATCGTTTCTTATTTCCTGTATAATCTGCAATACCGGATAAAATGGGAGACATTAAAGCCACTATCAAAAATGAAAAGGATAAAGAATAGGATAAAAGAGATGAATTATTAAATTCATAACCTAAAAATTGAACTATTCCGTTATTGTCACTAGTTACCGTTTCATAGTAAATTGGGAAAACCGCAGTAGCGATAACTAAACTATAAACAGAATTAGCCCAATCATAAAAAGCCCAAGCATTTATTAACTTTTTATCTCCTTTTTGTAATGCCATGATAGAATTATTTTTATACGAATTTATCTATTTTTTCATAGTAAATATATAAAATATAAGGAATATTCAAAACTTGATCTTTTGCTAACGCAAAAAAGCCAATTCAAATGAATTGGCTTTTTTTATATCAACTATAAATTATTACTTATAGATCATTCCAAACTTTGCTGCAATAGCTTTAGCTTCCGGAACCATCGCTTGTAAATTTGCTATTCTGGTAGCATCAGATGGATGCGAACTTAAAAATTCAGGTGGAGCTTGACCGTTTGAACTTGCTGCCATTCTAGTCCAGAAAGAAATTGCTTGATCAGGATTGTATCCCGCGATAGCCATTAATACAAGACCTATTTTATCAGCCTCAGTTTCATGATTTCTGCTGTAAGGCAACATTACTCCTACTTGTGAACCAACACCATAAATTTGCTGCCATGTTTGTTGAGTTTCTGCACTTTTCCCTCCTGTTGCAACAGCCACTCCTACAGCTCCTAAACCTTGAAGTTGTGCAGCACTCATACGTTGCGCACCATGATTAGCAAGAGCGTGAGAAACTTCATGTCCCATTACTGTAGCTAATCCTGCATCATCTTTTGTTACCGGCAAAATACCTGAATAAACAACAATTTTGCCACCAGGCATACACCAAGCATTAATTTGTTTGTCATCAATTAATTTATATTCCCATTGGTATCCGTTTAAATATTCCTTTTGCCCTAAGGAATTTAAATATTTCTCGGCTGCCAGTTTTATTTTTGTTCCTACAGCTTCAACTCTTCTCGCGTCAGCAGTACCTGTAATAACTTTATTTGCATTTAGAAAAGTTCCATACTCCGCAAATGAGGAAGGAAAAAGCTCGCTATTTGAAACAAAATTTAATGTTTTCTTTCCTGTTAGCGGGTTCGTTGCGCAAGAGACCAATAATCCCAGTGTACAAATCCCTACTAATATTGAATGTTTTTTCATGATACTATTTTTATTTTAACAAAAATACAATAATTATAGATATGCTATTTGCAAAATTAAAATCAAATGTTTCAACATTTTTGTTTTTTCTTATTCTCCAATGATATGTAAAACATTAAATTCCTTACCTACAATAAGATAATTATCTTCTTCAAATTTGACTCTGTCAAATAAAACCTCTTCATTATCAATCTCTATGCTTTTCACCTTAAAAGGAAATCCGATTAGATTTATCTTATACTTAGAATAATTAGTATCATATTTACCTTCTTTATGCAATTGGATATTAAGCTCTTTTTCCTTTCCTGTTACTCTAAAAGTCAAGAAACTATATCTTCCTTTTTTATAATCATAGCCATCTTGTGCATCTTCATACACTACCGATTTCTCTTTTCCTTCTTTATAGTATAAATCTAAAGTCAATTCATCAAACTCTAACTCTCCCACATATTGTTGAACAGGATATTTTGGAATAATAGCACCCGCTTTTACAAAAACTGGAATTTCATCAAATTTAGTATCTACCCAAATTTCTTTCCCTCCAATCACTAAACTATTAGTCCAGTAATTATACCATTGTCCACGAGGAATATACATTCTTCTACCTAATGAATTCGGTTCCAAAATAGGACACACTAAAATTTGATTTCCAAAAATAAATTCGTCATTTCTATAATGCGTTTGTATGTCACTTTGGTCATAGTAAACTAATGGTTTAAGCATAGGAATTCCCTCTTCAATATATTGCCAAAACATAGTATACAAGTAAGGTAACAACTGATAACGTAGGTTAACGAATTTCCTGGTAATATCAATAACTTCCGTATCAAACGCCCAAGGCTCCTGATCTCCATGATCACCAGAAGAATGCGTTCTACAAAAAGGATGAAAAACACCCAATTGAATCCACCGCGTATAAAGTTCTCCAGAAGGTTGTTCCGCAAATCCACCGATATCTGACCCCGTGAAGCCCATTCCGGAAATTGACATTCTTTGCACTTGTATGTTTGCAATCCATAAATGCTCCCAAGTTGCCACATTATCGCCAGTCCAAGAGGATGTGTAGCGTTGCGCACCTGCATAAGCAGACCTCGTGATGATAAAAGGTCTTTTAGGATAAGCAAATCTTTTTACTCCATGATACGTGGCTCTTGCCATCTGTGTCCCATAAATATTATGTGCTTTTCTATGACTGCATGGGTTTCCGTCATAATCATGACGAACATCCATCGGGAACGTTTTATTTGGCACTTCCATAACGGCAGGCTCATTCATATCGTTCCAAACTCCTTTGACTCCAATATCAGATATTAATTCTTTAAACAATCCTGCCCACCATTCTCTGACTTCGGGATTAGTATAGTCTGGAAAATTGCATTCTCCCGGCCAAACTTTACCTTTCATATAAGGACCATCCGCACGTTTACAAAAATAATCTTTTTCCAAAGCCTCTTTATATACCGCGTATTCCTTGTCAATTTTAATTCCTGGATCAATAATCACAACGGTTTTAAAACCATCTTCCGCTAATTCTGCAACCATTCTCTTGGGATCAGGAAAATATTCCTTGTTCCAAGTAAAACATCGAAACCCTTCCATGTAATCAATATCCAAATATATGGCATCACATGGTATTTTTAATTCCCTGAATTTTGATGTAATTTCTTTTACATTACTCTCCGGAAAATAACTCCACTTACATTGGTGGTAACCCAAAGCCCACAACGGTGGTAATTCTGGCTTTCCCGTTAAATCAGTATAGCTAGTAACAACGTCCTCCATTTGAGGACCATGGATAAAATAATAATTCATCTCCCCACCTTCTGCCCAAAAACTGGTAACATTTCTTCTTTCGTGACAAAAATCAAAGAAAGTTCTAAATGTATTATCGAAGAAAATACCGTAAGCTTGTTTATTTTGCAACCCAATAAAAAAGGGAACTACTTTGTATAAAGGTTCTTGATCTTTCTGAAAAGCATATTGATCAGTGGCAAAGTTTTCCAACCTTTTCCCTTTCAAATTCATTTGGGTCGCTTTATCACCAAGGCCATAAAAACATTCCCCATCTTTTGAAGCCTTACTCATTTTAACGATATTACCGCCATACTCGTAGCTTTCTTCCCAATGGAAACCCAATTCGTCTTCCAGCAAAACATTTCCGTTTAAATCATAAATAGATACTCTCATATCTATTTTTTGAATTACACATTTTAATTTACTAGTTTGTATTTGATAATATTCAGCTTCTTCGGTAACTTCAAGAAAGTTATACCCATGCGAATGACTCTTATCAATAGCATAGGAAAAGTCATTGCTGAAATATCCCTTAGTAGTATATCTAAACCGGATGAGGCTATCTCTCACCACAGTGATTTTTAAAACTACACTATTGAATGTATTGAAAAAAACTGAATCAACATCATGTTCAAAAGAAACTATTTTTGATGGATATAAATCCCCTTTGAATTCTAATTCTGTATTTGTAATCATGTTATACTTTATTACTATTAAGCCCTTTATTTGTTTCCAAAAATACAAAAAAGTAAATCGGTCTTCCTAAAAAGCAATTTTATTAGCGAAGTCTTTATAACTGTTTTATTAAAAAACAAACCCTATTAATTCTAGGAATCAATAGAGTTTGCCGAATTAATAATTTTATTTAAAAAAGTCGTACGCCTATTATTATAAATACTTATACGATTTTAAAAACGGTTACTCCTAAAGGAGCTAATGTTAGTTCTACTGAATAATCGCGTCCGTCATATGGTGCCGCTTCTATCGCTAATTTAGCACCATTTTTTATGCCGCTACCACCATAAGTCGCAGCGTCACTGTTAAAAATCTCCTTCAGCTTCCCTTTTCTTGGAATACCAATTCGATAATTTTCACGAATTACTTGGGTAAAATTACAAACCACAATTACATCGTCTTTTAACTTGACTCCTTTTCGAATATAGGAAATAACTGCATTTTGATGATCTGAATAGTTAATCCATTCGAATCCTTCAGGACTAAATTGTTTTTCATATAATGCCGGCTCCGCCTTATATAAACCATTTAGATCTGTTATTAACTTTCTTACCCCGTCATGATATGGATATTCATTTAAATGCCAATCAAGACTACCTTCAAAATTCCATTCAGCACTTTGCCCAAATTCACATCCCATAAACAGTAATTTTGTTCCTGGATGTGTAAACATATAGCTATATAGTAGTCGTAAATTTGCAAACTTTTGCCATTCATCACCAGGCATTCTGCCAAGAATAGATTTTTTACCATACACCACTTCATCATGAGAAAGTGGCAACATGAAATTTTCTGAAAAAGCGTAAGTTGAGGAGAAAGTCAAATCATTTTGATGGTACTTTCTATATACAGTGTCTTTTTGAAAATATTCTAAAGTATCGTGCATCCAGCCCATCATCCATTTCATCCCAAATCCTAATCCTCCAATGGACGTTGGCCTTGAAACCATAGGAAATGAAGTACTTTCTTCGGCTATAGTTTGGACACCTTCAAAATTAGAATACACCGCTTCATTGAATTCTTTCAAAAAACTTATGGTATCTAGGTTTTCACGCCCACCATAAATATTAGGTTCCCATTCGCCATCATTTCTTGAATAATCTAAGTATAACATCGAAGCTACTGCATCCACACGAAGTCCGTCTGCATGGTAATACTGCAACCAAAACAAGGCATTACTAATTAAAAAGGAACGCACTTCATTACGGCCATAATTAAAAACTAAACTTTTCCAGTCTGGATGATATCCTTTTTTACGATCTGGATGTTCAAAAAGATTAGAGCCGTCAAAGAAGCCTAACCCATGTGCGTCATCTGGAAAGTGAGAAGGAACCCAGTCCAGAATAACCCCAATTCCGGCCTGATGCAATCGATCTACCAGAACCATAAATTCTTGTGGATTCCCAAAACGGGATGTCGGCGCAAAATAACCCACGAGTTGATATCCCCAAGAAGGATCATAAGGATACTCCATGATAGGCATAAACTCAACATGTGTAAATCCAGTTTCTTTTACATAAGCAACTAAATCTTCTGCAAATTCAAGATAGGTTAGGAATCGATTGTCTTCTCCATGACGTTTCCAGGATCCTAAATGAACTTCATACACCGAATACGGTTTGTCAAGCGCATTGTGATCTTCACGATTCTTCATCCATTTGCTATCATCCCATTTGTAATCGAGATCCCAAACTACAGATGCAGTATGTGGTGGTTTTTCACAATAGAAAGCAAAAGGATCTGCTTTTTCAGTAACAATTCCGCCGTTATTTGATTGTATCTTATACTTATAGGTAGCCCCTTTTTCGACATTTGGTATAAACCCTTCCCAGATACCAGAGGAATCCCATCTTACCTGAAGCAGATGTTCTCCCTGAGTCCAGAAATTAAAATCTCCTACAACAGATACAGAATGAGCAGTGGGAGCCCAAACGGCAAAATACACCCCTTTTACACCATCTAATTCAATTAGATGCGCTCCAAGTTTCTCATATAATCTGTAATGCTTTCCAGCTTTAAATAAGTCAATGTCAAAATCAGTAAAAAGGGAATGTGTGAGAACTTTGCTCATATATATTGGTATGTTTCTAACCGTATGGAATAAATTAGAATATTAACTTTAAAAAATACTTTTGATCTTAATTTATCTTATAACCATCTGGAATAACAGAACCTTTTTTAATTACTACAATTCCTTCCTTTATAGCATATAATTCATGTAAAACATCTTCTAAATGCTTACCACCATTGATATAAACGTTATTACCAATTCTACAATTTTTATCTACTAATGCGTTATTGATAAAACAATTATCACCGATACCCATCAAAATATTGTTATTAGCTTTATCTTCATTCATATCATCGATACTTTGATAATAGTCATTCCCCATAACATAAGTATTTTGAATAACAGTTTCATCTCCTATTCGAGAACGAATACCAATAACTGATTTCTTGATTTCCTTAGCATGAATAATACAACCTTCAGAAATTAACGATTTCTCCACTAAGGTATGGTGAAATTTTGACGGAGGTAACAATCTCGGACGAGTGTAAATCTTATTATCGTTATCGAATAAGTTAAATTGAGGTATATCATCTGTCAAACCAATATTAGCCTCAAAAAACGAATCTATATTACCTATATCAGTCCAATATCCTTCATATTGATAGCTTAATATTTTTTGTTTTCCTACAGCTTGTGGAATAATTTCTTTTCCAAAATCCTTTGTATCTGGATTTTTCATTAATTCAACTAACAGCTCTTTATTGAATATATATATTCCCATGGAAGCTAGGTAATGTTTACCTTCACTTTTCATTTGCTCACTTACATCAGATTCCCATTCTGGTAGCAACTCTTTAGCAGGTTTTTCAATAAATGACTCTATACAACTGTCAGCATTTGTTTTTAAAATTCCAAATTCTGGTGCATCCTTAGCATTTACAGGCAACGTGGCAATTGTTATATCAGCTTCATGTTTTATATGTTCTTCAATCATTTCATTGAAGTCCATTTGGTACAATTGATCTCCAGAAAGGATTAAAGCATAATCAAAATCATGATTCAAAAAATGAGGCATACATTGTCGCACTGCATCAGATGTCCCTTGAAACCACGTTGGATTATCAGGAGTTTGTTCGGCAGCAAGAATGTCCACAAAAGCTTGACTAAAAGCATTAAAAGTATAAGTGTTTTTTATATGAGCATTTAAAGAAGCAGAATTAAACTGCGTCAATACAAACATTCTTTTAATGTCTGAATTCATACAATTTGAAATTGGAATATCAACTAACCTATATTTTCCAGCAATTGGCACTGCAGGCTTAGATCTACTTTCTGTCAATGGATATAACCTAGATCCTTGTCCCCCTCCTAAAATAATTGCAATAACATTTTTCTTCTTAGCTTTCATACTTTGTTAATTATTAAATTATAAACCTCTATATATTCTTGACATGCTTTTTCCCAGGAATGATCTGTGTTCATCCCTAATTGCCTAATTTCATTTAAATGTTTTTTATCTTTATACAAGCTTACTGCCCTTTGAATGGAGTAACAAATATCTCCTACAGAAGCTTGATCATGCGAAATACCATTCCCGTCATCTCCAAAATCAATTACCGTATCTTTTAACCCTCCTGTTCTTCTTACAATTGGAATTGTACCATATCGAAGGGAATACATTTGATTCAATCCGCATGGCTCTACCCTTGACGGCATCAATAAAAAATCAGCTCCTGCATAAATTAAATGCGCTAATTCTTCGTTGTATCCAATAAACGTGTTGTAATTCCCTTTATAATCTACCAACAAACTATTTAAATGGTTTTCTATCTCTTGATTTCCAGAACCTAAAATAAGAATGTTGATTTCTTTATAATTTTCTGATAACGCCAAAGCCGATGCCTGTGGTAATAAATCGCCTCCTTTTTCTTCTAATAATCGTCCTATAAAACTAAAAAGTGGTTTTTTGGGATCTAAATTAAATAAAGTACATAATGTCTCTTTATTCTGCTGTTTACCCTTTTGAAAATTTTCAACTGAATAGTTTTTTTCCAACATTTTATCTTTAGCTGGATCCCAAACTTCAGTATCGATTCCGTTTAATATCCCTCTTGATTTATAACGAACAATATTAAATAGCGATTCTAATCCATTTGCTGAGTAATTAATCTCATTCAAATAATTTGGAGAAACTGTTGTCACTGCCCAAGCACATTTTATAGCTACAGCCAATGAATTGATACAGTGATCCCACTCTAAAACATTCACATGAGCTAAATCAAATTCCGGTAAATAATGTAGTTTATCAAATCCAAATTGCCCCTGATACAACCCATTATGGATCGTAATCATTGAAGGTGTATTTTGTATTTTTTTATATTTATCACAATACAACATCATAAATGGAATCAAACCAGTATGATGATCATGACAATTAATTACATCCGGCATTTCATTACGACCTATTATCCAATCTAAGGCAGCTATTTGAAAAGATAAAAATCGTTCAATATCATCCTCATATCCATATACTTCCTTTCTGTCGAATAATTCGGGAATTTCAATGAGATATAACTCAAATCCTAACTTATCTGTTGTTTCCTTGAGTACATTAAATGAAAAATTGAATTTTCCCAATTTTACAAAACCCCAGTGAACACATTCAAATTTATTTTCTTTTTTAAATTTTGTGTCATAACAAGGAATCACAACTCTTGCAAGATGGCCGGCTTTATTCTGGTATTTTGGCAAAGCCCCTACGACATCTGCTAAACCACCTACTTTTGCTACAGGATAACACTCTGCGCTAATATGAAATATTTCCATGTATTAAATTTTGTTTTTCTTCAAGTTATGTAGTTGAATTGAAAACCCTTCTTTTATTAGGACCATTCTTTCTTTAATGTAAAAGGTTAATTTGACATTAAAACTTTATTAAATATACTACTTTTATGTTTTTCTAAATTTAGTAAAAATTTTATAAAATAAAAGCGGTCTCAAAAATTTATCGATATGACAAAAAAATCTTCTATTCACACTCAATCATTACAAATTCCTAAGCCTATTCTACTTGCAAGTAAATTTATCTCTTTTATTTCACCTAAAATCACCATATTATTTGCCGCTAAATTATTTACAACACCAATAAAACATAAGATTCCTAAAAGGGAGCTTGAAATGGACGAAAAAAGCGAACAAACAACACTTCATATTCCTACAATAAACAAAGCAGTAGTTGTTTACAAATATGGGCAAAGTGACAAGAAAATTTTATTGGTTCATGGATGGTCAGGACGAGGTACTCAATTGGTAAAAATAGCAGATGCAGTAGTAAATTGTGGTTACTCTACTATTAGTTTTGATGCTCCTGCACATGGAAAATCATCTGGAAATCAATCTATAATGACTGAATTTATCGCTTCAATTCTAGAAATAGATAAACATTATGGTCCTTTTGAATCGGCTGTTGGACATTCTCTAGGTGGAATGTCTGTACTGAATGCAATAAAAGAAGGTCTGCAGTTAAATACTGCCGTAATTATAGGTAGTGGAGATATTGTTCAAGATATTATTGAAGATTTTATTGCTAAATTAGAGCTAAAGCCAAGTTATGCGACCTCTTTAAGACTTCATTTCGAGCAAAAATTTGGGGGGAAAATGAATGACTACTCTGCTTATCAAGCAGCTAAAGATATTACAATACCTGTTTTAGTAATTCATGATAAAGATGATCCCGAAGTTCCAGTAAAAGCAGGTTTGCACATTTATGATCATTTAAAAAATGGAGAACTCTTATTAACAGAAGGGCTAGGACACCGAAAAGTTTTAGGTGATTCTGAGGTAGTTAAAAGAACGGTGCAATTTGTGACCAAATACTAATTATTAATCCAAAAATCAATTCTAAACAATGAAATATCCTATAGAGAAATCCGAAGACCAATGGAAACAAGAACTGGGAGAAGAAAGATACCGTGTTCTACGTGAGAAAGGAACAGAACGTCCACATACAGGAACTTACAATTTACATTATGAAGAAGGCACTTATTGCTGCGGTGCTTGTTCAGAACCATTATTTGAAAGTGACTCAAAGTTTGATGCACATTGTGGCTGGCCGTCATTTGATGACTCAATTCCCGGAAAAGTCAAATATGTTTTAGATAAAACGCACGGAATGATTCGAACTGAAATAGTCTGCGCTAATTGCGGAAGTCATTTGGGTCATTTATTTAATGATGGACCAACAAGTACCGGACAACGCTATTGCGTAAATTCGGTTTCAATAGATTTCAAAAAATAAAAATGAATGGATTTATTCGGACATTCAAATGATTGGGAACAAAAATTAGAACCTATTCTAATAAAATACAAAGGAAGAAAACATCCATTAGAGTACGACAATTTATATCAGCTTTTGGTAATGGTCGTTTTATCAGCTCAAGATTCTGATGCCAATATAAATAAAATAGCTCCATTTCTTTTTGAAGTATATCCAGATATGCAAAGTTTGGCAGTTTCGAATGTAGAAAGGCTAATACCCTATATCTCCAAAGTCAAAAATTTTGGAACCAAAGCGAGTTGGTTAATAGAAATTGCAAAAACCATTGAAAAAGACGAGAACATCCCCCTCACAATGGATGCTTTGACAGCTCTAAAAGGTATCGGCCGTAAATCTGCGAATGTTATTATGCGCGAAGCCAAAGCTACCGCAGCAGGTATCATTGCAGATCTACATGTTATCCGTGTAGCACCCAGAATCGGATTAATTCCAGAAACTAACGACGGTATCAAAGTCGAAAAACAATTGATACAAGTATTACCAAAAACTATTTGGGAAGAAATAGGAATGGCAATCTCTTTTTTAGGCAGAGAAATTTGTCGCCCAACTCCTAAATGTAACGAATGTCCGATTAATGGAATATGTAAATATGATAGAGAGAGTTTCTAAAATTGCATCGTGCTAACGCACCCGAGAGCTCTGGTATTATTGCTTATTTAGTACAATTCACTAAATACATACAAAAACAATAGTATCTTAAATCAAATCCCAGTCCGTCATTCCTTACTGCAATGAACTTTCTATTATGACTTCTTTAAGCTCCCAGATTGAAATATCAGCATACAACTGTTACCTTATTTCTCTTATATACGATAACAAATAACGGCTATTTATCCCGTTATTTGTTGTCCTATTTTTTCCAACTCTTTTTATAAAAATGACTTCTTGAAACTTGGTTTTATCCTATTATTAGAAGCCTGTTCATAAGCATAGGCGATTCCTATTAATTCAGGTTCAGAATAAGGTTTCCCGAAGAAGGAAAATCCTATTGGTAATTCATATACCATTCCGCACGGTACTGTGATATGAGGATATCCACTTGCCGCTGCTGGAGTTGTCAAGAAAACATCTCCCCAACGGTCACCATATATATTGTCGATACTACATGCAGGTCCCATTGTTAATCCGCAAATTGCATCAAGCTTATTCGCCTTGATTACATCATCCAAAACTTTCTTAGAACCAAAATGGCTTTTATTTAATGCTTCAATATATTTTTTATCATCAAGTCCTTTCTTCTCGTTAGAACTTATTAGTGTTTCTTGTTTAAAATAAGGCATTGCTTTATCCTCATTGGCACTATTGAAATCAATAACCTCTTTTAATGTTTTTACCTTCGCACTTGAAGTAGCTAAATACTTGTTGACTCCAGCTTTAAATTCATATTGCATCACTTCAAACTCGGCGGATCCCAATTCGTTTATTTTATCTATATAATCTATTTCAATAACGGTTGCACCTTGTTTTTTAATCAGATCAATCGCTTTGTTTTGCAAGGCATGCATAAACTGATTTTGGCCCTGTGGTTTTCTCTCTACCCCAATTCTTTTCCCTTGCAATGCCTTTGCATCTAGAAATTTAGTATAGTCTGCTTCGCCTTTTCCATAACTTTCACTAGTAACAGGGTCTTTAGAATCAATTCCTGCTAATATTCCAAGTAATATAGCTGCGTCTTCAACTGTTCTTGCCATTGGTCCGGCCGTATCTTGGGTATGTGATATGGGAATAATTCCAGATCTACTGACTAATCCTACTGTGGGTTTAATGCCAACAATACCACTAACTGCTGAAGGGCAAACTACAGAACCATCCGTTTCAGTACCCACAGCCACAACGCAAAGATTTGCCGCTACGGCCACCGCAGAACCTGCACTGGAACCACATGGATTATGATCTAAAATATAAGGGTTTTTTGTTTGTCCGCCTCTACTACTCCATCCGGAGCAGGACTGTGTAGAACGAAAATTTGCCCATTCACTCAAATTTGTTTTACCAATAATGATGGCGCCTGCTTCCCTGAGCCTGTTAACTACAAAAGCATCAATTGAAGGATAATTACCTTCCAAAGCAAGCGATCCGGCAGTAGTTTGCATTTTGTCAGCCGTGTCAATATTATCTTTTAGGACAACCGGGATACCATGTAAAGGTCCTCGTAGTTTACCCGCTTTCATCTCGACATCCATCGTCTTTGCAATAGCGATCGCTTCAGGATTAATTTCTATAACCGAATTTAAATTAAGTCCGTTTTTGTCTATTGCGTCAATACGTTTTAGATACAATTGCACTAATTGTTCTGAAGTATATTTTCCGGAAGCTAATTTCCCACGCAGACTGCTAATCGTTTCTTCCTCAAGTTCAAATGTTGTTGTAATATCGTCGACAACCTCCGACTCTTCATTCTTTTTTACATTAGTACAACCCGAAATTAAAAAAGCGCTAAGACTCATAGAGGCCATAGTCGTTGATGTTAAGAAAGTTCTTCTTTTCATAGATGAAATTATTTAAGCAATTAATTCTTAAAAATTGGTTAGCCTAAAGTACTACATAATTTTTAATTTAAATTAACCGTCATAAAATAATTACTACAATAGCAAATAGATGTCATTTTTCAACTCAAACTGTCTGCTTTTTAAATAATTAGTTGGATTGTAACCGTTGTGCCGTCATTCTCCGTAAAATGAATTTGAATGGGATCCAAATTAGATCGCTGCAATAAAATGATTCGTTCCCGGGCTAACGCAATACCTCTTGAAACG
The DNA here is from genome assembly GCF_900107635.1 of Flavobacterium gillisiae. GTDB lineage: Bacteria > Bacteroidota > Bacteroidia > Flavobacteriales > Flavobacteriaceae > Flavobacterium > Flavobacterium gillisiae. Next base: position 46,068 of record NZ_FNRD01000017.1, read on the forward strand.
TGAAATTTAGATTGTTTATGGGCCTTCAAGCCTTTTCCATTATCGCTAATTTTACACTCTAAAACATGAGTGGAGACCATTTCGAAAGATAATTTAAGTTTTGGAGAAGGATGAAATTCGTCAAAGGCGTGTACAAAAATATTTTCCACAAAAGGCTGAATCAACATAGGCGGAATTTCTAACGCCGCCTTACTTATCGCTGGATCTATATAAATCTCAGACACAACACGGTCTTTAAATCGCATGTTTTCAATAAATATGTAACTCTCTAAATATGCTATTTCTTCTTCAATTGTGATTGTCTGTTTTGGTGAATTTTTTAAAGTTTTTCGCATTAAACCTGCAAATTCACTAATGTATAATGTAGAATTGTGCTCATCATTAGCCCCTACATAATCTTGAATGGAATTTAAAGCGTTATAAATAAAATGAGGATTCATCTGGTTAGACAAGGCTTCAAATTTAGCTTCCGTTATTTGTTTTTCTTTGCTAACTTTATCTCTGGTAATATTCTTTTTTCGGTTAATAATATAGACTACAATACCAAAAACAAACAAAAAGACTAGACTAATAAACCACCACCTAAACCAAAATGGAGGTTCTACACAAATATTCAATAATTTAAAAACACTAGATTTCCCAGCATTCAAATCAAAAACTTCTACTTCTACTAAATAATCACCAAAAGGTAAATAAGGTAAAAACAAGTTTGTTTTATCGCTGTAAGGACTCCATCGGTTTTTAGAATTCAAGCGATAACGGAATTTTAATTTCTCCGGAAATGGATGTCCTCTGGGAATAAAATCAATAGAAAAAGAATTTTGTTGATAATCACGAACTAATTTACTTGAAGCATACTTAAACCATTTGTAATTTGATTTATCGACAGCAATGTTATTGACCGCTATCTTAGTTATATCTATACCTGCAACGGTAATTTGCTCTTTTAAAATTAGATCTAAATCAACAGTATAAAAACCTTTTTTTGTTCCCAACCATAACTCCTTATCTATAATTTCCGAAGAAGTGAAATTACAATCCTTCAAACCATGCTCTTTATCGATAAAGCGGAAGTCTCCATTTTGATAAATATTGATTCCCTTTTCAGTACCAATAAAAATACAATCTTTATAAGATTCTAGAAAAAGGATTGTTTTACCTATTAAATTCTCTTTATTAATTGTATCCAATACTTTAAAAGCAGCCCTGTCATCCACGATAAATACATTTCCAAATTCAGCAGCTAATATAAGTTGGCCTTTGTCATTTACCGTAATATGCTTGAATTTATTTTCTTTCCAAATACCATCAGCTAAATACGATTGAAATTGATTATTATGATAAACATACAAGCCATTAAAAACAGACAAAAAATAAGTCTTGTCCTTGTTATTTAATATTTGTACAATATACTGTGGTGTGTTTTTTTCAAATTTAGGATAATGGGTACTTTTAAGATTATAGATATCATCATATACTCTAACTCCTGCATAAGTAATCGTTTCAATAAATTTATCATTTGATAGAAACCCAAATTTAAGACTGTGTTTAGGTACATAATTTATGATCTTCCCTTCTGAATTCATTTCGAAAATACCAATATTACTCCCAATCCAGAACGAGTTTTTATGTTTTACCATTTCATAAAACACGATTCCATCTGCTTTAATTTTAAAATTGAGTTCAAAATCTTGTGATTCAACTCCCTGTCTATTTAAAATATTTTTCGCTTTATCTAAATAGGTCTGTTCCGCCTTTTTAAATTCAGAAGTTGAAACCGTCTTTAATATCTTCTGCTTAGAATCTAAAATGGAAACTCCTTTATTATGCAGGATGATTTTTTGCTTTCCATAATTTTTAAAATCAACAATTGAATTTCCTTCGAAAGGAATATAATCAATCATTTTGTTCAATCTAACTTCATATATTCCTTTGTCATTCGAGCCAACGTATAAAATGTCTTCTTTTTTATTATAAACGACATTAAATAAAACCTTGGAATCAATTCCATGCAAATCAGAGACATCAATCATTTGATTTCTGTCAATACGATACAACCCACCATCAGGATTATAAATACCCCAAGCAGCTGCAAAAACAATGTTTCTTTTATCTTTTGCGAATTGCCAAACCGTTGATTTTCCAAATTGAGAAGAGCCCAATTTACCTTTTTTAATATCTAATATATCAAACCTATCAACAAAACCATTATTTCCGCTGTATAAACTAGAACCAAAAAGCCCTAAAGCATAAGTGTTTTTATGCAAAATTACAGGAATTATCTTGGGGAATGAACCCGATTCGTCAATCTTATACAAACCATCAAAAACGGAAGCAAAATATACTATACCGCCATATTCAAAAAACGAAATACATATAAAATCCTCTTTATGGACTGGTCCAATTGGCGTAATAACTTTATTACTATAAATGTCAATTATAGAAACACCCTGCTCTGTGCCAACATACATTTTATTCTTATAAGGAAAAACCTTTCTTGTCTTATTGGCGAGTAAGCCTTCTTTCTGCGTGAAAACAGTAAATTTCTGACCATCGAATTTACTGACACCACCACCGTAACTGGCAAACCACATATTACCATTCGTATCTTGTGAAATATCCCAACAACTGTTATGTCCTAAGCCATTGGATTCATCTATTGTTGAAAATACTCCATTCTGCATTATGGAAACGCCATTTTCTGTACCAATCCATAATACGTTCTTAGAATCTAAAAATAAAGATCGCACCGCATTATTAGGCAAACCATCTGCGGTTGTGTAGTTTTTGGAGGGGAAGTATTGACCGAATGATGAAAAAGAGAGTGTAAATATGAAAAACAGAAAAAACCAATTTTGTAATTTCATTCAAGAATATTTTGTTTTGATTTAATTTAACAAACTATTACTTTTTATTGACTATAAATCAGTTTAAGACCCCATATGGAAAATCACCAATCTAGCAAAATAAAAGCCCTTGAATTTGTTCTTAAGACATTTGTAGAACAATCGCTACTTCAGCGAAAGTAAACTTTTAAAATCGTAAAAATGGTTTAATTAAACAAAAATATTAACAATTACAACACGCAATATCTATCAAAATTAACATTATTTTGCCTTTACTACAAACGAAAAAACCCCGTTTGTTAAAACAGGATTTAATAGATGTTAGAATAAATTAAGAATTTTAAAAAAAGGCGAAAAGCGGAGCCCGAAGAGCGAACGCCGTTGTATTACAAAACAAAAAACCCTGTTCGTTAGAAAAGGGTTTTCAAAGAAAGGCGACGACATACTCTCCCACATAACTGCAGTACCATCTGCGCAGGCGGGCTTAACTACTCTGTTCGGGATGGGAAGAGGTGAGCCCC